>NZ_CP006745.1 GCF_000510265.1 Candidatus Endolissoclinum faulkneri L5
TTATCCACTAGTTATTAACAGAGTTATTAACAATATAAATTTTAGTATTAATTTGGGAGTAAGTTTATAAAAAACATTTTATCTCCTTTAAAAATAACTATAAATTTATGAATTGAGCTGTGTGAATTGCGTGGAAAAAATCACTTTTTAATAAATAATTAATGTCATTCTATGGTGTGGATAATTATTATCCACAATGGGATAGATTTGTGCAATGAATAGGGTAACTTTTAAGCAATCTCTAATTTAGTATCAATTATGTTTGACTTATCCCCATATTTAAAAAATTTTCCACAGCCTTCTGTGAATAACTGTGTCTAATCCTCTTTGCCTACATTTAGTATCTGACGCTACTGGAGAAACTAATTATCAAATAGTCAGATCTTGTTTGGTTCAGTTTGAAAATATTAAAGTAAAAGAATATGTTTGGTCGCTTGTGCGTACTCATAATCATCTTGAGAAAGTAATTGCTGCAGTTAAAGAAAATCCTGGTCCTGTCTTATTTACTTTAGTAGATTCTTTTTTACGAGAACGGTTAGAGGGAGTTTGCCAAGCGCTTGAT
This sequence comes from Candidatus Endolissoclinum faulkneri L5, assembly GCF_000510265.1. Taxonomy (GTDB): domain Bacteria; phylum Pseudomonadota; class Alphaproteobacteria; order Thalassobaculales; family Thalassobaculaceae; genus Thalassobaculum; species Thalassobaculum faulkneri_A. Next base: position 563 of record NZ_CP006745.1, read on the forward strand.
ATACCTTGTTTGCCAGTGCTTGACCCAACGGTTAACGCTTTAGCTAAATATATAGGTAGAGATTTTCACCCTCGGCCTGGCCTTCAGCATAAAACGGATGCTGCATACTTTAATCGTATAGAAGCTATTAATTACACATTAGCTCATGATGACGGCAGAAATATTTACGATCTTGATAATGCAGATATAGTAATTATTGGTGTGTCGCGGACTTCTAAAACTCCGACTTCGTTATATCTTGCTAACCGTGGTTATAAAATTGCAAATATACCTATCGTTCCTAACGTTCCTCCGCCAGATGAATTGTTTCATTTGAAACAATCTTTTATAGTTGCTTTTACTGCCGATCCAATTCGTTTAGTGGAAATACGTCGCAATCGTATTTTAAGAACGAAGCATTGCAAGGAAATTGATTATTTAGCAATGGAGGAGGTTCGTAAAGAGGTTGCTTTAGTTCGACGAATGTTGGCAAGGAATAATTGGCCTATCATAGATATTACTCGGCGTTCGATAGAAGAGACTTCTGCAGCTGTATTGCAGCACTTAGATGCTTGGAAGAATAATCATGTTTAACACTAGAGCTATTTATCCTTTAGCTAATGAAAATTGTTTAGGATCAGTCATTTTAGCATCTAGTAGCAAGTCACGTGCAAGATTGTTATGTAATGCTGGTGTGCCTTTTAGTATAAAAGCACCAAATATTTCTGAAGAATCTTTGCTGAAATCTTTGCGAACAAAAGGGACAAAAACAGAAGAAGCTGCTATATTTTTAGCAGAAGTAAAGGCTATTCATGTTTCATATAAATATCCTAATGCTTTGGTTATTGGTTCTGATCAGATCTTGGATTGCCTTGGTTCGTGGTTTAGTAAACCACTTGATAGGGTTAATGCACGGGAAACTTTAAGATATTTGTCGGGTAAGAGCCATCGTTTAGTTACATCTGTTGTTGTTGCTAAAGCCGGTAAGAAAATTTGGCAAACGATTGATGTTGTTACTATGTCAATGCGAGAGATGTCAGAATCATTTATCGATACATACTTGGATGCTGTAGGCAATGAGATTTACAATTTTGTTGGCGTTTACAAGCTTGAGAGTTCTGGAATTCAACTTTTTACTAAATTGGATGGCGACTATTTTACGGCACTTGGCTTACCTTTGTTTCAAGTATTAGAGTTTTTGCGCGTTCAGGGGTTGCTGTTACGATGATCATTATTGGTTTAACCGGTTCCATAGGGATGGGAAAGACTACAACAGCTAGAATGTTTCGTCGATTTCGCATTCCAATACATGACTCCGATTTTGCAGTTCATAGTATGATGGGTCAGGATGGAGAGGCGGTAGCTTGTATTGAGCGAGCATTTCCTGGAGTGGTGAAAAATGGTGTTGTAAATCGCAATGTCTTAAGTTCTATTGTCTTTAAAAATCCTGAAGCTTTATTTTTGCTTGAATCTATAGTTCATCCAATAGTTGCCAATCAAATTATTCTCTTTTTAAGAAATTGTCAGCGTCTTCGTTGCCCGATTGTTGTGTTAGATGTTCCACTATTGTTGGAAAAAGATCTTCACTTCATTTGTGACTTGGTTGTAGTAGTTAGCGCACCTAGTTTTATTCAGCGGCAGCGTGTGTTGGCGCGTCCAGAGATTACACAGGAGCTTTTAGTAAAAATTTTATCGAAACAAATATCGGACTATAAAAAGCGTCAATTCTCTGATCAAATTATTTATACTGGACTTGGTAAAGCTTATGCTATGCGTTTAGTTAAGCAAAAATTGATTAGGATTTCGCAAAATAAGCGTAAAAGACAGCTTAGTAATTATAAGAGAAGTAAATGCGAGAAATTGTACTTGATACGGAAACAACGGGGTTAAACCCAGAAATTGGGGATCGAATCGTTGAGATAGGTTGTTTGGAGCTGATTAATCATATTCCTAGTGGACATACTTTACATTATTACTTTAATCCAGAACGTGATATTCCGGAGGAAACGTTTCGCGTTCATGGTTTATCTTCTGAATTTTTAATCGGATATCCAGTCTTTGCGGAATTAGCCGATAAAATTCTTGATTTTTTAGGTGATTCACCATTGATCATTCACAATGCAAGTTTTGATATGAAATTTTTAAACAATGAGTTACGGCTTATTGGTATTCCAGAAATACCAATAAGCCGAGCATTGGATACTTGTGCCATGGCTAGAAAAAAATATCCTGGAGCTCATGTTAGTTTAGATGCTTTGTGTCGTCGTTTTGACATCGATAATTCAAATCGTGATTTTCATGGCGCTTTAATTGATGCAAATCTTTTAGCTTCTATTTATTTAGAATTGATTGGTGGATGTCAGCCAGATTTAATTGAAAACTTATCTAATAAATCTAATAATTTATCTACCACTTCTAGTATTTCAGAAATTATTGAAAAAACGAACTTTGTGTATAGAAGTCCTCGTCCTCATACACCGAGTTCTGATGAGATAGCAGCGCATGATGCATTCTTACAGAAAATCAAAAATCCTATCTGGAAAAATTCATATCGTGATTAATAATTTGTTGATTTCAGGGAGATTGTATTTTTTGTTGATACATTGCACTAAAATCTATTGGTTGTATTACTAGCGGCGGAAAGCCACCATTAATTGTAGTATTAGCTAGGATTTCCCTTGCAAATGGGAACAGTAAACGAGGGCATTCTGTCAAGAGTAATGTTTTAGTATCCGTTTTCTCAATTTTTTGAAGTTTAAATATTCCAGCGTAAGATAGGTCAGCTAAAAATAAAGGACTTTCTAACGTTTTAGCGTTAGCTCTTATTTTTAAGATAACCTCAAATATTTCTTCATTATTGTAAATTTTATTAGCTTCTACATCAACATTTACTTTAATGCTCGGTTGTAAGTGTTGTAATTTTAAGCTAGTTGGCGCTCTGGGATTTTCAAAAGAAAAGTCTTTAATGTATTGTGCACTAATATTTAATTGTACTCCTTGATTAAGATGGATGAATGATTCAGACATTAAAAAATCCTTTTATATTAAAAAAATTATATAAATATTATTATTTCAAATAATTTTTTATTTAATGATTACTAGATAGTAAGTGTATAGTATGTGTTAAAAATTATGATCTATAATGGTAAGATTTAGTAGAATAAGGATCTATAGTATTTGCTAATGTTGTTTGGGATTTTATGCGATGAAGTAGGTTTATTATCGCTGACTCTGCTTTGATTACATTGGATCTAGCCTTTTATGAATAGGCATACTGTAATAATATTAGGAATAATTTTTATAAAAATATTTTTTTCCTTCAATATGCTATTAACCAATAGAGCATCATTGTTTTATACTTAAAAGCTATTAATGCTATACATTGTATATATAAATTATTTATTTTAATTTGCGAATAAAGTATCTTATGTTTTTAAAATAATTAGAGTATATTTTCATGTACTTTTTATTAATTTTTAATTCTTTTATAAAAGAATATTTTTAAGGGGATGAATTATCTAATGATTATTAGTCTTTGCTATACTAGTCTAATTTATTGTATATTCTATTGTTTTTTTATACCTGTATTTTACAAAAAGAATTTTTATATTAAAAGGTAGTATGTGCTTAATTTATAATGTTATTATTAATAGTGCAGTTTTATTGTGTAATATATACTTATGTTTTGTTTTTGCTTATAGAATTAGATCATTAAAATGATTTTTATTAATTATATGTTTTATTAACTAGGTTTTAATAAATAATACCTGATTAAACATTTAAAAATGTTTCAATTGAAAAAATCAAAGAAATTCAGTTTTGTAAAATGGATTATCCTAGCCTACGGATACAATATTTATTTTTAATCAATAACTAAGTTGATTAAGTACGACTTAGTCTTGTATAGGAGATTACGCTTGTAAGTATTATTACTATAACGATAAAAGTAATTTTCAGTAGTTTTATTTAAGCGATATTAGTTTTTATGGTATTTATTATTAAATATCAGGTTATTTTTTTTTAAAAGCAACAATAAAGTTAAAGTAGTTTTTTACTTTTTTTTAATTTAAATTAACATTGGTAATATCAGAGAAGAGGAAGTATTATGTTTATATCTAATTTAATATATAAAGTCGATAATATTTAAATATTATAAATTTTACTAAGATTATGCTTATGTGCTTAATATTACTTTTCGATTAATGTAAAAAGAATACTTTTTATTAATTGATTGATAATAAAGATTAGAAGGCATATAGCTTAGTGTATATAATATTTAGCAAAGCTTTGCTTTTTCTTTTTAGCTTATAGTACTCTTATTTCCTAATAATACAGCGGTATAGCACTGTATACAAGTATTGCATATTTAAATTTTACAAAGAATATCTTAATTATTCCTCTTAAAAATTAAATAAAATATTACTTAAGCAATATTTTATTTTTGCATAATAGTATTTTTATTTGTTAAATATTAAAGATATGCTTATATAACTTGGATTTAACTAATAATTTGTAAACAGTTAGATTGTAATCTTTGACTTCGGTGGATTGTTCATTTATTTGCCAATTATTGTTGTTAGGATATTCAACTAGAGTTACTGTTAAGGAGGGTAGATATTTCGGATTTTATTACGTCAGCAATTAGCCCTAGCAAAGGTTTATTGATCACAGCCTTAGCGGTAAAATTAGGCACCCCATTTTGGCTTTACGATGTATCTATCATAAAGCGTCAAATTCAACGTTTGCGAGGATTTGATATTATTCGTTATGCTCAAAAGGCTAATGGTAATATTAGTTTGCTACGAATTATTCGTCGCAGTGGAGTAAAAATTGATGCGGTCTCTGATGGAGAAATTGCTCGTGCTTTAGCTGCTGGTTATCGAGCAGGAGGTAACGATCTTGTTTTTGTATCTGATGTATTTGATAGAACAACTTTGGAGCGAGTGGTAGACCTCTGTATTCCGGTTAATTGCGGTTCAATTGACATGATAGATCAGCTTGCTAAGCTTAGCCCTGGTCATAAAATATGGTTAAGGATTAATCCTGGTTTTGGTCATGGGCATAGTAAAAAAACTAATACTGGTGGACCATTATCTAAGCATGGTATTTGGCACGACCAACTTTCAGAACTTGGTCCTAAAATTAAGGCAACTGAACTTAATTTAGTTGGATTACATATGCATATTGGGTCTGATGTAGAATATAAACATTTGGGGAAAGTATGTGATGCTATGATTGAGTCTTATATGAAGCTTGGTATGCAGGTTAGGGCAATATCTGCTGGTGGAGGCTTGTCAGTTCCTTATCAAAATGATTATCAAAATGCTGCCATAAATCACTATGTCCAGCAATGGAATGCTGCTCGTTTAAAAATTCAGGAAAGTCAAATGATACCGGTGCAAATTGAGATTGAGCCAGGGCGATTTTTAGTTGCTGCAGCAGGATGTTTGATTGCTGAAGTGCGAGCCGTTAAAAAAGTAGCAGAAAGGTATTTTGTTATAGTAGATGCTGGATTTAATGATTTAGTTCGCCCTGTGATGTACGGCAGTCATCATCACATTTGCTTCATTGATTCTGCTTCTAAGCTAGTTACTGGTGCGTCGCATCAGGTAGCAGTTGCTGGTCCTCTTTGTGAAGCTGGTGATGTTTTTACGCAAAACAAAAATGGCACGATTGAATTTGAAGCTTTACCACTGCCTAAGGTTGGTGATTTTTGCGTCTTTGCTGACGCTGGTGCCTATGGTTCAACAATGTCATCTAATTACAACTCTCGTACGCTAATTCCTGAAGTTATTATTGATGGTTCGGATGTTCATCTTGCTCGGCGACGACAAACTATTAAAGAAATGTTGTGCCTTGAAAATGATAATCATAGATATTTTTTAAATATTCACAAGGATAGCTAATAATTTATTATTTAAAAAAATAATAAATTATATAAAAGATCGTGTAATTAATTATTGATATAGGATATAGGTTATACTAATTTGTATTTTTGATATAAAATCTAGCAGTTAGTTAAAAGTACCAGGTAAAGTAATTAAAAAAACATACTATTCTATATCTTTATTTTGATAACTTTCAATCGGAGGACAGCAACAAGAAACGTTGCGATCACCATATACGTTATCAATTCGCGATACTGGTGGCCAATATTTAGAAACTTCCATTCCTTTTAACGGAAAGGCTGCTTCATGACGACTGTATGGTCTATTCCAGATATTATTCATCAAACTATAGCTAGTATGTGGTGCATGGCGTAAGGCTGAGGATTCTATATCCATAACACCTGCCTCGATTGCTTGAATTTCTTTACGTATTGCAATCATCGCATCACAGAAACGATCAATTTCTTCTTGGCTTTCGCTTTCAGTTGGTTCTATCATTAATGTGCCTTCTACCGGAAATTCTATAGTCGGAGCATGAAATCCGTAATCCATGAGTCTTTTAGCAACGTCATCAACGCTGACACCGCAGGTATTTTTAAAAGGACGCAAGTCTATAATACATTCATGGGCTACGAGTCCGTTAGGCCCAGAATAAAGTATTCTGTAATAATTAGATAGCACTTTTTTTATATAATTAGCGTTCAGAATAGCTACTTGAGTTGCTTTTTTTAACCCGTAAGCTCCCATCATGCGTATATATGCCCAACTGATTGGAAGAATACCAGCACTACCATACGGAGCAGATGAAACAGCACCGATAGATTCATCATTATGGTTATATTCTTTTGTAGTAGGCAAAAATTTGATTAGATGTTGAGCTACGCCAATTGGCCCAACCCCAGGCCCTCCTCCACCGTGCGGAATACAAAAAGTTTTGTGTAAGTTCATGTGACTAATATCAGAGCCAAATTCATGTGGCTTGCATAGCCCGAGAAGGGCATTTAGATTGGCACCGTCGGTATATACTTGACCTCCGTTTTCGTGAATAATTTGACAAATTTCCTTAATCTTAATTTCGAATACACCGTGAGTAGAGGGGTATGTTATCATTAAAGCAGCTAAATTGCTTGCATTGGCTTCTGCCTTATTTGTAAGATCATTAAGGTCGACATTCCCTTTATCATCACATGCAACTACAACTATACTCATGCCTGCCATTGCGGCTGAAGCGGGGTTAGTGCCGTGAGCAGAGGATGGTATTAAACATATGTTACGATGTGCTTCACCTCGCGAACGATGATAGGCGCGAATTACTAGCATGCCAGCATATTCTCCTTGAGCACCAGAATTAGGCTGAACGGAGACGCTTGAATATCCGGTTGCATTTGCAAGCATTTGCTCAAGTTCACCGATCAAACGCAAATATCCTTGTGTTTGATCGGAAGGAGCAAAAGGATGAATATTAGCAAATTCTGGCCAAGTAATTGCTGTCATTTCTGTGCTAGCATTTAGCTTCATGGTGCATGATCCGAGCGGAATCATTGAGCGATCGAGTGCAATGTCTTTATCTGATAGTTGACGCAAATAGCGCAACATCTTGGTTTCAGATCTGTATTTTTTAAATACCGAATGTGTCAAAAAATCTGATTCTCGGCGTAGTTCAACAGGAAGAGTATCTTTGCTAGTTGCATCGAGTTCATCAAACGTGAATTTAGTTTTGTAATTTTGATAAAAACAAGACCATATATGTTCGACTGTGTTTTGGTTTGAGGTTTCGTCTAAGCTAATTCCGATGGCGTTTTTCAATAAGCGTAGATTTAAAGCTTCAGATTTAGCCTTTTTCCAGATAGTAGTTGCTTGATGTTCTGTCGTATTAACTGCTACAGTGTCAAATAAATTATTGCTATCTAGTTTGCAGTCTAGCTGTTCAAGTCCTGCGACTAAAATTGCAGCAAGTCGATTTACTCGCTTAGCAATTCGAGTTAGACCTTCGGCACCATGATAAACCGCGTACATAGACGAAATAATTGCTAACAGCACTTGAGAGGTGCATATATTAGAGGTGGCCTTTTCTCGGCGTATGTGCTGCTCACGAGTTTGTAGAGTGAGGCGATATGCAGGATGACTAGTGGCATCTAGCGATACACCAACGAGACGTCCAGGCATTTTACGTTTATGAATATTCCGAGTAGCAAAATAAGCTGCATGCGGACCTCCAAAGCACATTGGTATTCCAAAACGCTGAGTGGTGCCGATTGTTATGTCGGCATGCCATTCCCCCGGCGGAGTAATTAAAGTTAAAGCTAGAAGATCGGCAGCAACTACTACAATAGCTTTTTGAGCATGAACTTGTTGGACAAATTCTCGGTAGTCTTCTATTACTCCACGTGTCGTCGGATATTGTAGCAAATAACCAAAGGCTTTAGAAGGTAATTCAGCGAATTCATTCCCAACTTCTATATTGATTCCGATTGGCTCAGCACGATTGCGAAGCACGGCAATAGTTTGTGGATGCACCCCGCTAGAGACAAAAAATACCTTGCTATGATGATTTATTGTTATTTTGCGTGCAAGCACCATGGCCTCTGCTGCTGCCGTACCTTCGTCGAGCAGAGAAGCATTCGCAATATCCATACCAGTAAGATCGGTTATCATGGTTTGGAAGTTTAGCAATGCTTCAAGTCGACCTTGGCTAATCTCTGCTTGGTATGGTGTATATGCAGTATACCAAGATGGATTTTCTAATACATTTCTCTTGATCACCTCGGGCATAATCGTATTGTAATATCCCATTCCGATCAATGAGGTCGAGATTTTGTTAAGCGATGCTATTTCGGCCAATTCGTTAATAGTTTCATACTCTCCCTTAGGTGAATCAAGGTCAAGAGATTTTGTTAAATGTATTGATTGAGGTAGAGCAGCAGCAGTCAATGAGTCCAGGCTATCATATCCTAGGAGTGCTAGCATCGTAGAGATCTCTTTTTTGCTCAGGCCGATATGCCGTCTAATGAAAGCATTGTGCTCATATAAATGGTCAATCTTTTCTCTGTAATGGTTCATGGTGCTCTTTGCGTTAATTTAGCTTGATGGAAGCAGATTAGCTTGTAAAATTTTTATAGGCAATTTCGTCCATTAGAGTGTTGATTTCTTCTGTATTGGATATTTTAATCTTAAATATCCAACCCTCGCAGAGCGGATCCGTGTTAATTACGCTTGGCGTATTGGTTAATAGATCATTGATCTGAATGATTTCACCGCTAAGTGGAGCATAGATTTCGCTAGCCGCTTTTACAGATTCAACCACGCAAGCTTCATCCCCCTTGCTAATTATCTTGTATAAATTAGGTAACTCTACAAAAACTACATCTCCCAAATGTTTTTGGGCATGATCAGTAATACCAACAGTGCCAATATCATTATTAATAGAAACCCACTCGTGGTCTTTACTATATTTTATAAACATAATACTTTGTCCTAAAAGGAATTTGTTTTAGCGTTTATATCCAGGAGTGATAAAAGGCATTTCAACTATAATTGCTGGAATTAAATTGTCTCGTATCATTAAGAATACGACTGTATTTATTGTCGCATATTCTCTAATAACATAACCCATGGCTATAGAGCTTTGGACGCTTGGGCCAAAGCAGCCGCTAGTTATTTTTCCTATAAGCTTGCCATTTTGATCAAGAATTTTGCAACCTCGACGAGCTAATGCACGGCCTTTCGTTTTTATACCAACTCTTTGGCGCGAGATACCTTCAGTAATTTCTTTTTGGATGCGATTTGCTCCAGGAAAATCAGCATTCTTGCGCCGACGTTTACTAATAGACCAAAGTAAAGCCGCTTCTACTGGCGAGGTGCTAATGTCGATATCTTGACCATAAAGACATAATCCTGCTTCCAGGCGTAAGGAATCTCGTGCGCCAAGCCCAACAGCTTCCACTTCGTGAGAAGTGAGTAATTTGCGCGCTAAGCATTCTGCATTTTCTGCCGGAACTGAGATTTCATATCCATCCTCTCCAGTATATCCTGAACGTGTTACAAAGCAATGAAATCCCCCTACCTCCATTGCTGCACCGGTCATAAATGTTAGGTTAGCAGCGCTTGGTGCTAACCTAACAAGCACATTGACAGCTACAGGTCCTTGAAGGGCTAATAACGCACGATCATCGAGTATTCTGAGCTCATTACCGAAAGCGGATTTCATAATTGCAATATCCTGTTCCTTACAGGCTGCATTAACTACAACGAATAGATGATCAACTGCATTGGTTACTATTAAATCATCAAGAATGCCTCCATCATCATTAGTAAATTGAGTATAACGCATACATCCTGTATCTAATCCTCTAATGTTACCTGGTACTAATCTCTCAAAAATTTTTGCTCCATCTTTTCCATAGATCTGCAGTTGTCCCATATGAGATACGTCAAACAAGCCAGCTTTTGTACGTGTGTGTCTATGCTCCTTAAGTATTCCCAGAGGAAATTGTATAGGCATATCATAGCCGACGAATGGCACCATTGTAGCACCAAGCTCATGATGGAGAGCGTTAAGGGGGGTGGTTTTTAGTGTAGCGTCGCTCATTCGATATTCCGTAAAGTAAGATTATGTGTTAGGCTTAGAAATTAGACTAAACCTCCATTTGCTATCTTTTAAGGTTTAAATTACTAAATCTGGATATAATGTCATTTTTTTAATCTTAGTGAAAGTAATTATTAAAAGCAATAGCAAGATTAGAGACATTTTCTGATAGTTTTTTTAATTTTAATATATAGAGTGTATAAAATACCTAAAGCAAATATTATTGTAAGCAAATCTGATTTATTTAAAATAATTCTTAAACATGAAAATAACATTATCGACTAGGGGCTCATTAAAACGTAATTTTTACTACTTAGGGGTCGTTATTTATAAAAAATCGCTATATACATCAAGAAGCTAGCTATATACACAAGAATAATTTCTTTTAATTGGGGTTGATTGCTTGATAGTCATTAATGGAGGTAGTTTTTTAGTGAGCAATGTAATTATTAATAGTTGCCATAGTTGGATTTTTTTACTAATTAGGTAATGGCTACAATTATTATTTTTTAAATAAGTTTTCTTTTTACTCGGGCGTGTGTAATTTCTGAGAATTAAGAATACCCTAATGTTACCGAAGTAATTTTTATTGTTTAAGCCTACAACACACTTAACTAGCGCGAAAATTATAGAGGAGCTTATTTTTGTTATTTAGAAAACTTGATGATACTACAGGAAAGACCAAACATGCTTACAGTATGTCCAAAACAACCAATAACTGTAGTGCTTGCGTCTCCCAGGGGTTTCTGTGCTGGTGTTGAGCGTGCGATTAATATTGTTCAGCAAGCTTTAGCTAAATGGGGTTCTCCGATCTATGTCCGCCATTGGATTGTGCATAATCAATGTGTGGTAGAAAGTCTAGAAGCTCAAGGAGCTGTCTTTGTTGAAGACCTGGATGAATGTCCTGTCGATCGACCAGTTATGTTTAGTGCTCACGGTGTACCGCAGTCGGTAATTTTTGAAGCAGAGCGTCGCCAGATCACATATATTGACGCTACTTGCCCGTTGGTAAGTAAGGTGCATCTAAAGGCCAAGCGCTATCATCGTTTAGGTAGTCACGTAATTTTAATTGGACATGCCGGGCACCCGGAGGTCATCGGAACCATCGGTCAGCTTCCTGACGGAGCAATTAGCTTACTAGAAAACGAAACACAAGCAAAGGCTTTTATTAAACCAAAGGGTAGTGATAGTCTCGCCTTAGTTACCCAAACTACTCTTTCGGTAGACCATACCGCTCGTCTTATCAGGATATTGCAGCAGCGTTTTCCAGAAATCGCTCTTCCTAAGAATGAAGATATTTGCTACGCAACCACCAATCGGCAGAATGTCGTGAAGTTAATCGCATCGACTTGTGATGCGGTTGTAGTAATCGGTGCGCAAAGCTCATCTAATTCTAGACGCTTAGTTGAAGTTGCTAAAGCATGCGGCTGTGAAAAATCTTTGTTGATTCAGAGAGCATCGGATTTAGACATAGGATGGTTGATTGGAGTGCGTCGACTTGGTCTTACTGCCGGTGCTTCCGCACCAGAGCATCTAGTGGATCAGCTGATTGCTGTTTGTCGTTTGCATTTTACCGTAACTTTGGAGGAGGTAGAGCTTGTGCGAGAAGACGTTCACTTTAGACTACCATCTTTGGTTGCTTAATGCTGCAAAATATATTACTTTAGCGTAATTTAGAGTTTATTGTATATAAATTAACAGCGTTTTTAACATAAACATATTAACTTGGAACATTGACTAATTTTAGCTTTTATAAAGCATTAATTTGATTGTTCTTGTTATTATAAAAATAGCAATATTCTTATTGTGGCATAACTTAATCAAGTTCATGCAACTTATAAAATATTTATAATATACCGCGGTTTATTTTCTTTGATTACCTTATATTGATATTTTCTTATTTTAAATTAGAATATTAACAATTCCTGCTGCTTTTTAATTTAAAACTAAACTTATTTAAAGATAAGTTTAGTTTTAAATTAAATGAGGTTTGTTTTTGTTTGTATTATCCTTATGTCCATGCGCTAATGATTCTTTGATGCTTTACAGATTTTTACGATTTACGATCCTGTATCATACAATATTGTAATCTGCTATTTTACAAAATAGCAGATTACAAATCTATGCTATATCATATAATAAAATTGAAGTTTATATTATTTTTTTTTGTAACTATAAATTTTTATTTATAAATACAAATCTTTATGACTTATCATTTTTTTTAATCAGTTGTTTTTAGATTTGAATTGAACGATTTCTTTAAGCGTTTCTTTCTTTCAGGTTAATTAAAAAATAATTAATTTTATAGATAAATTGTTTCTTTTAGTTATAAGAAATACAAGTATTCCCCAACTGTAGAATAAGCAGGATGATATTTATATTATTGCTGGTCTAATTGACTTCATATTGCCCTGAATGAGTATTCAAATAATAATGTAAATAATTTTTTAGTAGATGACAATGAGTTTTATTTTTATTTGAGGAATAAATATTTTGCTCGTTAGAGGCTTGTAATGAATGGAGAATAAAGTTGAAATGTTTACGGATGGCGCTTGTATTGGCAACCCAGGACCAGGAGGGTGGGCTGCTATTTTACGCTGGCGGGGCAAAGTAAAAGAGTTATCTGGGGCTGAAGTTAAAACTACTAACAATCGCATGGAATTGATGGCAGTAATTTCTGCTCTGGCAGCATTGAATAGGTGTATGGCAGTAGAACTAACTACAGATAGCATCTATGTCCGTGATGGAATTACTAAATGGATAAATCTTTGGAAACTTGGTGGTTGGAAAACGGTAAACCAAAGACCTGTAAAAAATCGTGATTTGTGGGAAATGCTCGATCTTGCCGTTCATCGTCACGCTATAAAATGGCATTGGGTTAAGGGTCATACTGGTTGTACGGAGAACGAACGTTGTGATGAGCTTGCTCGTGCAGCAATAAAGGATATAAGTTAGGAATAATCTTTAAAACAAAGCTTAACAGAGTTTTTGATATTTCTATAGTAAATAGAATAAAATTTAACAATTTTGTGCAACAAAATATAAATTAACGAATTGATTATTTTTTTTATTTGGAAATTTTGAATTTTGCTGTGTAGATTGTTTCCCACTATATTAGATGGAAAATTTTTCTGATGAAGAAAATAGTATTTTATTACATCTAGTAGTATACTAGTAATCTTATCTTAATTAAAAGTTTATTTTGTTCTAATTTGAATGCAGAGTACTCCTTAAATTCAAGGAAAAATTTTCTTGAAAAAATCTTTATAATAAAATGTATAAGCATTAGTTAAGTATTTCTTTTGTCGTTATATTTGCTTATTTATTGCGTTTTTATTAGTATCTTTAGGGTAACGAGATTTTTCTATACGATTAATCAAATTTTATACCAAATTCAATAAATGAATATGTAAGAAAATACATCTCGTTTTTTACAATTTGATGGCTTTGTAAGAGTAGATATCGCCGTAAATAGCAGTTTATATGTTTTAAGCTGCTTAAATTATGTGATTTCATTAAGATCCTTGGTTACATTTAGCATCTATGCTAAGAAGAAGTATTTCACCTCAATGTTAATTGATCGCATTGTTATGAATTATCAGTATGGAGTTAAGTTGATTATTTTTTAATTTCTATGTGCTAATAAATAGCCTAAATAATTTTTATTATGACATATTGAGAAAACAACAATGTTTGTTAGCTGTAAATTCTTAGCAAGAGATTAGGATAATATCGCATCTCTTGCTATAAAAATAATTATACTAACTATTTTAATTAATTTCTTGAGGCAATGAAGAGAGGAAGAATTGTCTATGTATGAAATTTTAATACGTCAATTTTTAAAAACTAATATTTACTTAAGTAAAAGATTAGCTCGCGGTAAACAATGCTGTTATGCTTTATCATAAAAGAGCGTTTGTGTATTTGTAATTAATTCTTAGTGTTTTTAACGAAAATTAACTAAGATTTTAACAATTAGGCTTTATCTCTTTTGCATTGTAGTGTATAATTGCTTTATTATTTAAAGTATTTCGCATAAAATAAAAATTTAATTACTAATGTATATCTTAACCATTATGTGACTCATTTGTTTTTTATGGTTGAGATTATATTCATTTGTATATTTAGGCTAATTTTATCTAATTATTTACTAATATTTTCAAAGCTACTTTTTATTTTATGTTAGTGGAGCATGAACTTTGTCAATATAATATATGAGATCAATATGAGAATAAAATCTCGCTTTATAAAAGTATTGTTACTAATTAACAATACTTTTGGTAGAATTAATTCTGAGATTAATTTTTCTGAGCCTTAATTTGATCATCTATAATAACAGTTGTTTTTATAGCTCCTTTCCATTTAGTAGCCTAGGGAGGGTACTAATGATACCCATAGCATGCAACATAGTAATATTTTTTAGTGGTTTAATATGATTCATAGCAGACAATCCAAAACAACGAATTCTTTTTAATGGAATAAAATCATTAGAGAATAGCCGAGTTAATAAATCAGTGGCAGCTCCCATGCTCATAATGTCAATTCGTCGATTACGCTGGTATTTTTCTAGAACTGGAATGCTACCGATGTCTAGTCCTAACCTTGCTGCATCCACAATTACTTCTGCGATTACAGCAATATCTCGTACGCTTATGTTGAAGCCTTGGCCTGCTATAGGATGTAAACAATGGAATGAATCACCAATGAGCGCTAATCTTTTGGAAATTCCTGACTGCGCTATAGTTATTGCTAGCGGATATACAGCTCTGGGTCCTATTGACTTTAAAATTCCTCTAGAATCACCTAATCGCTCTTTTAGCGCCAAAGAAAAAAATTCATCATCTAGATTAGCAATTTTTTCAGCTACGGCATTACGCTCAGACCAAACCATAGCAGAGTGATTTTCTTGTAACGGCAGCAAGGCTAAAGGGCCACCTGGAAGGAAACGTTCGTATGCTACATTATGATGTCTTTTTGAATGTTGGATGGTATCCACTATGGCGCTTTGATGGTAATCCAAAGTGGTATATCTTATCTCGGCTAAAGTTCTTACTCGTGAATTACGTCCGTCTGCAGCAATTACAAGCTTAGATGCAATGACTTTCCCGCCCTCAAGGGTGAGTAACACTTGTTCTTTTTTTATCTCTAATGCTATAACTGATCGGTTATCAACAAAACTCACAAAACTTGAGTGGTTTTCTAATTGAGTTAATAACGATTCTTTTAGAGTGCTATTATTAACGATATGACCCATTGGTTCGGAGCCGATAGTACGGTAATCGTAATGTAGAGTACTGCTCGATCCCGCTTCAGAAACCAATATATCATATATAGGGTAAGCACTATCGGCGATCTTTTGCCATACGTCTAGTACAGTGAATAAGCGTCGTGAAGATAAAGAGATAGCTGTGGTACGTATGTCGTTTTTGCTTGCTAGAGCTTCGTATGGATTAATTTTGTCAACTAGCAAGCTAGGCAATCCGGCTTTAGCTAAAGCTAAAGCCAAAGTTAGCCCGGACAACCCAGCTCCAACAATAGTTATATCCATAGTTTATTAATTTTGGTTGCTTAAATAGCAATTCATGACTGTTTCTATAAGATAAAGTTACATGTAAGCTTTCAAAAAAAATTTTTCTCTTAAAATTAAACATCTAAGCCGAGCTTCTATTTCTTGCATAGACTATAAATTATTATTTAATATTAGTTGATAGATTATTACCAGTATTCTGGTCTATAACTTTCATCGATGGTTTAACTTTGCCGCGATCCTCAAAGCAAATAACTTCAACTTGATTATTTCTTTAATTATTTCGAAAATAGTTTTATTTCTTTGAAATTTAAATTTCTATTATTATAAAAATCAAACAACAAATTATTTACATTTATTGTTATAATTAACTTTTCAAATTAATTAAAAATTAAGTGATATTCTATCAATAATCAATTTATAATCCCAAATTGGTTATATGTGTATTCTTTATAGAGAAAAGGTATAATTTTGCTATTGCAAAACTTTAACTTAACTAGTAAGTAACTTTAAGATCTAAATGCACTTTTATTATTTATTTTTTAATCTAATCAATAATTAATTATGAGCAATAAGGCTACTTTGTTATGAGATTAATTAACTAAAATATACTCGTAGATATATTCACATCTTCTTAAGATAACTCTAGATCAAAATCTGATTATTTGTTTTTTTTGATTATAAAAAGTGATCATTTTAATTTTTATATCATATAATCTTTCTTGCATCTTCTACTAGCATAATTGGAATACCATTCCGAATTGGAAAGGCAAGGCCTGCATGTTCGCTTATGAGTTCTTGCTTTGCTTTATCATATACTAAAGCTCGTTTTGTGACAGGGCATACAAGAATATCTAATAGCTTGTGATCAAGTTCTATGGTATCGTATTCATTGATTGATACTGGCATATCTGAGTTTTGCATAAATTTCTCCCCTCAAAAACTACACAGCAACTATAACGTAGTTAATTACCATAGGTCATGTTTACTATGATAATTCGTAATAATTTTCTTTTGACATAGTTTAATTAAATTATTATGTCATTAATTAATTATTATGTCATTAATTAAAAATATGTTTATGTATTCAGAATACATATATTATCGAGAAACTTTAAGTAGATAAATATTATAACTTTAGTCCAATCAGAAGCCATACCCTTTTGCGGAAAAGCATGGCCATTGTAGTGTAATCTTTACAATATTTATAAACGCATCACTCGTAAAAATTTTTTATTTACTAAATATCCTTGAATCAAAATATACTCGATAAATTTTTAATTTTTATTCTATAAAGTTATAGATTATTAAAAATCTCTCTATAAAGTTATAGATTATTAAATAATCTCATAGATTTGTATTATAGTACATAATTTAATGCATTAATTCAGGATTGTTAATTTAACAAATTAATATGTAAAAGAATTTAGCATTATTTGTATAATCTTAATTGTAGAATTATCTACTACTTATGAATTTTGCACGAAATGTTGTTGCTGTTGCTGGCTATACCATGATAAGCAGAGCAACAGGTTTTTTGCGCGACATGCTAATCGCTTCTATTGGAGGCGCTGGCCCGGCTGCGGACGCTTTCTTTGTAGCCTTTCAAATTCCAAATTTCTTTCGTCGTCTGACTGGCGAAGGTGCTTTAACAGTTGCTTTTGTCCCGATGTTTGCCGAAATGATTGAATCTCGAAACAACCAATTAGCTATTGCCTTTGCAGCTCAAGTACAATCTATATTGCTACTCTTTCTTTTAATTTTATTGGCATTGGCTGAATTTACTACGCCTAATCTGATTATTTTACTTGCTCCTGGTTTTGTTGGAGATGATAATCGTTGTGGCATGGCCATCGAATTAACTAAAATCATTTTTCCTTATTTGCTGTTAATTTCACTTGTGGCCTTGTGGGGTGGGATGTTGAACAGTATAGGTAAATTTTCAGTGATGGCAGCAGCACCTATACTACTAAATCTAATTATGATAGCTTCCCTAATATTTCCGCCTGGAATTTTGGAAACGCCAAACCATTCATTGGCTTGGTCTGTTACGATTGCTGGTTTTGTCCAAGCATTTTTTTTAGCTCTAGCCTGTCATCGAGAGAGTATATTACCACCATTGTTGCTTCCGCGCTTGACGCCTGAGGTAAAGCGATTATTAGTATTGATTATACCAGCTGCTCTTGGTGCGGGTATAGTCCAATTAAACGCTTTTATTGGCATCTGGCTAGCTTCATTATTACCAACTGGTTCCATTTCTTACATCTATTACGCAGATCGAGTTATGCAGCTTCCTTTGGGCGTTGTTGGTGTAGCGATTGGTACCGCCATATTGCCTATGCTGGCTCGCCAGGTACGTACCGAGAACACCCGGGGAGCTTTGCTAACTCAGAATAAAGCCATAGAAGTTGGACTACTCTTGACTGTACCCGTCGCTATGTTTCTCTATTTGCTCGCTGATCCATTAATAGCTTTACTATTTCAACGTGGTGCTTTTTCAGTCGTGGATAGCGATAAAACTGCTAGCATTCTTGCGATTTATGTGGCTGGTTTACCTGCTTTCGTACTAATCAAAATACTTCAACCAGGTTTTTTTGCTCGTCAAGATACTTCTACTCCTGTTAGGATCGGAATTGCGATTACATTTGTTAATGTTTTTTGTAACATTATGTTTATACGAATATTTAATCAAATTAGCATTGCTCTTGCGAGCGTAATATCTTCCTGGATAAACGTGATTATGCTTGCTACTTTGCTTTATAGGCGTAGACACATTTTGATAGATAAGTGTTTGTTTGTTAGGACGCTGCAAATATTACTATCATCTGTGACGACTGCTTCTATAGTTAGTTTTTTGATAAACAAAATTGATCATCTACTTATTGGCACTAAACTTGAGCAGGCCATAGCTATTATCAGTTTATTTCTATCTGGTACCGTAATATATATTATCCTTTGTCTGATGATGCATATAATCTATATAAGAAATTATTCTCTTATATGGCGTAATTGCAGATAATATGACTTATTTTGTGCCATGCTTGTTATCGAGCAAGAGTGTTTACTTTAAGTAAGTACAATAATATTAATTTTTATCTAAATTTTTTCATAAAGTTAGCCTATATCATTAATCACCACTCATGGGTGAATAATTAGTATAAACATTGCACTACTTAGTTGTACGCGCTAATAAACTATCTTTAATTTATATATTTGGTTTAATATCGATAGAGTCATAATTTTATTGATATTTTATTACTATACTAGGGAAGCTGCTAATCTTCTTAGGCGCCATAATAATAGATTATTATGGGATTATTATGGCTAATTTTTTAAAAAATTATTAGTTTTATACTTAGTAATTATCTTTAAAAATTCTCTTTGAGATTTTAGTTATGCTGAAATTTAAGTGATTAATTTCTATACGATTATAGTAAGCGAGGATTGCAAATAGGATCGCAAAGTCTAATATGTACTATTAGACTATTTTCAGCCAGTAAGCTTATTTTATTAACCAATAAACTAAATATAAATATTTGGAAAGCACAAGGGTAATTTGTAGATCAGTGTATTTTTAATTGCTTGTGCCTAAAATCCATAAACGCAGTATTTCTTATTGATGTTATTATTTTTTTATAATAGTAGAGGATTTTTTATATTTAGTTAATATAAATCCTAAGCTTAATTAGAATGACTAAGTAACATTTAATTAATTTATTAATATGTTGACAATTCAATTAACCATTTCCGGTTAGCTTGCTAAACATTTTTCTTAACTATTGGCATTTTAAGTAGATAGTTTTTACTTTCTTTCTTATTAAGCTAGTTAAAAATTTTGTCCGTTTGTTTTGTATGAGTGATTTTAATAATAATTTTCTATTATATAGCTCCATCAAGTTTATTTTGGTAAGTATATAAATCAATATTGGCATTTTAATTAGTTTATTATAGATTATTACGATTAATAGATTATTACGATTAATTGATAATTTTTATATGATTTAATAGGTTCAACAAATTCGTAAAAGCAATTTACGTCTTGTGCAGCTGATGTAGATTTAAACATTAATATTTTGCTTATGTATCTTTTTGTTAAGAGTGGAGATAAATTCAGTTTTAAAACTAATACAATGTAATCTCAATTACCTTAAAATTTTCGATTAATTATTATAAGTAATTTCAGTAAATTTTACGCTTATATTTGCTTAGATTAATTGCAAATTTTTCTTTTTTGTTGTTATATAGCGATTATGTTAAGAGTAGTGCTTTTTGAGTACAGTTTTGCCATTTAGTCAACAAATTCAATATACATTATTTTATAATGTATATTGAATTTGTTAGCGAGTAACGCTTTAGTTTATGAAACGTATATTCTCTGGTATCCAACCGACTGGAAATATAACTTTAGGCAATTATCTTGGGGCTATTCAAAACTGTGTAAAGCTCCAAAATGAGGCATCGTGTGACTGTATTTTTTGTGTGGTTGATCAGCATGCAATTACTGTTCGGCGTAATACAGGTGCATTAAAACGATCAACGCAGGAGACAGCAGCTTGCTTGATATCAGCCGGTATAGATCCAAAAAACAGTATTTTATTTAACCAATCGCAAGTTGAAGAGCATATAAAGCTTGCTTGGGTGCTTGGCTGCTTAACCAGAGTTGGTTGGTTGAATCGCATGATTCAGTTCAAAGATAAGGTTGGTAAGAGTAAGGATAACGCAAGTGCTGGTTTGTGGTGTTATCCTATTCTGATGGCTGCTGATATTTTGGCCTATAAAGCTACACATGTGCCAGTTGGCGATGACCAGAAACAGCACATAGAGCTTGCTAGAGATATAGCTCATTCTTATAACTTTGAGTTTGGCACTGAGTTTTTTCCTTTACCGAAAGCAGAAATTTTAAGTAAATCATTTCGTATAATGAGCTTGTGTGATGGGAGGAAGAAAATGAGTAAATCAGATTCTTCTGATATGTCACGCATTAATATAACTGATAATGTTGATACGATTGCTTATAAGATTAAAAAAGCTAAGACTGATTCATATTCCTTGCCAAGCGAGGCATCGGGCTTAACTGGAAGAGCTGAGGCGCAAAACTTGATTACTATTTACGCTGCTCTATCAAACAAAAGCTTGGATGCAGCCATATTAGAATATGGTGGGTGTGGTTTTGGCCGGTTGAAGCAGGACCTAACTGAATTAGCAATAGAGGTGATAAGACCGATAGGCCTGGAAATAAGTAGGCTTATGTCTAATACTGATTATATAGATAATGTACTTGAAAAGGGGAGCGTACGTGCTCGCGCACTTTCCAAACCAATTGTTAGGGAAGTTTATGATACTATTGGTTTTTTATCTACTTAGTTTTATCTATTTGCTTCGATGATTCTAGCATATACTGATCATTTTTAAATTTGAATAAAATTCCAGATTTATTTTTACTTAATTCTTTTTGAAGAAGCTTGTTTTATTATTAATGGACCGTACAAGCAACGCTTATATTTAACACTATTGCTGAGTGTATAACATGCATGTTGATCTGTCAAACAAAATCTTCCATGCTGACTAATGTAAACTTGTACCATCTGTGTATATATTATAAATTTCTAGTATGGAGAAATACGAGTATGATTTTTGTCCTCTAATAATAGGAAAATTACAAACAGCCCTAGTCTGTCAAATATTATTGATCAGTGATTGAGTATGGATAAGCGTCATTTTTATTGGTTTATGGTTGCTTCTACATTTATATTCGCTATAGTTTAGCATGTTTTAATTATTTAGGTTAATATCGGATCAGATTCACTTGATTACAAATCTGCGTTATTATACTAAGTTCAACTGCATGCTATAATTTTTTAAGTGTACATGGTAAATACTTGACTGAGTAGCAAATTTCTCTTGTTAGATGATACCACATTCTAAATAAATTATCTTAATTTTGATCAAACTTATGATGTTATTAACTTAATGAGATTAAGTTAAGGATATTAATGATGAGATAATGAATGGACAGAGATGGAACTTTAGAGTAAAAATATTATTTTACTTATTCTTTAATGTTTGATTGCTTTAAATGCTTCATTTAATACATTAAATATCATAGCTTTTGTTACGCAGTCTAGCTTTTTACTCAACATAATCTTATCGTTTCTAGACTACAGTTAATTTTATTAAATTTGTGGTTTTCAAATCAAAACGCTATCACTCATAAAAAGCTTAAAGCTCAGGCAAGTAATGATAATTGTAAGCTATTTTAATTTGCTTGCGCGAGTAATTAACGTTTAATTAAACATAGCACAAAGCATGCTTGTTAATATAAAAGTTATATATTAATTGTGATATTGATCAGCAAGTTAAAGTTTACTTTTTGTTGTAAGCAATCTCAAGATAATTAATGGTAGTTTGATAAAAATTTTTACAAATGAAGACCAAATAAAGTTATTTATACATTATTACTAAAGTATAAGCTTGGAGCGGTAATCTTTATTTAGTTTAAAGCGTTGTCAATATTGTATGTAAGTTATTATATTTGATTACATAATTATAATAGCCTCGAAGTGCTATATTTCGCTATATATGAGATATTAAAGAATATTCAAATATATTATTTATTATAGTTGATAATATAAACACGAGTAAAGCTAAACTAGTATTTATAAAAACTTAGTGTGTATTTAGTAACTTTTCATTAATTCGATAGATGTCATAATTACTCGATACTTATCTACAAACTTATTCTTGAAGAGCAATCCATATTATATGATGATTATAATAAGCATAACTTCATTATAGTTAATTAGGTGTGATGCCTGTAATTCATAGTTTTGCTTTTGTCATTAATAAGGGTTATTAATTAATTGAAATTATTGTGTATATAGTTAGGTATGCGAGGTTTTATGAACCATATACTCAATCTCCTCTCCGGGGAAGAGATTACTATTATCGTTTTTGCGATTGTTCTTATTGTTTTAGTAATTAAAGGTATTAGAATTGTACCGCAAGGCGAGCAGTGGACGGTAGAGAGGTTTGGTCGGTATGTATATACTTTAGAACCAGGGCTGAGTTTAATCAATCCATTGTTTAGTCGAATCGGTAATAAAGTTAATATGATGGAAAATGTACTTGACATTCCTGAACAAGATGTAATTACTCAAGACAACGCACCTTGTCGGGTTGATGCTATTGTTTTCTATCAAGTAATAGAGGCTCGTAGGGCAGTTTATGAAGTCAGGCATTTAGAATCAGCGTTGGTAAATTTAGCTCTGACTAACATCCGATCAGTGCTCGGAAGCACTGATCTTGATGCGGCTTTGTCTTCGCGCGATGAGATTAATAGTCATATTTTGAAGGTGATGGATGCGGCTACCGATCCTTGGGGGACAAAGATAACAAGAGTAGAAATTAAAGATATTGCTCCACCCAAGGATTTGCTAGATGCAATGGCTAGTCAGATGAAAGCAGAACGTGAGAAAAGAGCACAGATATTAGACGCGGAGGGCTATCGAGCTGCTGCTATTCAACGCGCTGAGGGTAAAAAGCAGTCTGAAATTTTGAATGCTGAAGGTGAACTAGTTGCTGCTCAGCGACAAGCAGAAGCGAGAGAGAGATTAGCTAGAGCTGAAGCTGAAGCTACTAAATTTGTGGCTGAAGCAATTGGTTCAACTGGCACTAATGCCGTAAAATATTTTATCGCTCAGAAATATATTGAGGCTTTGTCTAATTTTGCTAATTCACCAAATCAAAAAACTGTCTTTGTTCCTATCGAAATGTCTTCAATCGTTGCTTCTATTGGCGGTATTAAGGAATTGTTAAATACAGTTTCTACTGGAACTGAATTGTCAGCTACTCCTCCTATATCTAACGAACTCCACCCAAAATGAGTAGTTAATCTTTGGATCATGTGTGCTCGATGATAAATCCGGAAGCGTGGCATTGGACTACCTTAGGCTTTTTGCTAATGGCTTTAGAGATGCTTCTGCCAGGTAGTTTACTTTTATGGTTTGGTTTGTCAGGTCTTGTTCTAGGGTTTGTTCTGTCTGCAGTTGATATGATTTTTTCTTATCAGGTTGCTTTGTTTGCTTTGTTTGCTTTGTTTGCTTATTGGCCAATAAGAGTTTTTACTACTGCTCACCGATCGTGTAGTGAATTGGCAACGGTTGCAGAACTAAATCAGCGTGGTTATTCCTTGATTGGTCATCGTATAACTGTAACCGAAGCAGTGATTAATGGTTTTGGTGCTGCTAGAGTAGGTGATTTACGTTGGCGAATTGCTTGTGAAGAAAATCTTGAAGTTGGATCATTCGTTAAGGTGATCGCAGTTATTGGTATAACTTTACAAGTACATCGACTTTCTTCTGTAATTGATGAATCTTTTAAGGCTCGATGAATTTATGTTGCAAAAGAATCTTTGATTGTTTTGATTTTATAGATTAATTTGATTTTATTTACGCTCTTTCTTGATGTGAATTAATTCTATTAAGCATAAAAAAATAATATTAAATTGTTTATGTCAATTTAATATTATGAATCTTAGACTATCTTTGTTTAATTTTTGATTATTAATCTATAAAATTAATAGTAAACAAACTTAATCTATAAATATAAGCCTTTTCATTTAGATCCGATAGATCAATCTATTCTATTTCCTCGTCTGGTTTAGCTAGGCTATAAAGATCAAACTTGCTAGAAAAATATATTTCATACAAACTTTAGCAAATAATTTATTCTAAAAATCTTAATTTATTTTTTTAACATATGAACTTGTTGCATTAATGCTCGGCTAAGATATAATAAATTGATTATCTATGTAATATTATTTTGTAATTAATATTGAAATCAGAGTAAGACGCTGACTAATGTAGATATATTTTTAATCTTATAGATGTTTAAGCATGAGATATTAAATAAATCGGCTGAATCCTGTAGGCAATAGGCAGTATTATTTAATATTTATAAAAATCAACAATTTATAATATTATTACTGCTTATTTAAGCAATAAGAAAAATGAGTTATCGCACTGCTTGCCCTCCTTCTGATATACTTAATCATCCTACTTTTAAGATAGGTCTTATTGGGGTTCTATTAGTTAATCTTGGTACTCCAGAATCAACTGACATCATTGATGTGCGCCGCTATTTAGCTCAATTTTTGTCAGATCGTCGTGTAATTGAACTTAACCCTATTTTATGGCAGATGATTTTGTATTGCTTTATTCTTCGCACACGTCCACAGAAAACTTCTAAAGCTTATCGCGCTATTTGGATGAAGGAAAGCAATGAATCTCCCTTACGTCATTATACTCGTAAAGGGGCACTTAGGTTAAAACAACGACTTGATCCGACAGAAACAACGTTAATTGTTGATTGGGCTATGCGTTACGGAAAACCTTCTATCGGGGATCGTATGCGTGCCTTACAGGAAGAAGGATGTGATCGAATGTTGATTGTGCCGCTTTATCCACAGTATTCTGCTTCCACAACTGGAACAGTTATTGATGAAGTTGCTCGTGAGTTACTAACCATGCGATGGCAGCCAGCAATTCGTACTCAACCTGCTTTTTATGATGATCCAGCTTATGTCGAAGCAATTGCTATGTGTATTGAAAAACATTTATCTACTTTAGACTGGCAACCTGAGGTCATTCTAGCTTCTTTTCATGGATTACCTAAAAGGTATCTGCTATCTGGTGATCCGTATCATTGTCATTGTTTAAAAACTGGGCGCTTATTGCGAGAAAGATTAGGATTAAACACAAATACATTCCGTCTGGCATTTCAGTCCAGGTTTGGCAAAGAAGAATGGTTACAACCCTATACCGACGAGGTCATTGCTGCTCTATCACACAATGATGGATTTAAACGTCTTGTCGTAGTTATGCCAGGTTTTGTTGCAGATTGTGTTGAGACTTTAGAGGAGATTGGTATGCAGGGTTGCGAAACTTTTAAAAGAGCTGGCGGTACTCATTTTTCTGTTGTTCCTTGTGTTAATTATAGTGAAGCTGCGATCAATATGTTAGAAACTCTCATTATTAGAGAATTATGCGGCTGGTGGAATAAATGTTAAATATATTAGCTTAGATAAACTGATATCTTAGATATCAGTTTATCT
The DNA here is from genome assembly GCF_000510265.1 of Candidatus Endolissoclinum faulkneri L5. Lineage (GTDB taxonomy): Bacteria > Pseudomonadota > Alphaproteobacteria > Thalassobaculales > Thalassobaculaceae > Thalassobaculum > Thalassobaculum faulkneri_A. The sequence goes on from NZ_CP006745.1 coordinate 26,653, forward strand.
TTAATTGATATAAAAAACAATTTTAAAAGTAATACCATGATACTTTAGGATCTAAGTGATTCTTTGTGTATTTAAATCTGCTATTACGCTAGAATAAGAGAATGACTTGTTCGTCTTGAACATTGTAATACTCTGAAGTTTATTACAAATATAGTTTGCTGATGAAATATTTTATTTTCGTTACAATCTGATCTTAGTTAAATCGCAAAAACACCTTAGTATACATTACAATCGTTATAAGCTTAGTATGATATTAAGTATACTTAATATCAATTTTTCTTATTGAACAAATCAAAAATATCATGGTTGATAAGTGCTAGGAATATTAAGTAAACATCTAGCTACTTATAGTATCGCTGTATTTTATTTATAAAACAAGGTGGTTAATTGATGCTAATTCTAAAAAACACATGAATTTTACTCAGCTAAACTTGAATAAAATTCATGTGTTTTTTATTTATTGAAATGTTTAATAGCAAATTGCTCAAGAAACACTAATTTTAAGTAATTATCTAACAACGTTTATAGATGGAAAGAGCATGTTTGTTATTCAAAATATATTATTGATTAGTGGATGCTATATTTTAATTAAAAAAACTATAATAAACTTCTTCTAAAAAGAGATAATCTGCTGTCTGTTTATTTTCAATAAACAGACATTGTATATTTTTATTCTTTAGCCTGAAATAAAGTAAGAGCTACTTAATTAATAGCTTTGACAAGTAGTTTGGGTTTTTAAATAAATTTAACCTGCATTAAGAAAATACGAGAATGATTTTATGACTAACTAAGTGATTAGCTTTTTTATTTAAGCTGTTTTATTTTTGCATTTATTGCGCCTGCAAGTAAGCATTAATATTAGTTATATGCAACAATATAATTATCTTTTATTTGTATCTTTGTTTGATTAAAGCGTTAATTAATTTGAGGATAAATGCAACGAGTAATGAATCCTCTTATTAATGATAATCAAGCTAGATTGAATAATCTTTATTGATAATTGGAACTTAAGTACAAATTATTTTTACATTAGATTTATTTTTTGCTCGTATAATTAACGTAAATTAATTCAAAAATATTAATATATTTTATCAAAAGATTTCTTTTACTCAAAATTAGATTAATAATATTTAAATTACTAAACTAATTTTTAATGATCTGTAATAGCAGAAATGGTTGTGTATTATAATTTATTATTCAGTTAATATTTAATGATTTTGCTATTTAACCAATGAACTTTATTCATTGGTACTTCTAGCTTATAACTATTTACACCTATAAAAGACAATTAGTTTCTAGAACAGGGATAGTTTAATTGTCAAGTGACTTTTGATACAATTTACATTTGCTTCTTAATAGGAATAAAGAAAATTCATAGACTATATTACTAGTGTTATTACAATTAACATAGAAGTTTTAGTTTAGTTTTGTATATCGTTGTGTCATTAATTTTTTTACTGTTATTAATGTTTTGATTGTTGTTTACCAAGCAAATGGTGCTTGTGTCTAATTAGGTTATTTTTAATAAAACTGTTGAATTTGATTTTATAAGAATTTTTATTAAATTACTTATGCTGTTGCGTTGATTTTTTTAAATATCCTAATTTACTTTTTAGGTAAATTAGGATATTTATTATTGTTTTTCTCTTAACAATTCCAAACAATTAATAACTTTGAATGCAAAGAATTGCTCAAGTTAAACGTATTACAAATGAGACCAGTATTTTTGTATGTGTAAATTTAGAAGGTTCTGGGTCTTATGATGTGTCAACGGGAATTGGGCTACTTGATCACATGCTAGAGCAGCTATCTTGTCATTCTTTGATTGATTTAACTGTGAATGGATGTGGCGATCTACATGTTGATGATCATCATACGATTGAGGATTCTGGTTATGCAGTCGGCTCTGCTGTTTCTCAAGCACTTGGGGAACGACGCGGTATTACTCGTTATGGTTATTGTATATTACCAATGGATGATGCGCTAACTCGTGTAGCTATCGACTTATCGGGTCGATCTTTCTTATCTTGGAATGTTAAATTACCAACACAAAAAATTGGTACTTTAGATACAGAACTGTTTAAAGAGTGGTTTCGAGCATTTACGCAAAATGTTGGCGCTACTGTACACATAGACAATCTTAAAGGCGAAAACAGCCATCATATAGTGGAAACTTGTTTTAAAGGTCTTGCTTACGCTATGCGAGCTGCAGTAGAAATTAATTTACGCAAGTCTAATTCTTTGGCATCGACCAAGGGTAACTTAAAGATAGGTTAAAGAATTTAATGCATACTGTTGCTATCATTGATTATGGTGCTGGTAATTTGCATTCAGTAGCTAAAGCTTTTGAACGATCTTCTCGAGATTGCGGTATATTAATTAATATTCAAGTGACTAGCGATGTTGATATCATTGCTAAAGCTGATCGGATTGTTTTGCCTGGTGTAGGAGCGTTTCCGGAGTGTAGGGCAGGGATTGACCAAGTGCATGGATTGTATGATGTCTTAGAGAGGCGAGTAATTCACGATGCAATACCATTTCTTGGTATTTGTGTGGGTATGCAGCTGATGGCTAAAGTTGGATTTGAACATACAATTACTAAGGGATTGTCATGGATTGACGGGGAGGTATATCGGATAATTCCGGTAGGCGAAGAAAGAAATCAACTTTACAAACTACCATTTATGGGTTGGAGTGCGCTTAAATTTTGTACTAGTTGTCACCCAGTTCTATTAGGGTTAAGAGATGGAGATCATGCATATTTTCTTCACTCTTATGCTATAAGCCTGCAAGCTGCTGATCAGCAGCTTGCAATTACTCATTATGGGGGCCCTGTATCTGCAATTGTTGGCCGGAACAACATGATCGGGACGCAGTTTCATCCGGAAAAAAGCCAGGTAATTGGGCTACGTCTTCTCGCTAACTTTATCAAATGGTCTCCATAAAAGATAATTTTATGTGGTTTATAATATTTAATCAATATATTAATATGCTGAATTTGGTAATTCATAGAATGATTTGCTAGCTTTGAAAATTATATAAAAGTTATAGCAGAAATTCAATAATTATTACGATTAGCATATTTAGAGCATATTAAGTAAAAGTATGGTTTTTTATTTGATTACTAGTTTATTTTTAATTATTAAATTTAATTAGGTCCTTGGATTTTATCCAAGTAAGAAATAACGGTGAAATGATTTGGTTTAATCTGTCACTAGAATAGATAGTTTTTTTTGTTTATTAAAGTAATTACATATCGTCTATTGATCAATAATCCCTTTATATTGCTTCTATTTTAGTGCAACTCAATTCAGCAAGCATTATTCTTAGTTAATGTTTCTAACAATAGCAAATAATCTGTAACTTATTAGTCATAGGATATATTATTTATATAATATTTAATCTATGATTTACATAACAGCTTTTAACTTGGCTTGATAATGTTTAATCATAGCTTGATTTTGGCTTTTAAGCTGTAAAACTTTAAGAAGTGCTTTGACTACGCAGGATAAAAACGATACATGTTATTCTTTTAGAATAATAAAATAATAGGGGGTGTGATTACTTAGTGCGTTATTATTACTTAAATTTTCTAGTATTTTATTGGTGATTATTAGCTTTATGTCAATCAAGCTATTCTTGTATTTTGCTATTTTAGTATTAAATTGTATTGTAAGATAATAGATGGATTTTAATTAAGTTATCGTAATTGCATTTGCAGTCTAGATAAACTAATTAATAAGGCTGATAATTATTTAGATAATATCCTTGTCAGGTATATTCCACCCTCGATTGGAGGGGTGGCCGAGAGGCTGAAGGCGACGGTTTGCTAAACCGTTTTAGGATTTAACTCCTAACGTGGGTTCGAATCCCATCCCCTCCGCCATCTTTGATGGGTTGTATACTAATAAATCTTTTTGTTTTGATTTTAGATTGTTTCATGCTATACATCAACCATTGCTATTAGATTTATTCTAATAGCAATGGTTGATGTATAGCATCATTGATAATACAGCATATAATATAGTTTTAGGCAATTTGTTTATTTTTTGATTATATTTTAAAATAAACTAGAAGATATTTCTCAACACTGTCTCCAATACTAAATATTGATTTCAACTAAAATTGAAATTGATCTATTGTAATAAAAATAAGGATAATAGATCAAACTATATTTTAAGTTAAGCATAATTGTAGATTCAAACAATATAAAATCATCATAATTGTTTTGCGTAAACAGCAAATCTGCCATAAGTTTCGATTGAAATAATCTGAAGGAAGTATTTTATACTATATGCTGTATTCTTGTTGTTTATTAGCGCATAAGCCTTTACTCATATATTAAACCGAAAATAAAATATATCCCCTTCTTGTACGATGTATTCAAAACCTTCAATTCGCATTTTTCCTGCTTCTTTAGCCGCTCGTTCTCCACCTGTTTCTACGAAGTCAGCGAAAGATATTGTTTCTGCACGGATAAAACCACGCCGGAAATCGCTATGAATTTTACCAGCTGCTTCTGATACATTAGTACCTTGTCTTAGAGTCCATGCACGTACTTCTTTAGATCCTACCGTAAAGAATGTTAGCAAATTTAACAGCTTATAACAACTGCGAATTACCTTAGTTAAACGAAATTCATCGAGATTTAGACTATATAAAAAGTCTTTTTTTTCCTCTGCATTAGAGATCTGTGCAATCTCCGCTTCAATAGCAGCCGAAATTACGAGAGATTTAACATTTTCATCTGCAGCCTTATCTGCCATTCTAGTCGATAGTAGATTACCAGATACAGCATTATCCTCTTCTACATTACATAAGTAAAGCATTGGCTTAGCAGTAAGAAGCTGCAATTGTTTAAGGAGGATGCTTTCTTCATTGTTTAGTGTGGAAAGGATTGATCTAATTGCTTTTCCCTCACGGATGATATTGAGCAATTTTTGCATAAGTGCCATCATTTGAATACTATTCTTATCTTTGCTTCGCATGGCAGATTCAAGTATTAAAATGCGTTTTTCCAGGTTGTTTAGATCAGCTAGCATTAGCTCAGTGTTCACTATTTCTGCATCCCGAATAGGATCAACTGATCCATCAACATGAGTAATTTCACCTTCAAAACATCGCAGTACGTGAATAATCGCATGAGTATTACGAATATTATCAAGAAACTGGTTGCCAAGACCTGCACCACGAAAAGCACCTTTGACTAACCCAGCTATGTCAATAAATTCAACCCTGGCAGGTAAAATTTTAGAAGAATTTGCAATATTAGCCAGGATATCTAAACGTGGGTCGCTTATGGCTATGCTAGCTGTGTTAGGTTTGATCGTACAGAATGGGTAATTTGCAACTTCTGCAGCAGCAGTGGAGGTTAGCGCATTAAACAGCGTTGACTTACCAACATTTGGCAATCCAATTATGCCACAGCTAAATCCCATTTTTATGCTCAATTTATTAAATCAAATGTCTTTTTGGTTAATTACTAACTTACTTGATTCTAAAATCAGTTAGCTTTATTAGCCGAGAAAATACTGCATTAGAGACTTTATTCATAAAGTTAATTTCTTCATCACGCATAAGCATGTCTATTTCATTAGCCACAGTATCAACAAGGGTAGTTAACCAGGCATTTTTTTCTTCTTTGGAGAAGTTCGATAAAACATAATTGTTAACTTTGTTCTTATCACCAGGATGTCCAATACCAAGCCGAATTCGGCGATAGTTGTTTTTAATGTGCTGATTTATATTACTAATGCCCTTGTGCCCGCCGCTGCCACCTCCGCGCTTTAGTCGTACTTTTCCTGGGGATAAATCTAATTCGTCATAAAAAACTGAAACGTCCTCTGAAAATAAATTAAAGTACCTAACAGCCTTGCTAAGTGAATAGCCGCTTTGATTCATAAATGTCATTGGTTTTAAAATTATTATCTGTTTACCGGCAATTATACCTTCGCTGATAATACTTGGGTAATGCGTTTCCCATGGACTAAAGTGATAGAGATCGAAAATCTTGTCAATTACCATAAACCCAATGTTATGGCGATTGCACTGAAACTGTAAACCAGGATTGCCTAAACCTACAAATAGCATCATTGTTAATAGCATATTTTAAATACATGGTATAAATTGTATACGATAGACTAAACATTCTTGTCAATGATTGATGATTATGGGCATATGTCTGTAAATTTTTATCTTACTAGGAGAGTCCAATTTAGCTTTTTTTATTTTCTTCTTGAAGATCTTCTACATTAATATCAGTGAGTAAGATTGGTGGAACAATGGTTGCGATGCTAAAGTAGGGATCGTTGATCGTGTGCTTTACGTTATTAGGGAGAGAAATTAAGGAAATATGTATAGAATCACCAAGTTTAACATTACCTAAGTCAACGGTAAGCTTATCTGGGATATTTTCTGCCTGGCAGCAAACTTCAATTGAATGGCGCGTAATGTTTAGCACTCCACCACTTTTTATACCAGGAGATATGTTTTTATTGATAAATTCTATCGGCACTGCAACTGTTAGAACAGCGGTAGCTGAGACGCGTAAAAAATCTATATTCCATGGCAAATCGCTGACTGGATGTCTTTGCAGATCACGTAGCAAAACACGATAATCTTCTGCACCAACTTTTAAGCAAATCAAGCGCGAAAAAAATCCAGGCTTATTCAAAATTTTATCAAGCTCCTTCCGAAGCACTTGGACTGCAATTGGATTTTTTTTTTCACCATAAATAATAGCTGGTACAAATCCTTGGCGACGTGCTGCACGAGCTGATCCTGTACCGACTCTTTCTCGTAAGCTAGCATTTAAAATGGCTACTTTTCTCATTTGCTGTTCCTCTAAGTAAAAGAATTCAATTTCTAAATAAAGCACGCTAAAACTAAAATTAAATTTATAAAAATTATTCTTCTATTGCCATAGAATTTTAGGTGGTCAACGACTTCATACTACTTGAATAAGCTGGATACTGAGCGTTCTTCGCTAATACGATGGATTGCTTCACCAAGCAGTGGAGCAATTGTCAATTGGCGTATGTTTTGCGTTACTCGAATTACTTCAGTAGCTTGTATAGAATCTGTGGTGAGAAGAGATCTTAGTGGTGATGATGTTACGCGTGCTATAGCACCACCAGACAGCACACCATGAGTAATGTACGCGTCGACGGAGATTGCACCTGCATCCATTAGCGCTTCTGCCGCTTTGCAAAGTGTGCAACCGCTATCGACAATGTCATCAACCAGTAGGCAGCGGCGATTATTCACTTTCCCTATAATCTGTATAACCTCAGATATGCCAGCGCGTTCGCGGCGTTTGTCTATAATAGCAAGATCTGCATGGATTTGTTGAGCGATTGCGCGCGCACGTACCACACCACCGACATCTGGAGATACGACGATTAAAGGATCATTCTTTTCGTAGCGTGTCTTAATGTTATCGATAAATACTGGAGCTGCGAATAGATTATCTGTTGGGATATCAAAGAAGCCTTGTATTTGCCCAGCATGTAGGTCGATAGTGAGGATGCGATCAGAGCCCGCTCTAGTAATAAGGTTTGCAACTAGTTTAGCTGAGATAGGTGTACGAGAACCAGACTTGCGATCTTGACGGGCGTAACCATAATAAGGAATGACTGAAGTGATACGACGAGCTGAGCTACGGCGCAAAGCGTCTAAAGTAACTAACAATTCCATTAAGTTATCATTAGCTGGATAACTAGTAGACTGTATTACAAATACATCCTTACCACGTATATTCTCTTGAATTTCAACAAAAACTTCCATATCGGGGAAGCGTAATATGTTAGCTTTAATTAAAGGTAGATTTAAATAAACAGAAATTGCTTCAGCTAGTGGTAGATTAGAGTTACAGGCTAAGATTTTCATAGAAGATTTAGACATGAAATCACCCAAAATAACAAACAAACAACCATAAGGTTAAAAAGTTCTAGTATAGATAATAATTTTATTATCTATACTGGTTTAAGTTTTTATTAAACTAGCATTTTAATTTTTTTTGTAAGAATAATAATTGATTTGTTAAACTATTTAGATTAATTAGCTATCCAAAATTTCAAATGCTGGAGCAATAACTAACCTTAATTCTAATATCTTGAAACCTCTGTCAATCAACAAAAAGATTTTTAATAATTAATTTTAAAACTAAACATGAATTGCCATGTAGTATTAAGGCAACGATTGCTGCTAGTTTAAATTATCGCATTATATCAGAATCAATATATAACTTAAAATCAAGAGGCCGACGTATCCAAGATAAAAAACTTAACATATTATCCTAATAATCAAGAATTTTTGAGCGTGCAGTAGCTGCAGCGATAGCAGTGTTGAAAATGGGCTGAATGCCTGTGAGATCGGCCATTAATATTTTTAAGGCTTCTGCTGTCGTGCCGCCTGGACTAGTGACGTTAAGACGTAATTGTGAAACTTCTTGAGAGGACTCTCGTATCAATAACTCACAAGAGCCGATAACTGTCGTGCGCGCTAATTGCATAGCCATTTTCTCTGGTAAGCCTGATTTCACACCGGCTTTTGCAAGGGTTTCGATTAACAAAAAGACATAGGCTGGTCCACCACCCGAAAGAGCAGTGACAGCATTAATTTGCTCTTCGTTATTAACTTCGATCGCTTCACCGACTGTTTCAAGCAATTGTCTTATTTGGATTTTTTGATTACTTGCGACATTACAATTAGCAAAATAGGCTGTTATTCCACGCCCAATCGTAGACGCAATATTTGGCATTGCACGCACAATCGGTATAGTATTGCCAAGTTTATTTTCAAAATAACTGATGGTTTTACCTGCTGCTACGGAAAGAAAACAGGCTCCTAAATGGGTAAATTTCACCAATGACACTATTGCTTTGTTCATCATTTGTGGTTTCACGGCCATGATCACGAGAGCTGGTACAAAATGTTCCGGTATTTCTTCAACTCGAGGATAAATTTTGACGCTGTAGCGCTGAGATAGAATCTCTAAATCTTGAGTATTAGGATCCACGATATGAATATTATCAGCTGTTAGACCTTTTTCTAGCAATCCAGTCAACAATGCTTTACCCATTCTGCCGCAGCCTATTAGTAATAGTGAATTAAATATTTTATTTATTGAGCGCATAAGTAAAACTATTTTGTAATAGACTTAAATATATAAAAAGCAATAAAGCTATCAGTTTATTTTGATTAAAATTAGTAAATTATAGTTCTTTTAGTTGCCTTTTGTTACTTTGCAATCTTGATAAATTTGATTTAGTTAAATATTTAATTTGTAGGCTAGATTGGATTTTAACAAAAAAACTATGAGTTTAGTAATTAACGTGACTAGTGAGAATAGTTTGTGGATTATTAGCGCTATATTTCAATGTATTGCAAGTAAAAATCATTTTGGTGATTTAACTCTGATTGTCGGTAAAAGAACAAGGTTAGCCTTCTATAAATAAAAAACCGTAAAATTAATTTTAGCGCGACGTTACTATAAATATCGATTTAGATTCAATAAAGTGCTTCTTGCATCATATTGTTTTATATTACTAATTGGCGATAGCTTAAAGTATCTCTTAACACTTTAAGCAAAATGCTGTAATCATCACCGTGAGTTTAAGGACAGCTAGATATTTCTAGCTAATTAATAGTTTATTTGGATAAACTATTAGGATTTAATTTGGATTCTACTATAGTCGTAGAATTACAATTGCAGATTCTTTATTAAACACAAAAGAAAATGAATTATGCAACAAATTATTAATTAAACTTAATTCTATTATACAAAATTATGATGTTTTTATGTAATGTTACCGATAAAAGTGTAATGTCTTATGCAAGTAGGGCTTTTTAATCGTGAGAATAAATAGCAATTTTAATGAGTGTATCGGCAGTAAAGTTAATCAGCGTTGAGCCATGGTTGCTTATCAAACTGATGGTTATTCTAACATTAAGATAAAATCTTCTTTATGAGCTTCCTCAAAAACCAATTTATTTGTTCGCTTGCTGATCGATTGCGTCCAAAACAACTAGATGAAGTGGTCGGTCAGGATCATCTACTGGGTCAATCAGGCCTAATTAGCGGTATGCTAGCCAAAGGACGTTTGGCCTCAATGATTATGTGGGGTCCGCCCGGATGTGGAAAAACCACAATCGGTTTGTTGCTTTCAAAAGAAGTTGGATTGGAATTTATGTCACTGTCAGCTGTGTTTTCTGGTATTTCCGACATAAAGAAAGTGTTTACAAAAGCTCGAGATTTGCGTGCTTCTGGGAACAAAGGTATTTTGTTATTTATTGATGAGATTCACCGTTTTAATAGAGTTCAGCAGGACTCTTTGCTTCCCGTAATAGAGGATGGTGTAGTTACCCTAGTTGGGGCTACAACAGAAAATCCTAGTTTTGAACTCAGCGCAGCGCTTCTTTCTCGCGTTCAAGTTTTTGTACTTCATCAACTTGATGATGCTGCTTTAGATTTATTGCTCAGTCGTGCTGTTCAAGACGAGGGAAGAAAACTACCTGTAACTGAGGATGGTAAAGCCGCTTTGCGAGCAATCTCTAATGGCGATGGCCGTTGTTTATTGAACATGATTGAAGAAGTATTTGAGCTTTCTCCGAATCAGCCGTTAGATTCCTCTGGAATTATATCAAGGCTACAATCTCATGTTTCAGTCGGCTGTAAAAAAAACCGAGAAGAGCGGTACAATTTGATCAGCGCGTTGCATAAGTCAATGCGTGGATCAGATCCAAATGCGGCATTGTATTGGTTAGCACGTATGCTTAGAAATGGCAAGGATGCAGCATATATTTTGCGTAGACTTACGCGCTTTGCTGTGGAGGATGTAGGTATGGCCGATCCCACAGCTATCACCACTGCTATTGCTTGCTGGGATGCCTATAATCGACTTGGTTCACCAGAAGGTGATCTAGTGATTAGTTATCTTGTTGTACATCTTGCGACCGCAATTAAATCAAATGCTACGTATAAAGCTCACGAAGCTGCTAAGCACTCAGCACAACAAACACATTCGCTAATGCCTCCAAAGCATATTCTTAATTCATCTACTAGATTAAAGAGAGAATTGTCGTATGGGGTAGGTTGCTCTTACGATCATGACGTAGAGAATGCTTTTTCTGGTCAGAATTACTTTCCAGATGGAATGGTTCGTCAGCGTTTTTATAATCCTGTAAAAGTTGGCTTCGAGCTAGAGATCAGCAATAGATTAGCTTATTTTGATAACTTGCGTTGCAAACGCCAGAATAAGTGACCTTAATAACCTGTTACTTTAAACAAACAGACTAATACTATTAAACCCCTCCTTTTGGAGGGGTTTAATAGTATTAGTAATGACTAGAAGCTGCATAGTCAATGAAGTCAATAGCGCAAGATCTATCTAGATATACAAGTGGAATATATGATTGCTTTGTTGCTTTTATGGCCTAATCGGTCTGCTACTGTTCTAATTATTTATGTTTTGTCATTGATAATATTCAGAATTCCTTGCAAAAAATCATTTTATTAAAAACATTAAATTTATAGATTAATTAATATTATTGCGTGTTAATTAAACTTATTACTTCATGTGAACAATTTAGCGATAAAACTTTTATCGGGTTAAGTTGTTGTAGAAATAATTGTCGATTAAAATAAAAAATTATAAGATAAAGTTACTGTATCTTAGCAGACTAGATAAATACAACTCTTGTATCTAAAATATTAAAATACGTAAAGTAGCGCTACTGAATAATAATGGTAGTTATTCTTGCGTTCTGCGTGATTTTTTATGCAATAGCATTTTGTGTTAAGTAAGCCAATCTAATGTATTAGTTATTTTACACCTTGATAAATTAACTTTTAAGTTAAGCATAGTAAAGCGAAACATTTTTATGAGTTGGTATATAGAAATTCGTACGGTGACGATTGATGAAGTCGATCAGCGGTTAGACCGCTGGTTTAGTAAACATTTTCCCACTATTCCACACGGTAAAATCTCTAAACTATTGCGTACAGGTCAAATCCGTGTTGATGGCAGGCGCGCGAAAGTAAACTATCGCTTGATGCTAGGCCAAACAATACGTATACCTTCATTATTTAATGGAGTAATATATGAAAGTCACTCTACTAAACCATTTCAACAAGATGTTATGACTGGAGATAAACTAGTTAAATCTGTGCTGTATCGTGATGAAGAAATAATTGCAATTAATAAACCAGCCGGGCTTGCAGTGCAGGGTGGTTCAGGGCTTACTAAGCATGTGGATGGAGCACTTGACATGCTTCGTTTCGAAGCAAATGAAAGGCCAAGACTAGTGCATCGTTTAGATAAGTACACCTCAGGTGTACTTATCTTAGCTCGTCAACGCAGTGCTGCTCGACGCTTGATTAATGTTTTTCGTGCCAAATCGGCGATAAAGATTTATTTAGCATTAGTAATGGGAGAGCCCCAGCCTACATTTGGTCGGATCAATCTGCCTATTGCTAAAGTACTTAACAAGGTACGTGAAAAGATGATGATAGTTCAAGAGAATGGCAAATCCGCCTTTACTCGTTATGTTACTCTAGAAAAGTTATCCTGCCACGTAACTCTTGTCGCTCTTTTCCCTGTTACAGGTCGCACTCATCAGCTTAGAGTGCATATGGCGGCTATAGGCACACCTATTCTTGGAGATCGTAAGTATGGAGGTGCAAAAGCTTTCTTGAGGAATGACTTAGTTAGTAAAAATATACACCTACATGCCTGGGCTATTCGTATTCCGAGTTATGGTGGAGGTAAGCTAGAAGTAACTGCTCCTTTGCGAGATCACATGATGAGGTCTTTGCACTTTTTTGGGGTAAAACCAGAGAGATATAAATTACCATTCAGCTTTTTTGGTTGTTGATTGTATTTGGTTTATAGGTTTGTGTTTTTTATTAACATAGCATGAATATATAGTTATTAGTATTGTGATATTGTTTCGATCAATCTGAGATTTCATATCAGATTGATAATATTTGTCAATGAATAGAAATATTATGCTAAACTCATAGTCTTTCATCCTTAATAATAATTTAAGCTTGTTGTTATATAACAATATTCAAGTTTTGAATCTGAGTAGTGTCGAATACTTACACGCTTATTAAACGGAGTTATTGTTCAGATATTACAATGATATAAAATGTTTTTATAGTATCTTATACTCATAAGTTTAATGAATGCTAAAATAATTATTTGGGTTATTTCAAAATACAATTACTGAGTGTAAATAATTAATACAAGTGATGGGGTATATTTTACAATAATGTTAATAAGCAAATATATATAATAATAATAAAATATTTTTTGTTTATTGTAAGTAAGAATTTTAATATTTTTTAGATGATTTTTATCTTTAGCTTTAGACAACTTTAATTACTACTAAGTAATTTTTAGTAATGTACTTCAGCAAGGGTTAACACAGAATATTAATACTTACCGAATACGCTTTGTTAGACTCAATATATGTAGTTTCTATATGGTGCCTTTAAAATAAAGTATTTTATTTTCCTCTAGTAATAATCGTGCCGTAGCTACCTATTCAAGGCAATGAGCGTTTGTTAAGATTTAAAAGGTGATTTTAAAAATTTACATTAAAAATTGCTATTAGCTATATATTCATTAGTTATAAATTATATATTTTAATAGCTATCATTTAAGCTATAAATTTAGTTGTAGAATATAGCAAGAATTACTATAAGTTTATTTTAGCGAAGATTGGTAGAAATATCTTTATAGTAATTAGTGAATACAAAATGATTATTTTGATTGGTGGATTAATTATTACTATTATGCTGTTTATTGGACTTATAAAAATGATAACGAAAAATTGAAGGTATCGTTGTGCTATTAATTCAATAAGATTTGGTTTATTTGAATAAAAAATACCGCAATAATTGATTCGATGAATAATCCTAGGCTATATTAGAATATAGCCTAGGATTATTATTTGCAGAGTTGCAAGCTTTTCTAAAACTTAGATTTTCTTCACAAAGAAGAAGAATTAAATTAGCAGATATTTAATATCACTGCTATCTTGCTAATTATAGCAAGATAGCAGTGATATTTTTTGGAGTTAGCATGATTGCACTTAGTGTTAATCTTAACAAGGTAGCTACTCTTCGTAATACTCGTACATATAATTACCCATCTGTAGTGCGTGCAGCTCGTACAGTGCTAGATGCAGGGGCTGCTGGTATTACTATCCATCCACGGCCTGATGCACGCCATATTCGTGAGCAAGATGTGTTAGATTTGGCTGAGTTAATGGAAGAAGCAAACTACAACAAAAAGGAGTTTAACATAGAGGGATATCCGAATGCACGTTTTTTAAGTCTTGTTAAACGAATTAAACCAAATCAGGTAACTTTGGTGCCTGATTCACCAGATCAACTAACATCAGATCATGGCTGGAATTTACTAAATCAAAATAGTTTTCTCTTTCCTATAGTTACTGAGCTAAAAAATATAGGTTGTCGAGTTTCATTATTTTCTGATGCTGTGCCAAATTTTGTTGAGGAAATAGCTAAAATAGGTTCTGATCGGATCGAGATTTATACTGGTTATTATTTTAATACGTTTCGTACGCCACAAAATGCATCAGTTCTTAAGACAATTGTCGATACTGCCAAGGCTGCGCGTAATTGCGGTCTTGGTGTTAATGCTGGGCATGATCTAACGCTAAAAAATTTGCCTACTTTAGTAAAATCTGTACCCTGGCTAGACGAAGTTTCTATAGGGCACCACTTTATTGGTGAAGCATTATGGATGGGTCTAGAAGAGGTTGTACAAGCTTATAAGGATAGACTTGTACTAGCAAATACCATATCGTAAAGCTATTTAATTAAATATATTTTAAGTAAGTCATTTATTTGATGAATATCATCAGGACTATTTTATTCTAAATTATTATCAAGAGATCCTCTTAAAGCAATAATTGTAAATTCAAAAAAAACATGTTTCAGTTCGTGTACGCTTTATTTACTTTAGATTATTTTTCGTTGTAATTCTAACAGAATAGTTCTATGCAAAAAAAAAATCATAGCAAAATTGCTATATTGACTAATTTCCAGTAAAGAAATTAGATTTCATCGTAGTGTTTTTATAGAGATACTCAACTTTTATAAATATAATAAAATCATTTTTAGTATTGATTATAACTATCATTAAATTCAAAAACTATTTGACCGATCGCCGAAGAGCTACTTTGATCTTTGTTGTTTATTTAGGAATAAATATCCAGAAAAACAAAAATATCTGAAGATAGAGCAAAACAGCTAACTAATGTCAATGTTATATAGTAGAAAAATTAAATAATATATAATTTTTTAGATGTACTTAAATTATTGTTCACCCACTGTTCTGTTTTTGCTAAAGTGTAAGAGTATATTTTTGCGTAAATTATGAAACTATATCTAGATTTTTTTAGATTAAATTCGTGCTAATTATATTGTAGATAATAGCAAAGTTATTGGATATGTTTGTTAATCTAACATTATAGCACCTTAATAATTTGATCTCTTGGGTATTGCATACACGGATGAGATCACATATTAGTAAATAAAACATAAATAACTTGCTTTTTAATTAAAGCTACTGAAGGTTAAGTGGATTGTTCTATATTAATCATAATATGTTTTTATTTTATCTACAATTTTCCCTTTATGGGCGAAGCATTTCAAATACTTCAGTGATTGTAGCATAATCGTAGTAACCTAGTCGCGAAATTGGTTGCCACAAAGTTACATCTGCTTTGCCATTGACGATTACCTCCTCAGAAACATGAATACCGATTACTGTCCCGATCAACGCGTAGTTTTTTTGCGTACTATCCCAGCTTTCCATGTCAATTGTTTGGCGATAAACGCACTCAAATGCGATCGGCGCTTTAGCAACCCAAAGCGGCTTTACAAGGTGCGAAGCTGCACCCTCTATTCCAATCGATTCAAATTCGCTTTCGCCGTAAGGCAGGGCAATAGAAGTAGCATTCATGTCTTCTTTAAGTGCATGGCCAACAATACTAAGAGTAAACTGACCTGTATCTTCTATATTGCGCTGACTGTCTTTTTTACTTCCATCCCGCCGACTACCACTTCCAAATATTATTTGAGGAGGATTCGAAGCCATAGCATTAAAAAAGCTGTATGGGGCAAGATTTGTACGACGATGATTATCGATCGAACCAATCCATCCAATTGGTCGTGGACTGCAGAAAGCTTTAAATGGATCTTGACTAAATCCGTGTTCTTTGTGTTGTCCGGGTTCGTAAAAAATCATGTTTTTTCCTAGCGTAATCTATACTGACGGTTTGCTGGCTATTCACTATATCTTATTCGATAATGAGAGAGTAAAAATAATTTTTAAATATATTGAGTGATCATCATAAATGTGATACAAACTACTTATAGCTAAGGAGTGGCTATTATATACACTTAAAAGTCATTTTATTTCTAGTTTGTGTATGTCAAGAATTCTTTATTTATTCTCTTTTTATGCGCTAGTATAATTCATCCCATCATTCAATAAGCTTACTAGTGTAGTACGAATTGAGTGGTATGTGCCTGTGTATAATGAAGTTAAGGCAAAATACCTTGATTTTTAAGGTGTTTATCTCATAGATTTTTTTTATATACATCGACTTTCCTGCTACTCTAATCGCTGATTTATAATAACAAATATTGCTCTTACATTAAGAGCAATATTTGTTATTATCGTAGCGAAGATATAGCTTTTATAAACTAGATGGATCTTACGTGCCGCGATTATTATATAAGTATATTACCGAAGAACAATTAGCATAAGTATATTACCGAAGAACAATTAGTTTACCACTGTAAATTTATTTTTATTCATCTTCTTGATAAACCTATTAACTTATAGACAAAATTAAACTAATGATCTGATAAAGATAATTAAAAACCGTTAAAATTTAATACAATCAAATCAGATAATATCTTTTGATATAATGAATATTTTTCATAATTCTAAATTTTATTTACCTGACAGGTCTTAACTTCGTAAGTAGTGGTAGGTAACTAATTATTTGTATACTTATTTTTATAGTAAAAATGCTAGCCTAGGTTTATGAATTTAGAAAGCTATACATGCTAGCTCTAAGATAAAACACATCATATGAGAGTAATATTAGGAAGCCTCCTAATTACTAAAAAGTTTAATTTAGCTCTTTTGTAGAGTAAATCAACTAAGATATTAATGAAAACGATGTGACAGATGTAATTGCAGAAGAATCATTAGTGTTGTATATTAATACTAATGGATTTTGCATTGTTTAGTCTTGTTGAACTCTAAGAGAATAATTAGTAATCTATGCTAAATCTAAATAGCACTTTCTAGTTAGCTATAATCATGGGTTTAAAAATTATATTAATGTATTACAGTGCAGTTCATCTAGGTGTATTTGTTACTTATTAAGTGAGTCGTTTTAAATTATCGCATCGTTATTTTTACGCCACTATAAAACTTAATTTCAGCAATTTCGTTCCGCTTTATGTTCTGCAATAGAAGCGACCGAACGCAATTTGAGGAGAATTGCTTATGCTCATCTCGACAGCTTACGCGCATTCTTTCGACGGTAGTATTGCATATGTTATCCAAATTCTACCTCTAATTCTTATTTTTGCGGTATTTTATTTCCTATTGATTCGTCCGCAGCAAAAACGCATTAAACAGCATAAGGCAATGGTCGCGAATGTACATCGAGGAGATCAAGTGATTAGTAACGGTGGTTTGATTGGTATAGTTACTAAGGCTAATATCACAAGTGATATGTTAACTGTTGAGATTGCTCATGGTGTGCGTGTACAGATTTTACGTTCAATGCTGGCAGAAGTTAGAGGAAGAAACGAGTTGGCGGATGTTTATCCTAATAAAGATGAAATCAATGCTAGAACTACAACAAAAATAACTGAAGCTGATTCACTTTCGGCAATGATTGATGGAAATAAAATTTAAAATTTTTTGATTTGCCAGGTGTTGTACATCAATAAAAGATTATCGTAGAATTTACTCATGATGCAGTTTAAAGCTTGGAATGCGATCATTGCTATGTTTGTTTGCTTGATTGGGATCGTGTATGCAATGCCTAACCTCATGGATAGAAAAATTGGTGCTGGATTGCCAATAGGTTTTCCAGGCAAGCAGATTAACCTTGGACTTGATCTTCGGGGTGGAGTCCACTTGTTATTGGAGGTTGATGCTAATGTTCTCATTCAAGAGCGATTAGAATCTATCTTGGGATCTGTTCGTCAAGTTTTACGTGATGCAAAAGTTGGCTATGTTGGTTTAGGAATACGTGACAATGTTATTAGGTTCACTTTGCTTAGTCAGATAGATAAAACAGTTGTGCAAAAAATTACCAATAGTCTTAGTAGTGACTTGATAATTGATAAGAATAGTAATAACATTTTACTATCGATACAGAAGAAAACAATTCGCCAAATTAAGATTAACGCGACGCAGAAATCCATCGAGATTTTGCGTCGTCGAATAGATGAAACAGGTACGCGTGAGCCTTTAATCCAGCGTCAGGGCATCAATAGAATACTTATTCAAGTTCCTGGTGTCAATGAACCAGAAACGGTCAAGAACTTAATCGGTAAAACTGCTAAACTGACTTTTCATTTAGTTGCTATCGGCCGTGAAGCTAATCAGCAATTTTCGAGTATACTTACTCTGCCTATGTTAAAGGGTGGTAATATTGCGATAGATCGTCGAGTGTTGGTTAGCGGTGAAAATTTACTAGATGCTAAACCTTCCTTTGATCAAAATCATCAGTCCACAGTTACTATCCGTTTTGATAGTTCTGGCAGTTATAATTTTGCAAGGGCAACCACAGAAAATGTAGGAAAGCCATTTGCTATAGTACTAGATCGAAAAGTGATTTCTGCTCCGGTGATACGCGAACCGATTCTTGGTGGTTCTGCCCAAATCAGTGGAGATTTTACTGTTCAGGAAGCAAATGAACTTGCCTTGTTGTTACGTGCGGGTGCGTTACCTGCACCACTAAAAGTATTAGAAGAGCGCTCGATCGGTCCTGGCTTGGGTCTGGATTCAGTTAATGCAGGTAGGACAGCAGCTGTAATTAGTCTAATTTTAATTGTTACTTTTATGATAGGTTTTTACGGTTTGTTTGGACTATTTGCTAATGTTGCTCTATTTTTTAATATTATTTTAATTTTTGGTGCATTGTCAGCTTTACAGTCTACTCTGACGCTGCCTGGTATAGTAGGTATTGTGTTGACTATTGGCATGGCAGTAGATGCTAATGTGCTTATTTTTGAGCGAATGCGCGATGAAAATAAAGCTGGTAGCCAGCATCTTCTCCAAGTTTTAGATGCTGGCTACAGGCGTGCTTTAAAAGCTATTGTAGACAGCAATGTAACAACTTTATTGGCTGCTCTGTTTCTTTTTGCACTTGGATCAGGTACAATAAGGGGATTTGCCGTAACTTTAAGTATCGGTATCGTTACATCTATGTTTACAGCTATTATGATTACGCGAATGTTCATTGTTGGCTGGGTGCGATATTGTAGGCCGACTAGGCTACCTATTTAACTCTAGATGAAGCTGCTTCGTATCGTTCCTTCGAACTCAAATATTCCATTTATTAAATACCATTTAGTCACTTTTTTACTGTCGGCTATGATGTTAATAGGCTCGATTTTTGCGATATTTAGCATTGGGCTGAGTTTTGGCATCGACTTCAAGGGTGGATTAGTAGTCGAAGTAGAAATTAACGATTCAACTGATATCGCTCAGCTTCGTTCAGACTTAAATAAACTTGGATTAGGTGGAGTTATTTTGCAGGAGTTCAGTGCAGAGCGCGCGATATTGATTCGTGTCCCTTATCAAGGAAGCGATAAAAATGAACAAACCAATACTATTAAGAAGATACGGCAGGTGATGCCGTCCAATATTAAGTTTCGCAGAACTGAGTTTGTCGGTCCAACTGTTGGCAGAGAGATGATTAATGCTGCTGTATTGGCTATAGTCTTGGCTTTATTGTCAATCATGATTTATATATGGTTTTGCTTTGAATGGCAATTTGGCTTATGCGCTATTTTAGCACTGGTTCATGATATAATTTTGACTATAGGTTTATTTTCTCTGATCGAACACGAATTTAATACATCAACGGTTGCTGCATTGTTGGCGATAGCTGGTTCATCTATCAATGATACTGTAGTGATCTATGACCGAGTGCGAGAAAACCTACAGCTGTACAAAAATATGTCACTATCTAAGCTGTTAGAATTATCTATTAATGAAACATTATCGCGAACTACTACAACTTCATTTACTACATTATTAGCGCTAGCCAGCGTGTATTTTTTTGGAGGTGCTGGATTAACAGATTTTGCACTTGCAATGATTTGGGGGATATCTGTAGGTACTTATTCATCCATCTTCATAGCCGCGCCACTACTTTTATACACTGGTGTGTGTGATAAAAGGATAGCCAGTAGCTAGAGCTAATAGTAAAAGGAAAGAAGATAATGATTAACGTCACGCCCATGCTAACTGATAACATGCACATTATTCATTGTTGTGCTGAAGATAAGTTCACTATTAAAAATACTAACTACACTGGACCTATCCTAGTATCTCGGGAGAATATTCAGCAATGGGACATAGAAAGTGATGTTTTATGGTCAAAGTTTGATCTTTTAACTTTGGCTCCAGTTTTTGCGGTTGAACAAAAATATGATATTCTTCTCATCGGTACTGGAAGCAGACAGGTTTTTTTCCCACCTTCTTTGCTCTGGCGTATTCGAGAGCAAGGTCCTGTTGCGGAAGTGATGAGCACGGATGCAGCTTGTCGTACTTTTTCATTATTGTTGGCTGAAGGCCGACGAGTGGCGGCAGCTTTATTGCCAATTGGTTGGCTAACAAAGGTTTAAGCATTTAAAGTCATTAGCGATTTGTTCATAGCTAGATGAATTTTTAATTTACTTACTAATTGATTTAACTAAATAAATAGTTATTAGTTTATAGATTAATAACTGTAATCTTGGCAGATTATCCTTTTTATAGTCTTTTTTTTGGGAAAATGGTAACTTTCAATGTAACTACAATCAATCATAATTTAACCTCACAAATTTTTACGTGCTAGGAAACTTGACCAAGTATAATTATCAGACTCACTTCTGCTGGAGCAAACCAACAAGCGGTATTATGCCATATCAGGAGATTAAGCGAATGATTAAAGGCGGTCAAATCAAGTGCGCTATCCCTTTTGATTCTTCACAAATTCAGCCAGCTAGCTTAGATTTACGTCTTGGCAGATTAGCCTATCAAGTACGTGCAAGCTTTTTGCCCGGTTTAAGCGCTGCGGTCATGGACAAAATTGCTCAACTAGACGGAGGAGATCCAGTACTGGATTTGCTTAAGGGCGCTGTGCTAAAACGTGGTTGTGTTTATATTATTGAAATATTAGAAACGCTCAATTTGCCACATGATGTGGAGGCGTTGGCTAATACCAAAAGCTCGATTGGCCGCCTTGACATATTGACACGCTTAATTACTGATGGATGTATAGCTTTTGATCGAATTGATAAAGGCTATAAAGGTAGGCTATTTTTGGAGATACTATCATTATCATTCAATGTAGTTGTTAGTTATGGATCTCGCTTAAATCAGCTACGTTTTCAGCGTGGTGTAAGCAAGATTTCCTCTAAGGAGGTGCGCAAGCGTCACGCTCTTGGTCATTTTGCTAAGGTTGATGCTGGAGATATACTAATATCGCCGCGCGGTACACTATTGCCATGTTCGATCGACTTGCAAGGAGCGGGGAAAGGAACGATAGTAGGATATAAAGCTAGGAAAAATACTTGTGTCATTGATGTTGATCGTAAGTATACTTATCCCGCTAGTAAATTTTGGGAGCAGCTTTATTGGGATCATGGGCAATTGATATTAGAAAAGGATGAGTTTTATATTCTTGGTACACGTGAAGAATTAGCTGTACCGCCTGATTTAGCTGCTGAAATGCTTCCCTTTAACAATCAATTTGGCGAGTTTCGTGTTCATTACGCCGGCTTTTTTGACCCCGGTTTTGGTTGGGCCAATGGTCAAGCTCAAGGAAGTCGAGCTGTACTTGAGGTTCGATCTTATGGTGCACCTTTTGCATTAGAGCATGGACAAATCGTTAGCTGCTTAGATTATCGTCGTATTGCTAGCGGTAAAACTAAAATCATTTATGGTACAGCATTGAAGTCTAATTATCAAGGTCAAAAAATGACGCTTGCTAAACATTTTGTCATCGATATTTAAAGATTAATTTTGATTTAATATTTTAAAGGACTGTCGAGTTTATCGTGAGGCAGAGTACAGAATGTGCAAGAATTGTGCGATGCTATGACCGCGAGCGGTATCTTGTATCTCTTTTCGCCCAACCGGAGATGTGTGAAGATTTATTTACTTTACTCGCTGTTAATCATGAGATAGCTAAAATTGCTGATATAGTAAGTGATCCAGCAATTGGCTTTATTCGTTTGCAGTGGTGGCAAGAATCATTTGACGCGATTGAATCGGGTATTCCTAGTTCTTATGGAGTACTCTTGTCATTAGCTAGATTAGCTGAACGCTATCCGATCGTCTTGGATGATTTGCGTAGAGTTGTTAGTGCGTATGAAGAAGATTTATCAGAAAGATTAATACCAGATCTGGAATCACTTGAACATTATGCTGCTATGACGGGAGGAGAAATAACTAATGCCATGGCGCGTATTCTTGGAGTTAAATTAGAAAATGCTAAAGAGCTTGGTACTTCTTGGTCTCTTATTAATTTAGTGCGCGCGATGCCAACAAAAAATAAAGTAAGAAAAGTTATGATACCAGAATCGATCCTTGATAAAAACCGCATTAAAGCCTGCAGTTTAACAGATCATCCTTTATCAGTTAATTTTATCTCGCTATGTCAGCCAATCATTGAATGTAGCAAAATTCATTTGAATGCTGCATTGTCAGGTACTGCGTTAATGCACAAATCAGCACTTGTAATGTGGCTGCTAGCAGCACGAGCAGATGATATATCGCGTGCCATTGAACGTGCATACTATAATCCGCGAATTTTTCCTGTCGCTAAGATTCCTACAGGTCTTATTTGGCGCCATGTTTTGCGATCAGTTTGGTTTTGTTTGCGTTCGCAGTTTTAATAATCGATATAGGATATTCTGCTTTAATCAGCAATTATTTAAGCAAACAACATAATAATTATAACTATAGGTAAGTATTTTGTGCTTATCTTAACTTAGCCAATTATTTTTATATTTATTAATATGGCTTTATTTTGTAAGCAATTGTTTTATTAAGCATAATTAAATTATTAACAAAAATTAATCTAGCGTATAAAGCTCTATATCTTTATTTTGTTTGCTAAAAATAAAGATATAGAGCTTTATCGAAGGCAATCATAATTTTGGTAACTTAAATACTTTTATCAAAGTAAATATCTGTATGTATAAACATAATGTAGATATTCTTCTAATAGAATAGTCTTTTTATATGATATTTAAAAGCCGAATTCAGCTGCGAATGTAAATTTTACTACTTATGCTAAAGGTTAAATTTAGTTGTAGAACTTACTATGTCTGTTTAAGCTTTAATAACGATAAAGTCTCTATTTTGCATCTCGAGCGGATAATATTTTGAGTGAATCGAGATTTGACTTAACTTGAATTTGCGGATAGAACACTTGTTATTCCTATTATACAGCGAATGATTTTGTTACTTTTATATTTATTAATATAAGGGCATTTTAGCTGATTATGTATGTTAGATGAAGTCTTAATTGCTTGATTAATAATACTGTCTAGTGCTTTTACATGACGCTCATCATTAACTTACCTTTAAGGTAAACGAGGAAATTATTTTTATAAAATTTCTTCCTAATCTTATTAATCTTTTAAGTAGTCGCAAAATTCAGCAATAATAGCGTTGGTTTTATTTAGAGCAATCATTAGTATTTTTATTCTAACAAAATGGATGGTAGTAAAATTAGCACATACAATATAAGAGCTTTAGTATGCGGACTATTTCGTGTTAATCATAAAATATTCTATGTTTTATAACAAGCGCAATAATTCAGTATATTCTCATACTGGAGGGCATAGTCTATAACACGCAAGAAAATCTTTAAATTATATATAGATAACCTAGCAGATTTGCTATTGTAGTGTATTATGTAGTTTATAAAATTCATTATTAATTGAATCCGATTTTGTTTATAAATTATCCCTGCACAATAGCTATAAAGCAAAATTCTTTTATTTCTCGTGTACTAGTAACTCTACTTCTACTGCAGAGATCGGTATTGCTATCTCATAGCAGGCTATCTCTACGTGTTTTGTAGTGTTAAGTTGTTTAAACTTTGCTCATTTACGAATTTTTAAATTAAATATCTTTAACGATTAATATACAATATTTTGGGCAATAAATTATTATCTTTTATTTATTATTCGTCAATACTAATCTTGGGAAAATTTTTTAATAAGTAAACTTAGTCTGTTGCTGAATTGATTTATGTGATGGTATATTTATTGTACTAAAATTAAATTAAGAATTATTATTCATCAATTTTGCGTTTTTATTTAGTAGAATATACTAATAAATGTTTTTTATCTTTATTAGAAGATTTTTAATCTTTTTAAATTTCATTACTAAAAGTTTATTTTTATCTAAATTTGTATTTATTTTCTAAATCATGCTCTTGATCAAAAAATTATTGGTTTTAAGCTAGGAGTTGCTCGTTTATATTTTATATATATTTGTAATATTTTAGAGGATTAAAGTGCATGGCATGTGTGTCTTGCAACAATAGTAAAGCAATATTTTGCGTTTTACATTGTAAGGTACAGTGCTATATACATGCGAAGAGCAAGTCTGCAATTTGAATTTGACTGATGAGCTAGGTATTATTACCACTGTAATAATACCTAGCTCATCAGTCAACAATACTAATCGAGCTGAGAAGATTTATCAGCATCGTGATTATACTACTCCTATAGATAAGTAGATTAACGGACCTACTATCTATGAAGTAGCAAGTGCTTACCTTTTGTCATTTCTCCCTTCTACTGCACGGTATCGTATCTTTTAGATTAAGTATGTGAAAGAAAAATATTGATTTTAGTTTGCTAATACGTTGTAAAAGCGTACTAGAAGTAAAGTAGATGAAGAATAATCTTTACTTCTAAGAAAGGAGAACAAAATACACGCTCTGGTTGATCAAGTCTCTCAATTTGTCATATCCGCTTAATTGATTAGAAAAAATATCAAATATTTTTTAGCACTTATAAGGTGAAGCAGATAACTTGTTAATGCTTCTCAAAATTTATCACAAATAAGAAAATAAAGTATGAAAATAATGTAATTTTGCTGAGTCCTTATTGGTTGATTCTTGTATCAATTGTACTACGATAAAGTAGGCTTTGGAGCAGTTTTTATCATTTCATATAAAGTAAATCTACTATTGTACGAAACTATCGCGTATTATAGAGCTATCTAAATTATATTACTCACTTCGTAAGCTTGGTTTCATTTAGCGTTGATGTAATTGCAGACTGCAAGATAGTGGTATTAAAATACTAAACCTTCAACGTAAAAATATATATATTTTCAATATGTTATAGAATCCAGGCTATGCAATCATCAGCATACAACTTGCCTATCGCGCTTGGTAAGGATATAGAATGGAGCTAATAGTATTTGCTCTTATTACTATACCAGATCTTTTTATGTGTAGACTACCGGATCAAAAAAATCTATATTATTTTCTCAGAATGATATTTGCACTACTTTACAAATTTATCTCTTGAGTGCTACCGTTGATCATGATTGATTCAAAAATGCTGGAATTATTAGTCTATGAAGGTATGCCTTATCTTTTATAATGGGTTCTTTATGAAGTCTCATAAAAAGGAATTGTTAGATTAAAATGGGGGATTTAAAAGATAAAGAATCGATAAGTTATTATGCTCCAATCTTGATATTAGGAACATCGAGGTTATAATGCCTTAATTAATTGAGGATAAAAAGATTATGCATTAAAGCGTTTTACGTAAGCACGATTGGACGTAGATAGTAATAAATCAAACCTACCGCCTTGGTAACGCTCTCTTAATATTGTTCTCATTTTCACAAAGATCACTCATCTACTGATAATTGCTGGGAAAGCGATTAAGGTTGCTGTTTAACGCCTTACTCAAACGATAGCATGATTTTCTTAGTGTATTTAGCTTATTAGAGCAAATTAAGTTCCATCGTTTGATGTAATTATCGTTTTTATTAAAAATAAGGATAATTTTTTTGTTCGTATTTTATTTTCTTTTGCTTAAAAATTGATAGCCGGAACATTTTTGTGATATGAGGCAATAACAGCTTTTGTGAATAAGCGATATGCTTGACATCTAGTGTGTGGATAAATTACTTAAAGTGGATGGTGCATTTTGTTCCGATAAAGAATATAAAAGAGATAGTGCGTTAGGTAAAGCTGATGCTGGTAGTTTTTAGATACGCAAAAATTTATCAATTAGTATAGTTTATCATAGGATGTATAGACTTATTTGAAGATAGAGAATTTAATTGGATGAATACTATTGTATGTTTAGGTTATTGCCATTGTTTTAGGTAATAGTGAATTATAGAATAGCTTAATACAACGCTGCCTAAAAATTATTTATTGTCGAGCAACTGTATTTATCAAATAAATGAAGTATAAAGGAGTAATCAACACAAGTAATCATGTAGGCAAACTTGAGTTTTTAGTTGATAAAGCATTGCCTTATTAAAATTAGAGATACTGAGTAGTATACGCTCTGTGTTGTAAATAGTAAATTTGTTATAAACATTCTTAGTTAGAGTTCACCGTTGGGGTAAAATTTAATAAATTTTTATGCTAAATAAATTTTATTGGTTTTTTGTTATTTTTTTTATTGCATTGACAAGAACTGCTGCTTCTGCTCTTGGTGAAACTATGACGGCAAAACAGACGCAGGAGAT
Source organism: Candidatus Endolissoclinum faulkneri L5 (assembly GCF_000510265.1). Lineage (GTDB taxonomy): Bacteria > Pseudomonadota > Alphaproteobacteria > Thalassobaculales > Thalassobaculaceae > Thalassobaculum > Thalassobaculum faulkneri_A. The sequence continues at coordinate 53,682 of NZ_CP006745.1, forward strand.
TAAGCGTATCGAAAATTATTTTAATCAGCTTACTACTATGCATTCAGATTTTTTACAAATTAACTCTAGCGGTTCAATTGCTCGTGGCGTGGTATGGATTGAGCGGCCAGGTAAAATGCGTCTTGAATATGATCCGCCCTCTCCAGTACTGATTACCTCTGATGGTGGTTGGGTCAATTACCAAGATAATGAACTGAAACAAAGCACTCAAATTCCTTTAATAAGTTCACCACTCTCTGTTTTACTTTCTAAATACATTAGCTTTGCAGACGATTTGGTGATAGAAGATGTGCACAAAAGTTGTAATATGATTTCTTTACAGCTTTATCAACGGGGTGATTCAGGACAAGTTAAGATAATATTTGCCTTTCAAGCTAATCCTTTATTGTTGAAACAATGGAGTATCATTGATAATAACGGTTCAGAAATTAGAATTGTGTTGCTTAATCCTGTCTTTGGTATAAGTTTACCTTCTAAGCTTTGGCTTCCGAAAGATTTTGGTCAAAAATTTGGTAGACCGGAAGACTGAAAGATAAATATGTTATTTTAATTTAACGTTTATATATTTAAATATAAAATAATACTCACAATATTCCACTATACTATTTTTATAGATTATCATTTTATTTATTAGCTTGAATATAAAATTTTGTAGTATTTATCTTGTGGCTAAATTAATGATTATAAATAAAATATTTAATGCATTATATTCATACAAATCAAAGCCTAACACTAAAACAACGCACTAAAATTATTTTTATTGACTTTACTTAAGTAAAAATATTATTTCTGCTACATTTAATTAGAATGTATCCTACATATAAATCTTTATATTGTTTTTTATTTTAATTTACTATTATCTAATCTTAGTGGATATTTAGAATTAAGTTTAAAATTCATCTTAACATAATATTTCATTATATTTTATATTCTTTTCAATTAAAAATGAAATCAATCTATTATAAAAATTAGTCTATGATATCTAACGGATGATTATATAACATTATAATCTATTGATATTATACGAAAATATATTGACAAAATTTTTGATGATAATCGATCAATAGTTGATTGATACAATTTGTGTTATATGTAAAGTATAAATTCTTATTACAGCAAATCGTTAGTTGTCTTTATTAATTTTTATAACATATTTATTAAATAATATTTGAGTTATGCATAACTCAAATAGCTGTTTGAGGAGTTTTTGCGGATAATTAGTTTGTTGATAGATGCTCTTAGCTTTCGTTGGTAGGGATTATAGCATATCATTTAACTCAATAATATTTGTTATGCAGATGATTGCATTTTTGATTACGTGCCCGTAATAATAAAAATTTTTATTATTACGTACTGCTTTAATTATTATTTTGATGAAGCACTTTGCATTTTATTATCATGGTATTAAAATACCAGTAGTATTTTAATTAATATTTTAATTAGGCTATTTTTTACTTATCGTATTATTTTATATAATAATAATTTATTTTCTTATGCTTATTGCTAATAAATATAAGCAAGATTCATTGTAAAATATTACAGCATCTTTGAGTAAAACCTAAAAATTACGGCGAGTATTTTTAATTATTGTACAGATAATATATTGCAAAATAGATGATGCACTTAAGTACTCAATGGCTATTTCTGATAGCTGTTTATTGCATAATAATTTGTTTTATAGGCTAACATAGATAAGGATTACCTGCATGATAGATTCTTTTAATCGCTTACTACAGATTTGTAAGTATTATATAGTTAAGATCATTGATCTGCTCTTTAGTTAGATTGATCTATTGCGTGTGGCTTTAATTGGTAAATGATAAATGTTTGATTGCTTATGAACTTAAGCGGCTAGCTGAATTATTCTTAACATTTAATAGGATAGCATAAAATTTAGCTCAGTCGTTGAACAAATATTATCCTAAGCATTTTCCCTCTGACTGAGGAGGCAGTGTTTTTAACAGTCGATGTTAATAGCTAATAATGCTATAGCATATTCTGATATATATTCGTTTACATTTTAGGTTTTATAAATTAAAACTAAGATAATAGTAATTTATTGACTATAGATTATCTAAATTATTATTATCTTAGTGGGCAATTTAATTGATCTAAACGCTATATTCTGTTTTTTATTTTTATAAAATATTATACTGAGAAAATGTTGTCTATGCAGAATAGATCTTCTACAACATTAATTGTGTGTTATTTGCGTATTGATTATTAGCAAGATATTATTTTATCTAATTAAAAAATTATATGAAGTGCAAAGACTTACCTGATTTTAGTTTATTGGCTTGCTATTAGTTTTTAAGCTATTTCTTGGCTTAATCAAAGAATAATAAATCTCATTTATCCTCTATATAAGCTAAAAATTAATTCTTCTCTTTCGTTATGCGATCATACAATCTATACTGCGCTAATATTGTTATTTGTTTTATATTTAATGTACAGAAAATATTAATTTTTTGCATAGTCTGTTTGATATAAACTTATAACCTCTTCGAGTTATATTCGATGTTTTTAAGATAGTATATATGAAATATAGTGTATTTTATATGATTTTGGTCTAAAGTAGTTATTTTTCGCTTATATACGTACAATGAGTTTAATGAATGGATTAAGATAATGCGCTAATGTGGTTACTTACTAGACTAATCATACTATTAATATAGTACTTATATAATTAGAGTCGTAGATAGGTTCATCTTGAACCATTGAGTGCGTTTTGCTGTTGTGATGTTTAAATTAAGCGTTGGGTAGGATAGCATTTTGAGTAAACTTTCTTTACCAAGCATGCATGTAACTACACTTGATAACAAACTGACTGTAGCTACCGATTCTATGGTATCTGTAGATACTGCGTCTGTCGGTTTATGGATTGGTGTAGGCACTCGTCATGAGAAATCTTCCGAAAATGGCTTAGCTCATTTAATTGAGCATATGTTATTTAAGGGTACAGTCAAGCGCGATGCGGTGACTATTGCTCGTGAGATTGAAAATGTTGGTGGTCATATAAACGCTTATACTTCGCGCGAGCAAACTGCCTACTATGCAAAAGTACTATCTGGTGATGTTCCGTTAGCAGTAGAGTTACTAGCCGATATAGTACAGAATTCTGTTTTTGATATATCGGAACTTGATTGCGAGCGATCAGTTGTTGTGCGGGAAATAGCTCAGATTAACGATACTCCTGATGATGTTATTTTTGATTATTTTCAGGCTGCAGCATTCCCCAATCAAAGTTTAGGACGTCCTGTGCTTGGTAGCGTGGAAGTAGTACGTTCAATAAAACGCCAATTGCTCCTAAATTACATAGCACGGATGTATGGGTCGGAATCTTGTGTTTTAGCGGTGGCTGGTCTAGTTGATCATGAAAGATTGGTTGATATAGCAGCAGAATGCTTTACTGCTTTACCAAAAATAACGACGAAAGCACTAGATTTTTGCCATTATGTTGGTGGCGAAATAAGAGTAGAACGTGAATTAGAACAGCTTCACATTATTCTTGGATTTAGAGGAACTTCTTTTTTTGATCCAGATTTTTATACTATTCAGCTTTTATCAGTAATTTATGGCGGTGGTATGTCTTCTCGTTTGTTTCAAGAAGTGAGAGAGAGGAGGGGTCTTGCCTACTCTATTTATTCTTTTACTTCTGCGTATTTAGACGATGGCTTACTTGGTGTTTATCTTGGGACTGGTGTTAAGGAAGTGGTTGATGCAATTCCAATAGTTTGTGATCAGCTTATGTCAATTCCAGATACTTTAAATGAAAGCGAGCTTGCTAGAGCAAAGGTTCAAATCAAGTCATCATTGCTAATGAGTCGGGAAAGTACTAACTCACGTAGTGAGCATTTAGCAAACTATTTTATTATACATGGCAAAGCTCCTAATTTAACAAATATTATAGATAATATTGAGGCGGTAGATCAATCTTCAATACGTCGAATGGTAAGGAGGTTGCTTAAAAATCCCCCAACGCTTACTTCAATTGGTCTTACAAAGACGCTTGAAAATTACGATAAGATTTGTGCGCGACTAAGTTAGTTTTTATATATGACATATTGTTTGTTTTATTATAATACGTTAAAGCTAATCTAGTAGTAGAAGCACGATTTATTTTGCTCTTTAATACAATTTTAGTGATTTATTAAAAATAATTCATCTGTTATGCCTAAAAGCTGATTTTTAAGTAATAGTGGTATTGTCATCTATTAAGCAATTTGTTTTTATGCATAGATAGTTATGCTATAATTATTTATGTTTTTTGATTACCTAAATAAACTAAATAGCCGAGCATTAGTGCTCGGTTAAAAATTAAAGCCGTAATAGTTTAAAATTTCTGCTATAATTAGTTTTTATGCAGTTAAATATAGGCTAGGGTTTTTATCTATTTCTTGACTATAGATCTTAGCCCAAGAAATAGTTGTTATTATTATCGATAATACCTGATAATTTGCTTATTTTATTATTGAGATAACTAATTCTAACTTGTTTTAGTCGACATATTAATCTACCTATTTATATTTCTTTAACGTAAAACTTACAATTAAGTTGGTAAATAGGGAAATATCTGATCTGTTGTTTCCTAGATTAATTTCTCTAAATGTTACATCTATAAAACTTTTGTACAATAGCGGTAGTTATTATATTCTTTAATTGCTAAATTATTCCTCTAAGGAAGGCTTAATTGAAACGAACTAAGGATTTTTTTTTAAAAAGTTAGCTGCCAGATTTTCAGCAATCTGAACGGCGTTTAGTGCAGCACCCTTTCGGAGGTTATCACTAACGCACCACAGCACTAAGCCATTATTTACAGTAGGATCTTTACGCAAGCGACTGACATAAACTGCATCCTTGCCTGCGCTATCTAGCGGCGTAGAATAGCTCGCTTCTGATGGGTTGTCAACTACTACTAAGCCAGGAAAAGATTGCATAGCTTGACGAGCTGATTCAGGATTAATTGGCTTTTTGGTTTCAATGAAAATTGCTTCGGAATGGCCAATAAAAACTGGAACACGTACGCAGTGAGCAACAACTTCAATATCTTGATCAAGGATTTTTTTTGTCTCAAACGTCATTTTCCATTCTTCTTTAGTGAATCCGTCATCCATAAAATTATCGATGTGAGGAATGACGTTGAAAGCAATTTTTTTAGTGAAAGTTTTGGATTTAATTGGGTTATTTAGATAGATTGAGTGAGATTGTTTAAATAATTCATCTATTCCGTCATTACCAGCGCCTGAGACTGATTGGTAAGTGGCAACAAGTACTCGTTTTACGCAAAAAGAGTCGTGTATTGGTTTGAGCGCCACGACCATTTGAGCTGTAGAACAATTTGGATTAGCTATTATATTCTTCTTGTCATAGTAAGACATTGCTTCCAAGTTTACTTCTGGTACTATTAGTGGTACTTCTGGGTCCGTGCGAAATGCAGAGCTGTTGTCAATTACAACGCAACCAGATTGACTAGCCTTTGGTGCATACTCAAGAGAAATGTTCTTACCTGCAGAGAACAATGCAATATCTATTTTAGAAAAGTCAAATTTTGCTAATTTTTCGACAACTAAAGTTTTATTCTCTCCATAGGATACTAGATTTCCAGCAGAATAGTCCGAAGCTAGGGCAATAACTTTGTTAGTGGGAAAATTACGCCTAGCTAGCGTGCTTAACATTTCACGACCAACAGCGCCCGTGGCCCCTACAACAGCAATTGTATAGTTCATTTTATTTCCTTTGGAATATCTGGTGCTGCTATTACGCAATGGTATTAGCTTTTTTTTGATTAACATACCTTGCAGCTGACATTGAAGCGGAGGAAAAATATTTTATTATTATAGGTGTTTCAGAACGGTAAGCGTAAAAATGTTGTTTGTTGAAATAAATAACACAAGAATTGAGTCATAAAAATTATTGTTTTAAATTAAGGAAATTGTAAGTAATATTTTACTACTTTAAAAGATTAATTTAATGAATAAATAACACGTTGTTTTAGTATTTACCTGTTAAAAATTACTAGCTAATACTTTTGATCTGAATTTGCTTACTTACTAAATGTGGTATATTGTAAAAGCCTAAATAGCTTAAATTAAACAAATATAAAGAATATTTTGTGACGCTAGTTTTTTGTTTAAGATATCTTAACATTAATCTTAATTGGGATTCATTATACACCTCTAATCAAACTGTTTATAAATACTGATAATGAATTATATTTCTGTGCACTAATTGACTAAGAAGATATTCTTCTTTGGTAAAAATACTACTTTAGCCTTTTTAAGTTGGAGGTGTTAGGATAATAGAATGGCGATATTCATAATCAGTCCATCGACTTATCAATCAAAAATGGATAGTGTCATATGTCATAGTTTATGCGATCAGTAAGTTAATGGTTAAATTAATTAATATTTTGTAACTTCTGATAAAGTTATCTTAAAACGTAGTAATTAGCATAATTTTTTTGATTAAATTTGTTAAAAGTTTTATTCAAATTAGCGAATTTTCAGTAATCTAATAGACGTGCGAAATAAATAAAGTTTTTTACTAATAAAATTAGCAAGAGGAACATTGCTAAATGTATGTTCTAAGCTAATACTAATCATTATGGTCAATTGTTAATAGTACAATATACTATTAAATTCAAGCTTACCGCCGTAGAAATTGGATTATTTAATGCCCTTTGATATTAATAATTTTATTTATTATTAATATCAATTTTTTCCTAAAAATATCCATAGATCTCATGGAGAGTTTTTATTGCTAGCAGATTTAATTCCATCGCTTATAAATTTAAAAGCCTCTTCTACTCCTTTCCAGCGATCGATGCGTACCCATTTCTCAGGTTCAAGATCTTTGTAGTGAGTAAAAAAATGCTTTATTTGTTCTGTTAAAATCGTTGGCAAGTCTGTCCATGAAATTACATTCGTGTAATAAGGATGTAATTTATCAGTCGGTACAGCAAGGATTTTTTCGTCCATGCCTTCCTGATCTTCCATGATTAATAGACCAATCGGGCGAACGTTAACTATTGCTTTTGGCATAATCGGGCTGTTAGTTACCACCATCACATCTATAGGATCTTTATCATTAGCCAGAGTGTGGGGTATAAAGCCATAATTACAAGGATAGGTCATTGCTGTGTGTAGGAAACGGTCAACGAATAAAGCTTGGCTTTCTTTATTAAATTCATATTTTATGGGATAGGAACCAAGAGATATCTCGATTAGTACATTTATGTCGTGAGGCGGGTTTTTACCAATAGGAATTTGAGATATACGCATAATTTAATTCTCCAAAATAAATCAGGATAGCTAGTAAAATATAGTACATAAAAACTATTGATCTGTTGGTCTAGAAAAGTATCCTCTCTCTTGTAGAGAGAACTATATAAATATAAATAGTCAATATACGTATAAGCTATAATGCATATTATTTTACTATAATTAATTTTTTGTAAAGACTGCAATGATAAAGATTAAAATAGTTGTTGTTATTTAATATCTTAAGAATTAATAATAAATTAGAAATTCAGTTATATTAAATCTTTTGATTTATATTGATATTAACGAGAATTATAGATTACAGAAAAATGTAGTTGCATTTTTATGCGACCATAGTAACTAGTAATATATTATAGATTGCAGCCCAAAATACCTAAAATCCGTAAAACACATTTTAGGTATTTACTAAAAACATGGATTAATAAGATGTATATATCTTAATATATAGGCAAATAAGCATATGCAAGCTATTCTTTGTATTATCTTTTGCCAGCGCATTTAACAATAGATTAAGCGACAAACTCAGTAAAATTAAACTACGATTAAGCTATAAGGGCTACTTTTGTAAAAATGATGCTTTACTACCACAGTGGGGCAATGTCCTATTATTTTAATGTCGCGCTTTCATTTCTTGTTATATTATAAATGATTATTTAATATTATCTGCTAAATCATTACCAGTATCCTGGTCTATAATTTTCATAGAAAGTTTAACTTTGCCGCGATCATCAAAGCCAATGACCTTAACTTTAACTTTGTCACCTTCTTTAACTACTTCGGAAACAGTCTCAGGACGCTTCCCTCGCGTTAGCTGACTGATATGAACAAGACCATCCTTTGAGCCAAAAAAGTTTACAAAAGCACCAAAATCAAGTGTTTTAACTACTTTACCGTCATAGACTTTACCTATCTCTGGCTCAGAGATGAGTGAATAAATCCAGTTATGCGCAGCCTCCAGTGCGATCTTATCTACTGCAACAATTTTAACGTTGCCATCGTCTTCAACATCAATTTTAGCACCGGTAGTTTCGCAAATTTCGCGAATTACTTTACCACGTGAACCAATGACATCGCGTATTTTATTTACTGGAATTTTAATCGATCTCATCTTTGGTGCCGTTTTTGATACATGTTCACGAGCAATCGGTAAAATCTTATTCATCTCGTTGAGGATGTCCAGCCTACCGTTCTTTGCCTGCTCTAGCGCAATCTTAATGATTTCGATTGTTATAGAGGTGATTTTGATGTCCATTTGTAGAGCAGTTATACCTTTGTTAGTGCCGGCAACTTTTAAATCCATATCACCCAATTCGTCTTCGTCACCTAATATGTCAGATAAAACAACGAATTCTTCACCTTTTTTTATTAGTCCCATAGCTATGCCAGCTACAGGACGAACTAAAGGCACACCAGCATCCATAAGAGATAAGGATGCGCCGCAGACAGTTGCCATCGAAGAAGAGCCGTTTGCTTCAGTAATTTCAGATACCACTCGTAAGGTGTACGGAAAATGCTCTTTGCTAGGTAATAAAGGTTTTAGAGAACGCCAGGCTAGTTTACCGTGACCAACTTCACGACGCCCAGGAGGGCCCATGCGCCCGACTTCGTTTACTGAAAACGCTGAGAAATTATAATGAAGTAAAAAGTGTTCTCGATATTCTCCTTCTAAGGCATCGACTATCTGTTCATCATGACTACTACCCAGGGTGGTAATCACCATAGCTTGTGTTTCACCGCGAGTAAAAAGAGCGGATCCATGAAGTCGTGGAAACAGCCCAATTTCAGCAGCTATTGGGCGAATAGTGGAGGTATTGCGCTCATCGATACGTTTACCGGTATTTAATATGCGACTGCGCACAATATCAGATTCTATATTTTTCAATAAAGTATTTGCTACTTCTTCTTCTAGCAAATCATCAATTGACTCAATAGCTTTTTTCTTAGCGTCTATAATTTTATTTTGTCGTTTAATCTTGTTAGGCTCGTCATAGGCAGTTTCCATCATAGCTTTACCAGAAGCTTCTAGTTTTCTTCGTATTGCCTTGATATCTAACTTAGTTTCTGGTAGATCCATAGGATCTTTTGCGCAAGCTTCAGCAAGTTCTATTATTGCGTCGATCATTGGCTGAAAACTTTTATGCCCAAAATTAATAGCATCGAGCATTACTTTTTCAGACAACTCATATGCCATAGATTCTACCATAAGCAGCCCTTCTTGAGTGCCGGCAAGTACTAAATCAAGCTCGCTTTTCTTAGCAGTATCTATCGTTGGGTTTAAAATATATTGACCATCACTGTAGCCGACACGGGCAGCTCCAATCGGGCCTAAAAACGGCGCGCCAGACAAACACAAAGCGGCAGAAGTGCCGAGCATTGCAACAATATCTGGATCATTTTTTAGATCATGAGCAAGCACTGTACAGATAACTTGCACTTCATTTTTAAATTCATTGACAAATAATGGACGTATCGGTCGGTCAATTAAGCGTGATGTGAGTGTTTCTTTCTCGTTTGGACGTGATTCTCGCTTGAAGAAGCCACCAGGAACTTTACCTGCGGCATAAGTTTTTTCCTGGTAATGCACTGATAACGGGAAAAAATCTATATCATGGCGTTGAGTTTTATTTATGACCACAGTGCATAGAACGGCAGTATTTCCATAGCGAGCAAGAACTGCACCATCTGCTTGGCGTGCAATTTTACCTGTCTCAAAGGAGAAGGTTCGATTACCCCATTCAATTTCCTTACGGTATACTTCAAACATATTTATTATCCTTTAGTTTCAAATATGAATATACAATATTTTTACCTCTTCTTACTAGTAAAACCGTATCGGAGGAATGCTAGTAAACGAAGTAGGCAACAAAATTTCACTGCATGCTACACATAGGTTAGCTAAAGGAAACTCGAGACTAAATTTGCGATGAAGAAAAAAGATAAACGCTTCTTGCACCATAATCCAGAAATTACAGATACGATTCTTGTATTTTAATTTATGCATGCGTATTTTGCAATGGATAGTAATTTAGTCAAGCGCATGCTAGGCTAGATAACAGCATAAATTTTTAATCATTATATGTTAGCCCAGACCTTAACTTTCTTGTGCTTTTAACCAACCCATCCACCTTAACATATCCCTTGTTGTATTAGCGTCTGAGGCCTAAGTTATTAATTAATGTTGAGTAACGATTCTTAGATTTTTCTTTCAGATAATTCAGCAGACGGCGACGCTTACCTACCATCATCATCAACCCACGGCGTGAGTGAAAATCGTGTTTATTCATTTTTATATGTTCGGTAAGATTAGGAATACGTTCACTTAGAATAGCTACTTGCACTTCCGGTGATCCGCTATCACCTTCTTTTTGTGCATATTTTTTGATCAGTTCGGCTTTACGTTCAGCTGTAATTGACAATCTCTTGCTCCTAAACCAGTTAGTATTTTTATAAATTTTTATCTAAATGCGATGTAATATTTTCCATATTTATCGCTAGATATTTATTGTTTTGTAATTAATTAGCTAATTAAATTTTAACGTATCTATTGGCCGCTAACCTGATCTATTGAATGTTTGCTGAGACAAGAGAGCACTATTAATAATTGAAGATCATGACGTAAGACGTCATACATCTTAAGATTAATTATTAGATTGATAATGAAATTAATGCAATGTAGTCCTTATTTTTTTTTAGAAAAAACTATTTAAAAACTAATTGTCTACAATATACTCTATCAAATTATATCAACAGTTTCGCCATACTATTAAATATTGACAATAAATGCAAGGCTATAGTTTGCGAATGTTATTAGAAATACGAACTTAATAGGGATTTAATAATATAAGTACATCATTATCAATGATTTAATAATATAAGTACATCTTTATCAATATTGATAAAGATGTACTTATATTATTAAAAATTATTTGAAATAATTTGTATTTTTAGTATTAAGCGATATTAGCTATCATTTATTCAATTATCATTTGGCGTACTCAAAACGCGTTTTGTGATATAGATATTTGCTGCTATTTACTACGTAGAATATTAGATTAAATTGGATTTTAGGTTGAAGATCTGTTTTCATTTTTTAATGATAAACTAATTTCCCTGCAATTATTTCTTTGTTAATATGAAAAACTCAAAAATATAATATAAAAATTTAGCTATGGCTTTAATAAGTTTGATTGAGAAATATTGCTGATGTTATTCAAGTTAATTTTAAATTACAGTAAAACTATTTATCTGCATACAACCTACTTTAAAAAAGAGTCCTGTTATTATAACACGGAGAAAAATAATTACTGTAAATCCTACTTTTTTTAAAGTAGGTTGTATGCAGAAGATAATATTACTTGCTTTATCATGATTTTTAACATATGACTAAAGTTTTAGTACTCTCACCGGGCGAACAGTACCGTCTTTAATTCGCGCTATAGCTATCGGTATTGTGTTGCTGATAACGTAAATTAGATCATTTTCCTGTAATTGATATAATTTGGAATAATCGGTCAAGGTATGAATTGGGATACCTTGACCGTTGCTTAGTCTTATAGCTTCAGCTGCTTGCAAAGCAAGCGACGGCATATTTTTTAAGGCAGTTTCAATTGGTAATAAATAATTGGAAGGGTGGATTTTGTTGATTGAATTTTTTATTTGATCGAGAGTGATCGCGTGATTCATGCAAAACGGCCCTACGCGTAGTCTGCGCAGATTGCGCATGTGTCCAACTGTTCCAAGAGCTTGAGCTAAATTACGTGCAAGTGAACGCATATATGCACCATTGCCCGAAGTGACTTGAAAACTAGCCTCATCACGAGTAGGTATGTCTAGTAAAACTAGGTCAATAATATTGATTGATCGGCATTTTAGATTAAATTCTTTGCCGGAACGAGCTAACTTGTATGCACGCTCTCCGTTTATCTTTATAGCAGAAAATTTCGGTGGCACTTGCTCTATGACACCAATAAAACGATTCATAATTTTTAATATAGCTGTAACATCTGGCCTTAATTCATTAGTTTCTACAATTTCGCCATCAGCATCATCCGTAGTGGTCGCTTCACCCCAGCGAACAGTTAAGGTATAGTCTTTGCTACTATTCATTGCGTAGGAAACAGTTTTAGTAGCTTCGCCTAGAGCTATAGGTAAGATTCCAGTTGCTAGAGGATCAAGAGTACCAGCATGGCCCGCTTTAACTCCGTTGAAGATTTCACGTACTGCGTACACTGCTTTTGCAGAAGTGATGTGGGTAGGTTTATCAAGCACCAACCAACCATGAAATGGTTCACCCCGTTTCTTATATGGCATAAATCGCTTTATCCGTTATTTCATTTAATAGCATTCTCCACATCTTGTCGAATTACTGGATCTTTTAGGATATCTGCCATACGCTGAGATGAGTCAAAAGCTGTGTCGCGTTTAAAGATCAATCTTGGAGTAAATTTCATGCGTACCGCACGAGCTACTTCACTAGAAAGTTGTCCAGAAGCTCGCTTAAGTATAGGTAAAATTTTTTCCGTCTGTTCATTGACTGATGGTATCACCCAAACCGTAGCATTGCGCATATCAGATGAGAGACTAACTTCAGAAAGTGTAATAGGTACGTTGGACAAAATCGGATCGTATAATTTACCGCTTTTTAAAACACTTGAAAGGACCCTACGAATACACTCACCAACACGCAATTGTCGGTAGTTTTGGCCATTGTAGTGATTGAGCTTGTAGTGATTGAGCATATAACTCCCCACGTTAATATTATCGGTTAAAGCATTATCAAGCAGATGTTTGCTGTTGAACTTGCTCCAAGGTTCGAGCAACCTCCTTTAAATCAAGGCATTGAATTTGATCGCCCTCTCGTATATCATCGTAACTCTCAAAAGCTATACCGCACTCATAGCCCTCACGAACCTCGCGAACTTCTTCTTTAAATCGCTTTAGCGTTTTCATAGATCCCTCGTGAATCACCACGTTATCACGGATCAGACGAACTATTTTACAGGCTCGTTTAATTACACCTTCTCTAACCATACAGCCTGCTACCTTACCGACTTTGGTAATGTCAAAAATTTGGCGAATCTCAGCATACCCTAAAAACTCTTCATTTAATTCTGGCGCCAACATGCCAGTTAACAGGGTTTTCATATCGTCAATCAAATCATAAATAATAGAGTAGTAGCGAAGCTCCATCCCGTCAAGACGCGCCATCTCTCTTGCTTGAGGATTAGCGCAGACGTTAAAGCCTACTACAATAGCACTTGAAGCACGAGCTAAAGACACGTCAGATTCGCTAATACCACCAACGGCGGCATGTAGAATTCTCGGCTTGACCAAGCGGTTTTCCATTTTTTCTATACTTGCCCGGATAGCTTCTAGTGATCCGTGTACATCAGCTTTGAGCACTAGTGGCAATTCCGCAGCTTCACTCGATTTAATAGCCGATAACATTTGCTCTACTGTGCTACGATTACCAACTGTAGCGCTTTTTTCACGCAGTCGCCGTCGTCGATAATTAGCAATCTCTCGAGCGCGATTTTCGTTTTCAACCACAACAAAATCATCACCAGCTATTGGGGTACCTTGTAATCCGAGAACTTCAACAGGATCGCTTGGAATAGCAATCTCTGCACTCTTACCACGATCGTTTATTAAGGCACGAACGCGACCCCATTCTGCACCAGCCACAAAAACATTCCCTGTTCTTAATGTACCACGTTGAACTAGTACAGTAGCGACGGAACCACGACCACGCTCTACCTTAGCTTCAATTACTATACCCGATGCAGCTCTGTTTGGGTTAGCCTTTAGTTCGAGTATTTCTGCTTGAACGATTATAGCCTCTAATAATACGCTTAGTCCATGTTTTGTCTGTGCTGAAACATCAACTGCTTGAACATCACCTCCCATATCCTCGACCACAATCGCATGTTGTAGCAGATCAGTACGCACACGTTCTGGATCAGCTTCTGGTTTGTCAATTTTATTAACTGCAACTATAATTGGAACATTGGCAGCTTTAGCGTGGCGTATTGCCTCGATAGTTTGAGCCATAATGCCGTCATCAGCTGCTACTACTAGCAAAACGATATCGGTTACATTAGCACCGCGGGCTCGCATCTCAGTAAAAGATTCATGTCCTGGTGTATCTATCCAAGTAATTTTATCTCTTGACGGTAGTTCAATTTGATGAGCGCCAATGTGCTGGGTGATACCTCCAGCCTCGCTGGAGGCTACATCCGCTTGACGAATAGCATCCAGTAAAGAGGTTTTGCCGTGATCAACGTGACCCATAACAGTTACTACAGGCGGACGTGGTTGCAGATCTGCGTAACTATCTTCTTCGCCAGCCATGCCAAGCTCTACGTCAGATTCTGCCACTCGGCGTACCTTATGTCCTAATGTTTGAGCCACTAGTTCCGCAGTATCGGCATCAAGCATCTGGTTAATAGTTGCTAAAAAGCCCATTTTCATAAGCGTTTTGATTACATCACCTCCGCGCTCAGCCATACGATTAGCTAATTCCTGGACTGTGATTGTTTCTGGTACGATTACATCACGTGACTGTCTGATCGATTCTCCCGGATTGCTACGGCCACGTTTACGCTCACGTTCGCGTGCACGACGAACTGAGGCAAGTGACCTCATACGCCAACTATCTTCGCTCAATGCATCAGTTATAGTAAGCTTACCCTGGCGTCGTCGAGATCGTTCAGCACCACCACTACGTGTTCGAGATGAAGAACGCTTGGTAGAGGATTCTTTATTACTACCACCACGTTTACGTTTGCTCTCATCATCTATCTCAGTAGCTACTGTAGTCTCGCGGTTTAGACGGGCAGTTGCACGTTCAGCTGCTGCTTTAGCTTGGCGATTAGCTTCCCCTTCTGCAATACGTGAAGTTTCAATAGCTCTTATTGCAGCTTCAGTGTCTTTAATCTTACGTAGTTCATCCATCTCAGTTTGACGACGACTTATCGGAGCAATATCTGACTGTGCTGTTACAATTTTTGAAGGCTTAGTTAGAATATTTACGTCTGGCTCTGTTGGCAATTTCACCTTGTTCACGACATCTAGTTGATTTTCTGGACGTTTTATTGTCGCTTGTTCAAGGATGCGAGATCTAACCTCGCGTTCCTCAGCAGTTAACTCGCGATCGCTTTGCCTACCTATTCTCGATTTACCCTTGTGAGGTGATGCAGAAGGTGTATTAAACATTCGACGTCGACGTACTTCAACTTGTACTGTCTTAGAGCGACCATGAGAGAAACTTTGCTTAACCTGAGCAGTTTCCATCGATTTGCCTATAGAGAGCGTTTCTTTGTTAGAAGCAAGGCTAAGCTTTTTGCGATCTTCTTCTTTGCTGCTAGACATATTGTCTTTTCGCACATCATCCATCCATCAACGAGTAGGCTATCATTACCTAAGAAACTTTCTATAAAAGTCTAAATATTACTTAAATTTTTATATTACTTAGATTTTTTTAAACGTACACCTTCAAGTCTCATAGTATCCCGGAGCAATTTGTTTGCTAAACAATTAACTGACGGAGTTGATTGAACGAAAGTGTATAGCACATGCTTTCGTCCAAATGTTTCAGTAATGTCTGCTTTCGTTAAGCAGGAAACTAGAGAATGTGAAGCAACTATAGCCCTTAGAGGTCTTCTAGCACACTCTGTACCATCCATTGCTTCTAACAACAAGCCTGGCGCTCCAGCTTCAATAATATCTCGTATTTTAGGATAACTAGTTATAGTCAAGCCCAAACGTTTGGCAAGGGATAAAGTCTTTAAGCAAAGTCGCTTAAGCGAAGATTCGACCATATTTAGCAGATTACTATCTACCTTCACTGGTTTTTTAGCAGCCCATGCAAAAAGCTTTTTTTCTATTGCACAACTAATCATCTCACGATCAGCAAAAATCCACATTCCTCGTCCGGGTAGCTTCTCTTCAATGTCCGGTAATATAAATTCACCGTATCCTATGACAAAGCGAATCATCGCATAACGTGACTGACATTTACGACTAACAAAACAAAAGCGGTTACTATACATCTTTCTGTTTTTGAATTTAACTTCTGGAATCAGAGCCATTATCCTTAACTACGACTTGCATCCCATTATTATGCACGCGTGTTAAATTTATCATTTTTCTTCATAAAACCAATGAGCGCGAGCGCTCATTATAATTTGATTAGCTGTGTTCTCATCAAATTCTGCATCAGGCAGAATTTCACGTAATTCGTCACTTGCTAGGTCACCAACATCATCCAGTGTTTTTATCCCATTTTCACCCAAGACTACTAGCATAGTCGGGGTAAACGCATTTAATTCTACAAGTTGATCAGTTACACCTAACTCACGACGGCGCTCATCATAACGACGACGTTCGGCTTCGATAAAATTAGATGCACGAGTATGCAGTTCTCTAGCAATATCTGCTTCAAATCCTTCTATTTCGGCAAGATTTTTTACTTCAGTAAAAGCAATTTCTTCTACTGAAGTAAATCCCTCAGTGACAAGCAAGCCAGCGATAACCTCATCAACATCTAGAGCACTAACGAAAGCTTCCGAGCGTTGACGAAATTCTTCTCGGCGCCGATCAGATTCTTCTTGATCAGTTAGGATGTCAATATCCCACCCAGTTAGCATGAATGCAAGACGAACGTTTTGGCCTCGACGACCAATGGCCAAAGAGAGTTGTTCATTTGGGACTACAACTTCGATACGGCCTTGATCTTCGTCAAGTACAACCTTAGATACTTCCGCCGGCGCTAAAGCATTTACCACAAACGTTGCAGGATCTTCAGAAAATGGAATAATATCAATTTTTTCACCATGTAGTTCTCCTACAACTGCTTGAACACGGGAGCCACGCATCCCTACACAAGCACCAACTGGATCGATTGAAGTATCATATGATTGTACCGCAATCTTAGCACGAGAACCAGGATCTCGTGCTACTGCCTTGATTTCAATAATACCATCGTATACTTCTGGTACTTCTTGACGAAATAGTTTACGCATGAATTCCGGATGGGTACGAGATAGGAAGATCTGTGGGCCTCTCTGCTCTTCTCTTACATTTTCAATATAAGCACGTATCCGATCTCCTTGACGAAAATTTTCTCTTGGCAACAGCCTATCGCGGCGTACCACAGCTTCAGCGCGTGGTATTTCAACTGTGACATTGCCATATTCTACACGTTTAACAACGCCGTTTATAATTTCACCAGCTTTGCTATTATATTCCTGAAATTGGCGCTTACGTTCAAACTCACGAACCTTTTGGACTATAACTTGTTTAGCAGTTTGAGCTGCTATACGACCAAAATCAATTGGCGGCAGCTGTTCTTCAATCACTGAGCCAATTTTTAATTCAGGATCAATCTTTTTAGCTTGATCTAGTGTTATCTCAGCTGATTCATCCTCGACCCCTCCATCTACTACCGTGGTACAGCGCTTCAGGGTTATGTCTCCAGTACGTCTGTCTATAGTTGCACGGATATCATGATCAGGGCCATATTTCGATCTACCGGCTTTTTGGGTTGCTTGCTCCATGGCGATTAAAACTTCTTCGCGATCAATTCCTTTGTCCCTGGCAACTACATCGGCGACTTGAATTAGTTCTAACTTGGGTGTCGTGGAGATATCCATAAGCTTGTCAATCCTTTGTCAACCCAGGAAACAATTAGCATATTTCAGGTTGCCCTAATTACACACTATACCTAAACACTATAAAAACTAGCCTTGCTTAGATGGGCAACTTGACTCGATGAGCTCATCTGTCAAAACCAGCTTAGCTCGTGCAATTTCTTCGAATGGTAGATCTACTGTGTGAGTATTATCTTTCAACTCAACTTGTACCCGACTGTAATTATCTATACCTTTTATTCGACCACTAAACCGCTTACATCCCTCGATTGAAGTCGACATATTAAAACAAGCATCAAATCCAATCCAGCGTTGAAAGTCTTTAAGCCTAGTCAGTGGTCGATCGATACCAGGTGAAGAAACTTCTAATCGATATTTTCCAGTGATCGGATCTTCCACATCAAGCAGAAGAGATAATGTGCGAATAATTGTAGTACAGTCATCGAGAGAAATCAATGTACCTTCATTGTGGTCTACCATGATCTGTAAAGTTGGTGTTTTACCACTTATAATAACTACTTGTAAAACATCAAAGCCCATGGCCTTGACAGAAGGAGTTATAATATCTTTTATGCGCTTAATATCTGCATTCACCTGAATATACTCAATAAATAAAATACTAACCAACTAATAAGTAAAACCGTTACTCCACTCATCCATTAGCTGGTTAAAAAACTCCTTAATGTATATCCAATTTATCCAAGTTGCAAGGTTAGCGTGGCATTGCACCTAAGCAAGCTTAGTGGTTTATTCAATTTGCTTCAACTGGTTTACAAAATTCGATATAAGTAGGAATACGTTTTTCTTTACGTCCTTTTGCTTCATAGCGGGTTTCTGGCCAGTCTTTTCGGCTTTGAGTAAAATCATCTATAGATCTTCCAGTCCAACGAAAATCTGCATGAGCAGTTATACGAGCTAAAATCCAAATAACATAGTCTGGCTGATCGGTTGACATGCGTAAAACTCCGCCAGGCTTTAATAAATTGTACAACTGATCAATAGTCTTATGTTGGATGATACGGCGATAGTGATGGCGTCGCTTTGGCCATGGGTCTGAGTGGAGAATAAAGATACGCTCCAGGCATTGATCTGGTAATAGGTCAAGCATATCACGGGCATCATCCGGATAGATACGTACCCTATCACCTTCAATTTTGCTAAGGTGACGTAGCAAGGATGCAATACCATTTAAAAATGGCTCACATCCGACCAAAGCAACAGTCGGATTTTTCATCGCTTGCCAAGCTAAATGCTCACCACCTCCAAAACCAATCTCTAACCAAACCGCGCTAGGTTTATTGGGGAACCATTCGCTAGGTTCAACAATAGCGACTGATGACTCGAAAACCGGAACCAAGCGACAAGGTAATTCTTGCTCAATTAGAAGCTTCATACTTGCACTCAAATTACGACCCTTACGTCTCCCAAATAACTGATGCCGTTTTTTAGACACAACATTTAACTCAAACATCGGTATGCTTTCAGCATAGCCAACAACCTAAAATCTAACTAACAAAAAACGATTTCCGTATTTTTAAAAAGCTCTTTTTAGTTCATCCACTAAATCAAGCTTTTCCCAAGTAAAGTGACCATCATTATCTGGATAACGGCCGAAGTGTCCGTACGCGGCAGTTGGTGAGTAAATCGGATTATTCAAGGCTAATCGCTCTCTGATTCCTCGTGGCGATAAGTCAATTATCTCTCTGATAACCTTAGAGAGCTTCTTTTCATCGACATTACTGGTACCGTATGTATCGATGAAAAGTGATAGCGGATGAGATACTCCGATTGCATAAGAAGCCTGTAGCACACATCTCTCTGCCAGTCCAGCAGCAACAACATTTTTTGCGATCCAACGAGCTGCATAAGCTGCTGAGCGGTCTACCTTAGTTGGATCTTTGCCAGAGAAAGCACCACCACCATGCGGTGCAGCACCGCCGTACGTGTCAACGATAATCTTGCGCCCAGTAATACCACAATCACCATCTGGGCCACCAATAACAAAACGTCCAGTGGGGTTTATATAGTATGATGTTTCATCGTTAATCCATTTATCTGGCATAACTTCTTTCACAAAAGGTAAAACCAAATTACTCACATCTTCTTGGGAAAGGTCAGGATCATGCTGGGTTGAAACAACGATTGAGGTGCAGTGCACAGGCTTGCCATTTTCGTATTGCAGTGTGACTTGGCTTTTACTGTCTGGACGGAGACCATTCATCAAGCCGTTTTTTCGGGCGATCGCCATTCTGTGTAATATTTCATGACTAAAATGGATTGGAGCAGGCATTAACACTTCCGTTTCAGTACAAGCATAACCAAACATAATACCCTGGTCACCGGCACCTTCTTCTTTATTGCTATCTGCATCAACTCCCACAGCGATGTCAACTGATTGTTCGTGCAATATGTTATCTAACCTAGCGTTTTTCCAGTGAAAGCCTTCTTGCTCATAACCTATATCTTTTACCGCAGCGCGTACAGCATCCTCAATAAGTGTAGGAGTGACGCTTGCTGGCCCCCGGACTTCACCAGCTAGTATAATTCTGTTTGTAGTTGCCATAGCTTCGCAGGCAACGCGACTGCATGAGTCGGCTTTTAGGTAAAGATCGACTACTGTGTCGGATACCCGATCACATACCTTATCAGGGTGCCCATCTGAGACGGACTCACTTGTGAATAGATATCTAGCCTTAGTCAACACATCCTCCAGTCATAGTCGATAATATTTTTGACAATTATTTATGTATAAATTTTTAATGCATTGGCGTCTAAGTATATGCCGTCTATAAAAAGTAATTTTATATCGATATCCCTAGTAAACTATATTCTCTACATCTTCAAGATAAAATTCCAAGCTTAGCCATAAAATTTTAGCTCTAGAATATGAAGAAATGCTAAATTAATCTCAAAAACCATCTTCATTATCATTAAAAATTTTATTGCTTTAGCTGACTTTTTAGAATTAGAAGATGATTTTTCTATACTAGTCAGTCATTCCGTGTAGGATATTATATGCACTTTCTAAGGAGGCTCTTGTTAAGATATATAAAGCACTTTCTAAGGAGGCTCTTGTAAAGAGGAAAATATAAAAAAATAATCATTGCAAGATATTTTCTGCCTTCCATTATAAGATAATTTATGAAATCAAGTTAATAAAAGCGGTGATTTGCATTTTGAACCAAAAAATTAATTTATCAATATCATGATTATTGGAAAAAGCCTAGATTACATAACTGGCTATATAACAAAAGTTAACTATAACAAAGTGTTTTATTACGCTATATCCACAATTATAAATACAAACTAACATTCCATAAACATATTGAATTAAATTTTTTAATGAGTGCTAACCAGCATTATGGTGGTTACCAAAGTTATTTTTTCTAATTCCCATAGGCGACTCTATAGTTATTCAGAATGGTTTAATGGGGCCTGTTCTTTGGTAGTCTCACTTTTAACATCAAGTAGCTCTCTTATCAGATCTTCAACGACAATTAGCCCATCAATACCACCATATTCGTCAACTACTAACGCCATATATTTTTGGGTTATGCGCATTTCCTGTAACAAATCTAGTGCACGTGAAGAAGGAGCTACGATCATAATATCGCGGACTAATGCTCCTGCGGATATATCGCAACCCTTGTTTATATTAGCTAATACGTCTTTTATATGTGCCATACCTATGACATCATCTAGAGAATCTCGATAAACTGGGATGCTACTATGAGTACTATCAATCATTTGTTGTAGTATAACCAATAAGTTAGTATTTTGATTAACGGCTAGTATATCAGCACGTGGTATCATAAGATCTTGCGCAGTAGTATCGCGCATGCCGATCAGATTGCGGATAATATTTATTTCATTCGAGTTAAGTGGTAATGCGCTTTCGCTAATTGATGCCATCAGCCCTTCTAGTGAGGAACTAACTGCTGAGATTTCATTGTGTCCAAGCCCGATCGAGCGCATAAGAGCAAACCATACTTCTGTAAGTGGCCCACGATATGAGCTGCTACTATTGCCGCATGCGGTATTTTCGCTCATGGAAGTATATCAAGTTTATTACAGACATAGGGATTGGCTATCCCGAGCTCATTTAAGATCTTTTGTTCTCGAGATTCCATTTTTTTCGCTGCTATCTCTTCTTGGTGATCGTAGCCGAGTAAATGGAGAGTGCCGTGAACTAGTAAATGGCTGGTATGGTGAATAAATGTCTTATTTTGTTCTGTTGCTTCTCGGTTTATTGTCTCAAATGCTAAAGAGATATCGCCAATAGGCCTTGGTTTTATGCGCTGAGGAAAACTGGTTGGAAAGGACAAAACGTTGGTTTCATTATTGTTACCACGATACTTGCGATTAAGTGCACGCTGTTCTTTATCGTTAGTTAGTAATAGTGAAACTTCCAGATCGTCGTCATCTTGAGTATGAATAATAGTCAAAAAAATAGCTTGTTTTGCAATTTTATATATATTGGCGATATGCAGGTTCCACTCGGGTGATGCAGTGGATAAGTAAAGTATAATTTTAGAATTCCTTGAAAACCAGGTATTTGATCGAGTAAAACTATCGTCCTCTGCAGAATAATTTTTCATATTCATAAATATGCTGTCTACTGATAGGGAAAATATCTATAATAAGAGATATTGTTGGTAAGATATTTTGCTTATGCAAAAATGCGATTAATTAAGAAAACGTATCACATCAATACTGTAATACTTGTAAAAATGATGAATTTTAACAAAGCAGACGTAACTGATATACATGATATTTTTTAAATATAGTTTTAGTAACTTGCATAGAGAGGTTTATAAAATGATGATAAAATCTAGCCTAAAAATTTTTAGCGGATATTAGGTGAATCTAAAATATTCATAAATCGATAATCATCGCATTATTTTATGGAACAATCAAGTATAAAGTTTGGCTAGATATAATAAGGAACGTTGTTTCACCTAAATGATATAAAGGTGATAAATAGCTAGCTCATTAAGAAGGTGATAAAGTTTTTCATAAGTATTACAAGTTAATCTAATGCTCAAAACACTACTTTACTTGAAAAGTATTATAAACCTTGGTTTAGCAGGAAATTACAGTGTTTAGCTAATTAACAGATTATAAATTAACACATTATAGATACAACTATGTTTTAATTCACTATTACTTTAAATATTAAAGAAAGCACCATGCTAGCTTTGTTAGGTGTTATTTTAATTTGCTAGGAAAAGAATTATTTTTAATCATTAAAATGTTTTACTGTTTATTGCTTATTGCGCTTGGTACAAGCTTTATTATTACAAAGTATTGTCGCTAAAGTAGACATGATATTGATTGATTCAATCCAGCAAATTTGCGTAAGCTATTAATGATTTATTGCCCTTGCTTTAAGCAAATTACGATTCTTACTTAAACGGATTTAGCTAAAAAATCATGTGAATGAAAAACTAACCTATGGTAATCTTTGTATTAAGCGTGGCAAAGTGCGTATAATAAATTTTGTGTTTAGTGGATACACTTTAAATTATTAACAAGAAAACTTTATACCTTAGAAAGATTGCAGATGAAATTTTACTTTTAATCATATATTATTTGAGAGGCTTATAGATATTATTTAGAGAGGCTTATAGAATCTTTAGCTTTATTGATATGCAATGTTCTTGAAAAATTTTGATGATTATGCACTTTTGTCTTGGCATTGTCATTAGTTACTTTTAATTATTCAAAGTCTCCTAAAGTACAGCTTGTACACAAAGTTTGATTTTAAAAGTTTTTTTATGCTACTATCGCGCACAGCAGATTTTTCTAATAACAACTAGATGGCATTGTCGTAAGTTTATTTTTAGCTAGGCTATAGAAACTATTTTTTGGTATCAAAAATTCTGTTATTTTCATTGGAACTTAGTCCATTATTGGATCTTAGTCCAGTTAAAAATAACAGCGTCCTATTTGATCCTCAAGGGCGTTTAGAATATGACTGCTACTCCTGCTACAGAGGCTTTGGAAGCTAGATTTCGTCGTATATCCGCGCTTGCAGGAATTACCAGTGTATTGATTTGGGACCAATGTGTATTAATGCCGTTTGGCGGACGTAATGCAAGGGCAGATCAACTTGCGACTCTATCAGTTTTGCGTCATGAACTTTTGACTGCACCAGAGGTTTCTGAACAACTGGCTGCTGCTGAGGAAGAAATGGTAGAAGGTTGGCGTGCTGCTAATTTATTAGAAATGCGTCGCCTACATTGTCATGCAATTGCTTTATCCTCAAAGCTAGTTGATGCTTTATCTCGCGCTAGTTTGCGCTGTGAAACTCTTTGGCGTGAAGCTCGCACTGAAGCTAATTTTTCTATTGTGCTAAAAGCATTAGCAGAGCTAGTTGCTCTGATTCAGGAAGAAGCTACGGCTAAAGCGGAAGCAATGAAAATTACTCCTTATGAAGCTTTGCTTCGAGGGTACGAGCCCGCATGTTCGATCAATAGTATCGAAAAATTGTTTTGCGAATTAGAAAACGAGTTGCCTTCTTTGCTTAATTGTGTACTAGAGCATCAAGCTACTAGAGGTGATCCATTACTACCGCAAGGCCCATTTCCTATCGCTCTCCAGCGAGAGTTGTCTCGAAGGGTAATGCGGGCAATTGGATTTAATTTTAATTATGGTCGGCTAGATGAATCTATGCACCCGTTTTGCGCTGGCGTACCCGACGATGTACGCATTACTAATCGTTACGAAGATAGCAGTTTTATCAATAGTATTATGGGTATTATCCACGAAACTGGCCATGCATTATATGAGCGTGGTTTACCTATTGCTTGGCGTACACAACCGGTAGGATCCGCTCGTGGCATGGTAATTCATGAAAGTCAGTCATTGCTTATGGAAATGCAGGCCTGTCGCTCGGAAGCTTTTCTTGATTTGCTATCATCCTGGGTATGTGCGGCTTTTAATATAAATTTGAAGCCAGAAAATTTATTTCGGATGTGTACTAAAGTAAAACGCGGTTGTATTCGCGTGGAAGCAGATGAAATAACTTATCCGCTACACGTGATTATGCGCACTAAGTTGGAACGAGCTATTCTATCGGGTGATTTGCAAGTCGCTTATTTGCCGTCAGCCTGGAATGCGGAAATGTATAATCTGATCGGAGTAACTCCGCACAATGATGCTGTTGGTTGCCTGCAAGACATTCATTGGTATGATGGGGCTTTTGGATATTTCCCAACATATACCTTGGGTGCGCTGACAGCAGCACAACTTTTCCAATCGGCAGTGCGTGATGAGCAATGTATTCCTGAAGCGATTGGGCGAGGCGATTTTAATCCTTTAGTAGGCTGGTTAAGCAAGAATGTCTATGAGTTAGCCAGCTTTAAGAGTACCGAAGAAATCATTAGTATGGCTACAGGATCAAATCTGAGTACTATACCATTCTTATTACATATCAGGAATCGATATCTTGAGTAATACTTTATATTAGGTCTTTTAAATCTATTTGCATTAAGCAATATTACTCATTTCTACATAAGCACCATTGATCGATTTATGCTTATGTTAAGTATTGTTATTTTGCGGCGGTTAGTTTTAGCTAACCGATGTTTTTATTGATTTTTGTTCGTAAAATGAAAAGCATAGCGGCTTTATTCTGGCATTTAAAAAAATGTTAATTCATATTATTCAAGAGATAATCGGATTATTTATTTGTTGGTCAATTTGGAATG
Organism: Candidatus Endolissoclinum faulkneri L5; assembly: GCF_000510265.1. GTDB lineage: Bacteria > Pseudomonadota > Alphaproteobacteria > Thalassobaculales > Thalassobaculaceae > Thalassobaculum > Thalassobaculum faulkneri_A. The sequence continues at coordinate 79,323 of NZ_CP006745.1, forward strand.
CACCTTGCGGATTGGGGCAGTCGTTATTGATTTTCCCCTTTACTATAAGGATATGATACTACATGAAGTCTAGTTTTAAGGCTGTAATGTTTTTACGACTGCGGACTTATTTCTTGGCTGGAGTGGTAGTTACCGCGCCGATTGGCATTACCTTATACATCACCTGGTTGATCATTAATCTTATCGACGATCGGGTAACTCCTTTGATACCTGCTCGCTATAATCCAGAAACTTATCTACCTTTTGATATTCCTGGTTTTGGCGTTATAGTTGCTGTTTTAGCATTAACAATTATCGGTGCTTTTACGGCAGGACTAGTTGGTCGTTGGTTGGTTAGTCTTTCTGAACGATTAATGGCCCGCATGCCTTTAATTCGCAATATTCATAGTGCCTTAAAGCAGATTTTGGAAACTGTGCTTGCTCAACAGTCAAAAGCTTTTCGCCAGGTTGTGATGATTGAATATCCTCGCCGAGGTATTTGGGCAATCGGATTTTTGACTAGTGAGACTGTGGGCGAAGTACAAACTATAACAACAGCAGACGTCGTGAATGTATTTTTACCAACTACTCCTAATCCGACTTCGGGCTTTCTGTTATTTGTTCCACGCGGGGATTGCTATGTGCTTTCCATGACAGTAGAGGAGGGGATAAAGATGGTGGTATCAGGAGGTATCATTACACCACCAGATCGTAGTTCTAAAAAGAGATTGCGAGTTTGAGATGATTATTTTTTTAATTAAGATGGAAGATATAAGTTGGAGCTAACATTATAATTGATGTATATTATTATTAAATACTTTTTTAAACACGCTGACTAATTATTAGCTTGCTTAAAAATTTTAATCATTAAAATTTAAATCTATAATTTATCAAATTGAATACAACATCTAAATAAACTACGCTAATCTATCATAAGTTAAGGTAATTTATGCCATTGCTAAAAATCGAAACTCGATTTTTACTTAGTTAATTATCTTCGGTAATCGGAAAACAGCAAGCTCAAATTAGGTTTAGTTATGAATATTTGCAAAACAAACAAAAACCAGCAATTGCCTCCTAAAATACTACCCTGGTGGAGCCAAGGAGGCTCGAACTCCTGACCTCTACAATGCCATTGTAGCGCTCTCCCACCTGAGCTATGGCCCCCCTTTTCTCGCTATTAGCGAAGAATAAAGACACAAATATTTCAAGCTATTTTACAAAATTCTAAGAATTAATAAATCACTAATATAAAAAATTATCTTGGCTATTCTTCATTTAATTCCAGGTTGTCTTCATTGATTGAATTGATTCGATGCTCTTTATTGTTACCGTCATTTTCATCTTCTGCGATTAGAGCATTGTCATCAAGAAGATCAACATCATTCTCTTCACTAATAACATTATCGTTTTCATTTTCAAGCTGGTCAGACTCTTCATACAGCGAAAAGCTTTGGTTCTTTTCGCTCATAATAACACTTCGACTGCGACGACTTTTCAAAATTGCTTCTGGATCATATGAAGTATTGCAGGTAGGGCAGGTAATCGGCAAAAGATTAAGATCATAGTAGCGTGCCCCACAGGACTGACATATTCGCTTGATTCCCCATTCAGGCTTCGCCAAGGTTGACTCCACTTAGCTATAGCTACTTTAAACTAAAGACCAGACAGCAATCTTATTAGGTAGAGAAACTCAAAAAAACAAGCTGTCATGATGAATTAAAGCTCAACAAGACATTAAATTAAGTATCAGTGTAAATTTTATATCAATCGTTTATACTATAAAACAATATCTGAAAAGTATATCCAATAGTCTATATTTGATAATGTTGAAAAAATTAAAAACTAGGATTAACTTAACGAATCTTTTTCTTGAATCAAGTAGATTCTACCATTAATTCGAATATTTCGATTAACTAAGAAAGATATGTGATATGCTAATTGCTATCATGTGAAATTAAATTAATCACTTCTTAGGCTTGGCCGGCAAGCGCTCTTTAAAAGAAGAAATGTTTCGTCTTTATAGATAAACTACTAAAATTAAAAATTTTACCCCGATAAGGTTTTTATTGAAAATAAATTGTGTCTCTGTAACTATAATTAAAGGTATTGGATTTATTTGCTAATATTTTTTATTTATTTACTAATATTTTTAATACTAATATTTTTAATTAATTTGCTATCTGCAATAAATCATACAAAAATGTAAATTTTGTAACTAAAATATATAGTAATTTAATGTATATTATTAGCTATATATATGTCGCTATATGACGTCGCTATATGAACTTCGCTTTATCAAAAATGCTTCGTTACTAGCAATAAATTAATAATTGCACAATGAGTATACTTCTTTTAGCAGAAATTATAATCTATAAATAAAATTTGTAAGAAAAATATCGATAAATTATACTGTATTAACTATTCTTGTTTATCAACTCTTTGCGAAGAGTTACGCAGTATAGTGCAACAAAATGAATTGATCATAAAGACAAGTACTTGATTATTACTTATACAAAATAAAAACAGCTTATATTCCTGTATCATTAATATTAAGTTCATGCAATCTTTATTTTTAATTATGTATTGCTTTTAAGTTAAGTTTTTAAGGATAAATATTTAGTTAAATATAAAATGATAATATGTATTATTAAAAATAATTGACGCAATGAATAAACAGTTACGATATTTTATAGTTACGATATTTTATATAATATTATTCTACTGCATGTCACTGGTTCAATCCAGTCTATAAAATCAAGTCTATAATCTATAATAGTAGTGTTAATAGAGACTTTATATCTTGGATATCCAAAATTAACTAACAATTATTTTACTAATATTTGAGATGAAGACAATTAACTTTCTTAAGTTAAGCAGAAAGTTATGTTATTAAATATCTAAGTGAGTAACTTGAGTTAAACATAAAATATATAAATGCCAGTTAATTACAAATAATAATTGCTAATCTAGAATAGTTTAAAGATATAAAGCAGTGTTTATAATTATTAAAGATCCAATCTAATTATATTAATAAGGTAAATACTATTAATTATTATTAAGTAATTAAAATTGTAATAAAATACTGTTTGTAGTTAATTATTTTTTATTTCTTTTAGAAATAAAAAAATCCTTAAGCAAAAAAGATGCAGCAGTTTCTTCAACGCCACCAATAACTTCTGGCTGATGATGACAGGAAAGTTGGCTAAAGATACGTGCTCCATGTTCTACTCCACCATTATTTTGATTATAAGCACCAAAAATTAGTCGACGGATGCGTGCATGTGCGATTGCCTGTGCGCACATCGCACATGGTTCCAGTGTTACAATTAGATCGCATTGTATTAATCGAGGTGATCCAATTATTTTAGCAGCTGCTCGTAATGCTAAAATTTCAGCATGACCTACTGGATCAGGAGGGGTTTCCACCTGATTATGTGCTTGGGCGATTAGTCGTCCAGATTTGTCAATTATTACTGCACCTACTGGCACTTCACCGACTTCGGCAGCAATTTGGGCAAGATCAAGGGCTATAGCCATAGGAGAATTTAATGAAGTCTTACCTAATTTATATTTAAGCTGATTTATGCGCTTATTAAGCACTAGTTACTTATATCCGTTCGCAAGATGTTACGTTTTACTCCATGAAAATTTAATCAATATAGAATAGAATTTTAGTAAAATTAATCTTTTTGGCTATTGCTCTAATTATGAGTTAGCATTAAAATAAACATTTTAGGTCAAGCATTATTAATAATCTAGTCTAGTATTCAAATATATTCGGTATAAATTAAAACTTAATCATTGTTCTTTGCATTATATTTTTAGGATTTGAGATAGAAAAATCACTAAGATAGTGAAAGTTATCACTAAGATAGTGAAAGTTTCTGTAGTAAAGTAACGCTTAAAATATATGATCTAAATCTTGAGGGTAATTAGTATTTTCAATTTAAATTCAATCCTAGTTAATGATTAAAAATCACTAAATTAATAATTTGTAATGAATGTAATGAAAATACAAAGAGTTAAAAATTTTGTTTAAATTGATGCAACCAAAGTGTTGTTAGTGTAAACTATACAGCAAATGCTAATTTAAATAAATTATGTTGCGGTAAGAAAAGTAGTAATGTTCTGTTTAATTTTTAAACAATATAGTACGCGATGAATGTTTCATTTATACTTAGATTATCTAATTAATTAAGTTGCTGAAAATAATTAACGACCTCGATCACACCTTAATTAAAACACACCTTAATTAAAATCTAAATTCCTTACTAAAGAGAGCATTCTCAATCTTAAAAAATTATTTAAAAATTAAGTAAATTACTGGTGCGATATGTTTTAATTTGTATTTATAATTTGTATTTATTAGTAGTGATACAGTTCTTCTATGTGGTTTAAGTTAAAACACCTAATTTTCTAGCAATTCAGCATACATGCTCTTGTAAACTCTTGTAAAGCCAAATTTAAAATGTTTTATAATTACTAATAATACAATTCTTAGTAAGATGCAGGCAAGTTTTTTACATCTAACAGCTATAGTGCACTTAATTTAAAGTGGCATTACTTAAGCGCTAATATTTTATTCCTAGATATATCAAGTTCGATTAATAGCCAATTTATTGTTGGTTAGTTTTGCCGGATAGGCAATGCCTAAAAATTTTCCTAAATACTAGTGAAAATTACTTGCTAAGTAGTCTTAGTTACAAGCTTAATTTACTTAAGCTACTTAAAGTATTGTCGTGGAGTTAATACTAGTGTATTGCCGATGAAACGATGTTTAACTGGATTCGCATTTAAAGTATGAATAAGTTATTATCAGTAAGGTACGAATAAGTATTACAGATGGTATTGTTAACTCAACAATGAGCTTGATAAAGTTTTAAGTAATATTATATTTTCTTGGACGTTATTTGCTGATCACTGCTTAGTTCAAAGAAGTTTTGAAGCAGACTCAGCTAATTATTACATTTTTTGTGTTTTCTTTAGTATTGTACTGATTGGCTCCAGCAAATGCAGATTCTACGACAAGAAATGAAAAAAGCAGTGTGATTGTTGAGTAATAGCCAAAAGCGCAAACATACTGAAGTTTTAAGGTTTAATTGCTGTGATCTAAAGTTCCAACGGTGTTAATTTGTAGATACTAAATCTCTTGCTGTATAGTTTATTAACGGGGTGTAGCGCAGCCTGGTAGCGCATCTGCTTTGGGAGCAGGAAGTCGGCGGTTCGAATCCGTCCACCCCGATTAGGGCAATGGCTTGTTTTTGTGTGATGTTGTACAGCTTCTTAAATTTTAAGAGGTAATTTTATGATTGTTCGGATTTATAAACCCGGAAAAACTGCGCTGAACTCTGCTTGGGGGGAGAATAAAGCTTGGATATTGGAGTGCTGTCCGGACTCTCGTCGCATTCCTGAGCCGCTTATGGGTTGGGTATCAGCTAAAGATACTAATAATCAAATTCGCATTACTTTTGACAGTAAGGAAGAGGCTGTCGCATTTGCGCGTAGAAATGGATTAAATTTCAATTTGCAGGACTCGCGTGAGCACAAGCTAACTCCCAAATCCTACGCTCATAATTTTGCCTTTAATCGCCGTAGCCAATGGACTCACTGAACGTTGGTCGTTGTTCTCAATGCATTAATGGTGAAGCTATGTTTACGGGTGCCCATAGCTCAACTGGATAGAGCATCCGCCTTCTAAGCGAACGGTTGCAGGTTCGAGTCCTGCTGGGCACGCCAGCTGCTGGAGTTTAGTCAATTAGTATTGATTTGGGTTATTTTTTTTATCTAATTTTAAATTATTGTACATTGTAATACTTAGACAAAAGTCATAGTAATTGAATCTTGTTTTTAAGAAAAATCAGTATTATTTTGAATAATAATTATTTTATTTAATTCAATTAAATATTTCATTTAACTCAATTAACTTATAGTTAACACTTCATATAAGGTATGTCTAACCTGTAAGATTTTACATCTCTAAAAATTAATATTTATCGGCCTTTGTTTGAGTATTTAGCCAAGAATTTATTGGATAAATAATTTAAACCATATTTTTCACTGAAATGCATTAGATCGTGATTCGTATGGTTCTCTACAAAACAGAAAAATTTAAAAATATGCTTCAACAGATGAAAATTGACAAAGTATTAAGGAGTAAATAAGAGTAAATTTAATCGAATAACAGTGTTGTATTGATTTCTTCCCAATAAATATTTGGATTTATTCTGTTTAATAGTTTGCCTGCACTAGTGTTGCTGTTAAAGTTTTTGTAGTGTAGGATTATAGCAATGATTTATAATATTGATTATAGATCATTAGAATATTGATTATAGATCATTAGCTCCGAAGAAATTTTTTATAGTTTCGGTCTTTTGAAAAACCATGGTCTTGCTTGCTCAAGTTGCGATGCAAGGCGAAATAACATATCCTCACGACCAAAACCGGCACCCATATGTATACCAATAGGTAGGTTTTGGCTAGACCAGAAGAGAGGGACAGACATAGCAGGACAACCTGTCATGTTAAAAAATTGAGTAACTGGCATAGACTGCCAGCTTTCTTCAAGAAAGCTTTTTGCCGAAGTATACCCTGTATGAGCAGTATTGATTTTTATTAAAGGATTTGCGAGAACGGTAGATAGCAATATATCGTAGCCTTCAAAGAATTCTCCAAAACAACGGCTAAGCTGATGAAAGGCAAAGATAGCTTCTGCATAGTCGATTGCGGAGACTTTCGCAGCGTATTCGGCAAAAGCTATAGTGACTTCCTCTAGATCACCGTATTCTTGTTGGCGCCCCAGCTGGAAGTATCGTTTATTAAGCATTCGTTTTTGGTTGGTTGAAACTATGGTGAGCATTGCCTTACTTAATATTTCTGCATTTACCATGGGATATGCTTCTTCTATTTCGTGTCCCAAATCTTCCAACAAATTGACCGCGTCATATATAGCGGATTTATTTACTGAGTCTATTTGTTGCCCACCCAGGCCTATTGTGTGATAAGCAATACGTAATTTATCCGGCTTAGCTGTAACTTCTGCAAGAAAAGGTTGAATTGGTGAAGGACAGAAATATGGGTCACCTAACTCAAAACCATGAGTAACGTCTAATATCGCGGCACTATCCCGGACGCTGCGTGATATTACATGCTGGGTACCTAATCCAGCCCAGTCCTCACTTAATAATGGTCCCAGTGGGTTCCGTCCTCGCGTTGGCTTTAATCCAAATAGTCCGCATGTAGCAGCTGGAATGCGAATTGAACCACCAGCATCACTGGCATGTCCTACAGGTACAATCCCAGCAGCTACCGCTGCTGCAGTTCCTCCTGATGAACCTCCTGCTGAGTGATTAAGTTTCCAGGGGTTACGAGTCAAGCCGTAAACTTTAGTATCGGTAGAAATACTAAGCCCACACTCTGACGTGGTAGTACGAGCGATAGGAATCATCCCAGCTTTTTTTACTCGCTTAGTATAAGTAAAATCAATCGGAGCGATAAATCCTTGCCAAAGCTTAGAGCCATATTCCGCTAACCAGCCTTCTTGCCAGCAATCAAGATCCTTAAACACAAAAGGTACGCCAGCAAAGGGTTCATTTATTAATGGAGCGTATGATTGAGCAAGAGCGATATCATCGCGTCTTGAAACTATAGCATTAATTTTTGGATTGATGTCATCGGCTCGTGTTAGTGCAGCAAGGACTACTTCAGTGGCTGAAACTTCACCCTTCCGAATTAGTCTTGCCAGTCCAAGAGCATCTTGATCTTGATATTCATCGAAATACATACTCAGTCACTTATTCGATAAGTTTTTATATATTTGCCTGGCGAACAATCACCAAGCTTGATGTAATCGTGGTAGATAATTTAATTTACAATTAAGTAAAGCAAAGGATGTTGTAGACAATACATGGATTATATACATTTTAGAGTAATCATAGCTGTTAAGTTAACATTCTTAAATCAATTTTAGTGATATAAACATGTTAACGTAATTAATTTCTTCTTTAGTAGATTTGTTTTTTAGTGTGTAATGTGCATGAGTTGAGTAACATACAATAATACAATAGAATAAACTGGGTTTAGAGAATAAACTGGGTTTAGGGTTTGAATTTATAGTTGGAAATTTGTTTTGAACAAATAACACGAGGAAGAGGAAACGGATTATTTGTTTTAGCTTAATTAAAGAGAGCAATTTGCTCAATACTAGGAACATGCTGTTAACTTTTAGCAGAACTTTGTTAGTAAACTTTGGGGTTAAAAATAGTTGAAGCAAGTGCTTGCTGATCTTATTTCTATGTTCCGGAGTTACCCGGCATGCGCTGGGGTAGATTTATAATGAGGTTATTATATGAATTACGATCGTCAAACAATGTCTCGGTCACAAGCTGATGTCGCTGGATATGACGTTGGTCTGCGCCAGTACATGCTCGGCGTTTATAATCACATGGTTGCGGCCCTGATTTTAACTGGCGTTGTTGCCTCTGGCACTGCTATGTTATCATTCCAGGACGGATCTTTGACCTCTTTTGGTGAAGCGGTCTACATGTCAGAGTTGCGCTGGGTAATTATGCTAGCACCAATTGCTATGGTCCTCCTGATCTCCGCACGAGTCGCAAGCATGTCGCTTTCTTCTGCAAGGATCTTATTCTATGTTTTTTCTTCTTTGATGGGATTGTCTCTTGCATCGATATTCCTTGTCTATGCTGCTGAAAGCATCGCGCGAGTATTTTTTATCACTGCGGCAGCTTTTGCAGGTTTAAGCCTATATGGCTATACGACAAAGAAAATTCTTTCCGGCCTTGGTACTTTTGCAGTGATGGGATTGTTTGGAGTGATGCTGGCTAGTATTGTGAACATATTTTTGGCATCTTCCGCTTTGCAGTTTACAATATCGATTGCTGGTGTATTAGTATTTTCAATCCTAACTGCCTATGACACGCAGCGCATCAAGGAGATGTACAACGAGATAGACAGCTTTGGCGTTGTTACCAAAAAAACAATTATTGGCGCTCTAACTTTGTATCTCGATTTTATCAATCTGTTCTTGTTTTTGCTCCGACTCTTTGGCAATCGTGAGTGATTTTTACTGCGGGAGGAATTTGCTATAATTTGCTTATTCCTCTTCGCATTATATTAGATTAATGAGTTTTTTTACTATACCTTCTTTAGGACAATACTTTTATATCGTATCTTATATTCTTTATAGAGGATGTAATGCATTTTTGTGGTATTTTTAATATTTTGCTTTATAAGTTAAATGTATGGGTCTTTAAAGCACCCTATTATTAGGATAGATATTTCTCTATTTCTCTGCACACTAATAATTTAGTTTTATTTGTTTTAGAGGGCTTAAAGACGTTGTGATCAGTACAATTTAGATAGTTATTGTTGTTTTGCTGAATTTTAGCTTTTTTATTTGAATAATAAGATAGGCTGATAAGTGGTTTTTTTTTGATGAATTAGATTTATTGAATATTTTTTAGCCAATAATAATTTATTATTTCGATTGCTGCTTGGAGTCGAGATCAATAAGCTTATCTCTAATGAACTGTATATTGTTTATTTTTATGCTATTTTATCTTATAGGATAAAACCTCTGGTTTAAAATAGCCAAACTTAAGATGTTGATTCCTATTTATAATAAGATTATATGAGTAATATTTATGGCTATTGATAGCATTGCCTCATTAACTATTTTGACAATAGATCTATTAATAATATTTTATTAATTTAAAAATTTATTATTAAATAATTTTAGGTATCGCTAGTTATTTTTTTTGAGTGAATTGGCATAAATATTTAGCAAGCATAAGTTGTGGTTAAATTTTATACTAAATAGTAATGTTGTTTTTTAAAAAAAATCACTTCCTCTATACCAATAATTATTTTATTCCCTCTGTCCGACAATACTAAATAAAATTCAATAAAATATTTGAGTTTAGTATGTAGGTTGTAATGTATTATTTTTTATCTGAGCTGGACATTAGATTGTTTTTCTTGTAAAAATATTACCTATTAAAATTTATTATAAATCTTTAGCCATTTAATACTTACTTAATATATTATTTAATTTTTTTAATAATTTTGTTTAGAATAAGATTTTTTTGTAAAAAAATAAAATGTGGTTAATAATGCCATGAAAGGTTGAGTTATTCTTAGTTAATTTATTGAAATATAAGATTTAATTGGCAAACTTACAATAAAGTTAGTGGATTTATCTTTTAGCTAATATTGACTAGTTTACTTTGATAAAAATATGCTAGCTTTAATTATATTAAAGCATAGAGTCTTGGTAAGTGACTTATTTTTTGTTTATCTAGCAAAACTAGGCAAAGCATTAGTATTAATTTATTTGATATAATAAATTAATACTAATGCTAAGTACATTGGATAAAATGCTTTACTTGATTAAAAGTATTGAGTACGATAATTGTGCTACTTATATTGATATCTTTCCTAATTATAAAAAGTGTACTTATTACCGTTAATCGCAAAAGAGAATACCTAATCTGTATTTTCAGAAAAGTTGATTGTTTTTATTGGCGTTGATAGATCACCGAACAAGTTACTACTGTAAATTAATCAGCAAAGGAAGAGTTAGCTCTTTGTATTCTTAATTGAGCTATTATGAATTATATCATGTCAGCTATTATAATTAATAGCTGACATGATATAAGTATCGCTTGTTTTTTACAGTAGAGTAGTAGAATCACGTATAATATAATTAGCGATTATTATCTACTAATCCGTAGTGTTTTTCTTGATAAAGCGTGTTACACTAATCAAACAATATAAATTTATGATAGAACAATCAATAATTTTGAAACCTTGATAAAAACAATGCTGCTACCTTGTCCTACTTTATTTTCTTCCAAGTGGTATTAGCAGCTCCGTCTTCTAATTTTATCCCTCGTGCTTTAAATTTATCTCTAATTTTGTCAGCTTCTCTAAAGTTATGCGCTTTACGGGCAGCATTGCGGGCAGCAATTAATGCTTCGATTTCTTCGTCTTCTTTTCCATCTCCCTTAAACCAAGCTTTAAGATCGCTTTGGAGCAAGCCTAGTAATTTACTCCAGTCTAGTAATTTATACATTAGATCGGATATCTCCCAATCGCAGACCTTGTTGTTAAGAGCGATATTTATTTTTCGAGCAATTTGATGTAGAGCAGTTAGCGCTAAAGGCGTATTTAAGTCATCGCATAAAGCAGATAACACTAGATTATTGTCTTGAACTAGACTACACTGCGGGGTATATCCTGATTCTCGTGCTCGATTTATTGTACCATATAATTTGTTGAGCTGGGTTTTAGCTTCATACAGACCAGACTTAGAAAAATTTAATGGTTGGCGATAGTGAGTAGAGAGTAGCAAAAAGCGGATTGCTTCGCCTGGCCATCTAGAGAGTAAATCACGGATCGTGTAAAAGTTATGACGCGACTTTGACATTACTTTGCCTTCTACTGTCACGAAACCGTTATGCATCCAGTAATTGGCCATAGTGCCATGGCCAAAAGCACAGCTGGTCTGGGCGAGTTCATTCTCATGATGCGGAAATATCAAGTCAATTCCGCCACCATGGATATCAAATGTTTCACCTAAATTATCTGCAGCCATAGCTGAACATTCTACATGCCAACCTGGTCGCCCGTAACCCCATGGACTATCCCATCCTTGTTGGTCATTTGCGCTGGGCTTCCATAGAACGAAATCAGATGGGTTGCGTTTAAAGGATAGTACATCGATTCGTGATTCAGCAATAAAGTCTTTTTCGTAACGATGTGACAATTGACCGTAATTAGCTGTAGAACGCACATTGAATAGCACATGATTATTAGTAATATAAGCATGTCCGAGGTTAATCAATCTTTGTGTAAAAGCAATCATTGGTCCAATATATTCGGTAGCACGTGGTTGTACGTCAGGTTTTTTAACGCCAATCGCAGCCATATCTGTTTTATATATATTTATTATTTCTTTAGTCAGTGCCTCCATTGTTATGCATCGCTCCTTAGAACGATTAATAATTTTATCGTCAACATCGGTGATGTTAGTAACGTAAGTAACATGGGCATTGCCGTAAATATGACGCAACGCGCGGACTAAAACATCAAAAACTACAGCAGGCCGCGCATTACCTACATGAGCGTAGTCGTACACTGTCGGGCCGCAGACATATACACGCACATTTAATGGATCTATTGTGTGAAATACTTGCTTTTTGCGCATAAGGGTATTGGTAATCTTGAGCTTCATGTCTTGGATTCCGAAGGTATGTCTTTGTGTCTCAACAACAGCAGGCATGCTCAATAGTCAATTTTTACATTCAAATAAATTACAATAGCAATGGAACAAAGAACAAGGGTTTTAATCTTTCTATCTAAGCAATTTCTCCATGCAATCTAGCAATTATCTTTTTACGATTCATCATAGGCAAAATATCTTTAAGCTGCGGTCCATAATCTTTTGCCGTCAAAGCCTTGCGTAAAGTCATAAATAATGATTTACCATTTCGAGCAGTTTTTAATTTTATCGCAGTAATCCAAAGATCCCAAGTTTTGGCATTAGGCTCTTCGGCTGGTAACAAATCAGCAGCTGTAATACAGAATGCACTATCTTCTGCAGCAATTATAGGTTTGATTGGAGTGTTAAGCAGAAGCCACCATTCTTTGACTTCAGATAGTCTAGTTATATTGCCGCGTACAGCATTCCAAAATCTTGCTCCACCATTAACTTCTAGATCTAAAAGACGATCAGCAACGTCACTGTAAGATGTTTCTTGCAAAATTTTTTTATTAATTTGTATTAGGTTATCCAAGATAAAATGTGGATTTGCTCGGCTGTAGCGAGTGATATCGAAGTTTTCGACAATTTGGCCTAATGTGTTTGCAGGCACAATCTTGTTAGTACCTAGTCCAGATAAAAGAGAATTAATAGCCATTGCTTCTAACTTGTGCGTTTCTCTCAATTCTTCTAAGCTAATACTTCCAAGACGCTTGGATAAGCTAGAGCCATCCGCTCCTACAATTAATGAAGTATGTCCTAGCATTGGAGGTTGCGCTCCTAGTGCATGAAAAATTTGAATTTGGGTGGCGGAATTAGTTACGTGATCCTCACCGCGTATGATGTAAAGAATAGAAAAGTCAATATCATCGACTACTGAGGCCATAAAATAAGCTGGGCTACCATCGGTACGTATCATAATTGGATCGGATTGCAAAGCCATATCTCGTTCACTTTTACCGAGTATTATATCATTCCAAGTTACTATTTTATGATTTAGCTTAAATCGCCAGTATGGTAATATGCCTTTGGTTTTTTTTGCTGCTTTTTCATCATAACTTAAGGAAAGTGCAGATCGATCGTATATTGGTGGTTTGCCAGCAGATAGCTGTTTTTTTCGTTTTAGTGCTAGTTCTTCAGCGCTTTCATAGCACGGGTACAACCATCCCATTTGCTTTAGTCTTTCCGCTTCAGCAGCATAGCGTTTTAAACGGTCAGATTGTCGAGAGAATACATCCCAAGTAATGCCAAGCCAATTTAGATCTCGCTTTATCTTTTCTGCGAATTCAACTGTACTGCGTTTAGCATCGGTGTCATCAGAGCGCAACATAAAATTACCGCCATGGGCGCGGGCAAATAGCCAGTTGATTAACGCTTGACGGGTATTTCCAACATGCAGAAGCCCAGTTGGGCTTGGAGCAAAACGGACAAATACTGCCATAAAACCCCTTTTAATTGTCTAACAGTATAAAATTATAGTATTTGCTTGTCAAATATCCCTTAGCTTATATGTATCAGTAAATGCATTAGTGATTGGATAGCGTCTTTCTTTGCCGAAAGATCGACAAGTTAGTTTAACTCCTGGAGGGGATTGGTACCGCTTATATTCTGCTCGATTCAACATACGCCACACTTGTAGCACAGTGTCTTTATCATAACCATTAGCTATGATCTCAGCTAATGGTGTTTCTTTTTCGATTAGATGAATTAATATTTTATCTAGCACTGAATATATAGGTATGGTATCTATATCTTTTTGTCCTGGCTTTAATTCAGCAGAAGGCGGTTTACTAATGATGTGTGGAGGTATACATGTATCATTTGGTCCATAGCAATCGGTTGGTTTATTAGAATTACGCCAACGACAGAGCTTAAATACTGTACTCTTATATACATCTTTTAATACTGAATAGCCGCCGCACATATCACCGTATAAAGTCGTATATCCAATAGAAATTTCTGATTTGTTACTGGTAGATAGCACCATGTATCCAAACTTATTAGATAAAGCCATTAGGATGATGCCACGTAAACGGGCTTGTAGATTTTCTTCAGTGAGATCGTGCGATATAACACCTAAATGCTTAGTTAACATGCTCTCAAACGTTAGCATAGCTGAGCTAATACTAATATTAGTATGCTTAACTCCAAGCCGCTTAGCAACTTCTAACGCATCTTCTAAGCTATGATTGCTGGTATATGGAGATGGCATCATGACACAACGTACTTTGTCTGCGCCTAAAGCATCAACTGCTACGGTCGCAGACAGCGTGCTATCAATGCCGCCAGATATTCCTAAGATGATGCCAGGAAAACGATTTTTGGCTACGTAGTCACGTAAGCCTAGTACCATAGCACGATATATAGCTACTAGACCATATTTTGGTTTTATTGTGTTAGTCTGCGCGCAAGACCAACCTTCTAGTCCACGCGTCCAGGTTGTAGTAACTATCGATTCTTCCCAAGCAGGAAGATAGGCTGACACCTTTTGATCAGTGTTTAGAACAAATGATGCACCGTCAAATACTATTTCGTCTTGGCCACCAACTTGGTTTAAGTAAACCATTGGCAATTTGCTTTCAATTACACGTGATATGGCATTCTGTAAGCGATTATTCATTTTTTGATTATCAAATGGAGAACCATTAGAAACCAATAAAAATTCTCCACCGCCCGTTTTAATGTTCTTTACTACATCGGGTGTCCAAATATCTTCACAGATCGGAACGCCAAGACGCAAACCGCGTACTTCTATCGGGCTAGGGATTGGTCCACTGTTGAATACTCTTTTTTCGTCAAACACACCATAATTTGGTAGGTTTACTTTATATCGGACTGCTTGCAATTTACCTTTATCTAATAGCAACACGGCGTTGTACATTTTATCTTTTTCTATCCATGGAGCACCGAGCAGAATGGCTGGCCCACCATCGGCGGTTTCGATAAGCAATTTTTCGACCGCGTTACGTATTTCACTAATAAACATCGAATTAAGCACTAGATCTTCTGGTGGATAGCCAGAAATATAAAGTTCTGGTGTTAGAATGAGATCAGCGTTTTCGGTAGCAGCTTGAGCACGTACTTTGCGTAACTTATTTACGTTCGCATCAATATTACCGACGCAAGGATTGAGTTGCGCTAATGTAATGAGAAATCTTTTTTTCATAGCAAATTCATTAAGTGTTTTATAGTATGTAGCTGTTTATAGGCTAATTTACTAATTTTATAATACAATTCTATATATCATGTTCTTAATTATTAAAATTAGATAATTTACTATAAATTAGTTTAGGTAACTCGTGACATAGTAATTGTTTTGAATATTAATTAGGAAGATTGATTGGATATATAAACGATTTTTCTATATATACATTCAGAGTTAGCATATGCTTTTTAATGGAGAAATAGATGATAAACAATTTTCTATTAAGCTTTTTAGGTAGCTAAATAATTAATAGCAAGTTGCTTTTTAGAGCACAGTGGATACTACTATATTTTCAGCGTCAATTTTATACTATTTGCTATACACTTAATTTTTCTAGTCTAGAGATCTTTCTTGCGAAAAAAATTTAAATTAATAATTTTATCCATTAATTTTTGTATATATAAGAAAAATCTATTTTAGTGCATTAATTTATTAATGTTTCATTTTTCACATATGTTACTATAATTTTATAGAAATGTTAATTAATGTTTTTTTAGTAGAATGATTCAAATAATATTTTAATATACTGTACAGTACTCTGACTATAAATAAGAATAAAGCAAGTTATAGTAAAAATTAAGGAAGTTTGTTTAATAAAGGTATTTAATTTTTTAAATATCATATGATTACTGATTAATTGTTTAATGTCGCTGGTAATTATTAACAGTTTTAGTGTTGCTGTCTTCATCAGTTTTAGGCATGGCAATTAACTGCAAAATCGTTAGAGACCGATTGTGAATAAACAGTGTATTAGCTTCTGTTGTAATTAGATCACGGTATTTTTTAATACGATCGACAGCAATCAACTAAATAGAATGTTATATTTATGGTACTCTGTTATGTTGATTGCTGTCGATAAGATTATTAAACAAACTATTTGTTATATAAAAACTATTTGTTATATAAAACATATTAGAAATAATTTACCATTGATTGTTATATAAAACATATTAGAAATAATTTACCATTGAGTTTAACTTCAGCAAAAAATTCATTGAACAATTATTTTGATAATAACAAAAATAATTAAATACTTAGCAGTAATCATTTGATTAAAGTAATCCTTATTATCGAGGCAGTACAAGAATTTGTTTTATGAATATATTTTGGGCTATGTAATTTACTTTTTTGCAGGTAAGTAAACAATTATCATTGTTATTATAAATAATCTTGCTAAGATGTTGTAATTTAGTGTTACAAAAACATTTGTATATGTACAATATACTGTTATGTTTAAATAATACTTGTTTTGATAAAAATAATAATAATCTATAAAAAGAGCAGATATTACCTTGGTTTTATATTAGTCTGCCGGCTTAAGTAAAGTTTATTATTTTTAAAATTATTGTAATATTTATTTTTATAAATGATGCTATAATTAGATTTTATCTATTACGGTAGAATAATCATGCTTTTTATAAATTGTTGTTTATATTAACTGCTTATTATTTTTTTATTACAATTATAGCTTTTATTAGATTGGAAATATTTTAGATGAGTTATTACACTTAAATATGTTATTACACTTAAATATAATTTATTCTTGTTGATATTATAAAATAATTATTTTAGGAGCTATCACGAGTTTAAGATCTAGCAAAATAGATTGAGATGATTTTTTTAATTATCGCTTAATATTCAAGATAGCTGTTTATCATGTATAATAAACGATAAAATATCTATATCTATAGCAAAATTAAATAGATTATTGATAAACTTAGATAATTAATTTAGGCTTATATATAATAAATTTTTATAGAATAACTTTGGATGAATTCATCAGTAAATTAAGGATTGGAATATTTAGCAAATATTTTAAAGTATTGTTAAATAAGATCGATTAAAATTTACTTCGCAAATTTTAATTATTTAGTTTATTTTACTGAGAATAATGTAGAAATTTCAGTAGAAATATCATATTTTTTTGTATTGATTTTATTCTTTATATTAATGATATTTAGTACTTATTAAGTAGTAATACATTTTTCTATGACTGGATAGCGCTTTAAAATGAAGTACAGTGACGGTTTTTTATAAATTCAGTTAAAAGTATAATTATAAAGAATTTTTATACGAGAGTAATTCATTATTCTCTAATTATGGAAATTGCAGAAATGCTTAAATCGCTGATGTATAGCGCAAGAGATCATATTAAATATCGGTGTAATTAGTTAGATTCTATTTTTAGAATAAGGTTTAAAGATTCAATTAGACGAATAATAGTATTAATGGATAAAAATTAGTGGGAATTATCCTAAAAAATCAACGCAGTGCTTAATTTTTACCAAATATTATAATGATAATGTATTATTAAATTTTAATGATAGTAATAAATTACAATGTATATTTTTTGAATTAAACCTATAACTAAACGAATCAATCTAATATAATGCAAAAAATTACATGTATAAATAGATTCTATAATTGTAAAATGCGCTATAAATTTAATTGATTTATGAAGCATTATGTTGCTTCAATAAGTTGTAGCAAACATTCTTGCTTAAGCTATTATTCTATTTATAATAATAAATTTCATTAAAGATTTATTTTTAATTTTTTTTTATTTTAAGAGCAGTATGATTACAATTTATACATTTGATTGATTGTATACATCTTTATTAGATCTAAATTTTCTCTAATTAAATTTTGTATAAAGCACAACTAAGCTCTTATTAGGATGTTTGCGCAATATAGTTATCTAGATGGTTTAAATGATGATCAGCTTGTTGCAGTAAAAGCACTAGATGGCCCTGTATTGATATTGGCTGGTGCTGGTACTGGTAAGACTCGTGTGTTGGCAAGTCGCCTTACTCACATTTTGACCGTGGGGAATGTTGACCCAAGGAATATCCTAGCGGTTACATTCACAAACAAAGCAGCCCAGGAAATGAAAGAACGAGTTAACGCAGTTGTTGGCTCTGCGACAAAGCAAATCTGTTTAGGGACCTTTCATGCACTGTGCGCTAAGATTTTACGGAATCATGCTGAGCTGGTAGGGCTTAAATCAAATTTTTCTATATTGAACATCAATCAGCAAATCACTTTAATAAAGCAAATTCTACAGGATCTAAATATTGAAGAAAAGCATTGTTCTGCTCAATCTGTACTAGGTATTTTACAGCGTTGGAAAGATCGTGGCTTGACTTCCGATAAAATATATTCCACTAAATTTAGTAATATATCCGTAGGTAATCCAAAACAAATCTATCGGCATTATCAAGATAGGTTGATAAATATGAATGCAGTTGATTTTGGCGATCTTATTCTGCATTGCTTTACCTTATTCCAAACCAATGTTTGTGTACTACAACAGTACCAAAATCAATTCCGATATATAATGGTGGACGAATATCAAGATACTAATTTAGTTCAATATTTTTGGTTGCGTTTGCTGGCTCAAAATTATAAAAACATTTGCTGTGTAGGGGATGATGATCAGTCGGTTTATGGTTGGCGTGGAGCAGAAATTGGCAATATTATTAACTTTGAAAACGACTTTCCTGGGTCTAAAGTAGTCAGATTAGAACAAAATTATCGCTCTACTTCTCGCATCTTAGCTGTCGCCTCTAGTGTGATTGCGCGTAACAAAGGTCGTTTGGGTAAGATTTTGTGGACCAAAGGGAATGACGGCGAGCAAATCATTGTGCGCTGTGTGTCTGATAATTACATGGAAGCAAGAGTTATTTGCGAAAGAATTAAATATTATCATAAAACTAATGTGCCTTTGCGCGGAATAGCTGTGCTTGTACGTACTGGTTTTCAGATTCGCGCTTTTGAAGAGCAACTAGTGACTCTTGGTGTGCCTTATAAGACTATTGGCGCTGCACGTTTTTATGATAGTAAGGAGATACGCGATGTTATCTCATATTTGCAGGTAATCGCTCAGCCAAAAAATGATTTAGCCTTTGAAAGAATAATCAACGTTCCAGCTCGCCGTATCGGTAAGACGACAGAACGAATTTTATTTCAATATGCTCGAATAAACAACATTTGTCTCACAACGGCTGCGGAGCATATTGTGCAGGATGAAGTATTAAAACCGCCTGCAAGACAAGCAGTTAGCCTACTAATGCAAAATTTTGCACGCTGGCGCAAGGCATCACATAATGACTCCTTATCGACACTAACTAACAAGGTGATAAACGAAAGCGGTTATATTGCCTCTTTGCAGAAGGATGGTTCGCAAGAAGCCTTGGAAAGATTGAATAATATAAACGAGTTGATTACTACTTTAGAAAAGTTTATTAGTCTTGATAATTTTTTAGAACATATCTCTTTATTCGCAGAAGGAGTTGATTCTGTAAACTTTGAGCAAGTTAGTCTGATGACCTTGCATGCTGCTAAGGGGCTAGAGTTTGAAGTCGTCTTCCTTCCTGGTTGGGAGGAAGGAATATTTCCTAACCAGCGAGCTATTGATGAAAAAAGTGTTAGTGCTTTGGAGGAAGAGAGACGGCTTGCTTATGTCGGTTTAACTAGAGCACGCAAACATGTCGAGATCTTTTTTGCCACGAATCGCCATCTGCACGGGGTTTGGCGAAATGCAATTCCCTCACGCTTTATTTCTGAAATGCCAGTAGAGCATTTAGCGATGATCGGGAATGTTAGGGTTTATAATGCTAATACTATTCAGCGCCATTGTGATGACTTTAAGTATACTCATAAGAATAAATTTAGATTATCGTCCTTGGAAAGTTCTAGGCCGGTAAACAATTCGATAGTCCACAATTCAGATTACATTTATCAAAACCATGATATTGTCCGCAAAGACAATACGAAAATTAAAGGTAATCTATGTACGAATGAAATCTCTAGATTTGATAAGTCTACTTTAGAAGAGAGAGTTTTTCATAAAAAATTTGGTATGGGAACTATAATAAAAGCCGACAGCAAGGGCAAACTTGAAGTATTGTTTGATTGTGAAGGAACTAAAAAAGTCTTGGATACCTTTGTCTCTAGGTCAAAATAATATCTAGGATGTATATTATTTTTACGGCAATTATTATTAGCTTGCAGAAATACCTAATCCATATAGTATTAATTATTCTATAAGTTATTTTATATCGCCAACAATGTTTAAAAAAAGTATTTCAGAATAATATTTTATTGGCTAAAATACTCTATATATATTTTATATAGGCATCGCTCAGAGCAATTTTACTTTTATTGTGATATATTTATTGTTATTCCCTAAAATGCTTAATTAAAAATTAAATCAATTTTAGGATTGCTGTGCATTGATTTTGTTTGTTTCAATTATCAGTTAATTTTGTTAATAAACAAGCGAGTGTCTGTTACTTTTATTGGTATTAGTTATAACTAAAGAGAAATTATCTAATTCTAGCATTAATAACCTTAATGCTGCTGGGCTATCTTCTTTTAGTTAGATTTAGTTCGGAATAACAATATATTGCCATTGTAATACTTTTTGTGCATCTTATGTTTTTTGTTTTTATATTATGAACTTATTAATCAATAGCGATTTATTTGTAGAATAACTATTGGCTAGGTTTGTATATATCTTAGGGCTGGTTTTCTAGGCTTCGATGGAACCAATCTTATTTTTGACTTTTAATGATATAACTTATTCGGTCTAATATCGTATATTAGAAGCCTTTAATTTTTATATTAAATCTTAGTAATAGATCAACCAATTAAATCATAAAAATAGAATACATTAATACTTAATTGCTTTATAATTTAGATTTTGTAGATAGAAGCTGTAATAGAGTAAGCAATAAACTTAACTAGAAACATTTTTATCGATGATTTTTCTGACAATAGAAAAATATTCTTATTTTGGTTTAATATCAAAGCAATTATATTGCTTTTGCTCCTTGCAATAGATAGCAAGTAGGTTTTAATTAAACTATTTTATTATTTGATCTTCTCAGTATATACTAGCAATTTTAGCTATGATGATTTAGTTGATATTAGTAGTTTCATTGTCTAAATGGCGAGCATATAGTTTTTTTCAGCAGTAGCATTTTATTTGACATAAAATGCTACTGCTGAAAATTAGATTAATTGGATAATTTTTAATTACTTAATGATCATTATCTTTATTGAATTAGTAACTAAACAATAGTTACTAAACCTACTACATAATCACGTAGAAAACTTGCTTAATGTAGTAATATAAATTTTTATATTACAAAATATAATAATATAATTAAATCTGCAATTTGTTTAATTAGTAATAAAAATATTAAATAAAATTGATATATATAGTAGAATATTTTTTGATTATGAAATGCTTGTTCTATAACTTATAATCAAATAAGTTTTATCCGTATTTACTACACATTATCATTCACAACTATCCTGATTACTTAAAAAAATAATTGAAGAAATTTATAATCGATCCTTCTCGAGTGGCGATCAGGATTTAGCCATGTTTAAAGAGATTGATAATATCTGTTGCTTTCTAGCCGGATTAAGCTAACTATTCTTTAACATTTATTAAATGTTTTTTATATAAGGTCTAACCTTGCCGAGGGAAACAAGCGTAACTTTTTTGATGATATGGGAGAAGTTATAGATGCTTCAAAAACTGCCAATCGCCAACGATATTGACGCTTGTTTTATCCACAAAGTTGATGGTGGATTTTCGCCGAAAAAATTTAAGGAGATGGGAGAATTAGGCAGTATAGCGTTAGAGTTTATTCGAGCGCGTTTTGATGACGGTTCTCTTCCTATATTGACCTTGCCTTACCGTCGTGATGATATTGCTTCTTGGAAACCTATAGTGGATCGATATCATTCACTTTATAAAGACGTGGTAGTTCTTGGCATTGGTGGTTCTATTTTGGGTGGTGCAACTGTTTGTGCTCTGGTAGATGGTTCTCTTATTACTTCTCCGCGAATACACTTTCTTGATAATATTGACCCAATCACTTTTGATTCACGCTTATCTAGTTTTGATATGGATAAAACAGGCTTTTTAGCTATATCTAAATCTGGCAGTACGACTGAGACTTTAACAAAACTTTTAATCGTAATTGATAGATTAGGTAATAAAAATTTTAGCAAACAAATCACTTGTCTCACAGAACCAACCGATAATCCAATGCGTCGCATTGCTTCCACATATGGTTTTTTTTGCCTAGAATATGACCCTAAGGTTATAGGCCGATTTTCTGCTTTATCAACTGCTGGCCTGCTGCCTGCTGCTATTGCTGGTCTTAATGTCGAAAGAGTACGTCACGGAGCAGCCGCTGTGTTGGACGCAACTATTTCTGCTAAAAATCCGCTAGAGAATCCTGCTGTTGCTGGAGCTGCAATTAATGTGGCACTAGCTAGGAATCATGGGATTAATCAAACTGTTTTAATGCCTTACGTAGAAAGGCTTGAACGATTATCGATCTGGTTTCGCCAACTTTGGGCCGAGAGCTTAGGCAAAGAAGGGCATGGGACTACTCCAGTTAATGCACTTGGCGCAGTTGACCAGCATAGTCAGATGCAGCTTTATCTTGCTGGTCCAAAGGATAAGTTTTTCACTGTGATATGCAGCGATCCTCGCGGTTTAGGTGGTCGGGTACGCGCTGAACTTGCTGGTAGTGCTGCTGAATCTCTTAATTATTTGGTTGGACATACTATGGGTGATTTGATGGCAGCTGAGCAGCGAGCAACTATTGACTGTTTAATTCGTAATTCTTGCCCAACTCGGCTTATTAGTTTTAGTAATTTGAACGAGGAAGTGATGGGGGGGCTAATTATGCAATTTATTTTGGAGACTATCGCTGCTGCTCAGATCATGGGTATCAACGCTTTTGATCAACCTGTAGTTGAGGAAAATAAGTTACTGATCCGTCAATTTTTACAGGAAGAAACCTGATTGTAGATATAATGTGCAATGTGTGTTATTTTTTTTTAAACAGAAGCTACTTTAAGTTTATACACTGCTTTCAATAGTCATAGATTCTCGCTGGAGAACTGTTGATCATAGTAGTAGATCCTTGAATTCATTGGTGGAGAATGCGATAGATTCCTCTACGCGTCGATTGCTTTGTATTGTGAGTGGTGATTTTATTTTGATATTCAATATCGGAATGATAACTGGGGTAGTATTAGGTGCTGATACATTGACTATTCTGATAAAACGCTATTATAGCTCTAAGCTAACCTAGGATTGTATTTGCTAATATTTAGGATTGTGGATTTTTTTTAAGGGGCATTTCGTTAATCCGAGCTGAGTTCGATTGTGGATTATTTGCACTGGAATTAATACCGATTAAGTTTGGGCAATTGAGGTAAATAACAATTACTTTAGGCAATTGAAGCTAAATGGTGTTGAAAGTAGATATAAAGGAGAGCTAGATGACTTAATTTTTGCTACTCTACCCCAGATGATTAATATTTTGAAATC
Source organism: Candidatus Endolissoclinum faulkneri L5 (assembly GCF_000510265.1). Classification (GTDB taxonomy): domain Bacteria; phylum Pseudomonadota; class Alphaproteobacteria; order Thalassobaculales; family Thalassobaculaceae; genus Thalassobaculum; species Thalassobaculum faulkneri_A. Next base: position 103,152 of record NZ_CP006745.1, read on the forward strand.
CTTGCGCATTGATCAAAGTTATTAGTAGAAGTTGTTCAGGGATTAGAAGACAGCTGATCTGAGCGTTGTTTTTGCTGATCATTGATATTAGCAATTCGCTTTAATTTAAAGGATAAGGAGTATAGATTGAGTGACTGCTTTTTGTTATAGAGAATGAATACGTTGCTATTATTGCTTAAGAGTTTCAGGAAACGCATTATCAGTTAATAGTCAGAATGCTAATTTTTTACTGAAATGCGAACCTGCGCACTTTGCACTCAGATATTTGACGCAAACAATTGCCCCTACTCGATAATATCCCAATTAATTGTTACAGGTTATGCTTTATTTTATAGCTTAAGGTCTGCATTTACATTTAAGGTTTTGCTTGCCAAAAGATAATTTAAATGTGACTTTTATTTATCTAGAAGTTGGGTATGATTGTGCGATTGTAGACTGCCAGATAGTTTATTGTTGTTAATGTTTTGTAAATAAATTATAAACAGAAATCGTTACATGTTGTCCGTTTCTCGATGATACTTTAAGAATGTTTTATTATCAAAAACAATCATAAATCCAACAAGAATAAGGGTGTGTTGATCAGTAATCTGCTACCTTATCTGCTACCTTATAATTTTTATTATAATCGAATTTTCTTACGAAATGAATTAATAAACTCATGTTGTATTCTCTCCTTGGGCTTCCCTGAAATTCAGATTGTTTCGGAAATTTTAAGTGACAATAGCGCACATCATTTAGGTTAACTAGATAACTAGGATTTTATAGAACAACTGAAAACAAAAGTGAGACGAATCAAGCAATGTTAATTGAGCAAGAGCATAAGGCCTTCCCACTCGAAGTGGCTAAAGTGCTTGCATTCATAGTAATTATATTGTTCCTGCAATATTGATTATTTATCAGTAAGCTGTTTATAGTGCTTGGTTTATGGATAAATAAAAATCTATAGATAATAGTGGTATAGCAATATCTCCTAATTATAACAGCGATGTTATAATTAGGAGATATTGTTGTTATTATACTAACTAATCGTGCCAATAGAATTGGAAGGTTTAAAATTGTTAACAGACAAATTAAGGCAAGGTATTGTGATTATAAGTGAGGTGTTTGTTATTTTTTAATCATCTCGATAAGTATTGCTTTGTTGTATAATCTAATATAAAGGAATTATGGAGAATGATCACACAATATTCCTTAAACTGTAGACTGGTTGGTATATTGCGATACTATAAGCTTTCTACAGTTTTGCTTCCTCCTGATCCAAAAATGAATATTTAATTGGATAAATGCTCCTTTTTCAGATGGAATATATCCCTATTAAGCTAACGCTCTATCGGATACGAGATTGTATTTCTTAGATAAGTTTAGCTTAAACTTGAGGATATCAAAGATTGTCCTAATATAAATTTTAATTATCATATTTTTTATAAAATGTTATACAAAAAAAATGTTATACAAAAATATACTTAATTATTTTCTAAATTAAATTAGCTTTTATTTTATTTATTGTTGTTTTTACAAGCGATAAGGAATATTAGCTAATGGTGTCATCTTTGGTTTTCCTAGTAAGCAATCAGCGTTTTATTTGCTGATAAGCTATTATTAATATAGATTAAAGTACTAATCAATTTGATTTTGTGCAAATTTTAACTTGGATAGTTTGTTCATTGCAACAAATAACGATAAACTTAATATCCGTAAAGCAAAATATTAAGTTTAGGTGCGTGAACCTATGGGCAAAGCTATAAATTTTGTCGTTTAAATCAAGAATGAGGTGGCTAATTTCAAGCAAGTTTTTATTGATTAATGTTTATGGAAATATTCTCAGCTATCTTTCCGCATGCTAAAGGAACAAATTTGTTTGCTAAGTTGAAAAAAATTTTCAGAAAAGATATGGGTTTGTCTATTCTTTTTAAGAAGAGCAATTAATTTTTATTTAAAATTAACCACTGTATGCGCCAATTTGCTTAACCTGCAAAGTAATTTATTAAACTAAGGTTACAATGATGTATACAAATTTATTACTTAAGATATACAATTGTAATAATTATAAAATTTATTTTTTAAAATAAAAGCAATGTTTATTAATCATAAATAATGAATACTTAAAAAGTGTATATTACAAATTACCTAGTTAAAAAAGATTAAAGCAAGATTATTCTTGAAGAGAGAAATTATAATATACCAAAAATTATCAAGTTTAATGTTAGCTAATTACAAATATTATTAGTATCTTTAATTAGCCAACATTAAACTTGATAGCAGCTTTACGTAAAATTTACGTTTTATTTTAAATGATTTTGGTCTCATTTATTGGAGTAGATTGTATGTTAGTATATGAATAAAATCAGGTGTTAGGTTAGGTAAAAATTATTCATTTATCTAGTAACGTTTATCTACAACTGCTTGCTTTGAAGCGCTAATCAACTACTGTGCCATTCTGGCAGTGATAGTCTAATGATTGAGAATTAGCAGCATTTTAGCAAAATCGTAGTATATTTTGTTTTAAAAATATAATTTTCTTATTTCGTAAAAATTTGATTGTTTATTCTTGATTTTAAAAATTACTCAAGCTATACCAATGAGATTGAAGTATGACTATCGTATAAAAATTTTTTTATTGACTTTGAACAACAACAATCTCTCTTATTTTAGAGATTTAAGAATCATGTAAGGATATTTTTTCTAGAATGATTTAGAACATTCACAAGCAGCAATCATTTTAACTATTTTATCAATTAGTATTTATTTAGTTAGCAGTCGCTAGTAATTTACGTCGAAAATAACTTCCTTGATTATTTATTAGGTTACAGTAATTTAATTGAATTATTTCGCTAGTATATTAATCAGAATAATAATTAATCAGAATAATATTCTATTAAATTTAACAATAAAGCCTTGTTAACGAACATTATGCTTGTGTTATAGTAGATTTTTAAGAAAACCTGCGCATAATGTCAGCCTTATCTAATTAGTAATTTTTAAACATTTTACTCTTCCTTATAATTATTGACAATAATTATAAGGAAGAGTAATGCGTAGCTTAATAAAATATCACGATTATTAACTGTCAGCGCGACACATAACATGCAGTCTCTTGATCAAGATATAGTATAAATATTACATCTTTTTGTGTTATCTTTAATATAAAAGAGTCTTTTAAGATCAGCAAGGCTTAACTAATTTATGCTATTAAGCTACCGACATTGTGTTAAAAATGACCTTAGTAAAATTGTTTTCTCGCACAATTATATAAAATATTTTAATGTTTGTATCTGCGTACAACTTTATCCAGAAGTTTCTGGATTATCGCTAAAAATATCTATATTTTTATGATCCGCGATGTAGGTTATGCTGATCGGTAGTGGGATTTAGCTTAATGTTATTAAGCGTAATTCTAGGAATGAAATGCAATGAGTTAATAAGTTATTCGCAAGCTTGGTATATTTTATCCGTTTTGGATGAAAAAATAGTTACAAAATTGTACGATTTAATGTGATGTACGATTTTATCTTTAAAACTTAACCTATAACGTTATTATTCTTGAAATAAAGCATTATTATGAAGTTTTGCAAATTAGTAATGCCTGTTCTTCGCAAGCGTAAGGTCGATTTAGTTTGTTTGGGATTAATTGAATATGGCGTGATACTCAGTTTGATTGCATTGCAAATATGGATGCCGTGTTTACGATAAGAGTGACGGACCAACGAACGGCGAGGCCGGTATTGGAACCAAAAAAGCGGAGTAGCTTTTCCTACAATGATCTTCTCGAATGCGCCCACGGACGTTTGTTTGGTCCTGGTAACGCTCGACTTCCACTACCCCCCATGCTTATGTTTGATCGCATTACTCATATCGCTGAAGTTGGTGGTGCTAACGACAAGGGTGAAGTAGAAGCTGAGCTTGATATCAGGCCTGATCTTTGGTTTTTTCTGTGCCATTTCGAAAATGATCCAGTAATGCCCGGATGTTTAGGCATGGATGCTCTCTGGCAATTGCTTGGCTTTATGCTGGGTTGGCTTGGTGGACATGGTGCTGGTCGAGCGATTTCAGCATGCGAGGTTAAATTTATTGGTCAAATTGTGCCCACAGCAAAAAAAGTTCGATATCATCTTGATCTAAAACGAATTATTAGTCGCAAGCTGTTTCTTGGTATAGCAGACGGATGGGTTGACTGTGATGATGTTCGGGTGTTTGAGGCTAAAGATATTCGTGTTGGTCTATTCGCTAATATAGCGGCCGCTGTAGCTTGACGGAGAACAGAATGCGACGCGTCGTGGTTACCGGTATCGGTGTAATTTCCCCGATTGGCAATGATAAGGCAGAGGTGGTTAAGTCTCTGAAAACAGGTCGCTCAGGAATCACTTTTGCTCCCGAGTATAAAGAGATAGGCTTTCGTAGCCATGTACACGGTTCGCTAAAAATTAATCTTGATGATCGAATTGATCGAAAACTTTTAAGATTTATGGGAGATGGAGTCGGATACAATTATCTTGCTATGGAAGAAGCTATCGCGGATAGTGGCTTAGAAAATGCTGACATATCTAATCCACGCACTGGGTTGGTAATGGGTTCTGGAGGTCCATCAACACGCAATATGATGAGAGCTTTTGATATTGCGAGAGAAAAAAGTCCAAAAAGAGTTGGGCCTTACATGGTCCCAAGAGTGATGTCTTCGACTAATTCTGCTAATTTATCGACAATTTATAAAATAAATGGATTAAGTTATTCGATAAGCTCAGCTTGCTCGACGAGCTCTCATTGTATTGGAAATGGCGTAGAGCTAATACAATATGGTAAACAGGATATTATTTTAGCTGGCGGCGGCGAGGAGTTACATTGGACCTTGTCGGTTTTATTTGATGCTATGGGTGCGTTGTCTTCTAAATACAATGATTCACCGGAGAAAGCTTCACGACCATATGATACAAGTCGTGATGGATTTGTGATTGCGGGTGGTGGCGGTGTAGTAGTGCTTGAGGAATTTACACATGCTAAAGCCCGCGGAGCAAATATTTACGGTGAAATTATTGGTTATGGCGCTACCTCGGACGGATCTGATATGGTAGCGCCTTCAGGCGAGGGTGGGTTACGTGCAATGCAGCTAGCCATGGCTAATGTGCATGATCCAGTAGACTACATCAATACTCATGGAACTTCCACACCGGTAGGTGATATGGTTGAGCTGATTTCAATCTCTGAGGCGTTTCGTAATCAAAATAAAATTCCATTAATTAGCTCTACTAAGTCAATGACTGGCCATAGCCAGGGCGCAGCTGGAGTGCATGAAGCGATTTACACATTGCTGATGATGAACGGTAATTTTATTGCTCCTTCGATTAATATTGAAGCAATAGAACCAGAAGCGGAGGCTATGCCAATTGTACGTGAGCCTATATTAGGCCAACACGTTAATATAGCGTTATCAAATAGTTTTGGATTTGGAGGTACCAATGCAGTTCTTGCCTTTCGGCGAGGAGACGTCTGAGAAGCTGGTCTGCGTGTTTTGTTTGTCTGGTAGACCAAGAAATTTCAATGAACCTGTCGCGTTGTCGAGACATTGAAAAAACAGGAGATCTATGTCGAATTCGCCCTCTCCCCTGCCGATTATGGCCGGTAAGCGCGGGCTTATTGTCGGAGTTGCTAATGATAGATCGATCGCTTGGGGGATTGCTGCTGTATTAGCAGAGCATGGTGCGGAGCTTGCGTTTACTTATCAGAACGAGAGTATTGAGCGGAGAGTAAAACCGTTAGCTAATTCTGTACAGGCTGATATTGTATTGCAATGTGACCTCACTGATTATAAATCGCTTGATTTGGTAGTCAAGCAAATTAAGGAGAGGTGGGGTAAGATTGACTTTTCTCTGCACGCCGTAGCCTATTCAGATAAAGCAGAACTTAAGGGCAAGTACTACGAGACATCTCGATCAAATTTCATTAATACTATGGATGTGTCTTGCTTTTCATTTACAGCGCTCGCACAACGTTTATCACCTTTGATGACTGATGGCGGTAGCTTATTAACCTTATCCTACCTTGGAGCCGAGCGTAGTACACCAAACTATAACGTTATGGGTGTAGCTAAAGCAGCGCTTGAAGCTAGTGTGAGATATCTTGCGGTTGATCTAGGTCCGAATGGTATCCGAGTGAACGCATTGTCAGCTGGTCCAATGCGCACTCTAGCAGGTTCAGCTATAGCTGACGCACGTTATACTTTTCGTTTTTCTAAGAACGTGGCACCATTAGGCCGCAATGCAGCTTTAGAGGAAGTTGGAAGAACTGGATTGTATTTATTGTCACATTTGTCTTCGGGTGTTACCGGGGAAATAGTTCATGTGGACGGTGGGTTTCATTCTGTTGGTATTCCACGTCCTAATCGCCAAGGATAAAATATTATTATATTTTATCCTTGGCGATTATTATAAATCTTATGTTCACCTTAAGTATTATTGTAATCTTACCGATTATTTAAAATTTTAGATTAATCCTTTTGTCCTTCTTGGAAAGGAATTTTTAAATTCAAATTACTATCTGCGATATATTTAAAAATTGTTTAAATTTAAAAAAACTTTTCTATGAATTACGTTAGTAAAGTATTAACTATTAGATTTATTGAATTGTCAATTACAAGCATTAAAAGTAACATTGTTAGTTTTTGAATAGCATAAATAAATTAGTCTAGCTATAATTTAATATTTCTATAAATGCGTTATTTGCTTTTTGAATTAAATTTATATTCCTTAATAAAAAACGTTTCGTTTTTTTATAAAATTTCAATAATTTTATTGAATTTTTCATTATACTTACAGCTAAATATACTGATATATCAGTATATTTAGCTGTAAGTATAATGAAAAATTGGTTGTATAGGGTTTGATGAAAAATGGTATTGAAACACGTTTGTATGTGGATTCTTCGCTAAATACAGGCGAGATGTTCTGTCTTAAGCAGAAGCAAGTTCATTATTTGAAAAATGTTTTAAGACTTGGTGCTGGTGATGAAGTAGCACTGTTTAACGGGTATGATGGTGAATGGAGGGCAAGGATCCTCACCGTTGCTAGGCAGTCAGTTGATCTTTGTATCTTGGAACAAACACGTCAGCAAAGCTATGAGCCAGATGTTTGGCTTGCCTTTGCACCGATCAAGCGTGATCGTATTAATTTCACAGTTCAAAAAGCAACGGAGCTTGGCGTTATGCTACTCTCGCCAGTGATAACGCGTTATACCATAGTTCAACGGGTTAATGTTAATCGTATGCGGGCTAATGTCATTGAAGCATCAGAACAGAGTAATCGCCTTACTGTTCCAAAAGTTTCTGAACTAGATAATCTTACTAATTTGATTGATTCCTGGCCGATTGATCGTACTATGATTGTAGCTAACGAAACTGCCAGTACACCAATCGTTGAGATTATACGTATGGAATTAGATTGTTCTGTCAAAAAAATAGGATTTTTGATTGGACCAGAAGGTGGATTTGACAAATTAGAACTCGCAATATTAAATAAACTGCCTTTTGCGAAACATGCTAGCTTAGGAAAGCGTTTATTATGCGCTGATACGGCTGCATTAGCAGTGCTTGCCATATGGCAAGCACTGCTGTGCTCTAGTTTTCATAGACATGATTAATTGAATCTTTATGCTTGAATATGTTTGTTTTCAAGTGTGTTGTTTGGTTTACTTAATTTTCTTTCTCAATAAGCGTATGTGAAACGAGAATGCTATTAGCGAAACAAATATTGAAGATGCCGTCACTAACAGCTCTTATGTTAAGATTTTTTTTTATCGCTTTAAGCATTCTTTTGTCTGCATGCGCTACAAAACATAATTCAGAGTATGTTGAACAAACTGTCGATGAGTTGTACAATAATGCCTATAGTGCGGTACTTTTGGGGAATTTTAAAAAAGCAGCTCCTCTATTTGATGAAGTTGAACGACAATATCCGTATTCTGTTTGGGCGAATCAAGCTCAGGTAATGTCTGCATATGCACTTTATCAATCCAATAAATATGACGACGCAGTGTTAGCACTAGATCGTTTTATTCAGCTTAATCCAGGTAACCACAATGTTGATTACGCACTTTATCTCAAAGGTTTGTGTTACTATGAACAAATTGTTGATGTGGAACGCGATCAGAAGTTAACTGGTGAGGCCCTTTTTTCCTTTAAAGCTTTAGTTAAGCGCTTTCCGTATTCAAAATACGCTCTTGATGCTAATTTCAAGATTGACCTGGTTTGTAACCATTTAGCTGGCCAAGAAATGAGTATTGGACGTTGGTACATGCGTCAAGGACAATATCTTGCTGCTATCAATCGTTTTCAGCATGTTGTTACAGAATTTGATACGACTGAACAGTTACCCGAAGCATTGATGCGCATGGCAGAGTGCTACATGACTTTAGGTTTGGTTGAGGAAGCTAAGCGTACTGTTTCAGTTCTTGGGTATAACGATCCTGGCTCGAGATGGTATGAACATGCTTATTCGTTAGTTAATACTGATTAAACACGGTCATAAGGATAAATAAAATAGATATTTCATTGAGCGAAAATGATTATTGTGAAATACTAATAAGTTTAGTAGTTTATTCAAGATCGAGTAAATTAGCTATTTATTGTGTAGTTTTGAGTAAAAGAAATTTATTTAACTAAGATAAAGAAATTATTTGGCACTTAAATCACTGATTAATCTATCACACTTTATTCAAGTAAATCTAATTGCCTTAATTACATTAAGATTGTTAATGTTTTGTTTTCATGAGTTGTCTGAATTTAGCTATTTGCAATGCAGCACTTCCATTAATGAAATAGGGCAACTGCCTATAAATATTTTTACATTACATTGTTCATTCTAGTGTTAAATCTAACTTCTTGAGTAGACTTGCTTAAATAGCTTTAAATAAAAGTTGATAAATAACTCTGCGTATTTTAGTTAATCGACAAATGTTTATTAATGCAATGATCATTTTGTCAGCGCTAAACTCGGAAAAGATCTATAGTCTCTATAGTAGAACTAGACGATAAATTCTTAATTATGCTGCTAGCAACCTTGCATAACTTAGGATAAGTTATGCAATTATTTAAAAGCTAATGTAAGCTCTAAATTTGTATTTCATGCAGTAATATTTAAAAAATATTATGAAAGCATGCTGACGGATAAAGCTTCAATCAGTTTAATTTATTTGCTCATTTATTTAATGTTATCATGCTTATTAAATATTTAAAAATGAATAGGACGCTTAATGTGATCCTGCTTACCATGGTTTGTGCTATAAACTTTTATTATATTGGATCTTGCGGATAATTTTTCTCTCTGTGCTTAGAGAATTACTAAAAGACAATACAAGTAAGGCAGAATAATTTGTGCTTTTGTCAAACCATAAAAGAATTATATTTTTATTAATTTAGTATTAAAGTAAATGATTTTATGAATTATGCTAAATATAAAGCCGTTGAAGAATTGACTGAAATCCAAGCGAAAGAAGAGCTAGCTCGTTTAGCTAAGATCATCGCTAAAGCAGACGTACTTTACTATCAAAAAAATGCGCCTAATCTGGATGACTCGGAGTATGATCAGCTTCGTTTGCGCAATAAAGCAATTGAGAAAAGATTTCCTAAATCGAAAAGATATGATAGCCCCAGCGAAATTGTAGCGCCTGGACCAGCGAAAGGTTTTAGCAAAGTTCGGCACGCTCTTCCAATGTTGTCATTAACCAATGCCTTTGATAGTAAAGATGTTAGAGAGTTTGTGCGCCGTGTACGTCGTTTTCTTAAGCTTCCGAATGGCACTCCTATTGCAATGATGACTGAGCCTAAAATTGATGGCTTATCACTTTCTTTACGCTACGAAAACAGAAAACTAGTTCAAGGAGCAACTCGTGGCGATGGTATTGAAGGTGAGAATATTACACGTAATCTTGAAAACATTAAAGAAATTCCTAAAATTTTGCCCAAAAATGTACCAGAAGTTATCGAGGTACGTGGTGAAATTTATATTAACAAGGAAGATTTTCTTGCTTTGAACGAGCGCCAAGCGAATGCTGGTGCGAAACTTTTTGCTAATCCACGCAATGCGGCTGCTGGCTCTCTGAGACAGTTAGATCCTCAAATTACTCGCACTAGGCCATTGCGATTTTTTGCCTATTCTTGGGGAGCAGTTAGTGATCTTTACACTGGTACTCAAGAAGAATGTCTTAAGGAGTTGCGGGAATGGAATTTTATTGTTAATCCGTTATCTGAGTTGCATGATAACTTAGAGGATATGCTTGAAGTTTATGCGAAGATTGCTTTAAAGCGCTACGATTTACCTTATGAAATTGACGGAGTAGTTTATAAAGTTAACAGAATGGATTGGCAGAATCAACTTGGCATGATCAGTCGCTCACCGCGTTGGGCTATTGCCCATAAATTTAAGACTGAGCAAGTTACTACTATTTTGCGTGAAATTGTTATTCAGGTTGGCCGTACAGGTACTTTAACTCCGGTTGCTCGATTGAAACCAGTAAAAATTTGTGGTGTGACTATTACTAACGCAAATTTGCATAACGAAGATGAAATCTACCGCAAAGACCTCCGGGTCGGAGATACTGTGATAATTCATCGTGCAGGTGATGTAATTCCTCAAGTTATTGGAGTTATTGATGATAAACGACCAAATGATTCACAGCAATACATATTTCCAGATTATTGCCCACGCTGCGGCTCCAAAGCAGTTCGGTTAGATGATCAATCCGTGCGCCGCTGCAGCGGTAATATAAAATGCTCTGCTCAGGCGATTGCCCAATTAAAACATTTTGTCAGTCGTGAAGCTTTTGATATTAGCGGCTTTGGCGTAAAGCAGATATCACAGTATTATTATTGGGGAATAATTGATACTCCAGCTAGCATTTTTCGGCTTAGCGAACATCGTAATAAGCTGATTGGTTACAAAGAAAGTAAGATAGTATCTACTGATAAATTGTTAGCAGCTATTGAGGGTAGACGAACAATAAGCTTAGAGCGGTTTATTTATTCTCTGGGAATTCGTCAAGTAGGCAAAAATATCTCTCGTTTGCTTGCCAATCACTACGGTAGTATAAATGCAATGCATTCTGCCATGATGCAAGCAGTTAATATGACAAATAATGCCTATGCTGAGCTGATCAGCATCAATCATATTGGAGATGCATTAGTTAATGAATTGGTTAATTTTTTCGCTAATTCTTACAACAGAAAATTGCTTGATGACTTAATCAAAGAGCTTACAATTGAAGAATTTAAGCCCTCTCAGGTATCTAATAATTGTATTGCTGGAAAAACCATGGTTTTTACAGGCACTTTGCAATGTATTCATCGCAATGATGCTAAATCATCACTAGAATCGCTTGGCGCTAAGGTTGTTGGATATGTATCAAAAAAAACAGATTATGTTGTAGTTGGAGCAGACCCAGGCTTTAAGGCGGTGAAGGCTAAAGCACTTGGTATCAAAATGATAAGTGAAGAGGAATTACTTACTTTGATTAAACATATTTTTTAGAAGATTACTTTTTTTAAGCAAGACAATCTCAATACAGCCATAGCTTACATTATGCGTAATATATCAAGCAGAGAATACCACACATTGCGCTTATCAGTTATAAAATATATCATAGCAGTATTTTACTTTGGATTTTTTTACAGATATTCATACTATCTTACATAAATAAACCTTGGTATAAAAGCTAGAAATTTTTAATCATATGAATAATTCCAAAACACTGAACATGCTGCTTTTTATCTATTTATCGGTAATAGTACTTGCAAAGCGTAGCTCAATGCTTTGATACTTGGTTTTAGTTTAGATATGAGTTGATCTTCAATAGCATTCTCTAGATCAGATATATTAGAATAATAAATTTATATGTTGTTGGCAGGGTCAAAGATTTTATTTGATCTATGCCTCGTTCCTTACTTACAGAGTATAATCTCTCCCTAAAGAACGCTCATGGAAAAGTATATAAAAAGCTCTAACGCAAAATAGATTTTTGGGTAGGATAAATTTAATACTTGTGAAGTCACAGCAGATATTTACGTTATACATTAGATATTTATGTCATAATATTTTTGTATTATTCAATCTTGCTTTAAGCAAGCAAGAGATCTTTTCCAAATAAATATAATTTATTCTAATTTATGATTTTTCCAGATTAAATACAAGTCAGTTATTTATTTAACTGCTAAACAATTTTTATTAAAATGTAAAATTTTATGATTTAGTAGTTATTTCTAAGGTAACTTAGAAACAATTTAATGAGTCATAATCAAAAAATCAGCTATTTCTAATTCAATAATAATTTTTGTTAATTAGCTGTAGCTAATTAAGTAAACCTTGCTCTTTAAACTTCATAAATGATTTATTTTATTTTTTTAGACTGTAATTACGCAATCTAACTTAACATTAAGTTGTTTTTATTATTCTCGAATTACAAACTATCCTATAGCATTATAAACTTTACTTAAATTATTAAACAGTTTGCATATGTTATGAGCTTAAATTTTTGTGTATCAAAAATCTTAATCTAGATCAAAAATCTTAATCTAGATCAAAAATCTTAATCTAGATAATTCACTATGATATTGAACAATATCATTAATATAAAAGTAATTTTACTGGGCAGAGGTTAATTTGAAATGAATTTAGAAAAAAATTTTAACGTGATTATGCTTTAATAATCCCCGCCGTTTCAGATATAAGTAATTATTAATATGATCAATTTTATCAGGCTTTCGGAATTAAGTTCGAGTTAACCTAATTCTATTCATTTCCCATAGCAGGTCTTTAGTTAATCTATGCAATTAATGTGCTTTTGGATATAGCATGATTAAATTAAAGGATCTTACTTAAAAGATGAATTATTGCTATAAGATAGATATTTATTCTAAAGTCTTTTAAAGATATTGAATGCCTATATCCTCAACAAAAAACCGTAAATGATTAATATGCTTTTATTGAGCGTAAATTTTGTTAGAATAATACTTAATAATCTTTAAATCCTGATTGATTTAAATGAATCAATTCTATAGATTTTAGTATAATAAATCTATGTTATGATCTTTTTCTAAACTAATCGATTTATTCTAAATCATCTTTTTTAGATGATATTATTTTGATAATGATATAATTGAAATAATTCATTTTAAATTTTTATTTTTGTATTCTTGTGACAATGGATTAAATGACAAATGAATGATTCTTTTGGTAAAGCATTGTTTAAGATTAGCTTAAATGAAGGAATTTCCCAAAATGCTTTTTTATACATCCCAGTAATTTCGATACATTGAAGGAAGATCTTTAACGAGAATACGTCTAAATTGTTAGTGAGTGAAAAATAATTTCATGGTCGAGCATTACTTTTAGAGCAGCTACTTGTTTTTTGGGGATAGTATAGCTATATCCGTACTTCTTCGCCGCGCATGATTTACGTTCATTTGCGATGGAGTTGAATAGCTTCTAGAATCGTTTTATTTACTGGTCCTGTTGCGTATTTTAGTTAATTTAAGTGCTTTTTGACATTGTTTGTGAAGATGAAAGGGATGCGCGGGCGGCGGTTCGTTGTTTTTACCAGATTACAATCAACTAAGCAAGAAATTGCTTAGCTTACTTGATTGATTTTTTGGCGTTTTGTAAATGCAGAATTGTCAGAAATTTCGCCTTCCACAGCATCCTTATTAATGCTCGTTTATAAATTATAAACCGTATGAGCACGTCAATTTGAATGTTTATGGATGGCTCTTGTTGAAGTTTGTTTTATATCTAAATAAAACAAACAATCAACCTGAGAGTTTGATCCTGGCTCAGAACGAACGCTGGCGGCATGCCTAACACATGCAAGTCGAACGGCTCTTTACAGAGTAGTGGCGCACGGGTGAGTAACGCGTGGGAACCTGCCTTAAGGTATGGAATAACGGCTGGAAACGGCCGCTAATACCATATAATCCCTAAGGGGTAAAGATTTTATCGCCTTAAGAGGGGCCCGCGTCCGATTAGCTTGTTGGTGAGGTAATGGCTCACCAAGGCTTTGATCGGTAGCTGGTCTGAGAGGATGATCAGCCACACTGGGACTGAGACACGGCCCAGATTCCTACGGGAAGCAGCAGTGAGGAATATTGGACAATGGGCGAAAGCCTGATCCAGCAATGCCGCGTGTGTGATGAAGGCCTTAGGGTTGTAAAGCACTTTCGCCGATGACGATGATGACGGTAGTCGGATAAGAAGTCCCGGCTAACTCCGTGCCAGCAGTCGCGGTAATACGGAGGGGGCAAGCGTTGTTCGGAATTACTGGGCGTAAAGGGCGCGTAGGCGGTTATGTAAGTTGGAAGTGAAAGCCCTGGGCTCAACCTAGGAACTGCTTTCAATACTGCGTAGCTCGAGAGCGGGAGAGGGTGGTGGAATTTCCAGTGTAGAGGTGAAATTCGTAGATATTGGAAAGAACGCCAGTGGCGAAGGCGGCTGCCTGGCCCGTTTGTCTGACGCTAAGGCGCGAAAGCGTGGGGAGCAAACAGGATTAGATACCCTGGTAGTCCACGCCGTAAACGATGAGTGCTAGACGTTGGAGGCTATGTCCTTCAGTGTCGTCGCTAACGCATTAAGCACTCCGCCTGGGGAGTACGGCCGCAAGGTTAAAACTCAAAGGAATTGACGGGGGCCCGCACAAGCGGTGGAGCATGTGGTTTAATTCGAAGCAACGCGCAGAACCTTACCAGCTCTTGACATGGAGGGTGTGGTTATTGGAGACAATAACCTTCAGTTCGGCTGGCCCTCACACAGGTGCTGCATGGCTGTCGTCAGCTCGTGTCGTGAGATGTTGGGTTAAGTCCCGCAACGAGCGCAACCCTTACTGCCAGTTGCCAGCGGTTAGGCCGGGCACTCTGGCGGAACTGCCTGTGAAAAGCAGGAGGAAGGTGGGGATGACGTCAAGTCCTCATGGCCCTTATGAGCTGGGCTACACACGTCCTACAATGGCGGTGACAATGGGCAGCAAAAGGGTGACCTAGAGCTAATCCTCAAAAGCCGTCTCAGTTCGGATTGCACTCTGCAACTCGAGTGCATGAAGGTGGAATCGCTAGTAATCGTGGATCAGAATGCCACGGTGAATACGTTCCCGGGCCTTGTACACACCGCCCGTCACACCATGGGAGTTGGTTTTACCCGAAAACGGTGAGCTAACCGAAAGGAGGCAGCCGATCACGGTAAGGTCAGCGACTGGGGTGAAGTCGTAACAAGGTAGCCGTAGGGGAACCTGCGGCTGGATCACCTCCTTTCTAAAAAAACTGGCTAAATTTAATAACCGCCGCCAGCGCATCTCTTTCGTCGAGGTCAGCTTACAAGAAAACCGTTTTACTTTTTGAGCTTTTATTTTATAGGTCTTTTAACGCACCCGGTAATTCGGGGGGGGCGTAGCTCAGTTGGGAGAGTGGCGGCTTTGCATGCCGCAGGTCGTCGGTTCGATTCCGTCCGCCTCCACCAATTGTTGTTTAGCTTGTAGTAAATTTAGTCTTTTATTACTTTTAATCTGGGCTAGTAGCTCAGTTGGTTAGAGCACACGCTTGATAAGCGTGGGGTCGGAAGTTCAAATCTTCCCTAGCCTACCAATTTCTCTAGTTAGTTGAGGTGGATAATTAAAGCGTAATCATAAAGCTGAGTCTCGTATGAAAGCGCATAAGTTACCCATATTATGATATGGGTTAGCCTGGATTATCAGGCGGGTTTTGTTTTTTAGACATGGTTAATAGAGTGTTAACCCAGTTTTTGAAATTAAAGTTTGCTACTACGAAAGTTGTTGAAGCTTTATAAAACTGGGTTGGTGCTGACTGTAATGCTGAGCGGTTCTGCTTAGATGGTATTCTGCTGGTTATATAGTAAAGTTTAATGGTTACTTATAAGCGCTGGGATTTTTTTTAAGGGTCCTAGATGGATAGTATTACTATTGCGGTAGCTTTTATAAGTTATTAACCATTAGCAAAAATATATAGCACGTATGTTGGCCGTTGGAGGTGGGATCGATCAAGCGTCTCAAGGGCGTTTAGTGGATGCCTTGGCATTGAGAGGCGATGAAGGACGTAATACGCTGCGAAAAGCTTTGGGGAGCTGCGAATAAGCTTTGATCCAGAGATTTCCGAATGGGGAAACCTGGCTCTTTAGGGCCATCGTTGTATGAATACATAAAGCAACGAAGCGAACCCGGTGAACTGAAATATCTAAGTAACCGGAGGAAAGGACATCAACCGAGACTCTGTTAGTAGTGACGAGCGAACGCGGACCAGGCCAGCGGCAATTGCRAGAGAACGGGAACTTTCTGGAAAGTTAGGCCATAGTAGGTGATAGCCCAGTACCGATAATGCTTGTTTTTGTCCATGAGTAGATCGGGGCACGTGAAACCTTGATTGAATATGGGGGGACCACCCTCCAAGCCTAAGTACTCCTCAATGACCGATAGTGAACTAGTACCGTGAGGGAAAGGTGAAAAATATCCCGATAAGGGAAGTGAAAGAGATCTGAAACTGAGCGCCTACAAGCAGTGGGAGCCTCTTTACGAGGTGACCGCGTACCTTTTGTATAATGGGTCAGCGAGTTAGTCTGACGAGCGAGCTTAAGCCGTTAGGTGAAGGCGTAGCGAAAGCGAGTCTTAATTAGGGCGTTGAGTTCGTTGGATTAGACCCGAAACTGAGTGATCTAGCTATGGGCAGGTTGAAGGTGCGGTAACACGCACTGGAGGACCGAACCCACGTCTGTTGAAAAAGGCGGGGATGACCTGTGGCTAGGGGTGAAAGGCCAATCAAACTCAGAAATAGCTGGTTCTCCGCGAAAGCTATTTAGGTAGCGCGTTGTGTGATTACCGTCGGGGGTAGAGCACTGGATAAGCTAGGGGGTGCGAACCTTACCAAACCTAACCAAACTCCGAATACCGACGAGTATAATACAGCAGACAGTCCATGGGTGCTAAGGTCCGTGGACAAGAGGGAAACAGCCCAGACCTCCAGCTAAGGCCCCTAAGTGGCAGCTAAGTGGGAAAGGATGTGGGAAGGCCAAGACAACCAGGAAGTTGGCTTAGAAGCAGCCATCCTTTAAAGAAAGCGTAATAGCTCACTGGTCTAAATAAGCCCGCCTGCGCCGAAGATGTATCGGGGCTCAAGCGGCCCGCCGAAGCTGAGGATTCAGTTAATAAAACAACTGGATGGTAGCGGAGCGTTCCGTAAGCCTGTGAAGGGATTTTGTAAAAAGTCCTGGAGGTATCGGAAGTGAGAATGCTGACATGAGTAGCGACAAAGAGTGTGAGAAACACTCTCGCCGTAAGTCCAAGGTTTCCTGCGCAAGGTTAATCCGCGCAGGGTTAGTCGGCCCCTAAGATGAGGGTGAAAGCCGTAATCGATGGGAATTAGGTTAATATTCCTAAACCTGGCGGTAGTGACGGATGCTGAAAATGGTTTTTTCTTATTGGATTGAGAAAGCTGTCTAAGTGTTCCAGGAAATAGCTCCGCCTCTAATAGACCGTACCCAAAACCGACACAGGTGGACTGGTAGAGAATACCGAGGCGCTTGAGAGAACTATGTTGAAGGAACTCGGCAAAATGCCCTCGTAACTTAGGGATAAGAGGGACCCTTTATTGGGCAACCAGTAGAGGGTGGCACAGAGTAGGGGGTAGCGACTGTTTACTAAAAACACAGGACTCTGCTAAGTCTTCCAGACGAAGTATAGGGTCTAACGCCTGCCCGGTGCCGGAAGGTTAAGAGGAGAGGTGCAAGCTTTGAATTGAAGCCCCGGTAAACGGCGGCCGTAACTATAACGGTCCTAAGGTAGCGAAATTCCTTGTCGGGTAAGTTCCGACCTGCACGAATGGCGTAACGACTTCCCCGCTGTCTCCAACATAGACTCAGCGAAATTGAATTCTCCGTGAAGATGCGGAGTACCCACGGTCAGACGGAAAGACCCCGTGCACCTTTACTACAGCTTTGTACTGAAATTAGATGATTAATGTGTAGGATAGGCGGGAGGCTATGAAGCACAGGCGCTAGTTAGTGTGGAGCCTACCTTGAAATACCGCCCTTTGATTTTTTGATTTCTAACCGAGATCCGTTATCCGGATCCGGGATCATGCATGGTGGGTAGTTTGACTGGGGCGGTCGCCTCCTAAAGAGTAACGGAGGCGCGCGATGGTAGGCTCAAGCTGGTCAGAAATCAGCTGTTGAGTGTAATGGCACAAGCCTGCCTGACTGCGAGGCTGACGGGCCGAGCAGAGACGAAAGTCGGTCATAGTGATCCGGTGGTACCGTGTGGAAGGGCCATCGCTCAACGGATAAAAGGTACGCCGGGGATAACAGGCTGATACCCCCCAAGAGTTCACATCGACGGGGGTGTTTGGCACCTCGATGTCGGCTCATCACATCCTGGGGCTGTAGCTGGTCCCAAGGGTTCGGCTGTTCGCCGATTAAAGTGGTACGTGTGCTGGGTTTAGAACGTCGTGAGACAGTTCGGTCCCTATCTGCCGTGGGTGTTCGAGACTTGAGAGGAGCTGTCCCTAGTACGAGAGGACCGGGATGGACACACCTCTGGTGGACCGGTTGTGGCGCCAGCCGCATCGCCGGGTAGCTATGTGTGGAAAGGATAACCGCTGAAAGCATCTAAGCGGGAAGCCTCCCTCAAAACTAGGTCTCGCTTAAGAACCGTGGAAGACTACCACGTAGATAGGCTGGGTGTGGAAGCGTGCTAACACGTGAAGCTAACCAGTACTAATAGTTCGATTGGCTTGATCGATCACATCCCAACTGAATTTATAATTAAATTTTTCTACCTACCTCCAACGACAAGCATATGGGTTATAATATACTAGCCAAACAGCATAACAGACAGCGTTTTAGTTAATTTTAGTGTTTAAGTTAACTTAGAGACATTGATTTATTAAGTTAAGTTAATATCTATTAGATTTCATGACCTGGTGGTTATAGCGAAAGCATTACACCCGATCCCATCTCGAACTCGGCCGTGAAAACTTTCAGCGCCGATGGTACTGCGTCTTAAGGCGTGGGAGAGTAGGTCACTGCCAGGTCTTGCAATCTAAAGATTGCAAACTATGCTTCTATTTTGTTGCACAGAAAGTAAAATGCTTTATATCCGCGGGGTAGAGCAGTCCGGTAGCTCGTCAGGCTCATAACCTGAAAGTCGCAGGTTCAAATCCTGCCCCCACAACCATTTACCCAATAAATTAGATCGACGGATTATTGGGAATTTTTCATGATTTATACTTTGATATTATTATATATAATTTAAGAATGTTCTTTCTAATTAACTCATGCGTCCTATAGATTAGTCTTTATACACCATGTTGAAGGATAACTTTTTAAGTTATGTATGGCAGATTATCCTTAAGATAGAGAAAGGTGAGAGAAGGTTTTTGTCTATTTTTATTTATTTATAAGTTTTTTATTAAGTTATAGGTAAGTGTTTTCTTGATCAAGATGCTAATCAATAGCTTTGCTTTTAAAGCAAGGTAAATTTTTATTTTTATATGTAATGAAAGTAACATGCATGTGATTTTTCTTAATTTTCCTTTTTATAATTAATTGTTTTTCTGTAAATTAGCTTAGATATTTTATGTGAAGATGTTTTATAAGTAAATTTTTTGATTTTATAAGTTATAATATTCTGCATTTGTTTTTATTTTTCAAAAATAAGGGAATTTATAGAAGTAATTTTTTGCAGTTTGTATGTGTAGTTTAGTTAATTAATAAAATATAGTTATTGTTATCTTTTAAGGTATTTTTTTTTTGGATGATATGATTGATTCAACGCTATTTGTCAGAAATTGCTCTAATAAGAAGCGTTTTTTAAATTAGTGCTTTACTGTCATTGGGTTTAATTTGCTGGATATTTTATTTTTTGCTTTGGATTGCGTAAGCTAGTTTAGCACTAACCAACTACCAATGCTTAAGCCACGCAGCATGAAAATTATCTTTTTCTAGATTTTATGCTACGTTGAAATAGAATATTTTTAATGCTTGACGTTAAGTTATCCCGGTTGCTATTTGAATTTTACTTAATTTGTTTTTACTCAATTTAATAATAATTAATTTAATTAGATATTTGACTAATTAATTTTATAGGGGTGTTTTTAATAGATAAATCAATAATCAAGATTATAAATATTTGGGTTATGTTTTAAAGAGAAGCACAGCTCTTAAAAATCATCTAAAATATAATAAATAATCGCTAAAATTGTTTAAATTATTTTGGTATGATTGATATGAGATGAAGATCTCTATGCTTATTGATTATGTTTACTATCGATTGCAATTTTTATATTATTGCATGAAGTTGTTTATTAATACTAGAAATTATGTTATATGATATTTATTGGGGGATCAGTTCATTGTTTGTATAATTAATTACTAGTAGTATTGCTGAAATAGAATAATTTTTAGCACTTCTATGTGCAGCAATAACTTATCTAAAAAAGAAGATAAATATGATGTTATTTTATGATATAAATGTTATCTAAGTGGTAAGAAAAAATCTTTCCCTACTATTTATTTTGGGTTCCTTAAGTTCATGATTAATCTTTTTTCGAGCTATTAATGCATAGTTCATTTGTAGATTGGTCGATATGGTAAAAGTTTTCTCAATTGGCTTAAATATAAAGCCGAGAGCTGGATTTACATCAAAACTGATTGTCTTTAGCATTGCTGTAAGTTCTGAAGGTGTTAAAAAATTATTCCATCTATGAGTACCCGGAGGAATCCAGCGTAGGATGTATTCTGCCCCTACGATTGCTTGTATATAAGAGCGGAAAGTTCGATTAATTGTGGTTATTATTATAATTCCCCCTGGCTTTAGTAGTGATGCTAAAGCATTTAAAAATAGCGATTTTGCACTCACATGCTCAATAACTTCGCTAGCTATGACTGCATCGAAGTACTGATCTTTTTCAACTAGATTTTCAGGTGCTGCAATCTGATAATCAATATTTAGTCCCATATTAAGCGCGTGATCGATAGCAACAGATATACCTGCAGAATCAGGATCTATTCCGGTTACTTTTGCTCCTAATCTAGCCATTGGCTCTGATAGCAATCCTCCTCCACACCCAACATCAAGTACTTTAAGACCAGCTAGTGCTTGAATTTTGCTAGTATTTTTTCCTACTGGTGCTAAACAATCTCTAATTAGTTGCATGCGTACGGGCACTAAACAGTGCAAAAGCCAGTGCTCCTTCTCTGGATTCCACCATTGTTCAGCGATTTTTGCAAAGTTATTTATAACATCTATATCGGATGTGTTATGTACAGTAGTATTGAGCGAAGCTTGGTTAGATTGAGCTTTGGTTATTAGCCGAAACAAAGATCTGAGCATGATGAATTTATCCATAAAAATTATATAGCTAACTCGCTTGCTTTTTAATTATATTATATATTACACATATATTAATAGTTATATAAATTTGTTATCGCAAGGAGTGCTAGATAGAGTGCTTAAAATAGATAAATCTATTATGCAAAAATAATTGGAGTTAATAAACGATGGCGCGCATCGTTATGAAGTTTGGCGGCACTTCTGTAAGTAATACAGATCGTATAAAAAATGTAGCGCGTCTCGTCAAAGCAGAAGTTGATCTTGGCAATGAAGTTGCGGTAGTGGTTTCTGCTATGTCTGGTACCACCGATCAGCTTGCTGCTTGGAGTAACGCTGTTGCACAACTGCAAAGAAGCGAAGAATATGATATAGTTGTTTCTTCAGGTGAGCAGATAACCGTTGGGTTGCTAGCCTTAGCACTGCAAAATTTAGGTCTCAAAGCTAGATCTTGGCTTGCTTGGCAGATTCCTATTTATACCGACTGCGTTCACGGTAACGCTCGTATTATCAGTATTGATAGCAGTATTATACTAAAAGAAATTGTCCAAGGTCAGATAGCTGTCGTTGCGGGCTTTCAGGGTATTGGACCTAATAAGCGTATTACTACGCTTGGGCGTGGTGGATCAGATACTTCTGCTGTAGCATTAGCTGCTTCATTGCAAGCTGATCGATGCGATATATATACTGACGTAGAAGGAGTTTACACAACTGATCCGCATCTGATCGCAAAGGCGCGCAAGATAGATTTTATTGCATATGAAGAGATGCTGGAACTAGCATCTCATGGTGCAAAGGTACTTCATAGTCGAGCGGTTATCATGGCTGCTCTTTATGCTTTGCCAGTCCAGGTTCTTTCTAGCTTAGATAAAAAACCAGGCACGTTGATAGTTAAAGAGGGAGGATTAGTGGAGAAGCAGGTTGTAACCAGTATTGCTTACAGCACTAACGAAGCTAAAGTAACTTTAATTGGATTAACTGATTGTCCAGGTGTAGCTGCTGCAATTTTTGAATCCTTAGCTAAAGCAGCTATCAACGTTGATATGATTGTTCAAAATGTTAGTCAAAATGGTGATTTTACAGATCTTACATTTACTGTCAATTCTAGTAATCTTAATCTTGCATGTAAGATGCTTAATGTTTTGAAGAAAGATCTTGGCTATGTAGATATTATTTCTAATGCAATGGTTTGCAAAATTTCAGTGGTCGGAGTCGGTATGCGCAGCCAACCAGGTGTAGCTAAAATAATGTTTCATACTCTGGCAAAATGCGGTATTAATATTCAATTAATCACGACTTCGGAGATCAGAATTAGTGTCTTGATCTCTTCTAAGTATCTTGATCTTGCTCTGCAAGCTCTTCATACTGCCTATGGTTTAGACACTGATGGGTGATTGTAAGTGTATTAAAGGTAATACCTGAAATTAATATAATTGCTCAATCATTAATTTAATAATGAGATCTATGCTTTTTATTCCGCTCGAATAGATATTTTGCTTAATCAATTATGAATAATTTTAAACTCAGTGCTGTTTTTGATTGAATTATAGCTCTCTATTAATTAGTTAAGGTGTGTAATTGTCTAGTCAAGATTTAGACTTGTGTGTTTTATGTATTATTAACAATTATTAAGCATTAGTGCTAGTAGATAGAAAAGATATAATATTTTTACTTAATTACAAATATTTATTGGTACACTTTGCAGTAAGTGTTTATTAGATATTAAATTTATATTACTTATAGTAAGATGCGAGTTATAATTATTAATCAACTAGATTTTAATAATTGATTACTTTTATCTGGCGAGAGAATTTTTAGATAAATTGTAATTCTATATTCGCGAATGAACAGTCTAGTGATCGTTATCAGCGAATAAGTTGATCTCATAATAAATTATGTTGCGGATAGTTACTTCTACATATCAAAAACTAAGAACCATAATTATTTTGACGTAATGTTGATACAATCTCTTCTTAAGGAGATATGTTGTATTAACTAGGTATATCTTATCCGAATGTTATATTCGTTTGTTTATAGGTATTTTATACAGAAGTATAGTAATTTAACCTTTGGCATTAGATTGTGTATTTATTGAGATCAATTGACGAAATTGAAGATATTTTAGCTTATAAATTAGTATTTATTGCGAAAGCAGTAGCTTGCTATTATATGTTATGATAATGTTATAGTTTACTATAATGATAAAATAAATAATTTATTGATTTGTTATAAGTTAACTTGTGTATATTATATACTTTTAGTAATTGTTATAATTTTTTAAGGAACGTTGCTCGCTGTATATCAAAATTGCGCGTTGCATCTAAAAATTAGGAAGAAAATCAAAAATCCTTTTATAGCTTATTCCTTTTTTTAGCGAGAAGTAAGATATTGAGGTACATTGTGCTGTAAAATTAGTCGGATAATGTTTCTGATTAGCTTAACAATCAGATTAGCTTTATGTTATAGCTCTTGTAA
Source organism: Candidatus Endolissoclinum faulkneri L5 (assembly GCF_000510265.1). Taxonomy (GTDB): domain Bacteria; phylum Pseudomonadota; class Alphaproteobacteria; order Thalassobaculales; family Thalassobaculaceae; genus Thalassobaculum; species Thalassobaculum faulkneri_A. The sequence goes on from NZ_CP006745.1 coordinate 126,981, forward strand.
GATATGAAAGGAATATTTGTTTGACTAATTGTCCAAATATGAGCATCTAGGGTACATAAATAAAACAACTTAATAAGTAATAATATCGTTGTTGCACTGCACTTATCCGTTAAGTTCTCTGATGAGTATGTTTAAGCCTGGTAATAGTACTGAGGAATCAATTCTTGCGTAAGAAGAAATTAAACTTCTGCTTTTTGTTCAGATAATAGGTGTTTCTAGCTTGCTAGCTATTTTCATATAAATTACAAAAGTACAAAAGTAAATTAAATTTTTAAATTAGTTTCAGTATAGCTAGTCCGATAATTCATTTAAAGAACTACTAGTTTGAAAATAGTCATTGCCTGCTTTACAGCTATATGCATAATTGAGTAATTGTTCGATGGCTTATTGGGAAATTAAGTTTGAATTTATTATAGTAATAACTTGCATATTATTTGCAAGTTATTACTATAATCTCTGGATTAGATTGCGAGTGCGCAAGAATTATTATTAGGTAAGATTCTGACTAGCTGTATAAAATAGTTTTTCCTCTCCTAATATTTAGATAAGCTAATCTTTAGCTTTAAGATGAGATAATTCCCTATTGCTTGGTTTTTGTCTCTTATATTTAGTAGATCGTACTGCAATTATGATATCTAATATGGGATATGGCCCGTTTAATTTTCCTACCATCTTATTTTTATTCTATTCGGCGCTTAACTGTGTATTAATCGATGAGTCGACGTTAGCTTTCATAATACTTCGGCTTTGCTATCTACTGGTATCGTTTACAATTCTTTAGTCATAAACAGCAACAATATTGATATTGCTGTATTATCATTATTGCGTATTTATTTTCAAGAGTCGATTATAGTAAGTTATATTTGATTTTTATTAAAAGAACGTTGCAGAAGAATGCAAAATTCTTAAAGTGATTTTTGAGTAATTACTATATGAACAACGAACAGAAATTTTTAATAAAAATAACTAAAAGCTAAAGAGAAGTTTTTTAAGAGTATACAGATCTATTTATGTATAGAAACATTAACATTTATGTATTAAGCATCTCATATTTACTGAAAGTCTTTCCATTATAGCTGAATAATATATTATTCAAGCAATTAATTATAAAAAATAAGTAGAATTAATTAATTAATAATTAATCCATCATTAATTAATGATTATATATTATTATTTGATTACTCTATTTAATTAAATAATAACGCATTAAAAGAAATAATCTACAATTGCACTATTTCTTTATTCTAGAAAAACTATCAAGTTTTACCAAAGTAAAAATAGCTATGAGTAGCAACAATAGTTTTGCGTTTATCGGCTTATTCATTTGTTAGATTCTATATTATAATACCCAAAAATAATAAAAATTAATTAGCTTTATAAAATAAACTAATTAATTGCTTTACAATTGAAATTATTCATCTAATTCTATTTATAAACGAATGGTAGTGTTGCTCATTCATCTTAAAGACAAAGAGTAAATTAATGCGCATTGCGATGATCGGCGTAGGCTATGTCGGCTTAGTTACTGGCGCTTGTTTTTCTGAATTTGGCCTAGAAGTAGCTTGCATTGATAAAAATGCAGAAAAAATTCGCATGTTGCAAGCAGGTAAGATTCCAATCTTTGAACCCGGTCTAGATGATTTAGTATCCAATAACGTTAAGGCTTTACGCCTTTTTTTTACTACTGATATTGCAGAAGGAATGAGGGATTGTGATGCAGTTTTTATTACTGTTGGTACTCCTACTAATAGACTGAGCGGGGGGTATGCTGACCTCAGCTCAATCTATTCTGCTGTTACTGAAATTGCTGATAATATTGATGAATATATTGTTGTAGTTACTAAGTCAACTGTACCTGTAGGCACTAGTCGTGAAATTGAACATATTATTCGTGAGCGTTGTCCAGATCGTGATTTTGATATTTGTTCTAATCCAGAATTTTTGCGTGAAGGTACAGCAGTTAATGACTTTATGCGTCCTGATCGCATAGTGATTGGCTCGGATAATGATCGTTCACGCGCAATTATGCGTCAAATTTATCAACCTCTGCTATTGAATAAAACTCCATTTGTTTTCACCAAATTAGAAACAAGCGAAATGATTAAGTATGCATCTAATACTTTTTTGGCAACTAAGATTACGTTTATCAACGAGATTGCTGACTTGTGCGAGCGAATAGGAGCTGATGTTCATGAAGTTGCTCTAGGCCTCGGATTCGACGATCGGATTGGTCATAAATTTTTGCATCCTGGGCCTGGCTATGGTGGATCCTGCCTTCCTAAGGATGCTATGGCGCTAATTAAGACTGCTCAACATTATGGTTCCCCGTTGCGTATTATTGAAACTGTTGTGGATGTTAATAGTAAACGCAAAAAAGCAATGGCTGCTCGAATCGTTGAGGCGAGTGGTGGTTCGGTTGCTGGCAAAACTATAGCTTTGCTAGGTTTGACCTTTAAATCAAATACTGATGACCTGCGTAATAGTCCTGCGCTTGATATCGTGTCGGAATTGCTAAAGGATGGCGCTATTTTGCATGGATATGACCCTAAAGGTATGGAAAAAGCGGTCAAGCTGCTACCTGAAATAAAATACTATCAGAATCCCTACGCAGCTATGGAAGGAGCTGATGCTGTTGCAATCATCACTGATTGGAATGAGTTTCGCTTGCTTGATGTTTTCCACATGAAGTCTATCTTAAAAACACCAGTGATGGTTGATTTGCGTAATATATATGATCCGCAGGCAATAGAGGATGTTGGTATTACTTATACATGTATTGGTCGTACCCTACAATCTTTAGGTAATGTGAGTAGCACTTTTAATGAGACCTAGGCTTTGACTGATGTTCATCAATTCGATCCCACTATCCTACGCAGGTATGATGTGCGCGGTTTGGTTGGTAGCGAACTAAAAATGATTGATGCTTATGCGCTTGGAAGGGCTTTTGGGACGATTGTTACATCGCGTGGTGGTGTCGGTGTAGTGGTCGGTCGTGACGGTCGTGTTTCTTCATCAGAGATAGCAAACTATACAATTAAGGGGTTGGTAACTGCAGGGATAAACGTATTAGATGTAGGAGTCTGCCCCAGTCCAGCATTGTATTTTGGAATATATCATTTAGGCGTGGATGGCGGTATCATGATTACTGGTTCACATAATCCTCCAGAATATAATGGTTTTAAAATGATGTTGGGGACTGCACCTTTCTTTGGATCTGATATACAACTTATGAGCCAAATTGCTATGACAGGTAGCTATACTTCAGGTTTTGGATCAGTAAAAAGTGTGCCAGTCTTGGAAGCTTATATATCTCGCTTGCTAATGGATTATCGATTTGGCCGAGAGCTTTCAGTAGTTTGGGATTGTGGTAATGGCACAACTGGACCAGTAGTAAATGCCCTGGCTGATGCCTTACCTGGTAGTCATACAGTGCTTTATTCTGAGATAGACGGTACTTTTCCAAATCATCATCCAGATCCAACTCTACCAAATACCCTCGAAGGTTTACGAACTGCCGTATTATTGTCTAGGGCGGATTTAGGGGTAGCATTTGATGGTGATGGTGACCGAATTGGCTTAATTGATGAAAGTGGCCGAGTAATTTGGGGAGATCAACTTCTGGCTATTTACGCTAGTGAGGTTCTTGCTAAAAATCCAGGAGCCGCTGTCATAGCTGACGTAAAGACTAGTCAAGTCTTGTTTGATCATGTCAGTAAGTTGGGAGGATCACCTTTGATGTGGTGTACTGGTCATTCGCTAATTAAAAGTAAGATGATGAAAACTGGTGCTTTGCTAGCGGGAGAAAGAAGCGGGCATATTTTTTTTAAAGATTGTTATTATGGTTTTGATGACGCTCTTTACGCTGCTTTACGTATGTTATCTTTGCTATCAACATCCAATCGTTCACTTTCTGACTGGAATGATGATCTACCAAAGATGTTGAGCACACCAGAAATTCGATTTTCTTGTGCTAAAACACGAATATTGCCTATAATTGAAAATGTTAAATTATTGCTTAAGGGGCGTGATGATATCTCAGTAAGCGATATTGATGGAGTGCGGGTAAGCTCTAAGAACGGTTGGTGGTTATTGCGCGCTTCTAATACCCAAGACCTGTTAGTTGCACGTTGCGAGGCTAAAAGTTTAGATACGTTGGAATTGCTTAAAAAAGAACTTTTAGGTGTTATTCACAGTGTTGGTTTGGAAAATATTTCGATTTTTTGACGGACTATGTAATTAAAGTTTTAAAATCAATAATTTATATGCGTTAATTTTATTAAAGATGATAATTACGATAATAGTCCTTTAAAAAATGCTTATATTAGATAGCAATTATTTTAATTATTTAGCTTAACTCTAGCAACTAATTGTAAGTTGCTATTGTTGTGCTTTGCTTTATTAAGCAAGAAATTTATCGACTAACTAGTAAATATGCTATTGCTAAAATTTAATATGTAATTTAAACTTATGCTTGGTTTGATTATCGTTATAAAGCAAAATTTTCATGCATCGATTGGCAAATATTATAATTTAAAGTTCACGCTATGCCTAAGTAATATCGTTCACTATATTTAAAATTAATTCAACGAACTAGTCTGAAAGTGCTTTGTTGATTAATTTAAGATTTTTATTAGTAAATTAGATTTTACGATGCGTTTATTAGACGATTACTATGGTTCTAGTCTAGAGGAAAATGTTGTAATTAATAAATAATTATTTTATAAACCAACAATTACATTTTGCTTGATTTTCGTATAGTTGTAATCATCAGATAATTAAAAAAAGATAATAAAGATGTACCCTTTTATAAATCTTTGTAAAGATACCGTTACTTATTCACTAATAATTTCGCATTGCTTGATAAGCAACTTATTTACTAAATTTAGTTATTTTTATTGGTATTATGAATAATTTATCGCAAAAATCCGGATTAGATAAAAAGCATTAATCTATTTGTTAGAGCTAGATAAAATTTTTGTTATTTGTTGTTGATCTTATATTTTATATACAAGCGAGCAGTTATTTACAAATTATCAGTATATATAAAAAAATTATTTTATGGAAAAAACTAATGTTTTTATGCATTCCTGAATGCAATATCAAAAGATTATTAAATAAGTTATCTTAAATGTTTTTTAGAGAAAATATCGGGGAATTACTACCTATCTGACTGATATTTTACAGTAAAATAATATTTTTATATTAACAAGGATAAATCAATAAAACTTTGTATCTAAATTATTCTACTGTATGGATAACTAAAAATTTATTTTGCATAACATGCCCTTGGATATATACACTTTATTATTACCTATTACAATAGATAAGCAATTTATAAATAAAAACATTTAAGAGCCGTATAAAAGTTGGCCCTTGCGATCGATCAAAACATATAAATGAAGAAGGTTTTTTAATTTGAGATTACATTAGCTACTCAATTCAATAAATCTTTATAAAGCAATTACAACACTTGCTTGATATTATATCATTGAAAACATAACCTTTTAAATATCAACAACCTTAATTTGAATTAAAAACTTTATATTATAAACTTTCTAAATTAAGAGAAGCAAACAATATTTAGATACATAAAACGCCAACCTTGCGCTTTTGTTAAAGCGAAGTTCACGCATTAGTTAAATCAACAATATAAATTAGTCAAAATATATTATTTACAAATAAACTAGAAATAACTCCACCTTCAGCAAAACGTAAACTAAGAAAACAATATCAATAAAGTGGGTTATTTAGCCGAAGAAGAACGACGCTGAGACATAAACTGCTCAAATTCAGTACGATCTTTGGATTGGCGAAGCTGTTCGAGAAACTTCTTAAAATCTTGTTGTTCTTCTTCGAGCTGGCGAAGGGTTTCTGTTTTGTAAGCATCGAATGCAGTGTTACCGCTTGATCCGTTATCAGAATTTTTAAACTTAGACCATTGAGCATTGATAAAATTACAACAATTCATTCTTCCACTCCAAATCATATAGCAAAAAATTACTAACCCAATAGGCCATAAAAAAATAAAGCCGGCAAGCATCATTCCAATCAAAGGTAGTTTACCTATTTTATCTAGTTTATAAATCAGTCCCATAATAACATGTTCCATAGTAGTATATTTACCCCATAAAATTATCTATATCCAAGATTATAGAGTAATAAGAGAGGTGAATCACGTAAAAAAATAAAATAAACTCATCAACCGCGATTTTGAATAATAACCAAAAATTAACTAAAAACTTAGATTTTATATCACAACTAAAGAAATACTTTAGCTAAACTTAAAGCAGTAAAAATAAATTTTACTAAAAATCGCATCAATATAAAAAAGTATGAAAATAAAAGAGCCAAAATTAGTAAAAATAGATACAATATACGAAAATAGCTATACAAACAGTTGATCTGTAATTGTTTGTATAGCTACTAGTACAATAGACCTAAAATTAGGTAACTAATTTAATAGCTCTTTAGAAATCTTCTTTGTAAAGCTACTTACATAACACTACAAATACCGAATAGCCACCATAGTATCGCAGGAAGTATAACAACAACCTCTTGAAGCATAACAAACACCTATGAACAATTTAGTACTTAGAAATCTAAAGGCAAGCTAATAAGTGCCAAATAACCCCTATTATCAATAAATAGGACTTATTATCAACCAAAATAGTAAATCAGGTAATATCATAACAAACCCCCATGAACAACTTTTATCAACCACATTAGAGTTAATATCATAACAAACACCTATGAACAATTTAGTACTTAGAAATCTAAAGGCAAGCTAATAAGTGCCAAATAACCCCTATTATCAATAAATAGGACTTATTATCAACCAAAATAGTAAATCAGGTAATATCATAACAAACCCCCATGAACAATTTATTATTGAAAATCCTCTTTGTAAAGCTACTTACATAACACTACAAATACCGAATAGCCACCATAGTATCGCAGGAAGTATAACAACAACCTCTTGAAGCATGACAAACACCTATGAACAACAAGTTACAAAATCACAGTTAACGCTTCAAGCATGAAGCGCTACATCTATACAAAGACAAAGCCATACAAGCCAAACTGCAAGATATGCCATAAATTTATCACTCCAACAAAGAAAAAATACCACATTTACCTTAGTGCTTTTATCTTATTCAGAAGTATTATTTTTCTTATTCAGACGTTAAAAATACAGTTTCCTATATAACCTACAGCATACTATAATAGTTCCAAGCTAAAAATTCTAGTACTAACAACGTTTTTTTTAACGAAATACTCGAAAATGCTTTTATTTAACTTAGGATCATAACAGCAATAAATTTTAAATTTAGTTTAGAGGAGGCTTAGCCCATTATAATAGCTATAGTACAAAGATTAAGTTTATTTTTATAGTAATTCGACGACTTGAGTTTTTTGCTCGATCTCCCCTAGCATCAAAAATCATTTATTACTAACTTTTCGACCGTACAGCCTTTAAATTGCAGTAACCGACGAGTGTTATTCCAGAAATAATCCCATAAATATGTAATTTTTTGCTTAAGCTACATTTGAGTTACAGTAATATTATTGTATATATAAATTATTGTATAAAATCATATTTTAGCTAAGATATATTTTCATTAGGAAAATTTTTCTATGTTTGCTAACGCAAGACTCTTAAATGCCATCATTAGTAATACTTCTGTAGTCTCTACCATTTAAAGATCTGTTTTTGCTGAGTTTCTTAACCGCTTTATAGATTAAGCTTACTACTCATAAAAAACTACCTTAATTATACTTAACATTTATACTTAAGATTTATTTTTACCGATCACGCCGTCAACATATTTATTTTATATTTTAACAAGCTAATAAATCTACATTGTTGTAACACTTTGCAAAATCTTTTTCGCGCAATGTATTCAGCTGCTAGCATACACTAGCGTTTAAGAATTTTGGGCTAAAAGCAGTATTGTGTTATTTAAACAGTAGTAAGGAGGGTATTTCATGAGCGAAAGAATTGCAGCAATAGTCCTTGCAGCAGGCATGGGAACGCGCATGAAATCAGCCTTACCTAAAGTACTCCACCCAGTAGCAGGCAAGCCTATGCTTGAATGGGTACTGGATGCGGTCGTCAATATTAATGCTGATCCCATTATAGTAGTCACTTCTCCTGCTCATAAAATGGTGCGTAAGGCTGCATGCAACCGCGCTATTGTTGCTGTACAAAATTCACCTCTCGGGACTGGAGATGCTGTCCTTTCTACAGCTAAGGAGTTAGAAGATTGGTGTACTTACGGAGGTACTGTTTTGGTATGTTTTGGCGATACCCCGATGATCAGTTATCACTCTTTGTCTAATTTAATTACTGCGCGAAAAAAGATAAACAATCCAGCAGTAGTAGTTTTAGGTTTTGAACCAGATGATGCCGCACTTTACGGACGTCTTTTATTAGCTTCGGATGGAACGTTAGAACGAATAATTGAAGTGCGAGACGCTAATCCTCAGGTGCTATCGATCAAAAAATGTAACGGTGGAGCGATGGCAATCGATGCGTCAGTCATGTTTGACATGCTGCGGAAGATTGATGCTCAAACGGATAATTTCCACTTAACTGACTTAGTGCGTATTGCTCGCCTTTCTGGCCGATGTTGCGATGTTGTTAACTGTAATCCGGTAGAAACCCAAGGAGTTGATTGCCGTATTGCTCTTGCTCGGGCAGAAGATGCGATGCAAACTAAATTACGCGCATTAGCAATGGACGGCGGTGTAACTATGAATGCACCAGATACTGTCTTTTTTAGTCATGACACTAAGTTAGCACAAGATGTAACAGTTGGTCCTCATGTGGTGTTTGGATTAAAAGTAGTTGTGGAAAAGGGCGCGCAAATCTACGCTTTTAGTCATCTAGAGAATACACATGTTAGCGTTGGTGCATCAATTGGACCATATGCACGCTTACGATCTGGCACACGAATCGGCGCCGCAGCACATGTAGGTAATTTCGTAGAAGTAAAGAACGCTGAGATTGAGTCCTCAGCTAAAGCTAATCATTTAAGTTATATAGGTGATGCCCGGGTAGGTAATGCTGCCAATATTGGGGCTGGCACTATCACTTGTAATTACGATGGCATCAACAAGCAATATACTAATATTGGAGCTGAGTCTTTTATAGGTTCAAATACTGTACTAATAGCACCTTTAATGATTGGTGATGGAGCTGTAATTGGGGCGGGCTCTACCGTAACCACTAATGTGAATGACGATGACTTATTAGTGGTGCGTGGTAAAAGTAAGACTATTCCTGGCTGGGGAAAACGCTTGCGCAAAGGACATATTATTAACAAAAAAACGAAAGACTAAAAGATGTGCGGAATTTTTGGAGTATTGTCAGCTGATCCAGCTGTACCTTTGATGATGGATGCTTTAGGTCGTTTGGAATATAGGGGATATGATTCTGTAGGTTTAGCGACGGTATTTGAAGGCAAGTTATCCCGTCGTCGAGCAGCGGGTAAGCTCAGTGCCTTACAGAAGTTACTAGAGCGCGAACCTTTGCAAGGCCTATCTGGTATTGGGCATACTCGTTGGGCAACGCATGGCCCGCCAACTATAGAAAATTCTCATCCTCATGTCGCTGGGAGAGTTGCTGTTGTTCATAATGGTATTATAGAAAACCATGCTATTCTTAGAGCTGAATTGTCAGCAGCCGGCGTTACTTTTGAGAGTGCTACTGACACCGAAGTGGTAGCGCATTTACTGAACCGTGAGCTACTCGTTGGAGCTACACCGCATGAAGCTATGGCTCTGGTAATGCCTAGATTAATCGGGGCATTTGCTTTTGTTGTACTGATTGCCGGTGAGGAAGATTTACTATTGGCTGCTAGAAAAGCTTCGCCATTGGCTATCGGTATCGGTGATGGTGTCGCTTATGTAGGTTCTGATGCGGTAGCATTAGCACCGCTTACTCGACGAATTATTTATCTCGACGATGGCGACTGGGCTGAGCTGCTCCGTTCTAGGATATCAGTTTTTGATTGCCATGGTGTAGCGGTATCTAGGCCAGAATATCTCTCCACTGTTTCTAGCGGAATGATGGGTAAGGGCAATTTTCGGCATTTTATGGAAAAAGAGATTTATGATCAGCCAGAGGCAATCGCCCATACTTTGCATGCAGTAATTGATCCTGGTACTTGGATTGCGGCGTTACCTGCTCCGCTGGATAATGTGAATGCAGTATCAAAAATAACTATTTTAGCCGCCGGTACTAGCTTTTATGCTGCTTTAACAGCACGTTATTGGTTTGAAAGCATTGGCGGTGTAGCTTGTGAGGTTGATTTATCTTCTGAATTTAGGGAACGCAAAGCAGTTTTACCTGATGAGGGTGTTGTTATCGCTGTCTCTCAGTCAGGTGAAAGTCTCGATACTCTGCTGGCTTTGCGACACGGTAAAAGTTTTTACCAAAAAACACTTGCTTTAGTTAACGTGCCGGAAAGCAGTATTGCGCGGGAATCTGATGCTATATTATTGACGAGGGCTGGACCAGAGTTTGGAGTTGCTTCGACTAAAGCTTTTACCGCTCAGCTTACTGCACTTCTTGGTCTTGCAATTGCGTTTGGCTGGGCAAGAGGTAATATCAAGGATTGCGATGCATTGCGTTTAATAACAGCTTTGGAGGGTGTGCCAAGCAGGATAGCTAGGGCACTAAAGGATGTTAGTAAATATCAAAAGATTGTTCATGACTTGTTGCGGGTGCGAGATGTGTTTTATCTGGGACGCGGTCTATCCTATCCTATTGCCCTTGAAGGCGCGTTAAAGCTTAAGGAAATCACTTATATTCACGCTGAAGGTTATGCAGCTGGGGAGATGAAACATGGACCAATTGCTTTAATTGACGAACATGCATTGGTAATCTTGGTAGCTCCAAGCGATGGGTTGTTTGGGAAGATTGCTTCTAATATGTCTGAGGTACGTGCGCGTGGCGGAAGAGTGATTTTACTAACTGACGCAAAAGGTGCAGAAGAGTTGGGTACAGCTGCTGATCATTTAGTCGTACTACCTGATATACAGCCAGAAGTTTCGCCGATTTTATACGCGATACCAGTGCAGCTGTTAGCATATTTAACTGCGGTTGAAAAAGGCACTGACGTAGATCAGCCGCGCAACTTAGCTAAAAGCGTTACAGTTGAATGAGGATATATGTGCTTGAACAACAAAACGCTTTTATTCTTTATTGAAAATTCATCACTAAATAATTTAATTTTCTATTAATGATAGATTTTTTATGGATAAACAGGTTTATTTTGTTTTGAGATCTAAATTTTCGGGTTTGTTGATGGTAATTTGTCAAGAGGTTGTTTGATAAAATTATTACGCTTTTATGCAATAATACTAAGTGATCCGACAAGAATAGTAAATGTTTTTATTATTATTTGCTCAAATACCTTTTAGCTATTAAAATTTCTTCGATGATCGATATAAAACAATATCGTTGGTTTCAATTTAATAGTAGTTGAAGAATAGTACAGTAGATAGTACAATGTATAGTATTATCTTAGATAATGGTGCTATAGTATAATTAATTAATTATACTAATTTGTGTTTAATTATTGTCTTGATTTTTGTATTTGTATATTATTCATTTTTTTTAATCAGGTAATGGAATATATGCTTGCATAACAGTAGATTACAATTTTTATTCCACAATAAATAAATTATTTTAAATTTTACTTAGATTTTAGGAATTTTGGTGATTGATCAATGTATTTTACAAATGATACATTACAGCTCATTCAGTCTGAATGCATGATTTGTGAGTTATTTTTGTATTTATTTGTGGTAGTTTGCTGCCCTTTAGGTTTTGAATTTTTTAAGCGTTAATTTTACTGGCTAGTAAGGAATATTATTTTCGTTATTGCCGCCTGTAAACAATTTGTTTAGTTAGTTAATTTTACAATTAGCATTGCGCTATTTGTAAAATCAGATCGGAAATATGAACTTTATTTGAGTGCAAAATATCACTAAATTAGCTGAATTAATTATATGATTGCTTAACACATAGAATATAGAACAACTGGAAGACCAACCCCAAAGTGTTAGAAATAAATTACAATAAAAATTGTTAATAGTTAATGAGCATTTTTATAATAAACAACGAAGTTATTTTCTTCAGCAAATTTTTGGTAAGTAGTTAAATTATTTAGTTGAATAATCAATAAATAACAAAGCATTACAGTATAATTTTTATGTTTTGCCATAAGATTGCTTTAAATAATTTAAAAGACATAAGTAATTTATTACAATAAGTTTCTCTAAATTGTTAGAGTTTTTTCAATTACAGTATTATTTTAATCTGAATATATTATACCCAATATACATAATATTTAGTATATTACTATCAGTAACTTTCATAATATTCTTAGGTGAATACAATATTTTCTTAATGCATAGGCCAACATGGCAAACAGTCGCGTTAGGTACTATAGTGAACTTCTTGTATATAAGTTTTAATTTAAGAAAGTATTGATGAGTAAATTATAATTATTATTATCCGGCAAAAGGATCTTTGATAACAATTGTATCTTCGCGTGCTGGGGATGTAGAGAGAATTGTTATAGGAGAATCTATCAATTCTTCAACCCTTTTAATATATTTAATCGCTGCGGTTGGAAGTTGATTTAATGAACGAGCACCTTTGGTGCTTTTGTTCCAGCCGTTTATAATTTCGTAGATTGGCTCTACCTTATTTTGTCTTGATATCTCCATAGGGAAATATTTAATGACATTTCCGTTTAGTTTGTATCCTACGCATATTTTTAAATCATTAATGCCATCAAGCACGTCAAGCTTGGTTAAAGCAATGCTAGTTATACCTCCTATAATTATTGCCTGCCGCACCATAACAGCGTCAAACCAACCAAGCCGACGCGAGCGGCCAGTAACCACTCCAAATTCTTGCCCGCGTTCGCTCAGTAATTTACCTATTTCATCCGTCAATTCAGTAGGTAATGGACCTTCCCCAACTCGAGTAGTATATGCTTTAGCAATTCCTAGCACATTTTTGATCGAAGTAGGGCCAACACCCGAGCCTGTAGCAGCTTGACCTGCTACAGTATTAGATGAAGTAACGAACGGATAAGTACCATGATCAACATCAAGCATCACCGCTTGAGCACCTTCAAATAAGATACGTTTACCAGCGCGTTGAGCATGGTTTAGTTGTTCGAATACTCTGTAGGTATAAGGTAATATTTTTGGAGCAATGGCTATAAGATCGGAGACCAGCTTATCCTTATCGAGTTCTGGCTCGCTTAAGTAACGCAAATAAGGGTTGTAGTGCTCTGCAAGATATGCAATTTTGTTCTTTAAAGTTTCTAGTTCAGCTAAGTCACCCACACGTACTGCTCGGCGACCTACCTTGTCTTCATAAGCTGGGCCGATCCCGCGTCCTGTGGTTCCAATCTTGTTAGCTCCATCAGCACTTTTCTCGCGTGCTTGATCAAGTACTTGGTGCACCGGCAAAATTAAGGATGCGACCTCAGATATTTGCAAGTTTTGTGGTGTTAAAGTGATACCTTGCTGTTCGATTTTCTTTTTTTCGGAGATGAAGGCCCAAGGATCGAAAACGACCCCATTACCTATAACAGATATCTTATCCTTACGAATTACCCCAGACGGCAAAAGACTAAGCTTAAAAATTTGATTGTTGATTACTATGGTATGGCCAGCATTATGTCCACCTTGAAACCGCACGACAACGTCAGCTCTCTCCGAGAGTCTATCAACTATTTTTCCTTTACCTTCGTCACCCCATTGGACTCCGATTACCGCAATGTTGCTCATACCGCTATTCCTTAGTACTCGATATTGCAAGCGAATTAGGCTCAATATTAGCTCAGAGCTACCGTTTGTCCGTTGAGCAAAATAGACCTGCACCCCATACGTTTAGCTTCAGCGTAGTTATCAACGACTGGCGTTAGTCCAGCTACCGTAATTTGACCCCTCATACGTAAAGCCTTTGATTGCTCGTGGGGAGTACCATAAGGGATGTATACGGCTGGCTTTTGCTTATCCTCGGGTAAGATTTGGAGTACGCGCTCCAAATATATAGTAAAACCTGTTGCTGTGCTTTTGGGATCTTCATCAGATTGATAGCGTCCACCGCGCCCAATCTCATTTTTACCACCACGGGTAAAGAGACTGAAAGCAATGCCAGTGTGGTATTCAAAACCTCTGCTTTCTGCCGGATCGACAGTGACGGACAAGTTTGGCTCAAAATTTGTGATTAATTTAATTACCTCAGCTGGCCTAACTAAAAAATCCCGAGCTTTATCAGGTAAGTCAAGCTCTTCCAAATCCTGCATTGCCTCTGCATATGGACCAAAAATTTTAAGCAAACCCACTAATATAGATGATTTGCTATTAGCAAGCTTTTTCAATGTAGCCACATCTTTTTGATTTATTGCTTGTCTAATAACTGAGAAAATTTCTGCAGGCAGTTGCATATCAGCTAGTAACAACGGTACCAAAGCTGGAATCATTATGTCAACTGAAATCCATTTTACACCAACTGTACGCAATAATTCAATTGCTAATAAAATTACTTCGGCGTCTGCGTCGGCGGTTGAATTCCCAATCATCTCTGCACCAACTTGCACTAATTCACGCTCTGGATTAAGTTGATTTGTTGTGGTGTGCAAAACCCCACCTGCATAACAAAGTCTGACTGGGCGTGGAGCATCTATCATTGTTGTAGATGCGATGCGGGCTGCTTGCGTGGTCATATCAGCGCGCAACCCTATCACACGCTGTGATATAGGATCAATTAGTCGAAATACTTTTTCAGAGGTCGCTGCACCAGGACCTTTAAGTAGAGTGTTTTCAAATTCAATTAGCGTTGGCTTTACTCTTATGTAGCCGTGACTAATTGCGATTGACATCATAACATTAATCATTTTAGCTTCTGCATCGGCACGCGATGCTAAAATGTCACGAAACCCTATTGGTAGTGTAGTTATTTTTTCAGGATTTATTATAGGACCGTGATTCATAGCTACCACTTAACCTTCAATAAGTAATACATAGCTTATATGTAAACAATGTCCATTATTACATATAATAATCCTATTAAAATTGATAAAGTCTTTCTATCATTATTATACATTATATAATATACTTCTTTCTATCATTATTATAATATAATTTAATATATAGCTTATAATATACATATTAACTGATTGATTTATCAATATTTTTTAAATTTCTTTTATACTACGCTTAGATTACAGTGTCTTAATACTACGCTTAGACTACAATGTAGTGTATTTTTCTTTCATCTAATTATCTTCCTAGCAAGATACTCGTCAACTTAAATTGAAAGTACATGCCGATTGTAGCAATAGTTGACGCTCCGCAAGTGGACAGTCATTTTAACTTAATGGGTACCAGTATTTATAAAGTTCATATGTATGCAATAGCCTATTGAGGTTGTTCTGAGAATAGCTGATTTTAACTTATGTTAAGTTATTGGTATACACGATTCTATGAGCACTAACATATAGCTTATTAGCAAGTTTTATTAGATTGTGATTGGAATAGAATCGACTCAAAGTAATTTTATGATTGCGCGTTTAGTTTTTTTTATTCAGATATATTAAGGTAGGGATAATTGCCAGCCGATTTATTTTAGGCGATAATTTAATTTAGATTATCATTAAAAATATTACTTATCATTAGGTTGTTTTAGTGGCTACATTTTATTTTACTGTATTAGCTTGCGAAAGCAGGATTTTCTTGCATTCACCGACTAATCCAATTAAAAATTGGTATTTTATAACTGGAAACTTAAGTATTTTTTAATGCGGAGATTAGATCAATAATTATTAGTTAATATGCTGAGATTATTACTTTATTGCAAGAATACGAGAGTATTCTCCGTGGGTATTCAACGCTATGTATTTATACCAGATGCAACAGCGCAGTCGCAATTTTTTTTTGCTAGCTCAACCTTACAAATTGAAGGCAGTATTTATTAGAGAATAAAAATTATGCAAGAATTTTAATACTGTGAAATATTTTGTAGGCACTATACGACTTAATATTTGTATAATTAATTTGATAAATTCTTTACTGTTTTTATCCGGTGATCTATATCTTTGTATTTAACCAACTATAAGAAACAATTTGCTCTAGAAAGCCGAGTTGCGCTTATTTCTATAAGTATTTTATAATAATCTGTGATTATATTTTATAATTATTTTAAATATAAATTTACGGATTAGCAGGATAGCAGGATAAATGATTCTTAATAACGATAACAATATAATTTTAACGATACTATAACAATAGAATTTATTATTTTTTTTATTCAATTGATTTTGCTTTAAATGATATTAACAGCTAGTTTTCTATTTTTACAGTGTGTATTTAAAATTTTTTTGTGAGTAAAGGAGCTATGTATCACATGAATCAAGAGAAAAATATGCTTGATTCTGACTTGGGGAGCACTGTAGACCGGGTAAACAATCATTTTCAAGGCATCATTTTAACTCTTCAATCCTACTGGGCTAGTAAGGGGTGTATAGTCCTGCAGCCTTATGATATGGAAGTTGGGGCAGGCACATTGACCCCATTCACAACCCTGAGATCGCTTGCTCCGGATGAAGTATGGCGCGCTGTCTATGTTCAGCCTTCTCGTCGCCCTACAGATGGTCGATATGGAGAAAGCCCAAATCGCCTACAGCATTACTACCAATTCCAGGTTCTTCTAAAGCCTTCGCCAGTTGATAGCCAAGATCTTTATCTTGGCTCATTGTCTACCATTGGACTTAATCCAATGGCTCACGATATTCGTTTTGTTGAAGACGATTGGGAAAATCCAACAATTGGCGCTTGGGGACTTGGCTGGGAGGTTTGGTGTGACGGTATGGAGATCTCTCAATACACCTATTTTCAACAAATTGGTGGTATTGATTGTATGCCAATTAGTTTGGAAATATCCTATGGATTGGAACGTATAGCGATGTATCTTCAGGGGAAAGATAGCATATTCAATCTTGACTGGAATGGTATCCCACCTGAGGAGGGTGGTAAAACTTATGGCGATATCTACAAGCAAGCGGAGTTAGAGTTTTCAGCATATAATTTTAAATATGCCGATATTGATCATCTACTTCGACGATTTGTAGATTGTGAGCTTGATTGTCTCAATCTACTGAAAGTAGATCTGGCACTACCAGCTTATGATCAGTGTTTGAAGGCTGTACATGCATTTAATTTAATAGATGCACGTGGGGTAATCAGCGTCAATGAACGTCAAAGCTATATTAGTCGTATACGTAAATTAGCCAGGGCTTGCTGTGAAAATTGGATGAATAATAGCACATAGTTATAGAAAAATAAAGTTTAATTAAGCAATAAGGAGACAGTATTGGGTGAGTTGCTGTTAGAGTTCTTATCCGAGGAGATGCCTGCACGCATGCAAATGCGCGCGTCTCATGATCTGAAGTTGCTTTTAACAAGTAAGCTTAATGCTATTGGCCTAATTTTTTCTAGTGCTAACGTTTATGTAACGCCACGTCGATTAACTCTGGTAATTGATGGTTTGCCAAGGAGGCAGCCGAGTATCATAGAGGAACGCCGTGGACCACGTGTGGGTGCATCGGAAAAGGCAATTAATGGTTTTTTAACTTTTAGCGGATTGACTTTAGATCAATGTGAGCGGCGTTACACTAGTAATGGTGAGTTTTGGTTTGTAACAATCGAGAAAGGCGGTAAGACAACAGCCGATCTTTTACCTGATATAATTCTTTCTTCTATTTGTGAAATGCCTTGGAGTAAATCCATGCGCTGGGGGGAGAATAACTTTCGCTGGGTACGGCCACTGCACCATATTCTAGCTGTGTTTGATGGAAGAGTATTAAAAGGTACTCTAGATTTAGGGAAGACGAAACTTAATTTTACCGATTGCACTAGAGGTCATCGTTTCTTGGCACCTCACGTTCGAGTGGTTAACTCATTTCAAGAATATCGTACAGAACTACGTAATAGTTTTGTTATTCTCGAACGAGAATGCCGCAAAGATATTATTCTGAAAGATGCACGTTATTTGTGTGATTCCAATGGTTTCATTTTACGCGAAGATTCAGAACTTTTAGAGGAGGTCTGCGGTCTCGTTGAATGGCCTCTGGTTCTGATTGGTCGAATTGATGCTGAATTCATGTCTATGCCACCGGAAGTGCTAATTGCTGCAATGCGAAGACACCAAAAGTGTTTTGCAGTCAATAAAAAAAACGGCACTTTAGCAGATAGGTTCATTATTGTATCTAACATGTCTAGTGAAATAACTCGTAATGCCACTATTGTAGCTGGTAACGAGAGAGTTTTACGGGCAAGACTAAGTGATGCCCAATTCTTTTGGGAGAAAGACCGAGCAATTAATTTATCTGACAGGCGTAAAGCGCTACGTGAAGTGCAGTTTTACAACAAGCTTGGTACTTTGGCTGATAAAGTAGAGCGTTTTGCTATTCTAGCTGCCACAATTGCACCAATGGTTGGTGCTAATCCTGATAACGCTTATCATGCTGCTGTCTTGGCCAAGGCTGATTTAACGACTAACATGATTACCGAGTTTCCGGAATTGCAGGGGATAATGGGGCGTTATTACGCATTGGATGGAGGGGAAGATTTACATATAGCTGATGCTATTGCCGAGCACTATTGTCCTATTGGTCCTAGAGACGTATGTCCGACTGCTCCTATTTCCATCGCCCTATCTATAGCAGACAAGGTTGATACTTTGGTAGGATTTTTTATTATTGGCGAAATACCCACTGGTTCTAAAGATCCATTCGCTTTACGCCGAACTGCTCTTGGTGTAATTCGGATTATTATTGGAAATAACCTACGGATTAAACTTCTTCCACTCTTTGCACAAGTGCGTGATTTAATTGCTATCGCTGGTAGTGCAGCGGAAACCGATAACAAGTTGCTTCAATTTTTAATTGATCGATTGAAAAGTCATCTACGTAAAAAGATAATACGTCAAGATCTGATTACAGGTGTGTTCGATTCTGGTGAAGAGGATGATTTAGTACGCTTATTAAGCAGAGTAGATGTGTTAGGAGATTTTCTTGCCACTGACGATGGCGCTAAGTTGCTAATTTGTTATCGCCGAGTCTTAAACATTTTGCGTGCTGAAGAAAAAAATTGCATTCCTTGCTGTACTGATTATCATTTTGTCTTATCAAAACTGATCAATTCGTCGCGTTTAGTAAAAACGGAGGAAATTAACCTTTATGAGGCTTTACGAGACGTATCGAGTAAAATTAAAATTTATTTGTCTAGCGATGATTTCGTTAGTGCTACCGTTTCAGTATCTGCTTTGATAGATCCAATAAACGCTTTTTTTGATGCAGTTATGGTTAAGACAGATGATATGCTATTGAGAACCAATCGCCTCTGCTTACTCAATGCTACCAAAAAATTACTGGATAGTGTTGCTAATTTTTCGCTAATAAAAAATTGTTAGCTTTTTAGCAAGAGACTTAATCACAAATAATAGGTGCTATATTTTATTATTTTTATAATGCTGTTTTATTGTAGATTATTTGATTAATAATTATAGATTATATTGATATGAGTCATCCGATAGTTTTTTTGTTTGTATTGTATTAATATTATCTATTAACAACGAAGATCATGATATTGATATCGTACAGATTTTTTTGTAAAGCGTTGCAGGGTAGATAGCTTTATATTAGGGTATGATGCCTTGCCATTTATTAAAAAATTTTGTTTGCTTGATTAATTTTTTGAAAAAACTATTGCAGCTAATCTTAATACAGTTTACATGTATTGGCCAGCGTAGTTTATCCGGAATCCAAATTGTTAGTATTGCTTAATTGTGAATTAGTTGTACTTAGTTAGTTGTTTTTTTTGAAGCGGAAGTCTTGATGATATTATCAAATATTAGACTAAAACTAGGTCATCAATTGTAATTTATCTTTCTTGGCTTTATTAATTAAGTAATGAACTTTTTCAAACTTAAATCTTCAAAGGGATTATGGATAAGATGATTAATTACATAAAATTTTAATTTTGAATTAAAGTTAATTAAGTTTTGGTGTAGGTTAGCTAAAACATTTACAGATATTAGACGATAATTGTTAGTTGCTTTAGCTTCGCCACCGAATAACACTAGTAAAACTTATTTGAGTTTATTTTAAAAAACATTACTGTGGATGTATTAATTTATGAGAAAATATTGGTTGATTATTGATTCAGGTGCAATCAGTCAGTATTTAAAAATAATTTATTCTTTTCTTAAGCATCATAAGGAAAATAATTAACTCAAATTAAAAACTTTTAGTTCAATATGATCGTAAAAATTCAAAAATATACCATTATTTTAAGTATCAGTTTAATTAAAGGCTGGGTTTACTTTTAAATTACTGGTTATACTGATGTATTTAAAGTAAATTTGTATTTATCCTTCATGGATCTACCTTAATATTAAGCTGATTTCCTGCATATGACAGATTGTCATCTGTTGTATTAGATACGCGACTCTATAATAGTTATATTATAATTGTTTAGCAAACCAGATTTTTGCTAACTATATAATATGTTACCCATTATTATAGGCTTGTAGTAGTAATAACGCGATAAGCAATACTATCTACTTCATAGGTTAATGTATTGATTTCATGTTATAGCTCGATAAAGATTTGTTATAATTATTGAGTAATTTTATAATTTTCTGATAATATTATCATCGATGATATGCTAAACATCATTCAAGGAAAAAACATGGTAAAGTTGGTATATGTTTTTGGTGGAGGTAAAGCAGACGGGCGGTCTTATATGCGCAACTTACTTGGTAGTAAGGGGGCTAATTTGGCAGAAATGAGTATTATTGGGCTACCTGTACCGCCGGGATTCACAATTTCCACCGAAGTTTGTACCTACTACTATGAGCATGATAAAATTTATCCTGATGAGCTTTCAAGTGCTATTGAGGTAGCGATTAGAAAGATTGAAGATGAAGTTGGTACGGTTTTTGGTGATGCTGATAACCCACTTCTTTTATCTGTACGCTCTGGCGCAAGAGTTTCTATGCCGGGTATGATGGATACTGTCCTGAATCTTGGACTAAATGATAAGACCGTTAATGGACTAATCAAGCGCACTAGTAGCGAACGTTTCGCTTATGATAGCTATCGTATTTTTATTCAAATGTACGCCGACGTAGTTATGGGTCTCGATCGCGGTTATTTCGAAGAAATGCTTGATTTGGTTAAGGAGGAGAATGGTATTTCTATTGACGCTGAGCTTAGTGCGGAAGATATGAAAACACTTGTCTACCGTTTTAAGGCAAAAGTCAAGGAAGAGCTCAATAAGCCTTTTCCTGAAGATCCTTATGAACAACTTTGGGGCGCTATTTCAGCGGTGTTTGGCTCATGGAAAAATCATCGAGCTAACATTTATCGCAAATTGCATAGTATTCCAGATAACTGGGGTACAGCTGTTAATGTGCAGTCTATGGTGTTTGGCAATATGGGTGAGGATTGTGCTACTGGGGTAGCGTTTACTCGAGATCCATCAACTGGAGAAAACGTATTCTACGGTGAATTTTTAGTGAACGCTCAGGGAGAGGATGTGGTCGCAGGCATTCGCACTCCGCAGAGCTTGACTCTTGCAGGCAAAAGTAAACATGGCTCTGATCTACCAGCTATGGAAGAGCTTATGCCAGAAGTATTTCAACAGCTTAGTGATGTACGTCTTACGCTCGAGTCTCATTATTGCGATATGCAAGATATTGAGTTTACTGTGCAACAGAATAAGCTATATGTGTTGCAGACACGTAAGGGAAAACGCACGGTTCAGTCAGCTTTACGGATTGCTGTTGATATGTGTGATGAGGGCTTGATCACAGAACGTGAAGCGGTTTTGCGTATCAAACCACAAGAGATTATTCAGCTTCTGCATCCAACACTTGATCCTTTGGCTTACCGAAATATTATTGCTAAGGGCTTACCAGCTTCTCCCGGAGCTGTTTCTGGTAAGGTTGTATTCTCTGCCAATCATGCTGAGATTGCGGCCCGTAAGGGCGAGCGAGTAATTATGGTGCGTATTGATACAAGTCCTGATGACATTCACGGTATGCAATTTGCTGATGGTATCCTTACGACTCGTGGCGGAATGACTAGCCATGCAGCGGTAGTTGCTCGTGGCATGGGACGTCCCTGCGTATCGGGTGCTAATAATATTCGTGTAGATTACTTTAATAACAAGTTCTTTGTTGATGATTACGAAGTAAAGGCGGGTGATTGTATTACTATTGATGGTGGTTTAGGCGAAGTCATGCTGGGTGAAGTTCCCACCATTCAACCAAAATTTTCAAATAGTTTTGTTAGGATTATGGAATGGGCTGATTCTGCGCGCCGTATGAGAATACGAACTAATGCAGAAACTCTTTCTGATGCCCAAATCGCTCGTGATTTTTCTGCTGAAGGTATAGGTTTGTGTCGTACGGAGCATATGTTCTTTGAAGCTGAACGCATAGTAGCTATGCGTAAGATGATTATTTCTACAAATGAAACTGGCCGACGGGAAGCTTTATCTACACTATTACCGATGCAGCGTGCTGATTTTATTCAGCTATTTTATGCCATGGAAGGATTACCAGTTACTATCCGTTTACTTGATCCGCCTCTTCACGAGTTTTTGCCACATACAGAAGAAGAGATATCCGAAGTTGCTAAGGTTGTTGGAATGTCGGTAGAAATGGTGCAGCGTCGAGCGTCGGAACTAACAGAAAGTAATCCGATGTTAGGCCATCGCGGTTGTCGTTTAGCAATTAGCTATCCGGAAATTCCTGAGATGCAAGCTCGCTCAATCTTTGAGGCAGCGACTGAAGTTGCTAAATGCGGCAAACCACCGTTTCCTGAAATTATGATTCCGTTAGCCGCCACTGAGGTTGAGGTTCGTTTGATAAAGACAATTATCAACCGAGTAGCTGATGAAATAGCACAAGAAAGTAGCATTAAGGTGAACTATTTAGTTGGGAGCATGATCGAGTTACCGCGTGCTGCCCTACAGGCTGATAAGATTGCAGCGGAAGCTGAGTTTTTTAGTTTTGGTACTAATGACTTAACTCAGACTACCTATGGATTATCCCGTGACGATACTAGTAGCTTTATCCATTCTTACGAAGAAAAAGGAATTATCAAGGCTGATCCATTTATTAGTCTAGATCAACAGGGGGTAGGTGAATTGATAAAAATAGCTAGTAAGCGCGCTCGCTCTGTGCGACCTAATATTAAACTTGGTATTTGTGGCGAGCATGGTGGTGATCCTTCATCTATTAGTTTTTGTGAAGAAGTTGGTCTTGATTATGTAAGTTGTTCTCCATTTCGTGTGCCCATTGCGCGGCTGGCAGCAGCTCAAGCAACTATTACACGTGAGGATATGATGAATAAAATAAAAGATTAGCTGATTACATTTGTAAAAATTAGGTTTATTAGCGTGTTATCTTGTATTACAGATTAATTTCTCTATAAAGGAGACGGTGATGCACTGGTCAAGTTTTAATTTTTTAGGGAAAAGTTTTTTATAATTTTTAATTGCATTGCGGTTATTACTTGGCTTTAAAAATTATTCTGATGTACTTGCAGATTCCTTTCTCTATGTCCACATTTTTTATGTGGATGCCTCGAGTGTATTTTCTTTTTATCTATTGAAAGAGATAGCTTTTATGAGGTGTTTTAAGCCGTTAGTAAGACAAGCAATAGTAATATTTGCTGGTGAATTTTCTCATCCTATCTGATAAATGTCTAGTTAGACTTTGACATTTTTTATATAGATTATCTGGAAATAATTTTTACTTGGATGGCTTATATCGAATATCAGGCTTGATTTTGAGTAAATCACAACTGGATTAGTTTTACAGGTATGCTATTATTGAAAGAACATATGGATTATGTTTTTATTATGTAATGATAATAGCTAATCTTATTTTCTTTAAGCGATTATACTTTTGAAGTTATTTGCTAGTATATATTTATATAAGTAGTGTATATTTATATAAGTTCTTTTTTTTAGTTTATAACTAAATTATATATATAAAACATAAATTAGTTATCTTCTTTTAAAGATAAGAATGGATTTTTTTAAAGTAAAAGCTATATTATTTTGTATAATAGAAGAGGCGTATAGTTAATAAAGGTACTATTATTTTAATAAATTATCTAATAATTTTGCAAAGATTAAGTTGATTAAAGAAAGTAAGTAATTTATTCTTACAGTAAATTTAGTTTTTTTAATAAAAAAATTTGTTTAATAGTAGTTTGCAAAAGATTAATTAGCTATAATCTATTTGTGTTTTTTATTTTACCTATCTAATTTAATAAAATAACTAAGAAGATAATTTTCTTTTATAGTTTTCCTTGCTTACTTGATACATAACAGTATTTTATATTTTTAAAATGATTTCAAGGCACCCTTTTAATTGGCTTATTTGATCAGCGTGCTTAAATATAAAGTTGATTATTATTTTATTTGATTATATCAAAAATAGCATATCGGAGATACTATTATTTTAACTTTAATGCAATTAAGGCTTTTGAATTGTTCTGCTTCCTATCGAGGAAAACTAGAGATTTTATAATATTTATGGTATAAATTTTAGTTATTTACTAATAATTAATTTTTTAAAAAATCTCTTAAAGTTAGCAGATATAAATTTTATACAAGTAAATTTCATAGCTTTGAAAATTATAAAGAATAAAAACCTTGCTCGAAATATTTTTGATATTCAGTAATTGAATTATAGCATAAAATAAGATTAGTTTTATTATTTAATGATTAATTCTAATAAAACTTACTATTATAATTTATTTACGTAGCTGATTTGATTTATTATAGAGTTGAGACTGCACTAACGGGTAATTTATCTCAATGTAACAGCGGCATAAAATAAGATAAATGCTATACTATCAATAATAAAGTTTCTACTAACTTTAAGTTACCGAAGTGATAAATGGAATTTAAAAACATTATTTGATCATCTTCTCTGCTGTAATATGAAAGGTATTGATATGCTATAATAAATCGAATGAAGGTATTAAGTCTGCTAATTTTTATTTATGCTTAATACTTTGTATTTATGCTTAATACTTTGATTTATTACTTGGCAATAGGTTGATTATACGATGTTTGCTTGTTTGATATTATATATCAAGATCATACTTAAGTGCTAACTTATATAATAGTTAAGTAATGCATTTTATAGATAATGTACGATAAGTATAAGGAAATAAAAATATTAGCTGATGAATCGACTAGGTTCGAGAAAACTAAAGTAAAATTATTTTAATAAGAATTATTTTTATTTACAAAGTGTAATATTATAAATTAAAGTGTAATATTATAAATTGTTTAATTATCCTAAAATATTGAATTTTTATTCAGGAAATATTTGATTGTGCAATTTTATAATTTTTATAAAATTAATTGTTGTAAATGCAAAAATTATAGCAGTAAGCTTGTACTATCTGGAAAATAACCTGTTTTGCATTTAAGTTAAAGACTTATGATTATTAAGTAAGATTTAAGTGGGTTTTAATTTTGCATATGAATAATATGCCCTGCACAGGGCTTAGCTATTTTTTGTAAGATATTTTAATAGGGTTTCTGCTGTAAATTCTGGAAACGTCAAGGCAGGCAAATATGGGTGCGATTAACCTGCGCCATATCGCGGCGGCTAGAGATTTCCGTAAAAGGTATTACCGTCGCACACAGGTTGGGGCAACACCTGGTACAGTAGTGATGGATTCCAAAGCACAAATTTCTACTGTTTCTCTTGTTAGCTACGATGCTAAACAATTTTTTGAGAAGCGCGATCTGTCTGCAGAAGAGATTAGCGTATTGAAAGGTAGAGGCAAAAATTTATGGATTGAAGTAGTAGGCTTGGCAAATATTCCCATGATAAAGCAAATTTGTGCTCAGTTTGGGATACATAGCTTGGTTGTAGAAGATGTGATTAACAATCATCAACGGCCCAAAATGGAGGCCTATGATGATCAACTTTTTATCGTAACTCGTATTCCATCCTTGGCTAGTGGTATAAAATTAAGTCAGTTATCTATGTTATTAGGTAATAGTTTCATCATCTCTTTCAGAGATGATGGAGATGACTGTTTGAATCTCGTGCGGGATCGAATACGTTGGGAAGTTGAAGATTTTCGTCAGCATGGATTAGGGTATTTAGCATATACTTTAATTGATACAGTTATTGATAGCTATTTCCCGGTTGTTGAGGCTATTGGTGACGATTTGGAAAGGTTGGAAGAGGCAGTAATTTTGCATCCTCATGACGAACAGATATATGAAATTTATCGGTTGCGTTGCGATCTACTTGATCTCCGCCGCGTCATATTTCCTCAACGAGATATGGTAAATTTATTAATCAGTGACGATAGTCGATTAATTAGTGCTTGTACAAAGGTTTTCTTGCGTGATTGCTATGATCATTTAGCTCAGCTTGTCGACATTGTTGATGCTGAGATTGAAATTTCTTCAAGCCTACTGGAAGTTTGCCACTTTTTCATAAGTGCTAGAATGAACGATGTGATGAAAACACCGACTCTCATAGCTACGATATTTATGCCTCTGAGCTTCATTGCAAGTCTTTACGGTATGAATTTTGATCGATCTGTTTCAGCTTGGAATATGCCAGAACTAGGCTGGCGATATGGTTATCCTTTTTCGCTTGGTTTGATGGCGGTTTGTGGATTGGGGATGTTGGTTTATTTTTTATGTAAGCATTGGATTAAACCACCTAAAGTCAGGCGTCGGCGTTAGTTATTTTATTAACATTAAAAAAGAACACCAGTAGATTAATTTGTTATTTTTACTTATTAATTGATTTACATATTAAAAATATAAAGCATTAGTAATTAATTAAGACTATGATAATTATCACATACAATAGCATTTCATTTTTGGTAATGTATTTAAATTAGCTTAGTTTTTTTTGCATTCTGTTTCCTTTGCTTGATCAATCAATTTTGCTAAAAGTTTTAGTTGACTTGAATTTAAAACGCTTAGTTGATAATTCTATGTTATGTATTTTAAATATTGGTTAAATAAAGCAATTTTCATAAATGAATGCATTTACTATGCGTTTTGTTATATTTTATTTTTAATCTTTGCTGTATTGAGAATAGTCACAACGCTGAATCCATGTTAATATGCAATAATTGTTCAAATTATTATTGACTGATTGCTATCAAGCCGGTTGATGTTATAATGTTAACTTGATGTAGAATAAAGCTTTGTACTTAGGATTTTAAGTTTATAGATATATATTTGTTAGTTAAACTATCTATTAGATAGTTTAACTAATCTGTAATTGCTATTCTAGTTATTTAGTTCTATCATTAAATTAATAATACGCAGAATACTAGCTTCACTTAAATTATCGTTTGCTGTAATGCTTGCTTATAGCAATTAGTAATTTATAAGTTTTCTTGTATTCCTTATTAATGGATATGATTCTTTATTTATTTGATACTAAGAGTTTGTTTATATAAAAGATTAGTTTTATGTATAGATTTAATGGTTTTGCCTATTTTTAGAAAATTACTAGTGTAGTATTGTAAATACTCAGTTTATTTTAAAGCTTTATTAGGATAACAATTAACAGTAAAAATTTACTAATTATTACAATTATTTTTTATTAAAGTATAATTACTAATTCCTTTTATTTACTAGCGATTCTTTTCCTTATTCATTTACTGCAATACAGGTAGTAGATCTTAATATGGTAAATGTTGTTTGGGTAGAAGTTAATGATTCATTGTTTGAAATAAAAAATATTTTATCGTTGAATCCTATATTACCAAGGACAATTTAGTTATAAGGACTAGATCATCTCATTAAATTAGCTACCTAGTTAATAAAAGGGTATTAGCAATTATTTTATGCGTCTGCTTGTTGCGTATAAGTTTGATAAACCATTTTATCAACTATGAATAAAATTTCTATTGCAAATTACCAAATAACAGCCCTATTCACTTGTAGCTTAGATTCAGTAAGGAATTTGGATTTTAATGATTTAATAAGCTATTTGTTTTTTTTTTTTGATAATTAAGTCTCTGCAAACTATTATGCAGCATTAATTAGCGTATTAACTTTCGTTGGATTAGGACTAAGTTTAGCATAGAGCGATACTAGTCAATAAATTTAGCAGCAATTTTAGTTTTGGAGTTTGCAACAATTGTGATAAATTACTTTAATTTTTTATACTTAAAATGTTTAGCACAGAATTTTTTGATGCGTAAAATAATTATTCTTTATTGTCCCCTAGGACGATAAAACTATTTCATAAATAGCGAGTAGATAATACCTATACATGTTCATAAGACAATATTTTCTGCTTGGTGCTCCCGGCAACAGGTTTTACTTGCAACTATAGATTTATATCTAAAGAGATGTTAACTGTTGTTGATAAAGTCTTTGATTAAATACGTTGTAGAAAAAATGCGTGAAAGCTGATATTGAAGAACTAATATTTGTTACGGGATGAGGAAAAGTCCTATCGAGAATCATTTTGATGTCTCTTGATGAACTTCATAAGATGCTTTTTTTCAGAAAAAAAATAATGCCATTAAGCTTTTTGACTATAATGTATCTATAATCAAAAAGCATTGCTCTTGTTCAGCAGTAGGTTCGATTTGGTTTGTCAGGTACGCGATCTAGTGTGGCCGCAACTTTTTTCGGTTTTGAAATTGTTGTTGTTTTGCTCTTCGTTGACTTAATTTTACTGACGCCCGCCTCTTTAAAGTAGATGATCGATTTTTATGCTGCAAGTCTCGCAGGTAATACAATATCATTACTAGAAGTTGCAAGAACTCGATTTTCTCCCATGCTGTTGTTATTAAGCCTAACAAATGACCGGTAAGCTAATTAAAGTGTGTGAAATTATAATAGAAAAGCCAAAGGCAGAAAATGAACCGTTAAAATAGGTTTCAATTAGCCGCTATATATATTCAACCTCAGATTTTTCATTACTTGCCTATATGAAGAAGGGAACTTGTGGTGAAATTAAATTTACCGAAACTATTGTTTTATAGCTTCGGTTTTGCAACTTTTAAATGGACTGTTGTTTGATGAGAAGAGTTCTGCTGTAGCAATAAAACATGATTTATTGAAGTTAATCTAGCCTTATCGCTGTAAGATATACTAGATGATATTAAGATTTTTCTTAAGCATTTATTTCTATGACTTTTCACAAAAATAGTTAACAGAAGTTATTAGTTATCATAATTGTTTAAGTGTAGTTTGAGAGATACTATATAATCTAGTTGTTTTCTTATAAGAAAATATTTGCTCAATAAAAGGTAATAAAAGATAGATAACAGTAGATTGTTAACATATTAGCAAGCTACTTCAGTGTTTTTTAATTAACTTCCTTCGGTGCGCAATAACTAAGCTACATAATATAAAATAGAACGGTAGTAAAATCTATATAAATTATTTAATACTTTTGACTGCCAATAATTTAATTTTGAATAATAAGCCGCTTTAGATAAAAACTTGATCATAATAAGATAAAAAAGATTTTTTAATACAATACAATTTGCCTAGATCCAAGTGGTTATTTTTATGGTTCATTGACAGTGACTATATCCTCAATAAAAGTGATGTTGTAAAATCTATATTTTATGTTTATCGGGCTATCAATACCAATGATTGTATCATATTGTTGATTACTAGACGTTCAGTAAGTAAAAGTATTAATACAAATTACTTATACTGCTAATGATTTTTCCATATATAACGGAGGTTATACATGTTTTACATGTAGATTCTTTTGTTAAAGCTTTTGTTACTAACGTAGTGCACGCTAATTACGGTAGGCTTTGTAGTTAGCTTATTATTTTTGAGAGTTTTAACCGGTCTCAAAGATTGACTGTAAGCCAAAAATATTTCTCTTGACGCCAAGAGAAAATTTTCATTGCCTCTTATTCTTTATTAGTAAAAGAGTACTGCTTATTATAGCATAATATAATAACTCTAAATTAGAGTTTAAACTTTACTTATTTACAATATAAACTTACTAAGGTAGCAGAATATACTCACCAGTATAATTTTTATTTATAGTAAATAAAAATTATACTGGTGAGCGCGACAGGATTTGAACCTGTGACCGTCTGATTAAAAGTCAGATGCTCTACCGAGCTGAGCTACGCGCCCATTTTAGCATAAAGTAATTTTATGAAATACTTTTAATTGTATCAAGTAAAAGAAAAATAAATTATGCAGTATAATAGGTTGTTAGTTTATTTTTAGATGGTTGTAGCTAATTCTTTGTGAAACCTATGCGTTAATCTTTCAGCAACCCGAGCTGAAACAAATTCTGAGATTTCTCCGCCTAATCTACTTATCTCCTTAACAAAACGCGAGGAGATAAATTGGTGACGATCCGAGGCCATTAAAAAAGTAGTCTCAATCTTAGGGTTAAGACGAGCATTCATTCCAGCCATTTGGAATTCATACTCAAAATCAGAGATTGCTCGCAAACCACGTATTATTACGTTTGCTCCTCGAGATTCAGCAAAGTGTATTAGCAATGAGTCAAATGTTTTTGCCTCGATTGTTGTATAAAATTCATCTGCTTGATTAAGCAAAGTAATTTCATCAATTGCTTCGCGCACCATTGCGACTCGTTCTTGTAAATTGAACAGTGGCCCCTTGTCTGCATTGAGAGCAACAGCGATCAATAAATGATCTACTAGTTTGCTGGCACGGCGAATGATTTCGATATGACCATTAGTAATTGGATCAAAAGTACCAGGATAAATTCCTATGCGCATTATTTTATTAGTCATTATAGCGCCTATTTGTAATTATTTATTTTTTATGTCAGTGACATATTATCTAATATTTGATATTTCCGTTATTTATTTATTAAATAAAAATGCTTTTACTTACTTAAGTCATCATATACTATATTTTCCTCAGCAGTCTCGCCAACTAATGAGACAGATACAATATTTTCTTCTTTGGCTACCCGGAAGACATAAACTCCTTGAGTTTGACGTCTAGTTTCGCGGAGATCGCTAATGGGACAGCGAATTATTTGGCCTCTATCGGTAACTGCCATAATCTGATCTTTTTCGCGCACTGGAAAAGAACCGGCGACTAATCCTTTCTTGTCGGTAAGAGTGATATTAGAGATCCCTGTACCGCCTCGATTAGTAAGGCGGTAGTGGTTGATCAGAGTTCGTTTACCGAAGCCCTTAGTAGTAACTGTAAGAATGTGTTTGCGATAAACTTTATCTGTTTTTATGTTATCTTCTTTACCGCCAGCCTTACTGGCCTCAAAGCAAGGTAGTATTGACATAGATACAACTTTGTCTTTGCCAGTCAACTTGATTCCGCGTACACCTAAGGATGTGCGACTATGAAATATTCGCACATCCTTTACTCTAAAACGTATCGCTTTGCAGTGACTGGTTGCTAAGAATACATTATCGGCATCACTGCAAGGCATAACGCCAATAAGGCGATCGTTTTCTTTTAGCCGCATAGCAAGTTTTCCGCTCTTGCTTATATTAGTAAAATCACTGAGTGCATTACGACGCACGGTACCTGCTTCAGTAGCAAGCATTATGTAAAGCTTGTCCCAACTTTTTTTATTAGGCGGCATTGGCATAATAGTTTGTATCCACTCCCCATCTGCTAGAGGCAAGAGATTGATCATAGGTCGACCACGGGACTGTGGAGTACCTTCCGGTAGACGGTAGGCCTTAATTTGATATACCTGACCGAGGGATGTAAAAAATAAGATTGATGCGTGTGAATTAACTATAAACAATTGGCTCACTACATCTTCTTCTCGAGTTGACATTCCAGATCGTCCTTTGCCTCCGCGTTTTTGAGCTCGGTAAGTAACTAACGGAACACGCTTTATGTAGCCAGCATGACTGACAGTAACTACAATTTCCTCGCGTGGTATCAAATTCTCGACGTCGTGTTCGAATTCGTTTTCTTCGATCTTAGTGCGACGTGGATTAGACCAGTTTTTTTTGGATTGCATGAATTCTTGACGCATCAATTCTAACAATCGTTGACGAGATGTTAAAATATTTAAAAACTCATTAATTTTATAAGATGTTTCTTCTGCTTCTTTAATCATCTTGCTGCGTTCGAGCATGCTGAGACGTTGTAGACGTAGTTCGAGAATTGCAGGTGCTTGAATGTCAGATAGAATATATGTTCCATCGTCAAACACTTTGTGTTTCGGATCATCAATTAAATTTATGAATGAAGCGATATCACCTGCTGGCCAAGGCCGTTCACACAAGCGCCGACGAACTTCATCAGCATTGGCTGATAAGCGAATAAGCTCGATTATCGAATCTAGGTTTGTAATAGCGATCATTAAACCAGCTAAAATATGCGCTCGATCCCTAGCCTTGCGTAGTAGAAAGCGGGTTCGCCGCGTAATCATTTCTTCTCGAAACTGAACGAAGGTGTAGATCACATCACGAAGATTCATTTGTTCTGGACAGCCAGAATTTAGGGCTAACATATTTACACTAAAACTTGTTTGCAGTGGAGTAAAGCGGTATAGCTGATTAAGAACGACCTCAGGTATCGCGTCGCGTTTAAGCTCAATGACAACGCGTACTCCCTCGCGATCGCTCTCGTCGCGTAAAGCGGAGATTCCTTCAATTATTTTTTCTCGAACTATTTCGTGAATGCGCTCAATCATACGTGCTTTATTAACTTGATACTGGATTTCAGTAACGACGATAGCCATACGATCTTTGCGGATTTCTTGAATTTCTGCTTTTCCACGCAATACTATTGAGCCTCGGCCGGTATGGTAAGCATCTCTTATTCCAGCACGACCAAGAATCAAACCACCAGTAGGAAAATCTGGTCCAGGTAAATGCAACATAAGTTCATCTACAGTGATATCAGGATTGTCAACCATCGCTAAGCACGCGTCGATTACTTCACCTAGATTATGCGGGGGAATATTAGTAGCCATACCTACGGCAATTCCACCAGCACCATTTACCAGTAAGTTTGGGAATTCTGCCGAAAGTACCGAAGGTTCTTCTGTAGTATCGTCATAATTAGCGACAAAGTTAACAGTCTCTTTATCAATATCACGGAGCATGCCTTCGGCTGATTCAGCAAGACGCACTTCAGTATAGCGCATAGCTGCTGCTGGATCACCATCCATCGAGCCAAAATTACCTTGGCCGTCAATTAGTGGTAGACGCATGGAAAATTCTTGCACCATACGGACCATAGCATCGTAAATTGCACTATCGCCATGAGGATGGTACTTTCCCATTACCGCACCCACAATGTTTGCTGACTTGCGGTAGGGATGATTCCAATCGTATCCACCTACTTTCATAGTGTATAGAATACGGCGATGTACCGGTTTCAGACCGTCGCGAACGTCTGGTAACGCTCGAGCAACAATTACGCTCATAGCGTAATCAAGATACGAGCGTAGCATTTCGTCTTCGATAGAGACAGGTAGGACGCTATGCGGACCGGGAGTTGTGTAAGACAACCAATAAATTCCGATCTTAAGTTTCGATTGATGTCAATAAGTTATTAGAAAGAGATTAAAATCGCTGATACCGTACGTATAAAATTAATTTTTAATATCACAGTAACAGCGCAAATAAGAAAAACAAAAGTACTATAAATCGTTAGCTGTTTTAGTTAAAAATAATTGTACTTCCTTACCGGAAAAATCTACCAGCGATATGATAATAACTTAAGTTGATTATTTACTCTTCGTAAAGAGTTAATTTGAGAATACTCCTCAAGCTGAATATTTCCCGAGCCGAGCACAATTACAAATAATGTTTAGTTGACTAAGGCAATTAATTTTCTTTCTAAAACAGATTAATCTGCAATGATAATCACACTTTAATAAAAAGATTTACTAATTTGTAGCAGAATCATTTTTTTTTTATTTACTTTCTTGATTAGCATCATTAACAATAGTTAAGTACTATGTGCTTTCTAAGCAACAATAGGCTTGATGTCAACTACTTATTTTGTCTAATTTTTTTCTTATTAATATAGATTAATATTGTTTATCTTGAAGTTACTCTAGAATGTTATGAATAAAATTTTTTAGAATAAAAAAAACATTTTGCTGTAGTACATAATTTATTCTTTAACAACGTAAGAATTTACGATTATGTGGATGGCTAATAAAATTAACTTTATTTAAATTAATATTATAAAAATTAACAAAAATTTTTTATAATATTGATATTATAATCACGGGGCAGATGTATCTCGGCTTATTATGATAATTTGCTAAATTAATTTGAGATATTAATTTTTTTTTGAAAATGGATATTAATATTTATTAAATAATTAACAATTAATTAAAAATTACTTTATTTGTATGTTAATATTATTTTACAATCAATTTATTATTCATTACTAAATATTTATTTTTGAATATAATTCATTTTATAAATTTTTACTAATACAAGAATTAAGGAAATAAAGTTGAGAAAAAATCGTTGCTGGATATGTATCATAAAATTTTTATAGAATCCGCGAATAAACGCAAACATTCAAATT
Source organism: Candidatus Endolissoclinum faulkneri L5 (assembly GCF_000510265.1). Lineage (GTDB taxonomy): Bacteria > Pseudomonadota > Alphaproteobacteria > Thalassobaculales > Thalassobaculaceae > Thalassobaculum > Thalassobaculum faulkneri_A. The sequence continues at coordinate 161,598 of NZ_CP006745.1, forward strand.
GATACTATAAAAACAATAACATAATTCTTAATTATTCGTACTGATCTAGGTAAATAGAAATTTATGATTTGCATGTTCTATATGCAGCGCTATCTATTAATCTCATATAGCGGTCGCGCATTACTCCCCAGAATTGCAAAAATTGATCAATATCGTTGCTAGTGGTATCCCAACCCAAGCTTATTCTAATTGCTTGACCGGCAATCGAATTGTTTGGATACATAGCGTTGAGAACGTGCGATCGCCTTACTTTACCTGAGGAACATGCTGATCCGGCGCTAACAGCTATGCCATCTAGGTCTAATGCTATTACCTGTTCTTCAGCAGCAACTCCAGGCAAAGCAATAGAAAGAGTGTTACAAAGACATTCGGCTCGAATTCCCATTAGCTGCACTTCTGGCGCGCGTTTTAACACCGCAGTTACAATTTTATTACGCATGTTTGTTAGACGAATCGTTTCTGTTGCTCTTTCCTCTTCTGCTACTGTTATAGCCCTAGCAAAACCTATAATGCCGATATTATTTTCAGTGCCTGCACGCCAGCCACGCTCTTGTCCTCCTCCGGTAATAATTGGAGAGAGAGTTAGTCCATTTTTGATCAAAAGGGCACCAATACCAGGTGGACCACCAATCTTATGAGCGGAGAGCGCTATAGAATCTGCTTCTGCGATAGCTATTGGGTCAAGCCGACCCACACCCTGAATTGCATCCACATGCAACAACCAACCAGCTTTATGAGCTAGACGAGCAATTTCATCTACTGGCTGAATTACACCAGTCTCATTATTAGCCCACATTACACAAACCAATCCATGCTTGTAAGTAGTCAATAGCTGTTTTAAAACTGCTAGATCGACAACGCCGTTTTTGCTAACGGGTATTTGCTTTGCGCAAGAAGCGGCAGCTAACACAGCATTGTGCTCAATAGCTGAAACTAATACATTATTTTGTTTAAGACCTCGAATTGCTAATGCGTCAGCTTCAGTTCCACTGGATGTAAAAATAAGGTTATCATTTGCTCTACCAATTATTGAAGCTATAGAGCTGCGAGCTGATTCTATAAGACTACGAACTTTTCGACCTGCAGCATGTACAGAAGATGGATTGCCGTGGATATATGCAGCTTCTATCATAGCGTCAATGACGCATGAACGCATGGGAGAGGTAGCGTTATAATCTAAATAACAAACCATGACGTAATTGAATTTAACTTATAATTTTAAGCATGTAATTTACTGATATTAAGTGTTAAGACTTTGATCTATTCCAGATTATTTGATTTTATGCGAGTAGTCAATAATGATATCCAATAAACTTATTGTAAATTAGTATTTAGCAAAGGTTAAGAAGATTGATAATTTGGTTACTTAGATGAGAATCATATTTTTCTTTAATTATAATCTGATTAAACGTTAAATATTTAATAAAATATGTTAGATGAAATACTTACTAATTGTATGGTTTAATCATGTTACTCGATTGGTGAATTAGTGATGTATTTTTAGATAAAGTCTTTAAATTATGAACTTGGTTTATTAATTTGATAAATTGGAAGTGTTTATCGTTTAGTATATTATACGCAATGATATTAGGTGAGATTAATAATTTAAATTAAATATTTTATGACATTTAAAAAAAGATATTGTTTTGTTATGACACCTGATCTCTCTTTTATTTGAATTAAGTTTTGCGGGATTATACTAATCGGAATATTTACGAAATTGTTTATTTGATTTAGAGCTAAGGCTAATAAAAAAACGAATAGAAATACGTTGTAGGAAATAGCAATGTTATGTACGTTTTAAGTATTTTTATCAATAAGTTTATAATCTAGTATTATTAAGGGGAGAACAGGTTATTTTACAAAGGGCATTTATTTTGCTATTAACCTTATATATAGAATGCTTTTTTGAGAAAATTATCGATGAGTAATATTACGTTGAGTAATATTACGTATCTTGCTTTAACTTTAAATGATTTGATCAAGACAGGTGTTTTAATTAAGATATTTTAAAGAATTATGAATTGATCATACATTTACCTATTTGACTTTAGGTTAATTGTGAACAATAAAAATTCTTAAGCACAGACTTAATGAATAAAAATAATTACCTTTTAAATATTTTCTGAGATCAAATAGTACTTACAACTGTATTACATTCGGCAATTTCTTTTCTTTAGAAACAAATAATCTTATCGATTATTCTTGTTGTTATATTTGTTAGCGAGTAGATCTAACTTAAAGAAGTTTTTATGATTTCATACAACGATTGCTATCGCAGCATATTTTGCTAACTCGCTTGGATAATCAAGTATTTTTACGAGGTATTCCGCTTATGATTGCCTTATAGATAAGTATATGATTGCCTTATAGATAAGTATGCTTCGATAATTAATGACTAAAAACTTAATAAAAATCTCTTAATAAGTTGTTTTGTTATTCAAAAGCCTGCTAGTCGACTGTCTTTGAGCGAATATTTAATTGTAAGCGTAAAATTATTGTTGCATTTTATGCTGGCCTATACAAATCATATTAAATGTACGTTAAGTTCTATCCTTATAAATTTTTTATTATCTTACTTATCATATATTTTTGTGTAATTCGTAATACAAATTGTACAATCAAAATAACAACAATATACTGAGGTATATAGGAGGGTATTGTGTTAAACAAAAAATGATTAATAATTTAAAATGTGATTTTATATATAATAAGAATGTTTAGTTTTTGTGTCTATTTTTATTTAAGAAGATAAATTAACCAAATTTTAGATTAAGAATACTATCTTTTATTTTAAAAATATTATACGCAGCGTCTCATGAAAACATCAATAATTACTTTATGAGCTTTGATTTTAAGCTTTGTAGCCCGAAAGAGGTGATGAGAAATGCCTGAGATCATGATCAAGGGCCCGAAAGGTCAAATCGAAGCGCGTTATTCAAATTGTAAAAAAAAAGATTCACCGGTTGCCCTGATTTTACATCCGCATCCGCAGTATGGAGGTACAATGAATAATAAGGTAGTATATTCCTTATATAAGACCTTTGCTGCGCGTGAATTTTCTACTCTAAGATTCAATTTTCGGGGAGTTGGTCGATCGCATGGTGTTTATGCAGGCGGAGATGGTGAATTATTTGATGCAGCTTCCGCTTTAGATTGGTTGCAAAGCAATAATCCAAATTTTCGATCTTGCTGGATCGCTGGCTTTTCATTTGGAGCTTGGATTGCAATGAGACTATTAATGCGATATTCAAAAATCAACCGTTTTGTGCTGATTGCCCCACCTGTCAATCTGTTTGACTTTACCTTCCTTACTCCATGTCCAATATCAGGATTGGTAATTAACGGAGATAAAGACGATATAGTATCCGCTGATTTGGTAAAGAAGTTAGTGGATAAACTTTCAATGCAAAGAGACATAAAAATCAGTCATAGAGTGATAAAAGGTGCTAATCACTTTTTTGATTCGCAGATATCTAATGTTACTCAGACAGTTAATTCTTATCTTGATAAGAATATTAGAGAAATATCTACTTAATATTTAACTATTATATTTTAATTCTTGGTTTATATATATTTTTACTCTATAAGACAACGATATAGCTAAGACTAAAGCAGGGAATCTAAATTATTATAGCACGTTATGTTTCACACTTAAAATTTAGAGCTAGTTAAATTGATTAGAGCATATTACCGAGAAGGAATTTTATGCGTTATTTTTTCCTAATCTTCAGGTTTATATTCATATAAAAAAAATAACGCAATACTCGTACTTTTGCTGCCTTGAGCAATAATTATAACGACACTTTTAGAAATGGTTTTTGTATAATGCTGATATATTTTTCGTAATTATTGCATAATAATTAATCTATTTTTAGCTAATTATCTTGTAGAAAATTAATTGATGTGTTGGAATAATTGATTTATTTTTAGTTAAGATACATTAGCCTAACTGATTACAACAATCGTATTTTTGCAAGTAGTCTTTTTTTATTATCTATTTGGCTTAAACTAAGCAATCTGGGGACTTTATAGGCATTTATAAGTATAAATTATAACATATTCATGCAAATATCTATAGTTATAGATTAATGATTTTAATTAAAAATTAATTAGTTAGATCGAATAAATATTTTACTACTCTCCCTACAATTATCCCACTACATTAAGTGCAAAACTAAGTTTTTAAAAAAATTATTTAATTATTTGTTCTTTAGTTTGAATATAATAATGGCATAAGTTATAATTATGTGTATTGGTTTTAATAGAAATATCTTGCAACTAATATATCCTAGTTTTGTCAGTCGTAGTGCAGCGATTTCCTTAATAAACTAATGAAAAATCAGGATTTAACTATGCCTGTACCTAAATCAGATTATCTGAATGTGCTTATGGAGCGTGGATTGCTTTACCAATGCACTAATCTAGAAGCTCTTGATCAAGCACTAACAGGCAGTAGAATTGCAGCTTATATTGGCTTTGATTGCACATCCAATAGTTTGCATATTGGCTCGCTGCTACAGATTATAATGCTACGTTGGCTGCAAAAAACTGGGAATAAACCAATTGTATTGATTGGAGGAGGTACTTCAAAAATAGGTGATCCCTCTTTTAAGTTTAATAAACGCAAGCTGCTGAGCGAAGAAGAAATATGCAATAACAAATTAAATATAAAAAATATACTTAATAAGTATCTCAGCTTAAGTGCAGCCTCCCATAATCTTATTATGGTTGATAATGCGGAATGGCTTGATAAGCTGGAGTATATTAAGTTTTTACGCGACTATGGATCTTATATATCTGTGAATCAAATGCTTGGATTTGAATCCGTTAAGCTTCGATTAGATCGTGAATATTCGCTAAGTTTTCTTGAGTTTAATTACAGTATCTTACAAGCTTATGATTTTTTAGAATTATATCGGCGATATGGTTGTGTGTTGCAGATGGGAGGATCTGATCAGTGGGGTAATATTGTTCATGGTGTTAAGTTGATTCGTCGAGTTAACGATAATAAGGTGTATGGACTTACCTCACCTCTAATTAGCAGCTCTTCTGGAGCAAAAATGGGAAAAACTACGAAAGGTGCTGTTTGGCTAAACGAGGAAAAACTTAGTGTATATAATTTTTGGCAATATTGGCGCAACATAAAAGATGCTGACGTTATTCGGTTCCTAAAACTTTTTACGGAAATACCGCTAGATGAAGTATCAAGGTTAGCGGTTTTGGGGGGAGCAGAGATTAACGAAGCTAAGAAAATACTGGCTAATGAAGTAACTAGAATGTGTCATGGTCAGATAGCCGCTAATGCGGCTGCTGAAATCTCTCACTGTACTTTTGACGTTGGAGCTATTAGTGAAGGACTACCAAAAGTGGATATTGATCGCAGGAAAATAGAAGCAGGTTTATCTGTTGTTAATGCTATAGTTTACGCTGGATTAGCTAGTTCCAAGAGTGCAGCTCGAAGATTAATTCGTGCTGGTGGCGCTCGTATCAATAATGCGACGATATTAAACGAATCGGCTATAATAGCGGGTAAGGAAATTAATAATGCAGGATTTGTTAAAATATCTGCTGGGAAGAAGCTTCATGCGCTATTGCAGGCGGTATAATTAAAATATAGAATATAGCCTTCACATTTAGTTTAGCATCTTAGCAAAAGAAGGTAAAGAAATTCAACAAGCTGATATTTTGACAATTTTAGCATATTATGTAAAACTTTTGAAGTTAACGCAAAAGGAGTATTAATATTTGTTTTTGGATTTTCCAGATTACCTGTCACAATGAAGTGTGTTTCTAGCATACTATTACCTATTGCTACTAGTCTACCAATTAGTGGTATTTTTTTAACTACTTTAGATATTGAATAGGATGGAGATATCAGGCCTGCTATATCTATAACCTTGCTTGGCCAGTAAATTGAGCCATTAATCTCTATCTTGAATCCAGATCCGCAAGCACTTGCATTCTTAATTTGAATCTTATTCAATGTAAGCAATACATGCGCTGTAGTTTCAGCAAAACGTATACCATTTCCTGATATTGTATCGAGCAATCCACTGAAGGATCCTAAGGACAAAAGTTGGGTAAAAAATGGAGGGTTAACGATATAGAAATTATCAATTCGCATAATTAAATCCATTTCATTGTCCTGTGCTTCCTTAATAATTATACCATTGATTCTTAATTGGCCGCCTTTAATTGATTGAGTAATACCTATTGCATTAAAAAATCTACCTATATTATTAGTTTTTGCTGTCAAAAGTTGATTGCCATGTTTCTTTTCTATTACAAGATGCACTGGATTGCTATTAATGTCTCCCATCAAGCTAAGATTATCTATACTAACTCCATTGTGCTTTATTGCTAGTACTCCTGGCATTAATTTAATGTCTTTAATTAGATAAATTTTATTAGCAGCAAGCGTTGCTTCTACTTTTTGTCCATTAAAGTTTAATATATTATGTTGGCTATGTTTTATTTTTAAGATTGGTAGCAAGTCAATGCTTGGACCTTTGAGAAAAATTTTCAAATTACCGTTTGATTGGCGTTCTATTTCGCCTGTCACTTTTGTACGACCTAAGCAAAATGCTGACAGCACAGTGTTTATTTTGCCATCGCTATAAAAGGCAACCTTGCCAGCTACATATAAATTATGTGCGCGAAACTCAAATCTAGGAATATTTAATATGCCATTTTTCTTGCGCGTGACAGATATTTGAAAGCTTCCTTTGGAATCAATTGGTTTTGACCAGGCAAGTTCAGAAGCGACAATTGAGGTTGATTGTAAATTACCTTCAATTGTCGCTGTGACATTGTCAGATGAATCCTTTAATATTAAAGCATTTAGAGATATAGGGCCAGTAGCATAAGTGCTTAGATCTAGACCAAATGTGGTAAAACTGGATGCATCAGTAATGGCACTTATATAAGAACGAGATCGAAATGAGCTTTTTGACTGAAATAGCTCATGATGTTTCAGTACAACTGGGATTTTGCCGATTTTTGCTTTCCCTGTAATGCACATACCAGCACGATCAAGATTTAACTCTAAATCACCTTCCGATAACGGTTTACCGTTTAGAATATTAGGGATCATAACTTTTTTTAGGTTGGCAGATACAACAAGGCCTACGTTATTTATATTTATATTATTTATCAAAGGAATATCTAGTTTTATCTTAGCGATAAAAGTACCTTCATTTTTTTGTGTATCTTTACCAATTTTATTAGGGTATGCTAAAGCCAGCAATCTTAAAGCTTCTCGAATATGCCCTTGGACAGTCGCATCAACATGAGCAAATTCTTTTTTGTTTTGGTTTAGGTTAAGTATAGCAATATTAAAGGATTTCAATGAAAAGTTTTCCAAATGCCCACTTTGAAGATTAACTATTATGCTGTTGGCGTCAAATTTTGCTGAACCTTCTGTGTTAATGATTGGCGGTAATGGACGACAATAGTAAATATCTACTCCTTGAAATTGTATTTTTCCATACATGATCTTTAATCTATGCAAACTGGGCTTAGTACTATCGATCCAGCCTCTAGCGAACACATTGGCATTTGTAATTTTACCATTGACGAGATTGTCAGTAATCCATTTACGGGATTTGTCAGGCAGTTGAAATAGGCAAAAATCTTTAATCAGACTAATAGCAAAATTAGATATCGCTGTGTTTATAATTATTGCGTAACCAGAATGATCTCGAATTGCCTGTGTTTTGATTGTCAGCAATGCTTTTTTGATCTCTAGAAAAAGATAAGCGTAGATTTGTTTAGCGTTTGGCGTGATTTTTAGAGTAAGGCTACCTCCTGAAAAATCTAGCGGAAGCGGATTTATTTCAAAAACATTTATCTTGCCTGCGCCAAAGTTGAGGTTAGCGTTGATTGCTGGAGTGCTGCTATTTACCGCGAAATTCGCTTTTACTGTACCCGAAATTGGCAGAACTATCCAGGATATTTCTCTTAGTTGAGGCTTAAATCTCCCTAAGTTTACTGCTGATACTATTCCGAACTGCAGTTTAGCAGCGACAAAGTTATTTTTTGGTTGATAGCTCCCAGACAATAAAATTGGACTAGTCGTTGAATTAGACCATTTTGTATACCCTTTTACGTGAAAGCATGCACGATTGGAAAACAATTTAATATTGCCAGATATTTTGGCTAGGATTTCAGTTTGCGTAAGTGGATCATTTACTAATCGAATATGAGCGCAGCTAAATCTCGCTTCTCTTAAAAAATAAAGCATCCCTGTAGCTGATCGTTGCCCTAGTATCAATTTAAGAATAGTATTTAAATTCAACGAGTCACTTGACTTACAAGCATGGAGTTTGTTGTTTATTAGGCTAAGATTTTTATTGGTTTTTTTTACTATATCAATAGTTGGATTAATTATGTTAATGTATTTAGGCCTTATACGTCCCGCCAATAATGCTTCAGAATTGAATCCGATCGAAATACTTCTGATTAGTGTGCGTACTAGACCATCATATCCTAAAACTACTATATCTTTGACAATTAGATCGGCAGTTCTTTCCTGAATATTAACTTGTATACTAGCTTTCTTGATTTGTGCTGTGATTCCACAGCATGTACCGCTCAGAGCATTTTCTAGATAGGTTCGCACCCAATTAATCTCAATTTCTCGGTTAGAGAAAAACCAAACAAATGCATAAATCCCAATTGCTAATGAAATAAATAGATTAATAAAAAGTTCTATAATAAAAATCATTGATTTTTAAACAGAATCTACTTGATTTTTTCTGGACTCAATATTTTAATTAATTCACGTATTGATTTATTATGGTGAATAAAGCTGGATGGGTTACAAGCTATGTTGTATTATCTCAGCCAAGAAGTTTAGCATGCATGGCCTTCAAGGATGAAATAGCATCGCTCTGCAAATAGAAAAATATAGCTAATAAAAATAGAATGACATCTGTAAGATGTAGCAAGTATATACTATTTCAGTAGTATATACTTGCTACATCTTAGTAATACAATATATATATCTTTATTTAAATTTTAGAGTATGCTGCTCTTGACAATCAATTAGCGTTTTAATTTTAAACTCTTTAAATATTCAAAGAATGTGGGCCTGAACAGTAAAATTGCTGAAGGTTAACGAAACATTATTAGCTAGTTTAGTTTGTCTTTAATAATAGTGTAAATTAGCAGGTCAATAAATTTTGATATATGTCTTAATTAATTAATATAGTATTATATTTAAGCTAGTAAATTTATTTTTATCATTAAGCCACAATATTAATGTAGGATACTAAAATAACAGATTGTTAATCTCTATTGTGTTAAAAATTAATTTATTTTGGTATTTTGTAGTCAGGTAGATAAAGTTATTAATATTGATTATGCTATTGTTAAAATAATTTTGGATGCTGTTGTATCTTTCTTATTATAGTAAGTAAGCATATTATCAACGGAGCAATTTTATAGTATTTCTTTTTTTTGTTTAAAATCTAGGAATGGATATCATATGTCTTGTATATTGATAATATCACTACAGAAATAATTTGTGTGTGCATGATCTTGCGCTTATCGTTTTTAACTAAAGCACCTATTCAAGTAATTTTGTATTTAGTTACTGACTCGATGAGTGTAGCATAGATATTGCTATCTAGTGTAAATATCTATACTATGACTTGCTCAAGAAAACTTTTAAATTTGCAAGCATATATCAAATTAATCTAGTCTTGAGCAGAAATTAAAATTCCAGAAGGTGATATGTAAATATTGCCAAGGATTAAATTTATTATTTAGTTGTTTAAGCTTTGATTTATTTATACTTTTCTTAAAATAATATCAATATTTTATTGATATTTGATATCATAAGTGCCAGTAATTCTTTTAAGGTGTGTAATATATTATTATCCTAGTTGAGCACACTTATGGTGGTGCAATATTTTATTAAATAATTTTACTTCTGACTGTAGCAGAATGATGCATTTTAGCATAGAAATTCTTCATAAGATCTAAGACTGCTTCAGCTAAGTAACTTATGGTAGAAGTTTTTACACTTAAAATAGTTAATCTAAAATATCAAGAGACTTATTACTACAATCTGTAAACGATACCATCAAGTCATTAAAATAAGATTTTTTTAGATCATTTAGTGTATCAGGAATAATTAAGTTTTTAGGTGGTTATTAGCTTTAATCATAATTAATTAGAATGAATTTAGCATATTGTTAGGTATTTTTATCTTGATATGATCCACTAGAAATCAAAGTGATAATTATTTATGGCGATAAATTAACAATAATACTTAGAGTATTATTGCATTTACTATAATAAAACTATAATATGGAAGTATTAATGATAAGTTTTACAGTATTTATGGAATCTATTAATTAAATACCGATTAGTCTAATCGGTATTGCGTTCACATTGCAGGCATTAATCATAATATTGCTTATGTAATCATGCATTTTATTAAATCAAATATTCATTCTTTATAATGAATATTTGATTTATGATAAGTCCATTGCGCGATTTTGCTTTGTAGAGAATCTATGTAAAAAATTTACTCTAACAATCAATATATCAGTTAGTATTAGAGTAATAAGATTAATCAAACACTCACTAATAACCTAGTTAAGGCTTATTGGAGATAATTGTTTGATATTAAATATGAATATTTTTGATGTTTTTAATTTAGCATTATAGCTGCTACCATTTATCGATATCATGAATGCAAACTTCTTTTTAAGTCGAGTATTTTTTTAAAAAATCACCTTGCATATCATATAACTTATATAATTTTAAGTGATTATATAGAATGTGAGTAGTAGGATATCTACCGTAGTATCACTTTAATGATAAGTGTAATAAAGAATTTTATGCGGACCTTGCATATAGACTCGGGTATTAATTTTTGGAATAATTTCAATCTCTCTCTAGAAAGATTGAAATTATAGAGCAGAATAGAGGTGTTATGTTCGCCGAATGGATAATTAGTATACTATATTAATATAAATTATAGGCATTTAACTTCTCTTTTTTTTCTTTATCAAAAAAAATAATCTTTGTCATTACATTAAGTAAATATAGGATATGTACAATAAAAATTATTTATTGGTATAATACCAATTACCGTTAAAAAAATTACATCATTTTTATTTAATATTTATGCTATGGATATTTATGATTAATTTCTTTTATAAGATGAGTATTTTACTATATATTTGATATCAGCAATATAACATGATAGGCAATTGACTTTTATAGCCAAAATAAATAACAGACTTTTTTATTATGCAAGCAATTAGTTGTATGCTTAAAGAGATATCTTAAAATACTAAAAATGTAATAAAAGCTAAACTAAGACCAAAGTTTACGCTATTGATCATATAAAACTTGACAAATTTATCTTTTATCTTGTAGGTGTATGATCCTTTGGCGGAGTAGCTCAGTTGGTCAGAGCAGCGGAATCATAATTCGCGTGGCGGGGGTTCAAATCCCTCCTCCGCTAATAGTTTTAGGATTGTAATAAAATTAGATAATAAGCTTGTTTTATTCTTAAAATATAAGATTTTTAAAGTATTATATTTTACACATTAGTTGCTATCATGGTTGCGTTCAATATGAAGCTAGTTTGTAATATACACTAGTTATTTATAAAACTTTCTACTTAAAATGGTTTTATTAAAAGTGTTACGCGCGTATGGCTATGCAAACTGCTTGTATAATGATCGAAGAAGATCAAACAGGCAACCTTTCTTGCAGGAAAATTGGTAGATTTATGTTGCTGTAAAAGATGCTAACGCTTCTTTGGCAGAAGATAAATGTTAAGGTTGCTTTGTTTACTCTTCATATTTAGTTAAATGTATATAGCTAAAGCAATCCAAAAGTTATGTATTAAAAACGCAAGATTTTTCTTGTTGAGACCAGGATCTAATTTTTACTAAAGCTTGCTTATTGTATACGTTGTATTTTTACTGGAACTAATTTAAGTTCTATGTGTTACATTAAAATTTAGAATAATGAATTTTCGACAGCATGACACTTAATATAGTGTGAATAATTTGCTAGCCGCTTTAATTTTCAAGAATATACACTATTCAACTCAACATATTTAATAAGTTATAAATAAACTAAGTTAAGTTGTGTTATGAATAAATTTACAATAAAAAAATAATTTTAATAAAAATCAATATTATTTGAGCGTATTATCTATTAATCATTAACTGTTTCTTTGTCTTTTCTTATCCAAGGATTGATAATCCGCGGTGGGATTGCCCATGTAGGAGTTTCATTATCTAGGCTGAGATTAGGATTAAAATATGGATCAGCATCAAGTATTTTACCCCATCGATTTTGCATCCATCGTATTTCGCTAGAAAAACGGTTTTTTTTCGTCACATTGTCCTCAAAACCACGTGACGCGGATTCGTGATGATATAGTTCAGCATAAGGGGTAACTACGATACGATACCCAACAGAGCGGATTTTTAGACATAAATCCACGTCATTGAAGGCTATCTTTAAGTCATTCTCGTTCATTCCACCGATTTGCTTATATATACTATGAGTTGTTAATAAACATGCTCCTGTAACGGCAGTAACATTATGAATGATTCGGGCCCTATTGAAATAGCCTGACGCTGCGCGCGGCAAATGCTTATTGAAATGTCCCGCTACACCACCAATACCAGTAATTATGCCGACATGTTGTATTGTGTCATCGGGATAGTAGAGCTTAGCTCCAACTGCACCAATATCAGGTAGTTGAATTTGTCTAATCATTTCTTCTAACCAATCCTTGTTTATTGGCTCGACGTCATTATTCATCAGTAATATCAGCGGGCCTTTCGATTTGCTTACTGCTAGGTTGTTCAAACGCGAGAAATTAAATGGTTCTTCATTTTGAAGGATAGTTATTCGCGTATCTTTTTTTATCTTAGCTAAATATCGAAGTGTACTTTTCTGCCGAGAGTTATTACTAACAATAATTAGATCCCAATTTCTATAACTAGTTTTATTTAGCAGACCTGCTATTAATACGCGCATCATATCTATTTTATCGCGAGTCAGAACAATAATGGTTATATGTGGTTTCTTGGTAGGTAAGGCCGGAACCACACGATTACTGAGTCCATCAATACCGGTAATTACTTTCGCTTTTATATTGCAGCGTTCCATATGCTCGATAACCGCTTTGCGAGCAGCTTTGCAGTGATATGGCTTCGCTTCGCTATTCAATGCTACACTGCCTTTAATTGCGCGCCAGTGATATAAGACTATCGGAATGTGCCGTATTCTATTCGTATTAGTTAATTCTAGCACTCTAAATGCCATATCGTAGTCCTGGCTGCCCTCGAAGCCTTCACGAAACTTTCCAGCTTTTTGCATCAATGATCGGCGATAAGCTGCTAAATGATTAATCATGTTTTGCGAGAGGAACAGCTCAGGCGACCATTCAGGTTTAAAATATGGATCAAACACTTGCCCATTTTCATCGATCTTATCCTCGTCTGAATAGATAACATCGGCTTTTGGATCGTCCTCCAGGCTGGCTGCTATCCGATATAGCGCATCAATAGTTAGCTCGTCATCGTGATCCAGCAGGACTATCCATTCGCCAGTAGCTAAAGCTAAAGCGGAATTACTCGCTGCCGATATATTACCATTAATTTCGCGAAAGGTAATTTTGATACGTTGATCCTTAGCAGCATATTGTTTTAATATCGATTTAATTTCTGGGTTTTTAGAAGCATCGTCAGCTATGCAAAGTTCCCAGTCCTCATAAAGTTGTGCTTTTACGCTGTTAATCGCTTTTTTCAGTAGTGCTGATGGAGTATCGTATGTTGGCATTATTATTGAAAAAATTGGTTTATCTTTCATACGCAAAATATGAGCGTGGATCGCCGTTTTTTCAGATTCTGTTAAATTATAGAATTTGTTACGCCAAGCGGAATATGTCATGCTGGGAGTTAGTAGTTTTTTTAGGTATTTTTTTAATTCTAATATGTTTATGTCTTGTACTTGTTGAATAATTTTTCGAATGCCGTGGGAAGAATAGCCCTTGTACGCTACTACCAGTAAAAGTTCCAAACGGCTAATTTCACGGGCTGTAATTGCGCTCTTTACGAAAGGCTCTTTTCCGTTCATCGGATTAATACTCAAATTTTTCACTTTATCTGGTAGGCGTACAAAGTATGTAATATGCTTATTAGTACAGGATATTAACAAATTCCTGCAGTTAATTTTCGATATGCTAGAGCAACCATCCGCGACTAAATACGGAGTGAAAAAATTTTCATCATTCTCAATTTCGTAGGTTATTTTTACCCAGCCAGCAGGCATTCGCTTTTTGTTAGAGCGCAACGTTATCATTGGAAAACCATTTGTTAAAGCCCATACATCTCCATCTGAGTGCTTGACTTTGCAGTTATTTTCCGGGGTCAGCGTATACGTTGTTTGAGATATACATTGAGCGATCAATATTTTCGCTTCATTCAATATAAGCGAAAGAGTTTGTCTGCCTAGTAACATTATTTATTTTTAGAGCATATAGTCAGTTTATAATAAAATTTACGAAGTATAAGCATTACGTTTTTTAGATAAATTCTAAAATTGAATCTATAGCTTTTACGAATTTTATATTTTGCTTAATTGATTTATCTTGTTGCGCTCTGAGATTGTTAACTATTATTAATCGAATTCACTGCATAATTAGTTGTTCGTTAAACAGATACTATTGCTGCATTCATAAGTACAATGAGTAAAATTAGCAGAAGTCTTCTTATTGCCTAACTATAATAAAGAGTATTAGAAATTCCTATTTCTAATACTCTTTATTATCAACCATTCGTTGTTGAAGGTTAAAAAACGGATAAATGTATCGTCAAAATAGTAAGCTAGCACAATTTTATTTCCTTTTGGATTTTTTTAATACTTGTTAAGTAACTGATACTGTTATTGTTATTTGTCAGCATTACAGCATTATGTAATTTTTTAATCCAGTTAACGAACTGGAGTTCGATGTTTAACTCTTTATCATCTATAATATGATGGCGCAGCTTTTTATCAAGAAAACTTTCTATTTTATCTGTTGCGTTATGCATTTGGTGAACTAAACCCAAATTTAACTCGCTATCAATTCGCCTAATTTCATCACGCCAATTAGCTAGTATCTGATCAAAACTAGTCCAAGATTGCCTTATTCCTTTGCTTCCGCACACTGCTTCAGTTTGATATCTTAATAACAGCATTAACGCTTGTTCGGATGACATCTTATCACGGCATTTAAGCGAGCAGGCAATTTCTAATGGATGACGAAGCATGTGTAAAACTGTCACTCTCATTTTGAATGCAGCTAATATTTTACGCCATAATGGCAATAAGCGGCACATGCGTGGATCTTTTATTCCCCATAAAGTAGCTGTATTAAACTCATCATATATAATTGATTGCAGATCATTGAGCGCATCATAAGTAGCAGAATACTCAAGCCAACCCGATGGCATTTTTCTTATATCGTTCCAGCTCATGCCAAGATCGCTGAACAGTTGCTCATGACGATTGACTATTTTTCTATGCTCCCAAAAACCACGCTCGTTGTTATCTTTAGCACCTTCCATTAGGTCCGTACCGAGATCAACCCCAAGGAGATTGATAATGCGTGCGAGAGCCGATGTCCCGCTGCGATGCATGCCGAGTATAATAACAGCGGTTTGTTGTGGTTCGGATTTTAGACGAAAATTTGTATTTTTTTTGTTAACCTGAAGGTAATAATTTGTTTTAGGCATCTTCTATCCAAAACGTGCTTTAAATTTATTTATTATCTGTGATTGATCATGCATAAAATTTTTTTTTATTTTGCTTTATAGTTTTGCGTTAATTACTGAATAATTAAAATTATTAATAGAATTACTTCTCATAGACGATGTAATTAGTATAAATGTAAGATTATTTGGATAATCAATTCAAAAAAACTTTTTATATTCAGTAAGAGTTTTTAAGGTTTATGCTGTTTAGCGAATTTATAGCACTTAAAGATTTAATTTAATTTTAGCTTTGGTATTATGCACATAATGGAATGCTTTACGAGTGGCTTAACATTTTAAGCAATTCCATTATCGATAAGTATATCATATTAAAAAGTATTTAGTGCATTACTGGGTTTTTAATTTTTATGAATATTACAATTCAGTACGTTTAAGTAGACTATAATTTATTATAAGATTAAGTTGGCATACTTGCTATTCTTTAGGTTATCCCAATAGCGGTACGCTGTTTGTTATTTGATAGGTTATTGTAATAGTTTATTCATCAGTATTTTAGACTTGATTTAGATAATTTAAAAGTGTAGTGATACTTAAAACTAAATTTTATTTGTCAATTTTATTTTTAAATACGTAATTGTTCGCTATCATTTGTCAATGCTTGTGAAATATAGCAATTTCATTATAATTAAGAGTTGAATTATTGTATTTTCCTGCGATTCAGCTTACAAGGTTTTTATTATCTTCATTTGTTTTTTAAGCTAGGCATAGAAATTCTACTAATTATTATTAGACGGAGGATTTTTATTGTAGCTGTATTTTAAAGAGTAATTTGCTTCGATAAATGCCTTGTCTTTGCTAATTTACTTTATGTTTTTTTGATTACCCCTAGTTTGTGTAACTAATATGCGTTTTATGCACGGAATTATTGCTGAACATAAATTAGTTTAGATATGAAGCTTTAGTCATTATCTTTAAATGTAAACCCTTACGCTCAATCTGAGCACGGTTGTTTTATTTGCTAGTTTTTAATGATTATACTATCGGGTGTTATCGAGATTATGAGAAATTTTTGTTTTATTTTCTGTAAATTGTAAAGCTTGTTGTATGAAAATTAAGAAAAGCAAAGATAACCGCAAATTAGTTGACTGCTGGTTTTATTACAGTTTTTGATGAAATTGAGTTTATTTGATCTGCGTCTGTTTATGATCTTTATCACTAGGCGGATATTATTTGAATCGCTGCAAAATCTATGCATACTACCAATTGATAATATAACGTCATAAATAGAGGCATTAGAGCATCGTTTTATGCTGAGTTAAGGAAAGATCTTTTGTGCTATAGCAGTACAAATCAATTGTATTCTCAGAAGATAATAGTTACTCTGACTATAATCTTCTGAGAATCTCTGTGCAATACCCGAAAAATGAGTAGATAGTTAAGCATTGCTTTTTATGTTGCCTATTATGATTTGTATTGGGTAGCATTTAGAGGCGTTAGCAGTTGTTTGGTCCTTGCAATTAGAGCAGTTGGATAAGCTTATGTTATAGATAATAAAATATTTATTATTAAAACTTCTCTAAATTATCCTCAAAAACAATACTATCTATCATCTAATATGATGATAGATAGTATAAGATCTTTTATTTACCTTCAGGTGATTGTTCTGCATTATAATTTAGAGTAATATTTGTTACTTTATTGTGTTGATGATTTTTCTTATGTGATATTTTGCTATTATGCCCTTCAGCATCTGCTTATTTATCAACTACTGCTCAATGAATTATTCAATTTATTGTTAACGTATTATGTATAGTTCGAATAATTGCTATAAGCAAATAGCTTTACTTTTCGAGTACTTGTTTGGTGATTTGTTTTATATCTTTGATATTTGATTATTATTATGTATGACTAAATAGATTTTTATTCCGGGTTTAGTGAGTTTCTGTTATTTTGCATGTAGAATATCAAATCTAAGCTAAATCAGTACTATTAAGAGGATTCTAGTGAATGTAAAATTACGCATTACAAAGTTTCAAAGCCTAAAGATAATTATACAAATGTCTTTGTTTTACAAAATGTAATTGCTAGTGCGCACAGTATTCGCGATGATAGCGAATAGTTTGCTAATTTTTGGAAGAAGAAGTCATTACAAGTTAGCAGTTTAATTAATTAAAAATTATCAATAATGAGAAAAAACAAGTCTAGATTTAGCCACAAATTGATCAAAACAAGAGTAGAGCACGCACTTATTTATTTCATCCTTTAAATTTTGATACCAGCCAAATCCCAAGCTTTTTAGTATGACCAAGTCTGGTGATAGATATTCTGCGAATATCTTTTTTTATTTCAAAAGAGTTGAGGATCGGACTAATATCTTTCCGATTAGTTAATATTAGCATTAGGTTTGTTGTTGCCGGAATATAAGATGCTATTAATTCATAGTGATTGTCTGGATGATGATTCCAATCCCATATGTATACTGCTCGCTTACCGGGTTTTGATTTACCAACAACAAGCTGATCGCGCATGTAGTACAGAAGTGATGCCATGGTCATTTGATCAGTCATAAGAATTGGTAAATCTGGATTAGTAAGAATATCTAAACGCGACGTCGCTGCTATCTGTTCCCAACCACTTAAACGTAAAAAATATCGATCTGTAAGCGAAATACGTACCTTTGGCCAATTAGCTATCATTATTGCTAAGGTAAGGCTAATAAATAGATGAGGTATTATTAGTAAGTAGCGAATATAGCGCTTTGATGAAGATACTAGCCAGAGTGCTACAAGAACTGTGGCTGTCGGATATGTTGTTACTGCCCAGTTAGCGTTAACTCGAAATAGACATGCCTGTACTGTAATTATCACCAGCGGTGGTATGCTTAAAGATATAAGGAATTGTTCTTCTTTGCTAAGTTTTACACGAGCCCATAGGATAATTTGATAGGCAAATGCTGCAAAAGATATAGGGCCAAATATAGCAATCTGTTCGACTATACATTGAAGCAAATTAGAGGCTTGGAATTTTTGTGACGGACCGGTATTTAGATTGGCATTATCGTTAATATGGACGATGCTAGCAAAATGGTTGGTTAGGTTCCAGTGAATATTGGGCGATAAGATCAGCAATGCTAGTACTATAATCACTAGACCACGTAAGTTAAACAAGATCCATCGATCGCGTGAACTTAGAGTTAAATGTATAGCAATACCCAAAAATATGTAAATCATATGATATTTCGCTAGCATACCAACACCAATTGACAAACCGGTAGCGATTGCGAAGTGCCACGCTCGATTGTTGAGTAAACAGCGATAAAATGTTACTGCTAGTGTCCAACAGAACAAAAGAGGTACATCGTTAGAAAAAATTAAGCTGGAAAATCCGATATATGGTAATGTGATCCAAATTATTGCAGACCACATAGCTACTCTGTTATTTGCTACCGTTTGCCCAAGCCAGAAGAGTGCTAGTGCAGTACCAGCGTGTAGTATCGGGGATAGTATTCGTACGCATGATTCACTGTCTCCGCAAACACCAGTGCTGGCCGCAACAAGCCATGCGATTAGTGGAGGATTGGCGAAATAACCAAAATCCAAATCTTGCGCCCAGGTCCAATACTGCGCTTCATCGCTATAAAGCTCTAGGCTAGTAAATGCATCTGCATACAGTCTTATAACGGTTAGGCTGACAACGCAGATTAGTGCCTTTTGTAAGCATGTTAATTCTCTGGATAATAGTTTGATGGTTGCTATCATTACTTCAAGTAATTATAAGCATTAATTATTTTTTAGTAGCAAATGATTTGAAATGGTAAACAAAATAAAATTGTGCGTTACACGACTGTACTTCTAGGTAAGGTATTGGAATAAATTTTAATTTTTCTACACTAGGTATATAGATCAATATTACAGATAGACTATTTAACAAATTTTTATTATTTCGCTTGGCTTAAGTATTATATGTGTTGTAGTAAAACTATAGTAATTTATTCAATATATGTTGAAAACTATGAATGCTGAATTTCATTCTCCTAGGTACTGTATTTTTAATTAGTATTGATTGAAAGGTGCAACTTTACTAATTGTAAATTTATGCAAAAGAATATCTCGATCACAGCAAAAAATTATATTTTGTGACATTAGAAGTTTTTAGCTTAGGCTTAAAATTTTATTAGTAGGTCGCAAATATGTTACTACCTCCAAATTTCTCTGCGACGAATTATGATTAAAATTTTTTCATTCTACAGCTTGTTATCAAGTAAAAGTCTTGTGCACTTCATTGTACTACTTTTATCTTCCACGTAGATAATTTTTTATTAAAAACAGTTTGTTATTGAAATTTAAATTCCATTCAACTTTTAGCGTAAAATAATTATTTATATAATTTAATTGTGATGATAGTTTATATCATTTTGTACACCTGACAAGATTAGTTGAATGATCTTTTAAAGTATAAGAAAGTTCATTTTTATTGTCTGTGTACTTACAAAAAGAAGATAATTATTAATATACTAAATCATATCTATAATTGTTTAATATTTTGCATACCTCGTCTAACATCGAGTGTATTTCTTTCTAAATCACAATGTAGCCGGATGAAAGGAAACTCTGTTTTGACTGCTTTATGGAAATGATGAGCAATAGAGCGAAGGTTGGAGTGTACAGTTTTACTTGAACGTAATTCTGCTACGTATATCATCTGTCGTAGATCATAAACTATTCGACATGGAACTAATAAGCCGAGCGGGAGATAGTTTTGGCGTTCTTCTTCGGTAGTTTCCAGTTTATTTGAAGCTTTGCGCAGATTTATTATACGCGGAGCGATTGATATCATGGTAGATTCTGGTATATTGTTTATATACCATGGGTGAAAGCCGTACAACCAAGTTAGTAGAGGCATCTCACAATAACCGTTACGATGACGCTGGATATCTCGGAAAGACCCAAAATCGAGTAAAAATCGGCATTCAAATGATGCATATGACCCTACTATCCTTGGGAGTTGTTCGTATTTTGGCCTATCCGTAAAAATCCTTGGGTCCAATAAATCAATAGCACTACGATCAGCATCGCATATATACTCAAAATTTGGATAATTTTCTTGTTGTGTATGATAATAAGTTTTTAGTTTAGAGATTATCGCCCGATATGCAGATTGTTCTGGTCGATATTTCTGACTAAACGATACTGGGTATTTTTTCTTTAGTTTTGTAAGAATTATTGCCGCTGTTTCACGGGTTTCAGTTAGGGGATGTAGAGAAAGAGTTCGTAAGTGGTCTGCAGCCTGGCGCAAGTTAGTTGTCCATGAAAGTTGGGATTTTACTCCGGCAGGCAGAAATCCTCGAGAAATATCAAATGCTCTTGCTTCAAGGGTTTTTGCCCATATTTCTGCTTTAATACCATCCGGGCAGGGATAAGCGAGAGTTAACTTTGATAGGATAGCGGAATGAACTTTGGTATAAATCTCAATCCATTCGCATATAATTGCTTTTGACTTTGTTGTACCGACCGGGTCGGTGTATCCATTATTGGAGAAATTAATGTAGCGAGTAGATGTCTCTTGGCCAAAATACAGTGGAGTATTTTGCAGTGCTTTGCAGGTTAGAATAGAAACTTCTTCTATAAAGATTGTTGTGAAGCCACAATCTCCGATTGATTCATGACCATACTCTACATAATATTTTTCCATAAACTTCTCAAATCCACGATCTTCGACATTGGAAAGGTGATCGATGATACTCGATGCTGATCGGCTATATAGTGCTTGAAGCATGGAATTTGCTTCTGGTTTTAGGCCGTCTTCGATCAAGATTCGCATTATTTAGCCCCTCTATCTTTCCATATTTTTCTGAATTTTGTTACTTGGATAACTAAATATCAAATGCATTCATAAAGTTTTAGATGTTTTTATAGAAAACTTATTTAAATTTTTTCATAAACGGCTGTTGCTTATAAGCAGTAAATTTTAATCACAGCAGTTTATCATTTATTCCTTGTCTACTTTTTAATGAGATATCAGTTTAAAATTTAGTTCATTAATCAGAATTTTTTAATTCTGTAGCGGGATATAAAATATTGTGTTGTTCGTATTAGTAATGTACTAATTTATTTATATTTTAGGTAAAATCTTCTCATCGGTACTACTTGAAATTTACTTGCTGGATTTACAAAAGCAATAAATAAAATCTTAGCTGTTGTACTCAAGTTAATTTTTATGATTGACAGGTAAAATCATAAAGTGTCCTTTTTTGAAAAATTCTCGCTATTCATAAAGCAGTTTTTACTTCAAGAAAAAATTTTTTGCTTCTTGATTTTAATTACCGCGAATTTTATGAAGATTTTTGTTTTATTTATAGTGATTTTTATATAAAAAAATTGTTCTGTAGTTAATTTATACGGTTAATCATTACGCTTTTATTACATAACACTTATGTAAAATGTTTATTGATGGTTTGTTTAAATGAGAAAAATATTTTTATGGAGTTAAGTTTATTATTAAATAATTAACTATGTAATGTTATAGTTAATTATGATATTTCGTGTTCAATTGTATTTTTATTTCTAACAAATAGTTTTAATCTAGGCGGATGAGTAAAAACTCATTTTATAAGAATACTGTTGCTTGTTTTCAACTATTTTAGCTCATCTGTAAGCATTAAGTTTTAAACACTCTTTTGTGTTAAGATCTTGATAAGTTTTGAAATATGAATTCCTTAGTTTCTGATTGCTGCTCGTTTGAGCAAATGCTTCTAGGAATTTTGCATTCATGCTACGCGTTGTCTTTTTTAAACGGAATTATAGATATTCTCGGATATTCGGATTTTTATGTATTTAGAATTAATTGCTTAGATGGATATTTTATTAATCAATAAGTGGAGAATATTCTTACTGTGATTCTTTATCCGGCAATTGACATAAATGGTGGAAAATGTGTTCGTTTGCTTCGTGGTGAAAGGAGTAGCGCTACAATATATGCCATTGATCCTGCTGCCCAAGCCAAGTATTTCCAGGATGCTGGTTGTACATACATTCACGTGGTGGATCTGGAAGGGGCTTTTTCTGGTAAAGTAGTGAACGTAGCAGCCGTGCGTTCCATATTATCAATCGTGGATATTCCTGTGCAGTTTGGGGGTGGTATTCGAAATCGTACCCATATTGATGCTTGGATTAATGCTGGAATTAGTCGTGTTATATTAGGTACATTGGCTGTATCTAATCCAGACTTGGTAGCAGCTGCTTGTCGCGATTATCCAGGCATGATCAGTGTTAGTATCGATGTTCGCGGTGGCAAAGCGGCAATTCAGGGATGGACTAAAACCTCTAAACTAACTGCTAGAGATCTGGCATTAAAATTTGAGGATGCTGGTGTTGCTTCTATTGTTTTTACTGATATTGACCGAGATGGCACTATGAAAGGGCCGAATTTTAAAGAAACTAAAATATTAGCTCAGGTATTATCAATACCGGTTATCGTTTCAGGTGGAGTGTCTTCTATTAAGGATTTATCGAAGTTAACCAAACTGAATAGCGATGGTGTAGAAGGAGTTATTGTCGGCAGAGCACTATATGATGGCAGGATTAATTTGAATAATGCACTACGTGTACTTGCTGGAGATAATATTTTATGCTAAATGTGCGCGTTATTCCCTGTCTAGATGTTAAGGCTGGTCGCTTAATTAAGGGGGTAAAATTTGTTGACCTGATCGATGCCGGTAGCCCGGTAACGCAGGCTAAGTTTTATAATGCCGAAGGAGCAGATGAGCTATGCTTTTTGGATGTTGTTGCTAGCCAGGAAGGTCAGCGTACGATATTTGATGTAATTGGTCTTGTTGCTGAAGAGTGCTTTATGCCGCTAATGGTGGGTGGTGGGGTGCGCAACATTGAGGATATACGCAAGCTTTTACTCATTGGAGCTGACAAGGTTGTCATTAATACTGCAGCGGTGAACAATCCAGAGCTTGTTCGCCGCGCAGCAAACAAGTTTGGCAGCCAGTGCATTACAGTTGCCATTGATGCTAAGCGCACGATTGGTGGTAGGTTTAGTGTTTTTACGCACTCCGGCCATCAGCCTACTGGTTTAGATGCTGTTGTATGGGCGCAGCAAATGGTCGAATATGGTGCAGGTGAGATTATGTTGACATCTATTGATCGCGATGGCACCAAACAAGGATTTGATATATCATTAACTAGGAGTGTCTCTGATTCTGTACAAGTACCAGTCATTGCTTCGGGGGGGGTTGGTACACTGGATCATTTGGTGGAAGGAGTTTTTGCTGGTCATGCCAGTGCAGTGCTATCTGCTTCTATTTTTCATTCAGGTACTTACCGAATTAGCGAGGTAAAAAAAGCAATGTTTGCTGCTGGTATTGCTGTTAGACAGAGCGATTGAGTATAGTATGAGTAGTAGTCATGTTCTTGATCGTCTTGTTAGCACTATAGCATCGCGTCGAAACGATAACTTAGAGACGAGTTATACTGCCAGGTTATTATCAAGTGGCCCGTTGAGATCTGCGCAGAAAGTTGGAGAAGAAGCCGTTGAGGTAGCTATTGAGGCAACGTTAGGTAATAATGATACTTTGATTTCAGAAAGTGCTGATTTACTATATCACCTATTGGTATTATGGGTCTCCATGGGAGTAAGCTCAGATGAAGTTTGGGCTAAATTAGAAGAACGCGAGAAAATTTGAATTAAATTCGATAAAATTGCTGTTAGCCTATCAGATAAAAGATAATTACTTGGAAATTTTTAAATGTGTTACGATAAAAATAATACCTTTGCTAAGATTTTGCGTGGTGATATTCCAAGCAATACTATTTATGAGGACTATTACACTCTTGCATTTAAGGATATTGATCCATGTACCCCGTTTCATGTTTTAATTGTACCTAAAGGGGATTATGTTTCTTTATCAGATTTTTCTCAGAAAGCAAGCGATTCAGAAATACTTGGTTTTGTTCGCGCCATCGGTAATATAATCTATCAATTTAATCTTGCAGAGAAAGGCTATCGTATAGTGGCCAATAGCGGCTCTGATGCCAATCAAGAAGTGTTACATTTTCATTTACATATGCTTGCCGGTAGAAAGCTTGGAAGTATGTGTAAATGAAGGTATCTCTTATCTGCACTAAAATACTGTAAGGGTCGATATAGCATTTCGTAATTAATAAGGTTTAGCTTGCTAGATTATATATAAAAAACTCTTGTTAGTAAGAGTAGATTAAGGAGAGCAAAATTAGTAACAGTAAAAATTTTCTTTTCCCCATAGTCTAAAAATTATTTGATGTCCAGTGATGAGGATATTAAAAGAAATTGTGTTTAACAAGACAAGTAAATTAGATTGTACTGAATCTGCTTAAAGTAGATTAAGGCAAATGATACTATTTTTAATATATTAAAAATTATTTGCTGCTATGTTCTATACACTCATATATGCTGTTAATGATTGAAGCTATAATAATTAATTATATATTCGTATTTTCCTAATTTTTATTGTAAAATGCTACGGAATCATAATAAGATATTAAATTTAATATAATGGTGTACGGTAATTTTTTTATTAAACCAGTATTATAATACAAATTGTATTGTATCTTAGAAAAATATTTTACTATCGAGTAGTATATAATATTTAATGAAAAATGAAAAAATCTATATATTTTGATTTTTAAAACTTATCCAAATTATTTTGATAATCTGCATTTATACAAATGTTATACTTAACTTTTATAAGATTATTCTAAGACGCTATAAAGTTAAGTCTTTGTAAAACTATAACTAAAGTATAAGCTAACCTTAGCATGTTGTAGTTTGCATTTTTTCACTTACTGTAGTAAGCAAGAAAATGCAAAGAAAATAATAAATTAAGCTTTTTAATGAAATATTAACATTACTTCAGCTAAGTAAGTCTTACTTCTTTATAGTTTGTAACTTAAACTACTATGTGTGGATAAATTTATTCTAGCTATTTGCGTTCAATTGAGCGCTTAATAATCTATATTAGCCTCATTAATCTCAATTAATTATTAATAGTTTAACTAATATAAATTAATTTTATAACGCACAATTTTAAGCCATAAAACGATTCATCGATTTGTTCTGCTGTCTGTGATCAGTTGATCTATTATGATGCATGAATAATTATTCATGCGGCTGTTTTTATTTAGCCAGTAAGCTCATTTGTTATATTTTATGTTATTAATTTTATTATTTGCATTATGACGTAAGATACTTGTTATTATGAATCTATTTATTGTGTAATTCTATTACACAAAGTTTCTGTAATAAATTAGCAACCAGCAAAAATTTTTTTTAATTTTATCACTTCAAAAGTATTGTTAATCCATTTAGATTTGAAATGATGATATAGCAATCTGTACTTAACTTTTTTTGTAAAAGTAATAGAATATATGATCTAATTATTGATTTACCCAAGGAAGGTATTGCTTTAAAATTTAAGTTAAGAACGATTATTTTTTATTATCTTTAATTTAAGCAAGACTAATTCTTTACTCGAGGAATAAGACTGATTAGAAATCAAATTATATGTTTTTTCTATTATTTGAATTTCCAATGATTGACCCTGTTGCAATCACTATGGGTCCATTATCCATACGTTGGTATGCGCTTGCATATATCGCTGGAATAATTATCGGTTGGCAATATGTACTCTATCTGATTAAAAGTTATTCTATTGTATTCGAGACTAAGTTGCTCGATAGTCTTCTGTTCTACGTTACTTACGGTGTTATTTTAGGCGGTAGGATTGGTTATGTTTTATTGTATAATTTAAATTATTACTATTCTAATCCAGAAGAGATCTTTATGGTTTGGCGAGGAGGTATGTCTTTTCATGGAGGGGTTCTTGGTGTTGTTTTAGCTATTATACTTTTTGCTCGCAAGGCTAAAATCTCTATTTTTATTATTGGTGATTTAGTAGCTTCTGCTACACCAATTGGTTTATTCTTTGGTCGCATTGCTAACTTTATAAATGGCGAATTATTTGGTCGCGTAGCACCTGATTTACCTTGGGCAATGATTTTTCCTATTGCCGGCGATATTCCACGACATCCTTCCCAAATATATGAAGCCATTTTGGAG
Source organism: Candidatus Endolissoclinum faulkneri L5 (assembly GCF_000510265.1). Taxonomy (GTDB): domain Bacteria; phylum Pseudomonadota; class Alphaproteobacteria; order Thalassobaculales; family Thalassobaculaceae; genus Thalassobaculum; species Thalassobaculum faulkneri_A. The sequence goes on from NZ_CP006745.1 coordinate 188,441, forward strand.
GGAATAGTGCTATTTATTCTTGTTCGAGGAGTGAAGATCAGAAAACAAAATCCTGGAATGACTATGGCTTCTTTTTTTATTGGTTATGGCTTTGTTCGTACTATTTGTGAATTTTTTCGTGCTCCAGACGTGCAGCTTGGCTTTGTTGTATCGAATATGACCATGGGACAACTCCTTAGTTTGCCGATGATATTAATTGGAGGTATTGTAATGTGTTGTGTTTCGCGGAAGGATCATTTGGACTGCAATTGACGATCCTTGATTATATGAGACAAAGAGTAGAGGCTGATGGTCCAATGGCTTTGTCTGAGGTTATGAAATGTACTTTAACCCATCCGTGCTTTGGCTATTACGCAACACGTAATCCATTGGGTGCTTTAGGTGATTTTGTTACTGCACCAGAAATTAGCCAAATGTTTGGTGAGCTGATAGGTCTTTGGGCTGTAGTAAGTTGGCAGCAAATTGGATCGCCTAGAAGGTTTAATTTTATTGAACTTGGTCCAGGTAGTGGCATGATGATGAATGATGCACTACGAGCTAGTCAGTTGGTACCGGATTTTCATGTTGCTTTAGATTTGCATCTAGTTGAAGCTAGCTTAGCCTTGCGTAAGATTCAGAAGAATTCGTTAGCTGGATATGCTCCTACGTGGCATAATGATGTGTACAGTTTACCTTGCGGACCATCTATTATCATTGCGAATGAGTTTTTTGACGCTATGCCTATTACTCAGCTTGTCCGTGGTAGCTTAGGATGGCATGAAAGGCGTTTATCTTTTGATCAACAGACTAAGATGCCTATTTGGACCGTAATGGCCGAAACAAGCCACTTGGCTAGTTTGCTTCATCCAAAAGTATTGACTACGGGGCAGGTAGGAGAAATAGCTGAGGTATCATCTTTTTCTTTATCAATAGCAGATGCTTTAGCTCGACGCTTGGTAAGCGAAGGCGGAGTAGCTTTGGTGATTGATTACGGTTATTGCAATAGTGCATTAGGCGATACTTTGCAAGCAGTTAAAAAGCATAAATTTGTTGATGTATTAGAAAATTTGGGCCAGTCAGATTTGACGGCGCATGTTGATTTTGCTGCTTTGTCTGCTGCAGTCAATAAAGCAGGTGCAATTGCTTATGGCCCGATAACACAGAGTGCTTTTTTGTTATCTTTAGGGATTATTCAACGAACGTATAATCTAATGAAAAAATCTAATTATAAGCAAGCTCGTAGCATTGAAGCAGCAATGGTTCGTTTGATCGATTCTAAGGCAATGGGTAGCCTTTTTAAAGTCTCAGCATGGTCTGGTCGCGAGGTCAACTTGCTGCCTGGATTATGAATTTACCTCTTTTAGTCCAAAATATCATTTAACACAATAAATCAATTATTGTTGTGTATCAATATATTAGGTAAAAATCTTCACATAACTGTTATCATAATTAAAGCATTGTAAAAATTGCGTTTAAAGTAAAGTTTTGCTTGTTAAAGTTAGTTTAGATATTTTTTAGTTATTTGATACAACCAAAACTAGAAATATTCTTTTATTTTAATAAATATTCTTTCAATACTTTTTATTTAAATGATTATGTTTAAATTTGGTCTTTTGGCTTTCGCTAACGCAAAACATAAAGTAATTGATAATTACTTCACAATTTTTTACTTAGTTTTATTTAATTAACTTTTAGTCCTATCGCAACAGTAATCATGATTTAATTTTATTAAAATTAAAAAACGGTTTTTAATTATCACTTCCTTTAGGTATCCATTAATATAGAATTAAATATTTTATTGTATAGCTTATACAAGTTAGTAAGCGAATATAATCATGGATATCATGAATTTATTGTAATATATCTGATATCATAAATTTACTGTAATATATCTATAATTAGCTGTTAATTTTTTGAACTATATTCCAATACCGTATTGACCTATTATAGTTATTTATTTTCAATTTTGGTAAGCATATTTCTTACTTTTGCAATAGATTAATGTTTTAAAAATATTATGGTAATTGATTATCGTCTAGGCTGGGGATGTAAGCAAGAGTAGAACATAGAATTTCTATTAATTTTTCTTTTTTTTTAGGGGCATAGTACATTTAAAATATTATTACTTGGTTATTGTATTTCATTTCTATTTGCGAAGATTATTCAAATCTGAGCAATAACAAGCTTCTACTTTAGTTAGAACTGAACAAATATCTATTTACGCTATTTGAGAAAGTGCATTACCGGCGCGACTGGGGTTAACTTTTAATATGCATAGCCGCAAAATTCTAAAGCATAATTTGCTTTATTTTATTAAATAGAAGCAGAGCACTACAAGAGTGTAGCAAATCTTCTTGATTATACAATCGCTTTTTATTTGTTAAAATATAATTTAAATTGTATTTTATATAGAAATTGTATACGATGCGCTAAATTAGATGGATGGCGGAGTTAGCTATATTATTTGCTTTAGCTTATAAAATAACGATTGTATTAAAGTAATAATGCTTTTACTTATAATGCAGTAATCATAGTATTTCATGATGCCATTCGATATCTAAAATAATTATCTTACATTATCGTTGATATTTTGCGCTATTTTTATTAGTCCAATAGCTTTTAGATTATCGGTAGTAACTTTCGACAAGCAAATATTATTCCGACGTGCAACTAAGTTGCAGTAGCTTACAATAGCATTAAAGTCGTTTATAGAATTATCTAAGTATAGCTCTTTACCATTGCCAGCTATTTTTAGCTCCAAATAACCAGAATTTTTATTATATCTAGTAGAAAAATAGTGTAACTTCATCGTATCAAGCTTTTCCCAAGGAATCTCTGTATCCATGTAGCCTGTGCGTCGAATTACTTTATCTTCTATTTCGATAACTTGATAAGCGCGTAAGTAAGTACGGATTAAGTAAAGCCCAAACAGCATTGCTAAGCTACCGAATATGATTTCAAGAATAGTTGTAAGCGGTATCATCATTAGTGGTACGCCTGTAACAATGAAACCGCTAGCTCCTCGGAGCATATCCCAGAAAATCGCTTTGCTGTTATAGCGATGCTTAGTTACTAGCACATTATTTTCTCCATTGAGTATATCTACCTACTACTTACAATGTTTGCTTTCTCTCAACAATATGTTTGTATTTGAATTAGTTATTGGAGTGATACTTAATTAAGTAGTATATAGATATACTAGGAAAATGGTATTATCGGATACGCTGTTCTAGCAAGAAGAATTGTTGCGTAAACTAACTTTAAAAACTATCTCTATTATATAATACCTTCTTTTTATCGAGATCTTATCAATGGATAATAAATCCAATAGGTTAAATAGCAATTCTATTGCCTGATTATTCTCAATCTTGAAAATGTTATAATATTTTATTTTTTTATTCTACATAATTGTGTTATTCAATATCAGGTATATTTAACGTCAAATATATACATTTTAATTAGCTAAAACTAGAAATTATTTTTTAGCCACAATCGACAGCATGCAAAGTTATATATTTTTGGATATTATTTTAATTTTCAGAAATAGGAAATTAGTATAGTGTTATCAGTCTCGTATCCTTTTATTATAGCTAATCGTAAGATAATTGATTATTCTTATAATTTTACCCTACAACAATTTCACCCAAATCAACCAGCAACATTCTTATGTGATGAGGTATTATCTAATTTAATGCACTTTAAATAAGTCATTCTAACTATTGCTTATTATCCCCCCTCTCTCGGAGAGGGTTGCGGCTAGGCTCGTGGTAGGTAGCGCTTTAGATAGTGGGTAGTGTAGCTATTTTTTGCTGTTACTATCTCTTCGGGAGTCCCTTGTGCAACGATTTTACCACCAGCTTCACCGCCTTCTGGACCAAGATCAATTACGTAATCTGCAGTCTTAATAATTTCTAAATTATGTTCGATAACGATAACAGTATTACCCTTATTAACTAGCGATTGGAGTACTTCTAATAGCTTACGTATGTCTTCAAAATGTAAACCGGTTGTCGGTTCATCCATAATATAGACAGTTTTCCCAGTTGTGCGACGTGATAATTCTTTAGCTAACTTCATCCTTTGTGCCTCGCCACCAGATAAGGTATTGGTTTGTTGGCCGATTTTTATATAGCTAAGACCTACTTGTTTTAAAGTTTCTAGTTTGTCGAGGATTGATGGAACAGCTTTGAAAAAAATAGCGACTTCTTCCACTGTCATATCAAGAACATCAGATATAGATTGATTGCGAAACTTGATTTCCAATATTTCTCGATTATAGCGTTTACCTTTGCAACTGTCGCAAATTACATCCATCGGCGGCAGAAAATGCATATCCACTTTGATTATACCATCTCCCCCGCAAGCTTCGCAGCGTCCACCCCGCAAGTTGAACGAGAATCGACTAGCAGTATATCCTCTAGCTTGTGCTTCGGGCAGATTAGCGAACCAATCTCTTATGGAGGAAAATATACCAGAATAGGTAGCCGGACTTGAGCGTGGGGTATGACTGATCGGTATCTGATCAACATCTATTACTTTATCGATGTTCTCTATTCCTTTTAATTGTTTAAAAGGAGCAGGATGTTCGCGGTTGTTGTGTAATCGTGATGCAAGCGCTTTCCATAGAGTCTCTATTATTAAAGTAGATTTGCCACTACCGGATACACCAGAAATGCAAGTGAATGTACTTAGCGGGATACTTATATTTATATTTTTTAGATTATTGCCAGTAGCACCAATTAAAGTTATTTGCTTGTTATTCTTTGCTTTGCGCCGCATAGCTGGAACTTCAATTTGCTTAACTCCTGTAAGATATTTTCCTGTCATGCTCGCTGAATTAGCCATTATTTCTCTTGGTGTTCCAGCGGAAGTTACAGAACCACCGTTTATCCCTGCACCTGGTCCCATATCTACTACGTAATCGGCCTTTCTAATTGTGTCTTCGTCATGCTCAACGACAATTACTGTGTTGCCAACATCACGTAAATGCTGGATAGTGGCGAAAAGTCGATCATTATCGCGTTGATGCAAGCCAATTGACGGTTCGTCCATTACGTAGATGACTCCTGTTAGAGTGGTGCCAATTTGTGATGCTAGGCGAATGCGCTGTTGTTCACCAGCCGATAGTGTGCTAGACGAGCGCGATAAGGTAAGATAGTTAAGTCCGACATTTTTTAGGAAGCTAAGTCGCTCTTGAATTGTCGGCAAGATTATTTCGATAATTTTTTTTTGTTTATTGCTGATATTATTTGATAGCTCTTTAACCCAACAAGCTGCTTTATTTATAGAAAAATTAGCTACATCATTAATGTTTAGGCCGTCAATTTTAACCGCTAAAGCTTCTGGCCTTAAACGTTTACCTTTACATTCTTCACAAGGGGAAAAAGATCGAAATCTACTAAGATCTTGACGAATCAAGGGGCTTTTGGTTTCCTTCCACTGCTGTTCCATATGGGGAATTATACCATCGAATAATTTTTTTGACTGATCGTTATGCGAGGAATCGGTTGAGGATGTGCTAGTTGAAGTATTATTAACGCCAAGTAGAATACTTGTACGGATTGTTTCTGGTAGTTTCTCAAATGGGATATCATTGAAAATGTTAAAATTTTTTAATAGACTACGGAGCAATAGAGGGTAGTATTTTTTAGATTGTTTTTCTAAAGGAGCGATAGCGCCGTTTTTCAAGCTTAGTTTTGGATTGGGTACTATAAGTTGTTCGTCAAAATATGTATAATTACCAATACCGTTACATGCTTGACATGAACCAAAAGGACTATTAAACGAAAATAGTCGCGGTTCGATTTCCTGCACAGTAAAACCAGTAACTGGACAAGCACATTTGGTCGAAAAAGTATGATAACGCTGCCCGCTATTTGCATCATCTATAAAAATCTGTCCGGAGGATAATTCTAATGCAGTTTCTACTGAATCAGCTAACCTGATCTTGATCCCATCACGCACAACAATTCGGTCAACCAATACTTCAATGTTATGCTGATATTCTTCGTTAAAATTTGGCAGATCTTTAGTTTCATATAGATGGCCATCGATACGCACGCGCGGAAAGCCAAGTTTACGTATTTCTAGTAATCTATTAAGACACTCGTCTTTCTGTGTATTTCGGATTGGTGCTAAAAGGTATATGCGGGTTCCATGGCTAATAGAACAGATTTGATCAACTATCTGGCTTACTGTTTGGCTCTCTATCGGCAAACCAGTAGTAGGTGAGTAAGGAATTCCGATACGCGCAAATAGCAAGCGCAGATAATCGTAAATCCCTGTTATAGTTCCTACTGTTGAGCGTGGGTTATTTGATGTTATCTTTTGTTTAATAGATATTGCCGGCGATAGGCCCTCAACCAAGTCTACATCTGGTTTTTTCATCAACTCTAGAAATTGGCGTGCATAAGCAGATAAACTTTCTACATAGCGGCGCTGGCCCTCCGCGTATATTGTGTTAAATGCTAGCGATGACTTACCAGAGCCACTAATTCCTGTTATTACGATAAGACTATTGCGTGGTAAATCAATATCTAGATTTCTTAAGTTGTTTTCACGCGCTCCGCGTACGCGGATCAGCCGCGATTTTACTGCAGCATTACAGTTAAAATACGATCCAATGGTCATTTTTTATTAAAAGACTGATATTAATAATATTACTATTGTAATAGCATCAGCTTTAGTCATATCGCAAAACATTGATACTATTTTATTTATCGTTGAATAAAGTGCTTTTATATAAAAAAAATATTGATAATCAAAAAGAAAGTAGTATAGCTAATTTACAGCAGCATTACTACTGTTTTTAGGCAAGGCTTTGAAACTGCTAGGAATAATTTTATTTCAATAGCTAATTAATTTTATTATGAGGAATAAACTAAGTTAACTTTATATTCAGGCTAATCATTAACTTATTAATAATATATCTTATTTTGCTAACTTTATGTTACATTGTTTATTTAATTAATCGATTAATATTATTTTTATGTCTGTGCACATTTAGAGTATGAATTTTGTTTATATTAAATTTAAAATTAAATCAATTTACTTCCTATTTAATCCTACTATTGTTAATTCTTTTATCTTGATGAAGCTGAATAGTTGTTTAGTAGCGAGTTCAGTTAAAGAGAAAATGATACCTAAATTATCGCTTGCATATTGTCTGGAGATAACTATTTCTGACGTATTTGTTTTAAACTGGTAAATCGCAAGTATTTTTGATAGTTGTTAGATTTCAATTTGATTGTTGTTAATCCTAATGAAAATTAAACTAGAATTGTGTTAATGATCGTTGCGTAAAAATAATTCACCTAAGCAAACCTCAAATACAAACAACGTATTTATTGCTAGGTTATAGAATCCTGCGATGGCGTAATCTATGCTATTTCAATTACAATTAATTATTAGTCAATTGTTTTAAAAAATATTTTGATACAAATCAATAAAATTAAAATTTACTCAAAAAAAATATTAGAACAGCTAAAAATTCTATTTAATAGCAAAAATTATGCTTATGCGAGACGATTGACTATAAAATAATTTTATTAAATGATGCTCTTCCTAAGAGGGATTAAGATAATTAATGGCAAAAAGAATTTTTTGCTAGTAAAAGTAATTTATAGATTTTGCAGATATTTTATTGATTATTTGAAATACTCGTGATATAATTTGGCATGTAGTTGTTTATACAAATTAACTACATATTAAAGTTTTTAAGATGGCTGCTTTGATGTAAGAGTGTTATACCCTTTCCGACTAACTGGAAAAGTTGAGCCTTTGGAGATGATGATTTTTTTGGGCAGATCTTGCGTATTGTTTTTATTACTAAGAGTGTCAGATGCACTATTATATTTTTATTGAATTCTGGCCGTAAGCTTAAAAAATAAAGAAAGTTAGAGGTAATGTCAGGTAGTATTAACAAGGCAATTTTAATCGGTAATCTTGGTCGTGATCCGGAAGTAAGATTTACTCAAGACGGAGTTAAAGTGATTAATCTTGCTATAGCTACATCTGATCGATGGCGTGATAAAAACTCAGGTGAGCAACGTGAGCGTACTGAATGGCATCGCGTTGTTATATTTAACGAAAATCTTGCACGACTTGCCGAACAATATTTACGTAAAGGTAGCTTGATTTATATAGAAGGCCAGCTGCAAACTAGAAAATGGTCGGATCAGAGTGGCCAGGAGCGTTATTCTACCGATATAGTCTTACAACGTTATCGCGGTCAGTTAGCTATGTTAGGTAGCGGTAGTCGTCGTGATTCTAATGCTATAGATAACAGCACTGATGGGAGATTATCAACTGGTTATAGCGGCGATTCCTTTGATCTTAGCAATGAAGCCCACCTTGATGGCTTGAACGATTTGGAAGATGAAATCCCGTTTTAGGCGAATCTATTCGTTAAATAGATTATAGCTTATTATAATGTCCTAATGATGCAATGAATCGAGCCATTGATTGATATGTAGATCGATAGCTAATTTATAAATTACAGTAATTTTTGTATTATTTAGATTAATTTAGTATGATAAATAATATTTATTTATCATACGTGCCCTTCATGACATTGCTTGATTAATCAATTTTTGCTATAAATAAACAACATCTAAATAAATTTTGATTGGAACTAGAGATTCTTTATCTAGTTATCATGTTTATAATGCTTAACCAGATGTTGTAATCTAGTCTAGCACATTATTAGTTGATTTTTAAAATTTTTCTATCTAATGTGCTGATAAAAAAGTTTATAGCAATTGATATTAGTAGCTGTTTAAGTTTTTTTATATAGGCCTTCATTATAGTGTGTTGTTTTACGCTTTCCTTCTTTCATCAAAGCGGATGGCTTATTGCTTGTTGTTATCAAACTATAATCATTAAAGGTTTGCGATCAATATTGTTTTTTTAAAATAGCCGCTATATTAGCAATAGCTGCTACTCTAATATCTTTTTAAATTTTTAGACAAGAAAGCATTAAATAAAGCTTACCTTATAGTTTTTATAGTTTAAAATGTATATCAAAAATCTTTATCTGCTCGATTTAATGCAAAATCAATATAATAAGTGATGTATCGTTTATTTATGCTTTTATTGTTAATGAATCATTTCCTAAAGCATAAATTGTAGCAAATCTTGCCAAACATTGTAAATATTAAGTTTTAATTGTAACTATTATTTTGGTATTACGTACTTGAAAAATCAATGTAAAATATAGTATCTTAGTCTACCAGCAAAAGATAGGGCAAAATGATTAAAAGAAGGATTCGATAATACAAAAATGATATTATCTTTTTCTTCATAATTTTGAAAATTATTCAATTATTTTTTTTGTGGTTTAAAAGAAACATTATGCTTTATCCGCAGAGCAATAAGATGATTTAATGTTTAGGTCGACAATGCCTGAAATACTATCATCATGGTTTGGTAAAACTTGGAACATCATAGCATCCAATATACGATGGATGGGTTGGCGTACACCATTTATCAACCCATTTACCCCGGCGTTAGCGAAATATATTCCTGGCATTAGTCTGCAAGTGAAATTAAATAAAACTGATATACGCTCTCCTATATTAAAATCTGGTAGATTATCACTTAAGCGATTTGTAGCACGACCACCAATTTCAACGCCAGATTTTGTCTTGAAAAGAGTAGCAAATCTGACCTTTTGGCAAGGAGTGAGAAAAGTAACCTCGTAGCGCAAGACATATGATTTACCATGAGTTAGCAAATTAGCTGGGCAGCCATTGCTTGTTTCAATTCTTGGATTAGAAATTTTTGCAAGGTTACCACCATGTTCAACTCGACTTTCTGTAAAAAAGGTTAGATCTATCGTAGGATCCAAGTATTGGGTTTTTAGTGACTTATTTTTGTCGCTACTTAAAATCTCGGCACGAATATGCTCACGATCAATGATTGGAGCTTGAGTTAAGCGATAATAGTTAGAGGCGATATCTTTAGGAGTACCGTCAAGCAATATTTCACCACGATCCATTAACACTGCTCTATCACAAAGTTGAGTAATCATATCAATAGCATGACTAACAAAAAGAATAGTAACCCCAGCATCACGCATTTCTTCAATGCGAGCAATGCATTTGCGCTGGAATCCATTATCACCTACAGCTAATGCCTCGTCGATAATTAAAATATCAGGATTAACGCTAAGTGCTATAGAGAAGGCTAGGCGAACATACATTCCACTAGAATAAGTGTTTACAGCTCGATCGATAAAATTGTGCAGGCCAGAAAAGTCCAATATATGAGATAGACGCTCATCAATTTCTCGTTGAGTTAATCCGAGTATCGCTGCGTTCAAGTAGATATTTTCTCTTCCAGTAAATTCTGGATTAAATCCAGCACCTAGCTCTAGAAGTGCAGCTGAGCGACCATTTACTTTTACGTATCCATTGTTAGGTTGTAGTAACCCAGCAATAATTTGCAACAAAGTAGATTTACCAGAACCATTAGGTCCAACAATACCTACGGTTTCATAACGGTTTATGATTAGAGATACTTGGTTTAGTGCTATAAAGATCTCACAATAAGGCTTTTCTCTCATGGAAAACATCTGTAGTAGTTTATCTACTGGACGTTTGAAGATCGAGAAGGATTTTGAGATATTATTGATGACAATAGCCGGTTTGTCATCATTCTGTTTGACGATTGCGGATGTATACGCATTAGATGACATCCGCAAATCCCCTTTTTGTACGTGTAAACCAGAAAGCACTAAACCATAAGAATATTATTGCAAATCCAGTGTAAATTGTCAGATAATTTAGATTAGGAATTAGCCCCCAAAGAGCTAGATTACGGGTTGCATGAACAGGTACCGACAGTGGATTAAACAAAATTAATATTTTTAAAAAATTTGGTAGATTATTTGCAGGGAAAAGTATTGTGCTACCGAACAATAGTAATGTAGAAAATAATCCTACTACATGGACGATATCTCTCAAGAATACTCCAAGTGATGATAATACCCAAGAAATTCCCGCAACCACAGCAAAAAATGGGATCCAAACCAGCGGTACTAAGATAATGGTTGGCTGTACAGTCCCGTTGAATAGAAAGATGGCCCCTACTAAAATTAGGTAATTTAGGCTGAGAGGAACCATAGCTGAACCTATAGCTACTAGTGATAATATCTCTAATGGGAATACTACTTTCTTGACGAAATTGACATTTTCTAGCACCAGCACTGGGGATCGGTTCAATACTTCTGTAAGAAATAAATGCAGCATTATTCCGGAAAAAAGAATTATGCCGTAATTGTAATTAATATTTGGTACTGGGGAGGTAAAGCGAACCCTTAATATATTACTAAATACGTAGAAATAGACAACAAAAGTCAGCATTGGTGTTAGCAAAGCCCAAAGTATACCCAAATAAGATTTGCGGTAGCGCGCTAAAATATCTCGTCGAATAAGTTGGCAAAGGATTAGACGATGAGTAACTAGCGAGTGATAAATATCAGCTGGCGTAGTAAGAAATCTATATGCGAGCTTTGTTACTTTACGTCCTGTGTACTCAAGATTCACGAACTTTTATCCAGTCCTTTTATCAGCATCAGTAAAATTATATCGAAAAACAGTATTATTATAACCGCGTAATTTCTGCTAGAAAATTGGCTTATTATTGCATGAAATTGTTAAGGTTTACAGAAAAAATATATCTATTAAACTTTTGATAATTTAACACTATGGAATTAATCTATTAATTAAAAATAAAGTGTTATACTAAGATGAATTTGTAGTAGTAAAATTCATCTTAGTATAAATGGTTCTCTCTATGAGGATTATTATAAATTAAGTTTAATACAGGAAGTATAACTAGAAATTAGTACATTAATTTACTTAATCTAACAGATTAGTGGTTTGTCTTTTTAAATAAATATCTAAGTACAATATATCATAATTATCTTAATCAAATTGTAAATTGCGTTGTTATCGAAATTTATTATAGTACAATTGGAGCTGTACTTATAATACATTAAAAGTCGTTGAATTTCAACAAACAGACAAAAATTATTGTAATCATATTTGTAAAATTGTACAATGTAAGTAGCATAAATGATTTAATTAATGATAATTCCTTATCCTAGTAGTTAAGATTTAAACTTAATCTATTAACTCGCCTATAATAAATTGATTTGTGTATTGCCATCTTAAAAAAGACAGACTATTATCTTCGAGATATATTATTAAAATTACGACACACTTTTTATACCTATTTGATTTATAATTTGCATTGTAACGCTAAAAATTACTATTCTAAATAGATCTAGTATTACAATAAACTAATCTTGTTATAGTTATTATAGAATAATGCAATAGAATGCGATCTATTACCTCTATAGAATTTAATAAATTGTATTTTTGAGGTTATATAAAAATATCTTAATGTATAATGAAAATTATTTTCAATGATCACTTTTGATCTGCGAATAATCTTTACATGACTACAAAAATTCTTGCTTTATAGGTAAACAATTTATTTTGCAATCAAGCTATGAGGTATTGCATTGTTTGTAGTATTAAGTCATATTTTATCTATGACTGCTGGTTTCTTGGCGGTAAAATTGACAATCCACATTGCCAGTTTTACTTAATTTTTGAAAATTAAGTAAAACTCTTATTTATTATTTGTTTAGATTTCTTGCTTTGAGCCTCTATACTATTTTATGGAGTATTTATAATGAAAATTAGCTGTTATAATAACAAAACTATTGCTAAGTCTAATTAATTTGCTATCAAGATTTAAGTGTTAATTGATGGGATGGAGATAGAATAATCTTTTTAGAATAAGATCTTTTTGATAAAAAATGTGTATTTAGAATTACCTTGGCTAAATTGTAGCTTAATGAGATTTAGTGAGTTATTTTTTTTTGCTAGAGTATTAGGACAATGATTGATAACTTTAACCTAAATAATAGAAATCAGCTAATGTCGGTTTCCCACAAATAAAATACAGATAATTTTAGCAAATTAATCTTAGTGTTTTTAATCTCCTTCGATGTTCTTGATTACCTAAGAACTTTTAGAACAAAAACTGATTAACTATTGCTATTCAAGGGCCGCTACTAATAAAAGTTACTGCTTAATATTTCATTCATAGATAAATAAAACTATCCTGGATAGAATAAGTTTAATTTGCGGATCGTACCCCCCCAATTATATTGTACCTGATTTGTGGCAGCATAGATAATCCAAAATAATCTTGCTGATAGCACACACCAATGATATTAAGATATCTCATTGGTTAGAGATTGTCAAGAGACGCTTTGAGCTCTGGTAGTACTTTAAAAAGGTCCCCGACAAGACAATAATCGGCAATCTTAAATATTGGAGCATCTTCATCGTTGTTAATGGCTACTATGACTTTGCTGTTCTTCATTCCTGCTAGGTGTTGAATAGCACCAGAAATTCCAACAGCAATATATAGATCAGGAGCTACTACCTTGCCAGTCTGACCAATTTGGTATTCGTTTGACAAGAAACCTGCATCGACAGCGGCACGTGTAGCACCTACAGCACCACCAAGCTTATCGGCAATCTCTTCCAGCATCTTAAAGTTTGCGCCATTCTGCATTCCTCGACCCCCAGAAACAATAACTTTGGCTGATAATAAATCTGGACGATCTACATTTGATTGTTGCGTGCTGACAAATTTAGATAATCCAGTATCACCTTCTCCATTGTTATTTTCTATTTTTGCGGAACCACCTGTAGTAGCAACGGCGTCAAAATTAGTACTACGTACGGTAACTACTTTAATCGCATCTAAGGATTGTACTGTAGCTAAGGCGTTACCGGCATAGATAGGGCGTACAAAAGTATTTTCATTTATAACTTCAACTATCTCTGAAACCTGAGCGACGTCCAGTAGAGCCGCTACGCGTGGCATAATATTCTTACCCATACTAGTTGCGGCTGCCAGCACGTGACTATAACTGTTAGCTGCTATCCTTGCAATTAGGATTGCCAAGTTTTCAGGCATTAAATGCTCGTATTCTTTGCTGTCAATCTTAATAACCTTAGAGACGTAGGGAACTTTCGCTGCTGCTTCTGCAGCCGGTGTACAGCTAGAGCCAGCAATTAAAGCCACCACATCACCTCCGATTTGCTTTGCAGCAGTAACCGCATGAAGGCTAGCTATGGAAATATTATCATTTTTATGTTCGAAGAATATAAGCGTGCTCATTTTTCATATAACTTTTGCCTCATTTTTCAGCTTTGAAAGTAGCTCACATACATTAGCTACCTTAATGCCACTTTTACGTTCTGGTGGCTCTACAACCTTAATAGTTTTTAGGTGTGAGGATAGATTAATACCAAGATCAGATAGCATTATCTGATCAATTGTTTTCTTTTTAGCTTTAATTATGTTGGGTAAAGACACAAAGCGCGGTTCGTTTAGACGCAAGTCAGTTGTTATTACGACCGGAGTATTAACTTTGATAGTTTCCAAACCGCCATCGATCTCACGATTAACAGTCACTTCGTTATCATTAATCTCTATTCGAGATACAAAGGTTGCTTGGCTCCAACCTAGTAGCGCAGAGAGCATTTGGCCGGTTTGGTTACAATCATCATCAATTGCTTGTTTACCGAAAAAACATATAGTTGAATTTATTTTTTCTACAATACTTTTTAGTATCTTTGCAATAGTTATTGGCTCAATTTCAATATCATTAATCACATGAATACCTCTATCAGCACCCATTGCTAGTGCAGTGCGGATAGTTTCTTGAGCTTGTATAGGGCCTATTGAAACGGCTATAATTTCGCTTGCCTTACCTGCTTCTTTTAGACGTATCGCCTCTTCAACAGCAATTTCGTCAAACGGATTCATTGACATTTTAACATTAGTAAGATCGACACCACTTTGATCAGCTTTAATGCGGATTTTAACGTTGTGGTTAACTACTCTTTTAACTGAGACGATTACCTTCATATTTACCTCTTAGTAACCGTTCTTCAAAACAAGTTAGTACAAAGTTTTGATAGATTGAATTGATATTAACTAACTGCTTAAAAATTATCTAGTTATTTTATTTATTTAATTATTTGTTTGCTCCGGGCGTCCAAAGTACATCTGTTGCTCCTTTGTCGTTGACCCAACGAGCTAGTACAAATAGATGATCCGATAGTCTATTCATATACTTGATAACTTCGCCATTTATCGTTTCGACACTAGCAATTAAAGTAATTTCTCTTTCAGCACGACGGGCGATAGTACGAGCCAATTGAAGATATGCGGCCGTGATCTTACCGCCTGGAATGATAAAAGAATTTATCGGCTGCAGATCGTTGTTCATTTTATCAATTTCTCTTTCCAAGCGCAGCACTTGATTGGGAGTTATGCGTAAAGAGGGATGGTTTAAATTTTTTTGCTCAGGATTGGATAGATCGGCACCTAAGTCAAACAAATCATTTTGTATGCGGGCTAACATATAGTCAACTTGTTCCCCTCCATCATTTATAGCATTTAGTCTAGCAATACCAATTGCTGCGTTAGTTTCATCTACAGTGCCGTAGGCATTTGGTCTAAGGGCATGCTTAACTATACGTGTCCCATCTCCTAGTGAGGTTTGTCCTGAATCTCCAGCACGAGTATAGCTATTAGTAAGCTTTACCATTTTTGTGAATATATTTCACCTTTCCAAAAATTAATCACTACCAGCATTATAAGATATTTATAATATGATAAATATATGAAATTGATATAAAATAAGCTACCAGATTTGATATATTATTATATTTTAAAGGTAATTACCGTTAAAATATAATAATATATCAAATTAAATTTTAAGATTTAGTCGGCAATAGCATTTTTCTAAAATCTATTGATGTGATTTACTTTAAAGGAGGCGTTTTCATAGAATTACATGAACAGTTGTAAATAATTACAAAGCATTATTTACAAGTAATAATAGGAATATGATAAGATAAATCGTATCTTATTGAGACTTAATTATTAAAATTAATAAAAATTACTCTTATGCATATTAAATTCCACTTTATTTATAAATGAAATGGCTTTACTAAGATCTTGTTAAGATTGGTTAATCTATAAATCAAGGTTCCATAACTGTAAGCAAAAAGCTAATACGCGGATCAAGTAACTTTTATGAACAATTATTAGAGTTATGCCCACGAGCAGCTTCGTCGCGATCAACTAACTCTATCACTGCCATCGGAGCAGCATCGCCATGACGAAATCCAGCCTTTATTATACGTATATATCCACCATTACGCTTTTTATAACGATTAGCTATAAAATTAAACAGTTTGCGGGTCATTGCATCGTCGTGTATTCGACTTGTTACAAGTCGACGAGCGTGTAGGTCACCGCGCTTTGCTAAAGTAATTATCTTTTCGACAATTGGCCGTAATTCTTTTGCCTTGGGTAAGGTGGTAATGATTTGTTCATGCTTAATTAGTGCTACTGCCATGTTTTTAAACATGGCTTTACGGTGAGAAGATGTACGGTTAAGTTTGCGACCATTATTGCTGTGACGCATAATACCAAACTCCTTATGTGCCGCGTCTTGTACGCTAAGGATGTAAGGAGAATCAGAATGTTTCTTCCAATCGCTTAGCTAGTTCATCTATATTGTCTGGAGGCCAAGCAGTAATTTTCATACCAAGTGAAAGACCAAGAGAGTTGAGCACTTCCTTAATCTCATTGAGAGACTTACGACCAAAATTTGGAGTACGAAGTAGTCCTGATTCAGTTGTTTGAACTAATTCACCAATATAAACGATATTATCATTTTTCAGGCAATTTGCCGAGCGGACTGAAAGCTCTAATTCTTCTACCTTACGTAACAGGTTTTTGTTAAATGGCAGATCGTTAGTTTCTTCGGTTTTGCCACGTTGAGCTGGCTCTTCGAAGTTTATAAAAAGTTGTAGTTGATCTTGCAAGATACGAGCAGCATAAGCTATAGAATCATCTGGAGTTAAAGAGCCATCAGTTTCAACTGTAATAGACAGTTTATCATAGTCTGTTACTTGACCTACACGAGTATTTTCTACTTTGTAAGCTACTTGACGAATTGGGCTGAAAATAGCATCAATTGGTATTAATCCAATTTGTGTATCTTCATGACGACTAGCCGAAGCAGGAACATATCCTCTGCCATTCGTTACAGTTAATTCCATAGACAAAGAAGCATTACGATCTAAAGTGCAGATTGCATGATCAGGATTCATAATCTCAATGTCTGATATCGCGTCAATATGACCTGCTTTCACTTCTCCTGGTCCTTTAACGTTTAGACGCATCTTTTTTTGGCTTTCACCATACATACGGATAGCAATTGCTTTAATATTTAAAATTATATCGGTTACGTCTTCACGGACACCAGGTATACTAGAAAACTCTTGAAGTACACCGTCAATCTGGACTGCAGTTATTGCGGCTCCTTGTAAAGACGAAAGAAGCACTCGACGCAAAGCGTTACCAAGCGTTAAACCAAATCCACGCTCTAACGGTTCTGCAACAATAGTTTTTTTGCGTTTAGCATCGTAACTCGCTTGAACATCAAGCTTCTTGGGCTTAATCAACGTCAGCCAATTTTTTTGTATCACAGCTCAACCTTTAATGTCAGTATATTTACACTGAACAATTAACGTAACAAACCCAGCTAAATTCAAATTAGCCAGAATGTTGACATCTTCTTTCATACTCGCCTACGTTTGCGCGGACGACAACCATTATGGGGGATTGGTGTGACATCGCGAATTGATATGACCTGAAAACCAACTGATTGCAATGCGCGTAAAGCAGATTCACGTCCCGATCCTGGCCCACTAACCTCGACATCTAGTGTTTTCATGCCATGCTCAACTGCTTTGCGACCAGCGCCTTCAGCAGCGATTTGAGCAGCGTAGGGGGTAGATTTGCGCGAGCCTTTAAATCCCATCTGACCGGCAGATGACCAAGAAATAGTATTTCCTTGAGCATCTGTAATAGTAATTATAGTATTGTTAAAAGAAGCATTTACATGTGCAACACCAGCAGTAATATTCTTTTTTTCTCGTCGACGAACACGTCCTTGAAGTGTTTGTTTTATCATTAACTTCCCTATCTCCTTAATATGATAATTTGGCCGATAAATTTATGCAAGAGTGAATTATTTCTTTTTACCGGCAATTGTTCTTGCCGGTCCTTTACGAGTTCGAGCGTTTGTGTGAGTACGTTGACCGCGGACAGGAAGACCCTTGCGGTGTCGAAGTCCACGATAGCAACCCAAATCCATTAATCTCTTTATGCTCATTGAGGTCAGTCTGCGTAAATCTCCTTCGACTACTAAATCACTATCAATGATTTCTCGCAATCGCAATAGTTCATCCTCAAAGATTTCTCGAACCCTTCGTTTGGCAGGTATACCAATCTGCGCACATAACTTTTGAGCAGTCGTGCGTCCAATGCCATGAACATAAGTTAACGCAATAACAACACGTTTCTGCGTAGGAATGTTTACACCAGCTATTCGAGCCATATTTGCTCTCCTTAGTCAAAATTCAAAGTTATTAAAACACAAAAATATCCGCGGGGGAAATTCCTAATTCTTATAAAGATACATAATTAATCAAAAACAATTAATCTATACTAATGTATAATTAGGTAAATTAATCTTTTAAACAGCAAGGATTTTTTCTATCTGATCGGCAACATCATTAATTGGTTTCATACCATCTATAACATTTAAGACGACTCTGTCTTGGTAATATTGCAATATCGAAGAAGTCTGCTGATGATAAACATCCATTCGCTTACGTATGGTATCTTCGTTGTCATCGCTGCGGCTTTCTTCAGTCGCACGCTTACAAATACGCTTAATCATCTGTTCCTTGTCAACACAAAACTCTATTAGGTGATCTATTCGGAGGCTTTTTTGTGACAACAGATGCTCTAAAGCATCTGCTTGAGCGATGTTACGTGGGAAACCATCGAGAATAAATCCTTTTGAGCAGTCAGGATCATCAATACGCTCAGATATCATTTGCATAATTATATTATCTGATACTAAATTGCCAGCATCTATAACTGCTTTGATTTCATGCCCTATATTCGAAGCAGAAGAAATTGTTCTTCGTAACATATCGCCGGTAGATAAGTGTTTTATTCTCAAGTTTTTTTCAAGCCGCTTTGCTTGAGTACCCTTGCCTGCACCAGGTGGACCCAAAAAGATTAGGTTCATATGCGTTTACCCCTAAATCTTGATTTTTTAATTAGTTTCTCGTACTGATGAGTTAACAAATGCGACTGAATTTGACTTACTGTATCTATGGTAACAGTAACGATGATAAGTAAACTAGTACCACCAAAATAGAAAGGTACTGAAAACTGACTGATTAATAATTCTGGTAGAACACACACGAAGGATAAATAAGCAGCACCAATGACAGTCAATCGGGTTAATACAAAATTAAGATAATTAGAGGTGTTTTTACCTGGTCGGATACCTGGTAAAAAACCACTATATTTTCGCAGATTCTCGGCAGTTTCTTCTGGATTGAATACAATTGCAGTGTAAAAGAAAGAAAAAAATACAATTAAGCATACGTAAATTGCTATGTAAAGCGGATTGCCGTGGCCAAGTAAAGTAGTGACTTTTGATAACCAATCACTTGGTGCATTGTTTTTACCTGCTGATAAGCTTGCGACGGTAATTGGCATCAATAGTAGAGAACTGGCAAAAATTGGCGGTATTACGCCAGATACATTGATCTTTAAGGGCAGATGCGAGCTATCGCCACTAGTCATGCGATTGCCAAGTTGACGTTTTGGATATTGCACAAGAATTTTGCGTTGAGAGCGTTCGATAAAACAGATAAAAGCGATTACAGCCCAACCCATGATCAAAAGAATCGGGATGCCAATGGCCGGCAGTGCTCCTGTACGACCTAGCTCAAACAAGTTGGCTATAGCGGAGGGTAGATTGGCAACAATGCCAGAGAATATGATGAGTGAGACACCATTGCCTATACCACGAGCAGTAATTTGCTCTCCTAGCCACATTAGAAAAATAGTACCACCAACCAATGTGATTAGCGTAGTTGTGCGGAAAAATGTACCAGGATTTAGAACAGCCCCCCATTCACCAAAGCCAGATAGCGATTCAAGACCAACAGCAATTCCATAGGATTGAAAAGATGCTAAAATAACGGTCAGATAGCGTGTGTATTGATTAATCCTTTTACGACCAATTTCACCTTCTTTTTTTATGGATTCCAGAGCAGGAATAACAGACGCCATAAGCTGCATAATGATAGCAGCCGAGATGTAGGGCATAATATTAAGTGCAAAAATTGTCATACGACTTAATGCACCGCCGGAAAACATGTTAAAGATATCCAACATGTCGCCTTGAGTATTATGAAATATTTGTTTTAGAACTTCTGGATCGATCCCAGGTACAGGAATGTATGTACCAAGCCTGTATAGTATTAGGGCACCTAGCGTAAACCAGATACGCTTCTTTAATTCCGTTGCCCTTGAAAAGGCGCTAAAGCTTAGCTGTGAGCTGATATGGTCAACATTAGTAGCCATGATGACTTCTTCCTGTTGTCCTAAGCAGATTCCGACCCAGAAATAGGGTAGAGACAGAAAAATATGGCATATAAAAGATAGTTTACTTTGACATAGACCTTGCTTTTTTAGCAAGGTCTATGTCAATTGAACCGCCGATTTTTTCTATGGCGCTGATCGCAGCTTTAGAAGCGGCAGTAACTTTGAAATTAACCTTTGAGATTATTCTACCATTCGCTAAGAGTCGTACTCCATTCTTAGAATGGCCAGCGAGACCAATATCTTTAAGCAATATCTCATCTATTTCTTGGGCTGTATTTATCTTGCCAGCATCGATTGCAGATTGTACGCTACCTAGGTTAATTAAATAAAAATCTTTAGTAAAGTTATAATTATTGAAGCCACGCTTAGGCAGACGTCGATAAATTGGCATTTGGCCGCCTTCAAAACCATCAATAGATACACCGCAACGCGCTTTTTGACCTTTGTGTCCTTTACAGCAAGTTTTACCCATACCAGAGCCGATACCTCGACCGATCCGTTTGCGTGGTCGAGTCGATCCATTATTATCTTTAATCTCGTTTAATTGCACCATTCAATTCTCGTCTAAGTATTCTCAATCAAAAATATAAAAGGAATATTCCTGACAGAAGTCAGCGACATAGCTAGTCAATCAATGTTAATAATTTCAATTAGGTGTTTAACTTTGCCAATCATTCCTTGCACTTCGGGGGTATTATCAAGCCTACTTTCACGCCTAAGCTTACCAAGGCCAAGGCCTTTTAGAGTTGCTATTTGACTTTTTTTACGACCTAAACCACTACGAATCTGTCGCACTTTAATTATTGTTTTATCTAGCATCATTAGGTTTCTATTATTTTGTACTAGCAGAATATACTGCACTGCTTTGCTGCCTATCGCGATGAAAAATTTCTGCTACTTTTTTGCCTCTCCTAGCGGCGACAAATCTTGGCGGATGAATGTTACATAAGGCTCCAAATGTTGCCTTAATAATATTGTGCGGGTTTGATGTACCAATCGATTTAGCAACAATGTCCTGCACGCCAAGTATTTCAAAAATAGCTCGCATCGGCCCACCAGCAATTATACCAGTACCCGCCGGTGCTGCGCGTAATACGACACGACCTGCTCCAAAACGACCGCTAATATCGTGGTGTAAGGTACGCCCCTCACGTAATGGGACCCTAATCATTGAGCGTTTAGCTTGCTCTGCTGCTTTACGAATGGCCTCAGGAACTTCACGCGCTTTACCAGATCCATGACCAACTCGTCCGCGCTTATCCCCTACTATAACAATAGCGGCAAAACCAAAACGACGACCACCCTTGACAACCTTAGCCACACGATTGATACCTACCAATTTTTCAGTCAGATCGCTTTCTTGTCGATCACGATCTCTATTGCGATCTTTTTTGTCATGACGTGCCATCTATTACTCTTTCTTAGAACCTAAGGCCGAATTTGCGTGCTGCGTCAGCAAGCGATTTAACACGACCGTGATACATATATCCTCCTCGATCAAACACTACTTTATGCAGCCCTTTTTCGATCCCACGTAACGCTAATAACCTACCAACGGCTTGAGCTGCAGCTTTATCCGCGCCTGTCTTCAAGGAGCTCTTTAGCTCTTTATCAATAGAAGAAGCTGATACAACCGTATTACCATCGACTAAATTAATGATTTGAGCATAAATATTTTTAGATGATCTAAATACTGACAATCGTTTACGATCGCCAGCACTACGATTAATTTTCGCACGATTTCGCATCTTACGACGCTTAAACATTTCAGTAGCTGAAAGCATCAGAAAACTCCTATTTCTTTTTACCTTCCTTAATAAGGATAATCTCATTAGCGTATTTGATGCCCTTACCTTTAAAAGGTTCTGGCGGACGGAATGCTCGAATTTCTGCTGCAAGTTGACCAACCCGTTGTTTGTCTGCTCCTTTTATAGAAATCGTGGTCGTACGTTCGCATTTTATTGTGATCCCCTTAGGAATAAATAATCTCACAGGATGACTAAAACCCAGTGCTAATTCCAGATTAGCATCCACAATTGCAGCACGATAACCTACACCGCTAATCTCAAGATCAATAGTATAACCAATTGAAACACCGATGATAATATTGTTAATCAGAGATCTGGTAGTACCCCACATAGCTCGCGCTTGTTTAGTATTACGTTTTGGAGTAAGCTTTATAAGATCACCTTCTTGCACGACATTAACTTGTGGTAATATTGGTGCCGATAAAGCTCCAAGTATGCCGACTGCTTTAACTTCTTTATTAGCAATTTCAATTTTTACATTATTTGGAACTGCTATTGGATATTTACCGACACGTGACATGATATATTCCTAATCAGAATACCCGACAAAGGATTTCGCCGCCGACATTAAATACACGAGCCTCATGATCAGACATTACACCACGCGGTGTCGATAAAATTGCAATCCCAAGACCGTTATAAACGCGTTGCAAGTTCCTTATTTTGGAATAGACTCGAAGACCGGGAGTAGATACCCGCGCAATTTTTCTTATTACTGGCTCACCTTCAAAATATTTTAATTCGATTTCAATGTTAGTGACGCCACTGCGAATATTATCTTGCGAATAAGTATTTATATATCCTTCACGCTGTAAAACATCGAGCACATTTTTGCGCAAACGCGAAGCTGGTGTAACAACGACTGACTTACGTGCATTCTGACCGTTGCGAATCCTTGTCAGCATATCACCAAGAGGATCACTCATGGACATTTATCGCCTGCCTTTACCAACTTGACTTGATCAAGCCTGGAATTTGACCAGTAGAACCCAAAGCGCGTAGCGCAATCCTTGAAAGCTTGAATTTGCGATATACGCCTCTTGGGCGCCCTGTAAGTTCACAACGATTACGAATACGTTCTTTAGCGCCATTTTTAGTAAGCCTTTGCATTCTAAGTTGTGCTGCAAAACGTTCTTCAATGGGCGTTGAGCGATTCATTACAATCGCCTTTAAACGTGCACGCTTTGTGGCTTGCTGCAGATGTAGCCTGCGATTAGAATTGTTCCTTTCAATAGCGCTTTTCTTAGCCATATGATCCTCTAAATTTGATTAATTAATGAACGGAAAATGAAAATTTTTAAGTAATTCACGTGCTTCGTTATCAGTATTAGCACTAGTAACTACAATAATATCCATGCCCTTAATGCTATCAACTTTATCATAGTCAATTTCCGGAAACACAATTTGCTCTCTAATGCCCATAGAATAGTTACCACGACCATCAAAGCTTTTTGGGTTTAGTCCTCGAAAATCTCTCACTCTTGGTAGGGCAATATTTATTAAGCGATCTAAAAATTCATACATTCTATCACGACGTAATGTTACTTTTACGCCGATTGGCGTATTGGCACGCAACTTGAAGCTTGCAATAGACTTTTTAGCGCGTGTCACTACTGGTTTTTGTCCAGCGATTAAAGCAACCTCATTAATGGCCGCCTGAATTTTTTTGCTATCTCTAACAGCTTCGCCGACGCTCATATTTAAGATTACTTTAAGTACCTTAGGAATCTGATGTACATTGTTGTAGCCAAACGTGAACTGCAAATTTGGGCGTATTCGCTCAATGTATTCTTTGTATAAACGAGTCATCAAGCTTTACCTTGCAAGCAAGTATGTATTAATCAATTGGCCAGATCGTTTAGCAAGGCGAACCTTCTTTCCATCTCTTTCTTCGAAACGAATACGAGTAGACTTACCTGACTGAGGATCTACATGCATGACGTTAGATATATCTAATGTAGCTTCACGTTTAATAATACCCCCAGGTGAATTTTGGCTCGGACGTTTATGACGTTTGATGATATTTATACCTTCTACAACTAAACGATTGTCTGAGGGTATTACTCGCAATACTTTACCAGCTTTACCTTTGTCGCGACCGGTGATAACTACTACCCAATCTCCTTTTCTAATACGCGCTGACATTATAAAACCTCCGGAGCCAATGAAATAATCTTCATAAACTTCTTAGCACGAAGCTCGCGGGTTACCGGACCAAATATTCTAGTACCGATCGGCTCTCCTTGCTTGTTAATCAGCACGGCAGCATTTTTGTCAAATCGTATAGTAGTTCCATCTTTACGACGAATTTCTTTAGCGGTGCGAACAATGACCGCACGATGCACATCGCCCTTTTTTACGCGTCCTAGAGGAATTGCTTCCTTAACAGATACGACGATGATATCGGCAATCGAAGCAAACTTACGCTTTGAACCACCGAGTACCTTAATACATTGCAAGCTTCGAGCACCAGAATTATCCGCCACTTGAAGATTCGTCTGCATTTGAATCATGACCTGCTATCCTTTAATTATTACGGTTTACTTCAGGCCCCACAGTACGATCGTATAAAACTGCAAATTTTTTATTTTTTGAAATTGGAGCACACTCCATTATACGCACCGCATCTCCTTGTTTAAAGCAATTCTTAGGATCATGAGCAGAAAATCTATGTGAACGTGTTATAAACTTTTTATATAGTGGATGCATAACCCGCCTCTGGACATTCACAATTATAGTTTTATCGCTTTTGCTGTTTACGACTATACCTTGAAGAATGCGCTTTGGCATTGCTTTTCTCCCAACCTTTTAGTCATACTTACTTTAAAGGCATTGCTTGAGCCTTTTCGCTAATAATTGTCTTCACCTGAGCAATTTCACGTCGGACTAAGCGTGCACGATTAAAGTCTTTAATCTGTGCATTTGCTTTTTGAAAGCGTAGATTAAATGCTTCTTTACGCAATTGCAGGAGATGTTCTTTTAATTGGTCCGGCGACCTTGTTCTAAGATTGTTAAGAGCCTTAGTCTTATTCACCATAATGTAATTTGCTCCTAATTACTCACTTAAACGCACTACAAATCGAGTATCAACCGGGAGCTTCATAGAAGCAAGGCAAAATGCCTCCTTGGCTAGGTCTTTTGATACACCATCTAATTCAAACATAATCCTACCAGGCTTTATACGACAGACCCAAAACTCGGGAGAGCCTTTGCCCTTACCCATACGGACTTCAGCTGGTTTACTCGATACCGGTATGTCTGGAAAAATTCTGATCCATAATCGACCTGTACGGCGAATATGACGTGTTATTGCGCGGCGAGCAGATTCAATCTGACGCGCCGTTACACGTTCTGGTGTAATAGCTTTAAGGCCGTATGCGCCAAAATTTAGCAACGTGCCACTCTTTGATAAACCATGAATGCGTCCCTTATGAGCTTTACGGAACTTCGTACGTTTGGGGAAAAGCATTTATTTTCACCTTTCGCTGAACGGTCAACGGCGATCACCAACAGAATTTATATGCTGCTCAGCTAAGCGTTTATCTTGTGCCATAGGATCATGAACTAGCACTTCACCCTTAAATACCCACACCTTTACACCACAACTACCGTAGGTAGTGTAAGCAGTAGCTTCACCATAATCGATTTCTGCTCTTAATGTGTGAAGGGATACTCTTCCTTCGCGATACCACTCGGTACGCGCGATTTCTGCTCCACCTAGACGGCCACTACAATTAATTCGAATTCCCATTGCACCAAGGCGCATTGCCGATTGGACGGCTCTCTTCATTGCGCGACGAAAAGCTACCCGTCGCTCAAGCTGTTGAGCAATATTTTCCGCAACAAGATGAGCGTCGATCTCGGGTTTGCGTATCTCCACTATATTCAGTGCGACATCTGTATCGGTTAGTTTGGATAAGTATTGACGAAGCTTTTCTATATCAGTACCCTTCTTACCGATTACGACGCCCGGACGAGCCGAATATATAGTAATACGAGCGCGTTTAGCTGGACGTTCGATAACAATGCGGCTAACACCAGATTGACGCAAACGCTCCGTCAAGTATTGACGGAGCTTGATGTCTTGATGTAGTAGCTCAGCATAACCTTTACTAGCAAACCAGCGTGAATCCCAGGTACGATTAATACCGAGACGCAGCCCTATGGGATTAACTTTATGACCCATTAGGTTGCTCCCTGAGCTCACTTACGATTACGGTGATGTGGCTAAATGGCCTTTTAATTCGACCTAACAACCCACGTGCTCTAGGGCGAAAGCGCTTCATTGTTATACTCTTGCCTACAAAAGCCTCTTTAACAAAAAGTCTATCGACGTCAAGTTGGTGGTTATTCTCAGCGTTGGCAATAGCAGATTCCAGAAGCTTCTTCACGTCATGTGCAATCTGGCGCTTGGAAAAAGCTAAAGTAGCTAAAGCATGATTTGCACGTTGACCGCGAATCATTTGTGCAACCAGATTTAGTTTTTGTACACTGACACGTACATTACGTAGTATAGCCTTAGCTTCTCTATTATCAAGTCGTTTTCCAAACATTCTTTTACCCACTGCCCGCTCCTTTTAGTCTTATCGACGTGATTTCTTATCTGCAGCATGACCGTAATAAGTGCGTGTTGGCGAGAATTCACCAAACTTATGCCCTACCATGTTTTCGCTAACAAGAACCGGAATAAATTTACGGCCATTGTGTACGCCAAAAGTTAGTCCGACAAACTGCGGCATAATGGTCGAACGTCGCGACCAAGTTTTGATAACTTCATTTCGACCGGATTTGCGGGACTTTTCAGCCTTCTTTAGCAAATAACCATCGACGAAGGGTCCCTTCCAAACGGATCTAGCCACTAAAAACTTCTCCTTACTTCCGACGACGGCGAACAATAAACTTATCAGTTGCCTTATTGTTACGCGTCTTCTTGCCCTTAGTTGATTTACCCCACGGGGTGACTGGATGACGACCACCTGAGGTCCTACCTTCACCACCACCATGCGGATGATCGACTGGATTCATGGCAACACCGCGCACAGTTGGACGTCTTCCTAACCAGCGATTTCGGCCAGCCTTACCTAATTTAATGTTTTGCTGTTCAGGGTTTGATACAGCACCTATAGTAGCCTTACATTCAGCGCGCACCATGCGAATCTCACCCGAGCTCAAACGAAGTAGAGCGTAGCCAGAATCACGACCGACAATTTGGACATAAGTACCAGCAGAACGAGCAAGTTGACCGCCTTTTTTAGGCTTTAACTCAACATTGTGGACTATAGTACCGATCGGTATGCTGCTCAATTGCATAGAATTGCCTGGTTTTACATCTACGCGTTCACCGGCAATAATTTTATCTCCGATATTAAGACGCTGCGGAGCTAAAATATAATTTTGTTCTCCGTCTTCGTAATTGACAAGAGCAATAAAAGCTGTCCGATTCGGATCGTATTCAATACGCTCTACAGTGGCGGTTACATTTAACTTAGAACGTTTAAAATCAACAATTCTGTAGGTCCTCTTGTGACCTCCTCCCCGGTGGCGAACAGTTATACGGCCGGTATTATTACGACCAGATTTTTTGCCAATACCTCTGGTTAGCTTTTTAATTGGTTTACCAGACCACAGCTCCGAGCGATCAATACTAATTAGCTGACGCCGCGATGGAGTAGTTGGATTAAATGACCTTAAAGTCATAAATTTATATTCCTACCATCAAATCAATCTTCTGCCCTTTGGCTAGAATAATAATAGCCTTCTTGTAGTTAGAACGACGACCCAATCTCCCTCGATAACGTTTTATCTTACCTTTAATCAATAGAGTATTAATTGAACTTACTTTTACATTAAATAAATCTTCAACAGCCTGCTTAATTTCTGGTTTGGCTGATTTAACAGGAACCTCAAACGTTACTTGACCGAAATTAGATCCAGCAGTCGACTTTTCAGTTACTATTGGACGACGAAGCAATTCATAAGCTCGCTCACTGCTTACATTACTAAATTTTGGTTTGTATGGAGTGACAGTCATCTCAAGCGAATCTCCAGTTGTTCGACAGCAACTTTGGTTAAAACTAAAGTTTCACGACGGAGAATATCGTAGACATTAGCGCCTTGCTGTGGCAACAGATCCACTAACGGAATGTTACGCACGGCGTAGGCAAAATTTTTATTCAATACTCCTCCGTCAATAACCAGCACTGACAGCCAGCCAAGTAATTTAAATCTTGCTGCTAGTGGTTTTGTTTTGGGCCTATCGGCACTTGCTTCATCGATAACAACCAGTTTGCCATCCTTAAATTTCGTTGATAGCGCAATTTTTAAGCCCAGTTTCCGAAATTTTTTAGTAAGTTGGTATTTATGACTACGAACAACTGGTCCATGGACTGTTTGTCCGCCACGAAAATGAGTTGTCCTCATTGAACCTTGACGAGCGCGACCAGTACCTTTTTGACGAAATGGCTTTTTAGTTGTTCCAGATATTTCTGAGATACCCTTGGTTTTATGATTACCACTACGACGCTTGGCCAGTTGCCAATTTATTACTCGGGCTAAAATATCCTTACGTGTTTCAAGGCCAAATATCGACTTATCAAGATAAATCTCGCCGGTCTTCTTTGCGTCAAGATTAACGGTGTCAATTTTCATGACTTCAACTATTCTCCTCAGCGTTTTTCATCGTGACAGATTGTATTTAAGGAATTGTCAACAGAACCGTTTACTGCTTCTGAGAAAATAAACTACTATAAAGCTCCTTGATCATTTTTACGTCTATTTTTTTAGCCCAGCTGGATATGGAGCATTTTTTGGCATACCAATTTTTACTGAGTCTCTGAGCAACACACAACTTCCCTTAGAACCAGGCACGGATCCTTGTACAAGGATCAAGCCACGGGAAGGACTAGTAGAAACAATAGTCAGGTTTTGAACAGTAATCCGCTCGTTACCCATGTGACCAGCCATTTTTTTTCCAGGAAATACTCGGCCAGGATCTTGATTGTTTCCGGTAGAGCCGTGGGAGCGATGTGATAATGAAACTCCGTGTGACGCTCTTAAACCACCAAAATTATGCCTCTTCATTACACCAGCGAAACCTTTACCAATGGAAACACCTATCGCATCAACTTTTTGTCCTACAATAAAATGTTCAACGGATAATTCGGAACCAATTTCGATAAGAGCATCATCAGAAATACGAAACTCAGCTAACTTACGTTTGGGATTAACTCCTGCTTTGGCAAAATGACCACGCATTGGCAGGGTAGTACTACTGATCTTTTTGCATCCAACTCCTAATTGCAATGCGCTGTACCCATCTTTTTCCTTAGTTCGTTGAGCAATGACTCGACAATCCTCAATTATTAATACAGTAACTGGAATATGCTTACCTTCTTTAGTAAGAAGTCGCGTCATGCCAAGTTTATAAGAAATTAGTCCTGAACGCATCGTGCTGACTACCTCAGAGTTTAATCTCGACATCCACACCAGAAGCTAAATCAAGCTTCATTAATGCATCTACGGTTTGTGGAGTTGGATCAACTATATCAAGAACTCTTTTGTGAGTTTTAATTTCAAACTGCTCCCGACTTTTTTTGTCGATATGTGGACCTCGTAGTACAGTAAAACGCTCGATACGAGTCGGGAGAGGAATAGGACCACGCACGCTTGCTCCAGTGCGCTTAGCTGTGTTTACAATTTCACAGGTCGACTGGTCAAGGACTCGGTGATCAAATGCCTTCAGACGGATGCGAATGTTTTGACTGTCCATCTTTCCGCTACTTTCAATCGCGTTGAATAACTAAGCCGTTGTCATCGCGCAAAAAAAAAATGCGAAAGCCTATAAAAGCGCTTTTGCTTCTGGCCACTTAAATATTGTGCTGCCCTAAAACACGAAAAAGGTATCCAATCAGTTAAAAGTTAACTAAATCACAGCTAATCGAGAGAGTACTAAGCAAACTGTTAGTCCTAAAAGGCATCGTCAAGTAGCAACTTTAGATTTATAGAGAGATAATACTCATTTCTAACACCAAGGCAAAGGCTAATCTGGATAAAAAATTAATTATTCTAAAAATAAACGATATACTGTAAATTCTTACAAGAAGATAACTAAGGAACAAATCTTAATAAAATCTGGATTATCAATCTCGCAAGTAGACAATGGCAAATATTAAAATAATTTATGCTATTTTTTACATATTTCATCAGTTATAGTCTTAGGGACAGGCTTATAATGGTCAAATTGCATACTATACTGAGCTCGACCTTGACTCATAGAGCGAAGAGTATTGACGTATCCAAACATGTTTGCTAAAGGCACCATGGCATCGATAACACGAGCATTGCTGCGATGTCCCATTCCATTAACATGGCCGCGACGGCTACTCAAGTCTCCTATAATGTCACCCATATAATCTTCAGGAGTGATAATCTCAACCTTCATAATTGGTTCTAATAAAATCGGAGCAGCTTTTGCCATTCCTTCATTCAAAGCAGCGCGAGAAGCTATTTCAAATGCTAATACACTGGAGTCTACATCGTGATAGGCTCCATCTGTTAAAGTAATCTTCATGTCAACAACAGGAAAGCCATCAAGTACCCCAGTAGTCAAAGCTGAATTTAGACCTTTTTCAACACCAGGTATATACTCACGTGGTACTGATCCACCAAATATGGCGTTTTCGAAAAGAAAACCCTTCCCTCTTTCTTGGGGAGAAAGAGTCAGTTTAACGCGAGCAAACTGGCCAGCACCGCCAGTTTGCTTTTTATGAGTATAATCAATCTCAACTGTTTTGGTAATTGATTCACGATAAGCTACTTGGGGTGCACCCACATTAGCTTCAACTTTAAATTCGCGACGCATACGATCGATTAAAATATCCAAATGAAGTTCACCCATACCTTTAATAACCGTTTGTCCACTTTCAGGATCAGAAGTAACGCGAAAAGAAGGATCCTCTGTGGCTAAACGACTAAGGGCAACCCCCATCTTTTCCTGATCTCCCTTAGTTTTTGGTTCTACTGCAACTTCAATAACTGGATTGGGAAATTCCATTCGCTCTAAAATTACTGGTTTTAGCTGATCACACAGTGTATCGCCAGTAGTCGTATGTTTAATACCTGCTAAAGCTACTATATCGCCAGCACGTGCTTCTTTTATATCCTCACGATTATTTGAATGCATAAGAAGCATACGACCGACACGTTCACGCTTATTTTTAATAGTATTCATTATTGAGCAACCAGTTGCTAAAACACCAGAATAAATGCGGGCAAACGTCAGTGAACCAACAAAAGGATCGTTCATAATCTTAAATGCTAATGCGGCAAATGGTTCTTCATCAGAGGATTTACGTATTATTTCGGTTTTACCGTCAATGGATATCCCCTTTATGGCTTTAACATCCATTGGAGAAGGCAGATAGTCAATCACAGCATCAAGCAGCGGCTGAACGCCTTTATTTTTAAAAGCTGAACCCAAAAACACAGGAACGAAACTACCATCCAATACTCCCTTGCGGATGCATGCACGAAGCATTTTTTCTGTCAATTCATTACCATCTAGATAAGCCTCCATAGCAGCGTCATCCGCTTCAATAGCTAACTCAATCATTCTTTGGCGATAATCAGCTGCTTTACTAGCTAAATGCAGTGGTATTTCATCAATCTCAAAGTTTGCGCCTAATGATTCATCCATCCAGCGCACAGATTTCATAGCTACAAGATCAACAATACCGACGAAATTAGATTCTACACCAATCGGCAATTGCATAATTATTGGCGTAGCACCTAGACGCTCCACAATCATATTTACGCAGCGAAAAAAGTCAGCACCTATACGATCCATCTTGTTGACAAAACAGATACGTGGCACACTGTACTTATCGGCTTGGCGCCAGACAGTTTCAGACTGTGGCTCAACACCAGCAACACTATCAAATACAGCAATAGCACCATCTAATACACGCAAAGAACGTTCTACCTCAATTGTAAAGTCAACATGACCTGGGGTGTCAATAAGATTAATACGACATTCGCGCCAAAAGCAGGTAGTTGCAGCTGAAGTTATTGTGATGCCGCGCTCCTGCTCTTGTTCCATCCAATCCATAGTTGCATTACCGTCATGAACTTCGCCGATCTTGTAGGAACGACCAGTATAGTATAGAATTCTTTCAGTTGTTGTCGTTTTGCCAGCGTCGATGTGGGCCATGATACCAATATTGCGATACATTTCTAGTGGATGAGTACGATACATTGAGCGTGTCACTAAAATTTAAAGTTTTGGGCGTTAAAGAAAAAAAACAACAAATATTTGAATAAAAGAAGTTTAGTTTTAATTGCTAGCGGCAATTACCAACGATAATGAGAAAAAGCTTTATTAGCATCAGCCATCCGATGAGTATCTTCACGTTTCTTAACTGCTGAGCCACGGTTTTGAGCTGCATCCCTTAATTCAGCAGATAACTTTTGCATCATGGTTTTTTCAGAGCGCTTGCGGGCAGCATTAATCAACCAGCGAATGGCTAACGCTTGAGCGCGCTCAGGGCGAACCTCAATGGGAACTTGATAAGTAGCTCCACCGACACGACGAGAACGAACCTCCACACGGGGCTTTACATTGTCTAAGGCCTCATGAAACGTTCGAATCGCCGTAACTCCAATTCGTCCTTCAAGAATATCAAATGCACCATAAACTATAGCCTCAGCTACTGAGCGTTTACCGTCGTACATCAAACAGCTCATAAATTTAGAAACGACTGGGTCACCAAAATGAGCATCTGGCAATATATGGCGCTTTACTGCGCGATGGCGACGCGACACGATATAATCTCCTTACTTTGGACGTTTCGCGCCGTACTTTGAACGACGTTGACGACGATCCTTAACACCTTGCGTATCAAGTGCGCCACGAATAATATGATAGCGAACGCCCGGAAGGTCTTTTACACGACCGCCACGAATCATGACAACTGAATGTTCTTGAAGATTATGACCTTCTCCCGGAATATAGCTGATAACCTCAAATCCATTGGTTAAACGAATGCGAGCTACTTTACGCAAGGCAGAATTTGGTTTTTTTGGTGTAGTCGTGTAAACACGTGTGCAAACACCACGTTTTTGCGGACATGACTGCAGAGCAGGAACTTTATTACGGGCTACTGGCACCCTACGGCCGTAACGAATTAGCTGATTAATTGTTGGCATAATTAAAATCTCATAAAAAATAAAAACTATTATTTATATTGAATTAAAAATATCTACTATTAATGCATACAAAACTATCTCGTAATAACAATTTGCATCTGCTGCAAGTCAATCAACTAGAAAAACACAGTAACACTCAGTTAGGAGAAATAATATTAAAATTCTTTCTTATAGTCAAGACAATTATATGCAAACTAAAAATTAACACATATATTCTTACACACTAGACACTTGAGCGATAAAATGTAATTAAAATATTGAACTAATCGTAATCTACATAGTGATTATTTCCTAAACTTAGATGACAGATTAATTAATTTTTTGCTACTAAGGGCATCGAGGACTAATCATTGATCACGATCTGCAGCTACTCTACGCAGACGGCTCATAACACTCCCCGTGCCTGCAGGTATAAGGTGACCGACAATGACGTTTTCCTTTAGTCCGTCTAGACCATCTTCTTTTCCGGAAACAGCAGCTTCAGTTAAAACACGAGTAGTTTCTTGAAAAGACGCTGCAGAGATAAAAGACTTTGTTTGAAGTGAGGCTTTAGTGATACCCTGAAGTACCGGCTTAGCTACAGCTGGGTGCAAATCACTCGCTAAGGCTTTATCATTAGCTTTCTTGTATTCGTCACGGTCAATGTTTTCGCCTAAAAGTAAAGTTGTATCGCCAGTTTTGATTACTTCAACTTTTTGTAACATCTGGCGAACAATTACTTCGATATGCTTATCGTTAATCTTAACCCCTTGCAAACGATAAACTTCTTGAATTTCATTAATAAGATAGTCAGCTAGAGCTTCAATACCCATAATGCCTAGAATATCATGCGGAACTCGTGCTCCATCAAGTAACATATCACCTTTTTGTACAAAATCTCCTTCTTGAACAGCTAAATGCTTGCCTTTTGGGATCATATACTCTATCGGAGTAGCGTTTTTTTCCACTGGACGTACTATAACCCGACGTTTGGTTTTATAATCTTTACCAAACTCTATTTTACCGGCAGTTTCTGTAATTACAGCAAAGTCCTTTGGACGACGAGCTTCGAAGAGTTCAGCCACGCGTGGTAAACCACCAGTGATGTCACGAGTTTTTGAGGATTCACGCGGGATACGTGCTAGAACGTCGCCGGCTTTTACTTGCGAACCATTATCAACGGATAATACAGCATCGACTGACATGAAATAGCGAGCTTCCAAGCCGTTAGAAAGTTGGATTAACTCACCTGAGGTATTACGTAAAGTTATGCGTGGCTTTAACTCGCTTCCTTTGGCCTGCTGCTTCCAGTCAATCACTACACGAGACGAGATACCAGTAGCTTCATCTGTTACCTCGCGCATGGACAAGCCTTCTACCAAGTCGACGTAATGAGTAATACCTTCACGCTCAGTGATAATGGGGATGGTATAAGGATCCCATTCTGCCATCTTGTAGCCAGACTCGACAACAACACCGTCATCGACAAATAATTTAGCTCCGTAAGGTACGCGATGACGTGCTCGCTCACGTCCTTGCTCGTCAAGCAAAATGATTTCAGTGTTACGATTCATTACTATTAATACTCCATCAGAGTTAGTAACAACACTGCGATTATGTAAC
The DNA here is from genome assembly GCF_000510265.1 of Candidatus Endolissoclinum faulkneri L5. Classification (GTDB taxonomy): domain Bacteria; phylum Pseudomonadota; class Alphaproteobacteria; order Thalassobaculales; family Thalassobaculaceae; genus Thalassobaculum; species Thalassobaculum faulkneri_A. Next base: position 223,621 of record NZ_CP006745.1, read on the forward strand.
TGTACAATTGTACCAAAAGTAGCCTCAACAGTAGATTGCTCAGCACCGCGTTGAGCAGCACCACCTATATGGAATGTTCTCATAGTTAGCTGTGTCCCAGGCTCACCGATTGATTGAGCGGCAATTACACCAACTGCCTCGCCAATGTTTACCAGTGTACCACGAGCCAAATCACGGCCATAACAGACAGCACAGACACCAGGATGTGTTCTACATGTTAGAACCGAGCGTATCAAAACCGAATCAATATTTGCGCGTTCAATTTCCTCAACCATTGTTTCGTCTATAGTTTGGCCCTTTTTAATAATTACTGCACCATTAACTGGATCTAGCACTTCATTCACTGTAGTACGACCGAGGATACGGTCTCCTAAAGGTTCTATTACTTCACCTCCGTCTATCACTGGTTTTACGGTTATACCGTTTGAGGTACCACAATCAACTTCTGTAACAATACAATCCTGAGCAACGTCGACCAAACGACGGGTTAAATAACCTGAATTTGCTGTCTTGAGCGCAGTGTCAGCTAGCCCCTTACGGGCACCATGAGTTGAATTAAAGTACTCAAGGACAGTTAAACCTTCTTTAAAGTTAGAAATGATAGGAGTTTCAATGATTTCGCCGGATGGCTTAGCCATCAGGCCGCGCATACCGGCTAGTTGTTTAATTTGATTAGCAGAACCACGTGCACCGGAATGTGCCATCATCCATACGGCATTTACAGGATTTACGCCGTCATCCTCCTTAATTACTGACATCATTCTATCGGCTACTTGATCTGTGCAACGGGACCACACATCAACTACCTTGTTGTATTTTTCACCTTGAGTAATCAGACCATCAAGATATTGCTGCTCAAGTTGCTTGACTTCCTCATTAGCACTCTCAACTAAACTTTGTTTAGCATCCGGAATTACTAAGTCATCTTTACCAAAGGAAATGCTTGCACGACAAGCATGACTAAACCCTAAACTCATTAAACGATCTGCAAAAACTACTGTCTCTTTTTGTCCACAGTGACGATACACCATGTCAATAATGTTAGATACTTCCTTTTTTGTCATCAGGCAGTTAATCATTTCGAAGCCTAATTTTGGACTATCCGGGAGCAGCAAAGATAACTTAAGTCTGCCAGGTGTGGTTTTTACACGCCTAACTACCTTGTTGCCATTTACATCATATGTAGCTATGCGAGCTTGTATTTTTGTATACAAAGTTACTATACCGTTATCAATGGCATGATCAACTTCGTATGGATCAGCAAATATCATACCTTCGCCTGGTTGATTTTCGCGCTCCATAGTTAAGTGGTAGAGTCCCAGGATAATGTCTTGTGATGGAACAATGATTGGCTTTCCGTTGGCTGGACTTAAAATATTGTTGGTTGACATCATAAGCACACGAGCTTCCAGTTGAGCCTCCAAAGATAACGGTACGTGAACTGCCATTTGGTCGCCGTCAAAATCAGCATTGAACGCTGTACAAACTAGCGGATGAAGTTGAATTGCTTTGCCTTCAACAAGCTTTGGCTCAAATGCTTGAATGCCAAGACGATGCAAGGTAGGTGCACGATTTAACATAACTGGGTGTTCGCGAATCACCTCTTCCAAAATATCCCAAACCTCAGGGCGCTCTTTTTCAACCATACGCTTTGCAGCCTTTATGGTGCTGGCCATACCGTAAAGCTCAAGCTTTGAATAGATAAACGGCTTAAACAACTCCAATGCCATTTTTTTTGGCAGCCCACACTGATGTAATAGTAGATCTGGACCCACTACTATAACAGAACGGCCCGAATAGTCGACACGCTTACCTAATAAATTTTGACGAAAGCGACCCTGTTTCCCCTTTAGCATCCCACTAAGCGACTTTAATGGCCGCTTATTGGCACCTGTGATAACGCGTCCGCGACGGCCATTGTCAAACAAAGCATCAACTGCTTCTTGCAGCATTCTCTTCTCATTGCGTACAATGATATCTGGCGCACGAAGTTCTATCAAACGCTTTAAACGGTTGTTGCGATTAATCACACGGCGATACAGGTCGTTTAAATCGGATGTAGCAAAGCGACCACCATCCAATGGCACCAGGGGACGCAACTCAGGTGGAATCACTGGGATTACATCCATGATCATCCATTCTGGGCGAGAGTCAGATTCTTGAAATGCTTCAATTATTTTTAAGCGCTTAACTAGTTTTTTACGCCTAGCTTCAGAACCAGTTTCGCGTAATTCTACGCTAATTGCACTACGTGTAGCCTCCATGTCTAAGCGAGAAAGAATGGTTTTCAGAGCTTCAGCACCCATTTGGGCGACGAAAGCGTTATTACCATATTCATCTTGTGCTTGATAATACTCTTCTTCGCTGAGAAGCTGCTTGTCTTTCAATGGAGATAACAGAGGGTCAGTAACCATAAAGTTCTCAAAGTACAAAACTTTTTCTAGATCTTTTAGAGTCATATCTAGCAGAAGACCGATGCGACTAGGTAGTGATTTAAGAAACCAAATATGCACGACAGGTGAAGCCAGATCAATATGACCCATTCGCTCACGGCGTACCTTTGAAAGTGTAACCTCCACACCACATTTCTCACAGGTGATACCGCGATACTTCATACGTTTGTATTTGCCACATAAACACTCGTAATCCTTAATAGGACCGAAGATTCTAGCACAAAACAAACCGTCGCGCTCAGGTTTAAAAGTTCGGTAATTAATAGTCTCTGGTTTTTTAATTTCACCAAAAGACCATGATTTCATGCGATCTTGGCTAGCAATTGAGATTTGGATAGTGTCAAATCTTTGTAGTCCGCTCGGCCGACCAAAAATGTTCACTAACTCGTTCAATCCAAGCACTCCTAGCGCTACTGCCTTGTTTGTAGGTCATGTTGTTGCTTCAATATTGCTCTGTTTTTACGATAGCTATTTCATTAGCTAACTGGCTAAAGGCATCTAACTTTTGCCATTTTCCGTTACTGATTTTCTTGATTCAGCTGGACATTAAGCCCGAGTGAACGCAGTTCTTTTACCAAAACATTAAAAGATTCCGGAATACCTGCTTCAAAGTTGTCTTCTCCGCGAACTATAGATTCGTATACTTTAGTACGACCAGATACGTCATCAGATTTAACAGTAAGCATTTCTTGCAGAGTATATGCTGCTCCGTAGGCTTCAAGGGCCCAGACCTCCATTTCACCGAAACGCTGGCCGCCAAATTGCGCTTTGCCGCCCAATGGCTGTTGAGTTACAAGACTGTATGGACCTATGGAACGTGCATGAATTTTATCATCCACTAAATGATGTAGCTTAAGCATATAAATATACCCGACTGTTACTCTGCGATCAAACTTTTCTCCAGTGCGACCATCCCATAAATCTACCTGACCGCTCGAATCGAGCCCTGCAATTTGTAGCATATTAACGATATCTTCTTCACTGGCACCATCAAAAACCGGAGTCGCCATCGGTACTCCGTGTTGAAGATTGCGGGACATTTCGACAATCTCTTTGTCATCTAAACAAGCAATCTTTTGATTGTATTCGTTGCTAGAGTATATTTTTTTAAGCTTATCACGCAGAGCAGATATTCTAACATCTTGATCAAGTGTTTCAATAAGTTCACGAATTTGACGTCCTAGATTAGCTGCAGCCCATCCAAGGTGAGTTTCTAAGATTTGCCCAACATTCATTCTAGAAGGTACACCTAGTGGATTTAGTACTATATCTACTGGGGTACCGTCTTCTAAGTATGGCATGTCCTCTATAGGGTTAATTTTTGAAATGACGCCTTTGTTACCATGACGACCAGCCATTTTATCGCCTGGCTGTAGCTTGCGCTTAGCCGCAATAAATACCTTAACCATTTTCATTACGCCGGGTGGAAGCTCGTCGCCACTGTGTAGTTTATTTGCTTTATTATCAAATATATTATTAAGTTGCTCAATTGATTTGTCAAAATTTTCTTTCATGCTCTCTAGATGGTCCATAAGTTGGTTGTCTTCGACAACCAACTGACGCCACTGGCCAGGAGTGTATTTAGCAAAAACTTCCTCTGTTAGAGGACCTATCTTAAATCCTCTTGGACCGCTGATTCCGATTTTACCTAATAGCAATTTCTTTAGACGGTCAAAAAAACCACGTTCTAATATCGCACGCTCGTCGTCACGGTCTTTAGCGAGACGTTCAATTTCCAAACGCTCAATAGCTTGGCTACGTTCATCTTTTTCAATACCTCGACGAGAAAATGCTCTAACCTCAACGACAGTGCCAGTTACTCCAGGAGGTACCTTTAGGGAAGTATCACGCACGTCGGAGGCTTTTTCACCAAAGATTGCACGTAGTAATTTTTCTTCGGGTGTTATTGGAGATTCACCCTTCGGAGTTACCTTGCCGACTAATATATCGCCTGGATTAACTTCGGCACCTATATAGACTATGCCAGCCTCGTCTAGATTTCTTAAAGTTTCTTCACCAACGTTTGGGATATCTCTGGTAATTTCTTCCTGACCTAGTTTAGTATCGCGAGCCATAACCTCAAATTCCTCTATGTGGATTGAGGTGAACAAATCATCTCGGACAATGCGTTCGGAGATCAGAATGGAATCTTCGAAATTATACCCGTTCCACGGCATAAAAGCGACAAGCACATTTTTACCAAGCGCAAGTTCGCCCATCTCAGTAGATGGGCCATCAGCTATTATGTCACCACATTTAACGGTCTCGCCGACGGATACCAGCGGCTGTTGAGTTATACAGGTGCTCTGATTAGAACGTTGAAACTTCAGTAATTGGTAAATATCAACATTCGAAGCCGTACCTTCTAGATTTTCATTAGCTAGGATAACGATGCGTTGCGCATCTACTTGGTCGATTACTCCAGACCTTTTGGCTATAATAGCTACACCACTATCGCGAGCCACAATCGCTTCCATGCCAGTACCTACATACGGTGCTTCAGCCTGAAGGAGTGGAACAGCTTGACGTTGCATGTTTGACCCCATCAGTGCGCGATTAGCATCATCATTTTCTAAAAAAGGAATTAGCGCGGCGGCTACAGATACAAGCTGTTTTGGAGACACATCAAGCATATCAATATCTTCTGGGCGAGCAAAACCAAAGTCACCGCGACGGCGAACCGGTACCAATTCTTCGTTAAACTTGCCATCATCATCAACCTCAGTGTTTGCTTGAGCAATCGTGTAACGTCCTTCTTCCATAGCGGAAATATAGCACACTTCGTTGGTTACTAAACCATCCTTTACCTTACGGTATGGAGTTTCGATAAAGCCGTATTGATTAATTTTCGCATAAGTGGCTAAAGAATTTATTAGACCGATATTTGGGCCTTCCGGCGTCTCTATTGGACAAATTCTCCCATAATGAGTGGGATGTACATCACGAACTTCGAAACCGGCACGCTCACGAGTTAACCCACCAGGACCAAGCGCTGAAAGGCGACGTTTGTGAGTGATTTCAGATAAGGGGTTGGTCTGATCCATAAATTGAGAAAGTTGCGATGAACCAAAAAATTCGCGAACTGCCGCTACTGCTGGCTTAGCATTAATTAAGTCGTGCGGCATAGCAGTATCGATATCTATCGAGCTCATTCGCTCGCGGATTGCACGTTCCATGCGCAGCAATCCCAGACGGTATTGGTTTTCCATAAGCTCACCTACTGATCTTACCCGGCGATTACCAAGGTGATCAATATCGTCAATTTCTCCTTTACCGTCCTTTAAATCAACCAATACTTTAAGAATGGCCAATATATCTTCTTTGCGGAGAACACGAAGCTGATCATCAGTTTCCATTAGAAGACGAGCGTTCATTTTTACTCGACCCACTGCAGACAGATCGTAACGTTCGGCATCAAAGAATAGACCGGTAAAAAGCGCTTCAGCAGTTTCAAGTGTTGGTGGCTCACCTGGACGCATAACTCTATAGATGTCGACTAAAGCTTCTTCGCGAGTGGTATTTTTGTCGACAGCTAAAGTATTCCTTATATAAGCGCCAAAATTCATATGGTCGATTGCTAGGACTGTTAGCTCAGTAACACCAATGGAATATAATACTTCGAGTAGATCGTTGGTAATTTCCTCGCCGGCATCGCAATGTACTAGACCGGAATTCTCATCAATCATATCGGCGCCAATATATTGGCCTATTAGCTGTTCACTTGGAACAAAGATGTTTTTCAAGCCGTTTTCAAGTAATTTACGTATAGTCCTCGGGGTGATTTTATCACCGGCCTCAGCTACTACTTCACCTGTATCAGCATCAATTAAGTCATCAGTCAATTTCTTACTCTTCATGCGATTAGCGTCAAAGGGTAGTCGCCAGCCATCACCATCTCTAACATAGTTTATTTTATCATAGAAGACACTAAGAATATCCTCGGCACTCATACCCACAACCTTCGCCCGCTGCACCTCGCTTCCTGTTGCATGACAATTCTTAATATAAGCCTCACTCTGATCAGACAAAAGAGCAAATAGGAGCGTTGTAGCGGGCAATTTACGACGGCGATCAATACGAACATAAGCTATGTCTTTGGCGTCAAATTCGAAGTCCAGCCAGGAACCGCGATATGGAATCACTCTTGCAGCAAACAAATGCTTTCCGGAGCTATGGGTTTTACCTTTGTCATGATCAAAGAATACACCAGGAGAGCGATGCATTTGACTGACTATTACACGCTCAGTACCGTTGATTATAAAGGTTCCATTATTTGTCATTAAAGGCATATCACCCATGTAGACATCTTGCTCTTTAATATCCTTTATCGACTTGAAAGCAGTTTCTTCGTCCATGTGCCAAACCACTAAACGCAAGGTTATCTTTAGCGGAGCAGAGAAGGTTAAGCCGCGCTGTTGACATTCTTCAACATCATATTTGGGATCCTCTAAAGTATAGCGTACGAATTCCAGCATGGATTGCTCTGAAAAGTTGCGAATTGGAAATATTGACTTGAAAACTTCTTGCAAACCAATATTACTTCGATTTTCCCCAGAAACGCCCATCTGGAGAAAAGCCTCATAAGAGCTTTTCTGAATTTCTATGAGATTTGGCATCGGCGCTACTTCGGGAATACTAGCAAAGTTTCGACGAACGCGCTTACAACCGGTAAAAGAGCCGACTGTGGAAACTGTCATCTTGCGACCTCGACCTTAAAACGTGTGACCCAAAAAGAACTTAATAAATCTTCTTTGAGCAAAGCGGTTTATTTATTTTTTAAACTTCTACCAGCATCAAGCAAAAGCATCTTAGCTATACGCTGCGGTATCTTTTCTGCAAGCAAATCTGCTCCATAAGTTAGAGCGTTTTCTAATACACCTTACTAAATACAGATTCAATCGAGAACTTTAGCTGAGAGGTAGGAAGCTAGACTGGGAGTAAATATTAGACCTACAATTCTATCATAAATCTGCGCTAAAAAATTTAACCAGACTACTTAATCTCAATTACAGCGCCAGCTTCCTCCAGTTTGTTTTTGATTTTTTGGGCTTCTTCACCGGAAACAGCGTCTTTGATAAGTTGCGGAGCTCCTTCAACAAGATCCTTGGCATCCTTAAGACCAAGACCTGTAATAGCTCTAATCTCTTTAATAACATTGATTTTTTTTGTACCAGCAACAGAAAGTATAACGTCAAACTCGTTTTTCTCTTCAATTGCTGGAGTAGATGCGCTGTCAGTAACAGTAGCAGTTATCCCGATCGGAGCAGCTGCAGTTACATGCCACTTCTCTTCTAGAATCTTTGATAGTTCAGCTGCCTCAAGGACGGTCAGACTGGATAGATCATCAACCAGCTTCGCAAGGTCAGACATTTTAATTGACTCCACAATTTATAAACTATTGTTAATAGAGTACACTTTTGTTAATAGATATACTCCCTAAATTATACAAACTTTCTTAACCTTAACTATCACTGGTGCTATGAAATCTAAGTACTCGCGTTATTTTACTTGCTGGCGCTCCAATTATAGTTACCGTTTTACGATTTACATTTTGAAGAATACTTACAATATTTTTGCGTGATTCTTCGATTGAGGGGGTTTTAGCAAGAGCGTAAATCTCATTAGCGTTAAGTACTTGTTTTCCTATTCCACCAGCAATAATTGTAATTTTGTCATTTTTATTAGCAAACTCAACAATTACTTTTATCGCCGCTATAGGATTTTTCGATATTGTTAAAGAAGTTGGGCCAATGAAAAACTTACTTAAGTTCATATAGGTTGTACCAAGCAGCGCAAGACGGGCAAGTCGATTTTTGATTACCTTGTAATACCCTCCCACTGAACGTATTTTTGATCGCAAATCGTCGATTTCTTTCACCTTTAGATGAGCATGATGTGTGATAATAAGAACATCAGCACATTTAAGAGCAGAGTGAGTGGATTTGATTAATTCAGACTTTTTGGTTCGGTTCACCTAATTATTCTCCGCAATTTAGAATCTTCTTGTCCGTACGCTGACTTGGAGAGATGGCTCTTTAGGCTAGATGCATGTTAAAGACAGAATAGCAAGATACTGTTTTTACAGCTAACATAACCCAGAAGTTTAATTCAGCAGGCACAACCCAAACAAATGTCAGAGCTTCTTTAATATTGTGTGGGTGGAAATTATAATAGTAGCCCAACCTTAAAGAGTGGCAAACTAGTTAAAGTCACAACAACGAAATGACTCTCCGCTTATAAAATGTTAATCAAAATAGCGCTTGCAGTAAGCCTAACAAGCTCAGTGAAATCAGCCATTTAAAGCAAAAAACCTATGCAATATTTAAAACACCGGAATCAATTTTAATACTTGGTCCCATAGTTGAGCTAATTGATATACGCTTAATATAGCTACCTTTTAAACCTAAAGGTTTGGCAATGATAATAGCATTGACAAATGCCTTCGCATTATCGACCAAATGATTTTCAGGGAAGCGTACCTTCCCGATTCCAGCGTGTACTATACCAGCCTTTTCAACTCGAAATTCCAATTGACCAGCTTTAGCAAATCTAACGGCTTCGGCAGTGTTTTGAGTAACTGTTTTAAATTTCGGATTCGGCATTAATCCACGAGGGCCAAGCACCTTGCCAAGCTTGCTAACCATAACCATCATTTCAGGTGTAGCAATAACTCTATTAAAATCAATACGACCGTTTTGTACTTCTTCTATTAAATCTTCAGCACCAACCACCTCAGCTCCAGCTAAGCGAGCTTCTTTCGCTTCGAAATCTTTCGCAAATACAGCCACCCGAACAGTTTTACCAGTACCATATGGTAGAGATACAACGCCACGTATCATCTGCTCAGAGCGTTTAGGGTTAATGCCCAAATTAACTGACATTTCAACCGTCTCATTAAACTTAACCCTAGAATTAAACTTAATAATTTGTATTGCTTCTGGAATACTACTTAGTTTGGTGCGATCTATACTACTATATATGTCTCTAAGACGCCTACTAGGTTTTACCACGACTATCTCACTCCACAACCTTTATGCCCATAGAACGAGCAGAACCTTTAACCATCTTAACGGCACCTTTTATGTCAATTGCGTTCAGATCAGGCATTTTAATTGCAGCTATCTCCTCGATCTGGGATGAAGACACTTCACCAATAGTAGATCGACTAGGTGTTTGCGAACCTTTTTTCAAACCTAATGCTTTCTTCAAAAAATAAGATACAGGAGGAGTCTTTGTGACAAAAGTAAAAGTACGATCAACATAAGCAGTGATTACTACTGGTACTGGCATTCCATTTTCCATTTTCTCAGTAACAGAATTAAAAGCTTTACAGAATTCCATAATATTAAGTCCGCGTTGACCAAGAGCGGGGCCAATTGGAGGAGATGGGTTGGCCCCTCCTGCTGGTATTTCAAGCTTAAAAGAACTAGCTATCTTCTTGACCATATGCTAACCTTAATGAATAATTTATACCGAGACGGTGTACTTTAAATATTGTATAAAATACCTTAATTACTTTCGGCTTTGGCGCGCTTAACCCTCATTCTACAGCATTGTAGTGTAATCCACAATCAAGAAATCTAATGAAGAACACAATCATTATTAAATCCCTGATTACATAACCGCAATATACAAATCAAAAAGAACTCAATTTTTTTCAACTTGATTAAAATCCAGATCGACCGGCGTCGATCTGCCAAATATTGAAACGGCAACTTTTAAACGAGATCGCTCGTCATCTACATCCTCGACTAAGCCGTTAAATGTTGCAAATGGACCGTCAGCCACGCGAACTTGCTCACCTATTTCAAAAGTAACAGAAGCTTTTGGTCGATCAAGACCTTCAGATACTTGTTTTAGCAAGCGTTCTGCTTCGATTTGAGAGATCGGTGTAGGCTTACTTTTACCGCCAACAAAACCCGCAACCTTGGGCTGTGATTTGACTAAATGCCAAACTTCATCAGTCAACTCCATTCTAATCAATATATAACCAGGGAAAAACTTACGCTCCGTTGTCGCTTTTATGCCACGACGTACTTCAATAATTTCTTCGGTTGGTACAAGAATTTCGGTAATCAAATCCCTAAAATCATTTTGCAAAAGTTGCTCATTAATAGACTGAGCAACTTTTTTCTCATATCCAGAGTAGACTTGAACCACGTACCATCGGTGTGCCATGTTAATTTCCGAGGCCCAAAATGATTTGAACACCCCAAGCGATAACTTGGTCTACCACAAAGAGAAATACTGAGGACAAAAAAACCATAAGTAATACCATGAAAGTAGATAGAAGAACTTCCTTACGACCCGCCCAGGCGACCATAGCCCCCTCTTTTCGAACCTGACGTATAAACTCGGATGGACTTAGTTTAATTACCAATCGTATCCTCCATCACCTAAGCACCAATAGCATAAACTAAAATACTCTCTAGTATTAAAATGCTAGCAAAAGCAATCCCAATTAAAATATAAACGTAAACCTAATGAAAATTTCACTAACTATAGTATTACATACGGCAGGAGTGGAGGGTTTCGAACCCCCAGCCCCCGGTTTTGGAGACCGGTGCTCTACCATTTGAGCTACACTCCTCAATCTCAGAAAACACAATTGTAATACAAAATAGCCAGTAAAAATTATTTCGTCCTAGTCTATAATTTGAGAAACCAAACCAGCACCAACGGTGCGTCCACCTTCACGAACAGCAAAACGTAGACCATCATCCATGGCAATCGGCGCAATTAATTCAACAGACATCGTAACATTGTCGCCTGGCATAACCATGTCAGTGCCCTCCGGCAAAGTAACTGTCCCAGTAACATCTGTTGTGCGAAAATAAAACTGCGGGCGATAGTTAGTAAAAAAAGGTGTGTGACGGCCGCCTTCTTCTTTAGTCAAAATGTAAGATTCGGCTTTGAATTTTGTGTGCGGTGTGATCGTAGCAGGTTTTGCAAGAACTTGGCCTCTTTCAACATCCTCACGTTTAGTGCCACGCAACAAAACTCCTACATTGTCGCCTGCTTCACCTTGATCAAGTAGCTTGCGAAACATCTCCACTCCGGTACAGATAGTCTTGGCAGTTGTTTTAATACCTACAATTTCAATTTCATCGCCAATTCTCACAACACCACGTTCTACACGTCCAGTCACTACAGTACCTCGACCGGAGATTGAAAAGACATCCTCAATCGGCATTAAGAATGGCTGATCCTTTGGCCTCTCGGGCGTTGGAATATAATCATCTACTGTACGCATTAGTTCAAGTATAGCGTTCTTTCCAACTTTATCGTTATCGCCATCTTCCAAAGCTGCAAGGGCAGAACCTCTTGTGATTGGAATTTCTTCACCAGGAAATTCATAAGAAGATAACAGCTCACGAATTTCTAATTCAACTAACTCGAGAAGTTCATCATCGTCTACTTGATCTACTTTATTCATTAGCACGACCAAAGCCGGAACGCCAACTTGGCGTGCCAACAGGATATGTTCTCTAGTCTGAGGCATTGGGCCATCTGCTGCCGATACCACTAAAATAGCACCGTCCATTTGTGCTGCACCTGTAATCATGTTTTTTACGTAATCAGCATGGCCAGGACAGTCCACATGTGCATAATGGCGTTTGGCAGTTTCATATTCTACGTGAGCTGTTGAGATAGTAATGCCGCGCGCCTTTTCTTCTGGAGCTTTATCGATAGCGTCGTACGCCATAAACTTTGCACCACCAATTTCAGCAAGTGTCTTTGTAATCGCTGCTGTCAAAGTAGTTTTACCATGGTCGACGTGACCAATAGTTCCGATATTACAGTGCGGTTTTTTCCGCTCAAATTTCTCCTTGGCCATCTAGTCATTCCCATCGGCTGTATTATTAAGGCACCATATTAAGGAGATGCCAAAAAAAACAAATCCATAAATAATAATATGGAGTTGCTAGTTGATATAGTTTGTAGGTGGCTACAAATGTGTGGTAGTGGGGGTAGGATTCGAACCTACGGACGCACACGCGGGCAGATTTACAGTCTGCTGCCATTAACCACTCGGCCACCCCACCTCAAAAACCTACCGTAAACGTTGCCTTTATCGGCAAGCCCTCATGATATTTAATGAAATTCTCCTATACAGTTAATGGTAAAGATATACAGTTATGAAAGATTTTTAGCGGTAGGCTACAGGATATGTTAGTTTTTAAGTATTTGTCAACGAAGAATACGATAAAAATGCTTCTAAGCTTCACAGCTAAATTTCTTTGATATAAAGAATTAACTCTGTTTCTGGTGTGATTATGATAAAAAAAAAGTATCCTGGTTGCTCTTCACACGCTATAAGAGAGGATGTGGACAATTTAAAGAAAAGATCAGAGAAATTTTTAAAAATCTCTCGAAATGTTAAACATAAGAAGAACGATAATTCTTACTGGTTGTTTGGGTTCCATGCTGTGATGTCTGCTCTAGCCAATCCTTTACGTCGAGTACGCGCACTAGTATGCTCCCCCGAAATTGCTGAGAAAGTATTGATGTTATTATCTAACTTACCAGATGCAAGATATAGGACTTTGCCTAAGCCTAGGTTGAGTAGTGTTAAAGAGATTTCTGCTATGGTGGGCCAAAACGCGGTACATCAGGGGCTAGTAGCTTGGGTTGATTCGCTACGTAGTGTTACTCTTGATGAAGTCCTAACTGTTTCGAGCAAACAAAGACTTCTAATGGTGCTTGATCAAGTTAGCGATCCGCAAAATCTAGGAGCAGTGTTACGCTCTTCAGCTGCATTCGGTGCTGACGCTGTAATTGTTCAGAATCGCTACACGGCTAAAGCAAACGCCTTGGTAGCCAAGATCGCATCTGGTGCACTCGATGTTATTCCACTTGTGCGAGTCAGTAACTTAGTCTATGCTATGCATAAAATTAAAGAAGCTGGCTTTTGCTGTGTGGGTTTCGAAGAAAAAGGCTCGGTAAAGTTAGAAGATCTGCATTTGTCTGGAAAAGTTGCCTTAATTTTAGGTTCAGAAGAAGCTGGTCTTCGTCGATTGACTCGGGAAACTTGCAATCAATTGGCTTACCTTTCAACTAAGTCACCGATTCGATCACTTAATGTTTCAGCTGCCGCGGCGATCGTTTTGCATCACTTTGCCGTTTCTTTGCGAACAGCTGGTAAAATTCCGCCTAAGCTTTAGATTTCTAAATTAGAATTTCTATTTAGAAAAATATTGAGGAATAAATTAGAAAAATTTAAGGATTAAAATTTTAATTTATTAAATATTTTTTAGGTATTATTTTAATATGCTAAAGAGCCCATGTGATACAGCAAGTTTTTTTACTTTATCCGAGTCAAGATATTTCTAGCGTTAGTGTATACTAAAACCTAATTAGTGTATACTAAATTTAGGATATTTTTATTATTAAGTGTGCGTCAAAGGATAGCAGACCATCATCTTGCACTGAGTAGTTCGATGATCATGCTAATCTCAAAGTAAACTTACCTCAAAAAAATTGCTGTGAATATTGTCTTCTAGTGCTAGCATTAAGTTATAGTGTATGCACAAATAAATCAAGTGATTAATGTTCTTCGGCTGGCTGAAATCGCCAGCAATTTCCAACTAATAATAGTGACAAAACCATAATGAAGAATGGTATGTCACCAGTTATGCTAAACATCGGTTTTGCTAAAGCCGTAGGTAGAGGCGTATCAATACTAGCAGTTATACCCATTGATATGCTCGTTACAATTCGACCAGCAGCATCAATTACTGCTGAAATGCCGGTATTAGCTACACGAATCATTGGAAGTCTTTGTTCGATAGCTCTGAGACGAGATATTGCTAAGTGTTGATACGGCCCACTCCAACGGCCAAACCAAGCATCATTGGTGACGTTTAACAGCCAGGATGGCCTGCGCTTCGGATCCACTGTCTTACCAGGAAAGATTGCTTCGTAGCAAACCAGTAAAGAAACTGGTGGTGCGCCTTGCAAATTCATAGTTAGTGGGCCGATTCCCGGTGTAAAGTCCAACTTACTTCGTACCATTCTACTTATCGCGAGTTTACCGCTCAAAGGTGTATATTCACCAAAGGGCACCAGGTGGGTTTTATCGAAAGTCCAAACAACGTTTGCTTGGGAATCCAGCGCAAAAATACGATTATATAGCCTATATTTATTATCCGTTTGGGCTATATAAGGTGCGCCGAAAATTAGGTTACCTTTATGCGGTACGCTTAGGAATAACTCTCTCATCAGATTTGATTTATCATTCATTAAATAAGTAACTGCTGTTTCTGGCCAAACGACTACTGTAGGCATGTAATTACAAACTAAACCTGGAGCGCGAATACTGTCTTTTCGCCTTTGTTTACTCATGCTTAGATAGCGCTTTATGTGTTTTGATTTCAAAAGTGGGTTCCATTTATCGCGCTGAGGCACGTTTCCCTGAACGATTTTAACTACGACGCCAGGTACTACCCCCTTTGGATCGGTTAATTTAGGAATTGTCGCTAGTCGTAATGCACCCCAGCCTATTATTAGTATCAACAACAAGCAACTCGCGGCTGTTATAAGTATTCTTTGTTGAATTGATGTTTTTCGATCAATCCAAATTACAGGCAACATGGTAACTAATAGGACGAGCAAACTGAGTCCGTAGCTTCCGATCACGGATGCAGATTGCAATAGTGGTAACCATCCATCAACCGTAGCTGAAGGTAAGTTCCACGGAAAGCCGCTTAAAGCATGACCGCGGACCCATTCAGCACTTGCGTATGTGGCAGACAAGCCAATCCACAGTTGCCAACCGCACTTAAACAGGTGCTTCGCTAAACCACCTGCTACGGCAGCGTATACAGCTAATATAGCCGGTAGTCCTATATTGGCGAACGGTATTAACCAAGCATCTTCTTTAGGATTAACGAGCATTGCGTTAGCAATCCAATGCAGACCAGAGATATGGTAGCCGAATGCCCACAACCAAGCTCTCCAAGCAGCTAAACGCACGCTAGTAGAGTTAGCGACTAAAACTAGAATAGCAGCGTGCCCAAATGATAAGGGCAATAAGTGTAGAGGAGCTAATGATAAGGATGTAGCTGCTCCAGAAAACAAAGCGATAATTGCAACAATCCAACGATATTCTTTATGGGCATTTTTACTATGCTGCATAATTTGCTGCGTTTATTCCTCATTATGTGACCGTTCGTCTTGAGATGTTTTATTATAAAAAAGATTATTAATCTGATGATATAAAAAAGATTATTAATCTGATGATCAATTTTTTAAAAAGCATGATTATTTAGTGGCAGAAAAATTTTTCTAATCGTAATTGATCTGCTCTAAATAAGGAATAACTACGATATCGTAATTTTTTCGCATAAATGTGAATTTCTCGCCGAAGTGTAAAATTCCCTAAGCAAAAGCCTTAGGGGATTTTACATAAAGATTTTTAAGACATAAAAATTTTTAAGATTTTATTAAAAATTTAAATTTATAAATCTCTATGCAAATTTCATTAAACTCTTGCAAATCTCATATAAAAATACTTAGACTCTTTTTGACTTAATATTGTAACCCAAAGCTATAATGGGTTATTGAACATAGTATTTGATAATACTTGCATCTGATAATACTTGCATCTTTAAGATGAACTCTCTACCTTAGTTCTTGTTCAATAATGTTGTTCAATAATTAAATAGTTGTATCACTGATGAAAAATATATTTTTTAACTTTTGGGCGAGTAATTTAGATACTGTTTTTTTTGTTTAAATGCTAGCTATATAGTAAATTAATGCTCAGATTAGGAGCTTTGTGATTTTTCATTATTTTATTTAATTTTTCCTAAACTTCAATTAATTAACTTTTTAGAAACCTCACATGCCTAATGTGTTACTGAAAATAGAAAGAAATATCCATGTTTATCCAGACAGAAGCAACCCCTAATCCGGCTACTTTAAAGTTTTTACCAGGGCGGACTGTTATGCCGCATGGAACCGCTGAATTTAGGTCAATAGAAGAAGCTATTGGTAGTTCCCCACTTGCTGCCGCGATTTTAGGAGTTGATGGGGTAACTACAGTTTTTCTTGCTAGAGATTTCATTAGTATTAGCAAGAGGGAAGATAAAAATTGGTATGTTATAAAGCCAGCTTTGCTTGGTGTAATTATGGAGCATTTTGTTGCCGAAAAAGCAATAATTTCTGAAGACATTGATCAATCGGTCACTAGTCATATTAAACCTGAAGATCAAAAAGTTGTTTCTCATATTAAGGAACTGCTTGAGACTCGTGTAAGGCCGGCTGTATCGATGGATGGTGGAGATATAATTTTTCATAGATATGAGAATGGCGTGGTTACCCTCACAATGCATGGAGCCTGTTCTGGTTGCCCGAGCTCGACTGCGACTTTGAAAATGGGTATAGAAAACATGTTACGCCACTACATTCCGGAAGTTCAAGAAGTACGAGCTACCAATGAGCTCTATTGATGACTATTAATTTGATCTAAGAATATTGAATACGGACTAGAATATATTATTGCTATATTGGTGCAATGAATATAGTAGATTATTGCTATATTGGTGCAATGAATATAGTAGATTATTGCTATATTGGTGCAATGAATGTAGTAGAAAAAGAAATCGTTTTTTATTGTAGTTGTATGTCGGATAATTAATCACAAACTATTGTATAGTTTTAGCTGTCTTTAAGATATCATATAATGTAGAGCAGATGCTGTGTATCATATAATTCTTCACTTGAGTTATATTATTAGGTTGTAATGAGTGCTATGTCATTAGTAGTTTGTATGGTTTACCGTTGATACATTAGCTTCATACTTACAATGTGCTTTTATAAAACTAGCGATTTGCGCAATAATTTTACATTCTGGATCTTTTCTTAATTAAGACTGCTGGTGATATGGATAACGGAAGCGTTACATGAGCCTTGTTCTTGCCATTTCATGCTATACTAGTTCTTGTTCTGTAGCTGTGGCCAACTCCGGTAAAACGATAGCTTTTAAGACATTACATATAAGCCAGGGCCATGCCGAAGTGGTAATACCTATGATTGAGCTAGTTATGGCTGATGCCGGTTGTAAAGTTAGTGACATTGAAGCAGTTGCTGCTATGGTTGGACCTGGAAGTTTTACCGGCATCAGAATCGGTTTAGCGGCTGCTAAGGGAATTGCCTTGGCAATGGGTATGCCTACTGTGCCGGTAGACTCGATAACAGCTTTAGCCTATACCGCCGGCAACAGCGATATTCCCTTGTTGGTAGCTTTAGATAACAAGAATGGTAATTTAATATGCCAATGGTTTACAGACAACGGTAGCTCTATAAATGATTTGTGTTTATGCACCGCTACTGAGGCAGTATGTTTATCGCCAACTGTTTCTTTCAGAGTAGCGGGAAACGTTAGCGAAAAGGTTGTTTTAGCGGCTACCGAGGCCAAAAAAACTGCATATGTAGTTCAAAGATGCGATGTGCCTGATATTCGTTCGATAGCTATCTTAGCTAACGATCGACTAGCAATCGGAGCGTATGGTCCTTTACTTCCTATTTACTTGCGAAATCCTATATCCTTTAATTAATTGTGTGAAATGCTGTGAGTTATAGCGCGTTTTTTGGGGAGTTTTTTACTGTATTTCCTGTGGCCTTTTATAATCTAGGGTTATGCAATTAAGGGTTATTCCATAACCATTGCAAATACATCTTTGTAAAACGAAGTAAAAATTTATTAGTCCATTATTATTTAAATTTGAGCAATATGTACAGGATTCGTTTTTTTATCTATCTGTATTTTCCGTAGAAATATTCGAGTTGATTGCAATGTGTATAAATTATTGAGTTAATAATAGAAACCATTCTTAGATGATTAATACTTGTTGACTCTTTAGTGTAATTTATGTCAAGCAAGTAATAATTAATTTTTAAATTGACTGAATAACAATATATTATTTCTAACTTTTGTCTTATGCGGGTGCGTTAAGTTGCAGCCATTAGTGCATACTAGTATCTTAGTTATATGTATTTGACTGAATTAGATATTAAGATTTACGACTAACAATATATTACATAAGCTAGGATTTTTTGCGTAACTAGCGGCTAGGAATTTGTACTTGTCATGAAGACATGCAAATATACAATATCGTACAATATCGAGAGTTTATCCACTATCTTAAGTGATGCGAATTTAGGAAAAGGGTTTTGTACAAAACATCACTGTGGATTCTGATAGCAGCACATGATTGACACAAAAGAACACTATGAGATTGCTACGCCTAATCCAGATGCTGCCTTTTCGGCGATCAGCTCAGGCACTCTTGAGGTTCGCTTAGCTCAAAATGTTGAGGAGATCGATGCATCTCAGGCTTTGCGTTATAAAGTCTTTTACGAGGAGCGGGCTGCAAAGCCGATTGGTGATATGGGTGCTCTGAAGCGTGATTTTGATGCTTTTGATTCGATTGCCGATCACTTGCTAGTTCTGGACTATGATAAGGGCTCTGGGTGCAAAGCGGTTGTTGGTACTTATAGGTTGCTTAGACGCTCTCTTCTCCCATCGAACCGAGAATTTTATACAGCAGGTGAATACGATATTTCTAAGATCCTAGCTTATCCTGGGCAAATTATGGAGCTAGGTCGTTCTTGTGTTGATTTGGATCATCGCAACCGACCAACAATGCAGCTTTTGTGGCGTGGCATTGCTGCTTATGTATTCAAGCATAATATAACATTGATGTTTGGATGTGCTTCACTTCCTGGTATTAAACCAGATGCTGTTGGTACTGATCTTAGTTATCTTTATCATTATCATTTAGCTCCAGATTTGTTGCGGGTGCGGGCGCTGGATCATCTTAATCTAAACATGAATCGTGTACCAATTGATCTAATTGATGCTAAGCGTGCGCTTGCTACGTTACCGCCACTAATTAAAGGCTACTTACGACTTGGCGGTTTTGTGGGAGAAGGTGCAGTAATAGATCGCCAATTTAATACTATTGATGTTTGCGTTATTGTTCAGACTAGCTCAGTGACGAATAAATACTACAAACATTATGAACGTGAATCCCGCAGTGTCTAATTGCGATGATAGAAGCTGATCGGATTAACTGTAATATTGCCTAATGCTATTGTTAGGTGAAAAAGCAGTTGTTAATTGAGCTAAGGATATGGCTATTATTTGCTCGGAGACTAGGAGTGTTATACTACTAGTTACTTATGTCCTGTTGACGTTAGCAATAATACCAATTCAACTTATCGCAGTACTGCTGCGGATTCGCTTAGCTGAACTGTTGCCGAGGTTTTATCATCGTATGTGCGCTTCCCTTTTAGGGATCAGGGTTGTGGTGCGTGGTAAGCAAGTACGTGAACGCCCGGTACTATTTGTTGCTAATCACGTTTCTTATCTAGATATTATTGCTCTAGGCTCTGTTGTAAATGGTTGTTTTATAGCGAAAGCTGAAGTTGCTTTTTGGCCATTATTTGGCATTTTAGCAAAACTGCAGCGTACGATTTTTATTGTTCGTAAACGTTTTGCTGTGGTAGAGCATAGTGCTGACATAGCAAATCGCTTAGAGTCTGGTGATAACTTAATATTGTTTCCAGAAGGAACTAGTGGTGATGGTACTCGTGTCATGCCTTTTAAGAGCGCTTTTTTTGCTGTCGCTGAACATTGGTCTCATAGGCAGCCGCTTGTTATTCAGCCGGTATCAATAGCTTACACCATGTTAAACGAGGTTCCTCTTGGACGAAGTTTGCGACCTTTATTCGCCTGGTATGGCGACATGGATTTTTTGCCACATTTGTGGACTGTTGCCGCTATGGGTAAGCTAACTGTAGTTATTGACTTTCATCAGCCTTTGACAGTAGCCGAGGGTGGATCACGTAAAGTTTTAGCTTCCAAAGTTCAGGAGGAGGTAGCCATTGGATTAGCGCGAGCTAATGCTGGACGTTAGGCATTTTAATATAATTATTGGATTATTGTCTGTCATTATAGTAACAGTATGGCTTTTATAGAATTAAACTAGAACTAATTTAGACTATTTATTGGAATATTCTTGCATTGCTTTTAGGTTATTATTAAGTACCTACTCTTTCGTTGTTAATGTAAAAAAATACTTAATTTTGTTAGGTTTTATGTTTATGTAACTAGGAAGAATATTAAAGATTAAGTAAAATACCTTAAATGTTTCAGTACGAACGTTAAAAACTATTTTTATTATATTTTATCTAAAAAAATACCTGTTTATTCGTAAGCAGTAAGTTTTTTGTATATTACATGTCATAATCTAATTTAGATTTTAGCTAAGATAAACTCAACTAGTCTGGATAGTTATCTCTGTAATTAAATATTTATACTAGAGCTTTGTTTATCAAGGTTATGTTTATTTGGTGTGTGTTTCAGTACTTACAGTTAAGATTTATGCTATAAATCTTGTATTATTCTAATTTGTAATTAATAGCGGCAATCTATAATGCACTTGTTGTTTATTGCTTTAAAGTAAGATTTTAATTATTTGTTTGTATTATAAAAATTTAGCTTTAGTATTTTGCATTATCAAAGTTTTGCGATTAACTTTAGAGTTATTAGTTTGACAGCTTTTTAAGCTTTTGGGTTAATTAATTGGATTTATCATCCACTCATTATCAGCTAGAAGAGTAAATTCTTATTTAATTTATTTAAATGCTAGATTAACTATAATTAATTCTAGTCGGAGACTAAAAAGAATAAATTAATCGTAAATTGAGTATGCTGAGTATTTTTATTTTATGTATTGTATTTAAAAGAAAACAGAGTGGTAAAAATAAACTTGGTGTTTAGCTATTGATGTTAAATGAAACATTCATAAAATTACCTTTTTCTTTTATTCCTATCTAAAAATAAGTATGGCAATTTTTAGTATTATAAGATATTTATCTCGAGTACCGTATGAACAAAATCATTCCGTTCTGGTCAGCTTCTACCAAAGCAATACTATGAAGTGCTACATTAATAATACTAATCTTACTAAGCAGTTAGCTAAGAATAAAAATTAGCATGAATAATATACTTCCAAAGATTCTTGTATTATGTGAAGCAAATATGAAGTGTGATATGATTAGTTTTTTTTCTAAAGCTACTTTAATTGTATTAACGGTGGTGTGCATTTTGTGAATAGTGTCTAAATGTAAATTATGTAAAATACGTCTTTGGGTCTCAGATGTTACTTTAGTTGATACTTTTAAATACGAAATTAATTTTATTTTAGGAGTGGCGCAGTGTCCAACATGGCCTTAACTGATGAGTTATTTTTTAATAAAGCTGGCCTAAATAAGACTCGTACACAGGATATGGTGAACGATGCACTCAGGGGGGCTGATGATGGTGAATTATTCTTAGAATATAGTGAGATTGAAAGCCTCACTTTCGATGATGGCTGACTGAAGATTGCTAATTTTGATATTAATCAGGGTTTTGGTTTGCGCGCTATAGTTGGGGAAGCTAGAGCTTTTGCTCATGCAGCTGAACTTTCAGAAGGTAGTATCAAACGTGCCGCTAAGGTTGTGCGCGCCGTTCATGCTGGCCATAATGGTAGGATGCATCTTGGTCCTATAGTTGATAATAAAGCCCTTTATATTTCTGACAATCCGTTGCATGGCTTTTCTACGGAAATAAAAATCAACATCCTGAAAGATATTGATGCCTATGCTAGATCCCAAGATTCGCGGGTGTGCCAGGTCTCAGCTACTCTTGTAGGCTCATGGCAAGCTGTACAGATTATACGTACTGGCGGTCAGCATATTGCGGATGTTCGTCCTTTGGTGCGTATTAATGTTCAGATTGTAGTTGGTGATGGAAAGAAGATGGGATGCGGATATTACGGTTGTGGTGGGCGAATGACTTTCGATCGCTATATTACTTCAGATAGTTGGAAATATGCTACTAATGAGGCCCTGCGTATTGCATTGGTTGATCTTGATGCAATTGAGGCACCAGCTGGTGACATGGAAGTAGTTCTTGGCCCAGGTTGGCCGGGTGTTATGTTGCATGAGGCGGTTGGACACGGATTAGAAGGTGACTTTAATCGTAAGAATACATCAGCCTATTCTGGTATGCTTGGCCAGCAAGTAGCATCTAAGAGTGTAACTGTGATTGATGACGGTACCCTGCCTGATCGGCGTGGATCAATTGCCGTAGACGACGAAGGTACTTCATCTAGGCATAACGTATTAATTGATGAAGGAATACTGGTTGGTTATATGCATGATCGCCAAAACGCGCGGCTTATGGGTGTTCCGACTACAGGAAATGGACGTCGTCAGTCACATGCTTATCCACCAATACCGAGAATGACTAATACCTATATGGCAGCTGGTAGTTTAGAGCCAGAGGAAATATTGAGATCGGTAAAGCGTGGAATCTATGCTGTAAATTTCGCTGGGGGATCGGTTGATATTACCTCTGGCAAGTTTGTATTTTCAATGAATGAGGCTTATCAACTAGAAAACGGTAAAATTGGTCATGCTGTTAAAGGGGCTACCTTGATTGGTAATGGGCCAGATCTTATGGGTAAGATTACCATGATTGCTAATGACATGAAATTTGATGAAGGTATCGGAACTTGCGGTAAGTATGGTCAGGGTATTCCGGTCGGTGTTGGACAGCCAACCTTAAAAACGATAGTGCTAGTAGGCGGAACAGTAAATTAAAATTTACAGCTATTCTTTTTTTTTGGGTAAATCAAATTTTGAATTAAATATTAACTTAAGTAGTATTTTAGACTTTTAGTGCGATTGATTAAATTTATTCACTAAATATTAGCAGAATTTATCTGTGATAATTATTATTTGCGTATAGGCAAACTTCAATAAGTGTTTATAAGTTGGTTTCTGCTTCAATCGATCTGTCATATTTCATTAATTAAAAAAACTCTGCTTGGTTTATTGTAGTTTTCCTGCTGTGCTTTATCTATCATAATCTAAAAAGATAGTTAATCTTTACAGAAAGACGTTTATCCTATCTGTCTTGATTTGCTGTACATGCTCTGCGTATTAAGTCTTTAGTACGTTTGTGCGATATATACGTGTACATATAATTTTATACTTTTCCTTTATATAACAGCATGGCAATAAAAACATATGTTTATTTAGTCTTACTAAATTCTTTGCTTAATTGATTTTGGAATCCTTTTGGTAATCTTGTGCGATTTTGTTGACATTGATAGTTTAACAGTATCATTCTAGTTGGTTGTTCGAATAAAAATACAAACAAAATTTGCTAGTTAGCCTTTAAGTCGTTTTGATTATACCGGCGAAATTGTTACTAATTTTCCTTTAGTCAAAAACTTTAATACTTTAAGTAATACTTAAATACTTTAAGTAGTATATCCTACGAACGATTTATTACTGTAGTCAATTAATCCTTGTTGATTAGTGTGCTTAAATGCTTACTTCAAATAGTAATACAATAAGTTTTACAAGGTAAATAAGTTATAAAACTACAAATTTTGCTTAAGTGTTTTTAACTTGATGAATTAAATTTTCTTAAATCATGTAAATTTTAGCTTTTTTGTATGCATTAAGTTTTTCTCTTATATGTAAAATAACAGCAAATATGGTTTTACATACTAAATTATCTCCATTTCATAATAACTATATGGGTATATTCGTAGTTTGTACTATGTTCTAAGATTAAAAACGTATACTCAAACAAATAAAATTTATCTTTATGTAAGTAATATTTTTATGTAAGTAATATTTAAAGAAAGAAATATGGATATCAAATATCCTAAGCTGTTTTTGGAGATTTGCTTACTTGGTTATAATTAAGTAATTTTTGATTTAGCCTAAACTACCTTGAATGAGATTTATTTTTTTTCAGCTGATTATTTCATTTACATCGCTAGTGATAGCTTGTGAGAGCAAAGCAGCTGAGCCTCTTTCTCCATGGGTGCATAATGAATTTGCTGATATTCGCTTAATTTCCTCCTTGTCTGGGACCCAAGGGCGTTTAGAGATTATTCTTGGTTTGGAGTTTCGGCTTGCTTCTGGTTGGAAAGTTTATTGGCGTTCGTCTGGAGAGGTAGGCTATCCCCCAAAAGTAACTTGGGAAGGTTCTGATAATTTAACGGGTAGCGAGATTCTTTATCCATTACCACAACGCTTTAGTTTTTTTGGTTTGGAAACTTTTGGCTATAAGGATCATGTAGTTTACCCGATTATAGTCCATTTGACGAATGAAATGGCGCCATTAAAATTGAAGGCACATGTTAAAGCGCTTGTTTGCAATAAGATATGTATGCCCATTGAAAATACGCTTTTTCTTAATTTACCGAACGTGTTAGCAAGTTCAACGAGATTTACTTATTTGCTTAATCGATGGCTTGCACGAGTACCGCGAGACATGCCTAGTATTGGCTTAGAGGTTTTATCGGTGCAAGCCTTTGCCGATAATCCAATTCCTACATTGACAGTAACTGTTAACTCAATCCAACCAATTAAAAAGTTAGATATATTTCCTGAAGGGCCTAATGGTGTATATTACGGTAAGCCAAATATTGTGTTATCTCATAGTGCTAAGGTAGCTACAGTTCATTTTCCAGTAAAAATTAAAAACAATATTCAGTTAGTAGGATCTAATCTTCGCCTAACTATAACGGAAGGCGATCGCTTTGTGGAGCGGAATGTAATTGTCACTTCCGGTTCTATGTCTAATAGCTTTTGGAGAGTGCTAGGTGCAGCATTGCTTGGCGGTTTGCTTCTGAATTTTATGCCATGCGTTTTGCCTGTTATTTCTCTAAAATTATTTGCACTCCTGCAATGCTCAGGAGCTGAGCGTAGAGAAATTCGTCTTGGATTTTTAGCTTCAGCAGGGGGGATAATAATCTTATTTATCTTCTTTGGAGGATTACTGGTTGGGTTAAAAATAATTGGATTGACTGTTGGTTGGGGTATACATTTTCAGCAGCCATTGTTTTTGGCTAGTATGATAAGTATTTTGTTATTATTCGCGGTTAATTTGTGGGGATGGTTTGAGTTTACTGTACCCCGCTTTTTAGCAAAACTAGACGAGAATACTGGGACGCAAAAGACACATTGCCGTATTAGTTTGATAAAAAATTTTTTTACGGGGATTTTTGCTGCCTTATTGGCTACCCCATGCTCAGTGCCATTTCTAGGCACTGCTGTAGGTTTTGCCTTAGCACAGGGTAGAATAGTAGAGATCTTATTTATCTTTTTATTTATCGGGATCGGATTGGCATTACCTTATCTATTAGTCTCCGCTATCCCATCGATTGCTTATATTTTTCCGCGTCCTGGAATATGGCTGATTGTTTTTAGGCGCATTCTTGCTTTAGGATTATTAGCTACTATCGTATGGTTATTAAGCGTGCTAGCAGGCCATATTGAACAAATCTGGACATTCGTAATTAGTACTTTGCTTATTACCGCTATCTTATTGTTTGCTTTACTACACTACTTTTTTGATTCTAAACATTCCACCTCATTTGCTTTTGTGTTGTTAGTAATGATACCTGCACTAGTCAGTGTATTGCCTGCTCCAAAGAATATTGCAAAGGAATCTTTTGATAGCCTTACGTATACTAGAAATTTAATTCATTGGAAGCCATTTAATTTATCTGAGATTGATCGACTAGTGAAAGATGGCTTATTAGTTTTTGTTAACGTGACTGCCGACTGGTGTCTTGGTTGCAAGGTTAATAAGTCGCTTATTATTGAAGTCGATCCAATACTTAGCTTGTTAACTCATCGTAGGGTGATAGCTATGGAAGCCGATTGGAGCAAATCCGATCCTAAGATTGCCGAATATCTTGCTTCTTTTGGGCGTTATGGGATTCCTTTTAATGCTGTGTATGGCTCATTAGCTCCGGGAGGTATTCTTTTGCCAGAATTGCTTTCAGCTTCAGCTATAAAGAAAGCGATTGATCAAGCTTCAGGCTTGAAATCAGATTAGATTTTGTGCATATTAAGGCTGTTGTTGTTTTGGATTTGGATAGAAGTTTATTATGATGAATTGAATTGTTGCGAGAGAGAACAATGACTATTGCTATTGGTGAAAAACTTCCGGATATTAATTTACAGCACAAGGCAGCAAACGGGATTGTAAATGTTGACAAGGTAACTTTGCTTGCTAATAAGAGAGTGATTATATTTGCTGTTCCTGGCGCCTTCACTCCAACTTGTTCCGATAAGCATTTACCGAGTTTTATACGAAATATTGATAATTTAAAGGCATGTGGCATAGCTACAATAGCTTGTTTAGCTGTGAATGATCCCTTTGTGATGTATGCATGGGGAGAGGTTCAGTGTATTAATGAAAAGATTATGATGCTTGCTGATGGATCGGCTGAGTTTACTAAAAAGATTGGTATGGAGATTGACTTAACTGACCTTGGCCTTGGGATACGTTCTCAACGTTATGCAATGGTGCTTAATGACGGTGTTGTGACTCATCTTTTTATTGATCCTATGGGTAGTTATCAAGTTTCAAGCGCTGAGAACGTACTAAAACACCTTAATTAGAGTTAATTACAACGATACTGGAGTTTTTGTTTTCTTTTTTATATGATAGGAATTTTGTTTTGTACTTTGGTGCTTAGAGTAACTGAGCAATTAAAAGTAGTACGAAATCTAAAGAACGCGTATGCTAATTAGCTTTAGTGGGATTTTCTGCTTAAAATATCTTATTAGGGTGTTTTTTAAAGTGTAATAACATCTAATCTAACTAAATAAACAGCGGTTTGAATTAATTCAGACGCAATGCCTTGATATAAGGGAGCATTATCGCTTGAAATATAACTGTTTTATTTTTTTATGTACACTACTCATATTTTCAAATATATTAATTTCTGCGCTTTTGCATCAAATGATCGATTAATATTGGCTATGTTGTTATTGCTTCTCGAGGAAATATATAATTTTTAGTACTTATTTTACTGTTTGCTTTTCCGGTTCAAATTATGCCTGAAGTAAAGTTCGTGAAATGTGGATTTTATTGTATGTTTTGACAGCTATTGGTAATTTTTAATTAGTTTGTTTTTCTAGTTAATTTGTTTAACAAATTGTTTATTTGTGTTCTAATTTTTTATTAAAATTTTAAAAATATAACGTTTTTTTATTTTTTCATACAAGCAGTTGATTAACGCTTCAATTATCAGAGACAGTAAGCTATCTATTAAAGATAGATCAAGCATGAGATCGCTTTCGCCTTATATGTTATTCTATATTTACTAATCTTACTTAGTCTAATAAGTAAAACAATACAAATTTAATTAACCTAAGAAAGACATTACCCATAAGTTAAAGAAAAGAAATAATCATTTATTGATTTATTACACTTAATCCTAATAATCATACATGATGTCTATTTATATAAGTATAAATCTGATTTTTACTATTAAAAATAGCTCTATCACCAGTAAGATCCCAAGAAAAATTTCTAATCAGAATAGTTGTAACTATTCGAGTAAAATTTACAAACTTACTGCTAGTAACATTCGTCTAACATATTACGATAAAAGCTAATTAAAGATTTGTAGAGTATTGATATATAGCACGAAGAAGCTTTAATTAGCCAAATATCATCCAGCCTCATTAGAAAAAATAATATCGAAAAAGTAAATGATTCTAAACTATTTGCACTAATCGTTGATTTATTACTTCAATAAGTCTACAATAAAATAATATGCGTATTTTAAGCAATACGCAAGAAGTAAATTTTAATGAGAGGATATTATTGTATATAAACGTTGCTTAAATAGCGTCTATTGATATAAAATATAGATGTTTACCCTATCAATAATACTACTTCTTAAGCTTTTTATTTTCCCTAGAAATTTGCTTGAGATATTACAAAACTATGTTTTGTAATGCTGAAGTTATTTTTGGGTTTGTTAATTCAGCTAAGCAAATGAATAAAAAAAACTATTAAAAGCTAAAATAGGTCTAGATTATCGATAAATTAATTGTTGCGGCAAATAGATAAATTTCTATATCCTCCAATAGATTGATTAATCGGTGTATGTATTGCGCAAATCTAATTACGATACTTGCAATCCAAGATTGCCAGCACGCTTAAGCTCTGTATTAATAAAAATATCATTAAGCTATTATATAGTAAGCCGCTAAGTGCTTATGCTAACATTAAAATTGTTGATTACAGGGATCTATCCATTATATAATAAACAATGCTATGGTATATTAAACTTATAAGTAAGAACTTTTAGTCGGTTAGTCGTAGTAACGAAAATACAAGATTGTAATTAGATTATAGCTTTAAAGATAATTTTATTTATGGTTAACAAAAAAATATATTCTTATTGTTGCAAATATATAATTTTACTATGCGCTTTACTATAGAAAAATTGGTTTAACTGCCAAAGATAAATGATTTATGCCTAAATTTGCTAAATCTAATGAAAGCAGCAACGTTGACAAAACTAATAAGTTTGCTCCAAAATTTAAGACGGATGGGCTAATCCCTGCTATAGCAATCGATGTCAAGACCAGTAAGTTGCTAATGATGGCTTGGATGGATGAGAGAGCATTATCTTTAAGTATATTAACTGGTAATGCGCATTACTATTCGCGTTCACGTAAGAAGATTTGGCTAAAGGGTGAGAGCAGCGGTCATATACAGTTAGTGAAAGAAGTTCGTCTTGATTGCGATCAGGATACAGTGTTGTTGTTAGTTGAGCAAATCGGTTTAGGAGCTTGTCACTTGGGATATATGAGTTGCTTTTATCGTAAGGTTGTTAAGGGTGATGGAGGTTTAACTCTCGAGAAGGTAGAAAACAGAGATAAGATTAGCACTTAATTCTTAGCATAATTAAATTTGCTAATTATAGTATAGGGTAATTTTAAGGCTAGTAGTTTGATTATGTTAATTGCTTAAATTTATCAATTTAGTGAGTTATCTTGTCAAGTGACATTTATATGATGGTAGGTTCAAATATGGAGGAGTAGTTATTTATATTAAACAAATTGCTATTGTACCTCTAGCACTGATTGGATTGATAAAAGATTTAGTATTTTTATTGATTGGTTGCTTTACAAGCGTGACTGGATTTTATTGTTTAATTTTTGTTTTTGTTAAAATTTTTTTATTATTCATTGAATGATGGTTTAATGTTTAATATGATGATAATTTTTACTGTTGTCTAAAATTTATTACATAATTGATTATAAAAGCTTGTCCGGGTTTTAGTTAAACATATACACCTTGATTAAGAATTTATTAAAATAATTATCTTATTTCCATTACTGATAACTAAGCTTTTTATCTAATCTAATAAATAAATCTTACGGTATTCGCTTACGCTATAAATAATTTTTTTACGAAAGTAAAATTTTTTGCTTATTACCTAAACTGCAGGTATTTTGGAATACACTTAATGTGCTTTAGTGTATTCCTCTTGCTAGGTATAAATGAATTAACTCTATACTAAATCTAGTAATCTAACGCTTGTTAGCGACAGGTTTCTGCAGTTTGCTATGTGGTGAATAAGTATATACTTATTATACATTTGTACCATTAGTAATAATAGTAGTGGCGAACTTTATATCGCAGATTGATGAGATAGTTGGCAAAATTTTGTATTTTTGCATATAAGCGCAAAGTAGATAAAGCTAAATAATTCCCCGTATAAGGAAATAGTAGTCTTAATTATCGATTAGATTAATTATTTGGCTTTAAAAGTAGGAGGGCCGCTAGAGAGTTACCGTTTTACTTGCGCCAAAGTATTGCTTTAATTTTTCTTAACAAGATTGGTCGTAGTTTGCTGGATTTGTGTTGTGTTATTTAGCTTAAGTAACGACTAGATTAATATGATTTTATATATATTAATTTTTTTTGCGCATATCATGCTTGTGGGCGTTCAGCAATATACTTATTGTTATCAACACTTTATAGATATGCAGTTTGCGTTTTCACCACAATAAATTCACTAAATAATTTTTATAGTTTAGTATTCATTCAGCTGTATTTCTCTGTAAAAACAGAGAACTAGCAATTTTACAGTCATTTCGTTACTAGTTATAGGCTTGATGCCATTGCTTTTTGCCTATTATCGAGCAGCATACTGTTTTGATACTTAAATTATATATGATTATTAGTATCAGCGCAAGAAGAAGTGATGTTTATGTTTGCTCATGCAACCTTATTATTGTTATTTAGATTTCTTTTAAGTTCTAAAGCAATCCTTGTTTATAATAAAACGCATATTGATCTATTCTTAGATAATCCTGTTTTTTATATTGCAATCCTAAAAGATAGTTTTTTATTGTTCTTAATTATTAATACAAGCATAGCGGATGATTATAAATCCTATATTTCTGCGCGCAAATAAAGATAAATTGTATATAAAATTATTTAAAGTCATCAATTATTGGCTATTAGTTTTACTAATTCTTGATGAATAATTAAATGAGTTTTTGATAGTTTGAAGAACTTATATTAGCAGTGCTGCCTTTTGAAAAATGATTTTATATATGATTGCGCCATAGATCAGTAATTTTTATTGGTTCTATCAACCATTCGGTCAATTTATTTGCTTTAAATTGGTTATTAATCTGCATAAGAAGTATTATTTTGATTTTTTAGGATGAATTTATTTATTCTATATAAATAACTAATATTTTTATCTTGGTGCTTAGATTTAGCAATAATTATTTGATTTTGTTTTAACTTAAGCAAACTTTTGGTTTATTTGTTGTCTCATGCTTTTATTAGGATGTATATTATGTTTGATGAATAATTTGTAGGTAAATACTTACTATACACAGGAATAAATTTTATGTAGTATAAATATGATAATTTATTTTTTCTTTAAGCATACTTTTTAATAAGTATTAAATTTTACAAAAATATCTTTTTAACTTTTAGTGAATATTTATAATAAAATTATAATTTTTAATTTACTTTTATAATTCATAATCTTTTAAAATAATTATCCTTTATTGAGATTATATGCAGTTTGATTTGAGTAATAGCTGAATTATAGGAGAACATCGATAATCATGACTAACGTTATTTCGTATGAAGCAACGGCGGTGCTAATTTTAGCGGATGGGACGACGATTTTTGGTCGCGGATTTGGGGCTAATGTAACAAGAGTAGGCGAGATTGTTTTCAATACATCGATGACAGGATACCAGGAGATAATTACTGATCCATCTTATGCTGATCAAATCATTATCTTTACGTTTCCGCACGTGGGAAATGTTGGTACTAACGTCAATGATTATGAAACGGCTTCACCGGCAGCCATTGGTTGTGTGCTGCGTGCAGATATCACAGATTTTTCTAACTACCGTGCTGAGCATACTTTCAGTGACTGGTTAAAGTTCCATAATTTACCATGCATTTCTCGGGTTGATACGCGATGGCTAACTAGACGTATTCGAGATCATGGTATCATATATGGCGCTTTATGCGTTGATTATGACGGAAAATTTAACCTTGATTCACTGAAAAAGCAAATTATTGAATGCTCATGCATGAAAGATATTGATCTTGTTGAGAAAGTGACATGCAGGAACAATTATTCCTGGAATACTACTCTTTGGAATTTTGCTAAAGATGGGTCCCGAGAAGGTTATGGTAAAATGACTGCACCAAAGAAACACGTAGTCGCTATAGATTATGGCGCTAAACGCAATATGTTGCGTAACCTTGCAGCCATATGTTGTAGAGTTACAGTAGTATCGGCCAATGCAACAGCTGAGGAAATTTTTAGTTATAGCCCAGACGGGGTATTTTTAACCAATGGACCGGGCGATCCGGCAATTACGGGTGTTTACGCTGTACCAGAAATAAAAAAACTTATAGAGAGTGATAAGCCTATATTTGGGATTTGTCTTGGGCATCAGCTTTTAGCATTAGCGTTAGGAGCTAAGACTGTAAGGATGAACATTGGGCATCGCGGGTCGAATCATCCTGTTAAATATTTAGAAACTGGCAAAGTAGAGATCACGACTCAAAATCATGGTTTTGTTGTTGTAGAGAATAGCTTGCCAGATGGTTTGACTATTACTCATTGCTCATTGTTTGATACTTCTATAGAGGGAATTAAAGTAGATAATAAGCCGATCTTTAGTGTGCAGTATCATCCCGAAGCTTCACCAGGTCCAACGGATAGCCATTATCTATTTACTAATTTTTTAAAAGCAATGAGCGGGTAAAATATATACAAAGCTTTAATTTTATTTAATGAAATAATTTATTTGCTTTGTCTGCTGCTATAGTAGATTAGTTTATTAAAAGTTATGACTATTAATGCAACTTAATAAAATTTAAATGGATTATTTGATACCCTAGATAATTAATATTTAATTTAAATAATGACTCAGAGTATGAAGTTTTAAAAATAGTTTAAATCTATTTTTAGTAGTAAATTATTAAGTAAAATTAAAAGGTAGAATATATAAAAACGGATTTGTAAACATTTTAATTATTCTACTGTAGAGACGATAAGTACATAGTGTCGGTTATTGCATACTCTTTTTAATTAGAAAATTATCTCATTATTTACAATAGTAAATAAAAATATGAGCTGATTACATTAGCACTGTTTAGAAGAATTTCAAATATTTTTTAATGAAAATACTTAAATTACTATGATATTTAACATTCGTTAAATTTACTTTTACTTTATAATCGATTGGTTACAGCTTAATTATTACTACAAAATAAGTAAATAATTGCCGTACTATCATATTATACTTACTTAAATAATTAGATATGAAGTCATGCTTGCCTTAAAACTTAATCTTGATAATCCTAGCTCTAATTAAATAATTTATTTTTAATTAGAGCTAGGATTACTTAAACACTCGCACACAATGCAATTATAATTATTGCAAAATATAATAAGCTATTATACCATTAATATTTTTAATTTTGCCAAAAGTAGTTCAATAAAGTAATATACATTCTGTGTTTATTTTTAACAGTAATATTTATTGATACATATAACCGAATAAAATTTGCTAAGATCACAATGTACGCTTGAATGATATAGCTCAATAGTTTCTAAAATAATTTAGAAATTTTCTAATATGCCAAAAAATACAAATATCTCATCAATTTTAATTATTGGCGCTGGGCCGATTGTTATTGGTCAAGCTTGCGAGTTTGACTATTCTGGTACTCAGGCTTGTAAAGCGTTGAAAAATGAAGGATATCGGGTAGTATTGGTAAACTCAAATCCAGCTACTATTATGACTGATCCTGATATAGCTGACGCTACTTACATAGAGCCAATTAATCCAAAAGTAGTTGCTAAAGTAATTGAGCGTGAGCGTCCAGACGCTTTGTTACCAACTATGGGCGGTCAAACTGCTTTGAACACTGCCCGCGCCTTATTCCATGACGGAACACTGGAAAAGTTTGGTATTCAACTGATAGGTGCTGACTTAGCAGCTATTGAAAAGGCAGAAAATCGGCAACGATTTTGCGAGGCAATGACTGGCATTGGCCTAGAAACGCCACGTTCTTGTCTAATTAAAGACTTTGCTGAGGCAGCTTCGGTAATTGACCATGTGGGGCTGCCAGTAATTATTCGTCCTTCTTATACCTTAGGTGGACAAGGTGGTGGTATTGCTTATAATCTTGAGGAATTTGAGCAAATTGTTCGTAATGGTATTCGTCTATCGCCAGTTAACGAAGTGCTTATTGAAGAAAGTGTATTGGGGTGGAAAGAATTTGAAATGGAGGTGGTTCGCGACAAGGCAGATAATTGTATGGTTATATGCTCTATAGAAAACGTTGATCCGATGGGAGTTCATACAGGTGATAGTATCACTGTTGCTCCAGCTTTAACGCTAAGTGATAAAGAATATCAGCGTATGCGTAATGCTTCTATTGCTGTTCTGCGTTGTATAGGGGTGGATACTGGCGGTTCAAATGTACAATTTGCTGTTGATCCAGTGACTGGTCGTCAAGTTGTCATTGAAATGAATCCACGTGTATCACGTTCGTCTGCTTTAGCTTCAAAAGCTACTGGCTTTCCTATTGCTAAGATTGCCGCTAAGCTTGCTGTTGGATATACTTTGGATGAACTAAATAATGATATTATTGGGAATATTCCAGCTAGTTTTGAGCCAACTGTTGACTATGTTGTTACTAAGATTCCACGATTTACTTTTGAAAAGTTTCCAGGTAGCGATTCTAATTTAACGACTTCTATGAAGTCGGTAGGAGAAGTTGTTGCTATAGGGCGGACTTTTCAAGAAAGTTTGCAAAAGGCTTTGCGTAGCTTGGATACGGGTCTTAGTGGTCTTGAACCGATAGAGCTGAAGGGAGCTTCAGGAGAAACGGTAGATTGCCAAACAATTACTTCTCAATTGTCTCAGCCGACGGCTGATCGGCTTTTGAATGTGGCTCAGGCATTACGTTTGGGAATATCAGTAGATGAAGTACATAGGGCTTGTTGCATCGATCCATGGTTTTTAAACAGAATTGCTGAAATAATTGCTGCTGAGCGTGCAATCGAAATCGAAGGATTACCTTCTGACGCTGCAGGCTGGCAAAAAATCAAATCAATGGGTTTTTCTGACGCTAGGATTGGTCAGATCTCTGGCAACGAAGAGGATGTGATCGCTGCTCGGCGCCGCAGTTTTGCTGTGCATCCGGTTTTTAAGAGGATTGATACTTGTTCAGCCGAAATTTCATCATATACTCCTTACCTGTATTCTACTTATGAAATCAATATTGGTGCTAATGCCTCAAATAATGAGTCTGATCCAAACTGTTCTAAGAAAATTATCATCCTTGGTAGTGGTCCCAATCGGATAGGTCAAGGTATTGAATTTGACTATTGCTGTGTTCATGCGGCTTATGCCTTGTCAGAAGCTGGATTTGAAACTATAATGATAAATTGCAACCCTGAAACAGTCTCTACTGATTACGATACTGCTGACCGACTATATTTCGAACCGTTAACAGCGGAAGATGTGATCGAGGTGGTTAATATTGAACAGTCTAAGGGAAAAGTTATTGGCTGTGTTGTGCAATTTGGTGGCCAGACTCCTTTAAAGCTAGCTGCTGCGTTGGAAAAGGCACAGATACCCATTCTAGGCACATCACCGGATGCAATTGATTTAGCTGAAGATCGTGATCGCTTCCAGAAATTACTACGTCGCTTGGATTTACGGCATCCTGCTAACGGAATTGCTACTTCTACAGAACAAGCAGAAAAGATTGCTGATCAGATTGGTTATAGGTTAGTGATTCGCCCATCCTATGTGTTAGGCGGTAGAGCCATGGAGATTGTGCATGAAGCAGAGGGTTTGCGTCGTTACATGAATAAGGCTGTATTAGCATCAGGTAATAATCCGGTGCTAATCGATAGTTTTTTGCGTAACGCTATTGAAATTGACGTTGACGCTGTTGCTGATGGTAATGAAGTCTTCATCGCTGGTGTTATGGAGCATATTGAGGAAGCTGGAATTCATTCAGGAGATAGCGCATGCTCTTTACCGCCTATCTCTCTGAAAAAGAGCCTAATTAAAGAGGTCAAGCGTCAGGCTACCATGCTAGCTAAGGGTTTGAATGTTGTTGGATTGATGAATGTGCAATTTGCTGTGCGTGAAGACGAGGTATTTATCTTGGAGGTAAACCCTCGAGCTTCACGAACTGTTCCATTCGTAGCTAAGGCTACTGGTGTACCGATAGCTAAAATAGCGAGTCGGGTAATGGCTGGTGAAAAGCTGACTGCTTTTACTTTGCCAACTAATGATCCCAAGCATGTAGCTGTGAAAGAAGCGGTTTTTCCTTTCTCGCGTTTTCCAGATACTGACATTATTCTTGGACCAGAAATGAAATCAACCGGTGAAGTGATGGGTATTGATAATAGCTTTGATCGTGCTTTTGCTAAGTCGCAACTTGCCGCTGGTATTATTTTGCCATCTAACGGGACGGTATTTGTTTCCGTAAAAGATTCTGATAAGATGGCAATTTTACAAATATCTACTTCGTTAAAGGATCTTGGTTTTACTATTATAGCGACCACAGGCACAGCTTACGCTCTAAAAAATGCTGGTATTGATAGTTATTGTGTAAAGAAAGTTCTCGAAGGAAGACCGCATATTGTTGATAAAATGCTTTCTGGTCATGTTGATTTAGTAATAAATACTACCGAAGGCGCACAGGCAATCCGTGATAGTTTTAGCTTACGTCAGACCGCTTTAACGTACAATATTCCATATTATACAACTGTGGAAGGTGCTAGTGCTGCTGTTCGTGCAATAGCCGCAATGCGAGATGGGAATCTTGAGGTAAATCCGATTCAAAATTATCTCAACAAATTTTTCTAATTATCTTATAAAACTGAGTAAGAGGAGTAAGAAGAAATAATAGAATCGTGGTTTTTAGTTTGTATTAAGCCTTTTTTTGGCTTGTTTAAGGAGTAATAAAAATTATTTTATAATAGGTTGATAAGTCAATGGAAAAGGTGCCAATGACCTCAGAAGGTTATATTCGTTTGAGGGATGAATTAAAGAATTTAAAGTTTGTAGAGCGTCCTGCGGTAGTTAAGGCGATCGCTGAAGCCAGAGGGCATGGTGATCTTTCTGAAAATGCTGAGTACTATGCCGCAAGAGATCGTCAAAGTTTCATAGAAGGTCGTCTTGCAGAACTTGAAGATATAATTAGTCGTTGTGAGGTGATTGATATAAGGAAGTTAAAAGGTGAGACTGTTACTTTCGGAGTAATTGTTGAGATCGTTGATGAAGAAACAAACGAGGTGACTAGCTACAAGATTGTTGGGCCATATGAAGCTGATATTTCTCGAGGTTTTATATCAACTGCTTCTCCTATTGCGCGTGCTTTGATCGGTAAGCGAGTTGGAGAATCTGTAGAAGTAACAACACCGAATGGCGCGAAAGTATTTAACATTATATCTATTGCAATTGCTTAGTGCAATCTGACTACGTGATAAACAATTATTTTAAAAATCTTAGCGTAAGTTTTTACCCTTTATTGCCTTCTAGCTTTGACTATAAATTGAAATATAATCAAGCTATTTTGAGTGAGATTATTTTCAGTATTAAAATATTTATTTTTATGTATCCATGGATTTTTCTGCTCTTAGAGCAAATTAGATAATTATTAAAAGGGTGAATATCTAATGAACAACAAATAAATAACGAGCATGTACCAATATGAAAGATTCATTATTGACTTTTTAAATCTATTAAACAAAAGTAATTCATCGGTTATAATATATAATTTCGATGAATTACTACTGATATGTATACAGATTTTTTCATTATTTTTAATGAAATTAATATGCTATCTATTTTTAAGGACTTTTCTCATTCAGTGACGATAATTGATTGGAATGATTTTATTGTTACTGCTGGCAAAGAAATTCAAAAAAATCTAAAAATTTCGAGGACATTGCATATGTGTACAATTTTATTCTCTTAAAGGCACTAGCTGGGCTATTTGAGTTGTTGCTTGAGCTCTTATATGAGAGAGAGTAACTTATTTTTTAGCCAAATTTTGTAGTTGTGCAGCTAATGCGGATCTATCTAACGAACATTTTAATCGCTAGAAGCTTAACCAAGGTATCTACTTAGCGCCTGGTATCATTCTATCTAGACTCTAAGTGTTAACTAAAATCAATTTGTTACGTAGCCAATCACATCAGTTTTTGCTTGATATTTCTCTCATCCGTCTGTTTGCTATTTTGCTCTTGGTAAAATTGAGCGAGATCAGCTGGAGGACCATGTGCGACAGAAGGAAATGCCAATAAAAAATTACTAAAGCTGTTGGCTAGTTCATCCCTTTTTAGAATATGAGAAAGCTAGATTCATCTTCTAGCTAAAACTTACAAATATTATCAAGCGGTAGCTTTAAACTAAATCTTCGCCGAAGAGCACAAACTTTAATTTGGACCCTTAATACAAACTTCTAAAGTAATACATTGACCACTATTATTAAAACGCTCTATTGATTTGCATTATTTTTAACACTGAGATACGATTTTTAATCGTAGTTACATTGCTCGCTTGTTGTAGATATAGCTCTTATTTAAATAATGTTTTGCTCTACTTTTTAATAAAAGAGCTAAATAAACTTTAGATAATTGTATGAGAGTATGAATTATAGAAGAATGTATCTAAATTTATCTTTCTACGTGAAAATGGCATTAAAGAAAAATATTGCGATTATCTAATTATATAGTTTTCAATTTATAATTACTTGTGTATTATTTAGTTGGATAAAATATTATTTATAATATTTGAATTATTATTAGTTATTTATATAATCTAGGTGTTTATTTTATTAAATTTCTTTTTAATTATACTATTATTATAGTAATTAACAGCCAAATTATTTTGAGGTCTTCTTTTATAAAAGATAATTCTAAATAATTAATTATAAAACTATTTACTTATTCTGCTAATGTCGGCGGTTATTCCATTGTTAATTATTCAATTACTGACAATTTATAAGGTTTTTTGCGTTTGCTATATTAGATTGTTAATAAATTAATATAATTAATCATGTATAACCATATGATTAATTATATTAATTCAATTTGATATAAGAAAAGATAAACGGTGGACCAAGTATTCTTTAGTGCTTAAAGTAAAATTTAACAAAGATTATGTATTTTCTTATGATGCCAATTTGTGTATTAGCTATAAAGTTAGTTTAAAGATAGAAAAACTTTTTTGCTTTGATTTAGAATAAAATATAATTAGAACGCTAATTTTATGCCTTCTATTATGTATTTATATTATTCTTTAATAAAGTTAGATATTGTGTAGGGTTAATATAACCGAATATTATTACACTCGATGAGTATTTATTAAGTGCATACTTACTCTACATATAAGTTATACAGTATTCTTCAAAGTATTATTGTTGTTGACTTGTTGATGTTTTAATTAATTGAAATTATGCTTTTTTAAAGCGGTAATTTACTAATAATGGATTTTATATTAGGTTAGCAAAAATTTAATCCTCGATTATATTTATTTCTAATGTAGAAAAGCAGTATACATGTGATTTAATTATTTAATTTAAACTGATAATTAACAATTTTACTGGAGCTTAATTACATCAATGAGTATACATTATTTGGAGTAAATAATAGAATATAACTTACTTTCAGCTCATTAAGTTAGCTAGATTTTTTTTTGAGAGAAGTGCGCTATTTATGGGGAGATGGAATTAACATTTCATAGCAATGTACAAGTTTACAGTGAATAAGATATGATTGGATAATAATTAATATAGATTAATACTATAAATTAGCTATTAATCTATATTAATTAAGGATAAACTTAAAATTTTTAAGTGAAGTAAATATTTTATTGTTGTTGCCATACTTAACAAAAGTATCGAAGGTGTCAATAAAT
The DNA here is from genome assembly GCF_000510265.1 of Candidatus Endolissoclinum faulkneri L5. Classification (GTDB taxonomy): domain Bacteria; phylum Pseudomonadota; class Alphaproteobacteria; order Thalassobaculales; family Thalassobaculaceae; genus Thalassobaculum; species Thalassobaculum faulkneri_A. The sequence continues at coordinate 263,415 of NZ_CP006745.1, forward strand.
TATCAGAAAAATAATTCATTATACGAATGGTATTCAAAAATTAACTGCTAATACTTTTAAAAAGTAAAACATAAACTTTAAGAGGTATCACTTTAATTTGTATTATTCTTTAAGTAGCTCTGTTACATAAAATATTAATATTTATTTGCAATCAAGGAACAAAATTAATTAAAAAATATTTAATATGCTCTTAAGAAGTTTTTCTGGCAAAATCTGCCAATATTTTGAAGATTTTTAATTTATTATTTTTTTTTTTGTATTTAATTTTTCTAATACAGTTCTCATTTAGTCAATAATTTTAAATAAATATTAATTTAAAGGATATTTAGTTTTCGAGCTATATAATGACTTTGCTAAATATAATTTAGTAGTTTATAAATTAAAATAGTTGATTTATTATTGTTAGTTTATTGACACACTAGTGTGATAATTTGCTGTACAGTGTGAGATTTCTTCCTTACTTTAAAAATTGCTTTAGCGATTACTAGTTATTGGACTGTGCTTTTAATGCCCAAATTCATGATCGATAAAAATGTTACTTAATTATTATATTGTTATCAGGTAATTTGGTTAATAAGATTCCGTAAATACTGCAAAAAAGATTATATATTATTTATTCTATATTAATTTTTTTAGTCTATGGGTTTATAAGGGTTAGTGTAGAAAATAATCTATAATATTGCATAGACGATAAAATTAGATAAGCAGGATTGTTTAAATGTGGTTGTAATACAGGATAGCATTTATCAATTAAACTCATAAATAAGAAATAACCCTAGCATTATTTAAGTAATGCTAGGGTTATTTTAGCTATCTAGAGGATTAAGTCAAATTCGCTTATAGTTCTATAAATAAAGTCAGCTATTGCTTTTTTATTTTAGTGGATAAATAGAAATACTCATAAATAATAAACATAATCATTATTTATTCTTAACTTACAATACCTATAATCAATTACACACTTGTTTTCTTTTAATTTTAAATTGCTTACTAAGGTCTAGCAAAAACTGGGTTAAGCAAATAAATAAACGAATAATTTGATTATTAATGCTATGTTTTTAACACATTATTCCTACCAATAGAAATTTTGCTAAATGGTATAATTTAAACTTCAATAGCAACAATTTAAAACGCTATAATTAAAATTATAATTTAATACTTCTTGGGCGGGGGTCTCCATAATAATAATATTTATTTAGAATCTAACTAAAATTTCATCTATAGTTCTAGAAATAAGCTTTTTATGAGTATTAGTATTAATGTTTTCTGTAATCAATCTTGCGGTAGCGGCGATTGCAAGATCGACCATTTGATCTTGCACCTCTTGAAAAGCTCTAATTTCATCCACCTTGATCATTTTCATAGCAAAATTTTCTTGATTAGCCATGTATCTAGCCAAACTTATCTCAGCATCTTTTTGCATTTTTATAGCTTCAGATTTAGCTTGATTTATAATGATTTCTGATTCATTTAGCGCGTTACGCTGATGATATCGACAATCTTCATTAATTGCTTGAGTCTTTTTACGAAGTGCTCGAGCCTCCTCGATAGAGGAATAAATTTTTTTAGTTCTTTCATCAATAATGGCCGCAATCACAGGCCAAGCCTTCCAATATGCAATCACTACAAATATGAAAAAAGCGATTGCTCCCCAAAAAGTTGGATCAAGTAACATTAAGTATTCTTTCTCATTATTGCCGTTACAACTTTTGTAACTTTACTCTTACTTATCTGAGTACCAATCAATTTTCTTGTTGCGGCAGCGGCAGCTTCGCAAGCTACGAAGTCTAAGCTATTAAGAGCCTTAGTTTTTTGCTCGATTATAATGGCTTCAGCTGATTTAATTTTTTCTGATGACTTTAATGCTTCCTTTGCATGAGCTCGTTGATTAGCAATTTGGTTAATTGAATTACAAATTATCTCATTAGCTTGCGACCTAGATTCAGCCAAAAATCTTTCGTATTTAATTCTTATTTCATCGGCTTCTTCGCGTAAACTATTAGCTTTATTTATATCACCTTCAATTCGCTTTTGCCTTTCTCTAAGAACAAAAGCTATTCGTGGAATAGCTTTTGTTGACATAATAAAATAAAACAGCAAAAAACTTATAATTAGCCAGAAAATTTGGCTTGAGTATGTACTTGTATCAAATTGCGGTAAACCACTGCTATCGCTTTGTTTTTTTGAAGCTGCCCAAGCTGGGAGTTTGTAAGCAATGCCTGATAAAGCAACCAGCCAGAGGTTGCGGAGATAGTAGATTATTTTGCTGACAATCATATTTGATGATGTTCTTCCTGAGGACTGTCTTTAAGATTAACTAGGAAATTAGCAATTAATTAATTTAAGTAAATAGGATTAAAAATGCAATTAACAGCGCAAACAATGCAACAGCTTCTGTTAGAGCAAACCCTAAAATACCTATGCTGAATACCTCTCCACGAGCTGCTGGGTTGCGCGCTACTGAAGCAATTAGCGTGGAGAATATATTACCGATACCAATACCTACACCCATTAGGGCAACAACAGCGAGACCGGCACCGATCATCTTAGCAGATTCAAGTTCCATTAGCATATTCCTTTTCTAAACAACTTTAATATGTTACAGGGAGAGTACTTTAATGCAAGTAAAGAGCGTCGGATAAATAAATGCAGGTAATGATCGTAAACACATAAGCCTGAAGTACCGCTACAAGCACCTCAAAAGCAGTCAAGGCTACCAAGAATAGCAATGGTACAAAACCAGCTGCACCAAGAGAGATTACAAATCCGCCAAAGACTTTCATCATTGTATGCCCAGCCACCATGTTCGCAAACAATCTTACAGATAGGCTTATCGGACGCGAAAGATAAGATAAAATTTCGATGGGAATCAGCAAAGGAGCCATATATACAGGTGTCCCTGATGGTAAAAAGAATCTGAAGAACTTTGTACCATGCTTAATAATAGCGATAACAGTTATGCCTAAGAAGATTGCTATCGAGATAGCGAAGGTAACAATGATTTGACTAGTGAAAGTATAAGCGTACGGTAGTATACCTAACAAGTTACCCGCCAGAATAAACATAAATAATGAAAAGATCAAAGGAAAGTAAGCCATTCCTTCTATGCCTACATTTTCGGATACTATCTTAGTGGTAAATTCATAAGTCATTTCTGCGAGTGATTGAATTCGATTAGGAATCGTATAACTACTCTTTACCGATTGGGTAAGAAATGCGCTCACTAAAATGGTAGCTATGATCATAAATAGTGCGGAATTGTTAAAGGATATGTCTATGCCAAATAGATGAAGTTCCGCACCAATCGGTTTAATCTGAAACTGTGCAATTGAAGAGACCAACTAAAAACCCCCTTTTCGTTTTAGTTTGCGTTAGGATGGAGCTAAGTGAATCTAAAGTCTTTAGAAAAAGCATTTCGATCAGAAACCTAATGAAAAATAATAAATCAGCAAGCTAGTCAATAAAGTTCTTTCACTTCAGCAGTAGCATTTAAATAATAAAGATTTAACATTTGATCAACTAGCATTTAATCTATATTAATCTGCTTAATCATTTCAGAAATTTTGTTCTCATCTAATAGTTTCCCAACAGACAAATATAACATTTGTTGGCAATTACAGTAATATTAAAAATTAATTACTACTTTAATAAACTTGCTATCGATGGGCAACAAGACAATTATGCAAATTTACCATAAGGTCCTAGAACATTCATTAGCTATGCTAGCTGCTTTCATAAAACGAAATTGTAAGTAGCATCATAGCATACACGAGTTTAAGTAGCATCATAGCATACACGAGTTATGACTTTATGCGCGGAAAATTCTAAAGTCAAGAACGAGATTGCAAAAATAGTCCACGAGATTTATATCCGGATTTGTATTATTCTATTTTACAAAGACAGTTTATTATACAAAGCATACTATTAGTAATACAAAGCATACTATTAGTAGGTTTGTATTACCTTACTAAGGAGTGCGTTATCTCACTAACATAAAATAAAATTTTTTATGTTTAGAGACTACTTTAGCATCGATTGTATTTTTATTAGTAGCTCTTGCTTCAAAAAAGTGAAACGGTATTGGCATTACAGATAGCAAATTTTTTTAAAAACAAAGATGTACTTTGGCAAACCAGAAAAAGCATAATAGTTATGCTGCTAGCTTTCGCTTTTGCTAATAAAATCAACCTGTTGAATGTTAGGTAATTTATTTAAGATTTCTTAATCTTGTTTCTTGAATCCTTTCAAAATTAATAAGTACGATTGATTATGGAGGGGTCTAGTTATTATGTGTATTTAATCTAATATAATAATATCCTAATTTTAGTTGATTTTATCCTGAATTTTTACTAAAGATTGATCCTAATATTAATCGCTCAAGAATAGATTTTCTCGCAGTGTCTTCTACGTTAATGGGTTATCAGTGTAGCTTTCGGCTAGTTATTTTCCTTACAGTCATTGTTTTTTTAAGTTTAAGGTGAAGATCGAAACTTTCTCGAGCAGAGAGTTTATGTTGAGGTGATTATTTAAAACCATTATAGTCTAGAATTCGATATTTTACGATATCTCTCTCTCGTAGAGATTATTCTTTAATTATATCTTAAAAGTTTATTATCAACGATAAAATTAGCATAAAAATATGAACAGATTTACAATCTATCGATTTGTCTCTTTGGGCAGAAATTTGATTCTGATTTAACTACAGTATTGGTTATTTGATTATAAAAGTTATTCAATAAAGCTAAAAGAGAAATATTAGAGAGAGTAATATTCTAAGCTGAGTAATTATTACAATATTTTAGTTTACAATATTTTAGTATAGCTATTTATTATTAAATTGTTTGTAATCAATAATGTTAAATTTATTTGGACTACTAAGTAATATTTATTGAGACTACTAAGTAATATAATAACTTTTGATGTATTTCTTATATCCTTAATATAATGCTGATATGACTTAGGTAATCGACCATTACATCAAAATGCATCGAAGAATGCCATAACGTTAATTGTGTATAAAAGATTAATTTTATTTTTGCATGTATTATATCGCATTCTGAAGTAACTTTAGTGTCCATCCCCGTAAGCTGATCCTTTTTAGTATTGCTTTGATTAGTCAAAATAAGTATCCTGCTTATTATCATCAGTTAACTTGTTGCGTGCGATAATTGCTTCACCTAAAGACCTAAGATGATTTCGTAGATTCATATCACGTATGCCGGTTACCTGAGCGTGAACAGCTGTTTTGTCGCTTTTTTCTAATGTAACCAAGGTTGATCGGTGTAATTTTGGTGATTTTAGTAGCACACCTTGCCGAATTTGTATTCTTGCCACTGTGGCACAGCCTAAGTAACTGTTTATTTTGTCAATGATTTGAGTAGATAAATACTGTATTTCTAGGGCATTACCAGATAGGGAGACAATTTTTAGTATAGCTCCATGACTTTTACCGTATGGGAAATGGAGTGATTCAGGAGCACAGCATTGCGCTAGATTATTGCCAACGATTTGTCTCCACCGCTTAGGTATAATTCCTTTTACGAATCCACGCTTATGAAACAGTGGATCAATTAATTCTGGTGCAAAGTAGGAAAATGGACGTAAGCCGCTACGACGAAGCTTTCTTGTTCTATCCCTTTTTTTTCTAACATTTTGCATGCTTTTGCAGTTAATAAATTAAAGCTTAATAGTTATTATAGAATGTTGAATTTTACTGTTTGTGTTGATGATATCATTTATAATTGAAAATTGTTTAATATCTTCTATAGATTTAGACTGGTAGTTTACCCCAAGGCAATGATTATTTTTGTACGCTTTTAAGCGTATATTCGCTTAGCCAATATTAATTGAAATCATGCTATATTTTTATTCTATATCTAAATATTATCTATATCTAAATATTAAGAACGTAGTATAATAATTGCATCTATATTATAGAGCCAGAAATTAGCAGCAATTTTTGCTAAAAATTTAATTTTGTTTTTTTTAAATAATTGTAGTTTACTAAGCGTTATATTAGTTTTACTCATAATAAAATAATTTTAGCTATAAATATCTACATCACCGGTATCGATTGCTAGTTTACTTATTTTAATTTGCTATTCAAGTTCGTCGAATAGAGCAAAATACTATATAGAAGTCTTCTTATCAACCACAGTGCTGTAGTTTTATTCATTTGTTTCCATAATGTAGATATTTATGTTGTCTTGAAGGTTGCTCCAAGCAGTACCCAGAGAATTTTATTTGCATTCACGTTCAATAGGCATGATATATTTTCTATATTGGACATCGCATAGTGCCTAGCATTTATTATACTTACTCCTAGTAAGTATTGTCTATAAGTTAATTTGATTATTAACGATCCTTTATTTGTTGCATTTAATTTTACTGACTGTATTCAGATTTTATATATAAAATTGTATAAATAAGTAATATTATCTATAAATAAGTAATATTATCAATTAATATTATGGAAAAATTGTATTTTCTATACATAATACTTAAACGTATACTACTAATATTTGCTAATTTGCAGAATACTGAATTTACTAAATACTACTATAATTAATTTATCGTATTTAGGCATTTCATAGATAAATCTTTTAACTATTTTATAATCTACTGGCCAATTGAGAAATTAGGATGTTAATATTTTGCATGCCTATAATATTTGTATATTGCTAAACAATATCCATTTAAACGTTAATTTTGGGTGTGCATTAATGAATGAGCGAATAATATTTTTTAATTTTTATTGTCATAGAGTAAGGAATGATATAGAATAGCGTTAGCTAAATTGATTTTAGCAGATAGTTTTTGAATTATATACATTTTGATCAATTTCTCGTGCAATAATTTTGCTGTTAAGCTTTAAGTAATAAATTAATTTAGCAAGCAGATGATTTATATTTTTGTCTGCTTTTTGCGTGGTATATCTTGCTCAAGTGCGTGTTGATAAAATGAAGTTGAATAATCTTGAGTCGTTCTGGATGCCGTTTACCTCTAATCGCGACTTTAAGCATAATCCTCGCCTACTTGTAAGGGCCGAGGGTGTGTATTATACCACAACAGATGGTAGACAAGTGCTAGATGGTACCTCAGGATTATGGTGTTCTAATGCTGGACACTGCCGCAAGTCAATTGTTGATGCAATTAAAAAACAGGCGGAACTTCTTGACTTTGCTCCAACGTTTCAGATAGGACATCCTTTATCATTCGAGTTTGCTGAACGTTTAATCCATATGGTCCAGGGATTTAGTCACATTTTTTTTACTAATTCTGGATCAGAATCTATTGATACTGCACTGAAGATCGCTTTAGCATATCATTATTCTCGTGGAAGTACGACACGTACTAGATTTATTGCTCGTGAGCGAAGCTATCATGGGGTTAATTTTGGGGGTGTTTCGATTGGTGGAATTTCAGCTAATCGAAAGCAATTTTCTAGCTTGTTAAATGGTGTTGATTATATATGTCATACTCATAATATCAAACATAATGCTTATAGCAAAGGTGAACCGGAATGGGGTATGCATCTAGCCGATGATTTAGAACGGTTGTTTGTTTTGCATGATTCATCTACCATAGCTGCTGTTATTGTCGAACCATTAGCAGGATCTACTGGCGTGCTTGTACCTCCGAAGGGATATCTGGGTCGTTTACGAGAGATTTGTGATGCGCACGACATATTACTGATTTTTGATGAGGTGATTACTGGTTTTGGACGTATCGGTACAGCGTTCGCTAGTGATTATTTTGCTGTAAAACCTGATATCTTTACTACGGCTAAAGGCATTACGAATGCTACAGTCCCCATGGGGGCAGTGTTTTGCCGAAATGGTATTTATGAAGCTTTTATGGATGCGCCGGAAGGTGCTATTGAGTTATTTCATGGATATACATGTTCTGGTCACCCGGTTGCTTGCGCAGCAGGCCTTGCTACTATTGAATTGTACCAAAATGAAGAACTATTCAAGAGATCAGCTGAATTAGCACCTTACTTGGAAGAAGCCGTGCATTCCTTAAAAGGCAATAAACATGTTGTTGATATTCGCAATCTTGGCATGATTGCTGCGATTGAATTAGAAGGCGTCAATAATAAACCCACTGTGCGTGCAATGGAAGCCTTTAAGCAATGTTATGATAAAGGTTTATTGATTCGCACTACCGGTGATACCATTGCATTATCACCTCCGTTAATCATTGAAAAGAATCAGATTGACTTTATTATCGATGTCATTCGCAGAGTACTACGAAGTATAAATTAATTTCTATTAATGACATCGTTGTATTTTTACTTTTGTTTTTTACTGTAATTTATTAGAAAAATTAATTTTTTTTAGAAAAATTTTATAAATAACATAGCATTTGAATAGAGATAATATAGCTTATGGGGTACTACTGCTATTTAGTTTAAGGTTCATATGGTATTCGAAGTTGTTTAATTTAATTAAAAATTCATGCAATTTAGAAAATTGCTCTTTCTCAGAAATAACGCAGATAGTAGTTGATTAAGCTATTAGTTAAGATCTTATAATAATTGTACATTGTAGCTATTTTTGTGTAACAATTTGTATTGTTGAGGTAATTTCATTGGTAAGGCGGTTTGCTTTATGCAGGGATAATTTTTATTGTTAGTTAATGCATAATAGCTCCTAGTGTTGATCGGTTTTTGAGCAAAGTTACATGCATGTTACCTTAATCGGGGAGAGAGGATTTGAACCTCCGGCCCCTGCCTCCCGAAGACAGTGCTCTACCATGCTGAGCTACTCCCCGACTAAATTAGCTATCAAACTTGTTTTTATCGATTATTAAATATTCAATAATTTAACTATACAATATTAAATTTTTTCTTGTTAGCTAAAGCCATCTTCTATAAAAATTTAGTCTCTAATGTATTAAAAGAGAGCTTTTATTATCTGAATAACGTGAATTTTTATTCATTTTTGTAGATTATCATTTGATCATTTCAGATATTATATAGTTTTAGAATATCTATTCAATATGATTTTTATCACGAAAGAATTTTTGCTAGTTTATAAAAATTGATCAGTCTAGAGCTTAATCTTTCGATTAATGAATAATATTTTTCTTTGTTACCTTCTAGCATTAGAATGATAAATTTAGCACATGCTTACATAATTAATAATCTCAAATGATTGTCCAAAGTTTAATACTACCTTTTGTTAATACGCGTAGCAAAAAAAAATTATCGGCATAAACGTTATGCTTAAAGTAAATGAAGAATGTAACTTAGCTTAAAAAAGTATTGAATTGTTAAAAATAATCCAAAATTGATAGACCACTCCGTAACCATAGTTACTAGTCTATTATTTTAGATTTTGTGTTAGGTTTGCAGATCAAAGCTTGTGCGATTTCAATCAGTATAGGTAAGTAGTTTAAAGCTAGGTACTGAGAGTGCTGTAATTTTTGGTTAAACTTCTGATCTCATTTTCTCCGTATCGTAGGCTAGCGATGAAGCTAACCAACGCTCTACTGATTTTGTTGGCATTCCCTTTCGCTGAGCATAATCTTCAACTTGATCTCGTTCAATTTTACCGAGGCCAAAATAGCGAGCAGATGGATGAGAAAAATACCAACCAGAAACTGATGAGGCTGGCCACATAGCAAATGATTTAGTTAGGTTAACACCTACTTGCTTTTCAGCGTCCAGTAAATCAAATAGGGTTTTCTTTTCAGTGTGATCTGGACAGGCTGGGTAGCCAGGCGCTGGGCGAATTCCTCGGTAGTCTTCTGCGATGAGACGTTCGTTGGATAGATCCTCATCGGGCGCATAACCCCAAAATTCGCGACGTACTCTCTCATGTAAACGTTCAGCAAAAGCTTCTGCGAGACGGTCTGCTAGTGCTTTTAATAGAATAGAATTGTATACATCTCCAATTTCTTCAAAATTTTTGGCCTTTTCTTGAATTTCTTTGCCGGCAGTAACAGCAAATCCTCCTAACCAATCGTTGCCACTAGGCGATATGTAGTCAGATAAAGCTAGATTTGCTCTATTTGAATCGCGTGGAATTTGTTGGCGTAAAGTGTGAACAACAAACTCCCCATCACTAGTCGTCAGTAGGATATCATCCATCTCAGCTTTTGCTGCCCAAAAACCTATCACTGCACGAGGTCTAGCCCATTCGTTATCTATTATTTGTTTTAACATATCTTTAGCGTCGTTCCATAACGAGCTAGCGGTCTTGCCAACAACTGGATCATCAATGATATCAGGAAAACGTCCTCGCAGCTCCCAAGTAGCGAAGAAGGGGTGCCAATCGATTCTATTGATCAATTCTTGTAGTGGATAATTATCAAACACCTTAATACCTTCAAAAGTAGGCTTGGGTGGTTGATAGTTGATCCATTCAAATTTCGATCTGTTAGACCGAGCCGCATCGATTGTAATTCTATTACGATCGATGCGGCTAATGTATCTTTTCTCAGCTATACTATGATATTCGGCGCGGATACTTTTCGCATAAGCGAAGCGTCTATTGGACGATAGCAATTCCTGAACTACTCCTACTGAACGGCTAGCATCTGTCACATGCACAACTGGCCCATTATATGTTGGATCAATTTTTACTGCTGTATGTATCTTCGAAGTTGTGGCTCCACCAATCAGTAATGGCAATTCTAGTTTTTCACGCTGCATTTCAGATGCGACATACACCATCTCATCTAAGCTCGGAGTAATTAGACCCGAAAGACCAATAATATCTACTTTTTCTTTAACAGCAACTTCTAATATTTTCGCGCAAGGCACCATTACTCCTAAGTCAATAACTTTATAGTTATTACATTGCAATACAACACCAACGATATTTTTGCCTATGTCGTGAACATCGCCATTGACAGTAGCCATTAAGATCGTACCCTTCCCAGGGCGCCCCGCATCTTTTTTCTTTTCGATATAAGGCAGCAAGATAGAGACAGCCTTTTTCATAACACGGGCTGATTTTACTACTTGAGGCAAGAACATCTTTCCTGCGCCAAACAAATCACCTACTAAGTTCATGCCGTTCATTAGCGGGATTTCAATGACTTGAATTGGCTGGTCGTATTTTTTTCGCGCTTCCTCTACATCTATATCAACAAAATCGCTAATGCCGTGTACTAAAGCATGCTCTAGACGTTTATCTACGGTCTGTTCACGCCATGTATGATCAATTATCTTGGTAATTCCGCTAGAACCGCGATACCTTTCAGCAATCTCTAGCATTCGATCAGTAGCATTATTGGATCGGTTTAGTAAAACATCCTCAATTCGTTCTCGCAAATCCTCAGGGATATTCTGATACACAGGCAGAGATCCTGCATTAACGATAGCCATATCTAGCCCAGCTTTGATTGCATGGTACAAAAAGCAAGCGTGCATAGCTTCACGCACCACGTTATTACCGCGGAATGCAAAAGATACGTTGGATACACCCCCTGAAACATGAGCGTATGGCAGGTTTTTTTTAATTAACTTAGTACCTTCGAAGAAGGCTCGTGCATAATCGTTATGCTCATCGATACCAGTTGCTACAGCAAAAATGTTTGGGTCAAAGATGATATCTTCGGGAGGAAAATCAATTTCTTTTAATAGGATGTCGTAGGCTCGCTTGCAGATCGCATATTTGCGTTCAGCGGTCTCAGCCTGACCTTGTTCATCAAAAGCCATAACTACCATAGCCGCTCCATAACGGCGTACTAATCTCGCCTGCTTAAGAAACTGTTCTTTACCTTCTTTCAGGCTTATTGAATTAACAATGCTTTTACCCTGTAGGCATTTTAAACCAGCCTCTATTACTGACCATTTAGAGCTATCTATCATTATCGGTACGCGGCTAATGTCTGGCTCACTAGCGATCAAGTTTAAGTATGTGGACATTTCAGCTTCGCTGTTAAGCAAGCCTTCATCCATATTCACGTCAAGGATTTGAGCACCGCCGTCCACCTGTTGTCGGGCAATTTCAAGAGCAATATCATATTGACTTTCAGAGATTAGTTTGCGAAAACGCGCCGAGCCAGTAACGTTAGTTCGCTCTCCTATGTTGACAAATGTACTAGTGATTCTTGTCACAATGTGCTCCTTAGGTCAAATGGTTCCAGACCAGATAAGCGTAGTCGGCGCGATAGATGAGGTACAACACGTGGGGTTATGCCACGCACACGATTAGAAATCGCTGCTATATGTGCTGGAGTTGTCCCACAACAACCGCCGACTATATTTACTAATCCTTCTTTTGCCCATTGAGCAATATGGGAAGCGGTCTGTTCTGGTTTCTCATCATAACCACCAAATTCGTTCGGTAAGCCAGCATTGGGGTGTGCTGAAATCATGACATCAGCTACTCGAGATAGCTCAGCTATATGTGGGCGTAGATCTTTAGCTCCTAGCGCGCAGTTAAAGCCAACGCTAAAAGGATTGACATGACGTAGCGAATTCCAGAACGCTTCTGGTGTTTGCCCAGAGAGGGTACGACCAGAAAGATCAGTAATAGTACCACTCAGCATAATCGGTAGTTTAACATCTAATTTGTCAAAAGCCTGCTCGATTGCAAACAAAGCCGCTTTTGCATTAAGTGTATCGAAGATAGTCTCAACCAGGATTATATCAACGCCGCCTTCGATGAGTGCTAAAGTTGCTTCAAGATAAGCATCGCGAAGCTTATCAAAAGTGATATTACGTGCTCCTGGATCAGAAACGTTTGGTGAGATTGATGCGGTGCGATTAGTTGGTCCAAGACATCCGGCTACGAAAGTTCTTACTCCTTTTGCAACACATACTTTATCAGCGGCACGGCGGGCTATTCGCGCACCTTCGAAATTAATTTCTCTTGCTAAATGAGCAAGGCCATAATCCGCTTGGCTGATCGATGTTGCATTGAAAGTATTAGTTTGAGCAATATCAGAGCCCGCATTAAAATATTGAAGATGTATATCTTCAATTTTATCTGGTTGAGATAAGTTCAATATATCATTGTCCCCCTTTAGCGCATGGCTCGCATCAGTGAAACGCTCTCCGCGAAAATCATTCTCTGTTAAGCTCATTTTTTGAATCATAGTACCCATAGCACCGTCTAAGATAACGATTCTCTGTTTAGTAAGATGCGAAAGTTGCAATGCATCTGCAGTCATCCACTCTCTCCAAATTTATCAATAACCACAAGCAATATTCCACATCTCCGTTTAGTTTTTAGTATTTCAGACATAATATAGTTACTTTGAGTTTCCTTAGCCACCAGCAGCGATATCTTCTATCAGAGATAAGGCAGAGATAAGGATGCTGCGGAAATAAGGATAGATTTGTAATGACATATTATTGTTCCAAGCTACACCAAAGTCTTTTTGTATTCTAAACATCCCTAATACCACAACACAAGCAGCAAAATTACATAAAAACACTTCGAGTTAGCTTTTGTTTGTTTCATATTCAATATCTTAAAATTATTTTTATTGGTTAATATCGCTAAGCTAATCAATAAAATTCACTTAATAAGATTACAGCGCTATTTGCTAGCTTCTACAAAATCATGCTATGATTAGATTAAGGTTAAAAATAGAATTTTACTGATTCATGTTCTGCTGTTGAACTAAAACTAATTGATAATATCTTAATATATAATATCTTAATATATTAGATAACATCACAGTGATAACAAACATCACAGTGATAACATCACAGTTTTTCATTATTAGCTTTATAACTCTTAGTTTTATTAGCAAGGATATTTTTGTTTAAAACTATGTTTCAGCATATTCAAAGAAGAACTATTCATCATTCAGCAAAAAACTGGCAAGCCAGGGATGAAAGACCATTACTTATAGTCTTTTGCTTATTGCGTAGCTCGAACTAGCTATTACTCAAGTTACATTTTGCATTATGGGGTCGTCGCCCAAGACGACGACAAATGGCGCTGGTAAGTTGTGAACGGTTTAATGTGTAAAAGTGGAAGTCTTCTACTCCTTCTGTCATGAGTTTCATGCACAGGTCACTAGCAGTGGCAGCGGCGACAAGCTGACTAGTTTCTGGATCTTCGTCTAAGCCGTCAAATAGATCCACGATCCATTTAGGTATTACAGCACCACAAGACTTAGAAAAATGTAAGACCGTCTTAAATTTTATGATCGGTAATATACCAGGCACGATTGGTACGTTGATTCCAGCTTTAGTACAAAGGTCACGAAATCGTAGGAAAGTATCAGCTTCAAAAAAATACTGTGTAATAGCCCGATTTGCCCCTTCATCGATTTTGCGTTTTAAGTTTTCCAGATCAGCGGCAACACTTGGACTATCCGGATGAACGTCCGGATATGCCCCGACAGAAATTTCGAAATCGCCCATCTTACGTAAACCAGCAGTTAATTCTGCTGCATTTGCATATCCATTTGGATGCGGTTGGTATTTCTCAGCTCCTGCTGGGGCGTCGCCTCGTAGAGCGACGATGTGCTTAATACCTGCTGCTTGCCAGGCACGAACAATTTCGTTAATTTCTTCCCGAGTTGCTCCGACGCAGGTAAGATGGGCTGCTGGAGTCAGTGTGCTTTCTTCTGCTAAGCGCTTAATAATACGGCTGGTACCTTCGCGTGTACTGCCGCCTGCTCCATACGTTACTGAGGCAAATGAAGGACGATATGCCTCCAGACAGGATACAGTACGCAATAAATTTGCTTCACCTTCTTTATCCTTTGGTGGGAAGAACTCAAAGCTAACGTTTGGCGTGTTAAACATAACGCTTATACCTTCGATATACCGCCATTCAATCACTTGGCAGTTATGTTTTTGATTATTAGTTTAGTTGCCAAATATAGTTTCGCATAAAGATTAGGAATATTTAGTTAATGTGATAAAAATAACTAACGATCCTTTAACTTAGAAGGCGATATTATTCCTTCGGTTAATAGCTGTAACCGAAAAATTTTGTTGATTATTTTGTTTATAAAATTTTTTGCGGAGTGAGGTAATATCATAAAAATATAACGCTTAAGCCAACATAATATTATAATATTCGGTGGCATAGACGATAAAGATGCAAAAGTTCTCATGCTTTACTGCAAATTAAATGTATTGCTAAGAATCACAATACATAACATTGTCACAGTGATGCTTTGTGATTTTAAGTATTGACTTTAGCTATGTTTTGGCCACAAGTAATATCATTGGCAAGTATGCCGACTATATATAATTCCCTAATTAGGTTGTTTGGTCAAAAATACTTCAAGTTACAGGAGTTTTATACTCCTGTGTTGTGCGTTTAACAACAAGGTTGATTTGTATTTAATCAATCATAAAACAGTCTAAGCATACTACTGCGTAGATAAAATACATTTTTTACATTAGTCTTAGCCATTCGGGAAGAATGACTAAGACTAATGAGATATTTTCCCAAAACTATTCATTTTTGTTTATCTTGACAATTGCGGATTACGTATTCTCCAGTAAGTTTATCATATATTAGTTCGATCGTATCACTTTGATCCTGCCGGCTAGATTTACGGCTAGTCATGTTGTTCGTTAAAATGCGATTTTTACATTCGCGGTAAATCCAACAAATCGCATATAATACGCCCGACACAACGCCAATAATAATCGTTAAAGTGAGAAATTTTAACATATTAAAAATAATTATATCTTAAAATTAATCTAGCAAAATAATAGCAATTTTATTGTTCCCTCACCAGAGTTATGGTTTAATTGATGCAATAAATAATTAGTTTGCTTACACTCTCTCATCCATTAACTATTTTAGGTTGAGCGGTAATAGTTATCAGTACGCACTATAATTTAAGTAACACTTATTATAATTGCTAGATACCTTGTTAGTTATTACTATATAACAGTAGTAATCATAATTTAGCTAATGCTATCCTGGCCAAGCGTTCGCTTCTATAATTTTATCGCGCAAATTTATAATTTTTATATTATTCAATGGTGTTTTAGTTAATGTTTAATGTAATTTGTGCACTTTATGAAAAGTATAACTAATACATCCTAAGTAAAGATTAATATCATTCAAGATATAGATGATTTCTTACTGTTATTCTAAAATCTAGTTTATTTATCATATTGTACAATTTTTTATATAATTAAGCCTTATCTACATACGATAACTGGATATATTATGGTTATATAATTTTAGGCTAATTGTTAATTTACTTGCTAATTGAAATTATCGGAGATATAGAGCATTATATGTTAAGGTAATTACACATTAAGAGCATAGATTGATGTATTTTAATGTTAAGGTAATTACACATTAAGAGCATAGATTGATGTATTTTATCTTATTGGCTAGCTTTTTTCTAAAGATTGATAGGTGCACCACGTAAAATGGCTTCTACTTTTGAGGTGTAATTCCCATTGGGTTCATGAAGAAGAAGACCTGAAGTAAGTCGCATGGGCGCCCGGCTGCTGCGAACAGCTTGAACTAGTACTCGCCTAGCATCACGACCTGCTTTGGGAAAGAGGGGAAATACAACAATTGACCCAAATCCGTGGGTTAACGTACTCAAAATTTCATTAAGGCGATCTGCGCGATTTATTAAAGTTATCGTCCCTTTATGTCTCAGGCAACGCTGTGCGACAATAATCCAATCGGCTAATCTTGCCCAAATCTCCACACGTGATGTCGATCTTTTAGTGTTCGGTGAAGGATATCCACGATTGGTTGGCATATATGGCGGATTTGCAACGACATGATCAATCTGACCAGTTTCCCAGGTGCATGGGAGGTTAGTTAAATCATTTGTTTCGATACGTCCTGTAAGACCGTTTGCTGACATAGTTCGTCGCGCCATATCAGCCATTGCCGGATCGCGTTCTACGCCAATCACTTCTACACCATTGACGCGTTCAGCTATACAAGCACAAACTGCACATGCACCACAGCCCAAATCAACTACCTTATCACCTGTTCTTGCGGGTACTGCGGCAGCAAGCAAGACTGAATCAATAGCCACTCTATATCCATTCTTTGGTTGAACTAGTCGTACTCGTTTGTTAAGCAAAAAGCTCTCAATAGTTTCTACCTTTGTGGTATCGATCACCTAAAATTTACTTCCTTTATGCTCTAAACTTATTTCACAAAGATAACCCGCAATATAAAATAAAATCCCAGCATAAAAATTAATTAGAGCGCAATCTGCCAAGTTAAAAAAAATGAATAATTGAAAAAGATTTTTATTCTATAGAACTTAATAGTGCAAAAAATAATTCTTACTAATCTTAGAATCATCTATGTATGCTATACATAGCAATTTCCTTATACCCATTTCGATAATCTTTAATGGTTTTTGAAAATAGCAAGTTTTACTAGATGTGTCTGCTTAATGTGTCTGCTTATTAGCTTTTTCTCAAAAAAAATGAGTACGACTGATTGGAATTACGTTAATATAATACTGAGTCTTAACGTTAATATAATACTGAGTCTTAATTATTCCCGATTGATTTACTCCTTATCGTTTTTTCTATGCAAGCATTTATAGTATGCAATTTAAGTTAACGTCGCATGAGGAAAACGTGTCAGTTATTACCTCCATAGCACCCCAGTTTGGGCTATATAATCACTGCTGTAGGTCCAATTTTGACGCTTTGCATACGCTTGTCAAGGATGATCTTCTAGATGTTAACAGTACTATAATCAGCAAAATGCAAAGCTCAATAGAATTAATTCCTCAAATCGCCGGACATATTGTTACTTCAGGGGGCAAAAGACTGCGCCCTATGCTAACTTTAGCATCGGCTGGTTTGGTGGGATACGAGGGTACTCGACATATAGATCTTGCTGCTTGCGTTGAGTTTATTCATACTGCTACTCTCTTGCATGATGATGTAGTAGACCAAAGCAATTTGCGTCGTGGTCAAGGTACTGCTAACGCTGTTTGGGGCAATCAGGCTAGCGTGTTAGTCGGTGACTTTTTATTGAGCCGTGCTTTTCAGATTATGGTGGCAGATGGCTCTTTGAAGGTTCTGAAGATTTTATCTGATGCGTCCGCAGTGATTGCGGAAGGCGAAGTGCATCAAACAATAATCAAGAACGACCTTGAAACTGCTGAAACTGCTTATTTTCAAATTATCGAAAATAAAACCGCTGTACTTTTTGCCGCTGCAGCCCAGATAGGCGCAGTAATTGCTGAGCGCCCAGAACGAGAAGAGCGAGCGCTGGAAGCATTCGGTCGTAATCTGGGGGTAGCATTTCAACTTACGGATGATGTGCTTGACTATTCTGCTGAGCAGCTTATACGCGGCGACGATTTTCGAGATGGCAAGATCACTTTGCCAGTTATATTGGCTTATGCAGCTGGCAATGATGAAGAGCGTGCATTTTGGCGTCGCACAATCGGCGATCTGAAACAGAATGAGGAAGATTTGACTCACGCTCAGTCATTAATGTTACATCATGGTACTTTATCGAAAACCTTAAAAAGGGCTCGTGAGTATGCAAATGCTGCGCATCGCAATTTAAGCTTATTTGCACCTACCGCGCATCGTATAGCTATGAACGAAGTAATTGATTTTTGTGTTGATCGTGTTTATTGATGGCTCTTGGTGAGTCATAAAATCTAATTTCGCTTAAAAGCAAGATTAATTTTGCTGCTTTAGGAGAGATTAGATTGTATGTTAAACTTGTACTTTAATACATTTGCTTATACATCAAAATCATTACGGGGTAAGTTTTTATTGTGACAATTATTTTGCTATTTTAGTCTTAATCTTGTAACCTTACTCGCACAAATCTGTCATGGACAATTTTATGTAATGTTTATAAACTATCGCTTATAATTAGATATTGATCATGTTGCCGCTGTTCTTTTAAGTTCCTTAAAAACAATATTTTTATTAACTTAAATATTCAGTATTAGAGTATTCTTGCTGAACAAGATACTTAGATAATTATACCACCTAATGATATGGCTTAGCGCTAAATATCGCAACTACGCTTATAGTCTTGGGTATAACTGTTTTTAATTAGAACACTATAGATTAAGTTTGTTGCGCCGGATTCGCTGTATATTAAAAGCGCATATCTGATGCTTTAAGTAAAGCTAAAAGAAATCGCACAGTTTTAATCTAAGTAAAAAAGTTTGGTTAGCAAAGGAAAAGACTATGCTATTTTGCTTAGCAATTTACCAACAACTCGCCGTCTTAAGAAAATCATCTACCATCAATTTATGTATAGCTTTTCCTGTAACATTAATACAATTTATTTATTTTTGCATATCATTTAGAATTGGGAGCATAATTCACCTGCGGTTCTTTTTCATTAGAAATCTCGCAATTTTATCGAAATAATTCAAGGTTATATTTGATAGATTTAACCCGTTAACTTAATTAGGAAGAGTATGACGTAAACTTTTTTAATCTTTTTAGAATATTTGCTTGCTTCAATGATACAGATTACTTACTTAACGAACTTTTGTTGTATCTTAAATATTGACAAATAAAATATCAATAACTTGGCTCCTTCTAGTAAACTAGATAAAAATTTTAGGTTTTTAGGGAGTAAAGAATGAACTTGAGATGCACTTTTCCGAAAAAGGCTGCTGCTAATACAGTCGCAGTAGCATTCGTATTACTTATTTTTGTTTGTATGCAATCAAAAGCCTACGCTGAAATAATTTTGCGTGCAGTCATGCATTCGGATCTGAAGATTATCGATCCAATATGGACTACGGCATATATGTCGACCAACTATGGATACATGGTTTATGATACTTTATTTGCGATGGATAGTAAAAATATAGTCCATCCTCAGATGGTTGATACTTATGTCGTAAGCGATGACAAGTTAACATACACTTTGACTTTGCGTGAAGGTTTGAAATGGCACGATGGAACACCGGTAACTTCTGATGATTGCATCGCTTCAATCAAGCGTTGGGGTTATAAGGATTCTATGGGCCAGAAATTGATGGAGTTTATTGCTAAATTTAATGTAGTTAACAACAAAACCTTTGAGATCAAGCTTAAAGAACCTTACGGATTGGTATTGGACTCGCTTGCTAAGCCAAGTGCAAACGTTCCTTTTATTATGCCCAAAAGGGTAGCAGCTATTCCAGCTAGCGAACAGATTACTGACTATACTGGATCTGGTCCATTTGTTTTTGCATTTGACGAATGGAGGCCGGGTGATGTGACGGTTTTCAAGAAGTTTAATGGTTATGTTCCGCGTATCGAACCTGCAGACTGGGGATCGGGTGGTAAAGTTGTAAACGTAGATCGGGTTGAATGGCATTCAATAAAAGATCACCAGACTGCGGTAACCGCCCTAATTGAGGGAGAAGTTGATTATATTGAATCACCCCCTGCCGAATTACTACCTTTGTTTGAAACAGAGAAGAATATTACTACAAGAATTTTGAACCCACTTGGCAATCAATTTATGTTTAGACTTAACTGGTTGCATCCCCCTTTTAATAATGTAAAAGCGCGCCGAGCAGCGCTGGCAGCGATAGATCAGCTGAGCTTTTTACAGGCGACTGTTGGTAACCCGAAATATTACGAGGAATGCCCAGCAATATTTTCCTGCCGCAGTGAACTAGCAACTGATAAAGGTGCTAATATTTTGATGAAGTCGGATATTAAACTGGCTAATAAGTTGCTAGCAGAGTCTGGATACGATGGTAGGCCTATAGTAGTGATGCATTCGACTGACGTAGATATTTTGAATAATTTAGGACCAGTAGTTGCAGATAAGCTGCGTTCAGCTGGATTTAACGTCGATCTTCAAGCTATGGATTGGCAAACGATTGTAGCACGTCGTGCAAAAAGAGATAAGCCAGCTGATGGTGGATGGAATATTTTTATGACCTCCTGGGCTACGGCTGACATTATGAACCCGATCGTATCAGCCGGCCTTAATGCAAGCTGTGACAAAGCCTGGTTTGGTTGGCCTTGCGATGATAAGGTGGAGCAATTGCGGGATAGATTTGTTCGTGCAACTAATCGTGAAGCTCAGAAGAGTATCGCTGAGGAATTGCAAGTTCGCGCGATGGAAATCGTCACTCATGCTCACGGCGGCCAGTACTATAGGCCCTCCTCCTGGAGGAACGATAAGTTGTCTAATGTGATCGGCGGGCCATTCCCAATTTTTTGGAACTTAACAAAGGCCAAATAGCCTCTCACCTTTGACCAAGTGGGGACTGCATGTTCGGTTTTGTCGTCAATCGATTGCTTGCCACAATTCCAGTTATGATGATAGTGACGATATTTGTATTTTTGTTTTTGCGTTTAGCACCTGGCGACCCAGCAGCAGTACTGGCCGGGGATAACGGATCACCACAGCAGATCATTGAAATTCGTGAGAGACTTGGCCTTAATCAGCCAGTTTTAGTACAATTTGGAACCTGGATACTTGGAATTGCTAAAGGAGATTTTGGAAAATCTTACTTTTTTAAAAAGCAAGTTTCAGAACTAATACTTTTACGTGTTGAGCCTACTATAGCTTTGGCAACTACTACTCTTATTATAACAATCTTAGTGGCAATTCCTATAGGTGTAATTGCAGCTTATAAGCATGATACATGGATTGACTGGATAATTATGACTTTATCAGTTGTTGGTTTTTCGATTCCCGCTTTTGTGCTTGGTTACATACTAATCTATTTGTTTGCTATTGAGATCAATCTATTTCCTGTTCAAGGATACAAACCGCTTGCCGAAGGCTTTTGGCCATTTTTGCACCAATTAATTCTTCCTAGCTTAACGATCAGTGCAATATATATTGCACTGATCGCTCGCATAACTCGCGCAAGTATACTTGAGGTTTTAGGCGAAGATTATATTCGTACTGCTTATGCAAAGGGCCTGAAGCCTA
Organism: Candidatus Endolissoclinum faulkneri L5; assembly: GCF_000510265.1. Classification (GTDB taxonomy): domain Bacteria; phylum Pseudomonadota; class Alphaproteobacteria; order Thalassobaculales; family Thalassobaculaceae; genus Thalassobaculum; species Thalassobaculum faulkneri_A. The sequence continues at coordinate 285,224 of NZ_CP006745.1, forward strand.
ACAGCGTGCTTCTTAAGCACGCTCTACGTAACGCAGCAGTGCCAATAGTTACTGTAATCGGTATTGGCATAGCTCTTCTAACAGGTGGAGTTATAGTAACTGAAAGTGTCTACAATATACCTGGCATTGGTCGTCTAATTGTGGATGCGGTTCTGAATCGCGATTATCCAACAATTCAAGCGATTGTTATATTGTTTTCTTTTTTCTATGTGATAGTCAACTTACTAGTTGATTTAACCTATAGTTTACTTGACCCAAGGATCCGATATTGACCGAAGGCATAGAAAAAATAGTACCTCCTGCTGGATCAGCTTATGTCGTTATGCGTATAGCGAAGATCTGCCAACAGCTTACTCGCAATTACAGTGTCATGTTTGGTGCAATAGTGCTTGGATTTGTGATATTCATTGCTATTTTTGCTCCTTATTTGGATACTATGGATCCAGGTGCTATTGACCTAGCTTGGCGAAATAATAAACCAGGAGTAAAGCATTTTACGATTCTTCCTGATGGGACAGTGCAAGAGTGGACCTACCGAATGGGTACCGATACTTTAGGTCGCGACACCTACAGTCGAGTAATTTATGGCGCACAGGTTTCGCTTGCTGTTGGTTTCCTGGTAGCTATGTTATCGCTTGCTATCGGTTTGGTTATTGGTCTTGTTGCGGGTTATATTCGTTGGCTTGACGCTATTGTTTTGCGATTAATGGATGGGTTAATGGCTATTCCAGGCATATTGCTAGCCATCACTATGGTTTCTTTAGTTAATGCAAGCTTACTAACCTTGATTTTAGCCATTGCTATTCCAGAAATTCCTCGAGTAGTAAGGCTGGTTCGTTCAATTGTGTTGTCGATAAGAGATGAACCCTATGTGGAGGCTGCAGTATCTGTTGGTACAAGATTGCCTATGATTCTTCTTCGCCATTTGTTGCCAAATATTGTTGCACCTTTGATTGTTATGGGTACATATATTTGTGGTTCAGCGATTTTGGTAGAAGCAGTTTTAAGCTTTTTGGGTGTAGGTATTTCACCAGAAACTCCTACATGGGGCAATATCATGGCTGAGGGGCGATTACTCTTTCGTATTTATCCACACAACATATTATTTCCTGGAATTTTTCTTGCAGCTACTCTGTTGGCGATAAATATGCTGGGTGATGGATTGAGGGATACTCTTGATCCACGTATGCGTAAGCGATTATAAACATGACAGATGAAAGTAAAATTCAACCAATATTAGAAATTAAAAATCTTACGGTTGATTTGCCGAATGATAGCGATCGTATCCATGCAATAGAGGAAATTTCTATTTATGTTGATCCTTGTGAAATACTTTGCCTTGTAGGAGAGTCTGGTTCTGGTAAATCAGTAACTGCCTTTAGTGTCATGGGGTTGCTTCCTAAAGACCAGCTTACTCCTAGTAGCGGTACTATTGATTTGATGGGTGAAAACCTACTTGAAGTAAGCGCTAAACGTTTACGTGAATTGCGTGGTGCACGCATGTCGATGATTTTTCAGGAGCCGATGACAGCTTTAAATCCAACTATGACATGTGGTGATCAAATAAACGAAGTACTAGTCACTCATACTTCTATGAATTATGCAATGCGGAGAGCTAAGGTTATCAATATCTTGGGACAAATGCAGCTTACTGACTTATCAAGTATAGCTGATAGTTATCCGCATCAGTTGTCTGGAGGCCAACGTCAACGCATAATGATAGCAATGGCGCTAGTCTTGGATCCGGTTTTGCTAATTGCAGACGAGCCGACTACTGCACTCGACGTTACTACGCAAGAACAGATTCTTAGGCTAATTAAGGAAATCCAGCATAATCATGAGACAGCCGTGCTTTTTATCACACATGATTTTGGTGTGGTAGCTGAGATTGCTGATCGTGTGGTTGTTATGCAAGCGGGGAGAGTAATTGAGCAGGGGCCAGCGAAATTAGTTTTAAAACAGCCTAACTCACCTTATACAAAGATGTTGATCAGCTCAGTGCCAAACTTTGTTTCGCATTGTCGACCGCTTACAAAGAATGCGCCAATAGTCTTAGCAACTAAAAATCTTTGTAAGACATATGTAAGAAGAGGACTGTTTCAAAAAACTCGCGAAATTCGTGCTGCTCATAGTGTTAATTTAGAAATTCGACGTGGGGCAACTTTAGGCATAGTTGGTGAATCAGGTTCCGGTAAGTCTACAGTTGCACGCTGCATTGCTCGATTGATTGATCCTACTTCCGGTCACATATATTTGGAAAGTTATGATATTGCTCAAGTTTCCCAGAATAGTTTGCGTGCTTTACGCAGTCGGGTTCAGATAATCTTTCAAGATCCATATCGCTCTCTCAATCCACGTCGTACCGTTGGTGCATCAATTATCGAAGGACTGGTTAACTATGGTATGAGTAAAAAAGAAGCATATAATCGTGCCTGTTTATTGATGCCTCTAGTTCGGATTGATCCAGATGTGCTAAATCGCTTTCCTCATCAATTTTCTGGTGGGCAGCGTCAGCGTATTTGCATAGCTCGCGCACTGGCTATGGAACCAGATTTAATCATTGCCGACGAAGCTGTTTCTGCTCTAGACGTATCAGTTCAATCTCAGGTGCTAGAATTGCTCGATGATGTTCGGCGCAGGTTAAATTTAGCTGTCTTATTTATTACACACGATTTGCGTGTAGCTGCGCAAGTTTGCGATACAGTTGCAGTAATGCATCGTGGTGAAGTAGTCGAATATGGTGAAGCCACGAGAGTATTTGATAATCCACAGCATGAATATACTCGCGCATTGTTTGCTGCCGCGCCCGGCCGCGGTTTTGATTTTGCTAATGTCTCTATATCCACATGAATGATTTTTTATAAAAATTTAATTATTAATATAAAAATAAGTTATTTGATTTCTTTTACTAGAGAAAAATTTATTAGGGAACAATGCAAAATATTAGTTTTGCATCAATATTTTTTTAGCATGTTTTGTATTAACGCTTAAAGATCATTGTATTTTGGTTAGCTTTACCTCTAAGTATATAGAGGTGATAGCATTTTTTTTTGAGTAGAGATAAATTTATCTAGCCGCTAGATTTTTACTCATTAATTTAATTATGTTTTATTAGTCTGCTATAGACTGTCTTATTACGGAATTAAATTATTTATTTAAAAACCAAAATAAATAATTGCCTTTATACATCAATAAATAATTGCCTTTATACATCATTTTCTTTATGAACTGGAGTAATATTTATTACTAATATAGTAATATTATTTCTAATACTGGTGTACTAACTTGCATTAGTTAGTAATTAACCTTAAGTTTAAATCTTTTTAATAGGCTCTTTGATTGTGTTTAGCACATCATGGATGCGATATAATACCTTTGTATGGTGAATAATTTTTTATATAATTATTTGTAGAGCTAATATTCAAACATAGCATAACATATAGCTAAGGATTGTATTATCGGTAATTCTTAAAGAGTCAGTATTATAATTACTTAGATATTGTTTGTTATGTTAAATTAATTGATTTTCAAATCGAGTTTTAAAATAATGTGCGAAACTAGTTTATTACAGTATTTTCGATAAATTTTTTAATGGATTTGTTACATCAATTTATTATTAATCTAGGGGCGGTTTGGCTTAATGTTTCTGCTAAAACATTACTTTTGAAATCAGTAATTGCTTAAATTTTTCTATTGTAGAATGTTTTTGTTTATTATTTTAAAGATTTTCTTTAAAATATATGGTTGAAAGCAAACTTACACAAGTTTTATAGTCTATTGTATTGTAAATTAACTTTTACAGTAAACATATCATTGAAGTAAATATGGCATTTGAAAAACTCCCAATTTACCATCTGTAGTTTATAAACCAATTACTAAGGGTTAAACTGTTAGTTTTAGAATTGGTTATGGAATTTCATAGTTTAAAAGATGTATACTGGGTACAATATAAATATCTAATCTCAAATAGCAAATCAATCTATAGCCTAATACTTAAGTACAGGCTATAGATTGATTTGCTATTTTTTGCATTCTTTTAAACTATAATATAGGCTAACAAGTAGAATAGGGGCGTTTATATATTTCTTGAATTTATAATTGATTTGCACAATCCTTCTACAATTAACATAACATTATATTGGGAATTAACATAACATTATATTGGGATATGGGATAACAGAGTCTAAGCCTGTTATCCCATATTACAAGAGAATTCTCTTGTCGTAGGTTGAGAAAAATTTTTACTTAACTTATGCTGCCGAAGAGATTTGAACTCTCGACCTCTCCCTTACCAAGGGAGTGCTCTACCTCTGAGCTACGGCAGCATCTACTAACTGGCAAAATAATGGTGTTAAAATGCGAAAGCCACTATCTTACCCTATATACATTGCCAGAGAAAATGGTTAAGCGCAAGTAGATTGATAAAATTAATAATGATGTATTCAAACTATTCTAAAATGCTCTAGTATAATTAGAAATTATCCGCGAAATTAGGCAGATGAATTGTTAAATTGATTTATGTAAAATAGAAGATGAAAAAAATTTTTATAGAAGCTCAACTAACTGTTAACAATTTGCTAATTATAATGATTGTTGAAAGCTTGGGATAAAAATGCATTAGTAATAAGCAAGAAATTAACATCATATTGCTAATCCGTCAGCGGATTAAAAAATTCATAGAAACATGTATCGAATTTGAGCTTTGCTGGGTTCATTAATTTAGACTAATTTATAAAAATATTTTTGTGTTACATATGCATCAGATTCGTGTACGGGGTGGAAGACCTCTCCGCGGGATCATTCCTATAAGCGGCGCCAAGAATGCTGCTTTACCCTTGATGGCAGCATGTCTATTGTCCTGTAAACCAGTGAATTTGAGCAATGTTCCGGATGTAGCTGATATTGCCTCAATGACTAATCTCTTACGTGAACACGGAGTACGCATAGAGCGGGATGGTGGAGATATGACAATGAATGCTGCTCAGGTTGAGAGTACTACCGCTCCTTATGACCTCGTGCGAAAAATGCGTGCTTCGGTTCTTGTACTTGGACCATTGGTAGCACGATTTGGAAAGGCTCAAGTATCTTTACCTGGTGGTTGTGCCATAGGCAATCGTCCGATTGATTTGCATTTGAAAGGTCTTGCAGATCTTGGTGCTGAGTTAAGCATCGAAGATGGTTATATAGAGGCTAAGGCGCCAAAAGGTCGTTTGCAATGCGGGCGATTTACTTTTCCTTTTGTCTCAGTCGGAGCGACTGAGAATCTTATGATGGCAGCGTCTTTGGCTCAGGGCGAGACAGTGTTAATCAATTCAGCACGAGAGCCGGAAATTAGTGATTTAGCAAAATTACTCGTTGCTATGGGTGCTGAAATTGAGGGGGCTGGTAGTGATACTATCTATATCCAAGGTAAATCAGAGCTAGGCGGTGCTACTCATCGAGTGGTTGCAGATCGTATAGAAACAGGCACTTATGCTATGGCAGTAGCTATTGTAGGCACTGAAGTAATCCTTAGCAATACCGATTTATTGCTGATTAACGCAACTGCTAAAACTTTAAGGCAGGCAGGAGTTACTTTAGAAACTGTTGAAGGTGGTGTTCGTGTTTCTAGAGGTGATGAACCTGTACTGGGCGTCGATATGATGACCGAGCCATATCCTGGTTTTCCTACTGATTTGCAAGCGCAGTTTATGTCGTTGATGAGCGTATCTCGGGGTAAGTCTATGGTTACTGAGACTATTTTTGATAATCGTTTTATGCACGTACAAGAGTTGTCGCGTATGGGTGCTAATATCACTGTGCACGAAGCTTCAGCCATTATACGCGGCGTAGAGAAATTGAAGGGTGCGCAGGTTATCGCAACTGATTTACGTGCTTCTGTTTCTCTAGTGCTAGCCGGGCTAGTTGCGGAAGGAGAGACAATAATTGATCGAATTTATCATCTAGATCGGGGCTATCAAGATTTGATTGGCAAGCTATCCGCTTGCGGTGCAGATGTGAGTAAAATAGTTTCTGGTTAATCTGTATCTGCTACTTTTACATAGATATTGGTAGAAAATAGGTTGATTCTTGTTAATGCATTCAGCTTGTTTGTTGTATATACAGAAAACTTTATGGATTCCTGTACATTTAATAATAATATAATCACTTCTATCTTTGAAAGACATTGCTAACTTTTGACTAATAGTTTATATATACTATGTTAATCTTAGATGTTTTCGTAAATAGTGTATGTCGCTATATGCATTGTTATTAGGTTGAAAAAGATACATTGAACTAGCAATAATATCGTACGGTATTATTGCTACTAAATAATAAGTATGTGCTTGTAGTAGGTTACTAGTATATTATGCTACTTTTACTATTATTAGTTGAAATTTTATGGATATTTTACCTCAGCAGGAAAAAATTTTTATTTCTATTTAGCTAAAATTATGTTTGATTGCGTTGACGCAGATGGTGACTTTATTTCAATAAATAAACAATTTTGTTTAGCTTAATCTTTGTACGGTATTGCATTGCATGAACACGAATGATAAGCTGGTATTGGCTATACCTAAGGGGCGTATTTTGAATGCGATTACACCGCTAATGTTGCGTGCTGGGGTCGAGTTAAAAGATAGATTATCCGAAAAATACGCACGTCAGCTTCAATTTGCCACTACTGACCCAAACGTTGAGATTGTCTTAGTAAGTAGCTTTGATGTTGTCACTTTTCTGGCTTTTGGCGCTGCTCATCTAGCAATAGCTGGTTCGGATGTTTTGATGGAGTTTAATCATCCGGAAGTTTATACTCCAGTAAATTTAGATGTTAGTATTTGCCACTTAGCAGTTGCTGCTCCTGCGAAGCAGTGTTCTAAAAAAGATTCGTATCGTTCTTCTTATATGCGTGTGGCTACTAAGTATCCAAATCTTGCTCGTAACTATTTTGCGCAGTATGGAATACAAGCTGAGTGTATTAAATTAAATGGTGCTTTGGAAATGGCTCCAAATCTAGGCTTGTGTTGCCGCATTGTTGATTTGGTACAAACTGGCTCAACCCTAAAGGCGAATGGTTTAGTTGAAATCGCCAAAATCGCAGATGTAAGTGCACGACTTGCAGTGAATCGTACAGCGCTAAAGATTAGACCTAGGCTGGTTAGCGAGTTAATCGAACGTTTTCGAGGGGCTGTCAGTGCCACGTAGACTAGTGACTAGCAATACCGATTTTTCTACTGCATTTGATGATTTAATTAACTGCAAGAGTGTCAATAGATATTATATAAATGAATTGGTGTCGAGGATTATTGCAGATGTCATTGATAGTGGTGATTTAGCATTGCTGGATTACACTCGCAGATTCGACTTTTTTGACCCTATTGAGATAGGGCTATCAATAGACAATGCAGAAATTAAGGCAGCAGTTGCGCGCATCGACTCTGATACTCGGAAGTCACTAGAATTAGCTGTTGAGAGAATCGAAAATTTTCATCGCCGTCAACTTCCTAAGGATTTTGAAATTAATGAAATGCTTGGAGTACGCGTAAGCATGCGCTGGTCTGCGATAAACTCAGTTGGACTTTATGTTCCTGGTGGCACTGCAGCATACCCTTCATCAGTGCTAATGAATTCACTGCCCGCTAAAATAGCCGGTGTATCGCGTAGAGTTATGATGGTACCAACCCCAGATGGAGTGGTTAATGATTTAGTGCTGGCTGCTGCTCATATTGCTGGTGTTAATGAAATTTGGCGAATCGGAGGAGCTCAAGCTATTGCTGCACTAGCATACGGTACGCAAACTATTACTAAGGTTGATAAAATTGTTGGCCCCGGTAATGCCTATGTAACCGCTGCTAAACAGCATGTTTTTGGGAAAGTAGGGATAGATAATTTGGCTGGCCCGTCCGAAATTTTAGTGGTTGCCGATGCTCAAAACAATCCACACTGGATTGCAACTGACCTATTGAGTCAGGCAGAACATGACCCTTTAGCGCAAGCTATTCTCGTTACTGATGATAAAGCTTTCGCTAATTCTGTAGCTACTGCTGTGGAGGATCACCTTGTTACTTTACCTCGCATTGAAATAGCTGAGAAAAGCTGGCGTGTTTATGGTGCTATAATTGTTACCCAATCAATGGAAGAAATACCTGAAATAGTTAATCGGATAGCTCCTGAGCATTTAGAGTTGGCTATAGCAGATCCGGAGGCCATGGCTTTACAAATTCGTCATGCAGGGGCAATTTTTTTAGGTCGATTTACACCGGTTGCGCTAGGAGATTATTTAGCTGGACCAAACCATGTGTTACCTACAGCTGGAACAGCACGGTTTTCTTCCGCTCTTAGTGTGTTTGATTTCATGAAGTATACAACAACCGTAGCTGCTGATCCAAAGGGGCTTGCATATTTGGGCCCAGCAGCGATTAAACTAGCTGAAATGGAAGGTCTCAGTGCGCACGCGCGTTCGGTAGCAATTCGAATAGAGCAGCCCTAACTGGAATTATAAGCTACAATAATTATCTTTAAGAGATAATTATTGTAGCTTATAATTGGCTTATCGATAAAAGCATTGGCATTACAAATTTATTGTCGATGTAGTATGATTATTTATTATATTATCTTTAAAGAATAGACTAACGATTCAATTCTTTATTATGACGATTTTTGATCATATTTTTGTGAATTGCTACTCATGAATAATTCGTAGAATAATTTTTTAATCAAGCTTGGCGACGCTGTTAAATAGCCACTATTTTTAATAGTTAAAGTTATCGAGCCTTCCTAGAAATTATCGAAAATGTAGATAGTCTATAAATTTATTTTTAATTTTTGCTAGAGAAATTGCAGCTACTAAATAATCAAATCTTAGTGTAGATTATTTCAATACATATTGTTTTGTTTAATGTAGTTACTATAACATTAGTATTTTTAATAAATAATTTCTATTAAATAAATATTTAATATTAAATGGCTGAACTGTATTATATGACTTAGAAATGGTATGTATATGAGGTTGATTCTCGCTAAAAAATTCTTTAATTACGTGCTTAAGCCTACTTCATTAAATTTATTATTTTCTTAGCTGATATCATCAGTTTTTTATCACTTTGATTATGATTATTAAATCATGAGCTTATATATTTTTGATAACTAGTCAATTAGCTAACTTTTGCAGTTAAAATCTTATCTCTGAATTGTTAACGTAGTTGTTGGATAAAATTATCCATCACGCTAGTAAAGAATTTATTTAATAAAAGGCTGAAGATGCAAAATAACGCGGCGGTTTTGTTGTTATAGCTAGAAAAAGAGTAATTTAATTAAGAGACTTAAGGATTTCTTGATTATAATTATTATTTCTTTGACAACAGCCTTATATGTTTAACGGATTAAGAGCGTAGTATTTGTGTTAGTTAGAATTTTATTCACTAAATAATCTTACATATTGTTATGCAAATCAATTTATGATTAAAGCAAAGAGATTTAATAAATTTATTATTTACTTTTACTCTAAAAGTAATGATTCCACTGCTTTGTTAGCGGGCTTAGGCTAAAAGTAAGAGAATAATTGATTGATGCCAATTTAGTTATAATTTACTGCTTGAAATTTATTCCTAGCGAATTAGTATATTACGTACCTTTTCTATTATCCCTAGTAAGGATTAGTTGACTTGATAAATCAATACAAGGTGTTTTGGCCTTTTTCATTATTTACAGAGTGACTTTCACAGATCTAATAGTTGCAAGTTATTTTTAATGATTTGTTAAAAAAAACTTGATCTTTGCTACTAGCATTAGCACTTAAGGCTGGCTTAAACTGCGATAGGGCGCAATGATGGCAAAAGAAGACATGATCGAGTTTTCAGGCACTATCGCTGAACTTCTACCGAATGCGATGTTTCGTGTTAGGCTGGATAACGACCACGAAGTTCTAGCCCATACCAGCGGTAAAATGCGAAAGAATCGTATTCGAGTATTGGCTGGTGATCGAGTAAATGTCGAAATGACTCCTTACGACCTAAGCAAGGGCCGTATTACCTTCAGATTTAAGTAATCTTTTCTAACTGACATTATCAGGATGACCTCACCGATATTATTCCGTGCTCCAGAAGGCAGTCAATTTGTATTTGCATCTACTTCTAAGCTACTTAGGAATTTGTTAGCACAAATTGGACTTTTTCCTGACTTGGTAGATAATCCTAAAGTTAATCAATTTCCATTTCCGACCGAACGTGTTCGCATCTATGCAACGCGCATAGCTATATCCCAAGCAAAGTTAGTAGCTCATCGTTATCCCGATAGTTTTATATTGGCCGCTAATACAGTGGTAGCCTGCGGTCGCCGGATTTTACCCAAAACATATAGAGCTAATGAGGCTAGGCAATGCTTAAAGTTGTTGTCCGGCCGACGTCACAGAGTAGTTGGTGGTATTTGCGTAATCGATCCGCGAGGTAGGGGTTATGAGCGCTTGGTGGAAACAAGAGTTGGCTTTAAACGATTATCAGATACTGAGATTGATGCTTATCTTAATTCTGGTGAGTGGTTTGATAAAGTTGGTGGTTACGCAGCCAATGGATTAGCCGGTGCTTATGTTAATTTTTTAAACGGCTCTTATTTTAATGTGCTAGGTTTAGCCTTAGCAGAGACTTATTCCTTGTTGCATGGCCTTGGTTTTACTTATTTATAAACTTTCAATGTAGAAGTATTAAGTAATCTTTTTCTATCAGGCCTTTTAAAGATTATGGATATAATTTTTTAAAGAAATAGAAATACAATTAGCGATTTTATTCCATAAATTGCTTATTTAAGTTGCCTAATGTGTTTTATTATACGACTTACTGGTAAGTAAAACGCTAGTAAAGTATGCAGCATTTATTGTATCAATCAGACTATACTAGCAATGCGGATTGCTAGTATAGTCTGATTGATACAAAGCAACTATCTGGCAATATAATCATTAATAAATCTATTGCCAGATAGTCTACTATTGAAACTTATTATAAAAATAAATGAAGCTATATTCAGTGTATTGATATATCTAAAAAGTTAACTTCATTAATGAATCAACTAATAAGATCAATATTAATCTTTTATTATAACTATTTAAAGTTATTATTTTATTACTTGTATATCTAGGATGAAAAATCTAGACAATATGATGGCGATGCCCAGGGGAGGAATTGAACCACCGACACGCGGAACTTCAATCCGCTGCTCTACCAACTGAGCTACCTGGGCTTTACAAGGGGATGTATCGTAGCAAATATAGTAAAATTTGTCTAGTAAAACTTATAAAAAATTCTGAAATTATGCAATTCGAAGCAACCATAAATGTAGATAATTTAATTTTTATGTTCATTTTCTATGATATAATGTTCTGATATTATTTAATTTGAAACGCAAATGTTATTTTTTTTGCTCTTAAAAATAAAATACTATCACAATTGTTATTAACATTATTAACTCAGCTTCTGTATCGAAACAGAATGGATCGCACTTAACGGTAACTTTTAGCTGATTGCACAAGGAACTGCAGTGAAGAAATAAGATAAGATCGTATAATAATTAATCAAACTATTACAAATGAATGCATTCTACGATAAAGTTTAAAATGTAACATAATTAGCTTCATTAATGGTTGATTAATTCTTCATTTTACTGAATACCATGAGACATAATCTTGTATTCTCAAAAGTAATTTATTTATCAGATAAATAATAATGCTTATGCATTTTTAAATATATTTTATTGTTTGATATATTAGTTCATTAATTTTGCCTATTTCTGCAATGAATATATTGATAAGGTAAGTAAACGTGTTGTATATACAGTTTAGGATGAAACAGTTTTATTGCTAAATAAATCGATTAATTCTACGTCAAAGTCTCCAAAGTTTCTAAAAAGATAAGCATGCTTATCTTTTTAGCGGTCTATGTTTTTTTGTTTTTAACAACCAATATAACTTTTCATAAAATTGATAAAATACTTATAGTATTGTGCTTGTTTATTTTTGATTTGCTAATCAATGCATCAATTATCGTTTAATTGATTACATATTTGTAATTTACTGATATCTAAAAATAACATAACGATATTATGTCTTAAATAAGTAACATTCGTTAATACGTTTTCTATATAACGATCAATTCGAAAGATAATAGTTATGAAGCCACAGCAGTTACCTTCAGTACCATTATTCTCTTCTGGGCCATGCGCAAAACGTCCTGGATGGGCTAACGATGTACTCTCAGGTGCTGCTCTTGGGCGTTCTCATCGCTCGAAAATAGGAAAAGCTAAACTGTGTGAAGTTATTAATCGCTCACGCAATATTCTTGGCATTCCTGATAACTATCTAGTCGGTATAGTACCTGCTTCTGATACGGGGGCTATGGAAATGGTACTTTGGTCTATGCTTGGTTCTCGTGGTATTGTAATGCTAGCTTGGGAAAGCTTTGGGGCCTGCTGGGTTAATGATGTAACTAATCAACTTAAACTTAACAATGTTCAAGTCATGGAGGCTCCTTACGGTCAAATTGTTAATCTAGCGGAGGTGGATTTTTCCAGAGATGTAGTCTTTACTTGGAATGGCACTACTTCAGGTGTACGTGTCCCCGATGGAGATTGGATTCTAGCCAACCGTAGTGGGCTGACTATTTGTGACGCTACCTCAGCAGTATTTGCTATGGATCTTGCTTGGGAAAAACTGGATGTAGTTACTTGGTCTTGGCAAAAAGTTCTAGGTGGTGAGGGAGCGCATGGCATGCTAGCAATGAGCCCTAGGGCAATTGATCGACTGGTAAGCTATGTACCTCCATGGCCAATACCTAAATTGTTTCGCATAGTTAATGGCGGTAAACTTAACAAAGGTATCTTTGTTGGTGAAACCATTAATACTCCTTCTATGTTAGCTGTTGAAGACGCTATTGATACTTTGACTTGGGCTGAAAAGATAGGAGGCTTGATTACTTTGATTAATCGTTGCGAAGCTAATCTTGCGGTAATTGAGCATTGGGTTGCAAATTCTGACTGGGTAAGTTTTCTTGCAAATGATAAATCTATCAGATCTTGTACGTCAATTTGCCTATCAATAGTGGATCCTGCATTTCTTGCACTTTCTTATTTTAATCAAGCTATTATAGCTAAAAATATTGCTAAACTAGTTGAAGATGAAGGTGCTGGTTATGATATTGCTAGCCATCGGGATGCTCCGCCAGGGTTACGAATTTGGGGTGGGGCCACGGTGGAAACTCAAGATATTAACGCACTGCTTCCTTGGCTTGATTGGGCTTGGGGCAAGGTTAAACCTAAAATTACAAACTTTACTTAACTTATTTTATTGTATGTTCTATGAATACGATAACTTTGCTTAATCAACTTTTGTTACTGATTATATATCGTAAGTATTATTCGCAAAATGCTTAATTTAAGCCTGCAGAATACATTCTATCAATAAATATTTGCGATTTAGCTGTTTAGTCAATGCTCTTTATTGTGTATAAGTAATTATAAAAAACCAACATTAGTTTAATTTATACTATTTTTTAGACTATAAAATCAAGACCAGTTCTCGATAATATAGATTATATTTTATAATTTCTATATATTCGTATGGCTGTATTTATACGACTTATAAAGTTTTATATTTATATTTTACTGTATAAATAATGAGGGAATGGATTTATATCATTCTTAAAAAGAATCAATATTTAGCTAATAATGGCAATGTTGTAGTCAATTTTTATCAGTTAAGCTAAACTAAAAAGGCTAAATTAGCCATTATAATCGTCAAATAATCAATAGTTAATTTACTAGAGTATGGTATAGGGAGCGTTCGTTCATTGAACGCTTATTACACAAATATAGTACTAACCGTAGCAATAAATTAGATATAAATAGAGGATAATTAAGTAATAACATTTAATTTATTTTGTATTGATATATTTAAGTATCATTTTTATTTATGACAATATTTATTGTTATCGACTTAAATTATAAAAATATTGTTTAATTTTTAGTTTATATTATGGTCAATCAATTTTTAAAGAAAATTACCAAATTATCTTTAAAAAGACTAGTAAAAACTAGTCTACGATAAAAGCCACCCAATTAAGGTTCTTATTAAGAAAGATTTGCTATAAGCGTATGCCTGTTTGTACCTGGATAAAAGTATTCAGCACTAGTGTTGGCTTAAGCTATCCTTGTTCATTTTAAATTATAATCAAGCAGTAGGCTAAAGTACCATAAAAGATTATAATTACTTATCTTTACGTGTGTGCTTTTTTAAATAAAAGTTATATAAGCTAACCTTTAAAATTACGTTACTGTGTATGGATTTAAACTAATTGTCACCTTGAGGCTGATTGAAATAATTGTACTCTAGTATAATTTTAGCAGTAATAATGTTTAAAATTATACTAGCTAATAATAAAAGATAATTCAGCGCTATATTGATCTTATGTAGTAGCTTTTTCGCAAATTAAGAATTTTATCGATTTGTTTATCAAGCTTCATTTTCGAATAATATTAAAATATTAATGCGGTGCTGACTTGTTATTATTATTAGAGAAAAAATGAAAATAACCATCTTAATCTCTATTTATCTTATACAGAGTTAAATTTCTATCAGCTATTTGCTTTAAAATCTAGATAGTTAACAAAGCTATTTTACAAAAGATAATCTATAAATCTGCAGTTTTTATAATTTTATTAAATGAATTTTTCATAAGCATTCAGAGTATATTAGCTATAACATTTTAATTGTTATGGTATTCATTATTGTAGTGCAATTCTTTAATTAAAAGAAAGCTTCATTAAATCTCATAGAAAAAAGTTACTAATAAGCTCTGATTTTTAGATATTTTTTATACGGAAGCCTACTACATTGAATTATTTATATGTACTGCAATAAATACCAAATGCCAACCTATTCATAATAAAATTTATAAATAGATAATATCATAAGTTATATAAAAAATATAAATAAAATATTTGGGTTATTTTTGATGCTAGTGCTCGGAGTTTTTAAATATTAAATTATTAGACTAAGTCTATTAGTAATTAGATTTTACGCTAGTAAAATTGTTTGATTACTTAATCTTTTCAATACTTAAAAATGACATTATTGCCATTAGTATTGCTCGCTCGTTTTGTTTTATATTTTGACTAAGTTAAAATGTCTTTTAATAATCAATAGACTAATATTGTCTATCCTTTAATAAAAGATAGGGAAATATAATATTTCAAATGATGTTTTTCTATCCATAATTGATTTTATACAAACTATCGTAGGCTATGTAGAATGGTTTATTTGAGAAGATTCCCATTGTTGCCAGTAATTATGATGCTTGCTTATACTTAGATTGATTTATTTTGTTTACTGCACACAGCAATACGATTATAATTGAAATTTTTCAATTATAATTTCGAGAAAATAGAGAAATTAATTTGATTCTCTTACAGAGAACAAGTTGTAATACTAGGCACTTCTGGTTGCTGCAATAATGCCCTGATGGGAGCAAAGTTTTGCCGATGATGTTGGGTTACACCTAATTTTGCTAGTGCTTTTTTGTGTTCTACCGTGCCATATCCAGCATTACGTTCCCACCCATAACCCTGATAGCTTTTTGCTAGAATTGACATTGTAGAATCGCGCGTTTGCTTTGCCATAATGGATGCAAGGGCGATTGATTTGGATATTTTATCGCCTTTTACTACAGCCTGAGTAGGCCAATGGCAAGTGGGAAGCTTATTGCCATCGACTAACACATTAGTTGGTTCTCGATTTATAGTATTTACAAGAGCATTTATTGCACGCTCCATTGCCTTTAGTGTAGCAACTAAAATGTTTGTAGCATTGATCTCAGCAACCTCTGCTATACCTAATTCAATTACTGCATAAGGTTTTGTTGAGATTATGACTTTTGCTCGAGATTTTTGTGTTAAAGCTTTACTATCAACAATCATATAAGATATCGCTTCTGGAATAAGGTCTAGATTGATCCAGGACGCGCCTGCTATTATAGGGCCAGCTAACGCTCCACGTCCAACCTCGTCTACACCAAATACGGTAGCTCCTTTATTGGCGCCGGAAGCTAACTCTAGATTAAAACCCTGATTATCAATCGTGTTTTGCTCAGCTATCACTTTTTATTTTTGGTTTTTTCGCAGAAAAATAAAATTTATACTTTGCTTAACTTTTGCTAAGCAGGCTAAATTTGTCTTTAGTGACTTACAATAGATATTTTGCACTTATTGACCTGACGATTGTATGAACAGCTTTGCCATAACGTTAAGGCAATTTTTAGATGAATGGTTCAATTTTATATCCAATATTGTGATCTACTTATTATTCTGAATAATGAATTCGTAGATATTCGGAATATTGCTAATAAAATTGATTACACTGTTAATCGTGACATCTTTTATTAATATAACTTTAGCTAAAATCATAATGATGACAGAACAGAAGATAACTGCTATTTTCGCTATGAATTTTGATCTAATCATTGCTTAATCTATATTATTGAGAACGGCAGCATACCTGCAGTATGGCATATAAAATATATTTTTTTAAATTAGATTGATTGCCCCGTAAAAGAAAGAAATTTTAAAGAAAAATTATACCAGAGAATATTATTTCATAAATTAGAATTATAGACTGGATTTTGCTTAAATTAGAATGAATTACGATTCACTCAAAACACTATGGATAACACATATTTAATTTCTAATTAGATACAATTATACTAACGCTTATTTTAGATAAGCAACAGCGCGTGAGTAAAATCTTTCAGATAAGTTTACACTTTATAGCTATTGGTAAATTTTATTGACAATCACCCATAACGCCTAAATGTCTAGTTAAGATAGGTATAAAAGAACATACATAATTGTAGACCGATTCAAGCTAGGCGATAATAATTACTATACCATTAAGTATTTTTATATTGTAACTGGTTATTTTAGGCGTAATATTATTTACGCAGTAAGCTTTTGAAAAAACATTGATAACATTTATAAATGTAATTAAATATACACAAAAGTATATTAGTAAGTAAATATTCGAATTTAAAAAATTTTTTCATAAAACCAAACGAAAAACAATCTGATGTATAAAGTACAAGCGTATCCATTATCACGTATATTAATCATCTTATAAGTAAGATATACAGAAGTAAATTAGCATTCTAATCGACAAGAAAGTTCCTAAACCTGTTGGTACTTTAAAAGCAATTCAATATTATAAGCAAAAGTGTAAAGTATAGTACCTCGGTACTATACTTTACGAAAAACAGACACATTGAGTAAATTATATTGTTTCAAAAATACAAAATTACTTGTCGAGTAGCTAGAATAAATTAGAAGATTTTACATATTTTGATATATAGGACCTTCACCTCCTTGCGGTACAACCCACTTGATATTTTGCTTTGGATCTTTAATATCGCAGGCCTTACAATGGATGCAGTTCTGAAAGTTGATCTGCAGACGTGGATTTTGGCCATTCTTGTCACGAATAATTTCATAAACACCAGCTGGACAATAGCGTTGTTCTGGACTATCATAGATTGTCAAATTAAAACGGACCGGCAGGGATGGATCCTTCAGTATAAGATGTGAGGGTTGATTATCCTCATGGTTAGTATTAGACAAAAATATAGAAGAGAGCTTGTCGAAGCTAATTTTTCCATCCGGCTTAGGATAAGAAATTTGTTGCGCTTGTGAAGCTGGCATCATTCTCGTGTGGTCACAGACATGGTGGAAAGTCCAAGGAGCCTTGCCGCGAAATATATAAGTGTCAATAGCAGAATAAGCTATTCCAGGTAAAAGTCCAGCACGAAAAGCTGGACGTATATTGCGTGCTTTATAAAGCTCGTCGTATACCCAACTCTTCTTGAGCCTACTCACATATTCTGATAGCACAATCCTGTGCGATACTTTGTTACCGCTTAAAGCCTCGAATATGGCTTCAGCAGCAATCATACCAGATTTTATAGCGTTATGACTACCCTTGATCTTAGGTACGTTCAAAAACCCGGCTGCGCAACCAATAAGGGCGCCTCCAGGAAATGTTAGTTGCGGAATTGATTGCCAACCGCCTTCGTTTAATGTACGTGCACCGTAGCCGATGCGATGACCTCCCTCAAAAATTGCTCGAATGGATGGGTGCTGCTTAACTCGTTGAAACTCATCAAACGGCGAGAAAAAGGGATTATTATAGTCTAAGCCCATAATAAAGCCTACCGTTACTTGATTGTCTTCCAAGTGATACAGGAATGACCCGCCATAGGTATTCCTCTTCATTGGCCATCCGAGTGTGTGAATAATCTTACCTGCTTTATGCTTTTTCGGTTCAATTTCCCACATTTCTTTTATGCCTATACCGTAAGTTTGTGGATCGCAGTTCTTACGTAAATTAAAGCGCTCCATTAACTCCTGACTGAGCGAACCGCGGCAGCCTTCTGCAAATAGCGTAATTTTAGCGTGCAGCTCTATGCCTGGCTGATATCTAGTAGTTTTTTTGCCAGTTTTGCTAATTCCAAGGTCTCGGGTAGCGACACCTTTTACACTACCGTCCTCGTGGTAAAGTACCTCAGAAGCGGCAAAGCCCTGACATATTTCAATATCTAATTTTTCAGCTTGCTTGCCAAGCCAACGCACTAAGTTCGCTAGGCTTACAATATAATTACCATGGTTATTCATATTTGGCGGGGTAGGTAATTGTATTGAGGAGTTTTTAGTTAAGAAAAGTAGATGATCCTCGGTAGCTGGTGTATTTAGTGGAGCTCCTTTTTTTTGACAATTAGGAATTAATTCGTTTAGGGCGCGAGGCTCAATAACAGCTCCGGATAAAATATGGGCGCCGATTTCAACACCTTTTTCCAAAACAATAACAGATAGTTGCACACCATTTTCAACACACTGCTGTCTTATTCTGATCGCTGCTGCTAAGCCTGATGGACCGCCTCCGACAATAACTACATCGTATTCGATCGATTCTCGATTCATTATTCATTCTCGCTTAAAATTAAATTGTATTATGCATTTTTGTTATTAGTTGGTAATAAATAATCTTTTAGTCTATAATTAAAGCTGGTCGTGTATTTTTAGGTGAATATGCTTGGCAGAATACCTAACATAAAAATGAGAATAACTGATACTGACATTGATGTGGTAATTAAAACTCTTCTCGCTTGGTATGAGGAGGCTGGGGTAGATGAGATAATACTTGACAGACCAGTAAATCGAACAAGCACAGCGCCAAATTCAACACAAAGATCAAAAAAAAAGTACGCGGCGCCGAGCTGTAGTTTATCTAGAGATTTTTTACGATCTGTTGATAGATCAGGTAACATACATTTTGATCTTAAGGAGGCAGTTCAGGCTGCTCGTACTGCTGCGAATCGCGCAGGATCTTTGGATGCATTAAACGTTGCTGTAGAGAGATTTGATTACTGTAGTCTAAAGATTACGGCCAACACTACTGTTTTTGCAGACGGTATCCCTGGCGCAGAGGTTATGATTGTTGGTGAGGCGCCAGGCGCAGATGAGGACCGCCAAGGTAAGCCTTTTGTCGGAGTTAGTGGCCGTTTGCTTGATTGTATGCTAGCTAGCATCGGCCTTTCGCGTTCTAAATCAGTTTATATAACTAACATTATTCCTTGGCGTCCACCTGGGAATCGGCCGCCTACATCTGCTGAAATTAGCATTTGTATTCCATTCGTAGAGAGGCATATCGAATTGGCAGCACCAAGAATCTTGATGTTAGCTGGAGGGACGTCAGCTAGAGCATTGATGAGAATGCAGGATGGTATTGCTAGCTTACGCGGTAATTTTATGAATTGGACCTCACCAAATCATCAGGAAACTATTCCGGCCTTAGCAACTTACCATCCTGCTTATCTTTTACGCACTCCAGGACAAAAAGCTAGTGCATGGAATGATCTGCTTACATTACGCTGTCGTTTAGATGCTATTGCTAATAAATTTTAATTTTTATTGTAATGCTGATATTCAAATTAGGAAAATTGATTAAATAAACAGCGATTCGTTTTTCATATAGTTAAGGATACTGATTGTATATTAGAAATATCCCTTTATTTAAATTTTTATTAAAAATTTTTTAACGGAAAATTTATTTTACAATACTGTTTAAGAGTTAGAACGTAAATAAAATTTCATCAAACACTATTTTACGAATACACAAAAATGTTGTTCTGATTGTATTAAAAATTAATTCGTTTTAGTTATTTTTGCGTATAAATGGATAGCAATTGCTGTTATTGTGCAACTAGATCAAATATACTAGTAATAAGCTGGACATTCTGTAGTTTGTTTATAAACTTTTGGACTTTAACTGAAATGGTCATAATTAAACATGAGGGAGTATTTGTCGATCATATGCTAGTCCATTCAAAATCTTTTCTATAATGCAAATTATGGATGCTATCCTTTAATATAGAAATTTTTTACTGGAAAAATATTTTAATAGCTTTTTACAAGCTATGATATTTTGTGTTAAATAATTAATTTAATCAAACTTTTTCATTAAATTTCCGGATCAATATTGTTTTACTGTATTTTTACTAAAAGTTTTACTTTCTTATTAATCAAGCTAATTGGCACTTTTTGTATTGTATTTACGATTGATTTAAATTTAAAATATAAAATTTTATCAAAATGACAGTGTATTTGAGCGTTATTGGCCGCCAAATTGCTTGAATCTATGCTATGATGCTTGCTGTATTACTAATCTAGTAAAAAGCTACTATCGGGCTGAGTTTTTAAAGCTAGTTGTGTGATTTTTTGCTGAAGTTATTAATTTTTTTATTATTCTAATATAAACTGGCATTTTTATTGCTTATTACAATTAGTCAAGAACAACAGTTTTAACAATGGAGTGCTTTTCTAAGTTTGATACTCAGCCTCGCATTCGTCTTTCGCCAGCAAAAGTTAACCTTGCCTTACACCTGACTGGCAGAAGATCGGACGGTTATCATTTTATTGACACACTTGTAGCATTTGCTGATTTTGGTGACTTAGTGACCTGGCAACCAGGTGGTTCTGCCTGTTCATTTGAAGTAAAAGATTGTTTTAATCGGTCTAAACCAATACCAAGAAACACTTCTAATCTAGTATGGCGGGCTTTGTCACTTTCAGGAAGGCTTAATCAGTCTTTACTATCTGGATCTTTGATCTTAGAGAAATTCTTACCTTCAGGCGCTGGGATAGGTAGCGGGTCAAGCAATGCCGCTACTGTTATGCATTTAATACTTGATGATCTTAATATAGAAAACGATATTTTGTATAGTAAAGCACTAACGCTTGGAAGCGATGTACCAGTTTGCCTATCTGGTTGTCCCAGTCGGGTAGAAGGTGTTGGCGAACAGCTAACCACCATTACTTTAGCTAAACCATTGCCAGTGGTCATGGTTTGGCCCGGAGCAAGCCTTTCTACTGCATCTGTTTTTAGATTAAGAAAATTGGATAATTGCGGCAATATACCAGCAACAGCTATTAACTGTTTAGCTACTGATCCTTTAAGCGCTATTGCAGGATTACGTAATGACCTAGAATGTATATCTTGTTATTTGCTCCCTGCTGTTAAGGAAGCGATGCTAGCGCTGCAAAATTGCAGCGGTTGCCGTGTCGCTCGAATGTCTGGGAGTGGATCTATTGTAGTAGGCTACTTCGAAAATCAAGGCAGTGCCAAGGCTGCTGCAAAATTGCTAGCATTTTATGCACCAAGTTGGTGGGTGTGTGCTTGTACCTTACTGCTATAGTGATTTATTTAGCGTTAGTTAACAATTGTGCTTTAGTAAGTTTTAATAACAATCAAGATGTTTAATGAATTGCTGTCAGATTGATTAGATCCATTAATTTACTAATGTTACAAAATATATATTTTCAGTCATTAAGTTAGAAATTTGCTAAGAATTCATTGAATGATAGTAGAATAATGCCATCGTGATAAAATGTTTTTATTAATTACTGTTAACTTAGTTAGCATTATTATAATTTTAAATTTATTCTAATTTATCAAAATATTTGACTAATTTATTGCCTAAGGCGGATACTACTATTCGAGATGTAATTGTCATGTTGTATATTTTCTTAAATAGAGTGAAAACACTCTATTATTTTCAAGCTTACTAGCCTTTTAGAGTAGAAGGATATTTCTATATAAATAAATTAGCTTGTTCTCTATAATCGTTTATCAATTAAAAATTTACGGTAAGCAAACACTTAATGATTAAGTTACTTTATGAGTAACTATGGCTAATATTGTTACTCTTACGATTTGAAGCTTATTTTCCAAAATAGCCTCACAGTGCAGTGCAATTATCTTAATAGATAAAAACTCATAGGCTTCCCTAAAAGGAATTGTCATTGCTATTATCTAGAGGATTTATACTGTGTTTATTCCTAGCATTGTAGGAGAAATGCTAAATAACTGTCCGAATATGTTTTATCAGCCGTATATTTTAAAATTGCTGCATACAATTATGCGATAGTAATTTATAATCTTTTAGCAATAAAAGAAGCTGTATCATACAATTTTGCTTTTTAGGTTTCTATAATTAAAATAATTGTTAGATGATACATGCATAATTTAGACTGAAAAAATTATGCATTACTTATAATATAAGATATTTAGGATAATTAAATTAATTAATACTACTGTCTTTGGTTAATTTACGATCGTTAGCATTTAGCCTAATACAATAGCCAAGGCTATTATAATACCCGCATTTCTGTTTGATAAAAAGGTCTTCAAACATATACGAGGATTGTCCAGATCTATATTCCATAATTGACATGAAAAATTAACAGCAGATAAAAGGATTCCAATATAGGCTATTGCTCCTAAACCAGCTTGCCAAACACTAGCAATAAGCAGGATTACTGTAAGAACATAAAACATAGCGAGCGCTGGTTTGGTTATATCCCCCAAAAATAGTGCCAAAGAGCGCACACCAACTATGAGATCATCTGTCTTATCTTGATAAGCGTAAATTGTGTCATAACCTAGTGTCCAGAAGAATCCAGCTGCATAAGCTAATAAAGCGGCTGGTGAAATAGCTTCTTTCACTGCCAAAAAACCAAGTAAAACTCCTGAGTTAAATGTTAAGCCAAGTACCGCTTGTGGCCAATAAGTTACTCGTTTAGCTGCTGGATAAAAAATGACTAATAACAATACTAACAACCCTAATACACAGGAAGTTGGATTAAGTTGTAATAAAATAACAAGGCCAACAGAGAGTTGAGCAATCAGAAAGACTATAGCTCCAAAAGTCATCAACTCGCCGCTAGCTAACGGTCGATTTGCGGTACGTGCGACTTGTGAGTCGATTTTACGATCCCAAAGATCGTTCAACGTGCAACCAGCACCTCGCATTACAAATGCGCCAATTCCAAATAGTAATAAGATTTGTAATATATCTAACAAAGGTGTAGCCGAAAGAGGTCTCCCCATTTCCTGCCAAGCTAAAGCTATACCCCATAAGCAAGGCAAGTAAAGTAGCCAGGTACCGATAGGTCGATCAATTCGGGCTAGTTTTGCATAAGCTCGCCAGGACCGCGGTAGCCATCGATCAATCCAATTATCTTGAGGAATATCACTTGCACTGAGCAAAAATTTTTTATTCATAGGTTAGTAAATTAAGTCCATTCGGAAAAAAGATTAAACTATTTACTCATCTAATTTAAGTCGGAGCAAATTAAATATTTTAAGGGAAATTGCTTAAGATGCTTCCCACAAAACATTATGGCCAATAGTCAATTTTCACTCTGTTATTTTTAATCTCAACATAAATTTTTGCATTTCGTTGAAAAATATCAAAAGTATTCTTTGTGTCTTCGACAGCAAGCAACTTTGATAAAAGTTTTTTTAGATAGTTCCTTTGCCCGGAAAGAGACTCAGAGATCGAAGCATAGCATTTAAAATTTAGACTTAATTGTTTACAAAAATTAGCTGCACTTAACTAAACTCATAAGTAAGTACGTTTATTATTCAACCATCAATATATTTATTACAATAATAATTGTACAAGCTTATCTATTATTGTAGAAAGAGTTCATTGTATAACTCAATCCAAAAAAAATCATCTCAAAATCTCCTAAAATTATAATAAACTAGGCCATTATTCCTAAAATTATAATAAACTAGGCCATTAATAATAAACTCGGTCATTAATGGATATATTTTCTTAAAGTTTCCGTCATAATATCAGGATTAGTTCCGTGACTAAAATAGGTTACATAATTGCCTTTTGGATCAAGCAAATAAGTGATAGACGAGTGATCTATCAAATATTCTGAACCAGCTTCATTTTCGGTTTTATTATAGTATACTCGGAAATCCTTGGCCACTTTAGCAATTTGTTGCGGTGTGCCGGTTAGCATCGCAAATCTAGGGTGAAAATACTCGTGATAACTAGCCAATTGCTTAACAGTATCGCGTTGTGGGTCGATTGTAATAAAAATTGGTGTTACTTTATCAGCCAATGGACCAAGTTTGTTGAGCGCCTTTGTAATTACCATCAGATTAGTGGGACAAATATCAGGACAGAAAGTATAGCCAAACAATACTATCTGCCAAGTGCCTTTATAGGTATTTTCAGATACTTGTTTCCCGGTATGATCAATTAATCTTAGGCTCCCACCTATATTGATCTGCCCATCTCTTGCTTGCCAAATATGATATCCTGCTGTAACAGTTCCTATTATTGTCATGGCGAGTAAACTGATGATAAAAAACAAAATTCGGGAGGACATTAGACAACTTTCCTAAATTCCGAAATAATAATTATTCAGTAAAAATTATTAGTAAATCATTATGTGTAAAGCTAGTGAATGGAGTGAACACAACTCATTACAAGCTTAACTTATTAGCTGATTGCTACACTTATTATGTTTCTTGAACTAAAAATAAAATAGTTTCCGTACCTTAAAAAATAAAATAGTTTCCGCACCTTAATTTTATAAGCAGTAGATAAAACCTTTATTTTTTATAAGTCGACAACTAACTGATTTATAATCATAAATCTATTATCTCAACAAGTTTATTACTTAATATTTTTAAGCATTCGTTAGTTATAGATTATTTATATAGTAGTTATAGATTATTTAATAGTTAATCTTTACGTCGTATATTGTCTCATAGCTTATCTATAAAAAAGTTCCAATAATTTATTATTAAAAATAATTGCGTGTTGTCGAACAATTTTAATCAGAAAAATTCAAAATAATTTAATGCTGTATATCTTAGAATATTTTATTAATTAAAATGATCTTATTAATTAAAATGATCTTAAAAATTTACCAATTGTAACGTAGATATTGATTAATTGAATATTTTGCGCTGAAAATAGAATCCTTCTAAAGAAGATTAAGTCATTATCTAAAGAAGATTAAGTCATTAATGGTATTAAGGGAGCATGTACAATGGTAGGTTTATATTTTAAATGTAAAATCTACTTAAGGCCATTATCTTTTAAGGATTTATGATAAAGCATTTATTAAAAAAATTTTATTTACAAAAAATTCCAATTGAGGTGATTTGTTATTATGATTATCAATCTTGCTGATTGAACAAAAGTTGTAAAATAAGTACATGTGGGAATGTAGATAAAATACGAAAGATTAACGATAGTTATAAAACTGAGGTTTTTAGCACAACTGAAGAAGGGCCCGTAGTTCAGTGGTCAGAACGCGCCGCTCATAACGGTGTTGTCACAGGTTCGAATCCTGTCGGGCCCACCATTTTAATTAAACTCTTAATAGACAAACTAAATGATTCAAAACGCTGAATATTGATGACTATTAGTAATTTAAGCTTGAAAATTATTTTGCTAGTTGTGATCTAATTGAAAATTTAAATGCCATGCGAAGTTGCTGTATATAATCCTAATATTGCTTAGTATCATTTGCACGTGGGTTTTATTTGTCGACCCGTAAAAATATTTAACTGGGAGTTAATCTGATTAATAATATCCTTGTAATTATTGAATTTTGAAATGAAGTGCTATAATTAATCATAGCATAATAGAATAATTAATGTTACTTCCCTAATAACCATTAACTGATGCTATCCATTACTTTAGATATGAGTAACAATCATGTGTTTTTGTTTATTTCATCAATATCCAGGCTAAAGGATTAGTATATTTTAATATTGTATAAAATGATACTTAAGGACATTAAAAAGATCAGCATTACCTCTAGCTAAAAATTATTTGAATCGAGTTAAAGTATTATGAGCTAAGAATTATTATTCTCTTAGCACTTTCTAAAAAGATTCTATCCACCGTATTAAAGTGTGCAGAAGTTTATGTTGAGCTATGAAATTCTTCTGTCAAATTGTCGCTATTTGTTTTAAGTTTATAGCTAAATTTTTTATTTTAGTGGAGAATAAATGCATTGCTGTTTTGCATTTTGAAAACAATTAAAATACTTAACTTAATTGTTTTATTTAAGTTATTTGCCAGTGTGCAATTAATTAATAAGCGATTCGGTAAATTTATAGATAGTTCGACTGAACGCTCATAGATTAGCGAAAAATAGTGTTAGGTTGTTATTATAAGAATCAATAGCTTATATAAAATGATACTATAGTTAATCTGTGTCAGACAAATTTTTAATTATATCTAGTATTTTTAAGATTTTAAAAACTCCAAAGACAACTACTTTATCAACTTGATGTAAAAATTAAAGTAAGACTTACTTTACAGGTGTTTAACAGACAATCAATTAAAAATATAGAAATTAATTTAAAGATATCTTAAATTAAGTAAAGTAGAGTACTAATTATTCGTTAAATTTATAAAAAGATTAAAAGGCTATCTCCTTTAATTGCGCTTTTAGGAAAATAATATTTAAATTATAGTACAAATTAGCGCTTATTATAACAAAAATTATCCAATTCATGCTGCTTAACTTAGGATAATTACGCATTAACGCTTACATATGACACTCTATTAAACTCTTCTTTCGAAGAAAAACTCTTTAAATTGTTTCCTTCGTTACGGCGCTTGCTTCTTAAGCAAAGATGAGAGATTTTTTCAACACAAAACAATAGTTTTTTCTTTACTGGTCTAGATTGTATACTTTAGTAGTACTAGGTTGTATAGTAGAGCGATATGATAATATCAAATCTTTTGATTTTCATTAGTTGTGAAAATTATCAAGCTAATCTTTGTAAAAGATTACGCAAAGCTAATTTTTTATTTTTGTCTAGGCAGTTGAGCTAAATGCATCAAATTCTTTTAGATATGCTTTGGATTTTGAATGAAAATTTTTAGTTTTTTAATGATACCTGGAATTAAATAACATTTGTGTAAATGATTGTTATTACCGACAATTTCACTTTATTTTTCAATTCTACCGATAAAAAGTTTTTTGCTAATTATTGTATTTAGTAAATATTTTAATATTTTTTCATTATTTTCCCTCAAACGACATTTGATTAATGTATTACAGTGCAAAGTTAACCTAATCTTTATTATTAGAAAGGTGAAATTAGTGCATTTTATTATAACTAAACATCGTATTTTATAGATTTTTAATATGTTAGAGCGTCTAATATTTCAGACGTATGGAAGCAAATACTATGCCATAGTATTAAGATATCAAATATCTGTTTGTTGATTTGATTCCAGCTATTTATTTGATTTTATTTTAGGTCAAGGTAATATACTATCCTTAAATTACTCTTAGTTTATAATTTTTGTACCTTTACATTAATTTGATAATTATAAATTTTTAACTGATTTAGCATAATGTATTTTGCAATTTATTAGTACTTGGAATTACATCAAAAAATATTTGAGCAACAAAAGTTTAAGATACTAGAGTTTCTGCAGCTTTTGCTTGCTTATTGAAGCAGATTAAATTTTATGAAAACAGAAAATATTGAGGATACTAGGTCAATAAAAAGAAAATTTTTATTGTAATTTATACAATTTAGTCGATTAGTAATGATTATTTAACGTTTTTAGTAGGGTCGCTTATCAATAATATTGATATAATAAACTTCATCTTGCTTATGATAAAGTTAGGGTGTAATTATCAAATAATTATTTGAAATACAATAAGTGTTTAATAAATTTTACTGGTTATAAGCAATGAATCAAATAACCCAAAAGCTAACAATTCGCAGATGAGTTTTATCGAGACCTTTCAAGCACTATAATGATAGGAAGGATATATTTTATAAAGCAGTAATTATTATAATTTGCTTAGCTTCTCATCATGCGGTTTTTTTATTTACGATAACAAAGTAAATTTTGTTGTCGAATAGAATTTTTCGCTGTTTTACACGATAGCTAGATGACATTTACTCTGTTTAAATCTCTACAATAGACTATAATCTATTTGCTTATTAACGAAGATAAGCTCATCTTATTGCTAGTTATGGAAAACCACTTGTTGAGCTAAGCAGCATATCCACTATAACTTGACAAAATTTTCTCCTCTTTAATTATAGTCAATGTATTAGTATCTAGAAGTATTATAAAAAATTATAATAACCTCCTATACAGCATTTGCACCATGAAGAATACAGAAAAACGCAAGAAAAAACATTAAGCGCACGCTTAATGTTTTTTCTACTTTAATATATCAAGTCTCAGATGCTATCTATTTTTAGATACGGACCGTTTGTTAATATGGTGTAGTGTACTATTTTAAGCCAATATTTGATTAAATAGCCTATAAAGCAACTCTTAGATGCTAATAGCGTTTTTTATGTTATAAAATTGGAATAAAATTCGCTCCTATTCTACAGCCCGAATTGTTTATTTAGTGGAAATTGCCGTTTTTTTGGGTAACGGCGAATAAAAGAATGCAAGAGCATGGGATAGATTAAATAAGTATAGTCATGTATTTTTGTAAGTAAAAATCATACACATATGTAGTGAAAATGATAATATTCATCACCGGTACTCTGGGTAGAGAAGTATTTAAGTATTTTCTTGTGATATTCCTTAATTAAGGGGCGGCGAATATAATTTTTTTAAATTATTTAAAATAAAGTAAATTGCTTTGACCAACATGAATTCAGAGACGCTACTGCATTTTGCATGTAAATTTCTTTAACGGATATTTGTGTTAGACACGTATTTTCTTTAATGTTGTGTCAAATCTAATAATATCCCTTAATCTATCTAACAAATGCTACTTCGTGCGCCGACATAGCTCAGCTGGAAGAGCATCTGATTTGTAATCAGAGGGTCGCGGGTTCAAGTCCTGCTGTCGGCACCAAAATAGTTGTGTGCTGTCGGTAATTCTTTATATTATGCACAGGTAAATTTTGCTGCATAAGTAATAATCTATTGTACTTAACTGTTAATAGCTTGTAATACATTATCAATCTTATTGATATCGCGTTACCGTTAAATGTGTTAAGATACACAAAAGCTTTTGTAAAAAACAATTGGTGCGCTATAAGCAATTTGGGTTATATTAAGGATATAAATTGCTCTGATTAAGCAGAGTAGGATGGCTATTTCATTCAAGATTTTAGTTAATTTAGTTTTATACTCAAATTTTTAATTGATTTTTAATAAGCGAATATTTGCCTATTAAGCTGTTTAAACATAGCATAATTTTTATTTTACATAACAGTGCTGGTTAATTAGTAGGTAATATTTAATTAGTAGGTAATATAAAGTATATTGTAAACGTACATGTAGAATCTTATAGTATGTTTGCACTATTTTTAGACGAAGTTTATTAGATTAATTAAAAAAATTAGCTCTAGACTAAAAGAATTTTATTTATCAACAGATAGTTAATTTTTTAATGTAGCTAAATATAAAGTTTTATGTAAAATATAGTTACTAGCTAAATAATTACGCGGGTTATTTTTATAATAAATATTAGTTATTCGAATAGTTATTGCACAGAATAAAATATTTATGTCATGATAATCTTTAAAATGTTTGTTGATTGATTACTCGCATGCACAATTCTCATCTATTAATTTTTAATTAATCGATGATGAATATCTAAATTCAAGCATTACTTAAGGGTAATTGAGATACTATTGTTACGTGCAGTTGTGCTTTTCTCTAATAGCCTTCTTCATAATTTTTAAAAAAACCCTTGCTTGTGGTGGAATTTTACGTATTGTAATGGCTATTATCGGCAGTTTGGAATCCTAATAGAGCTTATAGCTATTGGCCGCCGTATTTAGTTTAAATTATGTTGCATCAATTAGCCCTTTCCTAAGGGGCGGGTGATGGCTTCGGTTGTGATATCCACTTAAGGAGTTAAGGATGGGATATTATGAAAGCGTTTTTATCGCACGTCAGGATGTTTCATCCGCCCAAGTGGAACATCTGACAAATCAGTTTGCTGACGTGGTGACTGCTTTGGGCGGAAAAGTCAATAAGCGTGAGTATTGGGGTTTACGCACGCTCGCCTACAAAGTGAATAAAAATCGGAAGGGCCATTATGTACTCTTTAATTTAGATGCACCTTTCGAGGCAGTAACTGAGATGGAACGTTTAATGCGCTTGAATGAAGACGTGCTTCGTTATATAACTATCAAGATTAAACGCTTTGAGGAAGGCCCTTCTATTATGATGTGTATTAAATCTAATCGTGATCGTGGCCGCGGAGAGCGACGTGAACGTGAATATTTTAGCAAAAGAGATACATAATGAGCAAATTACAGATTGTTCGTGCAGCTGTGCGTCGGCCTTTCGTGCGGCGTAGGAAGTCTTGTCCATTATCTGGAACTAACGCACCAGATATTGACTACAAGGACGTTAAGCTGCTCTCTCGTTTTATTTCCGAGCGAGGTAAGATTGTACCAAGCAGAATTACCGCTATATCGGCCAAAAAGCAGCGTGAGTTAGCTTGTGCTATTAAACGTGCTCGTAACATAGCGCTTTTGCCGTTCGTAATAACTTAGAGTATTAGATTGGTATCTAATAGCATTCTGGAACGTTCTGACACGACGGCAGTCATTGATGAATTATGATTGGCTAAAAGTTGGAATGGCGGCGACAGCTAGTGCTCTGATGGCTGTTGCTGTTCATCCTTCACCTTTATTTGCTGTTCTTCAGTTATCTCTAACCTCTTTGCCGATTTTTTTGATAGGACTAGCATACGGTGCATTTCTGGGCGTAACGACAGCTGCTTCTGCTTTTTTTTCATTAGTATTTTCGTTAGGCATAGAACCCGCAGTTTATCATGCGATACTAACTGGTATTCCAACTGCTTTAATGATTTGGCAGATAGAACGAAGCGGTAGTCATCCAATGGTTTTACTGTTTACGTTGATTGCTTATGCTTGCGGGATGATAGCTTTAGCTGGTGTGTATTTATCAGGTAGTCCTAATGGCATGCAGGGAGTAATCGCCAATGAATTGCAGCGAATATACGAGAAAATTTTGCTTTATGCGAATAAAGATGGACAATTACCAATTACCGCAAATGAGCTACACGACATACTGTCTGCATTAGCTGGTTTATTTCCGGCTTTCAGCGCTGCTGGCTGGGTGATGGCAACAACAGTTAGTGCTGTTTTGGCGCAGTTTGCTTTACGCCAATTTGGAAAAGCAATTTTTTCTACACCAGACATCGCTGATTTGCGGATTCCACGCTGGATTATTTTTATATTTTTAGCGGTGTTAACTTTGGCTTACTTACCTCATGGCGTTGGTTTTGCTGCTAAAAATATGGTTCTAGTTGTATTAATGATTTTTTTATTTACTGGGCTTGGTGTTGTACACGCTTTTGCACGATGTAGCACTAATGGTAGATTTTGGCTTAGCGGGGCCTATACTTTGCTACTAATTTTTAATTGGGTGACGGCAGCAATTATTGTGTTGATAGGGGCTCTGGATGTGATTTTTGATTTTCGTCGTCATACTAGGTCTCCTACTCAGGAATGAATTGTCACGGAGGAGTAATTGGTGAGCTGTTTGCTTCACAAGGCTATAGACCTAATGTAAGAAAATCAACGGAGGTGCGTAAGAGCAATCAAGATTAAGGAATAAGATTATGGAAGTTATTTTGCTGGAAAAAATTGATAGCCTCGGTCAAATGGGCGATTTAGTGTCAGTTAAAAGTGGATATGCACGTAACTACCTAATACCGCAAAAAAAAGCTTTACGTGCTGATCATTGCAATGTAAAGCTTTTTGAGGAACGTCGTGCTCAGCTTGAGGCTGATAATCGTGAGCGTAAAGCTAAGGCAGAAGAAACTTTAATAATCCTAAAAAATATGGCTGTTACTTTAGTTCGTGCAGCTAGTGATACTGGAAATCTTTACGGCTCAGTATCAGCTCGTGATATATCTGATGCAATTACTGAGGCTGGTATCAAAATACATCGCCACCAGGTCAAATTGGATAAAGCTTTGAAAGGACTTGGGGTAGAGCTAGTGCGTATTATTTTACACCCGGAAGTAACAGTTAATGTAACTGTTAATATTGCCCGTTCTCAGGATGAAGCTATTAGCCAGCTAAAAGCGCATAGCAAATAAATATAGTTTGATCTTTTATTAGTAAAAATATTTAATTAATAATTTTATTTTTGTACTCCAAATTGGATATCTTGTAGATGCTATATTATTCCAATTCATGATCAACGATTGAATTCATGTATTATTTCTTTGGGAGAATTTCTGCAACATTGATGCTTTTTGCATAGCCCGCTTAATAGCTAATGATTTATATAATGATTGTTTATTAGTTGTTGTTGTTCATACTAGCATGCGATCAAGTTGTATAACCCAATTAATTAATTTGAAATTTGTTCTTAGATATGCAGTTGATTGACGTATCGTATATTTATTCAACAAATCTTTTGTGATATAAAAGTAATTTTTATTGTTAATCAATAGAGCATAAATATAACCTCTGAGAGAGATTGTATTATTTTAAAAGTAGTTTAATTTTTGACCTTTGGTGTTGGCGGAAGTTGGCAATTATAAAATTGGACATTATTTAGATTTGATTAAAGCATAATTTTATCTTACTTAAAAAAATTGAGTTAAAAAAAATAATGCAGTAATAAAAAAAATTAAAGGTCTGAAATAACTCAATATATCTTCAACTCTGTTGATAAGAGCTAAAAGCCTTACTTTTTATCTCCTTTGTTGAAAGGATCTTAACTGCAGCAGAGTGCAAAGAATGATTACGAGCAGCTACGATGTGTGTAGTAGATCCGAGTTTTACCGGAAGACCACTCCAATCTGTTAGCAAACCGCCAGCGCCAGTAATTATAGCGGATGGGGCAAGATAGTCGTAATCTTTGAGGTTTGATTCTACAACTAGATCAATAGTACCAAATGCTAACAAACAAAAATTGTGGCAATCTCCGCTAAACAATGTAAGCTTGCATTTTGATTTCAATGCGTTAAATATTTCAGCATCTAAGCAATTAAACATATCTGGTGAAGTAACAGTTAAAATAGCCTGATCAAGTGTTTTGTGAACCAAGGACATTAATTTATTCCCATTTATTGTGGTGGTAACTTCGGGGCCACCAATCCATCGCTCGTTTAAAATCGGGCAGTCAATTAACCCCAGTATTGGGTTGCCCATATGTAGCAATCCTATCATAGTGCCAAAGCTTGGACGACCTGCAATAAATGCTTTTGTTCCGTCAATTGGGTCAAGCGACCACACATATTCAGCATCCAGATTCTTTGGAGCAAATTCCTCGCTAGCGATACCGTGATCAGGAAACTTATCTTCAATCATTGCTCTCATGATCTTTTCGATCCTACGGTCAGCTATGGTCACTGGGGTATTATCGTATTTTATGTCAACAATATTTGGGGTACGGAAATATTGTATAATGATAGGACGAGCCGCGTTTGCTAATTCG
This sequence comes from Candidatus Endolissoclinum faulkneri L5, assembly GCF_000510265.1. Lineage (GTDB taxonomy): Bacteria > Pseudomonadota > Alphaproteobacteria > Thalassobaculales > Thalassobaculaceae > Thalassobaculum > Thalassobaculum faulkneri_A. The sequence goes on from NZ_CP006745.1 coordinate 319,042, forward strand.
ATTGCAAAATCCATTGCTGCTTTAAGCATAAAATTTACCACAAGTGCTAAATTCTTAAAAATTTAAGATTTTTTCTAAAAGCTTTTTAATTTTTTATTTATAAATCTCTTTATCTCTGAGCAAATTGTCTAAAGAGTGAGCAAAACATATCTTATACTAATAGAAGACTAGATATTTTCTGTCCGTGATATGCAGCTGCTTATTATTGGGGAGACTCGATAGATTCGCCCATAGGATCATATGCTCTGCTGTATATTCAAAAAAAATCGTTTTCATAGTAATAAACTCTAAAAGCTAAAAAATATTTGTAAAATTTTTTACAGTATTGTGTAATGAGTAATTATTAGGCCTATGTCCTAATGATACTTGCATCCAACTAAATCATATTTAAATATATTAGCAGCCAATTGTTGAATCTACGAGACCAAAAATATTTATTTGTTTATTTTTCCCCATTCTTCGGCTTAGCATTTCTGTAATATTTAAATATTAATTAGTTATTTAAGAAGCAATTATACTAAAAGATAATATAGAAATGTTAATAACAATTTTATCCTTTAAATAAATCCTTACTTTTGTTTAATTTTTCTAGATAAAATTGTATGCGATTAATATTTTTAGCTTAACATAATTATCAGCAGGCTAATTTATCTAACATATCATCTTAATATGTTTAGTTGATTTCTAGCAAAGGTATTGCAGCGTTTAAGCTTTGTTGTCATCTTTCACTTTATTTATTAAACAGATTAACTTCATAGAAATTTTTTGTTATTATACGGCTATTGTAGATAAAAATTGCATCACGCATCTTAGATGATTGAAGATATTTGTAAATTGGTACATTTTAATCGATAATTTTCTACGTTATGTTTTTTTTGCTTAAATATTGCATGGAATATTTATATAATATGAATCTAAGATTATTTTGTGGCCCGAAATAGTAAAGCATTTGCTCTTAGATGAATCCAATCTTGCTTATTCCTGCTCGGTTAAACTCGTCGCGCCTACCGCAGAAAGTACTTGCCGATATTAACGGAATGCCGATGATTCTCCAGGTATTGCGCAACGCTCAGGAGGCTGATATCGGCCCTGTAGTAGTTGCTGCTGGAGATCAAGCAATCGAGGACGTGATAGTGCAGGCTGGTGGACGCGTTGTAATGACTGATCCTAGCTTACCTTCAGGAACCGATCGAATTCATCAAGCTTTAGGCAAAATTGATCCGGATGGTATTTATGATGTGATCATTAATATCCAGGGCGATATGCCTATTTTTGAAAGTAAAATTGTGCATGCGACTATTAGAGCTTTAGTTCGAATATCGAACGCTGACTGGGGAACAGCAGCCAGTGCAATTACAGATCCGGATCATTTCGACCCAACTAGTGGTGTTAACAAAGTAGTAACCTCATGGGAGGCTAATGGATTGTTCGGTAGGGCGTTATACTTTTCTAAGTACCCAATTCCTTGGGGTGATAGTGAAGTATTTCATCATATAGGCCTTTATAGCTATCGTCGAGCTTCGCTTGAGAGATTCGTTACCTTACCGCAGTCACCATTGGAACTTAGCGAGCGCTTAGAACAGCTTCGAGCTATTGAAGCGGGAATGCGTATAGAAGTTGCTCGAGTGGAAACAGTTCCTCTTAGCGTTGACACTCAACGCGAACTTGATCAAATCCGCGCTCTTGGGCATGTGATAAAAAAAAGTGCTATTAATTAATATTAATTATTTAAAATAATCTTTAATTACATAAGTAATTGCTCTTCATAGTTACAAAGATCATAGATCTTTAGAATAATTTGCATATATTGGGTATGTTTTTAGTAATCCTATTTACGCATCAATATAAGAAGCATTTGCATCAACACGAAAAGAATATATTGTTGAGCGTATATGATTTATTTAATATAAGCTTAGGTAGAATTCTCTTTTTCGAGAACGAAGATCATTTCGCTTAAAAACTAATCCAGCAATTCTAACATTAGATTAGCCCGACATCATAAGAATAACAAAATAATTATACTACTAAGTGACTATTATTATCGTTTTATATAATGTTTTTAATTTTGATCTCGCGGTTAATCAATAAAGGATTTTACTACTAAGTATCTTAATTATGATAAAATTTTTTTCAGTCTGAAAATTTTATTTTTCAATAATATGAATAGAAGAAAATTAATCTTTAATAGTAGCTAATGTTGTTTTGTTCATACCTGAATCTCCAGCAACGTTTGGTTGCTCTAGTTCCAGCTCTTGAATACGCTCGCTGCGCTTTGTAACTTTTTCGGTAGAAATTCTAATTTGGCGAATATCGTCGATTGTTTGCATAAAATGCCTATCAAGCTTGCATACACGTTCGTCTAGTCGTATTATGTCATCTAATAGCTTGTGAACCTCATCTTGTATTACATTAGCTTGCTCTCGCATGGAAGCATCTTTCAGTATTGCACGTACTGTGTTGAGCGTAGCCATCAAAGTAGTTGGTGATACGATCCATACTCGACGACGAAAGGCTTCCTGCACTACGTTTGGTAGATTTGAGTGCAGCTCCGTATATACAGCTTCAGAAGGCAAAAACATCAGCGCTGATTCTGCAGTTTTACCGGGTAAAATGTATTTTTCAGCTATAGCTCGTAAATGTACGCTAACTTCTTGAGCTAAACGCCGACGTGCAGCTGCGCGCTCATCATCCTTTTTGGACGCTTGGAGCAAATAATATGCTTCTAACGGAAATTTAGCGTCGATAGCAATTACGCCTGGTGGATTTGGTAGATTTAGCAGGCAATCAACCCGAAAATTGTTGCCTAAGGAAGCCTGAAAACTATAAACGCTTGGTGGCAATGTCTGAGTGATTAGATCTTTAAGTTGGATTTCTCCAAATGCACCGCGAGCCTGTTTGTTTGAAAGTATAGATTGTAATTCATCTACTTGACTTGATAAATCTGTAATATTTTTCTGAGCGCGATCAATTATAGCTAACCGCTCCTTTAAATTACCAATGGTTGATTCGGTTGATTTTGATGATTTTTCTATGTCTTCGCTGATCCATCTGTTCATATCATTTAGTCGTTTGTCTAATTTATTTGAGATTTCGCGTTCTTGGATCTGAAGGGCTTCTGCTATGCGCGCTTGGGAGGTGATTTGACTATCGGCAATTTGAGCTATGCGGCCTGAGAGTTGCTCTTGGCTAGCCGATATACGCTCTGTTAAAGTTTGCTGTTGTTCATCTTTTTTTGAACGAGCATTCTGCCCTAGAATAAAGTAAGTTACGATTAAGATACCTGCAATAACAGTTACTAGTAAAATAATATTTATTTCTGTCATGCTTTATGTTTAAAATTTAATTTTTAATGAAATTTTAATATTTATCAGCAGTTAACTAAGAGCACCCCATGACAGTACATTTAATTTAATGCTATGCTAAATATCATTATTATTCTTTATTGCATGGTTATATGCTAATTAAAATTCTTTAATTTTATTAGGAAAAGCTTTATGATTAACCATTATATTGCTCATATTGTATAATACTATGAGATGATAATGTTAACAAGATAATGAAATCTTGTAGGCTGCCTATATCTACTTGTATTGTTTAGACAAAAATTAATGATTGACTTGATATTATGTATTTAGATCTTGATATTTGCAGTAGTATGTTTGTTTTATAATGCAAAGACCAGATCTCCAAAGTGATTATTAGTGATTTAAGGTAATGTACATCTTACTGTATTAAGTCTTATAAACTATAACTAGCATGAGTAACTTTTACTAAAGGTAGTAAATGCAGTTCTAGATTAAGATTAAAATTTTTATAATGTCTGATAATAGATTATCTTTTAACAACTTATAACAAAAAAATTTTTTTTGAAATATTTTCTCTATATTGTTCGCCTGTAACAATCGGGAAAGTTTTTTTTAATTGAAAAATAAGCTATTTTGCTTTACTCAATAAATTTATCAATAATATACGTTAATTATAAATAACAGATGCACTGTTAGTTTAACCTAAAACAAGATTCATAAGAAAATTTTATTTTTATGCATTTTGATATAGAACCTTGGGCAAAGTAAATTGTTTTCTCAAGTAGCATCAGGCCATCGAATGCAATTAATTCTGTTGTTGGTTAGATAATTGTTAATTATGGCTAACTTATTTGACAACATCAAGTGATGTTGTCAAATAAGTTAAACCTACGTTTTTTAATTTGTACAGTAAGATTAGTGTATAATTTTTTACATAAAATAAATACCGAGTTACTAACTGCTAAAACTATATTTTAGCTTATATTAGGTCGCAGTTTAGATATTGTCATGCAGTTAGCTTCTTTTTTACGATTATTGCTCTGATGATATCTTTAAGAAATTTACTTATTACTAATATTAGTAAACATTAGTATTGGAAATAGATCAAGGCATAAAATTTCTGCAAATTTACAGGTTAATTTGATAATAATCAAGTATTTTAGGTAGATACGTGTTTATAACTTTTAATAAATTATAAAACTTTATGATTAGCCGTAATTAAGTTGAAAAAATATACCAATAATCTTCATATTTTTATAATTTTATCCTTGTGTCTTATTTTACTACAATGAGCAAATTACTTGACGTTTGGCATTAAATTCGATATTAATTTTACTTGCATTCCATGAATTTTGGATAACTATTGCTATTAAGCTTATTAAAATGCCTTATAAACTTTAATAAATTTATAATTTCACGGTATCTGACAGTAGTTATCATATTCTTGATATAGTAACTAAAGTTTATATGGGTTGATTTTGATCATACTGTCAGACAGGTATATTAACATGGCAAAACAGTCAATAATCTGGGCACCAGATCCTATTCTAAAGGTTAATTGCACTCCTGTTGCATCTGTGGACAAGAAGATTATTAGTCTGATGGAAGACATGCTTGAAACCATGTATGCTGCACCGGGCATCGGTCTTGCTGCCCCGCAGGTTGGTGTAACCAAGCGTGTTATTGTCCTAGATATTTCTAAAAAAGATGATCAACAAGCTCCGCTGTGCTTAGCAAATCCCGAGATAATTTGGAGATCATGCGAGAATATTGTCTATGAGGAAGGCTGCTTATCGTTGCCTGACTTTTATACGGATGTAGAGCGTTCGGCTGCTATAAGGGTGAGTTATACTGATCGTAATGGTAATAAGCGACAAATTAATGCCGAAGGACTACTAGCAATTTGCTTGCAGCATGAGATTGACCATATTAATGGCATACTTTTAGTTGACAATGTTTCCACCTTAAAAAGAAATATCTTTCTTAAAAAGATGATTAAAGTAAAAAAAATCGCGCGCGAAAATAGACAATCCAACATAGCTACTGCTTGATTGTGATGATATCAATGAATTATCCCCCATTAACAATAGCCATGATGGGGAGTTCAGATTTTTCAGTTCGGATTCTTCGTTCCTTGGTTGATGTTGGTCATGATATCGTTTGCGTTTATGTACCGTCCTCTCGCTCTAGGGGTGGTTGCATAAAAAAAAAATTAACTTCGATTGAAGATGCTGCGATTAAGCTAGGGATATCTGTGCGTACACCATGTAGTTTGCGCGATCCGCTTGAACAGGAGATTTTTTTTTCTCTTGGCCTTGATCTTCTTGTGGTTGCAGCTTACGGATTGATATTGCCGAAGGAAATCTTGAGTGCGCCAAGGCTCGGTAGTATTAACGTTCATGCTTCTTTGTTGCCTAGGTGGCGTGGGGCTGCTCCTATTCAGCGTGCAATCTTGGCTGGTGATACGAAAACTGGCGTTACTATTATGCAGATGAATTTAGGGCTGGATACTGGTAATGTGCTTATTAGTGGTACGGTGCCTATCACGAGGCAGAGTACCTTTCAGAGCTTGGAAACTGAATTAAGCCTCCTTGGTGGGGAACTTATCGTTTTAGCAGTTGAAGCTTTAGCACACGGCGAGCTGATTAGTATACCCCAGCTAGAAAAAGGGGTAACGTACGCCAAAAAGTTAAATCGTGAAGATGCCCGACTTAATTTCCACTTGTCAGCTATAGTGCTTGAGCGATTAGTTCGTGCTTTTAATCCTTGGCCAGGAGCTTTTTTTAGATATAATGGTGTGTCTATTAAGGTGTTTGAGGCAAATACGCTTAATGTTGGACGAATTACTAATTTTCCTGGTACTGTCCTAGATTCAGAACTGAAGATCTCTTGCGGTGATGGAATATTTTTGCCGAGCGTTGTGCAGAGACCAGGAAAGAAAATAGTAAACGTAGAAGCTTTTTTGCGTGGTTTTCCGATTAAGCCTGGAAGTATATTGGATTAGGAGTGTTGATTTGTGCCGCGTTTTAAGCTAAAAATTGAATATGATGGACGGCCCTACATTGGCTGGCAACGTCAGTTATATGGCCCTACAATTCAAAATTTTTTGGAGAATGCCGTATTTAATTTTTCAGGTGAACGCGTGGAAGTAGCTGGAGCTGGGCGAACTGACAGGGGAGTGCACGCTACTGGTCAGGTTGCTCATGTTCAGTTAGCTAACCATAAATTTGACGCTCAAAGAATTATGAAGGCTATTAACGCTTTAATTAGTCCTGAACCTATTGTGGTGGTGGAAGCTGAAGAAGTAAAAGAAAGTTTTCATGCACGCTTTTCTGCTGTCGAACGTTGTTATCGCTATGAAATTTTAAATCGACGAGCACCGACAGCACTTTATCGTGGTTTAGCTTGGCACGTAAAGACTCCGCTCTTCTTGGATGCAATGCAGGAAGCTGCCCAACGCCTGGTTGGACATCACGACTTTACTAGTTTCCGTTCTAGACAATGTCAATCGAGATCCGCTGAAAAGACCCTGGATCAATTGGATATTTTTCGTGAAAGCGAAAATCGAATTTCCATTATTGCTCGTTCTCGATCATTTCTTCATCATCAAATGCGCAACATCGTTGGCACGCTCGCATTGGTAGGCATAGGGAAATGGACCTCTTGTAAAGTATCTGATGTGCTTGCTGCGCGTCAGCGTTCTGCAGCTGGTCCAACTGCTCCAGCTGGAGGACTTTACCTAACTAGCGTCAAATATCCAGATGAACACTAAATCTATTTATTAGCGATTTACGATTTGTACATTACTATACTACACACTATAACTAAATTTTTGAATACTGATTTAGTAAATTAGTTCGAGGAAATTGGTAATGATCAGGGAGGATTTTTTTAAATTTAGCTAAGATAATATGAATAGTAAGCTATGCTATAATAACGAACATACAGGAAATACCTATAGTTTTTATTTTGATACAATTTAATTAAAAAACAATAACTTAACGATTATTTATCTATTAAATAGAATCAATCAATGCTTTAATTGATATAAATTATGAGAATACATACAAATAGATTATTACTTTTATTAACTATATAAGCCAATAGTATAAAATTGGTCTTATCGAATAAATTTACATTATAATTAGTGAATATTTTATTTATTAGTTATACTCATCAATAAAAATATGATCCTAGTTACTTAATATTATTAAGTTAAATTCAGCGGATAATGATTAAATTTATTTTAAAATAGGCAATTATGCAATTAATTATATTTTTGTTAGATTTTGTAAATCTTAGTTACTAGGCAAGCTTTGCTTTTGCTTAATTTTTAGTAAAAATCATCCGGATTTATCTGGGTTATTGTTGGAGCTGATTTATTATTACTAAAACGTTATTGTTGAAATTCATATAAGTAGCTTTTTACTTACGCGGGTTTAATCTATAAGATGTACACGCAGTTGCGTTTTTTTCTTCAGGATTATTTATGCTAAATTATACGTGTATAACTGTGATTATTATTTCCTCTAGCTTGTTAACAAGGTATCTTCGTTGTCTTTGACGCTTAAAAATTAAATGTCTTTCTTAATTAATTGACTATGATGAATACTCTAGCGGGAGTAATTGTTAATTAGACAGTTGACTTTACTCGATTTGAGTATTTTGGCATTTTCTCTTAAATGCAGTACTTGCTGCGCCTATAAGCGAATTTTTTATCTAAATTTCTAGTGCTTTTTTATTTTTCGCTATTAATAACCCACTTAGCTTGTCTTGGCTAGCTATAGTAGATTTTCTTTTATTTCTCACAATAGTATTTTATATAACGTAACTGTATTATAAAAATACATTTGCGTTGTTCAATTTACTTAGTTAGCTTAATCATCTATTTGTAGAACTAGTGAAAGTTGCTGTTTTAAGCAGATCATGGTAGTTAATTATATTAAAATTTTTACCTGAAGATGGCTTTATTTTAGTAAAGACTATTAATCAGTTCAATCCTTGCAAGGATTGTCCGCTTGAGATATAGATTATCAAAAAAGCACTAACTGTGGAATTTGTTTTTGGATTAGTCTTATTCTTTAGCTTAATCTCAGTCTTTTTTTTAACTAAAAGAACGTTAATATCAGTCTTGAGTTTATGCAAATTAACCTATAAAATATGGCATCAATTGTAGTTTATGATGTAAAAACCATTTACGTTATAGTAACGGAGCAATACAGCTACATAAATCAAGTTTACAAAAGTTTATTTTGGTCACAAAAAATTATTTATTTCTGTTTTAACCATTAAATTGTTTGCAGTTATTTGACTAATTTTTGGCATAATGCAGTGTATTATCACACAGTGGGGTAATTCTGATTAAAATAAATCAAAACGATAAATTTAATCCATTAAACTTGCTATATGAAGTATGTTTTATGCGCAATATTTTACTATTGTGTTCCTTTTATTTGTACTATTTGCTAATAATGTTCTATTGTTGTTAGTATTTTCGTTAACAATCAAATTGATTATGATATCTTGAAAAAAATTTTGGCCGCATGCAGGATAAAGTTGTAAATTATTTTCTTTTTTGTTGGCTAGAAGTGTAAATTATTCCAGGAGAATAGATAAATGGTTAGGTATGTGTAAATTTAAGTTTGAGTATTAAGAAGAATTATGATTAACGAATTAGCATTTATAAAAATGCACGGTCTAGGTAATGATTTTATCGTTTTGGACGGTCGTAAATCAGAGGTAGCTTTGAGTCAAGAGCAGTTTCATATAATGAGCGATCGTTGCCGTGGGGTAGGTTGCAATCAGTTACTTACTATTTTGCCGCCAAAGGATAAAGGTTTTGCCTATGTGGAGATTCATAATTCCGACGGCTCCCTGGCGGAAGCTTGCGGTAATGGAATACGCTGTGTAGCTTCTCTGCTAATGGACGAGGATAACGTCAACAAAATAGTACTGGAAACTATGAATGGCAGTTTAGTTTGTACACGTTCATCTAATGAATGCGTGACTGTTTGTATGGGCAAGCCAAATTTTAATTGGAGTGATATTCCAATTGCTGTAGAAACAGACACTCTAAAGGTTACTGTGTTAGGTGCCGAATCGTATGGTCCAGCCACCATGGTGAATATAGGGAATCCTCATGCAGTTTTCTTTGTAGACGATGTTGAGATTTTAGATTTACTTAGTATTGGTCCTTTAATTGAAAATAATTTAATATTTCCGAAGCGATCTAATGTCGAGTTTGTGAAAGTCTTATCACCTAATAGGTTGCGCGTGCGTTTTTGGGAGCGAGGTGCTGGCATGACACAGGCTTGTGGTTCAGGTGCTTGTGCTACTGTGGTGGCTGGTATCTTGCGTGGAGTTATAAATGGTCGTTCTGCTAGCGTCGTACAGGACGGCGGCATATTGGACATTACTTGGGGTAGTGATGAACAAGTATATATGACTGGTCCAGTTGCAATAAGTTTTCTTGGAATAATCGATTTTTCTATCATTAAATCTTGAAATATAACATTCAATAAAGAAAGATTATTGCAATATTTTATATATTGCAATAAATATTGTATTGTTTTTCAAGCTAGTATCGTATGCCTTATGATTTTATCTTGTTACTACCAGAAGTTTCTCCTTTTTGAGGAATATAAATAGATAGAAGATCCTTCTTTAGTTAAATTTTTGACGAGGTTGATTTAGATATGTTTGATTGCTTACTGGCGTAATGTTTTTACTTAGCTTATTGTGCTAAGCAATCTACTTTACCAATTGCACAAGCTAATCGATTACTTAGCTAATAAAATTAGGGAGGAAATTGTATTTGGAATTAATTTTTTAAGGCGCTATTTGATAGCTAAGATTGCGGGTTTGTGGCGCTAACGATAGTGAAATTTTTTAATATTATTTTAAGTAAACAGTTATCCTTAAATATAATTTTTTTTATTTACTAAGCTTGTTCGCTAAGCAATTATCGATTATTTAAAATATCAATAATTAGTTGAAAGTAATGGTTAGAGTAATACTAATGTATTGTTGTCGCTTTGTATACTGCAATTACTGCATCATATCAAATATCAAATAAATATTAACAAATAAAATAATTTTTCGATGCTGAGTAGCTAATTAATTTTTGTAATTGCTTTATGCATTGATCAATAGATACTTCTAATAATAGGGTAATTGTTTTAATACTTATTTAAAAAAAATGTAAGTCAATATATTATTAATTATTTTCTTATCCCTTTATAATTAGGCAATAAAAACTTGATTTTACCTATTTTTAATCCTAATAATTGCTATTAGCTTATTTTTACTTACACAAGTTAATTGAGAATAACTGTTAATCGTATTGTGGTTTTTATTTTGTTGTTGCCGGCATTTGTGCGGCATTAAATGCCTGCTTATTTTTAGGTTCTCCGTAACTAGAAAGAAAATAATCTTAGGTTTTTTAAGCAAAGTATTTTATTAATTATTGTAAACAGCCGCGTTGCATAATTTTTATCGATCTCTGCAATATTTTATTTAAATTACCTAGGGCATTAATTAACGTAAAATACCTCTATGATTAAACGAAATATTAAATAAATTGCCCATTTTAAACTACTTATGCTACCTCATACATTATACTAGAAGACTCATTATTGCTATAAATTATCATTTAATAAAATAATTGCTACTATTTAATCTATAGGTATATTTTTTAGATAATTAATCTATGACTTGTTAGAGCATTGGCTCGCCTGGTTTGATGATTTTTGCTTAAAAAAAATAATCTAAACTTTTATACTATGGCTTATATGAAATAATTCTTTTCAATTGTAATTATTCTCCCCCTAATGTTTATTAGGTATTTTGAATTATTATTTTTGCCCAGGTTGGCAGATTGAGTATGTCAATTGCTAGGCATGTATTTCCTTTATAATCAATTAGGTGTAAGCAAACTTTTTTATTTTACTACGATAAGCATATTTAAAAGGATTTATTTTTGAATGTTTTATGCAGCAAATCATTACTATGAATAGTGAATATTTTTACTCTAACGCTAAAAATAAAAGTCTTCTTTTTCGCTTAATTTAGCATGCTAACAATTAATCATATTTTTTGTTGTTCAGTAAATAAACTTTTATTATACTTAAAAGTATACCTCATAGTAATTACCAAGACTGTTATTAAAGCTGCCTGCAGCGTAAGTTGATCAAGTATGCTTCTGGATATCTGAGTTGGATCGATATATGAAGATTGATGCGTTATGATTAATTATTCTTAGCATAATTCTTAATGTCTTAGGCAGACTTATGAGCTATTTCAGTGAGTTGACTAATTCATAATAATCTTATAAACTTTTTTAAAGATGCTTATAATTTTTTAATCAAAGCTGATCTTTGCTTATAGTTAGACTGTTTTTTATTGCGTTTTGTTACATTAGCAAAAAAAATGCTATTTTTAACGGCATTAATAAATGTTTTGGGATAATAATAAATTATATGCAAACAGCTAGTAGGCAAGAATCTTACGAATTGTTTCAACCAACTTAGCATTATTTACTAAAATCTGACTACGTGTTGTCATGTCTTTTACCTGGTAAATTCCACTGATGAATTCTTTTTCACCAGCAATTATAGCTAATCTAAATCCCTTACGATCGGCATATTTAAATTGCTGACTGACCTTGGCATGCTCTGTTGCAATTTCGGTTGCAATTCCTGCTTGCCGGAGTGTTCTGGCAATACTTAAATAGCGCCCTAAATGGCTAGGATTAAATACAATAATTAAGACTGGGGCAATGTTAGGTTTCTCTTGCTGAAGTAATCCTTGATCCATCAAATGAATAATCAGACGGGTTAATCCAATAGACATGCCAACGCCAGGCAACTTACGATTACTATATAGGTTAGCTAGATTATCATACCGTCCCCCAGAGCATATGCTGCCAATTGTAGGGTGATTGGTTAAAGTTGTCTCATATACTGTGCCAGTATAGTAGCTAAGACCTCGGGCGACAGAAAGGTCAAGAATAAAACTATTAGGTGTTAAGCCAAGACTATAAACTATCTTAGAAACTGTAGTGAGTTCCTTAATACCAATCATATAAGTTTCATTCGTTTTATGGCTTTGCGCTACTAAAGTAAGCAATTTGTCGATTACCTCATCTGCAGGACCTCGCAAGGATGTATATGCTATGATTAAATCTACCTGTTTATCTTTCAACTTATACTTTTGGAAAAACTGTTTGCGTATTTCATCTTGTCCTACTTTTTCTATTTTATCAATCAGTCGCAAAGCGTTAGCGATTGAGCTAGCCGGAATACCCGTGTTTAACAATAAACCTCCTAGTAATTTACGGTTGCTCATGCGAATTTGGAATGGCCCGATATTCATATCTTTAAATATACTATCAATAATTATCGGTAGTTCAGCATCATTTATCAAATTTAGTGTCTGATCGCCAATAATGTCGATGTCACATTGAATAAATTCGCGGTAACGACCGGACTGCGCTCTTTCACCACGCCATACCGGCTGTATTTGATAGCGTCGAAATGGAAAAATTAACTTACTTGCATGCTGTGCCACGAAACGTGCCATAGGAATTGTTAAATCAAAGCGGAGCGCAAAATCAGTTTCATTGTTGCTAGCAGCCAGCCTATGTACTCCGTATATTTGCTTTTCGATATTGCTATTGTTTACTTCTTCTTTTGCCGCAATCACCTCACGCAGCTCGAAGGCTGAAGTCCTTAATGGTAGTGCTCCTGTAAGCTCAAAATGTTTTCGCACAATATCCCGGTAGTGATTAAAGGTGATCTGCTCAGCAGGTAGTAATTCTCGCATACCGCTGATAGAACGAGGGCGAATCATAGCTTTTATAATTCCTTAGTGGATGCTTATGCTTTATATTCTGTTAATAGTCCAGATACCTTATAATTAATTCTACAGCAATTAAGAAATCATAAAATTTTTATTTTAAAATTGAACAAGTTTAGATACAAATATGCGATTTAGTTACAAATTATTAAAAAGATCTTTATCACAAGATAATGCAATTGAATTATTAGTAGATATAGAGTAAATTATTAAAATATCTTAGTATTAAGAAGATTGTTTTCCACCACTTTAATGTTTTACATTAATCATTGTTGTTTTATTTAAATTCAAGAGCTTTGCTCATGTTAGCTTATTGCTATAATAAGCTAACAATTATAAATTGTCTAATGTTATAGTTATCTATCTTATAAACTAAGAAACACCTACCTTGTAGGTAAATAAAAATTTATGTGGTTTTGAATCTATTTTTATTTTTTTACTTCACTTAGGTTAGCATTTTAATTTAAGTAATTACGGTTTGACAGATTCTGGATAATTTAGATATGTGGATGGTTAATACAACCTTAAATTTTTAAAGAAGCAGATAACTGTTATTATACTTTTTTTTGATAAAAGTAATTTGTACCTTGTTATAAGGTATAATAATAATTTTGCATTGAAGCTAAATTTTAAGTTAAAATGTATTATAGCAGCGCATTTGCTGCTTTGTACTTAGTGCTAGAAACTCTAATTGGTTGGATGATCAAGATAAATTAACTATGTTATCCGGAAATTTAATTCTTTTCCAAATTAATATATTCGTAGATAATATAGGAAGATCTGAGCAATGTCATTTAATATAATTAAAATAATATTACACTAATAATAGAATTAATAATACTCGCTATTTCATCAGAAAGCTTTTAAACTATAATGTAGAAATATACTGTTGTTTTATTAATTATATTTCATAAAATAATCTATATCATCTTCTATGGGATATTTCATTGATTAATTTATAGATAAGTTTATAACTATAATGAATATTATTTATTTTATGACTTTTGAATTATATAGGCAAGCCTATATGTGTTGCATTTTTATATAATAGCGATTTCTATATTAGAAAAAGAACTAAATAATTTTTTATTTTACTAACGATTATTTTGGATTGTTTTTGATTTAAAAAATATTAATTCATAAATTAAAAGCTAATCAATTTGTCTTGTAGACAAAGATTGATTTAACCATCGAATTAATAAGATTAACAATATTCCGCCTTACGTGATTGATAATAATAAGCTTATTTTAGTAAAAACTGAGTAACAAGATTTGATAAAAATCCACAAGTGGAAGTTTTTTAACTACATTGAGCTGTGGATAACTTATTGAAAAATAAGTTAATTACTTGGCTGATTTAGCTCAAATAGCGATCAGGCTATTGGCTTAAAAGATTTAAATTAACGTTACGATCGCCATATAAAGATTATCAATCTTTATATGGCGATCGATTAAACTATCAACTCTATCGAGAACTGGTATTATCCTTGCTGCTAAGCAGCAATAAATAACTTATTATTTTTGTTAATCAGCATGAATTGATCGGTTATTTTTTGTCAATAATAAAAGAATGATTGAAACAATATGATAGAATATAAGAACACATCGCATAATTTACATGCTAAAAACCTAAACATCCATAGTCTTTTTACACTATGATGATATACTATTTGATTTACAGAGTATCCAAGCTGGAGCTTACGAAAGACTTATCGAGGATAATGTTTAATTTTGTTATACAATTTGTATATCGTCATTTGACGAGAAATGTCTTATCAAATACATGTGGTTATTAAATTAGCATTTTAATTCTATTAAATCTATCTTATACTACAGAAGTTAGATTTTATCTAAGTTATTAAATTTGCCAACACTAGATAATGTTTATTTGATTTTATACTATTGATACAATAAAATTCCTTAAAACTTTAATTATTGTAGATTGATTACTGATTATAAATAAAGCTGCAATCAATAACGTTAATAAAGAAATTAAATAATTCACTAATTTTTATTTATTATCAGCAAATTATTAAATTTTAAGGCTAAGCAAAAAAAATTAGTATTGTAAAATGTATATTCTGTATATTTTTAATTATATAAAAATATACAGAATATACATTTTACAATACTAATGCAGTATCTAACCAATAAACTTACAATAATTATAACATTTATTAGTGAATATTTATTGCTTAATAAGATGCAACAAGTCAGATGCCTCTATCATTAATTTATTTTTTTCTTTAGAGTAGCTATTCCTTTTAGCTTCTGAGGTAATTAAACTAATATTAGCGTCAACATTAAGCAATATAGATTGGCAAGATGTATTTATCATATTAGCTCCTGTATAGACATCGCTGAGAATTGTTTTACGACAGATTGTAATAGCTTCGTGAGCAATGTGTAAGCCAGCTACACAATGACTGGCAGCAGATATTGGTACGTCGGTAGCTTTTATTGCTGCTTCATTTGTAGCGACTTGGCGAATTTTGTTTTCTGTTTCGTTCTTATTTGGTTTATTTTTGGTTTTCATGAGACTTGAAAAGCATTCAATATCCTCTATTAGACTAACTTTTAATGCATCTATCACAAATTGGCTACGTTTAATTAAATTAATTAATTTATCTTTATTATTTGCTTTCTTAATAGAAATCTTAAGTGCCATTATTACTAGCGCCATACCCGTTGCAGCATTATAGACGCCCACCGAGCCTCCACCTGGAACCGGCTCATCACTAGAAATTGATTCAAGGAAATCATTGATTGATTGTTCAAAAAACATGTTGTTCATCAAAAGTATCCTTGCATATTCATGCACTTCAAAAGGTTGGAAAAGATAATTACTGAGGTTAATGAACCAACACCACCAGGCACGCTGCTGTAAGCCATTACTTTATTAGCTGCTTCAACATCAAAATCGCCAACCAATTTATCATTTTTATAAGCAATTCCTGCATCAATAATTACATGTTTAGCCGTTACGTTATTAGCATTCAGTAGTCCTGGCTGCCCGGTTGCCGTAAAGATAAATCGAGCTGGTGTGAGAATAGTAGCAAGATCCTTACTATGACTATGCACAATGGTTACAGTAGCATTTCGATTGATTAACATAGTAGCTAATGGTTTCCCCACAGTTGGACCACGCCCTATTACAACTACTTGTTTTCCAGAAAGCCAATCGATAGACTCAGCAAGTTTAATACAAGCCTGTGGTGCAGCTGGACATATTGCTTTATTTTCTTGTCCTTGTTGAATAAGTGCTTGATTTAAAGGATTTAGTCCATCTATATCTTTCTTTTGGTCAAGAATAGATAGCAATCGGTTATGATCTAGATCAGCACGTACCGGAAGATCAATTATAATGCCGTGAATTGAGTTATCGTTATTTGATACACGAATTAGTGCTTCACAAGCTTCATGTTTTTTGTTAGCAGCAAGCTCGATTATCTTCATAGTAATGCCAAGATTATCTGCTTGCTTTATTTTGGAAAGGACATAAGGCTTAATTGCTGTATTATTGCTAGCAATAATTGTTTGGATTGTTGGATTTATACCTTTAATCCTATAAGCATTAACCTTTGCTTTTACTTCAACTTTTATTGAATCAATTATTTTATTAGCCTTGATTTTCATTATAAGCTTTACTCTTGTTATGCAATTATTATTAAACTACTAAAGACAGTTCACAAGCTATGTTCTGTTCGAGGCGAAGCTTTAAAATCTGAATATTTGTTACTTATCGGCAGATGATATCAATTTTCAGTAAAAAATGCACAATGTTTTATGTTAAGATAGTCGCTTAAAATTATCCTCTCGGTTTATAAATTTCATTAATATATAACAAGAATTATCTGTTATTGCTTTGATACTTAGTTTAGGAAGCAAATTATGTCAGCTAATTTTAATATAAATGAAGTAGTAAGTAGAAATATTTTATCTTAAAGGTGAGTAAGCATAAGCAAAGGCTTATAGCCTAGTGAAAAATATTTTTATCTAGTTATTTATATTAGTATTGATGATAAATGCATTATTGAATAATCCTTGTCTAAGAATATCTATAATTTTCTTTTAAGTTATTGTACTAAAAATTATAAACGTTCAGTAAAGTATTTAGCTAAGATATTAGGAAATTAATTTTTAATTTATACTGCTCTTGCTATTTTGTAGTAGATCAGAAAAATAAGAACAATACTTAATATGAACTAGATTAATTGGTTAGATATGCTTATGCTCGAAGTATGCTCTTATCCATTACGTTATAAGATAATTTTTACTAAATCGATTGAGCAGCTTGTATACCTACCATTCCTCTGTAGTTTATATTATAAAAATGTTATTTACATAATACATAAAAGATTTGTCTATTAACGTTGAATAACAAATAGCAAAACAATCCAATAACAATTTGTATTGCAACTAAACCGAATTACAGTATAACTAACAAATACTAAGTAAGTATTAAATGATATCATTTAATACTTACTTAGTCAGGATGGCTGTCGATCCAACTATCATTTTGCACTTTACGTAATTAATGATTGTTAGTGTAAAAAATAAATCTGCAACTATTGCTTTACTATAGTAGTATGCAATTAATGTGTCGTATTTTACTAAAGCAATAAAATTATCTACTAGCAAGGAAGTTATGTTTTAGTTGCTTACAAGATATCTAATGTATAATAGCCTATTAAACTTTTTTGCAATGGGTTAACTGATTATATACAAATAATCGAAAATTTTTTATTTCCTTATAATTCTTATGCTTACTTAAAAGTAACATTATGTGATCCATTAAATTTGTTTATTAGTAATAATATTGATTAATAAAGCAAATTCCTCAAATAAATTATTATTTTACGTGAAATTGATTCTGCTGAGAACCTGATTTTTATAATTTTTTGAAGCAGGTTATCATTCTATTGGATATGGTTTGTCAAAAAATGATTCTTAATCTATATCATATAGTTGGTGTTACGTTTATGTCTAAAATTTTGCTGAACATAGTAAAATTATAAATATAATCCGTAATAAGATATCTAAGTAAATGGGTACAGTAAAAATGCTAAAAAATGCTAGTTCAGCATTTAAAATTAGTTTATTTAAATTAAGTAACTTAATTAGCCAAATTCTGCAATAAAATTTTTTTAAAAAATTATAGCAAAGCTAGTTGTAATTTCAATTACATTCCAAATGTAGTCGCTCGAATCGCTCATAAATAAATTTATCATTTACAAATAACGCTTGCAATTATTTCGTGACTTTTCGACTAAAGCAGCATAAAATCAGCCAACACATTTAGCAAGCAACGTTAAAAACTAGGTTTATTAGCATTACAGTAAAATTTTTGAATATTCTGATTATGTATCCCATGAGTTATTTAGGTATCGGATATTTCATTTCAAAAAGTATATTTTAAAGGTTAGTAAAAACTACTTTGATGTTGTATTTAGCCAATAGATGAGTTCATCTCTTTTAGTCGCTTCTAATCCAAGTACCCATACCATGATTAGTAAACAACTCTAATAATACACCATTTTGAACCCTACCGTCTATTATCACAGCACCCTCAGCGCCAGATTCTACGGCTTTTATGCAGGTTTTAACCTTAGGTATCATACCGTCAAGGATTACCCCCTCATCGATTAGTCTGCGAGCCTGAGATATAGTAAGTTCTGGAATCAGACAGCCATTTTTATCTAGCACACCTTCCAAATCAGTCAACAACATAAATCGGCTAGCATCAACAGCAGCGGCAATCGCACCCGCAGCAGTATCAGCGTTAATATTATATGTTTTGCCGTCATATCCAAGCCCAATCGGAGCTACTACTGGTATCAGATCTTGCAATGCTAGCGAACGTAGTAAGCAAGCATTTATTTTGTTGGGTTCACCCACAAATCCAAGATCTATTACTGTTTTTATTTTGCTATTCTGCTCAACTTTGTTAAGAAAAAGTTTTTTTGCCTGGATTAGTCCCGCATCTTTGCCTGACAAGCCAATAGCTTTCCCACCAGCTTGAGTAATAGCAGAGACTATGGATTTATTAATAAAACCAGATAATACCATTTCGATAACTTCTACTGTCGGTTGGTCAGTCATCCTAAGGCCATCTATAAATTTGCTTTTAATATTAAGTCGCTCAAGCATATGGCTAATTTGCGGCCCCCCACCATGCACTACAACTGGATTCATGCCTACTTGTTGCAGCAATACCATATCCGCAGCAAACTTTAGTGCTAAATGAATGTCACCCATAGCATGACCGCCATACTTGATAACTATAGTTTTGCCCGAATATCGCCGCATAAAGGGTAGCGCTTCAGTAAGAATATTTGCTTTAGACAACCATTCAGTTTGTCTTTTAAGATCAACAGACTTACTAGTCATTAAATTAATTCCTTGACTCTAAAAAAATCATTAAAAAGTCTTAAACAGTGCTTTAAATAACCATCAGTCCGACGTCAGAGCGAGTTAGACTCGTTAAAGAAATAAAAATTTATCTATTTTTTTGTGATTACATTCTAATTAACATAATTAATATAACGAGCATAAGTAAAAATTTGATATATTGGTTTATATGAATACATAAGTACATCTTATCCTATTAAAACCAATATATACTAGAATTATTTGAATGATTATGTTGTAATATGACTTTAGTGTATTTATTAGAAAATAAAAGTGCAAGCATTGAGTAATTTATAAAATTACAAAAAAAAATATTAATTATAGTTCAATCAATTAATTAATATTTTAATTTAAACATTTTTTTAGGTTACTATAAATATTTCATAATTATATCAATATAAGCTATTAGCTAATATAATAAAATTTTAAATTATTTCGTAACTAAAACTAAATACTACAAAAAATATATTAATTTGTTATGATAATAAAGCGCAATGCTTGATAGCCAATAATCTATTGTGAAACAATATTATCCAACCCTAATTTGATGTAATAATTAAGTTATTTTATTTTGTTGATATCAGATAACTATCGATTAGTTCCTAAGGTGATGTGAAGACAAAGTCAATTTATTAATGCTGTAAAATGGCATTTCTAGGATAATTAGCTAAAAGCTGTTATCAATTATATTGAAGTTTGATACGAATTAGTAATACTTTGTTATATTATATGTATTAAATTGATTGTAGGACTACACTGTAGAAATTTATTTAAATTTAATACTAGACAATTTTATTTTTTAAGTTTTTAGCAAAAATATATTCAGTTAATATTTAGAGAATAAGAATGTATTTAATATATATAAACTTCTTTTTCTTATACTTTATTTTCGCTCTTTAAAATCAAAAGCTAGTCTGTTATTGAATAATTTGAGAGTAAGTAAATTGTTGTTGTGTATCGTAAAATACGCAGAAAATAACAAATTAAATTTTATGTGTTTTGTGAACCAACTATCTGTTTAATAATCTAAATATCTTATAACAACTTTGTTGAATAGCTGTTAGCTGAAAATATAAGAATAATTACATGTTTAAAGTTTAATACTAGAGAATTATTATGTTTAATTTAATATATTAAAATTAAACATAATTTAATATATATTAACTTTTTATATAAATTAAAATTATAATGCTAGTAATAAGTGGCAATACGCTTAAAATATGGATCCATAACTTTAGCATACAGTAATAAATGCTGCTGATTAATCATAGTTGTTTTTTTTGATTAATTATTTTAAAAGGCTTGCGTAAAAATAGCTAATAATAAATTACGTTAATTATAGATTTTATTGTTAATAGAATTTTTTATTGTGAATAATTTCCATCAGACTATCATAATCCCGTTATAGCAGCTAGATTTATTAGGATATTTGAGATTAAACCCTATTTAAATAGATACTTTCTCGAAGTATAGTACAAAAAAAAAGAAAGTAGAACTAACGGTATACTCAAATCTATATTTGATCGTATAGTATTAATTAGATAAGTTTCAATTCATTTGCGTAGAACAAAATCAATTTGATTTTTTCAGTACAATTCTCTTTATAGTATAGGTTGATTTTACGTTGACAACTGGTATATAATTTTAAGGTCATACAAAAATTAATATGACATTATAATTTAAAGCGCCTGTAGCATTCTTAGGGTACGCTAAGCCCTAGTATAAGCAAACCTGAAGAAATAGTATTTCTACAATAAAACTCAGTATATTACTTTCTTATCAAGAAGATAAGAAACTTATTAAAAGTACTACATGTAGATAATATTGAGTTAACTGTTTGGATATGATATTATCAGTCAATTGGTTCTTCTTTCTATTATAATAAAAGAGCTGAGCAAAAATTCAGCATCGATCATACTCCTGAATTTACCTCTAGTTTTTATAGTTTTTGATATTAATAAATTATTTAGAACGGGAATAAATTCACTGTTCTTTAGGTAAGTATTCTTGACCTTGTCAGATAACGGCAATGTCGGGGGAATCAATAGCTTTCATTCCAACGATATTATAGCCACAATCTACGTGATGAACTTCACCAGTAACACCAGTAGATAGGTCCGATAGCAAATAAACACCTGCGCCTCCTACGTCTGCTAGCGTCACATTTCGACGAAGTGGAGAATTGTATTGATTCCATTTTAGTATATAGCGGAAATTTCCAATGCCTGAAGCGGCAAGTGTTTTTATCGGCCCTGCAGACAAACCGTTTACGCGTACTCCCTGGTCTCCCATATCAACGGCAAGATAGCGAATGCTAGCTTCTAGGGCTGCTTTAGCTACACCCATAACGTTGTAGTGCGGTACTACCCTTTCAGCACCATAATAAGTCAATGTCAGCAAACTACCACCATCTTTCATTAGTGCTGCTGCACGTTTAGCTACGGATGTAAAAGAGTAACAAGAAATATCCATAGTACGCCGAAAGTTATCGCGTGTGGTGTCTAGATACTTACCTTTTAGTTCATCCTTGTCAGAATAAGCGATAGCGTGCACAAGAAAATCGAGATTTCCCCAAATTTCTTCTATTCGACCAAAAACTCGATCAATACTAGCATCATCATTAATATCGCAAGCTTCCACCAAAGTGCTGCCAACTTGATCCGCTAGCAGACGTACTCTTTTTTCAAGTGCATCACCCATGTAAGTAAATGCAAGCTCAGCACCTTGTTCCGCAACTGCTTTTGCAATACCCCAGGCGATCGAACGATCATTAGCCACGCCCATGATCTGACCGCGTTTACCCGCCATAATGCGGAAATCTTTAGCCATTCAGCCCTCAATATCACTGATAAACATTCAATAATCGCATCCTTCACCAATAATCATTCTATGTAAGCAAAAGTGCGATTGTAATCTTTTAATGAGACTAGCTCGTATAACTATTTTTTAAATAAATTTTCTTAAACATAATAATTAAATTGCAATGCAAAAAAGCTTATAGTTTTGATAAAACTAACGGAATTAATGTTACGAGATAAATCCAGAGAATTTTTATAATTAATTTAGATTATTCTTGTAAAAGCATTTAAAACAACAAGTTTAGAAAAATATAATATCCTACTTAGGCTTATGGCAATTTTAAATAACCCTATACAGTTGTCTAGATAACATATTACCTAAAATTTAATTATTGATTATATGATTTTTAATCAAAAACTCCATACATATCATCGTTTATTGTACAGCAGAACCTATCCATTCATTACTCTAAAGATTAAAAGTAGCAAAGGTAAAATGACCTGCCATTATCAAAGCTATTGTTTCAAAATTAACAAATTTATCTTTAGTTGTGGGGCTAAAGGGAATTTTCACATATTAGTTAAATAAATTGTACGACGAAACTTATCTTGGTTTTCTTTAAAGAATGTAGCAAAAGAGCGAATGAATCAACTTATCGTAAAAAAACAAAACTATCATTGTTAGTAAATTAATA
Organism: Candidatus Endolissoclinum faulkneri L5; assembly: GCF_000510265.1. GTDB lineage: Bacteria > Pseudomonadota > Alphaproteobacteria > Thalassobaculales > Thalassobaculaceae > Thalassobaculum > Thalassobaculum faulkneri_A. The sequence goes on from NZ_CP006745.1 coordinate 342,106, forward strand.
ACTATAAGTCTTAACTATACTCAGGAGGAAGCAATTTTTCTTATTTAAAAAAACTAAGTTATTCTGTTTAATACAAAACCAATTTTATTATTGGATGATTAGCAATAGAGAATAATTTACAAAAATTTCATCAATCATCGCCTGCTCAAAATATAAATACCATATCGACACAAACATTATAGGTTATATATAACTAACTTCAGGACAAAACAATAAAAATAAATGCTAATTACATCATAATTAAAACTTTCACCAGAAAGATTTGACTAGTAGATTGAATGTCTAATAATATATTTTGTGAATAAGGCATGAAATGCCTTATTCACAAAATATATTATTAGACATGATAGCTGTATATTAATTTACGCTGAGTACAATGTAACAGTACAATTAAATAAATAACTAGTATAATAAACGGTAAATCATATCAAAAATTTAATGAGTAAGGCTAATATCTAATTCATCTATACTTAAACAATTAATGAATTATTTTTCAATTGATAGTTGATTGTTAGACAACTTATACGAGATCAATTACTATAGCTTTTTATTAAAAAATAATTGTTTTTGTACAGAATGTAATTCTGTATACAATTGCTATGCTTATCAAGCGCCTTAAAGGATATCAGCAAAGATAAGTACTAAACGTATAAAACTTATTACTTAAGTTTTATACGTTTAGTAAAGTAGCTCTTCCATAGTCGTTATTCCCAATAGCTAATTTTTTATAATATATTTATGAATAGAAGTATCATTACAACTGTTGCATTAGTACTCCTAGTAGGCTATCGAGCTAAATAATGAGCGTATTCCATATCTTTTATATTATAAACTAATTATGCTAGCACATAAGAATAATATTTGTGCATCTACGTGGGAGCTTTATTATGAGCAGAATTATCAAATCATTAGATTATTCGCATACACCAGCTAAAAGCGCTGCTGATATTTTATTAGAAATACAGGCAGTTTATATTAGTAAAAATAAACCTTTTATTTTTACTTCAGGTCGTCTTTCACCTATTTATGTGGATTGTCGTAAGATCATTTCTTTTCCCATTGCCAGGCGCCAGTTAATAGCCATGGGTGTGGAGCAGCTTATCGCTTTGAACGATGAAACTGCCTTTGACATGGTAGCTGGTGGTGAAACAGCTGGGATTCCATTTGCTGCCTGGATCGCTGACGCTTTTGACTTGCCAATGCTTTACATTCGAAAGGCAGCCAAGGGCTTTGGCCGTAATGTTAGAATTGAGGGAGAAGTGCGTGAAGGTGCCCGCGTATTATTGGTAGAGGACTTGGCAACTGATTGCGTCAGCAAAATTTCTTTCATAGATGCGATACGTGATGCAGGAATGCAGATAGCTCACTGTTTTGTTATTTTTGAATATGGAGTACTTGCAAAGTGCAATTCTACTCTTCAAAAAAAAAGAGTAGAATTGCATAGCTTATGCAATTTGTCGGATATTGTGGCACTTGCAAAGCAGTACGGCTATACTTCTAAAGAACTTGTTAATGTTTATAGCTTTCTTAATGATCCTGAGGAATGGCAATCTCCTGTCAAAGGCGCAACTGTATAAACAATTTTAAATACTTTAGGTGCTAGATATGAAAGTTCTATTTAGGTTCTATAATTTAATGAGTTGGCATATCACAAATGCTAAAAGTACACGGAGTTTTTTTTAATTGTTCCAACAAAGGCTGTGTTAGCTATCAAGCTTATCGCGAAGCAATTGGTTAACCACATTAGGGTTAGCCCTTCCCTGACTTTTTTTAATAGCTTCACCTACAAAAAAGCTAAAAAGCTTGTGTTTGCCTTCTTTGTATTTTTTGACATTACTAGCATGTGCAATTAGTATATTGTCAATTATATTCTCGATTATAGAATGATCTAATGTTTGTGATAAATTTTTCTCCTTTACGATGCTAATTGCAGATTTGCCAGTTTTAAACATCACAGCGAAAACTGTTTTAGCAATACGACCAGAGATATACCCATTTTCAATCATATTGAGTAATTCACTTAGTGCTTTTGGTGAAATCGGGCTATCCGATAAATTTTTGCCAGCTTTATTTAAAGCTCCAAAAAGCTCAGAGATCATCCAGTTGGCTGCAATTTTTGGGTTACTTTGTTTAGCAAGCTGCTCGTACCAGTCGGCGACTGTACAATCCTCCACCAAGATGTTTACATCATAGGATGATAAATTAAATTCTGACATTAATCTAGCCTTTTTGGCATCAGGTAGTTCAGGTAGTTCATTGTTAAGTTCATCTATTAGCAACTGCTCCAGCACAAGAGGCGGTAAATCTGGATCTTTAAAGTATCGGTAGTCGTGCGCCTCTTCTTTAGAGCGCATCGACTGAATCTTGTTTTTCATCGGATCAAATAAGCATGTTTCTTTATAGATTTGGCAGCCGTTTTCTAGAATATTAATTTGTCTATTAGCTTCTTGCTCTATCGCTTGGTATATAAAACGCACTGAATTTATATTTTTAATCTCACAATATGTACCCAGTGGTTTACCAGGTTTGTTCACCGACACATTTACATCAACACGTAAAGAACCCTCTTGCATGTTGCCGTCACAAGTACCTATATACCGCATGATTAGACGTAGCTTGTTTACGTAAAGCTTCGCCTCCTCCGGCGAAGAAAGATCAGGTTTAGAAACAATTTCCATTAACGCTATACCGGCTCGGTTTAGATCTAGATATGTAGTATATGGATTTTGTTCGTGTAACAATTTTCCAGCGTCTTGTTCCAGTTGCAATCGTTCAATTTTGACTGACTTAATCTTTCCGTTTGGTAGATCTAGCAGTAACTCGCCATCATTAGCAATTGGGTCTTTGTATTGCGTGATTTGATAGCCATGAGGTAAATCAGCGTAAAAATAGTGTTTGCGTTCGAACACACTATGTAGATTTATTTTTGCTCTCAAAGCTAAACTGGTTCGTAAAGCCTGTTCTACACATTTGCGATTAATAACTGGCAGCATGCCAGGCATAGCGGCATCAAGCAGACTTACCTGAGTGTTAGCATCTCCTCCAAAAGTAGATGCGGATCCTGAAAATAATTTAGCTTTAGAGATTATTCTTGCGTGCAATTCCAGGCCTATTGCCACTTCCCAAAGGCCGGTTTTGCCCTTGATGTAATAACTCTCATTCATCTTTAGTAGTATCTTCTACCATGGCCGTCATTGCTTTAAACTGTGCGGCCCGTTCTAGCGTTCTTCCGATTCGAACTACCGAGTTCTCGTCGAACATACGACCTATAACTTGCAAACCTATAGGTAAGCCACGCTTGGATAGACCGACTGGCACGGAAATACTTGGTAGACCAACAAGGCTAGCAGGCACGGTAAACACATCTTGCAAGTACATTTTAAGCGGATCATCTTTATTGTCGCCAATTTCAAAGGCATCCGATGGCGTTGTAGGAGTTAGAATAGTGTCAACTTTCTCAAAAGCTTGATTAAAATCTTGATATAGTAAATTACGCATCTTCTGCGCTTTTAGGTAATAGGCGTCGTAATAGCCAGAAGAAAGCACGTATGTACCTAGTAATATCCGGCGCTTTACTTCTTCACCAAATCCTTCCGTTCTTGTATGAGTGTACATATCTGTTATATTTTTTTCATTTATCCGCAGTCCGTAGCGAACCCCATCATAGCGAGCTAAATTAGATGAGGCTTCAGCCGGAGCGATAATATAATAAGTAGCTAGCGCATACTTGGTATGTGGCATAGATATATATACAATATCTGCTCCTTCAGATTTTAGCCAATTGACACCCTGCTTCCAAATTTTGGATGTTTCTTCTGGTAAACTATCAATTTGATATTCTATTGGCACACCTATAATCATACCCTTAATGCTCTTATTAAGATCTGATAATAAATTTGGCATGGCTGCTTGCGCTGAAGTTGAGTCCTTAGGATCGTAACTAGCCATGACCTGGAGCAAAATGGAAGCATCCTCAACTGTTCTTGTCATTGGACCTGCTTGATCTAGTGATGAAGCAAAAGCTATTATACCCCAACGCGAACACCTACCATAGGTGGGCTTCATACCGACAATTCCGGAGAAACTAGCTGGTTGACGGATTGATCCACCTGTATCTGTACCAATCGCAGCTATCGCGGAACGAGCAGCTACTGCCGCCGCTGAGCCACCCGACGATCCACCCGGCACTAGCTTTTTATCGGGTGCATCTGTGGAACGCCATGGGCTCTCCACCGCACCATAATAAGATGTTGTATTGGAGGATCCCATTGCAAACTCGTCTAGGTTGGTTTTACCAAGCAAAATTGCTCCTGCGTTCCACAGATTGGTTGTTACTGTTGACTCATACATTGGAATAAATCCATCTAGTATACGTGAAGCTGCTGTAGTCTGTACCCCATTAGTGCAAAACAAGTCTTTGACTGCGATACCAATACCTTCTAGGATTCCACCTTCCCCTTTAGCCAAGCGTGCATCTGATTGAGCAGCTCCCAGCATGGCTTGCTCATGGGTAATAGTTATGTAAGCGTTCAAGCTAGCTGTAGCCTCTATACGATCTAGATAAGCTTTGGTGAGCTCAGTACTTGATATGTCTCTAGCAGCTAGTCTAGTGCGGGCTTCCGCAAGACTTAAATTTAAAAAATCATTCATTAGTCAATAATCCTAGGCACGACAAAAAAACCATGATCAACTTTAGGTGCGTTAGAGATTATTTTGTCTTGACAGTCAGTGTCTATAACTAAGTCATCACGTTGCGATAAAAAATGACCAGTAATGTCTGTCATTGGTTTTACGCTTAAAGTATCAACCTCATCAAGCTGATCGAATAATCGTATAATAGTCCGTAGATTTTCAACTACATCCTTTAATTGATCTTCAGATATTTCAATTCGAGCTAGATTAGCGAGCTTTCTAGCAGTTAAGTTATCAATAGACATTAACTAATGTTGTCCTAAGATATAATTTTAACGCACATATAGAGTTTTAACGAACATATAGAGGTGCAAATTTTTTTTGTTTTGTATGACAATACAAATAGACCTCAAAATGTTTTTATAAGCATGAACCATATCTATTATTAAATTATTAGGCTTTTCTCATTAGATTTGTATCTTTTATTAGAATCAGATCTCCTGACTTTCGATCCTAAAACGCACTAAACAGGAATATTTACTAAGAAAAATAATCAAGTAATTTTTAAATAGCATGTAAATTTTTACGTCTAAGTTCTATTATCTGTCTTCTAAAATTAACTTAACGGAAAAAATATAATTTTAAGATATATAATTAAATTGAGCAGTATAAATTGAGCAGTACTAATAGTATATTATCTTGTATGTTTTATCTTAATTATACGGTAAAGATCGATCTAATGAATACTTCATAATTTAGGCAGATTCCAGATAATAATTTTATCCAACGCCCTCTTATGAGTTGCGATTAGTCCAGTTAATTGATTTAGCTAACCTCTAATCAGCTTGTTCTTTAAGTAAAAATATTATCTGATTGCAAATGATCATGTCGATAAACTGGATTAATAGTTTTACATATAATCAATGTCAACTAACCTCATATCAATTTTCTTTAGGTATAGTAATTTTATGAATTATTTTTAGATATTAAAAATAATTCATAAAATTACTATAGGCTCATGCAAAGCTAAAAGCGTAAGAGTATATCATATGCATAATGATTAAGTAAACAGTACTTTACCGGATTAACTGCACGAATATTTTTTCTTGAAGTTGACATAAATAAATCCCTTAGATTGCGAACCACTACTTATTAATTACTACTGAAAATCGGCAAATAAACTTGCAGGTTAAAATTATGGGTCAATTATAACTAAATACTAGTAGACATTTGGCTATCGATTACTTGTGAAATACTGCCTCTTAATTGTCATTCTAGAAATAGAATGACAATTTTCATTTTTGATTAATCGACAGGCGTAGAAACCATCAATACCACCATAATGAGCTAAATGATCTGGCCGGGTAAGCAAATCACCATCTTCATTAATTAGTTCTGATAGCCCGCCGATTTCGTTCGATGTTATAGGTTTTCGCGTGATATATGGATTACGTGAGAATAACGCCTCAATTCGTTCGCTACCTTCCTCTCGTAGCAAAGAACACGTGGAAAAAATAATTATACCTCCTGGCTTAACCATAGAAAAAGCTGCGTTGAGTAGCTGGTCTTGAATAATTGCCATTTTGCTTATATTGCCTTGGCTTTTTAGCCAGGGAATATCTGGATGTCGTTGTATTAGACCAGTAGCTGAACAAGGGGCATCAAGTAACAAGGCATCAATCTGGAATTGCGGCCGCCATTTGGTTGCATCTGCTATTATGCATTTAGCTGCAAGCTGCAGGCGATCTAAGTTATTATTTATTTGTTTGACTCGCTTAGGTAGTTGATCGACTGCTATCACATTTGCTAAACGAGCAGCAAGCTGTGCAGTCTTGCCTCCCGGAGCGGCGCAAAGATCAATCACAGTTTTGCCACGTACATCACCGAGTAATTGTACTGGTATTGCAGCAGCAGTGTTTTGTACCCACCATGCACCTTCGTTAAATCCGAGAAGAGCATCAATACGACTGTCGATTTTACGACGCAGAGTGCCAGTAGGCAAAATTTTAGCTCCTAAAGTTTTAGCCCAATATGCAGGATTAGTTTTTACTGTGATATCCAACATTATTGATTCCTGTTGCATAGCCATTACCATGGCCATAGCTATATCTTCCCCATATGTTTGGCGCAAGATTTTAGTAAGCCATTTAGGTAAAGCTTGAAAGGCAGGAAGAGTGTTTATAACACCACGAGCTTCACGATCAATTCTTCGCAGTACTGCATTAGTTAGTGTGGTAAATTGATCTTCTCCTTGCGATCGCACTAAGTTAACCGCACTATGAATTGTAGCGTAAGGAGGAATGTTTAGTATTAATAGCTCCGTTGCTGCAATTCGCAGCACATCCCGTACAATTGATGCTTGCCTAGGCAAAGGCCTCTTGAGGCAACTGTTGATTACCTGATCAATGTGACCAAGGCGACGTAAGCTATTTGCTACTAAGCTACGGGCAAAATTACGGTCTCGGTCTGATAGTTTAGCGTTACCACTATGGTTAATTAAGGCATCGCTTAATCGCATTTTTTTTACAAGTACCGCGCGCAGCAGATCAAAGGCAACCTTGCGTGGAGCAGAGATTCTTGTAGTTGCGGAAAAATTTTTATTCAAGTACTGTTTAATCATATTCTATGGAATATGTTATAAAATTGCATCGTTAGACAAAGAGCAAATTTTTAGTATGTAATATGATAAAAGTAACATTATTTTAGTTTTACACTTTGTAGTTCATTGGGTCATTTTTTTAATGAACACTCTTTATTATTTATGGATATTACAGTTCAAGTATTAATAACATTTTAAAATGGTGTAATTTTATATTATAAAGCAAGATTGTTCTTTTTTAATACGTCTGAAATATTGATTTTCACATACATCAATAGTTTTGCATATAATATTTTTTGCTTTTAAGTTGCTGCAATCTTACCATTAAATAATGAACAACTTAATCATTATGTAATCAGCAAGCTTTATCTGTTTTTTATGTGACAAATGGATCCTACGCTGCCTGTACCATATAGGCGAGAGTTCGGATGTTAAATTAGTTTATAAAAGTAAGCAATAGTGAATTTTACTAAAAACGCTAGTTTTTCGGAAGCTTGCAAAGGCTTTATTAATTTTTTTTAATGATAATCGGTTAACTCATTAACGAAGTTTTAATGCTATGTTATAGGCAAGCATTACTTTGAATAATTGACTATCGATTAGGTTAAATTATAATCAGGAATAGGAAATTATTTACGATTGAGAGCGCCAACATAATAATTCTTTAAATAATTAAACATATTGGTTTGTGGTCTTACGTAACCTAGTTTGCTTGTCGTGATCTTAAATTAGCACATTGGTATCGTGTGATTTAATCGGGGAAAGTATACGTATAGATATGATCAAAAAATTTCTATCATATGATAAATGTATAACTTTTACAATTTGATTTCATCAAAATAATAAAAAAATTTAATTTAGCTACAGTAGTACTTTCTCAGGATTATTTATTATTGCAGAAATAAAAATTGGTTTTTTAACATTATATTATAAAAATGCTAAGCATTTGTTAGTTCGAGGAATAATTTCATAATCAAACGAGGGATTTTTATAGCAAGCAATTTACACTTGCTAAGTATAATTAAACGAAGAAGTAATTTAGTTCTATACAGATAAGAAGTTTTATACAGATAAGACACAGCGGATGAAAGCTTTACACTAAAGTATTCAATCGAAGATTGCTAGGAAATAAATACCGATAAAACTTTTTAATTGCAGATGCTACTGTGATTAGCTAACGCTGATTAACAATGCTTATAAAAATTGTCATTTTTAAGATTTTAGTATAGATAGAATCAGAGGAGTATATTTGATATTCCTGATATAAATTAATATAGTGAGTGTTTTTAAACTGTTAGCGTAAATCAGATTAATCTGAGTTCTGTGTTAATTTTAATTCACGGCAGATGAAGAATTCAATCTAGAATTATGATTTGATATCTGAATTAATTAACTGAGAATAATCTCGATGCGCGTAAGTAAAGATTTTAAACGAAAAGAAGAATCTGTTCTATTAATTAATGATAAACTTTATTTTTGAAAAACCATTTCTTCATTTACTTGAAGAGTAAAACTAAAAATATTAGATAGATGAAGCTTGTAATAGTAAGTTAGTATTGTTATCAAGTAGTATAATTTCGTAATCAATTATATTTGTTACATGTATAAACATTGTTTTTAGCATTTAACATTTTTCCTAAGCTTAATCTACTGTTTTACACGTAGCAGAAAGCATTTACTTATGGTTTATAGTTGGTACAAGTGATTTATAATACAATAAAAACGTGAATTTACAGATTACCTAATCTGTAAATATATTGCTAATAACAATGAAGGCTTAATTAATTAATAGGTATATTAAGAAGATATTTTTAAATAATTTCTGGCTGTTTTTTATGGAACTAATTGTATACTTAGATGGCAACGTTTTTGGTTATACTAAGTAAATAAAGATATATGAACAAGTTAACTATAATAAATTAATCATTTTGTATCTTTGTTTTGATTTTTTGTGCTATACTGTAATCTGTAAAGATTATCTATTGATTTGCTCAATATTGCAGTATTTGGAATAATTTTTTACAATTTTTATATTAGAATAATTTAATTAGCTTTATATTAAGATATTATGTTTTAAACAAATGGCTATATTGTATATAAAAATAAATATTTTATCCGCTTGTATGAACAGGGAATAAGCTGAACGTTATTGCTTTTGCTTCTAGATTTTATTACTAAATTATTGTTACAATGAGTTATAAGTCTCGATTATATGAAAAAATAATTTTTACACTAAATTTACTACAAAGTATTCGCCATCTATGCAAATTATTATATATACAATTAAGGTGATTTATTGTTCTATAAGCTAATATCACATGACCAAATACAATTAAGGTGATTTATTGTTCTATAAGCTAATATCACATGACCAAATTTTCTTAAGGTCTTTTTCTTGTAATAATCACTAATCTTGTAATAATCACTAACCCTAATAATCATATATGTAGAAAAAATTAATAGTGTATTTTAATCCATGAAATTATTATTTTCAATAAATTATGATTGAATCGCATTTATAAACACGGCTATCGATTTTTGGTGTTGATTTGTTATTTATAAAATTATGCTAATTTTAAAAAAAACTTATACTAAAGCTTTTTGTACTAATTATTTTTTTACACTTTAATTATTAAATATGCGACATTAAGTTAATGAACGAAAACAAAAGCATAATTCACAATTACAACTAAGAATATTCCCAAAAGCGCTCTTAAAGCCTTGTTGGTAATAAGCAATAAGGCTTTAACTAATTTTGTTGATGAAGCTTAGCTATTTATTCGTTAGTCAAACATGAAAAAAGTTAATTAAAAACACTTATTAATTCAGTATTATTAAGTTAATAATTTTTAAATATTAAAACTTATCTTTGATATAAAATGATTTGGAACAGTAATTTTATGAGTGTTAAAATTTATTATAAATCATTCGTATTGCTTTTTAGTATTTATCTAATACTTTAGATAAAGTAAAAATTTAAACTTTTTATAACTTATCTCATTCTTCGGATTAATAATGCAATACGTTCTGTAAATTGTTTTATGCATATGGAGTTTCGTAACAATGTTGAGAATAGGTATATTTCATATTCATCAAGACGCATAGATATATTTTTATCATTGTAGCTAATAAGGTGGAGTAAGAAAATATTATTCAATGGATAACCTTTATATTTATACTATTCTGGAGAATATAAAGTAGTTTTTATTAAAATGTTTCAGATTATTTGAGCCAAAAATACTTTTTCTGCACTTAATTTCTTATTATAAAATTTATAAGGAAGATTAGTCTATTAGATGATTGATGTTAGCGCCTATTTATGCATTGATAGTGCAATATCAATCCTTGAATTTATCGCTTAAAATTTTCTATTTTATCAGTGAGTTGTCCCTAGGGACCTAGATTATCAAAACCTTCTGCACTAAGCTAAGTCATGCTATTCTTTCTATAAAGAAATCGTAAAAGGAAATAATCTCAGCTTCACAGCGCAGATGTTTGATGAATGAGCGGTTGTGTTAGCTGTTTAATCATTAGCCTATAATTTAATTATTTTATTTACAAAGCTTTAGCTCATCTGATATTAGGTGATTTCTTAATAAGTGTTTTGTTGTTATGAATAATTGTATAATTAGTATATCAATCTTACCCACAGGGTTTGTTATTTGTTATAGATATATAACGCAATGCGTTATATATCTAAGCAGAAGCAAAGTAATCTTTACTCATCTTACCGTCCTGCCAAAAGCATAAGCTCATTTGCTTGCTGTATATTGTGGAAGAATAGATTTGAGTTGATCTTTTGCTGGAGCCCAGGCTGTTATGTATAAGATTTGGAAACTAGCTTGGATTTTTCCGTCCTCTCCAGCAAAGCGCTTAGCATAATATTTTATCACTTCATTAAGCAAGGTACGACTTAGTGGTATACGTTGGCGTTTCATTGTTAAATTAGTTTCTCCCATACCACGCAAATCATACATAAGATCTAGTGCATTATTATATGTTACGGTGATCGTGTCTGTATCTACTACGGATAGCTTAAAACCAGCACGTTGTGTCAAAACACTGACGTCACTTAGATCAGCAAAAGGCGATATCCGCTGAGTAAAACAGCTAGCATTTGCTGCTTCAGCTTCAACGAAAGATTTGTGGAGTTCTGCTAGTGTATTGCCGCCCAAAAATGCTACTAACATTAATCCATCTGGCTTTAGTGCCTGGCGAATTTGTGATAATACACCAGGTAAGTCGTTAACCCAATGCAATGAAAGCGCACTAAAAACCGCATCAAGCGACCTATTGGCAAATGGTAAAAACTCCTCATCAAGAGTTAAAGCTGGTCCATCACTACCTCTTTCTGTTGCCCAAGAGATAGATAAGTCACTTTGAATCAAGGTATCAATTTTACCACTGCTTCTAAGTCTATTACCTAAGCCACCAGAGCGAGCACCTATTTCTAAGGATAGTGGAAAACGAGGACGAAGGTCTGTCAACCTTACAGCCAATCTACCAGCAATTTCTTTTTCTAAAAAAGCAAATTTTTTATAATCTTTACGTGCACGTTCTCGGCGTCGACGTAGCAAAGAACGATCAAATATATTTACAACATCGCTCATTAGCTAGATTGGTACTATAATTTGCTAAAACTACTAAGTATAAATGTTTGTTAAGGAAACCTTCTAGTTAAGTATACTATAAATTAATATTTATCATGAATCCTTCCTTAGTTCAGCGTGATAGCTGAGCTACAAAATTACTTAATTTTTGCCTAATGTTGCTTTTTGTTTATTTCTTTGCTGATTAGCTAAACCCCCTAAGCTATATAGGGCAATTCTTTTCTTATTCTACTCCTAAATACAAGAATGAGTAATCTTACTTTATAGCTCATAGACTATCGATTATGCTTTTTGAGAGTCTTTATATTAATTCAAATAAATACAAGCAGCTCTTTAAACGATTAAACTTTATCTTACATAGGTTTCTCGAATTTATTGTCTACTACAAGAGAATGTTCAAAATGGCGAATACAGCTAGAGTAGAGATTTATACTGCTCCTTTGTGTTTATATTGCATTCGTGCTAAGTCGCTATTAGCAAATAAGGGGGTGGCCTACCTTGAATATGACGTTGGTGAGTCGAGAGATGCTCGTTTTAAAATGAGCGAACGGGCTAACGGGGGGAGCAGTGTTCCCCAGATATTTATTGATGGGGAATGCATTGGCGGTTCCGATGAGCTTGCGGAATTGGATCGCTTGGGTAAGCTCGACTATCTTCTTTAATGCTTCTTTTACCTGAATCTGTGCTTTCTTCTCCTTAAAACATTGTTTAACCTTTGAAGATATATTTGAAAAAATCGCTAATTAGGCAATAACACCTATGCTATTCCTTAATAATTTTTTAAATATTACGTTGGAGCTGGTAATTTGACTAAAAGATTTTCTTTCGATTTTTTAATGTTTTGGGTTAGGGATGATTCAGTGCTGTCGTAACTATGATTGTTGATTATTTTAAGGTGTAGTTTGCTAGTTTTGAAGTAGTCATGAAAACGCAAGCTTGTTTTGGAATCCTGCTTTTATAATGTTGCATATATTTATTGCTCATTGCATAATGTTCAGCCGATACTATTACTGATTAAAAGTACAAAAGCGTGTAATTTGGCTTCATACGCTAAACGTTATCCTGGATAGCTTTTTATTTGAATTATTTGCTTTACTACATATCAATTCATCAGCAATATAATCATAGATTTAGCAATTTGATTGATGTTTTCTTCTTGATGTGAAACAGATGAATTTTTGATGTCCTTACTGACCTATTAAACGAATTGTTTTATATAAAATACTACGTATTATGCTATCTATGGTTTATTGTTTTTTTATTTGGCCTTTTGCCAATAAGTAGTTGCGTTAATTGCTCAATCGCTTACAAAGGTAAGGGAGGTTAAACAGTATTGTTTAATTTTCTCGTAAAAATTGCTTACCGCAGGTAAGAGTATTACTCTGGAGGATGTATAATTACTTGTATATTTTAGTACGCAAGATATTTCTGAATTACAAGGTAATATTTAGTTAAATTATAAAATTTAGTGTAGAAATTAAACAAACAACCTAGCATATTGTTATCTAGCGCCTAATCTAAATAGTTAGAAATTATACAACAATATTTTCACTTATTTGTGCCTACATTATTGTTGGATAATTAGTTATTATGATTATCCTGGTGTAATTTATACAAAAAAAAATAAGTTTATTGTCTTAATAAATAAATAATCAAAAAGAAACAACAAGAATATTAATCAATAGTAATGAGTAAAGTTATCCTAGCTATGTGCTAGTAGTTTTAATCTTCAATCGCACAAGGTATCTCTTAGTATAATAAAAATTGCTTTATTTCATAGCTAGTTGTAATTTTTACCTTAAAAAATTTAATTTTTATGATTATGTTTTTGTTATTTTGGGGAATAAGTTTATTATTGATAATGATAATTATTTTAATTTATTGTGCTTAGTGTACTACCTCGAGATAGGTAGTAATAATGATATAAAAATAATAGTTTATTATTCTTTATCTCAAGTTATGTAGTTTTATTTGTAAAAGAGTATGCTTTTGATAAACCAAAGATTATGCTACTTATTTTAAAAATCATAGATATTTCTAGTTATAGTTTTGTCTGCTCTAGCATTCATTCACTTTAATGATGTCTTCTGATTTTACAACGTAACTGTGTGCTTTAACATCTAGTTAAAACGTAGAGTTGCTAAATAAGGTTTGATGAATATAAAAAATAGTGCTCATTTGCATATATATTGAATGAATGTTTTAACTAAGGAGCATAATTCATTGAGCTTATGAGACATAAGCTCAATGAATTATGCAAACTCGCCTTGGTCAGTTTTACTGGCGTAGTGTATACTAGCTTGAATTTGTTTTATCTGTTATTTATTTCCTGGAAATAACCTTAGTTGGGTTAGATTTGAAGATAAGCATATTTTAGTATTAGTTGTATGTTTTGGAAATTATCCCTAAGTTATTCTGATTAATATTATTTTAATTTTTAATACAAGTAAAGTGCAGTAAATCATTCTCAACGTAGTAACAACAATCTTTATCTATTTATCGCTATATAAATGAAATTTTATTTTATGGTAATATTTAATACAGTTAACTATTAGACGTGATGAGTATTATTTTTATTATTTCGAATAAAAATAATACTTGTATTACTTATATAAGAAAGTTGTTCTATATTTTCTTATAGGTAAAATTGGAGGAATTAAATTTTTATGTAAGTACTATATGGATAGATTTATCTATGATAAGTAAAGAGATATATTTTTATATGCCTTATATTAATAAGATAATAAATAGAATCTTTATGCTTTATTATGTAATTATCGATCATTATTTTGCTCTTGGCAAATCTTTAATTATAGAACTCAATAACCTAAGTTAGGTAGAAATTTGCTTATTAACTAATACGGCAATCAATTGTTAGTATCTTATTCAATAAAATAAACTTAAAATATTAGCTCATTCAATATAATGCGCGAAGGAATGCTCTTCGAATAGGTAAGGTTATATTAGTTGTTTTGCTTGTAATCATTGTACTGCTTGGGACAATAGATTGCGTACTTTACTTTTCGTGAATTATGCGAAGTTATAATTGGGTTGTATTCAAAAATACTAGATCTTATTTACTATTGCTCATAATTTTATTATGATTAGCAGTGGAATTTTTAATAAGATGAAAAATCACACTTTGTGTGATGATAAAGTTTTTAATTATGGCATTGCTAAATTTTGGTTTAATAGTTATCTATTACGTGTTTACTGCATCATAGCTTTATTTTCTTAGTCAATTAGACTTACAATTAAGAGTATCTTCAGGCTATTTTGTTAATCATCCGTTGCAAACAGCAAGCAAAATAATCTCGATTGACATTAATTGCTATCCCTTTTATTTCTTTCCATAAAAGATATTAATATTATAACAACTGTGTTGTGATAATATATAACGAGAGATTTTTTGATCACTTTTAAATGCAAAATGCATATTTTGCTAGATGCGGCAGTAGCGCATTGCTCATATTTGACTTGCAAGTTTTTTAGTAAAGCTATGAAAGCTTATTTTATCTGTTCACTATAGTTAAATTTAATATTAAGTATAAATTTAGTAAAAATAGATAACGAAATTCTATATTTTAATATATAATGTCCAGAAATATGTTTTGTTTGAGCTTGTACTTAATCTAGTATTTGTATATAATGTTCTATCTTATTGTGGCATTCACTTTTTAAGTGAAGGTGTTTTTCGACAAATTTTTATATTAATTGCGACATATGGCTTGTTATTTGAGTAATTTTAATTAATCAAATGCACTGAAATGCTGATAGGTGATTGAAGTTTGCCAAATGTTATGATGAGTTTTCTATACTCGAATTGCTGATGTATATTGTAACTGTCATTATTAGATGCATAATTTATATTAATTGATTTTACGTTATTTTACTATTTTTACAACTGGTGGATAAGATGATCCATTATCGCCTACGCTGCAACGCAAATCATGAATTTGAGGCTTGGTTTCAGAGCAGTGCTGCCTTTGAAGAACATGCTGAATGTGGTTTTTTATCTTGTCCTAATTGCGGATCTTCAAATATTGTGCGCGCACCAATGGCACCAGCAATGCGCAGTAGGGAAGGAAATCAAGCTATAATAGAGGAAGAAAATCAGAGTTTACAACAACAAAGACAGGTATTGTCTCAAGCAGTTATGTTAAAGCAACAGCTTATAGGCTTACGTCGTAAAATAGAACAGAATTGTGATAATGTTGGTGACCGCTTTGCAGATGAAGCGCGCAAAATTTATTATGGGGATAGTGAATCTAGAGGGATTTATGGAGACACTACTCCTCAGGAACGCGAAGAGTTGTTTGATGAAGGAATTGAAGTTGGTACTATTCCTTGGTTGCGTGACGATTCTTAACAGAATAGGGTTCTTTTGTACTTGGAATGGATTTTGCTACAAAGGTTTGTGTATAGGTAGTGTAAACTCATGCTGTTTTTAGCAACTTAGTAATGAATAATACTGTTTCAACGAGATGATATAATTTAAATAGTTCTGATATATCAGTTTGCCAACTTGTTTTTTGACTGCTTAACATTCTTCTTTAGCTTGGCTTATTTTGATAAGTGATATTTAAATAATAATGTTTATCTTGTAATAAAGATATTATATTGTTTTATGTCAAAAATATGCATCTTGTAATTATTATTTTTCGTTTAAGTGTTTTAACGTTACTATTCAATGCTAGTTCTTTTTAAGATAAGTTGATATACTATTCATACCAAATCAATAACTAATTATTAGTTATTGATTTGGTATGAATAGTATATGTTAGCATAGGGCTTGGTATTAAAATTTAACGTGCTTATACAGATAAGCATAACTTTTATCTACAACATTATAATTATTAATTAAAGTGCTTAGTAGTTTTCTGTAATTAACTGATAAAGCTAGGACGAAACGAAAGTTTGAGCGGCTGTTGATATATTATTTAAATTGGTTTATTTTCGTATTGCATTACTCATAGCGAATGGTTTAATCCCTGGATTAATTTTGAATGGCTAGCAATTACCCCGCATTCTGCCTACAATTTATGTGATTTTATTTATGTTGAATATAGCTTAGAAGGTACTATTACTTTCTACTAATACAATTTTTTTGTATAGCTTCTCCTGATCGGATTGTAATTGTAGGTAAAAATTTTTACAAGCAGTTTCTACTAACTAGCTTTTATTATTAATAATTTAATTAGTTTATTCAAAAATGTAATTAAGAATTAGGTACAATCCGACTAAGTAAATTAAAATAAAAGTCTTTCATAATTTACTATAAATAAAAAGTTAATTTATTTATAGGATTTCAGCAAACTTTACGCTAGGAATTCTAAAGACTGATTTATATTTATGAGTATCTTTCCCTAATTCTATTAGATTAGGGAAAGATACTCATATTGTACAGCATAATGTTAGCAAACTCTGGTTTGCTAACAAATAAATAGCAAAAATACAGTTAAATTATAGTACTTGTTAGGGCAATAATTGCTTTTAATGTCATTGGTTAATCCTTGAATTTTAAGTATTTTAATTTAATAATGGTATGCTTAATTAGGTATAAAATTAATGTAAGCCAATTTAAAATTAAGGATTTCTTATACTCTACCAATATTGATAATAAATATAGAAGTATAACGTTTGTTGTTAAATTTGTCATAGGCTATATCTAACTTTAATTAGCTAATTTTTTTCTTGCTTTAAGAAAATAACCCTTGACCTTAATCGATCTTATATATTGCTAATATTGTTTTGCTCACTGAGCTTTATTTAGCCAGGCAAGCTAATTTATAATAGCTCATTCTTAATTAATCGACTAAGGTAAAATTAGAATTAGATATTATGTTGGGAAAGTAGAAATATTTTTGTGAAAATGATGCAATAACGCAAGCTTATTGGCTTTTGCTAAAGATTGCTCTACCAATACGAATATGGGTTGCGCCCATCTTTACCGCTTTTTCAAAATCATTGCTCATGCCCATAGACAAATTAGTAATGTTGTTTCGTTTAGCAATCTCACGTAGCATTGCGAAATGAAGGATTGGATTATCGTTTACTGGAGGTATGCACATTAGCCCAACAATATTTAACCCCAATTTATCACGACATTCAGTGATAAAGCCATCAGAAGAGCTGGGGTTAACTCCAGCTTTATGCTTTTCTTCACCTGTATTGACTTGTATATAACAAGCTAGTCGTCGGTCTTGCTTTTCCATCTCTTTTGCTATTTCCCATGCTAATTTCTGATGATCAATCGTTTGTATGACGTCAAAAATCTTTACAGCTTTACGTATTTTGTTAGTTTGTAACGGACATATGAGATGCAGTTCGACGTTATCGTATCGGGCTCGGTAATCCAGCCATTTGCTTTCTGCTTCCTGTATCCTATTTTCGGCAAAAACTCGCTGTCCAGTGATCAGCGCTGCTTCAATTTTTTCTAGTTGCTGACCCTTGCTTACTGCAATTAGTGTTATACCTGCTGGATCTAATTCTGATTCGTTAGCTGATCGTTCGATATCTTTGCGGATAGAATTAATATTGTTAGATATTTGCCTGATTACAGAAGGATTAATATTAGCATTTTCTTTCCTGAGCACGATTCTTTTAATCCTCCATACATTAACAAAATTATCGTATTGATAATCTTTTAAAAAGCAATAGTACAAAATTACTATTATACATTTATTGAGAATGTCATTTAGTTTAGTAACGTAACTATTAGTTTATTTAAAACTAAACATCAAATAAATAATATCAATTAAGTAATCTTTAGTTTTTTTTATAAATTAATTATTTTTAATAATTGCATAATATTTTATACTATACATTTATTTAAGCGATCGTTAATTATAAAAAACAACAATCAGATGCTACAGACTTTTGATGATAATTAATTAAATAAACTTATCAAATTTTATTAATCAATATATTGTGAGTATTACTATATTAGGAATAGTATCATTTTATTCAAACCAAGTAATTAAAGAGCATATTGCTAAATATATGTAATTCTTAATTATAGAACGAAAGATATTCTATGCATAAATTATAATATTATTAAGCTGTATTAGCTGATTTAAAATTAGTTAATTTAGCCAGATGATATATGGTTTTGATTACTTGCCTTAGAGTATTTTGGATAATATTATATTTTATATAAGTTGTATTATAAAAGATGCAAAATATATAATTTCTATACGAGATCATATGCTTTTAGATTGAATACTAGGCTATTTTATATACATCCTTATATTTTATAGCATATTTTGCTTATTTTTGTTGTTTATTGGCTAATCTTATGCAAGATAATATATAATATTAATTGAACAATTAGATACAGCAACAAGCATTAGTGTCTGTTCTACCTTCATTAAAAAATTAGTAGTTTGTAGCTTGTATATTTTCTGTATGATTGAGCACTAGTTTATATTAGTACATTATATTAGCAATAAATTATTTTTTCTTTGATGCTATAACAGATAAATCTGCTGGAATGATGAAAGTATAACTGAGTTGATTAGCAAAAGTATTTTTGCGTCATTGCTGTACATTTCCTATGTAGATATTGGGTGCGTAGCTCAGTGGTAGAGCATTGTCTTCACATGGCAGGGGTCGCTGGTTCAATTCCAGCCGTGCCCACCAGGCTAATAAAATTACTGAGGATTTAACTATTCATTAAATAATGTTGGTAGAAGGTAGGTATTTTTTTGATAGATTCTGATTCTTTATCGCAGTTTAAAATTTAATAAATTAGTAGTTTATAGCTACTTGAGCGAAGGTGCTGTAGTTGAAAAATTTTACCGGATATACATTGTAGTATACGTGAATCGAATAATCTTGATCAATTAGATCAGATAATATAGTGAATTAGTGATGATTAATCGTGTATATTAAAATATATTAGATCTATAGTTTAATTGTGTTGGTGTAAAAACTAAAACTTGAGTAAAGTGCTTATCTACGTCAGTAGAATGAGATAATTTTTATATTTTATTTTTATAAGTTTTCTTATCTATAGCTTTTGATAAAATATTTACTACAGCTATTGTTATAGTAAATCATCATCTGTATTTTTTTTGGTATCAGTAGTTAATGCATATTATTTTTCTTGGGCGTTAATTATATTGATGAACACCTCGAAAATGAGGTTTCTTTGTGGATATTTTGGTAAACTTATTTTATTTGACTTAAAAATTAGGAAGCTGGATTGCCGAGCTCCAGCATGTTCTTTTTATATAATCTATTTTTGCGATAATTGATATCGGATAGCAATGAATATTCAGTAATATCTTAAGTATACTTAAGATATTTAAGTTACTAAAAGTCTATTTTACTCTGTATAGTTATTACAGTAACAAGTAAATGATATAATTTTGATTAGAGTATGATGTTATAATAATGTCAGGCTAATTTTGCCTAATTTAGTATTAATTGAGTAGGAGATCTTTAGACTTTTTACTCTTTAAATACTAAAATTACTTGCAAAGTAACAAAAGGTGATATTTTATAGGTGTTTTGGTTCAAGAAGGTTTTGATTTTATGGCCATCTATATTAGCTAGATTTTGCTGATTAGTTTTATTAAAAATGGATAATTAAATAGCAATCTCTTCTTGCTTCATAAGAAAATTGAATTAGTTGGATAATATCAAAAATATTGCTATGTCTCTCTATTACCATAAAATAGTTTTGCTTTTAAGTTTAACATAAAACACTAAATATACCGTTACAAACACTGCAATCAGTTAAAAATAATGCATTGCTTAATTTCTGATGCTTTTAATAACAAATTGCGTAAAACCTTTAATTACTTGTTAAGCTTTATTTTTTATTTCCTTGGCCGCTTTAGTAACAGACTGTGCAGCAACTTTGTTTAGTACTTTTGTTTTAGCGACGATAGCGCGATCTGCTGCAGCAAGTTTACCAGAATAGCCAGTAGTTTTTTCTGCAATACGTGCTGCTTTTCCAGTACGTCCGCGCAAATAATATAGTTTTGCTCGACGCACTTTACCACGTCGAATAACTACGATAGAAGCAATTCTTGGAGAGTATAGTGGAAATATACGTTCTACTCCTTCACCGTAGGAAATTTTTCGAACCGTAAAAGAAGCATTGATACTACCATTGTTACGTCCGATACATACACCTTCAAAAGCTTGAATACGTTCACGTGTCCCTTCTACTACTTTCACATCTACGCGTATAGTGTCACCAGGAGCAAACTGAGGAATATCTTTCTGCATTTTAAGCATATTGACTTGCTCCATATTAAGGCAGTCTATAATGTTCATAGCGTTTTTCTTTCTCAGTATTAAGTTAGTTATCTACTGGATGATTATTTATCTTTATTCTTCATATACTGTTTCCATAGGTCAGGCCGCCGCTTCCGTGTAATTGATTCCGCCTCTAAACGTTTCCATGCTTTTACTTTGGCATGATCTCCGCTAGTTAAAATTTCAGGAACAATAATTCCGTTCCAATTGCGTGGATGAGTGTAGAGAGGGTATTCTAGTAGCCCATTTTCAAAACTTTCTTCAGTCAATGCAGTCGTAGTCCTCAAGACACCAGGCAACAAACGTATTAAAGCATCCATAATTATGAGTGCTGCAGGTTCACCACCAGAAAGCACAAAATCACCAATACTAACTTCTTTGAGCTTGCGTGCTTTAATGACACGTTCGTCCAGGCCTTCATATCTTCCACAAAAGATTACAGCGCCAGGCTCTTTAGCTAAGATTTTAGCCCATGACTGATCAAAAATAGCACCACGTGGACTAGGATAAAGCCGTGGACCCGGCCTATCAGCTACTGCTTCCAACGCAGTATCAACGACATCTGGCCTCATAACCATTCCTGAACCGCCACCAAATGGATAATCATCGACAGAACGAGATTTGTTTGGCGCAAAATTCCTTATATCAAGCGTTTTTAAATTCCATATTCCAGAATTTAAAGCCTTTCCCGCAAGAGAAAGGCCAAGTGGGCCTGGAAACATTGTTGGAAATAAGGTCAATACTGTAGCATGCCATCCTGTCTTATCTTTCTCACAAAAAGAGGATGAGTATTGCTGTTTGGTTTGCGATTGAATATGCTTATTCACAAAAGAATTCCTAAGTCATCTTTTTAACTTTAAGACTATCCAGTGATCAATTAAGTTAATTTTAGGGAAAAATTGTTTTGTAAATGGTAACATTTGTGCTTGACCGTCGTTTGCATAAAACTCTATAATCTCTCCTGCGCCAAAATTGTATAAGGCTGATACTTTACCAAGTAATTCGCCTCTAATATCTATGACATCAAGTCCTATTAAGTCAGCATGGTACACTGTTGCTTGGTTCAACTTGGGTAAGGCGCAGCGTTTTACATAAAATAACATACCCTTTAAAGTTTGAGCGGCGTTACGGTTACTTATACCTTTTATTGCAACTATTAATTTTCCTTTACTTTCGGCGAGAACACGCATAACATAGTATCTATTTCCAGTTTTATCTTGTACCGGTCCATAAGCGGCTATGTCTCTTGGCACTTCAGTGAATGGTTTCACCTTTACTAAGCCACGAA
Source organism: Candidatus Endolissoclinum faulkneri L5 (assembly GCF_000510265.1). Taxonomy (GTDB): domain Bacteria; phylum Pseudomonadota; class Alphaproteobacteria; order Thalassobaculales; family Thalassobaculaceae; genus Thalassobaculum; species Thalassobaculum faulkneri_A. The sequence continues at coordinate 364,505 of NZ_CP006745.1, forward strand.
CTCCGTGCGCTTCTGTGATAGCGCCGAGGCAAATACGTATATTAGTACTTCCAATTTTTTTGTGGATCATACATAATATAAAAATCTATCTTGCCTTTTTCGTGCAGACAACAAAATGCATTAGTTAATGGTGCAATTATTACTGCCTGCGCGAGTGTTTATTCTAATTACTTAGGGTTTTTTTCTGTCAAAGAATCTTTAGTCTGCTCATTCCATATAAATGGCTCCATTATGTCGACTCTAGCCAGTATCCTATGTACTCGATCGGCAACCTTGGCACCCACAGACAACCAATATTTTAATCTATCCTGGCTGATTATTAAGTAATTTGGATGGCTAGTAGGTAACATTGGATTATAAGTACCTAACTTATCTACAAATCGACCATCTCTTGGGGAGGCAGCTTCAGCTACAACGATCCGATAAAAAGGACGCTTCTTAGCGCCACCCCTGGATAAGCGGATACGAAGTGCCATAATTTCCCTTTCTTAATTATATTGTTTATATTATATACTTAGGTAATGTAATTTACTTGCGATTATTGTGCAATCTTGAATAATCGCTATCAATAGCCGATGGCATATGTAACATTGCATCTTTATTGAGCAGAGGATTATTATCGTCGATAAGAGCATTTATTACGCCTTTGCTGCCTAATTTACCGAATTTTTTCATTATCTTTGCCATCTCTGTGTAAGTTTTCAGCAATCGATTGATATCCCCCACATCAGTACCAGAGCCTTGCGCAATACGACGTTTACGTGAAACATTTATTATCTGAGGATTAATTCTCTCAGTTCTAGTCATCGAAGAGATGATAGCTTCTTGGCGTTTGAGTTGTTTGTCATCAATATTAGCGCTAGTAAGCTGTTTTTGTAGCTTACTCATTCCAGGTAAAAAACCAATTACACTTCCCAATCCTCCAAGATTGCGCAGTTGCCTAAACTGATAAGCCATATCTTCTAGTGTAAATGCACCCTTTAACATGCGATCGCTTATATTTTCTGCTTCTTTAGCCTCAATTGTCTGGGAAGCTTTTTCGACTAAAGATACAATATCACCCATACCAAGTATTCGGCTTGCGATACGCTCTGGATGAAAATCTTCTAGATCATTTACCTTTTCGCCTACACCTATTCCCTTAATTGGCTTGCCGGTGACATTTCTCATGGATAAAAATGCACCGCCGCGACTATCACCATCTACTCTGGTTAGAATTACTCCTGTAACACCAACGCGTTCGTTAAAATTAGCCGCTGTGTTGACAGCGTCCTGACCTGTTAGAGCGTCAGCGACCAGTAAAACTTCGTGAGGGTTAACCAAATCTTTAACTAACTTGGCTTCTGTCATTAGCAAATCATTAATAGAAGTTCGACCAGCAGTATCTAAAATCAATACTTCATAACCTTGAAGTTTGGCTGTATTTATTGCACGCTTTGCAGTAGCTATTGAGGTCTCTTCATGGATAATTGGTAAAGTATCAACGCCAATTTGCTCCCCTAAAGTGCGTAACTGTTCACGTGCAGCTGGGCGGGTAGTATCAAGAGATGCCATAATAACTTTCTTATGGTCTTGATTTACGAAACGCTTAGCTAATTTAGCAGCAGTAGTAGTTTTACCGCTTCCCTGTAATCCGACCATCATGATAGATACAGGAGCAGCGTAATCCAGGTTAATTGACTGTTTGTCAGAGCCAAGAACAGCGACTAATTCATCATAAATAATCTTAATCATCATTTGTCCGGAAGAGACTGCACTAATCACTTCACGGCCGATTGCACGTTTGCGTACTCGCTCGAGGAGTAAATTCACCACTGGCAAGGATACATCGGCATCAAGTAGAGCTACGCGTACTTCACTAATTACTGATAATACATCACTTTCATTCAATTTTCTTCTTTGCTTTAGGCGATTAAATACCGATCCAATACGTTCGCTCAATCTACCAAACATATCATCACCCAATAATAATTTACCATTAAAAACGTTAACCAAATTAACTCAAGGAACAATTCCAACTAGATTTTTTAATATCACAGGACTCATTTCTATCTTACTGCGTAAACGCCTAGATTAAAAGCTAAAAGTATATGTTTATTACAGCCTAATACAATGAAATTAGGCTCGTTAAAATTTTAAAAATACAAACAACAGGCTAAAATGTACTAAATAATTAACAGAAATTTTGTTTTCAATATTGATATAACTATTCTTAATTGTACAATTATACTTTGAAACATGATAGAATGCCAAGATTTTACCTAAGTATACAGTGTTCAAGTAAAAATTTTTATCTTTACTTTGCTTGCAAAGCCTATCTACATACGTGCAGTATCAGACTCCAATCTTAATTTAACTTAAAGAATACTATATCCAAAATATCCACTTTATTGGTTAATAATTAATTATAAATTTATTAGAAATAATCTAAGGTTAAGTAGCCATCTATCAAATGATTTAAATAGTTCAAGTTTTTAGCTGGAAGCTAGAATTTGATTTATAAAACCGAATCTTTCGTTTCATTTTCTATAGCGCTACTGGCTTTAAAAAATTGGCTTTATAGCCCTTTGTTTTAGAAAAGCTAATTTGCGCCAATTAGCAAGTTTTAAAAAAAGTACTTAAATAATCATACTTTAAGACCAGCAAACCGCTTATTAAAGCGTGCCACTTGTCCAGCGGTATCAATTATACGATGTTGACCTGTCCAAGCTGGATGCGACTTAGAATCGATTTCTAATTTCATGACATCACCAGAATTTCCGTAGGTCGAGCGAGTCGTATATTCAGTGCCATCTGTCATAATAACTTTGATTTGATGATAATCTGGATGAATATTTGGCTTCATTAAATAACCCCCCCTAAAATATTATTAATAAATAATCACTAGGCATATTTTATAAAAGATCTTATAAGATCGGAATTATAATTATTCTACTATTACTCTAATCTCTAGTATGATGGAATAAATTGCCACAGTTAATCAATTTACTATCATTAATAAATTATTAGCATTATATTTTAATTAAAAATTAATATGATGCTAAACAATACTATAGCCATGTACCGCCCATAATCTTCATTTTAAAAATAAATCATTATCTATTGAATGGCATAGAGCTATAATTATCCTATGCAATATTTTTAAAAAGCAAGCCAAATCTTAAAGATTTTGAGTACAAGACCTTTCAAGTTTTGGCTTGCTTTTTGGTTATAATTTTCTTCTGTGTTAAAATACATTAGTATAAAAATGTATTTTAAGCTAAAATTAAATATCTTAATAATCTATACTGATCAAGCGGCCTTTTAGGATACTTTTACCGTAGATAATTTCGCGTGTTTTTTATTTAACTTCCATGTGTGAATATCGAACAATAAGTTTTTACTAATGTATCGTATATGTTTACAGAACTAGTTTATCGAAAAAACTTTTATGCTAAACCTATTGCGAGTATTTTTTACACTAAATTTAATTATTAAGACCATGAGTAAAAATTAAGCAAATACTTATCGGCTCGCTTAAAGCGATTGGACTTTTCTGCCATAGCTAACGCCGAAGATAATTTTTAATTTATACATTAGTTTTGTTTTTCGTATATCAATTAAGATGTATACTGGCAGTTCTAATAGTTTTTATGCTAAAGAGTTAATTTAGTAGATAATGTCGCGTATTTACCAGAAGAAAATTACAATTGTCAGCATCAATGATGTAATCTAGGATTTTTCTTCAAGGGAGGATACAAAGTAACTTCCTTGTTATTATGACTAAATTAATATACAAGAAAAACAAGAAGGATATTTATTGTTATCCACCTAACTAATGAAGATTACTAATTAAAGTATTTTAGAAAAATATTCTTGTTTGAGATTTGTTAAAAATTCTCGCCTGTGGTTACATATGCTAATATATTGTTATTAGCAAAGTTAATGCTAATTTTTTAAATTAGATGTTTCTTCTCTGCGGGAGAAGTAGAGTAAATACCGCATTGCTTATTATAACAACAATATTAATCAATTTTATTCTAAAAATGATCTCTTGGTGTCAGATACTGTATTTGTTAGATACTTAAGGGTATGCTAATGATTTATTATCAGGCTGATAAACTGCTTTATTAGTAGATAATTTTAGCGGTGAATGATTTAGTTGAGGTAGATTGATGAAGTTCTTTGTATTATTAATATTGCTTCAATTACTGATTACTTAGCTTAAAAAAATTAAATAACAAAGATAGGATAGGTCGTGTGGTTAAAAAATTGCCTAAAATGAATTTGCATAAATGGTCGCTATTTTGACTTTTAGGCAGTGTTTTTGGTAAAGCTGTTAAGTAGCAAACGATAGTATAAATTGTATTAGTAATCATGAAGTAATAAAAGATATTTATTAATAATAGAATTAATTATTTAAAATTGCATCGAGGGGGCTATCAGTTTTAGTTTAAATCTCCGCGTTAAAATTGATTTTAATATTTACAGAAGTCGGTCTCACCGCATCTCAAAGTGAGATGATTTTTGTTAATTGTAATGTTTAAATTAATTTCTCGATACAATGTTATTTATTGGATGTTGTTCTATAGTAATAAGCATTTCTTTGAGTCAACTTTCAGAATAAAGCTTATATAAATTAATTGATAAATTATATAATAAATGGAATCATGCAGATGGTTTTTTATTTTATAACTGAACAAATCAATTACTTGAAAGTAGTTGTTAATGTTTTACGTAAGAATCTTCATAATCAGCATTTACTGATTATCTTTGATTACAATACGCTGTTTATCTAGTTGACTGTAATTTAATTTTTATCTTGCTAAAGATAATTTTTATACTGCGGAGTAACAATCATTAATTTTTAAATTTAATTTTTTAAATACTTATGCTAGAAAAGTTGCATTTTAGAAACCTTGCTAAGGATTTGCTACATTATTTATCAATCATTTTTACATAAGGGTTGCGCCGTGTGCGCAAATTTAGTCTGATCGGCACTCCACTTAATCCGAATTCATCACGCAACCCAGCAATTAAATAACTGATATAGCTTTTAGGCAGTTCGTTAGCTTGGTTAATAAAGGCTGCGAATGTTGGTGGGCGAGAGTTTACTTGTGTTATGTAACGTAAACGTAATCTTCTTCCTCTAGACAATGGAAGAGGATGTTGTTCTGTCATGTTTTTTAGCCATATATTTAATTGGCTAGTAGCAATACGCGTATTCCAGATTTTATATATATTGAAAACAGCCTTTAATAACTTACCTAGGTTAGTGTCGTGTAGAGCAGAAATGGCAATCCATGGAATTCCACGTGCCTGGGAAAGTGAAGTGTTAAGCTGTTCGCGTATACGTTGACTAGCAGCTTTTTTTTCTGAAACAGCATCCCATTTGTTCACTGCTATAATCATGCTACGTCCTTGTTTGAATACTGTATTAGCGATAGCAAGTTCTTGATTTTGCAGCATTTGGTTGCCATCGATTACTAGAATAACTACTTGCGCGAAGCGTATCGCGCTCATGCTATCAGAGGTCGACATGCGTTCAAGCTTTTCCACTACCTTAGCTTTACGACGTAGTCCCGCAGTATCAAATAAATGAATTTCATGATTGCTGTATTTCCACGGCACCTTGATACTTTCACGAGTAATACCAGCTTCTGGGCCAGTTAACATTCGCTCTTCTTTTATTAGGCGATTCACTAGAGTGGATTTACCTACGTTTGGTCGACCAACAATTGCAATTTTTAATACTCGACTATTTTCAATTTCTTTGAGATGATTAGATGGACGAAGGTACTCTGCTGTTAAATCCGGATTATCGTTAATGTAAGAGTGAATGATATAGTACAGTTTATATATTCCATCATTGTGCTCAGCTGATATAGCTATAGGATCGCCCAATCCAAGCTTGTAAGCTTCGTTTATAGTGGATATGCTACCGTGAGTGTCACATTTATTAGCAAGTAGTACAACAGGTATCTTCAACTTACGTAGCAAGTTAGCAAAGTGAGAATCCAAAGGTGTTACTCCAACGCGAACATCAATAACCATCAATATCATATTAGCTTGGTGGATTGCGATCTTAGTTTGCTGCCAGATACGACCGTTTAGGCTTTGGTTATGTACTTCATCTAAGCCGGCCGTGTCAATAATACGAAATTTTAGATTAGCAATTTTGGCATTGCCTTCGCGACGGTCTCTGGTTAGGCCAGGAGTATCATCGACAAGTGCCTGCTTACTTCCCGTTAATCTATTAAATAATGTCGACTTACCTACGTTTGGTCGACCAACAATTGCAACTGTAATTACCACTGCCTATTCCTTAACAAAAAACATGAAGTTGCCCTTTGTTATCAAGGATGTAAATTTTTCCTCCAGCAACTATTGGGGAAACATAGATTGGGTCACCTATCGTGATTTTATCAAGTTGTTGGCCGGTATATTGAGAAATCAAATAAAGAAAACCGTCTGATGAACCAATTAGCAAATTATCACCGGCCATAACTGGCCCAACATACCTAATTGGATCTTTTTGATCTTCCATATTTACGAAACGAGGAAGCTTTTTTACCCAGCGTATACGACCATCTGTTTTAGTCATAGCTAGCAGCTCGCCAGATAAGTTGACGACGAAGATATAATCGCCTACAACCCAGGGCATAGCAGTGCTACCAATAGCACGCTCCCAGATTCGCCGTCCTGATCGCATATCGATGCCTGCCATACAGCCCGCGTGACTAATTGCGAATGCGATATTGTGATCAATTACTGGGCTAGCATAGATGTCTGCTAAGCGAGAAATAGCGTCCGTGACACGCAAGCTTGATAGGTTTTCAAACCAAATCATATGACCTGTCTCTACTCTTAAGGCGAAAAGTTGACCAGATGAATATGGTATTAGCACTGTTGATCCCCAGACAGCGGGTGCTGCGCCACCTCCCAATAAGCGAGCAACCTCAGTAATCCCTTGATGTTCCCAAATTCTAGATCCGTTACTAGTTAACAAGGCGAATGTATTGTTTTCAAGAGTTAATACAAACAGACGCCCATTAGCTATAGTAGGAGCTCCGCGCACTGATCCTGGGATTCGTGCACGCCAATTTTCTACACCATTATTAATAGCAAAAGAGATTATCTCACCAAAGCCAGTAGCAACATAGACATTTTTCTTGTCTGCAACTATTCCTCCCGAATAAACGACATTGTCTTCTCCTTCTGGACGCAACTCACGTTTCCAGATGGTATCGCCATTATTTACACGGATTGCTCGCAAATTAGCTTCGCTGTCAAGGACAAGAATAATATCTTTAATTATTAGTGGCTGACTAAGTAGCGCTCTTTCTTGATTGCCACCCTTAGCAACTGATTTTGACCATATTTTAATTATTTTATTACCAGCTCTTATATGCCCAAGTGTCTTTGATGCATTGCCACCAGTTTGAGACCAACTAGTATTTGTATAAGAACGCGGGAAAACCATCCGAGTCTTACTGAGACTAGGATCTTCATGGAGATTTTTTGCCAACCGCATCACGGGAATTCTCTTACCTAAAAGAGGGACGTCGTAATCTTCTCCGAGGAAATTATCGCGACTGCATCCAACAAGAGTAATAGTAGAGATGATATAAAAACAAGCGATAAAATAGATATTAGAGTGGATCACAGTAGTTTTTTCACGGAACCAAAGCCTTAAATAGTTCGTTAGCGCGTTGGCGTAGTTTGCTTGGAGTGGATGGATCTTTGGTAATAGTCTCTAAAGTTTTTCGGGCTGAGTTGATGTTTCCTTCCTTGGCAAAAATTGCAGCCTCGGTTTCTAGTGCAAGCATTTTCCAGGCATTATGGTGATTTAATAGTGGGGCAATTTCTCTATGTAGTGTTATCCCGTTAGCTGTGTTAATTCTTATTTGTACACTGTATAGTCGAGCAAGGTCACCATAAGGAGCTGGAATAGAAGAATCGCTAGCTATTAGCATGTATGTGCTTGCGGCGCGAGAAAGTTCATTTGCTTTGAGCAAAGCTGCAGCTTCACTGAAGCGCGCAAGAACATTATAGCCACCGTTGCATGCCTTAGCAAGAGCAGCAAAAGCTTCTGAAGCTTCAATAGGTTTACTTTGGCGAAGAAGTTCTGTCGCTTTGGCATAAGTAATGGAATCATTTGATTTCTGACCTGCTGAATAGTACTGCCAAAAAACACTAACAATAATAGCAAAAATTATACCAAGGAACAACGCGATTAAGCAAAAACCAGAATTCGTGTAGAAGGCCAAGTATTTTTTTTGCTGTTTTTGCCAGTTTATTTTATGCAAAGACATTTGCCGGGGAATTATTCTCCAAATCTAAAACATCAGCCAAATAATATAATTTGCTTGTTTTATGGAAGACTAGATACCATAAATATACTTAATAGTTTAATCATTAAAAATGAATTATGTAGTAAGATGTTTTAGTAACTAATTTAATTAGAGATGTTATTTTTAGCTTAGTCAATTTACATTTTGAGATATAGTAAAAATTTTGTATTTAGTGGATCTTTGATACATAACAGTTATTTATTTAATTAATAAGCAATGCTATAAATTAGGTAAATAGGGTCGCATAATATTTCTACGTAGAAAAGTAAATATTTTTAATTTAAAACTAAGGTAAAACTGCACAGCATACAAATTACAATTAGCATTTTCATATCTTGTTTATAATTATTTAATCTGTTTAATTTGAATTAGTTTGTTTATTTTTCATTAAAAAATTATTTAAATAATTTTTTAATTGTATACTAAGATCATTCTTAAAATTGTATACTAAGATTCTTCTTAAGAAGAAGAAAAATTTTAATCATATTGTGTAATAAGTAAGATTTGTAGCACCACAATTATTATTTAGACTATTCCTTAGTCGGGAAAAGTTTTGACACGCCGTTTCTATAGTTCGTTGGTTTTTCTGGTAAGCTCTTATGAACATTTTTAGATTTTAAATCTGCTCTTTTCCTAAAGATAGCAGATAGATTGAATCTAATTGGACTCTTTCTCGATAAGAAAACACGAAAGGTATCATTGCTAAGCAAATAACAGTAGCAATAATTAGGCTATTCATCTTGATTACAGAATACTTTGGGCATTCCGGGTGAGTATCATTTAAGAACGAGATCCAAGTCAACTTGATAGAGTTATCTTTAATTCTACGCGTAATAATTGAAGCTGGATCAAAACCAAAATTCCCCCAAGGATGGCATTTTAATAAGCGTTTAATTGTTAGATAATAGCCGAGGAATAAGCCATATTTTCTAATTACCTCAAGCGCATATGCGGAGCAGGTTGGTTGATATCGACAGCAATTAACAAATAAAGGAGACACAATGTATCGATATAAATATATCGGGCAAAGTGCAATGCTGTGTGTTGTGCGAGTAAGCATTACCGGATGTATCACTAACCTCGGTGTTAATGTTATCCTTCCAGAATTAACTATAAAAGTAATTTAGCTGATAACCCAAGTCAACGAAAAAATTAAACAACTACTTCATAATGATATGAAGGTACTTTAACATCTTGCTACTTTGCGCTTGATATGAGCTTAGATAATTAATACTCCAAAAAGTTTGTTCTAAAATAATGTTTGATAGATCGTTTAAAATTTGTAGGACTAAAGACAGTCAGCGTGCCGGCACATTAATAACGACTCAAGCAGATAAGCGCTTCCTACCTTTGGCACGACGAGCACGGATTACATTGCGTCCACCTACCGTAGACATGCGCAAACGAAAGCCATGGCGACGTTTGCGCACAAGAATGCTTGGTTGGTAAGTTCTCTTCATATGTGATCATCCTTAAAAGAAAAGTATCATTATCTTATGAAAATTTGTCACCCGAATTAAAAAGCAATAATCAAGATTTATAATTCAAATTCATTAAAAGATAAATGTTTACTGATGGCTGTTGTATTTTTGTGCGGACAAGAGATGAAAATTAAAATTATTTAATAAATTTGCAAACAAAAAATTATAGCAAGTTAATTTAAGTCCTAAAAAGCATTCTTTTATATGACAATTAAATTTATTAGTCATGTAATAAATTTAATTGTATGATTAAGGATATTTATCCTGCATTGTAATCATTATAAAATTTATTGGGGTGGTTGAATTAGGTCAATAAATGAAAAATTCTTTATATCATAAAATCAATTTTATCTTAATTAATTGGGAAATACAATATTTATTATAGAAGCAAAAAACTTTTTGATTTATTTAGACTAAAATAATCAATCTTTTAAGCAAGATCGGCTAATATTAAGTTATGTTAGAGTGATTAATTTTATTAAATTAATGGAAACTTTGTTTAATTAATCGTTAATATAAAATATAGCGTATACTTTAGTATATTAATGAATAATATTAAGATTAACGCTATAAATAAAATATTGAATTAATCAATTGGTTTTTTGGTGTTAGAATAATCTTATTACTTGATAATTAATTTAAAATGATATTTTCTTTTTTTTACAGAAATTTTTTGTATGTCTAGAAATCTAGAGTTCTTAGTTAGTTTAATAAATTAATGAGCAGTGGTAATATTAATCAGCCAGCGTTGTATATAAAAGCAAACCATTTAATGTACTAAATTAAAATAATAATAATACTCAATAAAATATAATACTAAAAATCATTATATCTATCTTCACTTATTATAGTTATAATGCAATAGCATTGTCGTTGTGTTGTGATGAAAATATCAAACATTGAATTTTATTATTGATCATTTACCTAATACTCTTAATATTAAATGAATAACTTTTACTGTGTAAAATTGTATTTTTGATATGTTGTTTAAGAGATATAATGATCTTATATTTACGCAGTGGCTTAGTGGAAAGTAATTTCCTGAGCTAATTTAAATAATTTGTGCGGATTTCAGGTATTATTTGGGCATGCAAGTAGTACTACACTGCTGTGAAGTAGCTCTATCTATTGATGAATTAAAACTTTATAGAGATTGAATATACGATGTGTTGTAGTTATGAAGGAACTAACAAGTAATAACTTGGCTAAAGTTATTACTTGTAATGTATGAATTTTAGTCTTGTTGTTTAATGCATAGAATTTTCATTTCCTAATAAACCTAGATATTATATTAATAACCCTAATATTATATATTAGGGTTATTATACTTAATTAGCTCACGCCAATTAGATTCGTATCTTCGCACGACGTTATAGTAATGAATATTTTTTAAAAACTTATGCATCGTGATTTAATTTGAATGTTATATTTAATAATATGATTTAGTTACGTTGTTGAGTGTATAAAGTGATATTGGAGATGTGTATTAACAATCCTATTAATGGGCTATATACATAGTACTGTATTAAATTTTTAATATTAAATAATTGCTATACATTAATTTTACCTTTTCACAGCGTATAATAAAATTTAATTATGAAGTGTACTCGTTTTAGATATACAAGTCAGAGGCATTGAAGGAATAGCATTTTACATTTGTAGCACAGAATGAGGTAATTTAGGATATCAGTATTGCTGTGGCCATTGATTGTTATCTTATGAAATAGGTCTGAGAACAACTTTAGTCAGTTGGGAAAGTGGGTTTTGGTGATTATTAATATGTTTTTATCTTATTTATGGATTTTATAAATTTTATCTATTCTGATACAATCTTATATTTCGTCGTTGATTTTTAAATGTTTTCATTTTTAGCTTATTTGATCCATGTTTTAAATGTAGATAATATGATTTTTTGTTTTTTTTTAGTGAAATGATTAAGGTCGAACATTAAGCTAAATTTAGTACGTTATTTAAACTGTTCTGCTTAAGTTTAGCAATGTAAGTACACATATTTATTGCAATATTCTTGTTTTATTTTATTCATTAAATACCTTACCTGAAAGGTCCACCAGAAGTTCTTATTTGTTTTGTCTGATTTATAATTTGATGTTTACTTTAGATAAGTTTGATATTTGATCTGTAAGTATCTGTTTTACAATTAAAAGTGACTACACGCTATGTCTGAAATAATAAATTGATATTGGTGAAGCTTTATAATTAGATGGCGGGTGTAGCTCAGGTGGTTAGAGCGCCAGATTGTGGCTCTGGAGGTCGTGGGTTCAAACCCCATCATTCGCCCCAATACTTTTCGGAAGCACCACAAGAGTTTGTAAAAATTGCTTAACTTTAAAATGTTTTTACTAAAAATAGATTCTATGTCCTATAGATGAATATTGCGCTAAATGGGTCGTTAAGGACACGATAATCTGAGCATAGTATTTTAGTGTATTGAGCTGAGTAAAAATTAACGATCATATTCTTGTTATAAGACTTTAATTATGAGGCTAAGTAGTCGACTTTGGCTAATTACACAATAAAATTTCGGCGATGAATTTATATTTGCTTTTTAAACAAAAATCATAATTTAATATTCGTGATTTTCTTTTTATAAGAGTGTTGCTTTAAAAAACACTCTTATAAAATACTGGAAGTGGTCAGATAGAATCTATCAGGCTTTTTCGATTAATTCTATGTAATTATTGTTTTTCTGATCTAGCAGATTAACAAAGTACGATATTAATTCTAACATCTATAAAATTACTGCAAAAATTAAGCTATAGTTCGAATATTATTCGATTAATAATCGGATCAAATTGTAAAATAATGTTCATTTAAATAAATTTTTAATTAGGCACAGTGCTATAATGTTTAGCTGCTTTTATTTGCCTATTTAAAATTGTTTATTGTTAATTTTTGTAGATAACTAGCAATCATTAAGCCATTTAGTTTCATTAAAGCTGTGTTATCAAAACTGTAAACTAGCTTAAGAATATAAGTATATGCTCTATATATTTATATAATATCCGTTTTTTATTTAGTTTGTTTTCGAACAGAAGGGAGAATTTTTGTTGCTGCCTAAATAGACAAATTGTCTGAAATATAACATAATAACCTATTATGTTATATTCCGCTCATATAAATAATTATTTGTTATATTAATACATCAAAAATCTAATAAAAATTGATTTTTGACAGTCAAACAGCAATATTTTTATACTTACTACTTTGAGTAATGCTAGGATATTGTAGCTATTGATTTATATAACGATTTATACTAAATACTATTACTTTAATCTTTCTTTAAATATTTATTTACCTTAAATTTAGAAATTGTTCACGCTGGTCATTAATTGCAGTTATAATTGAAGAAAATTTGTAGTTATACTATTTCTGAATTTTATTGCTTAGAGATTAATAATTGGTGTGTATGTTTTATACTCAACAATATGGGGCAATGAGTTATGATTTTTGCTATTCATGCATGAAGTTATATCCAAAATATGTTGATTCAGTTTCTATCTAGATGTAGAAATAAATTATAAACATCAGTCAGCTGTAAATCATAAAAAATAATAGTCTGATAATATGTTATACTGTTTTGTCTTGTTTTACTTAACTCTAATAAGTTTAAGTAAAACAAGACAATTTTTGTAAAATCTAATTTTTTAATCTGCTTCGATAGCTTTATTTAAAAATTTATTTGCTTTATTTAGCAAGTTTTTTAAGCCTTAAGATACAATATTAAAACTGTTAAAAATTTTTTGATTATAAAAGTCTATTTTCCATAGCCTTTATAAATACTTTAGTAATTTTTATGTTATATTATAGATAAATATGATTGTAAAAGATAAATATGATTGTAAAAGTGCTGTTGAATAATCTTTTAATTGCGAGATGCTCACCAATAATTAGCTTGATCACTAGAAAGAGGTAAGTGATCATGAATTGTTTATAATTTATAAGAGAGTACAAGAAATGTCGTTATTTATGAAAAATCAATTCTTCTAGATTAGACATAGCTATTTTGTAGCTTGAAGTAGCATGTTAATTCTTGTGTCTTTAATAAGGACGTAGTTAGTTAGTGTTTGAAATAAAGTAGCATTTATAAATGCATAATTGTGCATTTATAAATGCTCTAAAAATAGATACTAATAATTAATACCCTGATTATACTGTTTATTTATCTCAAAAATTTTTAAGAAGTATTTTCTATTTTTGAATAGATTGCGCTGGCAAAGAATTTTATGTTAATTTAAAGTTTGGCGGTTGAATCAGAGCAATTGTGTTTCTTTCCCCTAAATGGAGGTTGTAATAAGGCTGATTGTATTGATTGTTGTATACACCAAGCTTTACATAAAAACTTATAGCTATCTCATTCATGATAACTATAAGTTTTTATGTAAAATTATGTATTACCTAAAATGATTTTAATAATAACTCAACTGTGGTATTAGTATCTTATTTTTGGTTATACGAACTTACGATGTTTTTATCGAGCTAAATATTTGCGATTAAGGACTTGCGTTAATATGATATAAAGGTTACTAATAGAAGATTAGATTAAGTAATCTAGATATTGTTGGTAATGGTTCTATAATATTTATGCATAAAATTATGTGTTTACGTAGACGATAAAACAAAAAACACAAGCAATAAACGGAAATGCATTTGTAGCATAAAGTTCAACTGTCGAATACACGAAACTTTTTCAGAGTTAGGCAATATACCAGAGAAAATTACAAAAACTAATTTTTAAATGGAGCTTTAACGTGAAAAAATATTTTTTGAGAATATTAAACAAATCATTAGTTGGAGCTAGACGATAACTATTCTTCATCTAATTCCGACACTCAACTTCAAATTTGAAGTATGATAGATTAGAGCTACTGCTTTAATTTTAGCGAGGTCATTTGTAATTTATTCTTAAACTTTTAGCGCTTTTAGTTAACTATTAGGGATCCATAGTTTAATTAAACTCCTAGATGCTATTAATTCTTTTGATCAAAAATAATATTTTTTGATTTTATATTGCATTACTTTTGCAGCATGGACAGAATGTAAATCTGTATAGTGGTTTTTAGATTTGTGATGAAAACAATCTGAACCATCGTACGCTTGTCAGCGTATGATGGGGAGCATTTTCAATTAGTTTATAGCATTTTATTTGAAATTTTGTCATATAATTTCTCAGCTCGATTTGAAGCTCAAATTAATAAGTTTAGCTATTTAAATAGTTTTTATGCTCTTTATCAAAAGTTTAGCTATTTGTATAAATAGTTTTTATACTCTTTATCAAAGATCTTAGTAGATGCTTGAAAAAACTTACTCTTCTGCAGACGTCGAGTCTCGATTATATCGTCTTTGGGAGCAATCTAACGCTTTTCCATGTAATCCTGAGTCAAAAGCTCTGCCTTGTACCATTATGATGCCTCCACCTAACATCACTGGCAGCCTGCACATGGGACATGCTTTGACTATGACTGTACAAGATATCCTAGTTCGTTATTACCGTATGATTGGTCGCGATGTACTATGGCTGCCGGGTACAGATCATGCTGGTATTGCTACTCAAACTGTGGTGGAGCGCAGCTTAAGTATGCAGGGCATTAATCATCGAGATATCGGGCGTAAAGCTTTTCTTGACAAGGTATGGGAGTGGAAAGCACGATCTGGTGAGCATATTTTTAAGCAATTGCGTTGTCTAGGAATAACCCCTGATTGGGGACGGGAACGTTTTACTATGGACAAGGTTTTATCTAAAGCAGTGGTTAAAGCCTTTGTCCATCTTTATAACGAGGGTTTGATTTATCGCGATAAACGTTTGGTGAATTGGGATCCTCAAATGGGAACTGCTATTTCTGATTTGGAGGTTGAACAGAAAGAAGTCGACGGTAGTCTATGGTATTTTCGTTATCCCTTGGAGAAGAATCCGAGCAAGTTCATTGTTGTTGCCACTACACGTCCGGAGACAATGTTGGGCGATACTGCTGTTGCAGTAAATCCCGAGGACGAACGTTATAAAGACATGATTGGTCAATACGTTATTTTACCTTTGGTTGGTAGATGCATTCCAATAGTTGGTGACGGTTATGTTGATCCAGCAAATGGTTCTGGCGCTTTAAAGATTACCCCAGCACATGATTTTAATGATTTAAAGGTTAGCAAACGTCATAATCTTGAAATAATTAATATAATGGATGCCGAAGGTCATCTTGCCGATAATGTTCCAGATAAGTATCGCGGGTTGGATCGATTCGTTGCTCGTAAGGTCGTAGTAAATGATATGGAGTCGGCTGGTTTGTTGGAAAAAATTGAGCAGCATTGTCATGCTGTACCTTATGGAGATCGTGGTTCTGTACCATTAGAACCTTGGCTGACTGATCAATGGTACTGCGATGCTATGACTCTTGCAAAGCCAGCGATAGAAGCAGTCGAGAGAGGAGATACTGTTTTTGTTCCAAAGAACTGGCAAAATACTTATTTTGAATGGATGAAGAACATCGAACCATGGTGTATATCTCGTCAGTTGTGGTGGGGGCATCAAATACCAGCTTGGTATGGGCCTGACGGTGAGGTATTCGTTGCGGAAAGCGAAGAAATGGCTGCTATAGTTGCCGAACAACATTATGGCCAAGCTGTTGAGTTAACTCGCGAAAAAGATGTGCTTGATACTTGGTTTTCTTCTGCACTGTGGGCATTTTCCACTCTCGGATGGCCGGATAAAACATTAGAGCTAAATCGTTATTATCCCAGTGATATACTGGTTACTGGCTTTGATATCATTTTTTTTTGGGTAGCTAGGATGATGATGATGGGGCTGCACTTCATGAATGAGGTTCCGTTTCGTACTGTTTATGTACACGCTTTGGTACGAGATGCTAAGGGCCAGAAAATGTCGAAGTCCAAGAATAATATCGTTGATCCAATAGATTTAATTAATCAGTATGGCGCTGATGCGTTACGCTTTACACTAGCCTCTATGACTATTCAAGGATACGATATTAAGCTTGATGAAGGGCGCGTAAAAGCTTATCGTAATTTCGCTACGAAAATATGGAATGCTGCTAGGTTTTGTGAGTTGCATTCTTGCAAAGCGTACGACTGTTTTGATCCTTCGAAGTGTACCGAAACTGTGAATCGATGGATAGTTAGCGAAGTTGCTAAAACTGCCGAATTAGTAGCCGCTGCACTGCATGCCTATAAGTTTAACGAGGCTACATCAGTCATCTATCAGTTTTTTTGGGGAACTTTTTGTGACTGGTATATAGAATTTACTAAACCTATCTTGCAAACTGCATACGGAGGCATTGAGCAAATAGTTGTTAATGAGACTAGACATACTATAGCTTGGACGTTAAACCAAGCTCTGCATTTATTGCACCCCATCATGCCTTATATTTCGGAGGAGCTTTGGGCTAGCTTTGGAGAGGAAAATGATCAACTTCTTATTTCGCGTCGATGGCCATGTATCAGTAAGGATTTAATCGACCCCAGAGCATCAAGAGAAATTGACTGGTTAGTACGATTTATTTCTGAAATTCGGTCGATACGCTCTGAGATGAATATGTTACATTCTATAAAGCCTGATCTATTACTTGTGGGCGCTAATGCTAAAACTATAGCTCTAATGAAAAAATATAATAATTTAATAGGCTATTTGTCTCGAATAGCCTCAATCAAAACGAGTAGTATAATAAATAACGGTGTTGCTGTTTGTCGCGTAATAGACGAAGCGACTATTGTATTACCTGTAAGCAGAAAATCTAATAATAACTTTCAGGAGCGTTTACGTTTAACTAAAGAGATTAAAAAATTAGAATCCGATATAGCAAAGATTAACAAAAAGCTTTCAAACAAAGGGTTTCTTGCTAAAGCGCCAGATACATTGATCCAGAATAATAAAGACCATCTGCTCGAAGAGCAAAAACGTCATGATCGTTTAGTTGCAGCGCTTACATCTTTAAATTAAGTTCAAATTATTTTAGCGCAAATTACAGTTTTATATTTTTGTTGTTTTTGATTGATCAACTAGTTATACTCATCGGGGAATATTTTATTTTTATCCTATGAGATGGGTTGGTTGTATCCGGTTATTTATCTTTACTTTTAGTTTACTTTAACAATCATTCGTATTACAACTTGAATTATTTGTTTTGCATATTTGCAACTATCTTGACTAATTTAGCCTCTTACTTAGAATAAGGTTACTTAACAATATTAGTAAATCGCGGTATGAAATTCTTTGACAGTCTAGGTTTAATATTAATATAATAAGTGAGATATTAAGTGAAAAATTTTTTATTGTGAAAATTATGCTTTTTTGGCTATTGAGATAAAATCATTTTTACTTCAAAAGTAAGTAAAACGACAAAACTTTGATTTATTGATGTAAGTTAAAATAAAAATTACGTCTATTGTGCATTAATAGTTTGTGTAAGTACTTACTTATTTAATACAGGCTAGCGGTTCTAGTGATAAAATCAGGATTAAAAGTTTTTTGACAACATAAAACGCAAGATGATTTATTTCTTACCTTGAGCGTAAGATATGCGTGCAATGTTAACTCATGTCAAGCTAAGCTATTTATCACTCTTATAGTTTACTGGTATTTGAGATAAGTTGTTTAAGTTTGATCAATGGGCCTCTAGTTTTAGTAATTATTATTAAAATATAAATTTCCTATTATTTAATTGTTTTTTATCATAACCAGATATAAATTTGGCATATCTTACTCTAGTATTTTTCTTAGCTGTATTATGTTCTTGGGCTTTTAATCTTTGATTAGAGC
Organism: Candidatus Endolissoclinum faulkneri L5; assembly: GCF_000510265.1. Taxonomy (GTDB): domain Bacteria; phylum Pseudomonadota; class Alphaproteobacteria; order Thalassobaculales; family Thalassobaculaceae; genus Thalassobaculum; species Thalassobaculum faulkneri_A. The sequence continues at coordinate 383,107 of NZ_CP006745.1, forward strand.
AATAGCCCCTTCCAGTAGTTATAAAAAGGAATGATGCTTTTTAATCACTATAAAATTTATATTTTTCTGATTAAATCTAATATTCGAATTTCAGAAGTTTTTTATCTGAACTATGCTTAGAGTATTAACTCTATTGAAAAATTTGTTCTTTTATCGTAAGTAAAAAATTTTTATGTAGATATTTACTATAATAATTTAGAATAAGTCGACTGTATGTATTTGGTAAAGGTTAATAGTGACTAAAAATTTTATCCATCAAAATGATAGATAGTAAAGTTACGAAATATTAAGCAAGGACCGAAGTATATAAAATATATAAATTAAAGTATTTTAGTAGTTATTAATTTTTTTATTTAAGTAAATCTTTCTTAAGTATTATTGCATAATATTAATCAGTAAATCATTATCTGTAAATTTAACTGAATTTTTATCATTTTTACACACTTTTTATTCGCTCATGGTAATTTGCTTTAATTAAGGATCCCTTAAAAGTGTTTGTTTTTTTCAATTATGTTGCTAATGCATAGATAATTTTTTATTTATGCTTCAGGTAAGCAAACATATTTTATGAGATTTTTCATAATTGTTTTTGATCATTTTTCTTGAATACCTGTATAAGGTGATTCTATCCATAAAATTTAATCAATTTCTTTTTTCTACTTCATCTATATTGTTGTTACTTATAAATTTTTTTTGATATTTTGGCGCCAAATGTAAATCGGAAGCGATTACACTTATGTGTGGTAAATGTAGATTGGAATTTTATCCAACAGCATAATATCTTATAAAATAAGATATTATGCTGTTCATCAATTGTTGGCAATTAATGTAAATTTAAATAAAGAATAGCAATACACTATCTAAGTTATTTTTTTATAGTAAAGTTGATAATCATACGTCAAAGTAAGCATTAACATTATATACTATTTATTAAATAGAATTTTACATTAGTTGATAAGAATTGCAAAGTGCAGTAATATACTACACCTTATGTAAGATAAGGTACGCACGAATGAGCATTTCTATCTTATGTTTGATAATCGTAATATTCATTGGTTGAACGTAAGCTATTTTTTTCGATTTAGCTATTATGAAGACTTACTCCATGGCAGGCCATTGCCGTGAACAAAACGGCGTATACCTTCCATTACTTGAGGATCACCTATACGGGCGCAAATGGCATCTACTGCTCGCCGTTCTGCTATCACATCCATTGGTTCTAGCGCGTTAAAATATTCTTTCGCTGCTCCAATCGCTCTAGTATCCATACGATTAGCACGGATAATTAGTCGACGAAGAGCGTTATCCAAATCATCGGTAAGATCATCGATTAGGTTGAGATTTCTCATTTCCTTCGCATCTAGCCTTTTAGCTGTCAGAGTCATGCGCCAGGCTGGCTGCCAACCAATTCTACGCACAAGAAAAGGTGCAATGATTGCAGGCAATAAGCCAAACATCAGTTCTGATAGCAAGAAATTTGATCGATTAGTAGAAATTACTAAGTCGCTAGCAGCTGCAAGGCCTAAACCACCAGCACTAACTCTACCATCTATAACAGAAACTACCATTTTAGGTACTGAAGCAAATCGCGCTAGGAGCTGCCAAAAAGGCAAGATCCTAGTACGCAGAGATGACATGTCTTTTACTGTAGTAGTAGTAGCTTCATTAAAATCCATGCCCTCACAAAAAATCGACGCTTGACCACATAGTGCAAGTACTTTAAATGCAGAATCTACTTCGAAACGGTCTACTATTTTGTGCATGCATTGAATCATAGCTGAATTCAAAGTGTTTCCTGTCTCTGGCTTATCCATAATAGCCAGCAACATTGTGCCCCGCACTTCTTGTTTAATGGGAGATTTGCTAGGTGCTTTATTTAGCTCCAAGAGTAAATCCTCCTATATCCTTCCACTCGCTCAAGCACAAGCAAAGACTTTTCAGAAAATTCATTATCGTAAATGTCGGTGACAGAATTTTTTGCAACTGTTCTGCCAACCGTCGCATCACTTATCCCAGATAAGCTGGGAGAACTATCGATAATATTATCATAGCGCGATACACTAATATGCTGCCGTCCTGCAAGTGCATCAGATACACTATTTATTTTTAGTGTTTCTACTGCATCATTCTGTACAACTCCACTATAAAATTCTGAACAGCAGCCTGAGCCATAAGAGAATAGGCCTATCCTAACGCCAGGTCTGTTCGCTAATAAGTCTAAAATGCCTGCTAGCGCGAGAAACACAGTACTTGAATAAACATTACCGACTTCTTGGCAATAAATCAGCGAAGGCATTAGCCTGAGAGCAAAGTCAGCGTCAATTTCCGCTTGATTTTTTACGCCTAACTTGCGCATTAGTGTACGATGCGCTCCTCTTACCATTCCTCCAAATGGAGCATGAAATGCAAGTCCAGCAAAATGTTTAGTAAATGATACTTCACCTACTATTTCACGATATCTAGCAAAGGTTTGTTCGACGCAATTTAAATAACTTATCAAAGATAAGTCAGCATCGCCGGTTTCTAACTCTGGCGTTGGTCGACAAGCATCCGCAACTTCAAAAGTGTGTATACCACTTGCCCCAAAATCAAGTGCAAACAGTTGCGGATCGCTGCCGACCAGAATAGCGATTGCCGCTGATCCTTGACTTGGCTCAGCATAAGAATAGCGAACTGGACGAGCGATATCGGTAGTAATAACTAAAGCCATTCCACCACCAGGGATTGTTCTTCCCTCTGATGCTATCCAAGCTTGAGCCATCCGTAACGCTGCTGTACCGCCGTAGCATGCTTGTTTAATTTCGAATTGTCTACATTGCGGAATTAAACCAAGATGTTTGTGTACATATGCTCCCATCGATTTTCCAAAATCAATGCCGGATTCGCTCGCTATAATAAGCAAACGAATACGATTCTTATCATTTGATACTAGAGTATCAAGAACTCTTTTAGCAGCATTTACAGCAAAGCTTACCGGATCTTCAAAAGGCATTGCAAGGCTTTTGCGACGCATTAGCAGGTTTTCAAATCGCTTTGGAGCGAGACCACGGGCGATCGCAAGTTCTCCGACGTCTAAAAAGATACGACCGCCGTAAAAACCAAGCGCTTTAATTCCGATTAAATCGCTCATGTATATTTCTCCGGTACCAAAAGACAGATCAACTCGCAAGCAATCAAATAAATACTTCATATCGAGAGTATTTATTTGATTGCTAGTACTCTAGTACAACTTATTATCCTGCATGCATATATCCATACAAATTATACGACCCACAACCTTACTAGTGATTATCGAGTCGTAAATTACTATTAACATCAAATTAGTTCATTAAAATATTTATGAGTTACATAAAGATTATTAAATCACCAACTAATCACTTAAGTACAACAAGGATTTAGATTTGTCCAAATCGATGCCTCATTATGATAAAATAGCTCAATTAATTTAATTTAAGTAGTTTCTTGTTTGACGCCATGCGTCAAACAAGAAACTTTCGCAATACCATAGTTCATACTTCTATAAAGTATTGTGCTTGATCATCTATTAATCAAGATAACAGATGATCAGAATTAAGACATCATTAGTGCTTACGGAACGAACAAGTTCTTAGTCTGCTAAATAGGGAATAAAGTAATTATTTGCCTAACAATTAGGCAAATAATTACTAAACTATACTGGGGCGTATTCTTCTTCTTATTATTATTTAAACTCCTTCTTAAGGATATCTAGTCAAATATTGTGGGTACAAGCAAAAGAATAAGCATAATTAATATGTAGCTTAAATGTTAGAACTGTTTTTTAATTTAATGCCAAACCAGTTGTCAGCTAATGTACTCTATTCAACAATACATTCAGGACAATAAATTAATTTTATATAGATAATCAAGCAATAATAGTTAACATTATTATTTTTTATCGCAATTAAAAATAATAATCAATCCTTATTCTGTAAAGCTCGCTAAATCCAAATATCTAACAAAGATACTAGGTTGGCTGTTAGTTGAAAACATTTACTATAAATTTTTAATAAGCATTTATTCAATGTGAAGTCTAGAACAAAAAATATCAACCAATGATATATTTTAAATCACAGTCATGGCTAAACGTTTTAACAAAGAGTCCTCTATAGAAGACAACTACATTGTACTTAAAAAAAATTAAAGTATATAGAGTACACAGGAAGCTTTAAAGTATATAGAGTACACAGGAAGCTTTTGCTTATTAGCTTAATTATATATTACGAAATATAATGGCTTAGTCGATAATTCAAGCGGAAAAGATCCACCATTAATCAGTACGTATTGTTTTCGTTCAAGTATTTTTAAAAAAATTTTTGAAATATTGAACAATAATCATTTAATAGATTGTTGTTATTTAAAGTGTTAGCTTTTTTTAAGGTAAGCCATTATTGACAGTACGTCGCAAGAATATCTGCTTTACTGCGAGATATAGCGTGTATAAAGCAACACATAATATTTGTTGTTTTTAAGTTTTAGAGTAGTTAGTTAGGATTATCGTAATTCAAGATAAGCTTAGCCGTCAAATCTTACCCGTATAAGTTAATGATATGCTTAGTTACAACAATGATAAAGCGTTTTTCTTTGTAAATTAATCGGGTAGAAAGCAGTACATTATGCGAAACCTTTATCATTCTGTATCGTAATCGTTTTCTATTTAAACTAAATAAATAAATCGAAAGAGTGATTGCATTTAACAAGCTTCGCAGAAATAATTATCGATGAATGCTATTTTAGCGAATAAGTTACTATAAGCTTAGAATCGTTATGAATTAAAATCATTAATGAACACAATCCTAGTTGCTTTACGAGTAAAAAAATAAATTATAATTTTAAATATTTTTTAAATTACATAATGTATTACATATGTAATAATGAAGGTGTTGGAATTTTGCAGGTAATACTACCCTGTCTTTTATAGATGAAATTCGTGGTAATTAGATACTATCTTTAACTGCATGATAAAGACAGTATCTAATTACCAACTGGTAGCACATATATTACTAGATTGTTTCAGTACTTAATATTTGACGAATTGTGTTATATTTTCTCATTCTTCTGAAAAACTAATATTAACCATCTTGGTAATTTTATCAATTTTATTTGCTTAACCATAAAGCAGTAAATCTTAATATGAATTTCGTGCGAGCCGGTGTCATGGCTAGTAGCTAATTTTAGATTTGCATTTTGCTCACTTTTGTGCTTTATAACTTTTGTTTTGCTTTAGTAATTTGTATATTTGGAGAAAAAGGCGTGTGCCTGGAAATCGATACTATAACAAATCGAGCAGATAAGAGAAATAATCAAGCAGATAAGAGAAATATCTTACGTACGATAGTGTTTTTTAACTATTTTCGTACTCCTAGAATACATAGAACTTTTATTACAAAGCCACGGCTGTTACAAATAATTTTCTCGGCTATTCATGGTTTTAAAATTTAAATAGTATTTTGTGAGATTAATCATTCCATGGGCAATAAAACACTCTCATTGCGCACCGTATAACCTAACAATTCAGATACTATTTAGTATCATTTTATCTTTTATAATAATCAAGTAGGTAAAAGCTAAATAATAGCTTGCTAGCTAATGCGGACAGCAGATGTAAAATTATGTCAATTATAATTTTACATCTAGTTACGATCATTTTTACATTGAGTGCAGACTAATATAATAGCTAATTATATGGCTTATTAATACAATAATAAAAATTGATTCAATGATTAATAATTATCTTTAGTTTAACACAATTCATGCGGTACTCGTTATTTACGCTAAGTTGTTTTGAACATCCTGACAATATTGTTTAACTATTAATTTTTACTACATAAAAAGTAGATTAAGTATTTAATCAACAAATTGTATCAGGCGTCAAATATTATGGCAAAGATTTTATTAAATTTAACTTAATTTTGTTTATATAGCTATGATAAGATAAATCTTATCTTTCTTCATGATTAGATCTTATAACAGCAAAATTTTTTAACAAATAAATGGATCTCATGCTTACACGCATTTTTCCACTACTATGGATGCGTTAAAACCGCCAAAACCAAAACTGGTTTTCAGCACTTTGCTTACTGGTTGCTCGATGGCTGCAGCTCCAATGTACCTTAATTGCTTTACTGGTGAGTCTAGGTGCAAGTTAGGGTGTAAGAATCCATTAGTAATTTGACAAATTACCACTATTGTCTCCACTAAACCAGCTGAGTTGAGACCATGGCCAATTAATCCCTTTGGCGCGTTCACGTAGATATTTTCACCAATCAGTTCAGCAATAGCATTCGATTCGATAGCATCACCTAGAGGGGTTGATGTGGCATGGGCAGAGATTAGATCTAATTCTTTCGGAATTAACTCAGCACAAACTAGTGCTTCACGCATCACTTGTAGTTCGCTTTCCAGGCATGGATTGGGCTGGGCTGAGCCACTTAATCGAAGCGCTGAACCGGTTATTTGTAACTTTGTGTCTTCAGGATGACCAAGCAATATTGCTCCAGCCATTTCTCCTGGTACAAACCCAGAGGCAGCCTTGTCAAAAGGCCGGCATAGGCCTGTATTAGGTAAAATCCGACCATCTGCCATAGCACCTATCATGTTAATACCTAACCAATCCGCAGCTCCCAGATCAGCCGGCATACCAACTACTAAGCAGCGTTCCGCTCTTCCTGATTTAAGCAGATCAATGCCAATGACTAGCGCTGCTATACCGCTAGCTGAAGCTGCGCCTGCAGTAATACCAGGCCCACGACAACCAAGCACTTCACTAATCAGAGCAACTGCATGAGTGTCAAACATCTCCACTCCATGACGAGCAGATGGATAAGAACCTTTTAACCGCTTCGCTTCAGCCTCGCATAAAGCTCCTGAAAATAAATTACTGCCAGCAACTACTAGAGCTAGATTATCGTTAGTTTGTCCAATGCTATCGCCCTGGGCTAGTGCCTGGGCTGCTGCGAGTAACCCATTGCGCAGAGATTGGCGGGCATTTAATATATCACGTCGTATCCTTCTCGTCATATTAGGTAAAAGCAAAGAAATTTTATCCAAGAATTCTGAGTCAGAGATTGCAGGAATTAACGCTGCAGTACGTAGTGGAGAACCATTCGGCCATTCGCCATCTTTCAGTGCTTGAATCTTCGTTTGCCCGCAATGTAAACCTGCTATTAAATCATTTACGCTAAAGCCAAATGGACTGACTACTCCATAGCCTAAAATACCCACAGCGTTCATTATACCCTCTCTCAATAGCAGTTAAATTTCTTCGTATTTTATAGATAAAAGCACTAACATTTATGCATTATTGCTTTGATAGTGATTTGACAGCTTTAGGCTTAAATTCTATAGCGTTGGCATGAGATTATACTGAGTTATTGTTGTAATTATGTTAGTGAAGAGGCATTTTAGAAAAGATCTATTATAGATGTTTTTAAGTTAACAATTACAAAAATTTTTAAAAACTTAATGTAATGTTCGCAATAATTCTTTAAATAATTAGCTAGATTATTTATCATTTGCAATACTTAAAAGGCTATATTAGCCCATGTATAGATCTGTATCAAACAATTAAATTCTATTAAACAATAATGGTATCGCTTTTTTAGCTAAGAAATTTCGCCAAAGATTTTTTTAAAAGCTCTACGCTAAATTACAAGCAAGATTTTATATTTTATAATTATTTAAATAATAATGGTTAAATAATAATGGTATATTATGCATTATCTAAAAATGTACTGAAATAGTGGACTAGATTTCATATATTATCAATGATAAAGATACTAGATATTTATTGTAGAATCTAACACTTCCCTAATTTTTAAGCAGTTATTGAATTATATTAAAAAGAACTTTTAGTGAAGCTAATATTTTTCAGATGTTTAATTATGATTGAAGGTTCTTTTGCTTATAATTACGAAAATAACTATAATAGATGAAATATTATCTATAAGAAATAAAGTACTGGGTGATGATTATTTAACAGTAAATTAAAGTTACTATTATTTAGCTGAGCAGTTTTTATTTACATGCGGGACAAGCAATCAGTTGATAAAACAACCTATCTAAAGTATTAATAACCTTGCTTAGCGATCTGGTATTATGTTAAAAATTATAATCTTACTGGGCAAGAGACTTGTTGGTTGTCTTACCAATTGATCCTTAGTTTAATGAGTTAATTAAGTATTATTAAAAGTATAATTTATCCAATAATTTCCAGGGCAGTCGATTATATAAAAATTTTAATGTATATATCCGAAATTAATTTAGCATATGGTAGAGTTGCTGGTCTGCTGCAGTTGACCTTAAAGGTTTTGTCTTTTTTATAAAGACAAAATTTTTGCGCTAATCAGTTAGTAATTTGGAATTATATAAATTTTATCTGAGTATTATATTAATTATTGCACGCCTAATTAATTATTGCACGCCTATACTAAATAACTTATTTTTAACAGATCTCTCATGCATTAATCGATTGTTAAGTCAAGGTTTGGTTTAATTAGTATTTCAAATATATATTTGAAATACTAATTATGATGAAACATTATTTATTGTAATACACTTAAAATAAGTGTGCTGACCATAGCAATCGTAAAATATTTTGTAGCTCAATTATGTAATTGCCTCTTTATTATACATCTTCCTTAAACTATTTTGATAATAATCTTTAGTATAAAGTATAGTTTATTTAATTTTTACCTATCAATATTTTTTGATTAAACAAAGGCTTTAGTAGTTATATATTTATACTATAATTTATAATTAGCTGCGAGTAATGATTCTATAGATTGATTTTATTATAATTCTTAAATAATTCTTCTTAAGACATTGAGGTTATTGTTTGGTTTATTGAGATACTCACATCAAGCATTACAATAATATATACAATCCTATTATCTCATCTAAGAGATGTAATGACCTATTATTTTATCTCGAATTCTATAGATTTCTTCTTAAAGAAGATTTTTCTTCTGGTAAACAATGAATTAATTGCTAGTTGGTTTGTTTTTTAGATATTCTTAAAAATGCTCTTAACGCTTATCTAATAATGAATAGCAGTAGAAAAATTGATATAGCTGTGATTTTTAGCCTTAAATGGATTGAAGAATATTCGCTGAAACACGTAAATTTTTACGTTAATGACAAAAATAGAAAATCTTTAGTTTATAATCTAAGTTGAAGGTACAATAAATTGTCGCAATCAATAAAAGCGATAATTTCTAATATGTTTCTAGCCAGTTAAATTATAGAACTTTTAGGATAGAAAAAATAAAGCTTTTAATGCTTAACAAATCGAGAATAAGGGAAATCAAAAAGATTTCTCTAACGTGAGTATTTAACTGCGCTTTTAACATTTATTCAGCAAATGGCATGCAAGCAATAGTTAATGCTTGTTATCGGCTAAATGAAATATGTAAAATCTTACTTCATTAAGGTTCACAAGATTACTATATTTTAATAGTTAGTGAGGTATTGGATACATAACCTAAGTACTCTTTAGTTATTCGGTGCTATTTTACGTTGTTTAGCTTTGTTGTCTGTTCATCAGTAGTTAGACATCATATCAGCTAGCATTGCACTTCCGGAGAAAGATTGCCCGCCGTCAGCTATTAACGTTACTCCAGTTAGTAATCCAGCTAACGGTGAAGCCAAAAATGCCACCACACCAGCAACATCTTCTACCGTGCCAAAGCGCCCTATGGGAACGTAGTCAGACAATACTTTAATATCGTCCTCAGTCAATAATCGTCGTAATCCTTCAGTTTTCTCAATTGGTCCTGGCAACACGCTGTTGCATCTAATGCCGTATTTGCCCCATTCTAGTGCTAAGCCGCGCATCAAACTATCAATTCCTGCTTTTGCTGCGCCTACGTGGGCCTGAAAAGCAAATGGCATGACCGCGTTGGTAGCAGAAATATATACAATATTCCCTTTAGTTTGCCGTAATTGATCAAAAGCTGCTCGTGATGCGTTAAACGAGCCAATCAGATCAATAGAGATAACCTTAGCGAAGCCTTCTGCTGTCATTTGTTCGGCTGGTGCTGGAAAGTTTGCAGCTGCACCGCAAATCAATATATTTATTGGGCCATACAGGGCTTTAGTTTGAGTGAGTGCAGTTTCAATGGTACTAATATTTTGTACGTCCACATACATAGATGTTGCCTCGATTCCAACGGATTTTAGTTCATCACGACATTTATCGATTCTATCCAATGTGCGTCCAGCTAACACAACATTAGCCCCCAAGCTTCCTATTCCTTTGGCAATAGCTAAATTAATTGTCCCACCTCCACCGGTAACAAATACGTTACTTTGAGAGAAAAGGTTGTTGGCGAAATATTGACTAATCATTGTTATTTACCTCTATTTCATAGAATAATTTTTACGGCAATATCAGGCAAGTTAATTTTAACACGTTGTCTTATCAAGAATAAAATCTTTAGCTTAGTCTTAATTTTTGATTGTTGTATTTGGAGTAATTTGCTACAGAAGAAAAAATATAGTACTAGATAATTATGCAAATATCACTAATTTCCTCATTTTTAATGAGCTTTAAACGATAAATTGTTAAACTTCGTTAGCTAATAAATAAATTATATCGAACTTATCTATTTTTACATTATGCTTAATTTAATAGTAAATTATGCTTAATAGTAAATTATGCTTAATTTATATAGTCTTGTAAAATTGAGTTACGCAATAATTAATTTTTATTACATCACACCCGTCTATTCCTCGTGCGAGGAAGTCTGCTGTAATTATTGATCTTAATTTTGCACAAGCTTACCATGTATTATGGAATGTATTTAGTATAGTTGACATCATTTAGATAAATCGACTTATTTTATTAATTTTTGCCCAGAAAGTTAAGCATAAATCATTAGGTAAATAGAATAATTTGTTAGTTATGGAATCTAATGATTTGCTTTAGGCATCTTATTAGTTTTTGCATATAATTTTGTTAATAAGCGGTAAATAATTAATAATTAGGACTAGTGCAGTCTCTAATATTCATTCAGCATTTTTCAGTATTTATTCATAAGATATTTACTAGTTAATTAGAATTTTTATGCCAATAATACTTTCATAAGCCTATACAAGTTTTTAATGGTAAATGCAAAGCTTGCTATTATCCGACATTGTTTAAAAATTTCTGTAAAAAGAGTTATTAATTATTACTTTCAGTTAGTAACTGATTTGCAGATTCGTTATAAAAATAACAGTATTAAAATGTTTTGTTTAACAAATTAGAAATTACACAGCTTATTGATTCTTTAATCTCTGATTAAAGTTCTACTACTGTTAGTGTGCTAGAAAAATTTATTATTTGCTCGATGATGTAATGGTTATTAATGATGAATGGTTATTAATTACACCTTTTGTATTTTAAATTAGATTTCAATAAATAGAAATTTTTATTTCTTGCTTGATAATCGATATCTCAACAAGATTGCGGGGGATAATTATTTATTAGTTTTGATATTCTTCCGATAATTAATTTTTAAAAAATTTTAGAGAGTAGCTATTAACACTCTTAAATATTTTAGCCTATTGGATTTTGGCTGAAACTGCTTGTTAATTAGAGATAGTCTTGTAAGCTAACAATTTGATTGTTAATCTATGAAAATAAAACATTTTTTTTAAAAATGAGTAATTGTCTAGCAATCTAAGAACAATATACAAAAAAATTATTAATTAGTTTCAATGCTAATTTATCTTAAGAATATCAATTAGTGTTTACACTAAGTTAAGAATATCAATTAGTGTTTACACTAAGTAATTAAAAATAGGGATATTTTTTGTAATTATTTTCTGGAAACAGTAGTTTTCTAAAAACTTCTGTTTATGTAGGCGATAAAAATATTTGAAATGGTAACTGTGTCTATATAGACACGAGATTTAGTTTTTACTTAAGTATTTAGAGAGATAATTTGTTGAACGAAGGTAGCTTAATTTGTAAGCCTTGATAAAGAGTGTATTCATAAAATAATCTTTATAAAACATTTAGTTAACTATTGTAGATTTTAGCATTAGCAGTTATTGGTGGCAAAAGCTGGAATATTACTTGTTGGCTGTGTATACTTAGAGGGCAGACGAATTATCGATTGCTATTGCTTTGTTGTCTAACACTATAATTTAACTTGTACATATCTTGGGAATTATTGATATTTCTGAAATTATCGATAAGAAGATTTTGTAGGCTATGTTTAACGAAGATTATCTATTTACCTGAAGATAATAATATTTCTCTATATTGTTTATTAATTTATCTAATGTAGAATTATCTAATGTAGAATTTATGAATTTAAGCAAAGCAAACACTAATTTGCATTTATGGATAATACTATAATTGCTACAAGAAAATTTGCTATTATTATTGCTATTATTATATATATAATAAATTTTGGCTTATAGCTAAAATTAAATGGCAACCGCTCTGTCAACAAAAATTGTGACGAGATAATTGCTAAAATTATCTGCCATAGACTGTCAGAATTAGATTACAGATTTATCTAAATTAAGTCCTTGACGAACGCAATTTATTTGGTTAGACCAAAAAGACAGATCATAAGTTTTTACTATTGTGGAGGTTATGAACCAAAAAGTTATTCTTAATTTTTAGTTCAAGCATATAAATGTTCAAGCATATAAATAAAAAATTTTATACTTCAAAATGAGCAATGTAAGTAACAATTTTTGAATTAACTTATTATATGTTGTCCCCTGCAATATTTCCTAATTGCAAAAATAATTTTTATTATAAGTAATGATTAGATTTTATCTAACTTTAAGTAAAAGTTATTACTGCATTGAGATATTTTTATTAAGTATTTTTTACTTGTTCTGCGGTAGCCGCGAGGAAAACCAGTGATGGTATTGTCAGTAAGTGTCTTTGGTAGTACTGGACGTATGGGGAAAATGATTGTTAAGGCTATATCTCAGACTGAAGGGATGACTTTAAAGCAAGCAGTAACTCGCCCAGGTAGCGCTTATATTGGTGCTGATATAGGTGACTTAGTTGGAAGTGGTTCTCTCGGAGTTCTAGTTACTGATGATGTTAAAGCAGTTTTAGGGGTTAATGTATCTATTGACTTTACTTTACCAGAAGCAACGATAATGCATGCAAGCTATGCTGCAGCCAATGGTACCTCTTTAGTAATTGGAACGACTGGTTTATCGAATAAACATGAGGAGCTTCTTGCAAATTATGCTAAAACCACTGCCATAGTTTACGCCCCAAATATGAGCTTGGGGGTTAATTTAATTACAGCTCTTGTTGAGCAACTCTCGGCTGCTTTGGATATAACATGGGATATTGAAATTCTTGAAGTGCATCACAATCGCAAGATTGATGCCCCTTCTGGAACCGCCTTGAGTATCGGACGCGCTGCTGCTAAGGGTAGAAAGCAAGACTTTGAGAAAATAAAAGTATTGTCTAGAAATAATTCTAGTTGCCAGCGTAAAAAAGGTGATATTGGTTTTGCAGCCTTAAGAGGAGGTAGTTTAATTGGTGAACATACTGTCATGTTTGCTGGAGCGGGAGAACGTATAGAAATCAGCCATAAAGCTAGCGATCGAACAATCTTTGCCGCAGGTGCAGTTTGTGCTGCTCGCTGGGTAGCGAATCGTATGCCTGGTCTTTATACAATGCGGGATGTACTTGGAATCGATTAACGATCATTCTATTTTAGAACTAATGCTTTTATTTTCTATCTGCGACATAAGAAATTATCTTGCTAACATTTCTCATCTATTTATTCTCTGATTAAAGCAGATTATTGCTGATCTGTTCTTTAATTTTTCTGTTCCGTGAGTAAAAATTTTTGTTAATTATCATTATACACTATAAAATACACTTAATAAAAGAACTCTTGTTACAAAGATCTGTGTATCGTTTTTTTTGCTTAGTGTATTCCTAACTGTTATTTTTTAAACAATTTTGAAGTTTAGCAAGCTAATTTCATTAAAATAATTTAAAAATCATGTAGTAATAATTAAAAATCATGTAGTAATAATTTTTCGATTATCATCTTAAGAAATAATTGCAACGTTGCTTATAAGCCAGCCAGTAAGTGCTGGCATTATTGCGAGTTTTAATTAATATTATATGAATGAGGGTTTACGCGATTAATCTGAGTGGGTTATATAGTTTTGTTTCTGTAATTTTTATATGATGTTCTATGAGCTTGCTTTAAAGCGAGTAATCATTGAGTAAATATCTTCATTAAATAAACCCGGTAGTACGTTGATTATTACTATATGTGCTTATGGGATATGTAATTAAAAAGTCAGAAAAAGATACCCCAAACGAGAATTTTATTGAGAGTACGACAGTAATTGCAGTTGCTTTTGTGTTTTGCTGCTTAAGGTTATGACGTTAATAATAAAATTAAGCTTTTATGAAATAAAGATGCTTACTTTCCTGGATTCTTATCGCTAATAATTATCATGCTGTCTTAGTTTAATTATTCATTTAATTTGATAGGTTTAACTTAAAACGAGTATTTATATTATATGTAAAGCATATTGTATGTAAAGCCATAGATTATGATCAAAAATTGTTTATTTAATATCTAACGATTGAAGCAGACTTTCTAATGCTTAGTTAAAACTGTTTTATCTATAAACATTTATGCTATGTAAAACTGTCTATTAAGTAAGTTTTACATCATTAATTTATTAGATAACTTTAGGCTAAATATCCAATATATTAGTGATTATTTACGTTATTCATATGTTGTTTTTTAATAATTTTATCAGTTGTTTGATAGCTAGAACTAGTTTAGTTATGCTTGTGATTAAAAATCAATAAGCATTGAATCGATGTACATTATGCCCTGAATTAACTATTTTGACTCATTAAATTATTATGCGATAATCATGTAGATAATCTATGATTAAAGAAATGTATGTACTTAACTTCTTTTTTAAGAAAGTACTGTAACAAGTATTTTATAATATGGTTTAATTCTAAATTGCCTAAATATCTCACTTTTAAACTTTATAGGCATTTTGCCATGCTTTAAAAATCATTATAATATCCTATCATTAAAATTTATGATGTTTATTAATTGAGCTTTTATTATAAACAGGCCTTGATCTTAAGATCAGGTTCATATTTGTTAACATTGTCTTGTAAGACTTTTTTTACATAAAAATTATGGAGATATTGAATGTGCAAAAATATGCATGTAGTTACAATAGGTAATGCTATTGTAGATATCATTTCGTATTGTGACGATGATTTTTTGTTGAGGGAAAACATAAAAAAAGGAGCGATGACACTGATTGATGCCGAACGATTGAAATCGCTTTACGCTGCTATAGGAGCTAGTGTAGAAATGTCTGGTGGGTCTGCTGCTAATACTGCTGCTGGATTAGCGGCTTTAGGTAGCAGCACTCGTTACATAGGTAAGGTGCGTGATGATAAGTTCGGCAGGGTATTTCGCCAAGACATCACAGCTCAAGGCGTACACTTTGATACGTCAGCCGCTTTGGATGGACCACAAACTGCTTGTAGTCTTGTACTAGTTACTCCAGATACGCAGCGCTCCATGAACACGTTTTTAGGGGCATGCGTTAACTTGATTTCTGACGACATATCTGAAGATATGCTTGCTGCAGCTCAGATGGTATATCTTGAGGGATATTTGTGGGATCAGCCTGAATCGCAGAAAGTCTTTTTCAAAGCTATTGAGATTGCTCATCGCACTAATGGTAAGATAGCTATGTCCTTGTCGGATTCTTTTTGTGTCGAACGTTATCGGGCAGATTTTAAAAATTTAGTAAAGAGGCATGTAGATCTTCTTTTTGCCAATGAGATGGAAGTATTGTCTTTATTCGAGAGTGATCGACTTGACGATATACTTGACATCATTCGTATTGAAGTTGAGACAGCAGTAATTACTCGTGGTGAAAAAGGTGCTGTTATAGTGAATCGAGATGAGATACATGTATTGGATGCTGAGCCGGTCGCTAATATTGTAGATTCAACTGGGGCTGGCGATCTTTATGCTGCAGGTTTTTTGCATGGCTACACTTCGGGTAAAGACATTATCACTTGTGGTCGAATTGGAATGATTTGCGCATCAGAAATCATCAGCCATATTGGAGCACGGCCGGAAGTTGATCTTAAGATGCTCCTCACACAAAAATTAAGCTAAAACACTCTATGGTAGTTGTGTTTTAGCTTTAAATGTTTATTTTTGTCTTCATTGCAATCTATAAAATAAATAATTTATTTTCGGTGATTTTTTAAAAGGCTTAAACAGTTATATGGGGTCGCTAACATTTTTTCACTGTACTATTGATCGACTGACCCTAAAAGGCTTTCATTTATTTAATTTAGTTGACAAATTTTTAGCATTAATTTTTTGTTGATTGAACTTTACAATGGGAAGCAAACTCTCATAGTTTGCTAATGTTTTTTATATTACTTCACACTGAAGACGAGCATTTTCTATAGTTTTTTTAGTTAATTTGGCTATTTTTTCTGATCAACATTGATGCTTACGTGAGAAAAATAAAAATTCTAGAACTACAATAGTTACATCGATTAATTAAGGTTTATTAATCGATGTAACTATTGTAGGAAATTGCTAGAACTATTATAATAATTGATAATTATGCTAGTGCAGTAGTCATGTTTTATACTGTTTTAGTCGATTGTAGAATTACAGTAAATATCTATGATGTTATCTAAAGAAAAATAAATAATTACGATTTTAACTTAATTTATTGGTTTAATGCAGCTAAAAGAAATTTTAGCAGTCAAAGGTGTTTACATTCCAATGTGGATGTACAGTATGTTTTACAAGTTAATCTGAGAATTTCTATTGTCAATACATTATTTGATTAAAAATTAATTATATAAATTACTTCAGCCAATATAAGATTAATCATAAGTCATTTTATTTTTTATTTAAAAATTTACAAATTATTTTATAGGTCATTTACATTTTTAATGTATTTAAGAAATTTATAAATATGTCAAAATAATTCTAAAATGAATTCTGTTTATATTTAGTAATTAATGATATTTATTATTGTATTTTCTGTATATTATTATGTAATTATTCACTAATGTATAAAACTTTTTTTGTAGCTAATAGTTGTTCTTATCTGATGTGAATTGGCTTGTGGTTTTCATTATTAGATTGTCATAAGCGCTACAGAAGCATTGCAACTAAATAAAGGTAATCTTTCTGTAGCAAAGAATAGCATACTTGTTAAGGTTGAATAGTTATTTACTTTTTAAAGTAAATAACTAATTTATTAACAGATCTAATATTGACATTATCATAAATAATATTAATACAATAGCGTTATAATAATAGTAATCAATAATAATTAGCCCACTAAAAGTATTTATTTATTGATTATAAGATTTATACGACTGTGAATGATTTTAAAGATTAATTTAGATTAGTAGATCCGATAATAGCTAATTATCAAACAATAATTCAACAAACACTAATTGTAGAGTAGAATATTATTTAACTAAAAGCTTATTTCTTTGTCGTTGATTAGTTAGTCGTTATACTATTAGGAAGAGCTTGCATAAGCTCGCAGTTATTAGAGTAAAAGATAATGACTAAAGTTATGACAAAAGCCCAAATCAATAATTTTTTCACTACTTTGCAGGCTGAGAATCCTGAACCAAAAGTTGGACTTAACTGGATTAATCCATTTACTTTACTAGTTGCTGTTGTTCTTTCTGCTCAAGCAAATGATGTTAGTGTAAACAAGGCTACCCGACAATTATTTTTAATTGCAGACACGCCAGAGAAGATGTTGGCGTTGGGAGAGATTGAATTAAAAAAACATATTAAACACATCGGATTGTTTAATATTAAGGCTAAGAATATCATAACTATTTGCCAGCAGCTTCTTAAAAAGAATAATGGTGAGATAACAAGGGATCGCCAGTCATTAGAGGCATTACCTGGTGTTGGTCGCAAAACTGCTAATGTAGTGTTGAACGTCGCTTTCGGAGAACCTACAATAGCTGTGGACACACACATATTTCGAGTTGCCAACCGAACTGGCCTTGCTATCGGTAAAACACCTTTGGCTGTAGAACAAGCCCTGTTGAGAAATGTGCCGATTATTTTTCAACTTAAAGCTCATCATTGGCTTGTTCTACATGGTCGTTACGTATGCAAAAAGCGCAAACCTAATTGCTCTAGCTGCAAAGTGTCTTTGTTTTGTAATTTTAAGGAAAAAATTTTACTCTATTAAATAGAGATTGAAAAAATGCCTTATGCTAAAGAAAAACGTAGCTAGCATATTTTTCTTTATTTGTAATGCTTTGCTTATATACCTTATTGAATTTAATTAAGTATTGTACGTAAAATTATACCATAGTTATGTTAATGTATAATATTACTTGCTAATAATAAGTAAAAATATGCATTTATCATGCAATTTACAAAAATTAATGTAGACAACAAGGCAAAATTATAAATGTATTACATTTCTTGTTAACTAACAATAAATTAATTTTGAATTTATTGTTTACTCTTTTGTGAATGGACTTATATCCCCTTTGATTACTCCACCAAGTTCAACTTCTAGCCTGTTAAACCGAATATTCCCAGCTATTATCCCTGTGGCTTTAACTGACAAAGTACCATGAACTGATAGTTCCCCCTCAAAGCGACCAGCGATAGCTGCTTCTTTTATTATAGCTTTTCCACGGTAGAAGCCTGTCTCAGTTATCTCAATATAGTGGCTGTTCTCTAAGTCAGCTTCAACATTACCCTCTACGAGCAATGAGTCGCAAGTGGTGATCTTCCCTGATAAATAAATTTCTTTACCAACTAGTAGACGTTTGCTCTTTTCCTGGTTTATCGAAGCGAATAAACGGCGTTTCGAAAAACCAGCAATATCTTTGACAGCAGGCCTAGAAATTTTATCCATTAGCTGCTGATTGCTTGTATCTGTTTGATTAACTGGCGTAGACATGACTAAATCTTTCAAAATAGAATGAATAAATGAAATAAGCGAATTAGTCAAATTACTCTTTTTATAACGTAAGGATGCATACAAAATTTTTAACGTATTCGCGGATTGTTTTTAATGAACTTTGGGCTAGTGTTACTCAATAAAAATTTAGATTTTTCCTGGTTTTCTGAATTAACGTAGTATTTTGAGTTTATTGTTAATATTCAATAGTTGCTTTATTTTAGTTAAACTAATGATGCTAGCTAATGCTTTTACTTATTTTACCGCGAAATTCTCAACCTCCGTAATCTTTCATGTTCGTGAATAGCAAAAGCGGTTGCTGTGATGGGAGTTGTTAGATTTAGAGCAGGGATAATTGATATTGTCGTTATTAGCATTCCACCAAGAAAAAGTTGGGTACGATTCGCCTCCCAGAATTTTTTCATAGATATTCTATCAAGGGATCGCAAACCAATCATTTCGGCATATTCACGGCCTAATAAATAGCTGTTTAGCAGGTAGAAGATAATCATGTTAAAACCTGGCAGGAGAAAGTACAAAGATAATGCTAGAATGTTTATAATCATCGATAAAAAAGCAAATCTTAGCCCGTCTCCAATCACCTCGCTTATCGATGTTTGTCGTTGTGCTGGTAAGTTTGGATAATAAGTTGAAATAATAGCATCTGAGACCCTGTCGGCAAATAATCCACTAATTATTTGTACAAAACCAGGAAAGAATATTAAGGCAAATAGAAAAGATGCCAGTGAGCCAAACCATATAATTAACTTGTCAAACCAGTTAATGCCTGTGTGAGCCAGAAGGGTTATAGCATAGTTCATGCCAATAGTTATTGCTATAATAAATAATAAACTTATAGTGATTGCTATCATTAGTATCGAACGTAAATTTGGGTTGGCGAGCTGAGCAATAGCTAGGGATATTGACCTAAACATTTTTAATCTCAATACAAATAATTAAGTCTGCTTATTGCTTAACAAAGTAGCAAAATCATACTCAATTTTAAAAGAATTCACTTAATTTTTAAAAGATTTTGTAGTGAAACAATCACCTAGCTCGATCTGTAATGCAAGACAATTAACTTCTTTAGCTCTAGCAATAGATAGTTTTTTTCAGCAAAAACAGGAGGTACAGGAATAGCTAGGTAATTACTTAACCTTTTGAGATATATAATGAATTTTATGTAGCTATAAATTTTCGATTTTAAATAAAAAAGTCGCAGACATGTTATCTATCTTAGTCTTACTGATGTCAGCTTTGATGGCTGTTAGTGTTGATGGTGGTAGGGGGATGAATTATTTTTATATTTTAAAAAAAATTTGTTAAAAGCAAGCGCGTAACGCTGTTTTTAACCAAATTAGACTAGTCAGGATACCACCAAGTATGCTCATCCATAAAAAATACTTGGTTATTTAACTTTTAGGGATCTGTTCTGAAAAAACATTTTTTAGATAAAGAAATAATTAAGGATTAGTGATATAATCTTTTCCTATTCTTTTGCTATAAAAAAGATTATTGTATGTATAAGCTATAATTTACAGTTAAAAAGTTATCAATTATTTCTTATGCTATAAGATTTATTTTATTATTAAAAAATCTAAATTAATGTTTATCAATATAACTTATTTATAATATCTGAAATGTAACTATTTCAAAGCTATATAGTTCTTGAGTTTAAAGACTGCGATAAAGCACTTATTATTTATAATGTTAGTAAATCTAAGTTTTATGATATGCATTTATCAAACAATTTTTTTTATTTAAGCTTGGTCAAGAAATATATTGAATATATTATTAAACAATGACTCGTGATGCTTTACTAAAGCAAGGCAAATTAAATACTGTATGCTAGGATTGTGTTGTATTGCATACATCTAATCTTTACTTTAACTAAAAATACGGGCAATTAGATAAGAGCTATTAATATAGAAAATTTTTGCTTTATTCATGTGAAAGCTGCACTATACTTATTTTTAATCAGCAGATAATTCGCGATCGCCTGTTGCTAACTAAATAGCAGCAAATCAATCATGCTAAATTTTTAAGATAAGATTGGAAGTACGGTGATGCGTCAGCAAAAGAATTAAAAAACTTCACTCGAAAATTGGTTTCTTACTATCGGCTTGTTTAAGTCGAATTTCTTTGATTTATTCTTTTAGACTGATATTGATGAAAATTTGTATTTTGATCTCCTAATATAAGGATAATTAATCTACTCAGACTTCTTGTAAATTTCAAAAATACATTGATGTGCAAAGAAATTTAAGTAGCTTTTGGTATGCATACAGCACTAACGTAATGAGCACAACTATTTTAGTTAATATCATTATGTTTTAGATCTAGGAACAAATGTATTACACTAACCGCGCCAGCAGAAAATTTTGACATCAGTGATTATGGATACGATGTGTGTTGTAAAATACGACTTGTTATTTAGATGTTATCATAAGATATGTTATTTAGATGTTATCATAAGATATTAAGTTTTTGATTACGCTAAAAATTACAAAAGAAAAATTATTTAGTGCATTTGGCAATCAATTCCTTGAAAGAAAAGATTCTTTTTTTGAAACTTATTAAAATCATAGATAACTTAGTTAATCCATTAAATTGAGATATATCGTTTAATTTATTTAATTAACATAGTGTTGTACTTTGTTATTTGTAAGTAAGATTATTATACGCATCATTTAAATTTATTCAATTATGCCCATAATGTTAAACAACAAAACCAAATCATAATACTTAATACTTGTGGTCATTTTTTATTTTCAGTGCATTAATAAATGCAATTTATACTATTGTTGTAAATCGTTTCAGTATTTTTATATGTAAAAAATCATTTTGAATTAGTTCGTTAACCATTAGGTTAAAAAAATAATTTTATAGATAATTATAGAGGTCTTAAATAGTACGATTGTCTAAATACAAAAGAATTAGTGTAGTTTAACTAGATTTGAATATTATTGTTTGATAAATTTATATTAGTATATCTGTTGAGATATCCTTAATATCTGTTGAGATATCCTTAAAATTAATTGTAAAACCTTGTTTAATGTTCGATGCGGCATTGCTAAATACATAGCAATAAAGATTTCAATATTCATGACGATTTAGTTTAGATCTCTAGCCGAGAAACAATGAAAAGCTAAATAGTTGGGCTAAGCTTAGTTTTATCGCTAAAGGGTAATTGCTCCGTAGGTTTAGAGTGCTCTGACATTGCTTCTACTCAAATAGGTCTATGGACGTAGCCACCTCAGAAGTAATCATGAATACGGAATGTGTAAGCATAATTATTGATTAGTCTGAATCAACTGATCATACGAACCTCTTGATATAATCTAATCTCGCAACTATGTCTTGTTCGTAAAAATTGAATTGATTGTGCTCCTGGATCGCTTGATCATGGGTTTGGGGGTGTAGATAAGCCTGGTGTAGATAAGCCTGTTGTTAGAATGTAATGTCTCGCTCGCTTGAGGAGATCGTCAATGGCGCGTATATCAATGTTTAATTCTCCGCTTTTGCTTGGGTTTGATCATTTTGAACGGGCGTTAGACCGGGTTCAGAAAGCTCAATCAGACGGATATCCACCGTATAACATCGAACAAACTTCAGATTTCGGGCTGCGAATCACCCTTGCGGTTGCAGGCTTCGATATGGATGATCTCGAGGTGCATTTAGAAAATAATCAGTTAGTGGTGCGTGGTCGTCAGGTTGATGATGATGGGAAAGTGTATTTACATCGTGGGATTGCAGCTCGACAGTTTTTGCGCACTTTTGTACTAGCTGAAGGTATTCAGGTAGAATCTGCCGAATTAGATAACGGCTTGTTGCATATTGATTTGCAGCGTTTGTTACCTGAAACGACTCTGAAAAATATTCCAATCAACGGGGGTAGACGCAAGAAGGCTATTAATCTTGAGGCTGAAGCCGCCGAGGCAGGAGATTGAGCATGTCAGACAGGCAACATCAGATTAGTCAACAAAGCTGCGTTGAAATTACTCCGCAGGCTCTTAGTAATTTAGGTTTGAATCAAATTGCTTTCATAAAATCTGTGCATGA
Source organism: Candidatus Endolissoclinum faulkneri L5 (assembly GCF_000510265.1). Lineage (GTDB taxonomy): Bacteria > Pseudomonadota > Alphaproteobacteria > Thalassobaculales > Thalassobaculaceae > Thalassobaculum > Thalassobaculum faulkneri_A. Next base: position 406,150 of record NZ_CP006745.1, read on the forward strand.
GGAGGGGGAGGAACACTTTGTTGTTCATTCCGCCGATGGCACAGCTGTGCGTTTATTTCCTACTCGTGAATTAGCTGAACTAGCAATACGCCATAGCGATCTTTTACCGGTTAGTTTACATTAAATGGGCACAAAAATTACTGTAGAGAATTAGCTTAGCTTTAGTGTAAATTTACTTTATCGGGTATGTGCTTTGCAGTCTATTATAAATTAAGTAGACCAGATTATATTATTGTCTCTAAATAAGCTAAGCTTTTATTTATTAGCCGTGGTTACCTTTTCGGCGTTATAAGTATTTTGCTTCAGCGAATCTTTTAAAGTAGCATGTATAATTTGCTTGCTGCCAAGAAATTGGTATTGATTTATTAAATATATTTTCAGTTAGTTAGTGTAACGATAAATCATTTTGTTAATCATTCAGGATAATCTAGTTTGCTTTTAACTGTTAAAATACTTCTAAAAGCATATGTATAGTAGGAATTATATTGATTTTAATATAATAAAGCCTTTGTTTTTAGGATACGATTGATTATTCCTGCTGTATGCCTAACTGCTATTAATTTTTTATATTTTATTAGCTTCACATCTGATTATTTATCAGTTCTATTTGTCACACCATTGCTGTAGTAAGATCAGTAAATTGTGCATTTTGAATACATTATAGATTAGTGAGTTTTTATCATAGTTCATAGTCATCGGAAGATTTACAAGCAATTAACTAAATTAATACCAGCGATTAATTTATATGACCAATTTTAAAACAATTTAAAATAATTACCTCAAAAATATCAACTTTAATTCTTAATTAGTTTATTAAAGCACGCAGAGTATTTTATAGATTTTTAATTATCAATACATTAATGAATACTAATTTTGACTATTGACCATCGACTAACTTACTCAATTTTCTTAACTGAGTATTTCTTGTATGTTAGCTAACTATTTACAATTTTCTAAATGCTAATTCTAATCATCTAACTATTGATCACGTGGTTGAGATAGCTAGATTAAAATATCTAGTTATTTTAATTCTTAAACCTTTTTGTAGTACTGAAGCTAGCAAGTAAAATGTAAATTAATCGTTTATTATAATACTTACTGTAAAATTAGTATTAATGCTATTAATAGCTTTTTAAGCAAAGTAAATAGTACAGTGAGTTAGAATTCTATTTAAGACTAGCAAGTATAAATTTATAAATTGCTTGATTATGAGGAATAAGTATACCTAGCTATTACTTACTTAATGATTTATATAGTTAATTTTTAATTAAACTTATATCTTATATTATAAGAATTTTTTATCACTTATTCTCTATCGCATTATTTTATTTTGATAATTAATTTAATGAATGCATGCTAGTAGCCATTAATTTATAACTTATATTTTAATTTTATTAATGATATTTTATGCATTACGTCAACGTTTACTTGAAGCAATTGGTAATTGTTTTTTTTAATTAAAAACAATAATCAACATGATTATATATCGATGTGTTATTTGAGTGGAGTTGCTGTTTTCTGATAATTGTTTTTCTATTCATACAAGCGGTTACTGGTTTAGCCTAACTTTTAGCGGCAATAATTCTTTTTTTGATAATTTATAAGAAGCATTTTGTGTATTTAAAGTATCATGCAGTGATAAATATTAAGTACCTGTCCTGTTGGTAATTTATATAATTACTTTTGTTATACTAATACTTCACTATTTTGATGTATTGCTATATCAATAGCTGACCTTCCGCTACATTTAAAAATGTACTGATATCAATTTCAATCATGTCATCCTTTAGTTTGTATTAGGGTTTCTAATTTTTTACTACCCAACTAATAAGATAATAAAAATATCTATTTTAAATATGCCGTTGCATAGGATATGTTTCAGTGCCGAACGAGTGCTGTTGTTAGAAATTATATATTAGTTTAGCTTTTAATATTATGTGATAATGATAAATTACTATGTAAAAATGCTGTAGCATTAAGCTTAGCTTCCTAATAGCTAGTTTATTATTCATAAAGTTTTTCGTTCTGAGTTATTAATTAAGTTTTCTTTTATATAATTAATTCAAATGTATATTGATTTGTTCATCAATAATACGAATTTTTCCTATTTTATTGCTCTTAACACCAATTTAATTACTAATTAACTATGATAGCAAGGATTTTGGCCCTTAATCAAGTAATAACGTATTATAGAGTCTTGCTATCTACGATATAAGGTTGCTTGAAAAAAATAACTAAAGATCAAAGTAGAACTTTGATCTTTAGCGTGCTTGTTTATATATTAAAAACTATAACACACTTACGAGTGTTACTACTGTAAATAGCGCATGCTATTGTTAATTGCTATTCCAAATAAGAACAACAACCTATAACTGGTTAATTTAGTTAGCAACAGTTATGGTTTTTCAATTTTGAGTGTGAATATCTTGTGAATTGCTAGTGATTAATAAGAAAACCCTGAATGTAGCATAAGCTTTTACAGAAAACGTTAAATTAATTTATATGGAGCATTAAATCGACATGCAGGCTTATTTGCCTAAGTCGATGGGCGATGGGCGGCAGGCAGCTAGCTGGACTGCTGCAATCGTCCTGATTTCCTTTCCTACAGTGGGTATGCTTAGTAAGCATGGCATGAGCAGTCTTGGGTTTGCCATGGCTTTCTTGTTGTGTAGTTTAGTTTTATGGAATAAACGATTACCATGGCCTGGCTTACCGCTAGTGCTTCCTGCAATCTTTATGTTGGCACTGCAAGCTCTCAATCTGTTGGAGGTTCCATCTTGTTCGATTCCTACTGAACATTGGTGTCAGATAGCTGCTTCTTTCGTACTTCTATTACCACTTTCTGCTGGTGAAATGATGATGACTACAACAGGTATTGATCGCAATTTAGTACGTCGAGCGCTTGTGAATGGAGTAATGATTGGTGCTATAGTTGCTATAGTAGAACTTGTTTTTGATAGCCCTATTCATCGTCTCTTCGAAGGCAATGATTCAAACGAGATCATTTCTTTGTCTAGATATAATCGTGGTATTGTAGATTTATTGCTATTAGCTATTGTTGCTGCTGGCATACTATGGATTGAACTTCGCCGCTTAATGGCAATTGGACTGTTAGCTATGATCGCTTTAATATCAATGTTGGGCATATCGTTGACTGTTCATCTTTGCTTGTTATTGGGTTTGATTACTTTGTTTGGAAGTATTTTAGCAGATAAGCTGGTTCGTACCGTCCTAGTTGTATTAGTTGCAGTGCAGATGCTCACTGCTCCTTGGGCAGCGAATGCTGTTTATGATTGGGTGCTGTTAGACAATATTCATATCAAGGACATGGCAATTCGGCACCGTTTGGAACTTTGGGATCATGGTGCTGCTTTAGCTCTGCAACGTCCATGGACTGGCTGGGGCATTGATGCTTTTTATCGCCAGCCAATTGATCCGGTACGTCTTGCGAAAGCAGAGCTTATGACGAAGACAGAGCCACATCCACATAACGCTGGTTTACAACTTTGGATAGAGACTGGAGGAGTTGGGGTTTTGTTGGGAATTGCTTTTCTTGTAGCGGCTAATTGCAGTATCGGACAACTTCCGATTAGAGTGCGGCCATGGGCTACTTCTCTCCTAGCTATTGGGCTGTTGCCAGGAATGGTGTCTTTTGGAATATGGCAGGCAACTTATCTAGCTATGACATCAGTAGCTAGTTTTTCCTTAGGATTATTAGACGATCAATGATAGTGTGTATACACTTTAAGCTAAACCGCTTTAAATTGAATTTAATAATTCTTTACTCCTTCTTAAGGATAAACAATAATGTAGTAAATTTACCTTTCCTAGCTATTGAAAAAAATCAATAAGTATTTTTTTCTAAAGAAAAGTATAAATCTTTATTTTGTAATACAAAAAAAGTATTTTACATTAACCCTTGTTAATATTTGTACTATGAATATTGTTTAGCATTTATAATGAAAATTGTGTCAATTTTTTATTAAAAAAAAAAGAATAAAGCCGCAAAAGTTTTTTATTAGATTTTCTAATTTTTTTTCTAAAACTAGAATAGGATGTCGATTAATAATTAATTAAATCTTTCATAGTAATCTTATTAAATGTTTTTTTAAATTAAATGCTAAGAGCTGCATTAAGTGGTTAAGGTTGGATGTTGGCTGTAGAGCTAAAGTAGCTATTATGGTCGGTCTCTGTAGTTTGTAGAAATTTCATTGGATATTATAAAAGAAGGTATTGTTTTTTTTTGCTTTCAGGTATGATTTATCTAATTTATATTCATCCAGATAAGTGTTTTAAATATAAAATTGAGTATTTTCCAATACATCAGCTTAGTTTTATTTGCTGCAAATCAAGAAGGCTAAGCAGTAGTAAAATATTTTGTTCATGAATCTAATTACTGTTTGATTTTTGTAATGATATTGAAGTAAACTGCTTGATATCATTGGTTATACTAAGTTTGATAATGGTTTTCTATTTTCCTAATAGAATTTTGTGTATTATCTGATAAGGACAGTAGCATTAGCGCTGTAACCTTTGTATTATGAAACATTTTATCTTAGATTATCATGTTTGACTACCTGAATTTTGCATTAAGCTATTTATTAAAATTAAATATTTATCCAAACGTATCGTTTTTATTAATAAGTATTAGTTTAAATTAAGATTAGTTATTTTCTTATATAGATATTAATTGTGCTCATTAATATAAACAGATGTGCTAGTGATAGCAAAAGTATTTCTTAATGTAATTTAAGAACATTAATTTTTATGTTTATTTGGATGAAATTTATCTCAGTTATGGCAAACGACCTAATGTGTATGAAGGCAATAATTGTATTGCTTGGCAATGCGATGCACAAAATATAGTGTAAAAAGTTATTTATAGCTAAGTTAGATTATTATAGAATACGCGCTTACACTAGCGCTAGTGTAAAAAATTTTCTTAATATTATAGAAATACTTATAGATATCTTAATAAAACGATAAAGTCTAAACATATGGTTGTTTGCTTGCTACTTGTATGGTTCTAACAGTTAAAATTTTTAATGATAGTTAGTGATTATTGCTGCGAATTTTATTTAAAAATAACAGTAAAATTCTAAATAGCATTAAAATTCTAGTTTTCTTGTATTCTTAATCATCAAGTTACTTAGACTAATAATTGTGTAGGTTAAAACTACTAGATAATTTATCTTCGCGTTTCCTGTGAAATTAAAGAAAAAGTTAACTACGATTGCTAAATCGTTCAAACATAATGTCGTTTGACAGGTATTCTATAAATATAATTTATAAGTATAAAATGGTGTTGACCATTCTTTTATTATTAAAAGCTAACTATATGCTAATTTTCCAAACTCTAGCTATTTGATTTTGTTGAAATTATTTTATCTATATATTAGTTCTCTAAACCTTCAATTAAAAGACCATATACAAATTTGCTGTGTATTGGTTTTTATCGTCATTTTGTAGCAGAATTTGGGCAATTTGCGCATAATCCTGCGACTTCGATGGTTATACATTTTATCTGGAAATTAAGTTTGTTTGCATAATACCGCAATGCCTGGTTAAGGACTCCATTAGCAAATTCTTGAACTACACCGCAACTTTGGCAGATTAGAAAATATCCCATGTGGTTTTCTTCTGGCTCAATACAACCTACAAAAGCGTTTAGGCTTTCGATGCGGTGCACTAGACCTTGTTTGATTAAGAATTCTAGTGCACGATAAACTGTTTGTGGCGCTACTCTCGATCTTGTACTGCAATTGGCAGTACAAGAATTGCTTAATTTTTCGATCAAGTCATAGGCTCTAATCGGGGCGTGACTATCCCATATTAATTGTAGTACTTTGCGGCGTAAATTAGTTAGGCGCACTTCACGTCGTTTGCAAATAATTTCTGCAGACGATAAAGCGCATGCAATGCAACTTTCATGATCATGAGCGCAACTGGGAAATCTATTCAATGGTTTTTCTAGCTAGTTTCGTAATTTCTAGAACGATAGCACAAATTGGACTTCATTTCGCTATTATAGTTTATTAATGAAAAATTAAATAATTTATTATTTATAATTATACTAAATAGATAAAAAACCTTATTTTAACAGAATCTTTTTTCAAAAATTGCTATAATTAAGAAATTATCTGTAAATTACTTCTCATAAAATTTTTTATTAACATTATGTTAATGAATATTAAGGCGTATTATTTTTTAGAATGTTAAATGCTGCAATAACAGAATCTATAATGTGCCAGATCTCATTATAGATTACGCTTATCTATTTATTAGCTTAACTTATAAATCTAAGATTTAGAGTTTTATGCTATAAAATATATTATTTAGTTCCTAAATACTACTAGGATTTTGTTGTATTACGCTCTATCGTAATTTATTACGATTATGGTTGATAAAGTATTTAACTCAAATAACTATAATGCAATGCACCTAAGGTGCACTTTTGTTATTAGAAAATAAAAAAGTTCAATTTTACTTTTAGCTATACTATTGCAATAGTTATTTATCTTAATTTACTACTGATGATATACTTAAAGATATTGATTGAATTTAAAGATTGTTTGAGTTAAGCAAATTTTTATTATTACTAGTTATTACTAATAATTATGCTATCGCTTGCATAAATACATGCAATTGTATTATAATTTCCTGCAATAGACTACAGCGTGTTGAAACTATGAATTATTAGATGTGTAAGTTGGTGATGAAGAATATTTAGGTATTAGTGCATTCAAACCAGAGAACTTTCTTTGGCATGAATTGTATCTCGTAATATCATAAACCAACGGTGATTTTATCTTTATTTGGTGTTTACTATGATCTTGTTGTTAATTAAAAAATGTGTAGTTTAATAACCTTAAATTGCATCGAATAATCCAACCTCACACCCCAAAGCCTTAGCGATAAATTTATTATTACACATCATATGGGATCTCTTATTATTTCTCGCGTATTCACGCATCTATTAACTCATTATTTGCTTACCCAAAGATTTGGCTGGGTAATGCAGTCGAGCTGCTAGCTAGTCAGATCTGTAACTATCCATCAGATAAACTAACATGCTAATCCTCACCCATTACATGTCACAATATAAATATAATCGGCGTTTTGCTTACTGGATCGCGAATACAAAAAAGCATTAGGAATATTAGGATTAGGAGATTGTCTTTAGTAGATGAACATTATACGCACAACTGCGTGTTTATTATATGTCCGGAAAAATAGGTAAAGTCAAATATTATCCAGTAATCGTAGCAATCTTGTTGTAGGAGATAGAGAGGCATTTTGCAGAGGATAGTTGGATGGAACGATATGTATCGCCAGATGATACATCTGCTTGTATTAGTAGGCATTATTTTGTTTGATAGTGAATCAGCTATAGCTGCATGCAAGAGCGTTCCTTCCCTAGACGGAGCTAGCATGGGCTTACTATGGGTTATACCGTTCGTTGGTATCTTGCTTTCTATTGCTATTATCCCTCTGATTGCAAGGGAATTTTGGCATCAGCATCTCGGTAAGATATCAGCCTTTTGGGCGATAACTTTGTTTGTTCCCTTCTCTATAATCTTTGGTATTGATCTAGCAATTTATGAAATGCTCAATGTCGCTCTTTTAGAATACGTTCCATTCATTATAATGCTACTATCGCTATTTATCGTGGCTGGCGGTGTTAGATTAACTGGAACTTTACACGGAACACCAGCAATAAACACGCTTATCTTGTTTCTAGGAACGGTGATTGCTAGCTGGATGAGTACTACCGGCGCCTCAATGCTATTGATTCGACCAATACTAAAAGCTAACAAACACCGTCAGCACAAGGTGCATATTATTATCTTTTTTATCTTTTTAGTGGGTAATATAGGAGGTTCATTAACGCCACTTGGAGATCCACCACTATTTTTAGGTTTTTTGAAGGGAATATCGTTTTTTTGGCCAATTAAGCACATTATAATTCCTATGGCAATAGTTTCTTTTGTTTTGTTATTTGTATTCTACTTTACCGATCGCTATTGGTGGAATAAAGAGGATGCTGGTGTATTGCATCAGCTAACAAAAGATAAACATTCATTTGGGCTGGAAGGTAAAGTTAATATACTTTTGTTATGCAGCATCATTGGTGCGGTGTTAATGTCAGGTCTTTGGAAGACAGGTATTAGCATCGAAATTTATCATGTATACTACTATTTAGAAAATATAGTGCGTGATGTATTACTGCTGATTTTTGCATTTATTTCTTGGAGATTAACTAGCTCGGAGAGCCGTCAGGCTAATGGGTTTACTTGGTTTCCTATTGTGGAGGTAGCTAAGCTGTTCGCTGGTATTTTTCTAACTATTATTCCAGTAATTGCTATCCTACAAGCTGGTACAGAAGGAGCTCTAAGAGAGGTTATTTTAGCTGTTTCTAGTGAGACAGGAAAGCCAATAAACTTGGCCTATTTTTGGCTGACAGGATTATTATCTTCATTTTTGGATAATGCACCAACTTATTTAGTATTTTTTAACACTGCTGGAGGTGAAGTAGACTACCTTGTTGGCTCATTATCTACTACTTTACTAGCAATTTCAGCTGGTGCCGTATTCATGGGAGCCAATACCTATATTGGTAATGCACCTAATTTTATGATTAAGTCGATCTCCGAAGAGCAAGGTATTCTAATGCCGAGTTTTTTTGGTTATATGGTGTGGTCTGGCTTCATCCTTTTACCATTGTTTATGGTCGTTGGATTCGTATTTTTTATTGATTAGCTAACGGTTAACCTATCCAATAAAATAGCAGATTTGTTTTATTTATGGTTATTTTTTAAGTTAAGTATCATTTACAGCGCTCAATTTGATATAATCTTATTACCAAATTCTCTCCTTGAGCAATTTGCTATTTATTAAATAACATTTACGAAAGTACTATCAGATTTTATGGTTTATGCATTCAGCTATTAATTAATTGTAAGGGCAAAATTTTTTAATTCTTTAATGTATACACATTAAACTATATTTACTACAAACTTGTAGTAAATATTATAATTATTTATTTTTAAGGCAGCAATAAACGGTAAAATAAGCTGAGTCTGTTATTATTAGTGTTCATTGTTTTATGTGTAAAAAGAATACAAACGTATATTACAATCAAATATTAAATTTGAGCTATTGATTAACTGTCAAAACAATTTTTTAAAATATGATTTTAATTACTTATTATGGCGAATAATTAATGACTTAATTAAAGTACTATTGTTTATGTTTTATATAATAATGCTTCTTAGATTGAAATTAGCATTATTGCCTTTAATTATACTTTTTGGGCTTCTTCCCTAAATTACTATCCTATTTAACGTTCATTTATTGATTTTATTTTCATCCTATTCGGTATAATTTTATTATGCTCAATTTTATACCTGCGTAAGATAATTATGATTAACATCTAAATAATTAGATAGAGAATCTATCCTAGGATATCCTAGGATAGATTCTCTATCTAATTATTTAGATCCGATCGCTAATAGCAAATTTTGATTAAGATTTTTATTGCAATAAAAATCTTAAATTAGTATTTAGGTGGCATCTATTATAGCCTTAGAGATCAGCAGTACTTTTGCTGGTAACTCTTAGAGTTGGCCTAAAATTAATTGATTGCAAGAAGGTTTCGTTTATTTAAACTCACGTTGTTACCATTAGCAAAGTCAACAAAATTGATAACGCTGTATGCTTAAGCATTAGATACTTGGTATCAGATATTCTTCAATATTTTAATTGTCTCATACCATACGGAGGGCGCATGTCTATAACCATTTCTCCTAAGGCACTTGGAAATTCAAATTTTCGTAATGACCACGGTGTGCGATTAGCTTACGTTGTAGGCGGCATGGTAAAGGCAATTGGCTCTAAATCTATAGTTGAACGTATGGCTCGCGCTAAGTTGTTGTCATTCTTTGGTGCTGGTGGCTTGTCTGCTTCGGCAATTGAGGAGGCAGTATCTGGATTAGCAGCTAGACTAGGTACTGAATTTCCTTGGGGTGTAAACTTTTTGCATAATTTTGTTCTTCCCGAAGCGGAAGAAGCAGTAGTTGATATTTTATTGCATCATGATGTACGTCGAGTCGAAGCTTCCGCTTTTATTACACCCACCCCGGCTCTTGCGCGTTGGCGTTTGCTTGGTCTATCAGTTACATCAGATGGTTCAATAAGACGTCGACATCAAGTTATGGCTAAACTGTCACGTGGTGAGGTAGCAAAGTGCTTTCTTAAACCGGTTGAGCCAGGAATTGTGGCTAGGTTACTCTCAAGAGGTGATATTAATGATGAACAAGCTAAACTAGCAGAATTTGTACCTTTATGTGATGATATTGTAGTAGAGGCAGATTCTGGAGGTCATACAGATAAGCGAGTAGCTTTGGCTTTGTTTCCGGTTATTAGGCGTCAGCGTGACGCTATTGTTCAACGTTTTAAGCCTGCATCTAGCGTTCGTATAGGTTTAGCTGGTGGTTTAGGATCACCTGAAGCGATTGCAGCTGCTTTCATGCTTGGAGCAGACTTTGTCATGACTGGTTCAATTAATCAGGCTACAGTAGAGGCTGGCACTAGCGATTTAGCTAAGGATATGCTACAGAAGGTTGGTCCTCAGGACTGTGATATGGCTCCTGCTGGTGACATGTTTGAGATTGGAACTAAGATTCAGGTACTGCGTCGGGGTAGTATGTTTGCTGCTCGAGGTAATCGACTGTACGATTTATATCGAAGTTTAGAGTCTCTTGATCAAATTTCTCAGCGTGAACGGACAGAAATTGAAGAGAAGTGTATGGGACGTAGTCTAGAAGAGGTTTGGGAGGAAACTGCAAGCTATTACGCAAGAGTGGCGCCAAATGAGTTGCAGGAAGCTGAGGTTAATCCTAAGAAAAAGATGGCTATGGTTTTTCGCTGGTATTTCATACATAGTAATCGTTTAACTCTTGAGGGTGACCCTAGTAAGAAAAGTAACTTTCAGATTCATTGCGGTCCAGCGATGGCGGCGTGTAATGCTTGGCTTGCTGGTACTGCTCTAGAAAATTGGCGAGAACGCCATGTAGACGATATTGCTGATAAGCTTATGAATCAAGCATCTTCGCATATTTTAGACAAAGTTATGACTTGGGGAAACAAAACTATTGCTGGTTCGAGTATAGTATCACCAGGCAAACAATATTAATAATAACTTATAGGTTTGTTCATTTATTAACAAAATGATTGTGTAGTTGATTTTGCTATAAATCAGCTACTTAGCGTGTTTTTGCAGTTTAATCAAACAATATTTTTGTAAGTTTATATATTACTCGTTAACTAAAAAACATAGACATTGGGTTTGATGCTGTTATAATATCAGATGTTCATTGATTTGCTAAATTATTTTGTTGATTTGTAATGCTACTGAGTTTAGCTTTAAAATTTTTAAATATATACTGCTAATATGCAGTAAGCATCGTCTATGTATCTAAAATCAATTTTAAATTATGATACTTCTCTAGTTATTACTTTTACTCTATCTAATAGTATAAATTATCTAATTAGCGTTTTTATTATACAAGCCATTACGTTAATTTTACCCTAAAGCTAGATAAACATGCTTATGGGTTATATATTTGTAAACTACAAAGTTTGTATCTTGGTCTTTTACAGAATTAAAAGCAAATTACGAGGGTATTAAAATATACCCTTATTTTTTTTAGTAAAATAGATATTTAATTAAAAAATTGAAATAATATTTATTTATGCAATACAGCCATTTAATTTCTTGCTATTAATTAGCTTAGCAATTTATTAATCTTGATATGTAAATTATCTTTGCTAAAATTAGCTGTGTTACTCAATAAACTTGCTTATTTGCAAGTTTATTGAGTAACACAGCTAATTTTAGCAAAGATAATTGAAATTAGGATAAGTTTTAATGGATTTATTATTTCTTAAGAATAAAGATTTTTGCCTAAAAATACTATACCTAAGTATCTTGTCTAGTTTAGATTTTATTGATGATTGATCTAAATAGTTTCAAACAAGAGATGCTAAAAGCTAGTCTTAGTCAATCTTTCAATCTATAAAGGAACATTTTTTTAAAAACAGACTGTAGTAGAGGAAGCAGTAGTTTATTATACGTTTGATTTTTAATTTTTACCCAATAAACTAACACACCGCAAAGAGAATTAACATGCCTAAGCTAATTATAGGAAATGAATAAAAAATTTTACTCTATTTTTATAGAGATTGCCTCTACTTATAAGTATATCATCAATGCTGCTGTTTAAGTATATTTTATCTGCTTTAGTGATAGGGTTTTATTAAAATTTATTTTTACGTTCTCTACTAGAGTTTGTATGCACTGCAATAATAGTCAATAAAACACGTTAGTAACTTTCCCATACTCCAAGTTATAAGAATTTATTGTTGTTTAGGTGATTAATACTGATTAATAACAATTTTTTAAAAAATAATTGTTATTAATCAAATAATAATTATTTTTTATTTTACATCTTATTCAATAAAATCTATGCCTTAAGTTTAACTAAAAATTTTACTTTTATAAGAATGATTAAATTGATGATTATGCTAGAAAATCTTATTTTCTAAGCTAAGAATTAAAGTAGACTTTTGTATTTTATGAAGCAGTCTAGAAGCATACGAATTAAATAAAATTTACGAATTATGTGAGTAAAATTAAAAAAAAGAAAAAAGCTTATAAAGCTAGCCCTCGCTAAGGAATTAAACCTTTATCCGAAGGATAGAATAGATTACTGTTGCTACATACTGTAAAAGTTTAATACTTTTTACAAAAGCACTATTATTTACTAGAAAAATATAATTTTCTGCGCTTGTCGCAATTTTACCTTATTATATAATATTTGCATTATTTTATAATAAAATCGGATAAAGAAAGGCCGAGGATAAAAGCACAACATCCTCGGCCTGAATTTATTACGATTAGAAGCCCATACCACCCATGTCGGATGCTGCAGGAGGAGCAGCAACTGGCGACTTAGGTTCAGGTTTATCAGCTACCATTGCTTCGGTAGTTATAAGTAAACCAGCAACCGAGGCAGCATTCTGCAAGGAGCTACGGACAACCTTAGTGGGATCAATAATCCCAGCATCCACCAAGTCAGTAAAACCGCCGCTTTGTGCATCCAATCCCCAGCTACTATCCTTAGACTCCAAAAGTTTACCTACAATAACTGATCCATCGTGACCAGCATTGGATGCGATTTGGCGAGCTGGAGCTTCTAAGGCTCGTCGAATGATATTTACACCCATGCGTTGATCATCGTTAGCTGGTTTCAAACTGTCTAACGCATTCACGGCGTAAACAAGTGGTGATCCCCCACCGGGTAAAATACCTTCTTCAACAGCTGCTCGGGTTGAATGCATTGCGTCATCAACTCGATCTTTACGCTCCTTAACTTCGATTTCAGTAGCACCACCAACTCTTATTACAGCCACACCTCCAGCAAGTTTTGCTAAGCGTTCTTGTAGCTTTTCACGGTCATAATCAGATGATGTGTCCTCAACCTGGGTACGAATCTGCGAGCAACGACCTTCAATGTCCTTTTTCTTCCCAGCTCCATCAACAACAGTAGTCTCATCTTTTGTAATAGCAACACGCTTAGCAGTTCCCAGCATATCAATGGTGACACCATCAAGGTTAATACCAAGATCTTCAGATACTACAGTACCGCCAGTTAGAATAGCTATATCCTCAAGCATAGCCTTACGACGATCACCAAAACCAGGAGCTTTAACAGCAGCGACCTTCAGGCCACCGCGCAATTTATTCACTACAAGTGTTGCTAGAGCTTCTCCTTCTACATCTTCTGCGATGATTAACAAAGATTTACCAGCCTGCACTACCTTTTCAAGGACAGGCAACATCGGCTGTAAATTGGATAATTTTTTCTCGTGTAACAATATGTAGGGGTTTTCCAACTCACAAACCATTTTGTCAGCATTAGTTACGAAGTACGGCGAAAGATAGCCGCGATCGAACTGCATACCCTCAACAACGTCAAGTTCAGTATTCAGCGATTTGGCTTCTTCAACGGTAATGACGCCCTCGTTACCAACCTTTTCCATGGCTTTAGCGATCATCTCGCCAATTTCGCGTTCTCCATTGGCAGAAATAGTACCCACTTGTGCGACCTCACTAGAAGTCGTAATCTTCTTGGAGCGTCGTTCAATATCAGCTACTACAGCGTCAACAGCACTGTCTATGCCGCGCTTTAGATCCATCGGATTCATACCTGCAGCAACAGCTTTCGCGCCTTCACGAACAATGGATTGTGCTAATACGGTAGCTGTAGTAGTCCCATCTCCGGCCACGTCATTAGCTTTAGAAGCTACCTCACGTACCATCTGCGCACCCATGTTCTCGAACTTATCAGTTAGTTCGATTTCTTTAGCTACAGTTACACCATCCTTAGAAATTCGTGGAGCGCCGAATGACTTTTCCAGTACCACATTGCGGCCTTTTGGGCCTAGCGTAACTTTCACAGCGTCGGCAAGAATGTCAACGCCTTTTAACATTTTATTACGAGCATCGACGCCGAACTTAACGTCCTTGGCAGCCATGTTTGTACTCCTTAATAATTGTTTTGTTAGCCCTTATTACAAGCGGCTTCTTTCGAAGGCCCCTAGCTGTTGCTTGCAGCTTAGTTAGGCGGCCCTCGTCTTCAACGATTTCAAGGTGTTGTCAAGCACACCCATTATGTCGCTTTCCTTCATGATCAGTAGGTCCTCACCGTCAATCTTTACTTCTGTGCCAGACCATTTGCCAAACAAGACCAAATCGCCCGGCTTGACGTCAAGTGCGACAATCTTTCCTGACTCGTCGCGTGCGCCAGAACCGACGGCTAAAACCTCACCTTCAGTGGGCTTTTCTTTAGCCGTGTCAGGTATAATAATGCCGCCAGCAGTCCTCTGATCTGTGTCGAGACGACGAACCACCACTCGGTCGTGGAGCGGCCGAAATTTCATGACACTTCCTCCGTTTACACTCTAATAAAAGTTTGAGACGTGCAATTCTAGTAATTATTACCGGGACTAACCTGACTTAAAAATCTCAAGTAGCGCCCGATGAAGTAGACAGGATGTAAGAAAACAGCAGAAAACTGTCAAGCTTAATGGTGCGACGATTTGATATTATGCCGCTTTTGACTGAGATTAACCTTGAAGATTATTGTATTAATTACAACATAAACCAATGTTGCGTTTTTTATTGTTGAATAAGATTGAATAAGATTGATTAGGGTAAATTAATAGCCAAGTATTTTTTCACCTTAGGTTTTAGGAATCAATAAAGTTATGTAAAATATTCAGTTTTTGTTTTTTAAGGTTTAAAATTCTTTAAAAAAATTGCTTATAACTCATAATTTTTATGGATGATGGTGTGGTCTGTTGCTCTTAGATAACGCTGAATAGTTTAAAACATTTAAAAGAAAATAATTTTTTTTGGATGTTGATAACCTTAGATAATTACGGATGACATCTATGTTTATTTAGGTAATGTAATGATAATGTCTCGTTGGGTTTTTAAAAAAAACTAATCAACTTAGAATAACTAATCAATTAGGTTTATCTCCTTTATCAACTCTTTACCGTCATCCCCAGGAATCCACGCCAAATTTTTTTGACAAAACTAACATAATCCAGAATGAATTCCATCATCTTAATTAAGTAATACGTGGATATTTAGGTCCCGTAACTTGCCGCACATGACTAAACATTACATTAATCGTTAATAACCAGTACTAATAATGCTTTTTTTAGTTTACTTCGAGCTGACTAGCGATGCCTCTAGGAAAGCATCTATATCACCGTCTAGTACCGCAGAAGGGTTGCTGCTTTCTTTCCCGGTACGCAAGTCTTTAACCATTTGATAAGGCTGTAAAACGTAGGATCTGATTTGATGACCCCAGCCGATTTCCGACTTAGCAGCCTCAGTTGCGTTAGCTTCATCTCCTCTGCGTTGCAGCTCAGCCTCGTATAAACGAGCGCGCAGAACATTCATGGCACTAGCACGATTGCGATGCTGTGAACGGTCGTTTTGACATTGTACAACAATGCCTGAAGGAATGTGGGTTATGCGAATCGCAGAATCCGTACGGTTGACGTGCTGACCTCCAGCTCCGGAAGCGCGATATGTATCTATCTTCAAATCTTTTTCTTCGAGCACTATATTAATTGACTCATCCACTACAGGACAGACCCATACGCTAGAAAAACTGGTATGGCGACGCGCTTGACTATCGTAAGGCGATATGCGTACTAAACGATGGACACCACTCTCGGTCTTTAGCCAACCGTAAGCATTATTGCCTAGTATCTTGATTGTAGCTGACTTCAGGCCTGTTTCTTCGCCTGCACTTTCTTCCAACCACTCGATTTTATAACTTTTGCGCTCGGCCCAACGGGTATACATACGTAGCAAGGTATCAGCCCAAGATTGAGCTTCAGTGCCGCCAGCACCAGCATGAACTTCTAAATAACAATCACGTTGATCATTTTCTCCAGAAAGCATGGCAGCAATATGCATTTTTTGGGCTTTGACGAGAATCAACTCCAGTTCACGTCTAGCTTCTGTAAGAGTATTAGTATCGGCTTCGGATTTGCCTAATTCTATCAGAATAGTCGCATCTTCAAATTCCTGTTCAAGTACTTTTATATCGTCCATATGCTTCTTCAGATGATTGCGCTCTTGCATTAGTTTTTGCGCCTTTTCTGGATTTTTCCAAAAACTTTCTTCCTGGGTTAATGAATCAAGCTTACGTATGCGCTTTAATGTAATTTCAGAGTCAAACATCCCTCCTCAGCAGCTTAATTGACTGCTTGATCTGCTCAAGAATTTTGGTAGTATCTATGTCCAACGTGCTCTCCATTTTAAAAAAAATTGACATTAATTTAAATAATGATCAAAGGATCATAAAAATGTTTTAATAAATACCTAATCCATTTCCAATAATAGGAGCTGCAGTAGGTTCAGTTTGTTTTGGGTATGCGGGAGAAATTATAATCTGCTTATTATCAATTATCGCATAGTTGTCTACTGGCTCAGTGCCTGGTTTGAAAGCTTCCAAAATAGCACCAGGAGCACTCGAATTAATGCGTCGACCGCTGTTTGCATCAATCCAAACCATACGTATTCTTGGAGGGATGCGAAAGTCAGGTGTGACCACGTTATTCAAAGCATTCGCCATAAATAATTTGAAAATCGGGACGGCTACACTACTGGCTGTATCGTTACGTCCAAGAGTACGTGGATAGTCAAAACCTACAAAAACTCCAACAGCAAGATCTGGGGAAAAACCTATAAACCAACAATCTAAATTATTGTTAGTGGTACCAGTTTTACCAGCGATGGTTTTATCCAAACTAGCAATAGCTCTACCAGTACCGCGTTGAACCACTCCTTTTAACATGGAAACTATTTGATAGGCAGAAGCCGGATCTATAATCTGCTCACGATTATCATGTACCTTTGGAGGTGGCCCGCCATCCCAAGTTTTTATGTTACATCTTTCGCATAGACGTTTATCACGTCGATATATAATCTTACCATAACGATTGACTATTTGGTTAAATAGCGATGGTTTAATTTTTTTGCCACCGTTAACGAACATCGAATAAGCGCTTGTTATGCGTAATAAAGTAGTTTCAGCAGCACCAAGGGCAAAAGATAAGTGTGGTTCCATATGCTCTACTACACCAAAAAGTTTAGCATATTGAACAACCTTATCCATTCCTAAGCTTTCAGCAAGGCGAATTGTCATTAAGTTTCTGGACTTCTCTATACCAACTCTGAGAGGTGTTAGTCCATAGGATATGCTTGATTTATAAGATTTGTTTGAATAATTAGATGGTTTCCATGGTGGAAGTTTTGATCCTTGGTCAAGAACTAAGGGTGCATCTAATAACTGGGTTGCAGGCGTATAACCGTTCTCTAAAGCTGCTAAGTAAACAAATGGCTTAAAAGAGGATCCAGGTTGTCGCCAAGCTTGTGTAGCTCTATTAAATTTACTTATTGCTGAGCTGTATCCTCCGCTCATAGCTAGCACTTTGCCAGTGTGGGGATCCATTGCGAGAATTGCACCTTCCACATCTGGCACTTGCCGCAAGGCTACTGTTGGTTTGTTATAAGTTTTGCCGTAGCTATTCTTCTTAACAATCTCTACGGGTACTACATCTCCAATAGAAAGCACTTCGGTAATTGACTGAGGCATCATCCCGAAACGTTGATTTTTTAACCTTTTACGGGCCCATTTCATCTCGCAATATGGCATCGTGGCAAAAGATCCGTCAGCAAAACCGATGGTTGCGTTGTCATTATCCGCTTTTATTACGACGCCTAGGCGCCAACAACCTAGTCCGGGGGGTTTTTTGACCTTAGCAAGTGCGTTTTTCCATCCTGGAACAATGTTAATTTTCGCTATAGCACTGCGCCAACCGTGGCGCTGATCATATTCGATTAATCCATTACGCAGTGCTTTATCAGCTATACGCTGTAGCTTAGGATTGAGAGTTGTAAAAACCAACATTCCACCCTCATATAAACATTTTTCTCCGTAGCGCTTTAGTAAGATACGACGAACCTCGTCAGCAAAGTAATCACCAGTGCTTTTATTTATAGTCGTTTGGGTGGATACAACTAATGGCTTTTTTATTGTTTTTTGGGCTTGCGAATTGCTAATAAAGTTGTTTTTCTCCATCTGTTTAATTACCCAATTACGACGAGCTACAGCGTTATCATGTTTGCGAATTGGATGGTAATTATTCGGTGCTTTTGGTAAGGCTGCTAAGTAAGCAGCTTCTGCATAGGTTAGACCAGCTAATGTCTTGTTAAAATAATTCAAAGCAGCCGTGGCCACACCATAAGAACCAAAACCGAGATAGATTTCATTCAAATAAAGCTCAAGAATGCGGTCTTTGCTCAGCGCATGCTCAATACGAAAAGATAGAATTGCTTCTTTGATTTTGCGTTTGATTGATGCTTCATTACTGAGTAAAAAGTTTTTAGCTACTTGTTGCGTAATGGTTGATGCTCCTACGGGACGACGGGATCTGCCGTAGTTTCTTATATTGATGAAGGTAGCGTAGGTAAGACTAAAAAAGTCAACGCCAAAGTGTTTGTAAAAATTTTTATCTTCAGCAGCTAAGAATGCATTAATTACCCGTTTAGGAATCGCTTCTATTGGTACGAATATGCGTTTACTGTGAGCAAACTCAGCTAATAAACTACCATCGTCTGCGTGCACTCGAGTGATAACCGAAGGTTCGTAATCAGCAAGAAATTTATAGTCTGGTAGATCTTGGCTGAAACAGTAAAATATGTAAGCTATAAGCATAATGCAGCTGATTGTTACGATTAAAATAAAAGTAAATAATCTGAGTAGCCAGCGCAAAATAATTCCTCATGAATTATCATTCTTCTTAGCATTAATAACAGAAAAACTTCTTAATATAGAAAATACAATTATATATTTGCTCTAAAAATGAAATATATAAAGCAAAAATGAACTGTATTACTTAATAATTAGGAGGTTTATATTTTTTCTAAATAAATTCGCTTCAATGCTATTTAGGAAGATTAAAGAATTTTAAGGCTAATCGCATACAACATATTATATTGTGAAGATTGCCTAAATCACTCGTTTTAGTTCGTAGTAAAGCTGCATTTAAGCTATTTTGCTCGACTATAATAAATTTATTATTATGATAAGTTGTTCTTCTTAAAGAAATTAAACACTAAGTTTGGTTATGCTGTTATGATATGCTGTTATGACTTAAAGATCAAAATACACGTGCGATACGGACAGTAGATTTCTATTAACATTAAGTTATACGATAATATAAGTTATACGATAATATTTTTATTCACAATTATCCAAATTATAGTTTTGTAGATTATTTGTTGAATTACTTTAATTAATTTATTGTATATAATTGGTTTTAGTAGACTGAAAATACAGGATGATTTATCAATACTAGCTTCTTAATGATTTATTAGTATCTACTGGATTAATTAACAGATGCT
Source organism: Candidatus Endolissoclinum faulkneri L5 (assembly GCF_000510265.1). Classification (GTDB taxonomy): domain Bacteria; phylum Pseudomonadota; class Alphaproteobacteria; order Thalassobaculales; family Thalassobaculaceae; genus Thalassobaculum; species Thalassobaculum faulkneri_A. The sequence goes on from NZ_CP006745.1 coordinate 426,206, forward strand.
TCCGGTTTTGTGTGATGATAACCCTATAATACTCAAAAAAAAGACCCAAATATAACGTATTTACAATGCAATTGTATTGTATACAAGTAATTAGTTCAACAGGTACGAATGATCTTCTGAATGTCACGTTGTTTATGAATATCATAATTATTTTTCAATCAATCCTAAAAGCAAGATCTTAATATGTCATTTATTACTTCAGCGGTTGACTATATTGAATAACATTAAAAATTTATATCTAGACTAATTTTAAGGTGTTGTTTGTTCATGAACAAGATGAAAAGTTAGTCCTAAATAATTGCATATATTAGTCCTAAATAATTGCATATAAAATAAGTTAGTCCTAATAATTGCATATAACCTAATAATTGCATATAAAATCATAAGGCATATTAAGGTAATCATAAGCTGCAATTTATTCTTAATAAGGTCCACTCTATTGTACTTAATAAGGTCCACTCTATTGTAAATGAAACGTCAATTAATAAACTTATGCCTGCTTGCCAGCTGCATTTCTTTTTCAATAGAAATTGATATTTAATTTATTTGACATTAGTTTTAGACTAAACTATATTGGATTTCCTTTTTATCTAAGATTTTTATACTATTAATGGCTTCAGTCGTAGTAAGCCATTAAACAATAGTCCATGGCGTACCTGGATATATCTAAAATTACAGAGAATTTAATGGCAAAACGTACTTCTACGAAACATAAAATTGATCGACGACTAGGTCTAAACCTTTGGGGAAGGCCTAAATCCCCATTTAACGAACGGGAATATGGGCCAGGCCAGCACGGGCAGCGTCGTCGTAAGCCAACTGATTACGGTATACAACTTATGGCTAAACAAAAACTTAAGGGGTATTATGGTAATGTAAGCGAAAAACAGTTTCGCAGATATCATGCTGAAGCTGTTCGTCGTAAGGGAGGTACTGATGAAAACCTTATAGGTATTTTAGAGAGCCGCTTGGATTCTGTCGTTTATCGTATGAAATTTGTTTTAACTATTTTTGCAGCTCGTCAGTTGGTCAATCACGGGCATATCAATGTTAACGGTCGACGCGTGAATATTCCATCTTATTTGCTGCATGAAGGTGACAAGGTAGAGATTAAGAAAAGTTCTCGTGAGCTGCTTGCAATTTTGGAAGGTGTACGATCAAACGAACGCGATGTGCCGGCATATCTAAATGTTGATCATAATAAAATGATTGGTACACTAGTTAGCGTTCCAAAATTGGAGGAAGTTCCTTACCCAGTACACATGGAGCCAAATTTGGTAGTGGAGTTTTATTCACGCTAGTTGTCATGTTTTGTAATTAGGATTTAGTATATTGTTATTTATCTTTTAGTAGTGCTAATATTATCTGCTTTTGTGACCTAAGACATTCTATTGAAGTGATGAGTAAAACGGATTTGAAAATGACAAAGTGTCATTTTGCTTTTATTGAAGTTTATCAAGTAGTAGGTGCATTTTTGTTTCTCTATTATTTGATATAATCTTCTTTAATGCTCAAATCATAGAGTGCTGCGTTTTCTAAATTTTATTTTTTGTTAGAATAACCATGATTATGATGAAAGATTGTCGCTTATCGTCATTTTAACATTAGAATATTTTTATAGTGTCTTTTGTAAATTTTAGGTACTACGGGGTGCTTTACTTTATCCCCAAGAGCTAAAAGCAACTCTCGATTAGAGTTGATATAAAACTTATAGATATTTAATTTTACGCGATTTTTCAGTTATAAAATAGCTTATTTGAATTTTTTATGCGACCGAGTACTTTACTTAAAGTTGTTTTGTATTACCAAGCTAATGGATTGACATTAATAAAATAGTACAGTTTTAATCTTTGAAAAAAAACAAAGCTAAACAAAAAATTATTTACTAATTAAATTATTTACTAATTAAATTAAATTATCTATAAGCCGCAACTAGCTTGAATAATTAGTAAATTAATTAGGCTATAATTGTATATTTTACTGCATATTAAAGTAGTTTAATTTATTAATCTCTAAATTATTAATCTCTAAATTTTTATTTAGAAATGAATTTTTACTTTATAGTGCAATCTAATTTACCTTAATTAGTAGAATTATTTGCTCTGATAATAGTTGCAGAAAATAGTTGTTATTTTATGGTGTTGGAATTAAATCATTTACAAATATAGATGCATTTTAATTTCATATTTAGTATATAATAAATTATTTCATTGATTGATATTAGGAAGTTAAAGGTTTTTTCTAAAATTGTTTAAGATATTACTTTTAATTTATTGAACAAGCGTATATTTTTATTTTTTATGGTGTGTGCATCTAATAGATATAAAACGTCTTCCTACAAGGTAAAGACTTTTGGTTGTCGCCTGAATGCTCACGAGTCTGATCTTATCATAAAACATTTACAAGATTCTGGCGCTAGTAACACTATTGTAATTAACACTTGTGCGGTAACAGCGGAAGCTGAGCGTCGTTCGCGCCAAGCAATTCGTCGTATAGTTCGGGAAAATCCCCAAACTAACATAGTTGTTACCGGTTGTGCTGCTCAGATTAACCAAGAGAACTATGCTGCAATACCGGGTGTTACTCGGGTGGTTGGTAACGAAGAGAAGTTACGGCCGGAAACCTGGAAAGTTCAGGATACTATTGATACACCACAGGTATCAGTTGATGATATAATGATGGTGCGTAATACTGCTAATAACTTGGTTGTTACATCTCAAGGGCGAGAGCGTGCCATTGTTCAAGTTCAGCAAGGCTGTGACCATCGTTGTACTTTTTGTGTTATACCATTTGGTCGTGGTAATAGCCGCTCAGTACCGATTGAGACGGTTCTTAAACAAGTTCGCTCTTTAGTAGCAGCTGGTTATCGTGAAATCGTATTAAGTGGGGTCGATATAACTTCTTACGGAGGAAATTTGCCCGGTAATCCTTCATTAGGAGTGATGCTACGACGATTACTTGCAATGTTTCCAGATCTTCCGCGTTTGCGATTGTCATCTGTTGATCCTGTTGAAATAGACGATGATATATGGCGTTTATTGGAAAATGAGCAAAGGTTTATGCCTCACTTGCATTTGAGCTTGCAATCTGGGGATGATATGGTTCTTAAACGAATGAAACGTCGTCATTTAAGCAAAGACGTAGTTCGTTTGGTTAATTATGCTCGTGCTTTGCGTCCAGATATAGCATTTGGCGCTGATATAATTGCTGGATTTCCAACAGAGACGGATCAAATGCATACGAATACGGTTAACATGCTGCTTGATCTTGGGCTGCAATATGTTCATATTTTCCCATACTCACCTCGCCCTGGAACACCAGCCGCTTACATGCCCAGGACTCATGACGACATTCGTAAGTCGCGTGCTGCGGAGCTTAGAATTATCGGTGCTAATAATTTGGTACGTTGGCTTGACACTCGTGTGGGCACCATTGATCGGGTATTGATTGAGTCTGACAGTATGGGTCATGGCGAAAGTTTTGCGAAGATCAAAGTAGCTGGCGGAGCGGTTGCAGGGGAGATTGTTAAGGTCATAGTGATCGGTCGTGATGCTACTACTTTGATAGGCGAAAGAACTGTCGAGATGGTTAAATAAAAAAACTTAGCTGTAAAACCTAAAAATTAGTGAGATTTTTTATGATCCAACACAAAAGCTCCAACTCATCTTCCAAAGGCTGGCTTACTCGGCTGCGTAGTGGATTATCTAAATCTTCCAGGCTACTTATAGATGGTATTGGTGAGCTGTTTACTAAACATAGGCTTGACAAGGTTACTCTGAAAGAGCTTGAAGAACTGTTAATAACAGCCGATCTTGGTGTTGAGACAGCTGTAAAGCTGACTGGCAATTTAGCTTGCAAGAAATTTAAAAATGATTTAACTAGCGCAGAGATTCGTATCGCCTTAGCTGAAGATATTGTTGAGATTCTAGATCCAGTTGCTCAGCCTTTAAGGCCATTTGGACATAAGCCATTTGTTGTTTTAGCTGTTGGAGTAAATGGTTCAGGCAAGACTACTACCCTCGGTAAGCTAGCATGTCAATGGACTAGTGAAGGCATGTCGGTGATGTTGGCAGCATGTGATACTTTTCGGGCAGCTGCTGTCGAGCAGCTTAAGATTTGGGGGGAGCGTGCACAAGTACCTGTGATTGACAAACCGTACGGATCTGATGCGGCTGCTTTAGCTTTTGACGCTTTGCTAAAAGCTAAAGCTACTGCTAGCGATGTGCTTATGATTGATACCGCCGGTAGGTTGCAAAATAAAACTCAACTTATGGAAGAATTGGCTAAATTAGTTAGAGTTATTAAAAAACAAGACGATACTGCGCCACATGCCACAGTGTTAGTATTAGACGGAACGGTTGGTCAAAACGCTCATGTTCAGACGCAAGTATTTAGAGAAATGGTCAATGTAACTGGTCTTATAATAACAAAACTTGATGGTTCTTCTCGAGGTGGTGTGGTTGTATCTTTAGCACAAAGCGTTGGTCTGCCGATGCATGCTGTTGGTGTTGGCGAGGGGGAAGATGATTTACACTCATTCGATGCTCGAGTGTTTGCGCATTCCTTGATGGGCATTTCAGAGTAAAAATAGTATACCTTATAAAATAATAAATTGCTAAATAGTTACTTACATGCAATCAATCTTAAATAGATATTAGGAATAAGTAATTTCTATCGTTATAGGTTATATATTAGTATTAATTATTGGATAATTAAGGCATTAGTTTGAATAAATGTTAAAGGACGATATTGGCTATTATCCTTTAACATTTATTATGGGCTTGTGAAATAAATTAAATTTAAAATTGTCATCAAAAATGATTTTTATCTTTTGCATGATCGTTATAATTAGCACGATAATTTATTCAGTAGTGCAAAGTTTATTAAACTAATAATCTTCTATATTAATTTATTTGCTATTTAAGCGGACATTATAGAATTTTGTTGACAGAAAAATTCTTCTGAATGGTACGGTTTCAATTATAGTTGTTAAGTAACACGCTCAAGAAAATTGTTGATTAGAAAGAGGATTTTGAGATAGTCTCTCATTAGGCTCATCTGAGAAAGTATACCTACAACAAACAATACCCAGGGATATCACAACAGCAATGGGCATAATCAATAGCAAATTTTTCACATTCAGGTTATAAGACTCAATATATTTGTTTACGGATTGTATTTTTAAGGTTTTTTATATCTATATCATGCATACAGTGTGGTTTTTATTTTTTCTTTTATAATTTTTTATTCTAAAATATTTAATTCAATATTTTTTAATATAACAACAGGTTATTTAGATAAGATTGTTAATGATAAAGTATTTTCCTGGGGCTGCATTCTAGAGATTAATTAGCAAATCTAAAAAATTCTGCTTTAAGTAAAATTTGATCGCTACTGTTATTCAATAAAATATTTTAATTAGTTTGTTTTAGGAGATTATTCTCTTATTTTTATTAATTTAATTTACAATTACTTATTTTTATTTAGATGTTATGGAGTATTAGTTGCCTATATTATATTTCAAATTTTAGGTAATCTATAAGATTGAGCTATTAATTTTGGTATTACGTAAAGATTTTGTAATTCATGGTCTATAATTACAAAACATTTCAAGAAATAAATATATTTGAAATGCCAGTATAACCACTTCATAATTAGCTTTTTTTGATTATGCTATTAGAATTAATAGAAGCCATAATTACAGAATAATTTTTATTATAGTCTTAACGCTAAGAATGTTCAAATTAAGTGTTAAAGTTGATTATCTTAATTGATTTGATAAGCAACCTAATTCTATTAGAACAAAAAGGTATATCTAAGTGCTTTCAGCACCTTGAAACTAGCAAAACGATGCGGTCGAATTAATAAATTTAGTTTTTCTTCTCATTTCCTTAATTATGCACCAGTTAGTTGCGCAGGGCTCTTTATTGTTTGATAATATAATCAAGCGAGATGAAGTATAGTTGACTTTTAATTTGTTTTTGTCCCGCTTTTGTTCGATAGGGCAAATTTTATTTGCCCCGATTGCTGTTGTTTTAGAATTGTTACTTGGTTATATAATTTGACAGGCACTATCAGATTTAATTATTTGGTAGAATCCGCTATGGAATACAATAAAAAAGATCAGCGTTTTATTCTTGAGAAGTCAGCTATATACTTAAACTTATAAAGTTACCTTTTTACGCTTCAGTATCATCCTAATATTCGTTGTAGTTGTAACTAGCAAGATGTTTTTTATATAAAATGTTGTTCTGATACCATCAAAGAATCACTGCTGCCATGAACATGGTCTAGCATTATTATTTTAGTTGGTTTTTAGCTTTGGGCATGTATAAAAGAACGTTGGTTAATTTATATACTGGCGTTATGCTAACAGATTGTTAGATGTGTCTCGATTTTTTTGAAAGTGGTATTTTCGTAATTTTAATTAAATTTTAAGGAAAATACTATATTGCGATTTTTAAATCAAGACAAGGTAAAAGTGGGTTTTAATTTTATATCAATGCTAGTAGCATTGATATTGTTGTGCAATTTCCTTTCAGGATATTACGTGCAATAAAAACATTTTTGGAATATTCAAGACTATCTGGCTACTGAGGTATATGTTGGGGTATCATGCAATTTATCTTAAAGATTTATATCTATAAAAACTTTATCTAGGTGGTTATCTAGATGCTCGTTATAAAAGTAATGGGGGTATTACGAGTTATGGATGTGATAGAAGCGAAAAAAGTAGTTTTCAATAGAAAACAACCTAGTTATAAGACTGTTCTCGTCTATGAGACTATAGTTAATTCACGATTTAGCAGTATTAAAAAAATTAGTGTATCGCATCGTTTAAAACCAACAAATTTATTATGATAGTTGTCTTTTTTAGCTTCGGCGTAAAAATTAAATATTTACTAGCTTACGCATAAGGTATTTGTAAAACAAATAAGTCGCTGTTATTCTGATCCATTTTTACGAACGCTAAGTTTATAGTTTTGTATATTATCAATAGGCAAATAGGATAAATATATTGAGTTATTAATAAGCTAAAATTTGTTTTGTAATCCAGGAAAACATTGCGCATTGTATAAATTATTTGGGATATTAGTGATACTTTTGTTGATTTTTATCAGGAAGTGATTTTAATTTCTTGTTACTCCCTAGTGGATCAACGTGAGATTTCTAGACTGGAAGAATTTCGGTGATTAGAATCTCTAACTCATTCGTGTTAATCAGATTAACTTTTTTGAACAAGACGCCCAGCACGTATCGTGCCAGATTATACGCCGCGCCTTTATCTTAGAGATTTTACACAGTGTATTATGAATTACGATAGAGACGTATTCTAGTGTGTTATGTTTCCTGCCCGAGCTGAAGTTTTGTTACGTAATCGACAGCTTGGATCTATAGTCATTTTTTTGCAGTTGTTGCGACGCGATACGGAGTTACCAGCGTATGACCAAGCGTATGCTAATCGATGCTGCTCATCCGGAAGAGACCCGGGTTGTGGTAGTCGACGGGAACAAGATCGATGATTTTGACCTTGAAACAGCTTCCAAAAAGCACCTTAAAGGAAATATTTACCTTGCACGAGTAACAAGAGTAGAGCCATCGTTGCAAGCGGCATTTGTAGAATATGGCGGCAATCGCCATGGATTTATGGCCTTTACAGAGGTTCATCCAGATTATTACAGAATTCCGATCGAGGATCGTGAAGTTTTGCTTCGTGAAGAGCAAACTGACAATACGATGAACGAAAAGGATGAAAGTAGAGTTGAGGAGGAAGCCGGTGGTGTTGATTCCAAGGATTTAAGTAATGCTGGAAAAAATATCGAAGTAACTGCCAATGTTTCTGAGTTGAACGCTCAAAATGAAATTGTCAGCAGTGAAACCACGGAGGATTTGCGTAACCGTCGACATTTGCCTGGTCGACGATACAAAATTCACGAAGTAATTGTTAGGCGTCAAATTATGCTAGTGCAAGTTATTAAAGAGTCGCGTGGTAATAAGGGTGCAGCTCTCACTACATATCTATCTTTAGCAGGGCGATACTGCGTGCTGATGCCGAATACAGATCGTGGTGGGGGTGTCAGCCGAAAAATCACTCATCTAGCAGATCGTAAACGATTAAAGCGGATTGTTGATACTTTGAAAGTACCGGAAGGTATGGCAGTTATCGTCCGCACCGCCGGTGCACAGCGTACTAAGGCTGAAATAAAACGTGATTACGAATACTTGCTACGATTGTGGGATGAAATTCGTAAAACTACGCTAGATAGCACAGCACCTTGTCTTATCTATGAGGAAGCCAATCTCATTAAACGTTCCATTAGAGATCTATACACGCGAGATTTGGATGAGGTCTTAGTTGATGGCGATGACGGTTATAGGATTGCTAAGGATTTTATGAAAACTATGATTCCTAGTCATGCTAAGAGAGTCAAACGTTATAATGATGTTCATGTACCATTGCTCCATCGTTTCCAATTAGAAAGCCAGCTTGATGCGATTCATAACCCGGTGGTAGATTTAAAGTCAGGTGGCTATATTGTGATGAACCAAACTGAGGCATTAGTCGCGATTGATGTAAATTCCGGTCGCTCTACCTCAGAACGAAGTATCGAAGAGACTGCGCTTAAGACCAACTTGGAAGCTGCAGAAGAAGTAGCCAGACAATTACGCTTACGAGACCTTGCTGGACTCGTTGTAATTGATTTCATAGATGTTGAGGATTCTCGCAATCAACGTGCAGTTGAGCGTCGTATGAAGGAAGCTATGAAATCTGATCGTGCACGTATTCAAATAGGGCGCATAAGTCATTTTGGCCTTATGGGGCTCTCTCGTCAGCGTCTTCGTCCATCCTTAGTAGAAGCCAGCACTCAGGTTTGCCTGAGCTGTAAAGGTTTGGGGTACATTCGTTCTATTGATAGTACCGCTCTGCATATTTTGCGGATTATTGAAGAAGAAGGACTACGTAATCTCGCCGCAGAGATTGTTATACATGTGCCAGCACAGGTTGCATTATATATTCTTAATCAGAAGCGTACTCGTCTTGCTGATATCGAATTACGCTACGGTAATCGCGTGTTTTTAGAACAAGATGATACTTTGGTACCACCAGATTATCGACTTGAGCGCTTACGTTCTAAAACTGCTGAGGAAAGAGCTGCTTTCCAGATCGCGATCTCTGCCAATTCTGCTGAAGTCGCTAAGAATGATAATTATCTAGTTCTACCAGATAAGAGTGAAATTGAGGATTTTAATCCTAGCGATGAATATCATGAACTTAACAACAATAATCATTCTTGCTGTCATTCAAGCGGTAGTTGCGCTTCTGAATTTCGAGATGATACAAATAATAATCATACAGAGAACAAAGATACTCTTGTTAAAAATGAAACTAGTGCTGAGAGATGCGATGAATTAGACTATGACAATGATTATGATTGTCGCCGACGTCGTCGTCGAGGTAGAAGTGTTCGTCGTCGATCGCGAAAACAACGCCGTGATATTGTATCTGAAGCAAACTTGAGGAATGAAAAAATAAAAACCTGCGATGTTTCTTTTTTTGACACAAAGATCTCTAATGAAAGGATACAGCAAGTTCTCATGGTCTCAAGCAAACCTGCCGAAAATAACTATGTTTATGATTGCGAAGTGAGCTCTGATGAACTGATAACCGACGAACATGATATGCACAATGCTCACTTGCAGGGGGAGAAGTTGGGGTCCAATGGGATGATTAAGCATGCATTAGTTTTTAATAAGAAAACAAGTAAAGAAAATAAGCTATTTAATAATCTTACTTCTAAGCGTTCACGTCACCGTCGACGTAAGAGTCGTGAAGATAACCTAATGCTTGAAGCTCATAAGTTTGAAGAAAGGCATGAAAAAACTGTTAGTGATTCTTGCAAAGAGCTCGATGACAAAACAACCAACGTAGTAAATTCTACTAGGGAGAGTCCGATGGTATCGGAGGCAATAAATTCAACAGGAATTATTCAGATTAAAAATCTGAATAATGCAGTTGATAATCCTCGTAAAGGATGGTGGCGTCGATAAGAGAAGTAATCTAGCTGATTAAAGTAATTTTTGCAGGCCCCTGTAAGATAGAACAAAAAACTAATGTTTTCGCTGCTTGGCCTTGATAGATCTATCTGAATGACATATTTCCGGCTTAGATTATTGACTAATGTGTAGAGTTATCAATAAATTAACTATTAAGCATTAAAATTTGAATTTAAACCGATTAGTTTTTTACGCTATCCAGCGTAATTTTGATTTTATAAATAATAGCCATATCTCTACAACCAAGCCTTTAGTCTTTTACATGCTTCCAATATATCTTCACTAGCGCCAGCGAAAGATAAACGTATCGTTGCATGCCCGCGAGAAGGATCAAAATCTATCCCAGGCGTACAGGCTATTCCGATTTCAGTTAAAATGCGTTGGCAAAATTTTCTGCTGTCGCTGGTGTATTTAGCGACATTAGCATAAATATAGAATGCTCCATCAGCTGGCACTAGATCATCTAGCCAAGTTGATGGCAACTCATTTAGTAAAATATCTCGATTAAGAGCATAGCGTGCTACATTTTTTTGAGCTTCTTCTATGCAATCAAAGGCAGCTATTGCTCCAAATTGTGATATTGTAGGAGCTGAGATAAAGAAGCTAGCAGCAAGCCGTTCTACTGAACTCATTAACTCCGGCGGTGCTATGATCCAGCCAATACGCCAACCGGTCATTGAAAAGTATTTTGAAAAGCTATTGATTACTATGGCATCTGGATTGCTTTCCAAAGCAGAAACAGGGCGTTGTCCAAAATCAATTCCGTGATAAACCTCATCAGAGATTAGCCGCACTCCATTTAACTGACACCAACGAGTTATTTCTTTCATGCTATTTTCGCTAAGCATAGTGCCAGTCGGATTTGATGGACTGGCTATAATCAAACCATCTAACTTTCCAGCTTTTTCTAGCCTTGGTAATGTAGGCTGAAATCGATCTTTTTCATCAGTCGCTAGGTATACAACCTGCGCTCCCAATGATTTTAATATGTTGCGATATGCTGGGTAACCTGGTGAGGCAATGGCTACTCGAGATCCATGTTCTAAAGCTGATAAAATAGCAATGGTAAACCCGCTAGACGCTCCAGTGGTTACTACAATGCGCTCGATAGATACATCTATGTCGTACCATTTGCGATAATGGCTAGAAATTTTTTCACGCATTTTTGTCATACCAAGCGGTACAGTGTAGCCAATCTTATCGTTATATAGCGCGAAGCGTGCAGCTTCTAGCACACCCTTAGGCGCTGGAGTAGATGGCTGTCCGATTTCTAAGTGCAGAACATTATCACCGGCCGCTTCGCGTTTGACTGCATCTGACATCACTTGCATAACAATGAATGGATCGATTTCTCCACGACTGGCTGGATAAAACATAACTAACTTTCAAATTAAAACATTAAGAAAAACTGACTATATGCATTGGTTAAATCAAATAAACCCTACTGTAAACGAGAGTATTAATACATCAATGACTTATTTATTGAAATGATATTTATGATTATAACATAATATTAGCGATTTTATAATCCATAAATTAAGTATGGTTGTCTTTTTTTTAAATCATAAAAATATCATAAAGTGTACTCATAAGTAAAATATTATGAATTTAAATCTCATCATTCTACATGTTATGTTTGTTTTAAGCTATAGTTTTAGAAATATGGATTTTTTTGTTAAGGAAAGTTATGGGGTGAATATTCTATTACTTAAATTGCTACTGACAAACAAAGATAGTGAGTACAAATATCTTAGTTATTATTGTTAATTTTATAGCAAATGGCTAATCTTTTTTTTAAGCAGATTTGTTTAATTTGGTGCTTAAAGATATTACATAATTTAGTAGTGTAATTTTATTTTTTGTATTAAATACAATACCTATTTTTAAATATTTCTAAATTTAATCCCAGCTATTCCTACTAGTTTAAAAATTTTTGATGGAAATTGGATTGAAAATTGTAGAAGCAAAGCTTAGCAAGCTGGTTACATACCAATGCTTTTATAGAGAGGATAAATAAAGTGTATGGTCAGTAATGGGTCTATAGCTATGGAGTGACAGGAATGTATATCCATCAATCGATATAATTTTAGTTTTTTATGCTTTGCTGTCGTTACCTTAGTAACAAGGTCGTAATTAACGCAATAAAGCGATATTTTTTCTCTAAAATAATTAGATTTTTAGAAAAGCCTTCTTATATACAGAGCTATAAGAATTTCTTGGCGCGATTGTGGTAACACATATACTAAGTTAGATACGGTTTTTTATGTTAGATTATGTAAAAATTTGACTAACTTGATGATTTTTCTTCCTAAGATTTCTAGTAAAAACAGTTTATTCTTAATTACAAATGTTTATTCTTAATTACAAATAATGTCTTTGTACATTTTAGGTATTGCTCATACTAGCTACTGGCATTCTCCAACTAGGCTGGAAATGCCAGTAGCTTATTCATTTTTGTTTACTGTACTCATTTGCATGAGTGCTTGGTATAGTATTTTGTTTGCCGAGACACTTTTTGAGTTTGGCACTTAATTTATTACTTAATCTAAATTCATAGTACTATACGATCAGCACATTAAGATATAAATCTTATAGTAATTGCTAGTTGTTTAACATTGATATTAGCTTGAGCTTTTCTAAAAGCTGTTAACTAAGTTAAACTGTCTTTGCTTGCTTATTAAGATTAGGCGTAGCGTAAGGCTAGTGAAGAGAATAAGTTATTTTTAAATAGCTACCTTATAATAGCTATGCAATCGCAATTATAAGGTAATTAGCGTTATTGCTGATGAAATTGACTACATTGCCAGCGATCATTGAGCTCAAAAATAAAATGCTATCGATTCTGTTGCTAAAGCCTCTATGCTTATGGCAATTGTTGGAATTGCTATAGAGTTTGTGAGTAGTCGTGGTGATATAGGTGCAGCAATTGCTATGAGCAGATAGTCGGTTTCGCTTAGCAGTTTTATGAAATATATACAAGAATAGGAATCGATAGCTGATCAAGCGGGAATGCGGTTTCTTGATGCTATTTATCAATCAGCTGGGGGATTACAATTGTTTTTTTTAAACACATGATATCTAAGAAAACGCCTTATTTAACTCGACTTATTTATCTACACACTCATTTATCAGGGATCGCCTCAAATCAATCAAAGCACATGTTATTATATCTTCATATTCGAATCTGAAAGCGATAGCAAAGCAGATTATCGATTTCAATCGATTACTTGCGAAGCTTCATGGATTTATTTTGCTTACCTTCTCAGACATTGCACAATATCCGGAAACTGATAGTGGTTTGCGTGCTAAGTTAGCTCGTGCAATCTTTTATCTTAAGATGCTGGATTATAAGCATTCGCTTGCACTAACGCTAGAGATAATTTAGGAATTATCCTCAAGATCCTTCTCTGTATGAATCAGAAAGTAAGATTTTTTTGAAAAGCAGGCAATAACCAAAGCTACGCTGGCGCCTATGCTTATGGAGCAAGAGCTAGCTCCAATGTAGGGTTGATTGAAGTTTTTATCGCAGCAAATTTTTTGGTAATAAAAGATTACGCTGCTAGCAGGAGATTATGCTTCACTTGCAAAAAATGTCAAGCCTTCTGAAGGTGATTTTCCTTTTTTGTGGCATCAATTGGCGATTGCTCAAGGAAAACTTGCTAATATCGCTGAAGCTGTAGTTTCTATAGCAGAGAAAGTCGTGAGTAACGATAATTGGGAAGATGGCAGCTATTCAAGCAAATCGTGTACAAAAAAGCTAAAACCTGCTAAACCTATGATGCTGAGAACGATAGCGATTGAATCGCTTGCAAAAAAGCATGGCTAGTATAAAAGCAGAAAGCTACCTTAATGTCCATAGCTTAGACTAGTTGCAATCGTTACTTTATAGCTAAATATAATCAATTGATTCTTGTTTTGGAGATCTGAATGATTCGCTCTTTCTTCTCCTTTTTCTTATTTTCATTAGTTTTTTGTTTTAAATTAGCAACCGCTAAAGATGTTCCTTGTTCTTTGGAAAATAAATCCGAGGTTAAATTGTTAATTCATAACTACATGAAAGACAATGAGATTGTAGAGGAACCGAATGATCTGATGAAAAATTTTTTTCTTATGCAAAGAAGCCAACAGACTGACAAATACGACCTTAAACAGGTTTTGACAAATAATCATTATGCATTGGAGTGTGATTCAGCAGATCCAGTATTAGGTAATTTAAATGCAGATGTCACTGTAGTAGAATTTTTTGACTACCAATGCAAATATTGTAAATTAATGACTAAGCTTCTGAAAGAACTAGCGAAGGAAGATACTAACATAAGAATTGTTTTTAAGGAACTACCGATTTTGAGTAAAGTATCTGAAACTGCTGCCTTAGCTTCGTTGGCTTCTCATTTGCAAAATAAGTATATGAAATTTCAAAATAAATTATTTGATACGCCTGGTCGAATTACTCAAGAAGTGATTTTTCAGTTGGCTAAGGAGATAGGTCTTGATATCGATAAGCTGAAGAATGATATGGAAAGTATCATGCTACGTAACCAAATTCGTAAATCATTTGAACTCGCTAGGCTCTTATCAATTCAAGGTATTCCATCCCTGGTAATAGGTGATTATTTAATTCATGGTCTCATTTCGAAGAAACAGCTTGTTCAAGCTGTGACTGAGGTACGTCGCAGCAATACTTTAAACCATTTGCAAGATCAATTTCTCGACTGTTCGAAGTGAACGAAGGAGCAAATTCTTTATATTTGATCTTTTCATTCTATCCACAACTTCTAAAATATATAAGAGTTTACTTTGATAGCTTAGGTTTTGTCTTAGCTTTAAAAATGATTTAATTTATCAATGCGATAGTTAATCTCTTATTACACCTTGCAAGTTAGTATAAGATTAACTAGCGCATTTACGGCTTTATATATTGCGATTATGCGACGTACAACAGCGATAAAACTTTATAATTTTGCATATATAGATGGATAGTGTCTTATCAGAGTTTTGATCATCTATTAAGGAGATTATTAAGTGGAGTGTGATCAGCCTCTATCTATCACTTAGAGCTGGTGATACTCTGAGAATAAAGCAAGGGCATTGATCGATCGTTAATTGATCATGGTAAGGATTAATTTGAGATGTTTATAGTAGTCTTTTTATATCGATTAACTTAAGTTAAAACATCAGGTGATTGAAAACAAGACTAATTATATAAGGCAAAGAATTTATTTTTATCAATATGTTAATTTAAATCAGCGATAGAGCACAATTAATCGCTTAATATTTTTAATCATGTGGTTTGTCAGTTGATTAATTCAGATAATATAAGATTAATTCAGATAATATAAAACTACAGTGTTTAAAACTAAAAAAATAATTATAACAATATAATTCAGAAATTATACACCAAATAAGCAATACTTTAACGTTTTGATTGTATAAACTAAAGAGTAGTTTAAGGTGGTTTAGCTTGGTATTGGCATGAAATCGATTTCATGTTTTGGCAAAAATTATTAATTGCAAAACAATAGTTAAAATGCTAATGAAGCTTTATTTATTATGGAGGTTACATTTTAATTATAGATGAATATATAAGTCCTTATATAATAGAATACTCGATCAATTCTCGTTGCTTAATTAAAAAAACTCTATCGGAGAATAATGATAATTATTCATGATTACTATTATCCCTATTGCTTCAATTAAACATTATTGATAGTTGATAAAACGATGACCAGAGCGCGTTGACTCGTAATCGGTAATACTTAACTATTTTCTTTATATAACATCAATCTTTATTGATCTGTTGATTGTAATAAGTCCGGTAAATAGCATAGTGAGTTAAAATAAGTTTTGGTTAACTAGACAATTCGAGATTAATAATAAGGATTTGCCGTAATCACAATTATGCATTGTATCAGGTTTATATTGTATCTATTAAATCCTACGAGTGATGCTTGGGATAAGAATTAGACTTGCGACATCTATCATGGCTTGACGACATTCTACCTTATCTGGATAGTTTGTTGTTTTGCAGAGAATTTCTGCTAAGTTCAACCTCTTTAAGGCTAAGATAAGACTGTAGATATTCCAGCGCTTTATTTGTTGAGTCATGGAATCGGCTACACGGAAGAATACACTAGAGCGCAAGGACTTAATGGCTTGGGAAGCAGTAAGACGGTTGTTCATCCGAACACGGGCTAAGTGAAGCTGTTGGAAGTAAATTATTCCCATTCGCACTATCTGTACTGAAGTCATACCTTGCTGAAATGCTTGATCAATCACAGTCATAATTAGATCCAATCTACCATCTGCTACAGTAGATATTAACTGAATAATATCCACTTCTGCGTTATTTGCTATAGCAGAAACAACTAAATCAAGATCAATAGTTTGGCCTTCTTCAAATAAAAGAGTAAGGTTTTCAACCTCTGTTTTACTTGCTATTCGGTTATCTTCCGAATGCGCTATAAGAAATCTTTCAGCATCTGGATTTATTTTAACAGATTTTGCCGCAAGCATTTTTTTTACTTCGTTGGCTCGCTCGCTCTCAGCATCTGAATAGCAGGCAAGAGCAAATATATCTTTTCTTTTACTTGAGAAGAATTTACGCAATTTACTTGATGTCTTCAAATCGTTAGATTCAATAATGAGTAACGTGTCACCAGTATCACCTTCAAGCGCATTGATAACCATTTCAGTTATTTTATCAGGTGCATTGTGAATCCAAACTAGGCGACGATCTCCTGTCATTGAGTGCGCTTGCATTTCCTCCGATAGCCTTGCCGGATCACTGGCAGCTTCGCTACCATCCATCTCACTAAGATTAAATGGATCATTTAGTGTTGTTACTACTGTTTTAGCAATTCGTTTGGCAAATTTCAGCACTTTACCAAGATCTTGTCCGTATATAAGAACGGCTTTGGTGGAATACGGTAGATGATTAATAAAATCTTCTATCTCATAGGTTGCTAATTTCATTTGTTATTTGTTCGATTATCTATACTATTGAAATATAATGCGATACGCAATCGAATATCATCTGCTAGTTCTGTTATTGCGCGCAGGCTCGCAGCTCTCTCGGCGTTAAGGTTAGCATATTCAGATGAATTAATGAAGAAGTTTGATGTGCGCTCATTTTGTCCATTAATTATAGCTTTATTAGTTATAACTTCTATTAGTTTCCATTTTACTTCAACAATATAGCTAGCCAAAGTTACTTTTGATTTTCGCAGTAAGATTATATTAGGTTTATTTTTATTGATAATAATATCTATGCGATATCTAGGTTTAATAACAATGCCACTCGGATTAATGCGGTCAAATAATACGTTGCAAAGCATCTGACTTAAGCGATTGTCAGTTGATTTGATATCAATTTGAGTAAATATTTGATCATATAGGTTATAACTTATAGTTTTTGTCGAATATAATGGCTGAAAATCACAGGCTACAAAAGTAGTTCCGTACAAAACTAGAATCATAGCTGCTAATGATTTAGAGTGTTCTATCGCTCGCACCACAAACTCAAGCCACAAAGTTGACTATCTTGTTAGGTACTACAATAACTTTACGAGTAGTTTTGCCCTCAAGCAATTTCAATACACTCGGCTGTTTGCTAGTTTGTTCGATAATTTCTTCCTTGGAGGTATTTTTTTCCGTTTCAATTGTCCCACGCAATTTACCATTAATTTGGATAACAATAGTTACCATTTTGCTTTCTATCAAACTAATATCCGCTTCTGGCCAAGCAACCTTGGTAAGCATGCTGCTATAACCAAGCTTCATCCATAATTCTTCGCAGATATGTGGGATTATAGGCGCCATCATTTTGATTATTGTTTCTAAACCAAAGCGTAAGGTCCATGCTTCGCCTTCACCTTGGCCAGACAATGTAAATATCTGATTGGACAATTTGCGGATCTGGGCTACTGCAGTGTTGAAACGGCATTTTTCGATGTTATCGGTTACAGAAAAGATGGTCCTGTGGCATTCTTTATAGATGGATTTAGCTTCTGGCGATAATACAGTTGGTTTTGTCGTTTTAACCGATAGCAGATTAATTTTGCATTCTGTTATTGCTTGCCATAAGCGATTAATATAGCGCCAGGCGCTATTGATACCTTTGTCATTCCATTCTAAGTCTCGTTCAGGAGGGTTATCAGACAAGATGAACAAACGAACTGTATCAGCACCATATTGGGCAATTATTCCCTCTGGATCAACTGTATTGCGTTTGGATTTTGACATTTTTTCTATTCGACCGACTGTTACTGGTTTATTGTCTTCGATCGTAACCAAGTGGTTGCTAGCAGTTTGGGTAATCTCTTCGGGATAAAGCCAGCGATCGTTTCCCCAATAAGTTTTATGGCAGACCATGCCTTGGGTAATAAGTTGAGAAAATGGTTCTTTTATAGAGAGGTATCCACAATCGCGTAGAGCGCGGGTAAAAAAACGAGCATAAAGCAAATGTAGTATTGCGTGCTCTACACCTCCAATATACTGATCAACAGGCAACCAGTAGTTGGCGGCTTTGTGTTCAAAAGGAACGTCTGCGTTTGCATCAGCTAAACGAGCAAAATACCAAGAAGATTCAAAAAAAGTATCAAGCGTATCAGTTTCGCGAATCGCATTTTTGCCACATAATGAGCATGTCGTATATTTCCAGGTTGGATGAGAGTCAAGCGGATTGCCTGGGCTGTTAAAATCGATATCCATAGGAAGTTTAACAGGTAGTTGATCTTCTGGTACGGCTACAATTCCACAGCTGCTGCAGTGAATCATGGGTATCGGGCATCCCCAATAACGTTGCCTGGAAATCCCCCAATCTCGTAAACGCCATGTGATACTACGTTTTCCTATACCACATTTCTCAAGACGCTCAATAACAGCGGATTTAGCGTTTTCGACTTTCATACCATTTAAGAAGTCAGAATTGTAAATTGTACCAGGTCCTGTGTAAGCTTTACACCCGCTTGAAAAAGAAGCTTCATTTTCCTTCGCTGGGAGTACAACTGGAATTATTGGTAAATTGTACTTACGTGCGAAATCAAGATCACGCTGATTACTGGATGGACAGCCAAAAATAGCACCAGTGCCGTAATCCGCTAGTACTAAATTACTGACATAAACTGGTAGAGTCTTGTTAGGCAAAAAGGGATGCTTGGCTTTAATTTTTGTACGATATCCTTTTATTGTTGAGGTATCGATGTTTATTTCACTAGTACTAGTGCGATTGCATTTTGCGATGAAGGCTTTCAAAGCTTTATTGTTTTCTGCTAACTTAGAAGCTAGCGTATGATCGGCAGCTATCGCACAGAAACTAGCGCCAAATAGCGTATCTGGCCTAGTAGTAAACACATCTAGCTTTTCTCCGATTCCTCTTGCTCCAGTAAGCTGAAAACTAATCAATGCCCCATCTGAACGCCCTATCCAATTCTTCTGCATAAGCCGAATTTTATCTGGCCAGAGATCTTCCATCTCCTTTAACGTATCTAGCAGATCTTCTGCGTAGTCGGTAATTTTCAAGAACCACTGATTTAGCTTACGTTTTTCAACTGTGGCCCCAGAACGCCAACCAGTACCGTTGATTACTTGCTCATTGGCCAGCACTGTTTTTTCTAGAGGATCCCAATTGACCCAGCTTTCTTTACGATATGCAAGCCCAGCTTTTACAAAATCCAGAAAAATTTTTTGCTCGTGGCGATAATAGCTAGAATCGCAGGTAACTATCTCACGACTCCAATCATAACTTAGTCCTATGCTTTTAAGTCTATTGCGCATAGCAATGATGTTATTTTTGGTCCAATCATGAGGATGAATACCGCGCTCGATCGCTGCATTCTCAGCAGGTAAACCAAAGGAGTCCCAGCCAATTGGATGTAATACATTGAATCCACGAGCAATCTTATATCTTGCTAGTACATCTCCTAATGTGTAATTACGAACATGACCCATATGAATGTTGCCTGATGGATATGGAAACATTTCTAATATATAGAACTTGGGTTTAGAAAAATTAATTTTTGCCTCAAAATACTGGCACTGAGCCCACTTTGATTGCCATTTTTCTTCAGTTTTCTTAAAGTTATAGTAAGTCATAAACATTTTTCTTTCTTCAATATGGTCAATAGCGTAAGATTTATAGCATGCAAAAGATTGTAAAATTAGTTATCATCTGGTAATGATAATTGTCGAATACGCATTTGACGCGCGCGCGTGAGAATTGTATTCTCCAAATCCCTAGCAAGAGTATTATCGATTATGGTGTCACCCCAATTCCCTTCGGGAGCACGTATTTGTCGAAAAACATTAGCACGAATGGCGTCAGAACGAAGTTTGCGATCAAGGATGTAAACAGTTATTTTAAAACGCTCTTTAGGGCTATCCAACGAATTATACCAATCTGAGATAATCACTCCTCCAAACGGATCAGCCGAATCTAATGGCAAAAAAGACAGAGTGTCTAGTGTTGCTCGCCACAAAAAAGCATTAACAGTTATACCATTCTCAGATTTATTAGAATGATTATTCTTGCCAAACGATAAAAGATCGATCCAGTCTATTGTTGTTATTTTATCTTGTTTTTTATAACTTGGTATTCCGTCTGGACCTGTAGTAGGGTACTGATATGTTACTGGTATGTTGGAGGTACATGATGATAATATGAAAAAACAGACTAGTATTGACCTCAAGAGATCTTGGGGGTTTAAGCGAAAATCGATCATTACATTTTTATCCAATTTTTATGGTCATTTTTACTAGTAACATGCTGTAGAAGCATTAATCATGAAACACGATGTTATTTTTAATCTTATGGATTTGCGAGGCAAGTATTGTAGAAATTTGCATTAAGACTGACATTTGAACTAGTGCTTATCACTTGATATTTGTGATAACTTTGCCAAGTTAGGCTTGTTTTGTAGTTTAAATCACCACTACTAAGCTAACGATTGTCAATGCTCACTTTGCAGTCGGCTATCGGTAGTGAATGGCGATTATTCTTTTGCGCTTTTTCCGGCATAGATCAAGCATTATACAACAATAACTTCAAACTTAGGGAGATATGGGGAATGAAGAAGAGTGTACTAGGTTCAACAGCTTTTGTTGCTGCTGGTCTAATCGCTGCACCTTCCGCTATCGCAGCTGAAAAACTGCATATTGGAGTTAGCGGTTACATGGAGCAATGGCTTGGTTACACTACAGTTGAAGATAATGATTTCAGCCGTGATGTTGACGGTTTTGACGTTAAATCCGATTCTGAAATTCACTTCGAGGGTTCTACAACTCTTGATAACGGGATTAACTTAGGTGTAAACGTTCAGCTTGAAGCTAATACAGATAAGAACGATCAGATAGATGAGTCTTACTTGTTTATGAAAGGATCCTTTGGTGAGATCAACTTAGGATCCGTAAATTCAGCGATGCATAACATGCATTTCGCTCCAAGTGATTTTGGTATAGGTATCAATTCTGGTGATCAAGCTGAGTGGTCTGGTTTTTCTGGTAGCGAAATTGATCAACCGCAGTATTCGCGTAGCGTTTTAAATTCGACATACATTGATCCTAATCTTGCACACGATTCAGAAAAATTGACGTATTATACTCCACGTTTTGCAGGCATCCAACTTGGCGCCTCTTATTCCCCCGATAATTTACATGACAGCAATTCTGCAGTGAATCGTGATCTTGATAGCAGTGACATGGTCGCATTCGGCGCTAATTACACCGGTGATTTTTCTGGTATGTCAATGGGCGTCTCAATGGGATATGGTACTTTTTTAGAATCAGGATTTAAGCATGACAAACCGAAAAGTTATAACGCAGGCATTACTCTTGGCATGCGCGGTATAGGTATTGGCGCCTCTTGGGCAGAGGCTAATAATTCGTTTGCTGATGGTTCCGCCTACAACCTGGGAGTTTCCTATGAGACCGGTCCTTTAGGTGTGAGTTTAACTTATTTTAACGGCGTGCTTGATAAAAGCGTCTCTCAAAACACAATACATCTATCTGGTAAGTACGCCCTTGCTCCAGGAATTGACGCGAAAGCCACACTAGGTCATGCAAATTTCGAAGAATATCACAATGAGGAGATCGATGCTACTTACTTGGTAACTGGCATTCGCGTATCGTTCTAGATTGATTACACAATACTGAATTAGGTAGCTTACTCTTGAGTAACTACCTAATTCTTCTACAAGGTATTTATTGACAAAAATTGCTGCTTTGTAAATCTACTGAAATATAGTGTTATGTTAAAATACGTAAGCGCTTGCGTTATATTGCAAAGCAATATGTTAATTTTTTGATATTATAATTAAATTCTACTAAAAATTATCTTGTTTACTGACATAACTTAGTCGATTACAGCAATAAATAATCTATTATTTTTCTTTTGTACCTAAAATCGTAACGCTTTTGTTTATATAAAACACTATAACAGTGCAGTTTGTAATTTAGCATTTTCAATTTTTACTATTAAGTGTGAATTATAATAATTAAGATGTCAGGGTATTATTTTATAATAATAAATTTGTATATTACACATAAATCATTTGCTTATTTATTTTTATAAATAAATCTACTATAAATTGAATATCATAGTACATTGCAATTAATTAATATGATTCTATCGAATTATAAACTAAAAAGTTTGACTATCATATAAATTAGTGCTCTGAAGATTCTTTAATCTTAAGAATTATTTGATAATATATAGATACAAAATTAGTTTTATATGCTTATCATTTGCAAATTGGGTACATAGTTATTAGAAATATTTTTGACTATATAAAAATAATATCAGGCAGTGTACGTAAGTAGTATTGTTTGTAATAAATTTCTTTTACTAAAGCTAACTAAGTAGTTAGATGTCTTTTTGTGTATAACTTTTGAAGCTATATATAAAATAGCTATCAATTACTTGAGTTAGCAAGAATATTATTAATTATATGTATAATTACAGAAATTAATGAAAATATTTTGCTTTGTAACGTTTGTTATTACATCTGTACTTAATAATTTATTAATTGCCTGGAATCGTCTAATTTTATATCGAAGCTTATTAATTCGTCTAAAAGCATGTTGACTGTAAATACATTATTTCTAATATTAGGTATAAATTGTAAATAATTTATATTAAAAAATGTTAATTAAGACGTAAAACTAAGTATATAACTAAAAATAAATACAAGCAGAGCGAGTACACTTCTACTTACTCGAATTATATTAACTAAATAACCAGGTCTTGGTCCATTATTGATTTTTATAAGATTCAGATTGAATCATTGTGATTATCTGATAATTTGCTTTCGAATTAGTATAAAGTATTGATAGTAGATAAAACCTTTGGCATGAGCTTATAAAACTATAAAAATCTAACTTTAGCCACAATCATCAACTAAACTGCAAAGATGTTTCCTTCCTGATGCATTTGGTGATATGTGATATCAGCCTGATATTACACAAAGCTTCATCTGGAATAAAGCAAATTTTTATTTGGTTATTTGACATTCAGTGAGAGATAAATAACTTATGCGTTCGCTGTTAACTGACGGAGAACGTAGTATAGTATACCTCCGTGCCGATAGTATTTGAGCTCATTTGCAGTATCAATACAGCAGAGTAAGTCGACTGTTCTATTCTCTCCGTTTGTGTAGATAACAGTAAGCGATGCTCGCATTCTTGGAGAAATGATGGATGATATAACGTCAATGTTAAATGTTTCATTACCAGTCAAGCTAAGCGATTTACGATTAATGCCTTCTGGAAATTGTAGTGGCAATACACCCATGCCAATAAGATTAGAACGGTGAATGCGTTCAAAGCTCTCAGCGATAACTGCTTTTATTCCTAACATATAGGTGCCTTTAGCAGCCCAGTCACGAGACGAGCCAGAGCCATACTCTTTGCCTGCTATAATTACCAAGGGAATATTAAGCTTCCCGTATTCTACGGAGGCATCAAAAATTGATGTTTGTTCTCCAGTAGTTATTATTTTCGTAATTCCGCCCGATAAATCTGTAGTTATTTCATTTTGCAGACGGATATTGGCAAATGTACCGCGTACCATAATTTCGTGATTACCTCGACGCGAACCGTAGGAGTTGAAATTGATTGGGGATATTTGATGCGCTAAAAGAAATTTACCGCTTGGTCCGTCCTCATTAATCAAACCGGCTGGCGATATATGATCGGTCGTAACTGAATCACCAAGTATTGCTAGGGCACATGCTCCACTAATGTTTTTGATTACTTTAGGCTTCTTTTGAAAATCAATAAAATAAGGTGGTTTTTTTACGTATGTCGAATCAGCATTCCACTCATATGTTAAGCTGCTAGATACAGGAATGTTTTGCCAATCTTTGTCGCCCTGAAATACATTCTTATAGCGTAAGCGGTACATTTCTGGAGAAATTTGGGATTGAATTATTGAAACGATTTCACGATTCGATGGCCAAATATCGCGTAGATAAACGGGGTTGCCATTTTTGTCTTCCCCAATAGGGTCGTGTTTTAAATCAACCAATAGCGACCCAGTGAGAGCATATGAAACCACTAATGGCGGTGAGGCTAAGTAGCTAGCTTTCACGTAATGATTTATACGTCCTTCGAAGTTACGGTTACCTGATAGCACTGCGCAGACTGTTAGATCGCCAGTTTCTACTGCTGTTCTAATCGTTTCATTAAGTGGCCCAGAGTTCCCTATGCAAGTAGTACAGCCGTACCCAACTAGATTAAAACCTAGCTTATCGAGCGCATCTTGCAGACCTGCAGCTTTTAAATAATCGCTAACGACTTGAGAGCCTGGGGCTAAAGAAGTCTTTACCCACGGCTTCACCATCAAGTTATTCTCGATTGCTTTTTGAGCAACTAGACCGGCAGCGATAAGGACGCTAGGGTTCGAAGTATTAGTGCAGCTCGTGATTGCAGCAATGACGACATCGCCATCATTAAGTTGATAATTTTTATTCTTGACTTTGATCGAGCGTCTAGTATTCGCTTTATTACCGAGAGTAGATCTAAGTGTTGTCTTAAAATTTTCCACTGCTTCGGTTAGTAATATTCGGTCTTGCGGACGCTTAGGGCCAGCTATAGAGGGTAGTACTGTCGATATGTTAAGCTCTATGATATCATTAAACTTGGGGTAATCTGTATTGTTTTCGCGCCACATGCCCTGAGCCTTAGCATAAGCCTCAACTAGCTCTATACGGCTTTCGTCTCTTCCTGTAAAGCGGAGGTAACGTATAGTTTCAGCATCAACTGGAAAAAATCCACAAAAAGCACCGTATTCTGGAGCCATGTTGGCTATAGTTGCTCGGTCGGCTAGTGGTAATTCGTTTAGACCAGATCCGTAAAACTCGACAAACTTGCCGACGACTCCCTTGGCACGGAGCATTTGGGTAATCTTTAGAACAAGATCAGTAGCGGTTGTACCTTCCTGTATTGCACCTGTTAGTTTAAAACCAACTACCTCAGGAACTAGCATCGTTATCGGCTGACCTAGCATGGAAGACTCAGCCTCGATTCCTCCTACACCCCAACCAAGCACCCCTAAGCCGTTAACCATAGTAGTATGGCTATCAGTACCTATAAGAGTATCAGGATAGGCAATGGTCTTATCTCCTTCTTCTTTAGTCCATACTGTTTGTGCTAGATATTCTAAATTTATTTGATGACATATACCAGTCCCTGGAGGCACTATACGAAAATTAGAAAAAGCCTTCTGACTCCATTTTAAAAACTTGTAGCGCTCCTTATTGCGAGTTAATTCTAGTTGGATATTATTATTAAATGCGTCTGAATGACCAAATTCATCTACTATTAATGAATGATCAATAATTAAATCTACTGGTAAGAGTGGATTTATTTTGCTTGGATCATCACCGATTTCATTCATGGCATCGCGCATTGCGGCAAGGTCTACCAGAGCCGGCACTCCCGTAAAATCTTGCATGAGTATACGTGCCGGGCGGTAAGCAATTTCACGAGACGAGTATTTTCTGGTTTTAAACGGCTCTATTAGAGTTAAGATATCTTCATAACTAACGTTGATGCCGTCTTCGTGTCGCAGCAAATTCTCTAATAAAATCTTTAACGAATAGGGTAAGTATTTTACGTCAAGTTTGGTAACATCATAGTAAATATAGCTTTTTTCTGATACATTAAGAACTGACTTAGTTTTAAAGCTATTCAGACTTGCTATCATTGTAGTATCCTGCATTTGGTATTTTTTCTGTACGTATTTTTAATTTAACCTTTGATTCCGACTATTAATCATTTCTCTGAAGGCCATGTACTTTGTCGCTTATCTTGACTCTAGCCAGCTGATATTATACAGGTTATTTTTAATTTTACCAAAGATTGTTATATTGATAATGTAATTTACGGCCAAAAGTTTAATTTCTTTCCTCACCACTAAAATATTATTCGGTATATTAGGATGAATATAAATTTTTTCAGATATGATCCTACTTGTTTTGTGGCATTTACTTTTAGTATTTTAACACGTGAGGTTTGTTCATAATGCCATGAGCTTCTTTGTGGAGAATTATAGGTAGTTATCAATTTTGATTTACCGTATTTCTTAATTTTAATTAATATTTTAAGTGTTTCTTGACATTAGGTTATTTTAATTGATTTTGAGCATAAGTATATGTGTTTGATTTTCATTATTTGATCTAGAGAAGAGTACTTTGGGAGGACATAGCTTTACCAAAATTAAGTGACTTATTTATCCGCTTGGCTGATCTCCCGATCAGAGATCCTAACCTTAGATTAAGATATAATCACAATTAACATACGCACTTAACATTATGTTAAACCAATGAGCATGAATAATCGCTTGTTAGTATTACTTAAATGATTTCATGGTAAGATGGTAAATTTTGGTATATAGTTCTGAAAGACTTACCCGGCGCTAAGGTGTTAAAAAGTTTTGAAGTAATAAATAATTTTCAAACTGAAGATGCAATTTGTCTTTAAGTAAGTAACTATGGTTTTTCTTTATTGTTAAGTTAGCTTATTTTTGTTTCTCATGACTTTTACTAAACTAACATTATGATAGATAATAGGTAAATTAAATTATCTAATCTTCAGTTATAGTCTATTTTGCTTATATAATAATCCGAAGTAGTTAAAGCTATTCTACTTGTCAGCAGTTTATCTTACTAAAGATAAATACTTGATACCAACAAGCTAGATGTCTGCTAATCTTAGTTTGCTGAATGATTAATAGATTTATACTAAAATAATAGGTAAATTTGTTGTACTTAAAACTTGCTTACTATTGCGCACATCGATTATAATGGATATACTGAGGCAAATTAGAGTAGATATTACTTTTTATTGATTAATCAACAAATTTACTGCCCATGCCTATTCTTTAATGTACTTACAGGCCATTACTTTATTGTTATGCTATACTTACTGACTTATTAAGTAATCTGTGAATGCTTGAGATGAGATTAAAAAATTTTTAACTCCTCTCGGAGACATGCCAATTTTTATAATGATTTAATGTTGCTGATTATTAACATACGGAAAAGATAAAATGATATCCGGCATTAGATTAATGCGAAAGTTTTTTAGTTGTTTCGCTAGCCTATCAAGTGATAGCCATGGTAAACTACTAATAAGGTCGATTATTAAAAATATCTATAAGCTGAATGTTCGCATTTTTTCAAGTTTAATTTTTTTTGAAGTGTGATGATCGAAGTTAATGAATAAAAATCCAGATAAAATAGTATATCGTACATACTCAATGAATATTTTGAGATAGGATCGTAAATCTATCTGTAGTACGGGTTAATATAACAAAGCAACTTAGGTATGTTTTATGACGAGTATCTATCTTTGTATATTAGGCTTATTTTTACATGGCAGTAAATCCAATAAAAATTAATTATCCTAAACTGGCACTAAAATTACTTGCAAGAAAATAATATTAATTATCAAACATTAGCTAATTAATAGCTTTCACGTTCCATGCGTTTACGCTTACGGTAGCGACGTACCGCCTCTGCCCGCTCACGTGCCTTTTTCTCAGAAGGCTTTTCATAACTGCGGCGCAGTTTTAGATCTCGGAATATACCCTCGCGCTGCATTTTCTTCTTCAATGCACGCAAAGCTTGATCGACATTATTATCACGAACAGATACTTGCACAGGTTTTGCAAACCTTTCCTTTGGTGTATGAAACATAAACACTGAAAATGATACTTACAGCTGATGAATTAAACGACAATTACAAGCACACAAGTGCTCGAGGATGATTATATCATAAATTCATTCATTTAAGAAAGTATTTTTATATATATTTTCATTAATAATAGCAAAGTATATAAATTTGTAAGAATGATGCGATTAATGTATTTATAGACGAGACATATAACTTAATCAATCATTCTAAATATAAAACCGATTTGCTCTATGATTCGTACTTTTATCTGATTCAAAAATTAATAGAAATAAATTTTATTCTCCCCTAGATTGCAAAATCTGAGCAATTAATGCTAGTTTTATAGAAGTTATGCGAACTTTAACTAACTTATGAAGTTCAGATATTTTTACCTCTTTAATCAATTTGAAATTAGGTCCTTTAAAATTTTTAGTTTCATTTATTGAATTTAGATTAATAGCAAATAAACGACCTGGTTTTAGACGAATGAAGTATTTTGATCAATTTGATTATGATTAAAATTGAAGGAATATCCATTCATTAGTTAAGCTATAATTGTAATGCATATTATAATTTTTAATAAAAGTTCTTAAGTAAAAGTATCGTCTAAGATAAATATTTATATATGTAATGTTACAGAGCAAAAGAATTATTATGATTCAGTTGAATATTAGCTCAAAACAATAGTTCTAATTCGATTTTTAGCGTAGAAAATTTGTTCCTACTATTACAGTGTAGAGATTGTAAGGCGAGTAGATATGAATAATATCTGTATATTGTCGAAATGTTTAACGAGCAGTAATTTTTTCGCATTAAAAAAATTAGCTTAATATACGTTTCTGTAGTACTTTGCTAATAAAATATTCTAAACATCCTAGAGATCTATTAGGTAAAATATGCTCAGTTTAACTTTCATGTTTAGCATTTGCGTTTTTATTGCGCTTAATCTATTTTAAGGTTATTTGATAATATAATTCTAGGAGTGGTTTTAATTTGATGAAAATTAGCTGAGTTTCAATAATATATAAAGTAGATATACAACCATCTTATCAAATTTATGTATTCATATTTCTTAACACGATGGCCAACTTTATCGTAAATGCTGTACTTTTTGGTTTCGATAGATAATACTTTTGCCTAAGCATAGATATGTGCTTTCTTAGATAAGAATTATTTATTGTTGTTGCGTGTATATACTATTTCATTTTATACACCTCAGAAATTACTAATATACACTTCAGAAATTACTAAATATATCAATTATGACTATGAGTTCAAAAAAATGTTCATATTGTTCTTCTAGTATATTGGATTTGTTGCGTATAAACATACTAGAAGCAGCTTTGCCATATATTCCGTACGATGGATGGACACGTAAAAGTTTGATTAAAGGTGCATGCTCCGTTGGTTATGCTGCTGCTGATGTGGATATTGCTTTTCCTTTGGGTGTGCGCGAAGCTGTAATGTGTTGGCTATCACTAATCGATGCGAGCATGGAATCCGATGTGCTGGCCTATGACTTAGTCGAATTAAGAATTCGCGAAAAAGTTGCACTTAGCGTACGACTTAGGCTGGAGAAAACATTACCTTATAAAGAGGTTATGCGTCGTGCTTTATCGTTTATGTGCATACCTAGCAATATGAACATATTAACAAGTAGTTTTTTTAATACAGCGGATAGGATTTGGTTAATTTCTGGTGATACGTCCAATGACTACACTTATTATACTAGGCGTATTTTAGTAGCAGTTGTACTTAGCTCAACCCTAATTTACTGGCTGGACGATAATTCTGATAACCACACAGATACGTGGGCGTTTCTTAATCGTAGTATTGATGATGTGATGGGACTTTCAAAAGTGATAAGTAAGTTAAAAGTATTTGGAAGTTCTTTGCCTAACCGAGGAAGATTTTCACGTGCCTGGCATGCCTGGTACAATAAAATTTCTTGACAAATCATAAAGAATGAAGTTTACAAAGTCATTATGCTGTTTATACTAATATAGCTTATTGATTAACTTTGTTGTCTTACGCGTGTTGAAAGTAATTGTGAAGATATTATTTAGTATAATTTCTTTTAAATTAATCAAGTTAATAAATGCATTAGCCGCTTGGCTTTGAGTGCATTACAAATATTAAAGATTACGGCTTATTATTATCATATGTGGAAAAAGAATAATTTAGACTATTCATTTTTCTTTTATGCTTTTTTTTCAAAAATTGACTATCTGATGGCTTAGCGTTTTTTATTTTAGGTAATCAAAAAATGGTTTTTGTATATAATTTCGAAGTAATTAATCGAAGTGTACGCATTTAAAATGTTATTGATTTTGAATCGTTATCTCGTAAACTAGTTAGCAATATATTCCGTGTTAAATGACTAGATGATGGTTATTTGCGCACCGTTCATCTATAGTTTTTTAAAAAAGTTATTTTTTGCAAAGAGTCTGAGAATTAAATGTGTTTATTAGTTAAGTGCTATGCTGCTCGTCTAAATTTTTCTTTGTATAACCATTTCCAATTAAGATTTTGTATAACCATTTCCAATTAAGATTTTGTATAACCATTTCCAATTAAGATGAATGATTATAGGATGAGCATCATAAGGATAGTAAATTTCATAAAGAAACTTACGAAGTAAGTTATGTTCTAGAAATCAATATTCTATAGATAAAAAACTAGTTATAAGTAACTTATATTAGAAGAATGATCTGGTTTTTTTGATGTAGCCTCGTTTTATTTTGCGTGCTTTGAACAGTGTACAATCTATATATCCATTTGATGGACTTTAGTAAAAATTCGTCTCGCCTATTGACTATAAGACCTCAATTTAGTTGATCGTTCTTCGTTCGCTAGACATAATAAATTCTTGTGATAAAGTTTTTATACTATAACTTCGCTTATTCAAACGCTTATGGACAGATTTGTTGAGTACAAAAATCTTGCAAGCTGGATTGTAGTATAAAGGTTCTTTCAGACTGTAAATAAAAATTTAATGAGGGAATTGATTTTCCGGTATAATCTTTCTAACTGGAGCTGTTGGCGCAGGTATCTCCCATTTTAATAAAACTACAGCGCCGCTAACGATTGTTAGCACCAGCAAGAAGAGTAGGAATATAGCAAAACGCATTTCTAAATACCAATTATTTTTATTAACAATACAGCTCCCAAGCATAATACTAAAATACATACCTTTTATTAAGTAGTTTATTTCTATGCATTTAGGTAAATACTGAAGTAGCTATGTTGAGAGTTTTATGTCATGGGCAAGGATTTCTCAGATATTGCCTTTCTTAAAAAGAGAAAAGAAATCATTAATAAATTGCATTATTTTTAATAAAAAATCCTGCTAACAAATTTTTACTCAATAAAGGTGACGATCACTAACAAAACAGGGATATATTCTATATATATACTACAATCGGTAAGTTGCTTACCTGAAAATTATATTGTTCTTATTAACTTATATTGTATTTAGAATTTTCATATAAATGTTAGTCTTCAAGTAGACAGTTAAAGGAGATTGTTATTGATAATGTATTGTGAGTTATTGATAATGTATTTTGATATAGATCTAGCCGTTGCTTTACATTCAGCTTAAGGTGTTGCGTCTGTTAACAACATAAATCGTTCGCTAACTTATTATTTGTTATTATACAAGCATTTATTGTTATTATACAAGCATTTATATTCTTATTTAATTAAGATTCTATTTCAAAGATAATTATTCACAGAATGCATTATTACTCTTGAATGATTTAATTAAATAATGCGGTTTCGCAAAATAAGTTTTAGATTATCCACTGAGGCTTATTAAAACTTTTCTGAAAGAAAGCGATTAATTGACTATCTGAGACTGAAATATGATCTGATTTTTACTTAGAACTTGGCATAAATTTTGCTAGCATATAAAAATATGATGGTTGTTAAGCGGTTAAATTGAGTATATCCTTATCATAGCTTGTAAACTAAGCTTGATCTTATATGTATGAAATTAAATTGCTCCTAAACTAACACTATGATCACTTTTAAGTGATTGTTTTAATGGAGGATCCAAAAGAATACCCTAGCAGTTTTAAACCAAAAGGGTATTTTAGTAAAAATTGGTCAAGTAGTCAATATATTAAAACTTTGTTGTAATCCACTCTCTTGACTACTGGTCTAATTCGCTCCAAGCCTTATCCATGAATTTATATTCAATCATCGATACAGACATAGAAATTCCGATCACTATCTGTACAATAGCTTTCCTAATATTGCTGTCTGGTTTTTTTTCTGGATCAGAGACCGCTCTTACGACTGCGAGCAAGGCAAGGCTCAGTCAACTTGCTCGCAAAGGTAGCAGCCGGGCTGCAACAGTAATTGATCTCAAGGATAAGAGTGATAGTCTAATTGGGGCTATACTAATTGGAAACAACATCGCCAATATTTTGGCATCTGCACTAGCAACTAGTACTATGGTAGCTCTTGTCGGAGAAAGTGGTGTTCTCATCGCTAGTATTGCTATGACAGTTTTTGCAGTTATTTTTTCTGAGATGCTACCCAAGACATATGCTATTAATAATCCAGATAAGATGGCACTTTTTGTCGGACCTTTAGTAAGCTCATTAGTTTTCGTTCTTACCCCCTTTACCTGGGTAACTAGAATAATTGTAGAAGGTATGCTAAAATTATTTGGTATTTCACCATTTTCTAGTAGATTAGCTCATGACGATCGTGAGGAGGAACTACGCGGATTAATCGAGATGCATGATGATGGAGGAGAAGATTTTAATCACGAGCGAGCTATGTTACGCAGCATTTTAGATCTAGCTGATGTTGAGGTTGAAGAAATTATGACTCATCGTAGTGCAGTATGTATGATTAATGCAGAAGCTCCTGTCGATAAACTTTTTGCTGAAGTGCTGAAAAGTTCTTTTACTCGCTTGCCGCTGTATCGTGCGGATCAGGATAGTATTGTAGGTGTACTACACGTCAATGATTTACTACGACTAGCAAGCTGTAACACAAAAGAAATGATACCAGAAAATTTTGACGTTATGACAATTGCTGCTAATCCTTGGGTTATACTAAATAATACTACCTTGCTTGATCAGCTTCAAGCATTTCGCACAAGAGGTGAACATTTTGCTGTAGTTGTCGATAAGCACGGTAGCTTTATGGGTGTAGTTACTCTAGAGGATATTCTGGAGGAGATTGTTGGCGATATTCTGGATGAAAAAGATAGGGATGTTCTTGGCGTTTGTCCACAAGCTGATGGTTCATATATTGTCCAAGGGTCGATGACGATTCGTGATTTGAATCGTGAGTTTAACTGGAACCTGCCTTACGGAGAAGCCTCCACTGTTGCTGGGATCGTTTTATATGAATCTCGGAAAATTCCAGAAGTTGGTCAGAAATTTTCCTTTCATGGTTTCTGCTTTTTGGTTTTACGACGGCATCGTAATCAAATTACACTTTTGCGTATGACGCCTATTCATCCCTAGGTTAGATTAATTTTTTAATGCTTTAGGTATCTCCTTCAATTTTTTACAAAGCAGTTAATATCTAAATGTACAAGACCTTTGAATTAAGTATAACTAATTATGGCATTATAAGCATCATCTACAAAATGTAATATTGTATAAATTATAATAATTGAATTTTTCGCTAATTGCTGCTTATTTTGTCAATTGTTATTGAAGAGAGCTATTAAGCTATAATAAATTACTGAACAAATGTCTGCAATCATTTGACCATCACCAAATAATTTATTTTTGGTTTCGTTTGGAGCGCGTATAATTGGTTTAATGTTTAACAGGTTTTGAATTTATTCTTTTATCAATTATGCACTCAAAAGGGTTTTTAAGTTAGATTACTCGTATGCATATACTGTTTTGTATGCACCTAAATATAGCTACGAGTAGCTATATAGGAAAAGTTATTGAATTGGATCGCTTGTATAGATTTTTAATATTCAACATCTAAAAATCTTAGTATTGGGATTAATCAAAAACTATTTATTAGTGTAATTTAGACAAATGTTTAGGTAATTATTTGGATTTTATTGCCGATAATGATGATTTTAGAGTAATAGATTATCTTTTGTAACTATTTTGCTTCCCTAGCAGTGGACGATGAGAACTTACAAATTACGGATTTTCTTATTGGTTGTCTATATACGCTATTGTTAGGTATTAAGATATATTGAATAACCTTATATGGGCTGATATTATAATTTTTATAAAATTCAGCCGTTAGCAGCTTGAATATTAATGGTGAGTGTCATCAATTTGTTAGATCGATAAATGGTCTTTGTTTGCGATTTTTGCTTCTATTTTAGATATACCGTTAAGTTTTTTTTAAATTGTAAATTTTCCATATGCTCAAAATATTAAGGAGATGTTTTTTATTTTTGGCCACTTGGTTGCTCCATATTATAGAATTGTTTGTAGTTAGGCTTAATATGAATAATTTAAAAGTACTTAAGTGCTAATTAAAACGATAATAGAATTATTATCTTACGTTCGTCGATGCTGTTAGTTACAATAAGTCAGCATTAAAATTCAATATTAATTCAAGCACATCTTTCCGTGTTTAATGTTCTCTTTTAGAGAAATACTTTTGCTTTAAAAATGCTAAATTGTATTTAGCTAATCTTGGACCATAGTCATTTAATTTAGGATATAAATGTTGAATATTCAGAGACATTCATGGTTATCATCTAGATAATTTACTATATCATCTAGATAATTTACTAATCTACAAATATTAAATTGTTATATTATTTGATATTTTAGCTTGTCGATACGGTAAATTTAGCTCAAGATTTTTCGCTTAACCTCATTGGAGGTTGAATTCTGTTTAACAAGGCTAGTAAAGTTCTTTGTTTTACTGCTAAATTTGCTATTCTTGGTAATTCTAGTGTTATAAAATAATATGCGACAAATTATAAGCTGTTTTCTGCACAATCATTCCCTAATGCAGTTTAGCGAATGATTGCTAAGTACAAACCTGCGGTATGTACTAAAATATTTTAAAACTGAATACTGGGTAATCATCTAATGTATTTATTGTGCTCACACGAAATGATGCGAAGTATAAGGTTCAATGATTGTTTTTTATACCAAAGATTAGGCACATGAACTATTCCGGATGTGAGATTAAATAAAAAATATTAACTTTTTACTAACGCAATTGCATAAAATAAAGAAAATTTCTTGAACGAAAAATCCTTGCATATGCTCTATTCTTTGCTAAGAATCACTAATTTAGCTATTTATATTCAAAACGATAATTTTTAGGTAGTTATGGTGATTACAGCTTATCCAATTGTTAATAATTTAATTATTGACAAAATTAATATGCGTAAGCAAATTTTTCGTCTCCTTGAGAGGCTGTCGGCTGAGGCGATGGGTGCAGGTCATAAGCTAGTTATCAATCTTTTTGAAGCACTCTCACCCTGTTCAGGCATGGTAGTATCTGGGTATTGGCCAATGCGCTACGAGATCAATTTGCTGCCGTGTTTGAATGCGCTATGCTCTTACGGTTGTCGAACTGCTTTGCCTGTTATACTTCCAGATGAACATGTATTGATCTTCCGTGCTTGGGCACCAGGCGATCAATTGGTTAAAGGCTTATATGGTACTTTGGAGCCGAGCCATGAGGCGGAGGTAGTTTACCCTACTTTGCTGCTGGTACCTCTAGTGGCCTTTGATCGATCGGGCAATCGTCTTGGTTATGGTGGAGGCTATTATGATAAAACACTAGTCAGCTTGCGTGAGTGGCTTACTATCCAGGCTATTGGCGTAGCCTATGCAGTTCAAGAGGTTGACTGTGTTCCTGTAGGCGCTCATGATGTTATGCTTAACGGCTTCTTAACCGAAAACGGTTTTATTGAAATTTCGGAGTAAGATCTTGCGTGTATTGTTTTTAGGTGACATTGTTGGGCGGGTTGGGCGAGAAGCAGTAATTCATCATTTGCCTAATTTAATAAAATTTCTCAAAATTGATTTCGTTGTAGCTAATGGTGAAAATTCTGCGCATGGATTCGGAATTACTAGCAAAATTTGCAATGAGCTTTATGATTCTGGAGTAGACGTTATTACCACAGGCAATCACGTATGGGATCAGCGTGAGATTATCAATTTTATTGTAGATGATGATCGATTAGTGCGTCCAATCAACTTTCCTCGGGGCACACCCGGCAAAGGAGCAGTTGTTAGAGAAAGTTGCGATGGGCATAGAGTTCTGGTGATTAATGTTATGTGCAGGCTTTTTATGGAGCCTCTTGATGATCCATTTATTGCTGTGGAGAAGGCGATTGATGGGATCTCTTTGGGAGGAGAATTAGATTTTATTTTGATTGATGTGCATGGTGAGGCGACAAGTGAAAAAATGGCTTTCGGACATGCTTTCGACGGCCGAGTTTCTTTGGTAGTCGGCACTCACACACACGTACCAACAGCTGACTTAATGGTTTTAGCTAACGGAACAGCCTACCAGAGTGACGTAGGTATGTGCGGTGATTATGATAGCGTGATAGGGATGAAAAAAGAATATCCAATCAAACGTTTCATTACAAAACTTCCTACTCCGCGATTAGAAGCTGCCGAAGGCGAAGCTACTATTTGTGGTATTTTGGTTGTCACAGATGATCGTAGTGGCTTGGCTATTAGTGCTGAACCGTTGCGTGTCGGAGGTTTGCTTACAGAGATAATGCCACTTAGATCTTAATCTTTTACTGTATTTTACTTCTAAATTTAAAAACAACCTTAGTAATTATAAAACGATAATAATAATATATTAAAACAGATTAATTAAAAAAATATTGTATGGTATAAACAGCGTGCTCTATGCTTTCCTAACTAGGAAAAGCTGCAGATTTGTTGTATGAAATATTAATAGAGTAATATTAAGTATAGAATCTTGCTTGTTGTCTGCTTATTTTTTATTAAGTATCGGTTGTTGTTGCAGACATGGAGGTAAATGGAAAATCTGAAAATGGCTGGTCATTCTCAATTTAAGAACATTATGTATCGCAAAGGAGCGCAAGATAAAAAGCGTGGCAAGATTTTTGCTCGTCTTGCATGCGATATTCAGGCCGCAATTAAAGCTGGTAGCGATGATCCATGTTCAAATCCAGCTCTTCGTAGCGCTATTATGTCAGCTCGCAGAGAAAATATGCCTAAGGAGAATATTGAGCGCGCTATTAGAAATGGTTTTTGTGGTGGTGACAATGTAAGCTGGCAGAATGTTTGCTATGAGGGCTATGGACCAGGTGGCGTAGCTCTGATTATTGATGCATTGACTGATAATCGTAATCGTACTGCTTCAGAAATGCGTGCTGCTTTTAGCAAATTTGGCGGTAAATTAGGTGAAACTAATTCGGTTTCTTTTATGTTTAATCGAGTTGGTCGGATTGTGTATCCTGCGGATATCGGTAGCGCTAACGATGTGCTAGAAGCAGCGATTAACGCTGGTGCGGAAAATACCGAGAGCTCGCAAGTTTCGCACGAGATCGCTTGTCATGTTGAAGAATTTAATATAGTGCTTGAACTTTTACAATCTACATTCGGCAAACCTCAGTCAGCAGGGCTAGCATGGAAACCATTAAACAAATTGGCTGTGGATGATGAACATGTTGTTGCTCTAATTAAATTGTGGAAGCTTTTGAAAAGCAACAATCATGTACAGCAACTTGCCGCAAACTTTGACACTACTTTAATTGTATAATTTTTATTGTTTCGGAATATCGAATGCGATCTTAGATACTAAGAATTAATCAAATAATTTTTACCTTTTATTTAGTGACCCTTTTTAGGAGTTAAGTTTATTTATAGTTGTTTTATTCTGGCGTTATATCCAAAACTAAGCTTTTAGCGCTATTTGCTAGTACTTAATGATAATTTTTTATTTTAAACTCGAAAAGTTAATTCTTACTGAAAGGTAAATATTTTTATTATCCATAAGGAGAGAGAACTTTCGATGTTCCTAACCCCTATAATCGATCTTTATATGTTTGAAGATTTTTACCCGATTATAGTAATCTCTTAATTTTATTATTACTCGTATTACAGTAATATTTCTTTATAAGAAATATGATCAAAACAAAATGCAGTTTCGCGATAAGTTTTTGAAGATATTAATGTAATCTTATCTACTGCTGTATTATTTATTTAGCTAGTGCTATAGTAAGAAATATCTCTTAATTAGTAGTAATTAATTTTGCTTTATTTCTTATTAAGCTTTAAAAAAAAATAATGTTTAACTAAAAATTATTAAAATAACTTCATTAGGCTTATCGCTAATCAAGATTAAGCAATCTCTAAACTAGAAATTGCAGATTACACAACTAATTCATTGAATTTTTATTCTGCTGATCGATCCACTACATAAGTTATATAATTTAATATTTGTATATCTAAAAATACATTAGTATAGAAGTATTTTTACTTATGTTTTGCGACGGTAATTTTATTGATAATGTTTGGCGTTTTCAATTTCATATTTAGACTTACTCTTAAAATAAGAAAGATTATTTAGCGACAAGAGCGTGAACTGTCTGCATTCTACCATGTTGCAAATAATTAAGATTTAATGTGCTTGTTTATAGCAAGCTCTAAGATTATTGTAATAAAAGGTATTTTGATAAAATTGTTAGTTTTAATTGTTTTCTTAGCGCAGCGGAAAGTTGTTATTGTTTGCATAGGCTAATAAGTATGTTTTGCTTTATGTTCTTTATATGCAGTGCATTTGATCAACTTTGAATAATTATTTTTAATTAAATGCTTAGCTATCAATAGTAAAACAGAGAATGTAATGTTGCTTTTATATTACAGTATTGCTATTAATGAGAAATAAATATTTAATTATCATTACAGATAGTTTTGAATGTTTAAAAATTTTTAATTACATTGAGCAGCAATTTCTTTAAGAATATTTTATATTTTAAGCGTATACGATCAGTTTATTATAAAAGATAATTTTGTTTTATTATAACTTGACAATTAAGTTAACTATAGTTTGGTGTGCTAGCACTGCTATATGAAAATGATCGCAAAAGCGATTGCTGCAATTTATAATTTTTAGATACTTTCCACGGTAAAGAAAATTTAAGATCGTATGATAAAAATAAATTATTTAGCTAATATTTGACATGAATATTAATTACGCAACTTATAAAAACAATTAAGCCGTCCAATTTTTGCTTGGTGCTTTCATAGTCTGAGTAACTATGGAAATACCGACCAAATTTTATTATTGGAATGCTATTTTATAGAAAAGTAATCTTGGTAAATATTACTAAAGACGAAAGAAATGCATAAAATTATATATTTTTAGAAAAATTCTATTTAATTTTTAACAAAAATCTATGCTGCATTAATCTAGATTAATTCAATATTTTTTATCATGTATTACTTACAAAAATAATCGTTTATTTTAAGCAACACTTTGCTGTGAAATATTCCAGCACTAATTTCCCTACTAACATATATTATGCTATTAGCTAAAATATAAAAGTTTTATGTAAATTTTTTGATTTTCAGTTAACTAACAGCGGCACAAGTGAACTTTAATCAATGTCAGTCTAAAAATCGTTTAGATTGTTTAATAGGAATGCGATAAATATACAATCTTCAATAAATATAATTTGAGATTATGGCGAATGGCTTGATAGCAGATAAATTGTGATACATGTCAACATCGATTCTGTTATCTTTAATACATTAGCATGAACTGTTTAGTGCTTTTTAGTTGGCCACAGAGATCATAATGTTTACGCAAAAATAATAGGATAAAAGATTATTAGGATAAAAGATTATCAATTATTTATTAGGGGATTATTGGCTATTCTACAGCAATCAGCTTAATTAGTCCAAAATTTATATTGGCGCTGGTAGTGTTAATATTTATAATTAAAAAAAATTATAGATATCCAACTATGATCTGCGTAAAGGGGGGCGCAGAGACGATGTCTGAATCATTCCGATTTTCTGTCCGTGTATATTACGAAGACACTGATGCAAGTGGAGTAGTGTATCATGCAACTTATTTGCATTATGCAGAACGTGCACGTACGGAGTTTTTGCGCACTAAGGGGATCGAACAACGCGTAATGCGGAAAGTAGAGAACTTTGCCTTTATGGTTCGCCGTTGTACAGTTGATTATCGTGCTCCAGCGCTTTTAGATGATGCACTTGAAGTACTTACTCGTTTTACATTTGCACGCGGTGCTGTTTTGAAAGTAGTGCAAGAAGTGATTAGACGTGGAGAAAGCAAACCGCTTGTGGTGATAGATCTAGTTATTGCTGGAGTAAACGAACGAGGAAGACCAGTGCGGTTGCCTCAAAAAATATGCGATATGGTTATTAGAGCTAATCAGTCTAAGGAATTATGAAGAGATGTTTAGTTTAAGAAAATTAAAAATAATTGCTAAATTGATTGCAAACAAACTATTATTTGTAAGATGTTGAAGTTAGTATTCTGACTTGTGAGTATTATGCTTTAAATATAAAATTTAATTTTCTTGTTTAGTTGTATTAGGTATAAGCTGCTAGCTGAAAAATTCTATTCTACGTCTATTCTATTAGTCAGATTGATTTAAATTAATATTTTTAGCAATATAATAAAACATAACAACCAAATGATTATTTTGATTGTTATGTTTTGATCGGCTATTTATAGCATTAACAAATCAGACGCTGCATTTTATTAATTTAAAATCATCTTTAGTTACTTATCATGCAAGAATAAGATTCTAATGCTTTGTTCTAAGTTATTAGCTTTTATTATTTAAAAGTTCAGTAAAAATTGCTTATTGCAACTGGCTTAGCCTTTAAGCTATTTTTATTTGATTATAGCTAACAAGATAATATTC
Source organism: Candidatus Endolissoclinum faulkneri L5 (assembly GCF_000510265.1). GTDB lineage: Bacteria > Pseudomonadota > Alphaproteobacteria > Thalassobaculales > Thalassobaculaceae > Thalassobaculum > Thalassobaculum faulkneri_A. The sequence continues at coordinate 467,289 of NZ_CP006745.1, forward strand.
AAATAGAGAAATCCTCTAAAAGTGTTATTTTTTCTTTGATTGCTTAAAAATAAAAATAGTACGCTAAACTATATATTCAAATCTTGATTTATTTATAGATACGTTGAACTATAAGAGCTGAGAATCATAATTAATAGATGAAACGAAAAAAAGATTTTGTACCGAAGAATAGGTATATTAGTGGTTTAACGACCAAGCTTAGCTATGAAATAGCGTATTTAAGAACAATAGCGCACTTGCTTGTAAGTTTTATAGATATTTTACAAATCACTGTATTATTATGTGTTTACTGCAATAAACCTATACTTTTTTGATCATAACTTTAAAAAGAATAGTTGAGATTATTGTAATATATTTTGCTTTTAAACTTGTTTTAATTGTAGGTATAACAGTGCTATAATCTTCTTATTGAAAATATTTTTTCTTCCTAATCGGAGTTAATGGATGACTTCATGAAGATCTTCTGCTACTTGTTGAACCTTTAAGATTAAATAATAAAGCTTTTTGACTAATTAGCTGTTTTACTTAAGTAGCTGTAAGCGCTAATGAATTAATCATTACCGCCTCCTTTCTTCATAAGTCTCCTGCGATCAGATTATCAGCAACAGTACTTAATAAGTTTAATCATTTTAAAACTTTATTCTCATCGTCATTAAAATAACAATTTTAGTATCTGTCATTTTGACGGATACTGCTTGATGAATGATATAGTACTAATTTTCGTAGTTTGGGGATTAGTATCTATTAAGTAAATTTATGCGATAAAGTAATCTTACTAGTTATCACGATATAAGCTTTAAAATATTATATTGAAAGTTACTTAGTATGTAATTCTTAATATGAAGATTAGTTTAATATCCTTAGGTTTTATTATTTTTTTGATCTAGCTTAAACACTTAAAAGTTAGCAGAATTTAATTGCTTAAACTTTTAGGAAGTTTTAGCTGGATAGATGTATTGTTATGTCATCAATTATTAAGTAAAATTTTTTATAGTGTCATTTTAATAGTGTTATATAGATTTTTATACAGATAGTGGATTTTTATATAGTTATAGTGTTTTTTATTTAATTTAGGTTATATTAAGTGTTATATTTATAGTGTTATATAACTATATTACATGAGCTCCTTGCTTTAAGGAGAAAGCTGACCTTGTATTGTTTGGATGATTATTTCACAATAAGAAACTTCTTTACGAAAGAAGCGCTATATTAAGAACAGCAATTGTTATTTAGCTTTTAAGCATTGTGCTGTAGAAGCACGATCTGCTTAATCTTGATGTCAACTTTTTTACTCTTAATGTTTAAGTAGGCTTTTAAATATCGTATTTCAGCATAGGCTATGTGAGCTATTTTTGTTTTAATTAATCGGAGCTGATCTGGTTTTGTTTCTGTTAAGATAAATTAGTTTTGGATTTTTTCTATTATTACGTTATGTCTATTGACAAGCTTCGTGAATAGTGACTTATTAAATAATGGTGACTTAATAATTCTTGTGGAAGCTATGAGTTATGCGGTCTAAGATTTCGCTTTTGCGTATTTTATATAGTGCGAAAAGTATTTGCTCCAATTGGCTCAATGTATTACAGGTTGTATAGTGATTGGTTTAGCCATAATTATGTAGTTATATATATGTTACATAATATATACGTTACATAATATTATGTAGTTTATAATATATTATGTAGTTATATATTTTAAATATGTTTATATATATTTATAAATATATTTATAAATATATATTTTGGTATACGTTTTTTAGAATTTCGCTAAAAACCTTAAGTATTTTTTTTGGTCGGTCTTTAAAGGAGCTGCTAAAGATAATTTTAATGGTTAGATTAAGGTTAATTCTGTGAAATTTGGTTAAACGATTTGCGGTTTTTTTTTGGGTAAGCTTTGGCTTTGAAGATAGCAAATTAAGTCTCAAACTTTGAAGCAAGCTACCGCAGAATTCTTCAAAGGAGCTAATATTGATCATGCGCATAAAATTTCTCAGCATATTTGCTGCAGTATCGCTGCTTGCTGCTTGCGAAACCGCACCCACTGAGACCTCGAATGTCGAATCGACTGGAGTAAAGACGGATGCTGTTTCTACATCCCCTTCAAATCCCACTACTATAGTCCCCGGCAGTTCGGAAGATTTTGCTGCTAATGTTACCGATCGCGTTTTTTTTGCATTTGATAGTTTTTCTCTTGACGAGAAGGCCCGCCGAATCCTTAAAAATCAAGCTTCCTGGTTACGCAAATATCCAGCCACGATGGTTACGCTAGAGGGGCATTGCGACACAGTTGGTACTCGCGAATATAATATGGCCCTAGGAGAGCGTCGCGCTAATGCAGTTAAGGATTATCTTATTTCTTTGGGCAGTGATCCTAGTCACATAACAACTACCTCTTATGGTGAGGAACGTCCAATTAACAAGGGGACAACTAAGAAAGATCAGGCGGCTGGAAATCGTCGTAGCGTTACTGTAATTAATTGATAATTTTGCTTCTGCTTAAGTTCTACTTGACGTTATGATAAAAGGATGAAATTTTATTTTAGATTATTTCATCCTTTTATCTCTCCAATAGGCATTCTTGCGGTGGTTTTTATGTTATAGACTGATTTGCTAACTGGTAATAACATTTATTTGTGTGCTGGATGGTATGCGCAAAAGCTATGATTAGTGATTATTTAAACAATATCTAAACCTTAATTCCTAAGGTTTAGATATTGTTTAAATAATGTTTCTGTTATGTCTAAAGTTTTTTCATCCTAAGATGTATCTTCTCATCTAAGATGTAGCATGGTTAGTTGGGAGGGATTACACAATTTACTGCTAAATTTCTTAAAAAATTATTTTTAAGGAAAAACTTATTTAGACTAGAAATGGCCTAATTGGCAATGTTTTAGTCAATTAGCGGTATTGAGTAGTTTGTTCTTTTGTGAAAGAAGACTTTTCTCTAAGTCATGCTCCGTTGCATGATATCGATGCGATCGAATTGTTGGACATCGTTATGGCTGATGATCTTGATCTATATGGACCAGTTGCTTTAGCTGTTTCAGGTGGGCCTGACAGCACAGCTCTATTGTATTTTGCGGATCTTTGGGCGCGGCAAAGAAAAAGGAAATTGTTAGTACTTACAGTAGATCATTCTCTACGTCATGAATCTTCAAATGAAGCTGTTGAAGTTGCACGGAAGGTTGTGGCGATGGGGCATACTCACCGAGTGCTCACTTGGCGTGGGAATAAGCCAGCGACAAGAATACAGGAGACCGCTCGTGCTATTCGTTTAACTCTGCTTTCTGAGGCATGTTATAATGCTGGTGCGAATACTGTGCTACTTGCACATCATCGTGAGGATCAGGCAGAAACATTGTTGCATCGCATAAATTGTAACACTGGTCCAGAAGGACTCGCAGGTATGGCGCTGGTCACTTCGTGGAATGGCTTGCGGTTGGCTAGACCGTTTTTATCTGTGCCAAAGGATAGACTTTTGGCTACTTGCCGGAAAGCCGGGATTGACTACATTACGGACCCATCTAATGAGGATTTGCGTTTTGCTCGTGCAAAATTACGGCGCTTACGACCTGCTTTATCTGGGATAGGTTTAACGGTTGACCGTTTAACTCGACTATCTAATTCTATGAGTATCGCCCGTTGCGCTATGAGTAAGATAGTTAGTAACTGGCTGGCTCGTTATGCCGTGGTTTACTCTTGTGGTACTTGTCGGCTTGATCGATTAGCTCTGCAAGCTGAACCGGTTTATTTTATTGTTATTATTTTGCGTTACGTGCTCAATATAGCGGGCGGCTGCGGTTATCCACCGAGCAGCGAGGCGATGACCAAGTTGATTGATTGGTTAACTGGAGAGTCAGCTGTATGGCGACGTACTTTGCGTGGATGTTTACTCCAAGTTGATAATGCTGATCTTATAGTAATGCGGGAAGAAGTTGCTTGTGCGCCGCCTGTGTTTATACGTCGTGGCCAAGTCAGATGTTGGGATGGCCGTTTTTTAATACGCAACAAGACGAATTGTACAATAAATGTAGGATCATGTGGTACGGATGGATGGCGTCGAATCAAATGTTCTAGATTAACTTTGATGCTATCTAAGGAATTGCGAAATCTACCTTACCCAGCTCGTATCGCTTGGCCTGTTGTTACTAATCTTGACGGATCAATTACTCTCCCCCACCTTGTGTCAAGCGAACAAGATGCACTGAAATCAAATAGTATTGGGGTGGAAATCTGTTTGATGTCTCTGCAGGCGCAAATGATCGTTGGCCTGAAGGTTAATGGAAAGCTAAGGATGTGAATAATTTTGGTAAAAATATTGCTCTTTGGGTTATTATTGGCGTTTTGTGTGTAGCACTGTTCAATCTTTTTCAAGGATCTTATTCGCACACTAGCCAGCGGACTCTAGCCTATTCCGAATTTTTGTCTGAAATTGAAAGTGGTCGTATTAGTCAGGTTGTAATTCAGGGACAAGAAATTTCTGGCCAGTTTTTTGATGGTAATACTTTTAGTACTTATGCGCCGCAAGATATTAATCTTGTTGCGCAACTTACCAAGTCCGGTGTACGGATTTCTGCGGAACCTCTTGAGAATGGTACTTCCGGATTTCTTCAAATATTACTTAGCTGGTTCCCAATGTTGCTTTTTATAGCTGTTTGGATTTTCTTTATGCGTCAGATGCAGGGAGGAGGAGGAAAGGCTATGGGATTTGGCCGAAGCCGAGCTAGATTGTTAGCCGAGAGAAGTGGGCGTGTTACCTTTGACGACGTTGCTGGTGTTGATGAAGCAAAATCTGAATTAGAAGAAATAGTTGAATTTCTCAAAGATCAGCAGCGGTTTCGTCGATTGGGTGGCAAGATTCCTAAGGGATGTCTATTGGTAGGACCTCCTGGTACTGGTAAAACCCTTCTTGCGCGCGCAATTGCGGGTGAAGCTAATGTACCGTTCTTTACTATATCTGGTTCTGATTTTGTTGAAATGTTTGTAGGTGTTGGTGCTAGTCGTGTTCGCGACATGTTTGAACAAGGTAAAAAGAATGCTCCTTGCATCATTTTTATTGATGAAATTGATGCAGTCGGTCGTCATCGTGGTGCTGGAATGGGTGGCGGTAATGATGAACGCGAACAGACTTTAAACCAACTTTTAGTTGAAATGGACGGTTTTGAGTCAAACGATGGTGTTATTTTGATCGCTGCTACTAATCGGCCAGACGTTTTGGATCCTGCTCTTCTGCGTCCTGGTCGCTTTGATCGACAAATCGTCGTCTTAAATCCTGATATTCTTGGTCGCGCAAAAATTTTAAAAGTTCACATGCGCAAAGTGCCAATCGCATCCGACGTAGATGCACACACAATTGGACGTGGTACCCCAGGTTTTTCTGGCGCTGACCTTGCTAATTTGGTGAATGAAGCCGCCTTGTTAGCCGCACGTAAGGGCAAGCGCTTAGTTGGTGTTACTGAATTTGAGGAAGCCAAAGATAAAGTTATGATGGGCTCAGAACGTCGCTCTATGGTCATGACCAACGATGAAAAAAAGCTTACTGCTTATCACGAAGCAGGTCATGCTATAGTCGCTTTGCATTGCCCGAATAGCGATCCTATTCATAAAGCCACTATTATTCCGCGCGGTAGAGCTTTGGGTATGGTCGTACGCCTACCTGAGGGTGACAGGATATCATTATCACGAGCAAAGCTAGAAGCTGATTTGTGTGTTGCTTGCGGTGGACGTATTGCTGAATCCATTATATTTGGTTCCGAGCAGATAACTACTGGTTCTGCTTCCGACATTCGCATGGTGTCAGAGATGTCACGTCGAATGATTAGAGAATGGGGCATGAGTGATCAACTTGGCTTTTTAGCTTACTCGCCTGATCAATCTGAGATACTTTTGGGTCATTTAGTTAATCACCAAGCTAACGTTTCCGAAGCGACTGCTAACGTTATTGATAAAGAAATTCGCCGAATTAGTGATTGTGCCTATGACTACGCTACTCGAATATTGGAGAATAATATAGAAGATTTGCATGCTTTGGCTAAAGGCTTGTTGGAATACGAAAGTCTTTCTGGTAATGAGATTCAGGAGTTGTTAGCAAGAGGATCAATTAATCGTTCTTGCGGTCGTGATGAAAGCTGTAACAAGCCTAGCAACTCAGGTCTTCGTCGTAGAGCATCTGTGCCTACTGGTGGCAGTACTGGTGTTGCCACTACGACCACTAATAGTGCATATTGGACCTAATTTTCCGTAGCCTGGTGATTGCTGAGAAATGTCAACATCTTATATTAAAAAATTAATATTGGTAAATTTACCTAGCAAATCGAATTCGCCTGTGATGCAGAGAGTTTTACCCTCTTGAATGTATGCAAATAAATAAATTAGATTATTCTTAAAATATACTGGCTATAAAAGTATGGAAAGAATTAATTTTTTTATTAAAGGTAAACTATACGTATTTTATAGGTAATTGTGTTGCTTTGTTTTATATTTTTTGACTAATTGACCTAATTGATTTGTCTGTTTATGTAATTTGGTATATGTAATTATCTGCTGAGAAATTTCTCGTGTGCTATAAAAAAGCTTTATATATTAGTTAATTAGGCATTAAGCTCATATATCTTGTTAATTTCTTTATTTTTATTCAGCATAAAAAATTTATAATTTTTATTTTTAAATGGGTGTACTTGCAGTTAGTTAAATATTATGGAGTTTATTGAATATAAGCTTTCCGCTATTAGTTATGAAATTCTTTTGATTGATTAAAGTTTATTACAAGCATGTGATTTAGTATTTTTTGCAAAATTTGTAAGCAGATAGTATTGCAATACTTTTCTATTGAAGATTGAGCGTCTTTGTTCTATTATTTTATTTCTTAAATAAACAGCTGCTTTAAAATGGTGTTGATAATTTATCATCGTAATTTAAAAAATTAATTAAATTTAAATCTTCTTTGTCTTATTATGAATTTTCGTATTATTCGTGAACCTTTACCAACGCGCGGTTTGCCCTTATCTACAATAATTAGCCCAGAATATGCTCGCCCAGTCGATTTATTGTATGGCCCGATGGCCAAGATTGCGGTGGATGCTGGTGAAGCTTTGTTGTTAGCTGGCGGACCTATTGCTTTTCGTGCTCTACAATTGATTTACCGGGAAAGCAACTGCTTACGTGTGCAGACTGTCACTGTACCTGAACTTGATTCAGTTGTTTTGCCAATAGGTATGTTGCAATGCTTTATAAATTCTCGCCCACCTATGTGGAGCAATTCTGTTCCAGTTATTATGGGTATAGTTAATGTAACGCCAGATAGCTTTTTTGATGGTGGATTTTTTGCTGCACGGGATGATGCAATATCAAGAGGACGTCAGCTTGCAGCAGCTGGGGCTGATATTCTAGATATAGGCGGTGAGTCTACTCGACCAGGAGCTATTGAGATTACGGTTGCAGAGGAGATTGATCGAGTAGTTCCAGTGATTGAAGCGCTTGCTAACGAACAGTATCGAGTATCTATTGACACTCGCAAAGCTTCAGTAATGCATGCGGCTTTGGAAGCCGGGGCAACGATTGTTAATGATATTTCCGGTTTAATATATGATTCTAATGCACGAGAATTATTGGCTAATTACACTTGTCCAATTGTGCTTATGCATATGCGAGGCACACATGAAACGATGCACAATGATTACCACTATAGTTTTGCGCCAATTGAAGTTTATGACGAGCTTAGCGAGCGCTTAGCAGCTGCGGAGATGGCTGGAATTGCGTTAGACCGATTGGTAATCGATCCTGGCTTCGGATTTAGTAAAAGCGTATCGCACAATGTGCTAATAACAGCTTGGCTAACGATGTTTCATGGAATGGGTAGGCCTATTTTGTTTGGTGCATCACGCAAAAGTTCTATCGCTGCGTTGTCTTGCAAAGAGCCAGCGCAGGCTCGTTTACCCGGTTCTATTGCTTTAGCTTTATCAGCCTTTGAACTTGGAGTTCAAGCAGTGCGTGTACATGACGTCTCGGAAACGGCTCAGGCTTTCGCTGTACGTCAAGCTATTCTTAATTCATTATAAGCCTAATAGTTTAATCACTTTTATTAAGTGAGGATAGACTTTTATTATCTAAAACATTATTAACATATATTAGCATACTTATGTCGCGCACACTTTTTGGAACAGATGGAATACGCGGCCGCGCAAATGTAGAACCGATAACCCCTTCTATTGCTATGGCTGTAGCAATGGCGTCTGGTGCACGATTTCATACTAACCATGCCGGGCGCAACTTAGTCTTAATTGGTAAGGATACTAGGTTATCTGGATATATGTTGGAAACGGCAATGGTGGCTGGTTTCACCTCAATTGGTATGGACGTAGTACTTGTCGGACCGATGCCTACTCCTGCTGTTGCGATGCTAGTGCAATCTATGCGTGCTAATCTTGGAGTTATGATCTCTGCTTCGCACAATCCTTACTATGATAATGGTATTAAGCTTTTTGGGCCAGATGGATATAAGCTATCAGATCAGGTTGAAGCGGAAATTGAAGAAATGTTTACCCGCTGGCAAAGTTTACCATTAAGCAACTCTGAGTCACTAGGTCGTGCACGTCGTTTAGAAGACGAGCAGGGTCGATATATTGAGTTTGTTAAATCAGCTTTTCCCAGAGATTTGCGTCTAGAAGGTTTGAAGGTTGTTATCGATTGCGCAAATGGCGCTGCTTACAAAGCAGCACCTCGTGTTTTGTTTGAGCTTGGTGCTGAAGTCATCTCTATGGGAGTATCACCGGACGGGTTTAATATAAACGATAATTGTGGCACTACCGCGCCGGAAGCTATGATGAACCTTGTTAATAATGAGGGTGCTGATATTGGTATTTCCCTTGATGGAGATGCTGATCGGCTGATCTTAGCTGACGAAGAGGGGCGCAAACTAGACGGTGATCAGATTCTTGGCCTAATAGGTAGCTCTTGGTTGATTGATGGTAAGCTTAGCGGAGGTGGTATAGTAGCTACAGTGATGTCTAATCTTGGATTAGAGCGTTATCTTAATGGGATTGGTCTTAAGTTGGTGCGCGTTAAAGTAGGTGACCGATACGTGCTCGAGGCAATGCGTGCAGGGGGTTATAATGTTGGTGGTGAACAATCTGGACATATGATCTTAGCTGATTACGGTACTACTGGTGACGGTTTAGCAGCTGCTTTGCAAGTTTTAGCAGCAATGAAACGCTCTGAAAAGCCATTGTCCCAAGTTTCTAAGATTTTTGAGCCTATGCCTCAGATTTTGCGTAATGTTAGATTTGTTGGTCCAGATCCTCTATCTATCGATTCTGTAAAATCTGCGATCGTAGCTAGTAAGGCTAGATTGGGTGATAGTGGTCTTTTAGTAATACGTAAATCAGGCACAGAACCTTTGATCAGAGTTATGGCACAAGGTGAAAATCAAATAGAAGTGTTGTCTGCAGTAGAAAGAGTAGTGGATGCAATTGAACAAGCTACAAAAAAAACGATGGAGTAAAAAAAATTGTTATGTCGAGGCTGACAAAAGGACGTGTTTTAATCGTTGCCGGATCTGATCCTACTGGTGGCGCAGGTATTCAAGCTGATATCAAAGTTGTTACTGCCCTTGGTGGTTATGCTATGACTGCTATTACAGCATTGACGGCCCAAAATAGCAAATGTGTGCTTGATATCCATTCAATACCGATTGCTTTTTTGCGTAAGCAATTTGAACTTGTAATTGATGATATCGGCACTGATGTGATTAAAACTGGCATGCTACATTCTGCTTTGGTGATTGATCTTATTGTTGATCTAATTCAAGATAAGGCAAGAGATATCCCATTAATAGTTGATCCTGTGATGACAGCAAAGGGTGGAGGATGTCAATTGCTTAATTCAGACGCTATGCAAGTTCTTAAAGATAAATTAATAATGCGAGCGCATTTACTGACACCTAACATACCTGAGGCTGAGTATTTAACTGGTATAAAAATCAATAATTTAGATGATATGTATTACGTTGCTAAATCACTTTTATCTCTTGGTCCTTCGGCAGTTTTACTAAAGGGAGGGCATCTTTTTTCAGAAACGGTTATTGACCTAATGGTTACAAAAGACAATTTGCTTGAATTTAACAGTCCGCGAATTAGCAGCAATAATACTCACGGCACGGGCTGTACATTAGCGTCAGCTATTGCTACAGGCTTAGCTCAGGGGTTATCTATGAAAGATGCAGTATTACGAGCAAGGAAATATGTCTTTACAGCTATAGCAACTGCTCCGAGCTATACAACAGCTGGCTATGGTCCTTTAAATCATGTTCATACGGTTATTAAAGACATTTAGTCTTTTTTTTTTGAGCAAATGAGAGCAGCGAGCCGCCTAATTTATTTTCTTTAACTTGTTTCTTTATCTGTTTTCTTGCTCGTAGAGCGAATGCTCTAAAAATAAAATTGTATAATATATTTTCTATTAATGAATAGAAATACACTGATGATAATTTTTATTTTTTTACAGCATTAGTTAAGTATAAGATTTGCATGTAGCATCTGATGCTAGTAATCAGTGATTGACGACAACTCTGATTTATAATTTTGCTTAGTAGCTAAGTAAAATGATTGATGAATTTAAGGATTCTTATTAATAAAAATCTACTGTGTTTTTCTATTTTATAATATAGGCTTTTATCAAGAGTATAATCTATATTTTATCGAAATTAGTATATTATACTAGTAAATTATACTAGCATTAACAATAAATCGATAATTGTTAATTTTTAGTTAAGACTTATTACCTAATTAAAGCATTATATTTTACTTTTAAGTAAAAAACATGTAAAGATCAATAATCACATTGTGGATATTTTATTGTAACTCCAAGACAAATACTGTAAAATTAGATTATCTTAACAAGATGTCACGAAAGAACATGAATGTTAATTCGCTAGATATTTGTTTGACAAACCAAGGATCATATTTTTAACTTAAATAACTAGATTTTACAAAGAAAGTGATTTTTCTATGAAATTGGATTTAAACAATCGTTTTGACCGTAAGAAACTTGCTAATAATATTAGTATACAAAATTAAAAAAAATAAGAAAAGCATAATTTTAACAATGCACTTTCTTAACTCTGTTAATTTTATTATAATCTCATTGTTTTTTATTTGATATATTAAATTATAGACTATTGCTTTGTTTAATCTTCTTTACAAGAACCTCTGTTTTTACAAGAGGTTTTGTAAAGAAAAAACTTAATTTTGCGATTGGTTTATTTTAGCGTAGCAAGTTTTATTTTGTTTTTTTTAACTTCTCAGTTATGAGATGGATTGAATGATGTATTACTTTTTAATTAGAATATAACACACAATAAGTGTATTTATTTTTACTAGAATATTCTTTTCTGAAGAAAAAAAATATTAAAGAGTAAATTGGTTATATCTAGCAATTAACAATAAGGTATGGATTAATTTTAAAATGTGTGTTTTATAACATTAGAACAGAAAAGAAACGAAAAAAATATCCGCCCAAATTTGTATTATTTTATTGCTACAATATTGAATATTTGCCATCCGGTTGGATATAAATATTATAGGTTAATTAATTGATTTTACCAAAGATAAGTCGCCTTCTGCATTAATTTTAAAATTAAAATTATAATATGGCAGATTACTATTGAGATCGTCAATAAATTTTATGACTTATGCGAGCCTGAAGAAAACAACACACCCAAAAGCATTATAAAAAAACTTTACTTACGTCAAAAAATAGCTAATTTATGATAATTTATTCTTATTATTGTGCAATATAATGACTGCTACGAGCAGCGATGCTCCGCTTTTAGCGGGCGTTGTACAAGGCGATTGATTACTTCTGAAATCTCCATATCGTCAGATATAACAGAACGTACAGCTTCACATATTGGCATCTCTATACCCAATCTTCGAGCGAGATCAGTAATGGAAACTGCGTTAACTACACCCTCTACAGTATCCTGTTTACTACTGACAAGATCCTTTTTGCAGTGTTGATTACTACTTAAAACTTTACCAAATGACATGTTACGCGACTGCTCAAAAGAGCAAGTTAATGCAAGATCCCCAATGCCTGATAGGCCTGCTAAAGTTTCATCTCGCCCTCCAAGAGCCCGCGCTAGACTCTTAATTTCGTATAGCCCACGAGTGATTATTGCAGCGCAAGTATTAGCTCCAAAGCCATAGCCACTAGCAATTCCGCTAGCGATAGCAATTACATTTTTTACAGCTCCGCAAATCTCTACGCCTATTAGATCATCAGAAATATAAGGGCGGAAAAATGGCGTTGCGAGTGCTAATGATAGCCTATTAGCTAGTGATCCATCCGGATCAATTATAGCATCTGCCGAAGCTATAATTACTGCTGTTGGATGACTAGCAGCAACCTCTGAGGCAAGGCTTGGACCAGATAAGACGGCTATAGGTTGACCAGGCATTTCTTCAGCTACAATAGCTGACATTAGCTTCCCTGATTTATTTTCTACTCCTTTACTGGCCAAGACGATTGGAACATTTGTAGGTGCTACATTGTGTATCATTTTCCCAATTTTGCGAATAGCTTGAGAGGGAACTGCTAAAATAATCGCGTCAGATATAGCCACAGCTTCTGCTATCTCAGAAGTTGCAGTCACTTCATCGGGAATATTATAGCCAGCTAAAAATTGAACATTCGTTCGATTTTGATTTATAGCGTTCGACAAGGCTGGATTACGAGCCCACAACATAACTTTGGATCCGGCACGGGCAGCAATGATGGAAAGTGCTGTACCCCACGCCCCTGCGCCAATCACGGCAATTTTTCTTATTCTATTATCACTGTTCATGTTGCAAACAACAGCCTATTGTTTGTTCTTACTAAGATAAGGAAAAATTTTAAACCTGATCATTTTCCCCTCTAACTTGGGCTGCATGATACCCTTATCAAGATTTAAGCGTGTGGCTATTTGCTAACCTATTGTTGTATTGTTAAACCCAATATGCTTTATCTTTGTTAGATTACATTTAACCTCAGATGCATTTAAAAATAATCTTAGGCAAAATGTTATTAGCTAATTTACATTAGTGTAGCATATTAACTCCATTTGTATTAATAGAATTTCTAAATTTATTATTGCTTTAATCGCTGATTAACAACCGTAAAAGCATCAAAAGTTCTATATTATATTTCTCTTAAATAATCTTAAAAACGATATAGAGTTGGTTTGAATATTAATCTTTGACTACATTATGTTTTTCATGAATCGATTAGCTGTACTATTTAAAACTAAATGCGTATCTATGTTCTATTAACCTAAATACAAATCTAATAATCATATTGATAAATAACTAAATCACTTAGCATTGCTTAATATTTTTAGTATGTAGTTAATCAGCTGCCGCTCCGGCCAAGCTGAATAGAGCTAATTGGGAGAATTATTAGATCGGTTGCAAGGCATATCTAATGGTATTGATTTTTTGATCCGACCGGCTGTTGACTTAACTGCTAACTAAGATTTATTTTTGCGCTCAAATCCTGTGGATGTTGATGCATAAGATCTTTATGTAGAACTTTTTATTTTTTTTTTGACTAAAAATATAATATCATTCGTTTAATTAAGCTATTTTTTTTGAAAGCTGTTAACTTGACAAGTTGGTTAGATTATTACTATGCAATATCTTTGTACGCTAAATTCATGTTTTAATTTGAGTAAATTATTATAATTATACTAAATTAGGCAATAATTTATGGACTTGCGATGATGCAAAATTTGGTTGCCGAATTTAATAGTACAGTTTTAGCAAATGAAAAATGCTAAAGTAAATTTACCTAGAAGAAGTAAATTTACTTTAGCATGACTATCCTATACGTAACTAGAGTATTTTAATTTAATTTATTATATTTTGCTACTTGTACCATTGTAAATTATTAAATAAAAAAGCTAAGATTAACTTATTATACTAGATTAGTATCATTTAGCATTTATCTTAGTAATTTTTTAAGTTTATTTATACAGCTTGTCTGTTATCTATGCTTTCTTAAATGCTAATAATTTCTCAACATTACAATAAACAATCCGTGTGCGCAGTGATTTAAAGATTAATTAAATTGGAGGAAGTTGTTAATGAAGATATTTGGCTATTTATAGTAGGCGATAATAATCAAGTTTTCACGAAAAACAATTTAGCGTTAATTTCAATGTTATTTAGAAACGATTTTAGTATAGTTATAAATACTTATATAGTTTTCATCTTCAGGTGTTTTTTATTTATTGATAATACAATTTGCTCAATAGTTTGAATAATTATTCTAGCGATTGGCGCAAAACGTTACTCGCAGCTATTCCTACTAACGGAATTGCTGCGGATAATATTGCGCCTAAAAATAAAAGGCGTACACGAATGGCTGACCAGTCCCCCGTAGCCTCGATCGCGGAAACTGCGAAAATAAGCACCGGTATTAACAATGGTAACACGATTATTGTTATCAGTAAACCAGGGCGACGAGCGCTGATTACTAGTGCTGCTCCTAAAGTCCCGAATAGGCTAATAACAGGAGTCCCTAAAAGCATAGTAAAAATTGTGATAGGATAAGATTTTGATGGAAGATTCAGACCAACAGCTAAAAGTGGAGCTAATAATAACATCGGTAGTCCAGTTATTAGCCAATGAGCACATGCTTTAGCCAATACTAGCATCGATAGGGGTAAGCCAGAGAAGATAAGTTGTTCTAACCAACCATCTTCATAATCTTTTTGAAATAATTGATCAAAAGATAGCATTGCTGAAAGCAATACGGTAACCCATAGTACTGCCGGTGCTATTTTAGAGAGCAAAACCGGAGCAGAACTAAGTCCAAGCGGAAATAAAGCAACCACTAGAACAAAAAAAGCTAGCGTCATAGCGATATCAGTACCATGCCGCTTGGCAAGCTGCAAATCGCGGATAATAACAGCTAGAAATAAAGCCACAGTTCTCAATCGTGAAAGCGTTGCGCGTCTGTAATTATTGCTAAATGTATCACATAAATTAATTTTTGCGAAATTACTTAACTAGTTAGCTAGAATATTATAAAGTATAAGCTGAATACGGTATGCAATCTTGATGGTTATTTTATGGAAATTAGTTGATTTGTTTTTAGTTAAATGATAATAAACGATAGGTATAATGATAGCATAAGGGTATAATAACAGCATAAAGACTCTTCTTAAATCAATTTTATTAATTCCTTAAATACTATAAAACTATTCAAAGATAAGCTTTGCTTATCTTAATGAAAGAACACACCTTAGCAATGCTATTAATTCATAATTTTATGATTTTTATTAAAAATTATGAATTAATAGTTATAGAAAAATTTTGTTAACTACGCATATAATTTAATATTATTAAAATATCCCTTAAGTAGAATTCAGATCATCATTAAGTATAAATAAACAGGTCTTAAATAATAAATTACTTAAAATATTGATTAATTTGACATTGTGCATTACTGCTAAGTTGCTAGTAATATAGCAACTAGTATTTTTATACATAAATGTTGTTTTAATCCAAAAAGTAAATATTATAATTTATTTTTAAAGCAATATTTGATATCTAAAGCTCCCAAAATTCTAAAAAAGTATTGTTGTGCTAGGCCATGCTAAAGATATTAGATGTATTTGATTAGTCAAACTAAAAATTAGTTAACTACTTGAATAATTAACTAGATCAATAATCGTTAATGGTTGTTATAGAATTTATATAAAGGTGATTACGATAATTAGTTTTAATATTAGCCTACTGGAACAAATACTAACTACAAGATAGTAGATTGGCATACATTTCGGTAATGTAAGCTATTATTTTGGTATTAGCAATGATACAAATAATTTTGTTGAATTTAAGCGCATCTCCTAAAGATCGCTATGATCAATTAGCCCTATGCTGACTTACGATAGCAGCAACCTCGAGTACATTATCAATACATGATAGCTTAAAAAGATTATTGTTAATTTATCGAAGTTAATTTTAATTTTTTAAAGTGTATTGGTCTGCTTAAAATCCTTTTTAAGAAAATCATAATTCACGTTAAGCTGTAATTGACTACTCTGCTCAATATCTAAATTGAATATTTAGTATATTATGAATCATTTATGCCCTACAATTATGTATTTACATTGTAATTATCTGAATTGACTATAAAATATCAATATGACTATTTAGGCTGTAGTATAATGATGCCATTTAAAATAAGTGTGATATTAGGAGTCTATTATGCACCATATTAGCAATATGAATCGCTTTTTCTGTATTGCTAACGCAATTTTGCCTATATTTTGTGTAGTATCTGCGGGGATGTTTCCTGTGGGCTTGTACTACGCTTTAATTGAAAGCCCAGCAGATTATCAGCAGGGTGATACAGTGAGAATTATGTACGTGCACGTACCAGCTGCATGGGGTGCAATGATTTGTTACTTAACGATGGCAATGGCAAGCGCTGTTTTTCTTATTTACAATCAGCCGTTAGCGAATCTTGCTGCTCGTGCGGCTGCACCAATCGGTGCAGGTTTTACGTTAATCGTTCTGGTTACCGGCTCCTTCTGGGGGCAACCAGTATGGGGAACTGGTTGGGTATGGGATGCTCGTTTAACTTCTGTGTTAATCTTGTTTTTCCTTTATCTAGGCTATATAGCTCTGGCTAATGCCTTTGAAGATCCCGATCGAGGTGGACGAGCAGGTGCAGTCTTAGCGCTGGTTGGTGCTATTAATCTGCCAATCATTAAATTTTCTGTCGATTGGTGGAACACTCTGCACCAGTCTTCTAGCTTGTGGCGTATCCGTGGACCTTCAATAGTGCCTGAAATGTTGCTGCCATTATTGCTAATGGGGTGCGCATATTTTTCGTTGTTTGTGGTGATGATGATCCTACGCTTGCGTGGGTTATACGCTGGTCGACTTTTACGTCAGATGAGAATTGCTGCAGCTTCTAGATAACCAAAATACATTCGCTTTTGTGCTGGGCGCTAGATGATACTTAAGATAAATCTTTATCGCGCATTTAAATACAGTTCCTTTAGTTTATAATGCTCTAAATGTATTTTACCGATATACAAATTGTATTATACGATCTAGGAGAATCGATAATGGAGTACTTCTCTATGGGTGGGTATGCTGCCTATGTTTGGCCTTCTTACGGTATAGCAATGCTCATATTGGTAGGTCTTCTGATAAACTCTTGGAGTATTACTCGTCGTTATGAGGCTGATTTGATTTGCATGTGCCAAAATAGATCTGATATCGAACCTGTTTCAATAGACATTACGGAAAAATAAGATGATAAGTAAGAATTATCGATTAGGGATGCTAATTGGCTTTCTTGCTTTTATCGGTACTGCAGTTGCTCTAGTGCTTATTGCATTTGAAGATAGCGTTGTTTTCTTTTTTACTCCAACTGAACTCCAATCGAAGCAGGTTAATCCAGAAAGGCGTATTCGTGTTGGCGGGCTGGTAGAGGATGGTTCTACAAAACGCGGTCCTGCTGATGCAGAGATACGCTTTAAGATAACGGATGGCAATACTACTGTAACTATTCGCTATATAGGCATTTTACCTGATTTATTTCGTGAGGGTCAAGGCGTAGTAGCGCAGGGATATTTGCAGAATGCTGTATTCCAGGCGGATGAAGTATTAGCTAAGCACGACGAGAATTATATGCCTAGAAATTTAGCTAGTGCTATGAATAAATAAAAATATATTAAGATATATTTAGTAAAAGCATATACAATAAAAAACAATTAAAGACGGAGGAATAGTTTTTGATTGTGGAACTTGGCCACATGGCGCTTATCATAGCTTTGGTTGTATCAGTATTTCAGACGATAATTCCTCTCTATGGTACGGCTTGTCAGCAGGCTAGATTGATATCTTT
Source organism: Candidatus Endolissoclinum faulkneri L5 (assembly GCF_000510265.1). Taxonomy (GTDB): domain Bacteria; phylum Pseudomonadota; class Alphaproteobacteria; order Thalassobaculales; family Thalassobaculaceae; genus Thalassobaculum; species Thalassobaculum faulkneri_A. The sequence goes on from NZ_CP006745.1 coordinate 485,192, forward strand.
TGCTTGCCCAGCCGCTATTGTTCAATTTACCGCACTAGTACTATCCTTTGGAGCATTGATTAATGCATTTGTAACTTCGGATTTCTCTGTAGCGAATGTAGCTTATAACTCTAGTTTTCTAAAACCTATGCTTTATAAAGTTTCAGGTGTGTGGGGAAATCATGAGGGATCTATGTTGCTTTGGGTGCTAATTCTATCTTTTTTTGGCGCTTCTGTGGCGATTTTTGGAGGTAATTTGCCGGAAATTTTACGGGCACGAGCCATAGCGGTACAAGGTTTAATTGGCGCTAGTTTTTTAACATTTATAATATTTACTTCTAATCCGTTTGCTAGATTGATTCCAGCTCCAATAGATGGGCGTGGGCTAAATCCTTTGCTGCAGGATATTGGTCTTGCCTTACATCCACCTATACTCTATTTAGGCTATGTTGGTCTTTCAACTACATTTTCTTTTGCTGTAGCCGCTCTTTTAGAAGGTCGTGTTAGTCAATTATGGGCACGCTGGGTGCGTCCATGGATTTTAGCCGCTTGGGTCGCGTTGACTGCGGGTATCACGCTTGGCTCTATTTGGTCTTATTACGAACTTGGCTGGGGAGGATGGTGGTTTTGGGATCCAGTTGAAAATGCTAGTTTTATGCCTTGGCTGGCAGCTACCGCTTTGTTGCACTCGGTAGTTGTGGTGGAAAAGCGAAACGCTCTTAAACGCTGGACTATTTTGTTGGCGTTAGTTGCTTTTGCCTTTTCATTACTCGGTACCTTCTTAGTGCGTTCAGGTGTATTGACAAGTGTACACTCCTTTGCTGCTGATTCTCAGCGCGGTATGTTCATACTTGTTCTACTTTCAATTGCAATTGTTGGTTCTTTATCCCTTTATGCTTGGCGAGCACCCAAGATAGAGAGTAGTGGAACTTTTCTCCTCATTAGTCGTGAAGGTGCTTTGGTCATAAACAACCTTTTTACAGTCACTGGAGCAGGAACTGTATTAATAGGAACCATTTATCCTTTGTTTTTGGAAAGTATCTCTGATGAGAAAATTTCCGTCGGTCCACCATTTTTTGAGGCTACTTTTGTTCCTCTTATGGTGCCGTTAATTTTTGCTGTAGGTGTTGGCCCATTCTTGGCATGGAAACGCAATAATTTAGTAAGTGCATTACATAATCTAATTTTTGCAACAGTTTGTTTAGTTGTGGTATTTGTATGTCTTCTCGGCGCGCCAATCGGTGCGGTGTTTGGCATGGCATTAGCAGTTTGGCTAATGTTAGCTGTGTTAACTGAATGGGCTAAACGCGTGCGTTTATTTCGAGTATCACTTTTTGCGTCTTTATCTCGTGCACGTTTATTACCGCGTTCGGCCTACGGGATGTCCATCGCTCATTTTGGATTGGCGGTGTTTATTTTTGGTGCTGTCGGTGATAACCTTTATAGCACAGAAGTTGTGCGATATGCTTCCCCTGGAGATAAGATAAAAATTGCTGGACATACTTTAACTTTTCAAAGTGTTACTAAGCAATTGGGCATTAATTACGATGCATATGTGGGTAAATTTGTTATGGAAAATGGACAAGTGATTGAATCAGAACGTAGATTTTTCCCGGTAGAAGGTCAACAAACTACTGAAGTTGGGCTTAGTGTTCGACCTTCTGGTGATATTTATACTGTTTTAGGAGAGGCGGTTGCGCAAGATAAGTGGACTATAAGAATCTATTACAATGCTCTTGTGGTTTGGATTTGGATTGGAACCGCTCTAATGTCTGTGGGAGGCTTGTTGTCATTTCTCGATGCTCGTTTACGTATTGCTCTTTAGGTAACGCGCTATAATCGGGTGATGGCGTTAACCATTGGAGGAGATCGCTGATTCAGTGTATCGTTTTCTTTCGATTATACCATTACTTGGAGCTATTATTTTACTATTTGCCTTGGTATGGCCAATTTTGGAAGATCACAACCCAGAAGAGTTGCCGTCAGCATTATTGAACAAGCAAGTTCCTGTTTTTGATTTGCCTGGATTAGATCCTAAAGCTCCCCGAGTAAGATCAGCTAATTTGATTGGTAAACCAGCGATAGTGAATTTTTTTGCCTCTTGGTGCATACCTTGTCGTATTGAGATTACAGAACTTAGAACTATTGCCAGCGATGGCATAATCATTTACGGTCTAGCATACAAGGATGATACGGAGGCGATACGTCGATTTTTGTCTAGTTTTGGAAACCCATATAAAATGGTAGGTCTAGATCGCGATGGTCGTATTGGCCTTGAATTTGGCGTTTATGGTCTGCCTGAAACTTATATAATTGATAGTAAAGGATTTATTCGCTATCGCCACGTCGGTGCATTAACTAATGAGATGATTAAAAATATTTTGGTACCTTTGCTAAATAAGCTAGGGCAATGATTCTGATAATTATTGTATACTTTCTGTTGGTTAACAGTGAGCCATTATTTGCTGTAGAACCTAACGAAATGCTTGACGATCCTATTCTTGAGGCTAGTGCTCGTATAATTAGTGCTAATGTTCGTTGCCCTGTCTGTCAGAATCAGTCGATTGACGACAGTGATTCTGAATTAGCTCACGATTTGCGTTTACTAATACGCGAACGACTGATGGCTGGAGAAAGTGCTGAGCAAGTGTTTGAATTTCTAGTTGATCGCTATGGTCAATTCATTCTTTTAAAACCACCGAAGAAAGTTAGTACTTTATTACTCTGGTATGGCCCTGCTGGTTTGTTTAGTCTGGGTGTTGTAATATTAATTTTTTCTTTTTCTCGACGCCAGAAATCAGTTGCACCCGTACCTCTGACTGCAGAGGAGCGAATACGTTTGGTAGCATTTTTAGGCAAGCACGAACATACTAGGAGATGATAATGACGTTTTGGGTGGCTGCTGGTATTTTAATATCTATCGTAGTGCTTGTCCTAATTATTCCATTGTTGCGCCAGCATACTGCACCGGTTCCGAGAACAGCCTGTGAGCTAGCTGTATTGAACAATCAATTGGCTGAAATAGAGAATGATCTTGCTTGCGAGCTTATTAGCAAGGAGGAAGCTAATGCTAATCGGATAGAGCTAAAGCAGTGTATGCTGAATGCAATTAATTTAACAGATAATTTTGTTCAACAATCTTCTAATATGCGATACAACTTTGTAGTTGCTTTATCGATTGTCTTGTTCTTACCATTGACAACCAGCTTAATATATCTGAGTATCGGTAATCCTTATATGCCTGATTTACCGCTATCGATTCGATCAAAAGAGATAGGCGCTGATATAGTTAAACTTGCTCAAAGCCAGCGTAGTATCGTCGCGATGGCTCATAATCTGGAAAACCGGCTTAGCTTTGAGTCGAACGATCTGGATAGTTGGATGTTACTTGGCAGAGTCTGGCTGGAGCTTGGAGATTTTAAACAAGCCACTGTTGCCTTTCGTCAAGCTATTAAACTTGGTGGCGGATCTGAGGCAATGGGTGAACTGGCTGAAACTATGATTCGCATTAACCATGGGATTGTTAGTGCTGAAACTTATAAAATTTTTCAACATATACTAAAGATTGTTCCAAGTGATTCACGAGCCAGATATTATTTAGCCTTAGCAGCGTTACAAGCAGGCGATGCTAGTTCTGCACTACGCCAGTGGTTATTATTGGTTGCTGATACTCCACTAGACACTAATTGGCTCGCCACTTTGATGAAACGTATTGAAGAGGTAGCAAATGATAATAAAATTGACCTCGCAGCAATAAAGGAGCAGATTTGGCTTGATCGTATAGAATCATCTAAATAGTTTGTTCAATCATTACTAATGAACAAATTACTATAGAGCATACCATATATTCAAATGATCTATTCTCAATAATGAGAGTTATTATCAAGCAATTTACAAATTCTTCTGAAAGAGAATTTCAAGCAATGATTAAGAGCTGTCTATAGTTATTTCATTCTTAATAATTGTTACGCAAGTTAGATGATTCGATTGATGATTAGATGCAAGAGATAGCATTGGATCTAAAAGATTTAATGCATAAATAAATTATGCTTGCGCTTTGTTTTCGCGAGAAATTAAAAGAAAATACTTACAAACAAAATTTATTGAAGTTACTGAAAGAATAACTGTAAGTTAGACTTCTAGTTTAGAAGGAATATTGTTCGTTTGTGGGTAATTGTAAAACCAAACGTAAATGATAACAGTTAAGATAATAATGAAAAATATCTGCTGAAAAGCATAGCAAAATATTTACTGATCTGTGAAATTATTCAGCTAATACTTAATTTATCTTGGAATAGTATCTAGTCTTCTATTAACATGCCCCATCTTGCGGCCTGGACGAATTTCTTTTTTACCATATAGATGTACATGAGCAAAAGGATCCAGTAGGTAACTCGCGGTTTGTTTAATATCGTCGCCAATTAAGTTGATCATCTCAGTTGCTACTAACACATCGGTTGAGCCTAGTGGTAAGCCGACAACTGCGCGTACAAACTGTTCAAATTGAGAGGTGGCACAACCATCCATAGTCCAGTGGCCTGAGTTGTGTGGCCGAGGTGCAAGTTCATTAACTAAAATTTTACCGCAATTGGTTACAAACATTTCTACTGTTAATAATCCTACGATGTTTAGAGCAGCGATGAGAGTTTCAGCTGCCTTGTTGGCTTTTTGGGCAATTGCTTGAGAAATCTTAGCAGGTACCACTGAGCGATGAAGAATGCTATTTTTATGGTTATTTTCAGTTACAGGGAAACACGCAATATTGCCATTTATGCTGCGTGCGGCTATAACTGAAATTTCAATACCAAATTCAACTTCCCTCTCTAAGATAGCATCGTTGTCATTCAAATCTTTCCAGGCTGTGGTCAATATGGAATTCGAGTCAATGCGTATTTGACTTTTGCCGTCATAACCAAACTGGCAAGTTTTTAATAGGGCAGGTAAACCAACTACTGTTAAACCGTAAATCAATTCATCTAGCGATTTTACTCCTAAAAATCTTACGGTTTCTAGTCCATTATCACGGGCAAATTTCTTTTCTAGAATTCGGTGACCTGTAATTGCTAGTGTTTTTGGGCTGGGGCGTACAATAACTTGTTTTATCAAGTATTCAACAGTAGCATAAGGTACGTTTTCAAATTCAAAAGTGACTACATCCACGGATTTTGCGAAAGCATCTAGTGCCGCCCAATCATCCCAGGCAGCTGATGTTGCTGCAAATGATACCTGAGCTGCTGGACTGTCTTCAGCACACGGATCGTAGATATGGCAAATGTAGCCAAGTGAAGCGGCGGCAAGCGCTGTCATACGCCCAAGCTGCCCGCCACCTAAAATACCTATTATTGCATTTGTTGGGAAAGGATCAGTAGTCATGATTTACAATCTTCTATCGGAGGAAATTCGGCAACTAAATCAGTGCAAGCTTTGCGCCAGCTCGTTAAAGCGATATCAGCCTTAGGGTCGGACAATGCAATGATAGAAGTAGCCATCAGGCCAGCATTAATTGCTCCTGCTTTTCCAATTGCTAAGGTTCCAACCGGAATACCGCTAGGCATCTGTACGATTGACAATAAACTATCCCAACCGGACAAAATATTACTTTCTACTGGCACTCCTAGTACTGGCAAGGTTGTCATAGAGGCTACCATGCCAGGTAGGTGTGCAGCTCCGCCAGCAAAGGCAACGATCACTTGTAATCCCCTATCTTTAGCTGTCTCAGCATATTCAACCATACGTTTAGGGGTGCGGTGAGCGGAAATGATCCTAGTTTCATAAGAGATTTTTAGATCATTTAATATTTTACATGTATGCTGCATGGTTGACCAGTCTGATTGACTGCCCATTATAATACCAACTCTGGGGGATGTCATTCTAATCTCCGAGTTTTTGAATTTAGCCTATGGCTACCCGAAGCTTCAAAGTAACAAATTATCATTATCTAACTTTAAACCCCCGAAAAAAACTTACTTTAAATATACTTAACAGTAAGATTAATATTATTAATTTAGCTAGCAACAATTTAGTCTTCTAGCAAATTAATGTAAAGTGAGCTTTTTCTTAACTAATATTTGTTTTGCATCAAGATCTAAAATGCTTCTTAATTTGATTAAGAATAGTAAATTAATAGAGATAAATGTATAATTTTATTGTAGCTTGCGCAACTAATAATGTATCAGCAAAGCTAATATATATATACTACTTATGGAAGCATAGATGTAATTAATACAGATCTGTCCTTCAGTAATTATGCCTAACAGATTTTATATAGCAGTATATAAAATCTGTTAGGCATAATTACTCTTAGAGCTTGATTTAATTATATCAATACGCTCTTAGTAAAACTATAGTACTATTTTTATTTTCTCTCGCTAGGAGAGCTGCAATCAATGTATCATCTATGTTAACTAATCCTTATCATCAAGCAAGAGATACAACTACTGTTAATAATTCATCTATTGAATTTAATACTTCCGCTCGGCCTTTTATACGAGCAACAGGCCAAATAGCCGTTGATCGCGCTATCGCCGAATTACGACGTGGTGGATTAGTAGCTATTCGTGCTAGTCGCGATCTTGATCGTCTAGCGGTAGCTGCTGGTAGTGAGATGGCTACACGGGAACTTATGAGTCAGATGTCTGTTATAGCAGGCTCTGAGCCGCGGGTTGTACTAACACGAAATCGGGCGGCAGCAGTTCTTGGTTCTGCTACTGAAGCACCAGCTGTTTCAGTAGCTATGGCTAATGATCTTGATGTGGATGCTGTCTTGGACCTTGCAGATCCCACAAGGAATGCCGGTATTCCATCTGGTCTTACCGCCTTACCTGAAAGAGCTGATACGCCAGCGACTGCTGCGGTAAAACTAGTAAAGTTATCTCGGTTACTTCCCAGCGCATTAGTTGCTTCAGTGCATGGTATTTCAGCTTCGACTATTACCGCTTGGGCTCGTGAGCTGACACTACTGGTAGTTGATGCTATAGAAATTGAGCGTTTTGCTGCAACCACTTCTCATAGACTAATACGTGCAGCATCAGCTAAGGTACCAATGGCTGATGCTGAGCATTGTGAAGTAATTGCTTTTCGTCCGATGGATGGCGGGACCGAGCATGTTGCGATTCGTATCGGGAAGCAAGGCAACAATGCTAATCCGATCATGATACGTATTCATTCTGCTTGTTTAACCGGAGATTTACTGGGTAGTCTTCGTTGCGATTGTGGAGAGCAACTTCGTGGTGCTATTCGTGAAATAGCGAATGCTGGTGGAGGTGTACTGCTCTATCTAGCTCAGGAGGGACGAGATATTGGCTTGATTAATAAGCTGCGAGCTTATACTTTGCAGGACCTTGGAGCTGATACGGTAGAAGCTAATACTACATTGGGCTTTGACGATGATGAAAGGGTTTATTTTCCAGCTGCCGAAATGTTACGCCAACTTGGAATTGATAGAGTTCGTTTGATGACTAATAATCCATCTAAAGTTGATCAACTCGCTGCCTGTGGCGTGAAGGTAGTAGAACGAATGCCTCACATTTTTGCTTCTAACAGCCACAACGAGCGCTATTTAAAAACCAAGGCTAAGCGCTCAGGACATTTATTGTAGGTGTTATTTCACTGAGAAGTAAGTAGACATACTCTAATGAAAGTTAGTTTTACATTGATTTGATTACTAAGCCAATTTATTTAGTTCTCTAAATATGTTAGTATACATCGTCGTTGAATGCGCTTAAAACTTTAATTTTTATTGAGATAAATTGTTTTTGTTGAAATTTTTTAATTTCTGCTATAGAAAAAGTCGCTGAATTGTGCATAACAGAAACAGCGATTTCCCAGTAGCTAATGCTTTTATTGTTAAACGATAGCTTGTATAATTATATTTAATACAATAGTAGTATTTTTTACTCATCCATTACTAGATAACAAGTATATTATATTGACTGCATAACAAGCCAAATAGCTTTAAGTTTATAAAATTGATTGTGTTAATTTTAATGTTTTGGGAATACTAATACATAGAATTTTTATGAAATTTATTAGCTATATAATTAGCTAAATGTATTTATCCACAAGAGCTAGTCGTTATCAGAATTAAAATGATTTACTATTAAATATTACTGTTAATCACTTCAGCATACTTTACTATCAGTAAATTCATAATATATTTTGCTTTTGTTACTTAAATTAATTATGATCATTTATAGGTTAATAGGATAAATTGTAGGCAGGATTATATGACTAGATATATTCTATTTTATTTTAATAATTTATAATTAGCTAAGTTTTATTTAGTTGATACTTGTAGTAAGTAATATTTTGCTAATTACTTACTACAAGTATCAGGCTATTGCTGTGGGGTAAGATATATTGATGTGCCTATGTTATTTTCTTTGTTATTGATTACGTTAAGGTAAATAACTTTATCCGTAATTTAAAAGTTCTTTATCTGTTAATCTGATAACGAACTGTATTGCTTGCTTGATGCACTGGCAGCATAAGTATTTTTCTTACTAAAATGCTAAACTTCAACTATACAATATGCCTTTTTAATGGTGATCATTAGTAAATGTAAATTTTTGTAATGTTTTATTCTTTATTTAAAATCTCACCGTTTAAACTATTTAACAATTTTACTACAAAAGTAGTAAAATAAATCAAAAGTAGTGATTATGCTTAGAAAAAACGATAACTAAATTATTGGTTTGCTTCATTTTATATTCTTTTCGAGAAAGAACACTAAGAAAATACACTGCTAGAATGATTAAGTGATTTAATGATCTTGATTGCAAATAATGTAATATTTCTTTACAGAGAATGTTGTTGTTAAATGAATAAAAAACTGACTGCTTCTCTGTTGTGCGTAATACTTGAAGATCTGGCACGATCTAAAAGTATTATTACATATGCCGATCTTGCTCGTTCTGCTAAGGTTGCTGGACCATGTTTTATTCACAAAACTTGTACAGCTTTGGAGTTAATAATGGAACAGGATGTTGCACGCAATCGACCATTGCTTGCAGCTATTGTTATTTCTAAAACTCGTAATAAATTGCCCGCACCAGGATTTTTTCGGCAGTTAACTAAGTTGGGTGTGTATTGTGGTCCTGAGCAGGGGAAGGAAGCAGCAATATTTCATGCATGTGAATTAAAGAAGGTTTGGGAGTTCTATTGTGATTAAGTGAGTAATAACAAAACTCTCCCTTCGGTTATTTTAAAATTTTTACTTCTTAATGTAAATTATATATGCAAATTGCATTATCTATTATGTTATCCGTAATGTTAATTCAGTATAGTTCTAATACAATAACAATGGTAGCTTTAATTAAAAATTAAGTAAAAAATGATGGTTTTATTAAACATACTGTCTTAATTTAGTAGTATAAACGAAGAGTAAGACTCTCTCTATCAGAGATACTCGATAAATTGTAGTAATTTGTTAATATCCTTTGAAATTAACGCAAATTTCGTGTAACCTTTATTTGCGAACATCTATTTTAGTAAAAATAAACAAGATTACTATTCTGTTAGCCCAAAAAGTAAGAAATTTGATATATTCTTGGGAATTATTAAAATCGATTAGCTAATTTTTAATATTACACTAACTATCTAATTTTGAAGTTTTACTTTGAAGTTTGTATCACATTTTAATCTAGGCGATTAGTCATAATTATTAATTTATAATTTCGCATAAAAATTTTACTATAAGATTTAAACTATATCATCTACAAACAACTTTCTTAAATTATTAAACATACCTAGCATTAGTAAAATACTATTTTCATTTTTATCCAATCAGCATTTTGAACTTATGTCGATCGTAAACCTTTGGTTGCCGAAAAGGCTGCTATTTCTTTGAAATACAATCAAAAACCAATACCTCTTAAAGTATTTCACTATCCTAATAATCATTTAATTTATTTGTGTACAAAGAATAGAATTATAAAATTATAGCAATAAGCTAATCAATAGCAACTAATCAAGCACTTTAATAAAAAAGGCTAAAAGCATTACTTGTAGAATACAACTACAAATAACCAATAATTTTTACAAAAATCTATTTTTAGTTATATCACTTTGGTGTTTATGATTACTAACTTAAGACAATAATAAACAACTATAAGATAGCCTGGTATTGTGTGAACTAATAATTTATTAATGTATTTATAATAATATTTTAGATAATATTTTGTACAAAAGTGTATTTGTTAATTATTAAAAGTAATAAACTTACATGTTGATTTCTTTTATTCCGCTACAATTGCTTTAGAAAATCTATTAACAATTTTAAAAATATGATTTTCGTATGTTCTACTGAACATCGGGTAAATAAAATTAAATTTTTATTTAATTAATGATAAGTTATTATCAATTTTGATATCAAAAAAATTAATATTTTAAATAATTTAAAAGGCAGTTAACTTATTATTTTCATTATATACAAAAAGCTAGTAGCTATAAGTATTGTTAATATTTATTGTACTAAAACTAGCAAAAATCTCCTTTTTAAAGATTGTTAACTTATTTTTACTTATATAATGACTAAACATTATGAGCAAGTTAAGATCATTAAAAATCGATTTTTGTATAATTTTTTTTGTTAAAGACTCTAATCTTTAACAAAATGGTATATCAGAGTGATACTTTTGGATTTAAATACAAGATGCTAATTATTATTTCATAAGTATATTAGTAATCTCGCGTAGTTGCGTTCTGGCACGCAAAAGGTAAAAACCCTGTACTGCTAGATGGTTGGGGAAATATATACTATCTGGACTATTATTCATTACTACTATTGGGCGTAGAATGCTTGCTTGATTAAGTGATTTCATCATTTGCTCCCAAGCGGGCATTAGTTGTCGATCATTAATTACTTTATTGAAGTCTCTCCCAAGCTCATGCAATAATACATAGTATCCGTGTAGTCTTCCTTTCACTCCGTAGAATATATCGTCGACTTTTGTATCTACCAATAATGGATGCGAATTAGTTATATATTTATCCGATGTAGCCGAAGCTGAGCCTAAGTCTCCAGCTATTCTGTCCAAGGTTGATATTAAATTGTCCGAACGTCGTTCGAAAATGGCTTTGCTGCTTGCAAGTCGAGAATTGTATGATCTTAGAGCTTTAGATGCTGCACGGTATTGCGTTTCTGATGGTGGGGTTGGTAAAAATGACGTAGATAAATCAAAGATCCATACGTTACCTGGGTATTTTAGTAGACCAGCAGCTTTATCAAGATCCGCATCTACTTCTGATGAGCCGCGGGTACGGCCGATTTGTTCGGCCATTTCTATAGTAAAGCGAGATAGTGCATAAATAATGCCTTGCTGATAATTTAACATATTGTCAAGCAGGGCTGAAGGGTAGAAAAATGGGTCGTTAGGCGTCCAGAAATGAGTATCGACTTCGCGATTTATTAGAGTAACAGTTGCACTTACCGCGTAACTACCACCTTTTGTTTGGTTGATCGAACTAAATTCAATATCATCTTCGATATCGTTTATTACACAAGCGCCTATTAAGTAGTAAAGTAAGATCACAACAAATATACTAATTAAATAATTGCTACTAAGCTTAATAAAGCTAGTAATTGATGCGGTATGCCATTTTTTAATAAAGTATTCAATATCTAGTTTCATCTTTATTTGCCTTAGATATATTTATCTATATTAATAATTTAAAATTATAACGATTAATATATTATAAATTTATTATTTAATATTTTTAATTTATTATTGTATTATTCTACTAAATATATTTTTAATGAGACAAGAAACCTAAGAGAATTCAAATGGCCAAATAGTTTTTTAGTTTAGCTTTTATTTTCAAAACAATTGATTTAACCTGTTTGGTATATCCTTTTTGATTGAAGATTTTCAGTAATCTTCTTAAGGTAGGAGCAGGGTTACACAGATAAGATTCTTAGTATTTTGCATTAAGTTATGCAATACTTGATTATTTTAAGGTGTAGATAAAAAGCCACTTAAATCTCAAATTATAGACTGTGGTATTTTTTAAATCAGTATAGCAAAATTGTACAAGTTAAATTTTTGCTAAAATATATCAGTTATACGATAAATAATTAGCTAAAATATATCAGTTATACGATAAATAATTATAAAGCATTAATTAATTATAGCCTAAAGTTAATTTCTATTGCTGTATTTTTAGATATTGCTTTAATCAATCGTTTTTTCTTTAAAATTGCTTGTTAGACTGCCTAGAATTGGTTTTTATATAATTTAAAGTTATAATTTATATAATTTAAAGTTATAATTTTTTTTATTTATACAGCAAGTTTGTTTTTTGTTAAATTGATTTGTTAGAAGCTAATATTTATTAGCTTTAATCTTCAATTTTGTTAAATCATCAACAAAGAAAAATCTTTGTTATTACTATGAGCATAGCAATATTTAGGTTTTTTAATAAATTAGATGATATGTCTCGTTCTAGTTTTTGGCATAAGCCTATGCTTGTTATTCTTTAAATATGCTGCGTATTCCAAATAATACAATCTTAATTAACAAATACAATATGCTCTTGTTACGAGCACATATTCTAAAAATTTTTTCTACTAACCTTTAATTGATATATTTTAGTTACATTTTCTATGTTTTAATCAAAAGTTATGTGAGGTCTTAAATGTTGTGGATAAGTGTTCGATATGGTAATTAGTAGTTTTATCAGGTTGTAGGTCGTTATTGAAATTTTTATCCATTAATAAAATTCGAATGAGACATTCCGCTATGGCAAAATAGTACTAATTTTTAATATATTGAGAATAATTACCTCAGTAATTATCATCTCTTAAATTGTAGTCGATAGTTATTTATAACCTCAGGTTAAATTAGTCTATGATTCTGCTTAACAACTTAGAAGTGCCTTAAAGAATTTTTACTTCGAGTAAAATATCATATAATTTTTATTCAACAAACGTAGACATTAATAAGCATTTTTTATAGCTTAGCATCTAATCAGCTACAGTAATGAATTACTGTGCAACGCGCATGAGCAATTAATATAACTTGCTAGATTAAAAGCAGTCACAATAACTGCAGTTTTATAACTATGCTTGTTAAGCAGTAAATCATAGTACAGCATCTTATTTATTCATTAGGCAAAACTTATTTTAATTAAGATATTATTTACATAATGTTGGCAAATGATATTACTTAATTTTTTATTTAGAATGGCGTTAGTATTCCTGGTATATTCTTGCGTGATTTTAACTTTTAGCGATTTGATTTTATAAAAAATCTCTTATCGATCACCTAAATATAAAAAATTATAATTAATAAGCGAAAAAGTTTAATGAATTATTTAATTAAGTATGCTACAAGCTTGAAAGTGGGCGCGTAGCTCAGAGGGAGAGCGCTACGTTGACATCGTAGAGGTCGCTGGTTCAAATCCAGCCGTGCTCACCATTAGTATCTTAAAAACTAAGTAAAATGGCTTGTTCTTTACTGTTAGAGATTAATTAATTTATTTTCAGTAAACGATTGTAGATTTTCATCGTATTGAATATAATCCATCTACTTAGGAAGTAAGTTAATTCCAATGATAGCTTTATTGGCTATCGCGCTATCTGAACAAAGATATAATTACAAAAAAAATTTGATTATACTTACGAATAATAGAATTGAGATTATCTAACTTTTAACTTCAGAGTTAAATAATTAGCCAGTTATTTAATCAAAAAATTTTTGCTATTTGTTATTCCATAAAAGCAAATGTAAGTGTTTAACTTGATTAAATCTCTGAAGATACGTTTAAATGTCTTTAAAAATTTATTATACATTGATGATTAATGGATTAAATTAGGTGATTACAGCAGTAAAAGAGTATAAGGTAATTTATCCCACTTGAATATTGTAGTTGATTTTGCTTATCGTTGGTAGTTCGTAAATAATTTTTGATGTTCTTTAAGCTAGTAATTAAAAAAGAAGAAAAATTGATTGTCTGCGTGGATTGATTGTGAGAATAGCAGCACATATGTTTATTTGTTTAGCTATTGCCGCGCTGACCCCTTCGTCTAGAGGTCTAGGACACTGCCCTTTCACGGCGGCAACACGGGTTCGAATCCCGTAGGGGTCATCAATTTTACCCTAAGCCAGACGATAACTAATTTATTTTCGTTGCTCTTTTGGCTAGAAATTATATTTCTTATGATTTTTTGTTGACGATGATAGAAAAATTGGGTTAGCTAAATAGCAGAAGGGATGTAATTATAATCTTTGCTATGACTGGCTTTACCCAAAGTTTGTTGTTTTATTTGGCTATATGATAATATTTTTTTGATTATATATCTGACGAGTGTTGTGGAATACGAATATAAAACGTTTAGTCGTTGCATGCTTTAGTTTTTTTTACAAGCAACTCGATTAATTGATTGCTTATTCGTGATAGTAAAAATCAGGTGTTTGGTAAATAAGTGCTATTGTTCCCATTACTGAATGGCTGAGATATTATGCAACAGCCCTCTAGATGCTCTCCGTTGAGCATAAGTTATTTTCAATACAATAGCTAGATCCTTAATTGTTCAAATACAGAAAAAATTTTTCTTTGAACCTTGGATGCGTAATTTTCTCTAGCAAAGCTAAACTTATTTGCATGACTAAGATTATATCATAACACTAAAGGTGTTATTAAAGATAAAACACAATAATTTATGGTAGAAATTAATTTTAGTATATTTGATACTTAAGTATCATAATAAATTTACGCTTAGAAGGTTCTAGTATGTTGCTGTTTGCGCTAAGAAGTTATTAGCGCGAGTTTTTAATGAAATTAATATAATATAAATTAATATTCTATAGACTAGTAATGTAGTTTATATAGACTAGTAATGTAGTTTATATTTAACCTGCAATTTGCGTTTTGAACCCAGAAATAATAATTTAGTATATTGTTTTATACTGGATTACCCAATGAGAAACTAGGTGAAAATCTAATGAGTGTAGAAAATACTGTTTTTGAACCACGCACCGATAGTCCATTCGAACAATTTCGAGTTTGGTTAGCAGAGGCTAGCGAGTTTGAAGATGATGTTAGTGCTATGACACTCGCTACCGCTGATTCTAGAGGTCGGCCGTCAGCTAGAATTGTGCTAATGAAGAAGTATAACGAAAATGGTATTGTTTTTTATACCAATACGAAAAGCCAGAAAGGTTTAGAGCTTGCGATAAATCCATTTGCTGCCTTATTATTTTATTGGAGATCCATTCGTAGCCAGGTGCGTTTTGAGGGGACAGTTGTTCCGGTAACTATGGCTGAGGCTGATGAGTATTACGCAAGCCGTCCTCGAAATAGTAAAATAGCCGCTTGGGCTTCTAAACAGTCTCGTCCCTTGGCTGATCGCGCTATCCTAATGCAAGCTGTTGATTATTTTGATAACAAATATTCTAAAACATCAGTACCTCGTCCTCCATACTGGTCAGGATATCTTTTGTCGCCAAGACGTATTGAATTCTGGCGAGATAAAGAGTTTCGCTTGCACGATCGCTTTGTCTTTACACGTGAAGCAGAAAGTTGTCCGTGGAGTCTACAGCGCTTGTTTCCTTAACGTAAAAAATAATTAGGAATTACTTTAGACGAAATTAAGGTTAATTCAATCAATTTTTATTATTGTTAATTTATGGTGTTAAATATATAGCCTTAATTTTTAAATTAATCTTGTATTAACTTTCATAGTTATATTTTATTAGTTATCTATTTCATTTAGCTTTTAATTTTATCATTGATATTATATTCTTATTGAATTTTGTATTATTGGCTAAGTTTGTTTTCTTATTTATGTATTGCGTAATAGTTTTGTTAAACTATAATTAATAAGTTATTTTTAATAATTAAGTTTAACATTTCAAAATTAAGTTAGCCTGTAAGGTTGTTGAAATGTTAAGAACGGTTCACTTATTTATCTTCTTAGCAAAGACTTTAGGGTATCATTTTATATTAATAAAGCTATAGATTTGCTTTTATTAAACGTATATTTATTAAGTCTTTATGCGGGAATTGATATCTAAGGTGGATATAAAATGGAGTTAATAGCTGTTATCTTTAGCAAGATATAATCTTTGGTACTATTTTGATTAGTGTTTTTAATTAATAAGAATATTTTAAAGCTATCTTCCATTCTGAATCACTAGTTTTCCTTTTGCTATAAATTTTGTGATATTATTATCATATAAAGTGATCTAAATTTACAAAGATCGTTTTATTCATGATGTATTGTATTTTTTATTACTTTATTTCATTGTAATGAAGAGTACAATCAACAATTATTTTTGTTGGCTTGCTTATTGAAGGATCAAAAAAAAATCATATATGTAGCGTTTTGTTGTTAAGTATACTTAATGTTAAGTATACTTAATTGTTCTCGTATGATGTTTAAAAATATCAGCTGTGATATATAGGTAATACTGAGGTTGTGTATCTTAGCTGATTATCAAATTTTAATTGCTTTGCAGCTCTATATGCTTATTGATACTAATTGATACTGTATTCTTAAAATCAACTATAGTTAGTGAATTATTTTTTATTAGTTAACAAGAATATGATATTTTTATCATTCTCATGATTAAGATTTTTGATAATTACCGCTGTGTTATTTAAAAAATAAATTATTTTTAATATTTTGGTCTATAAAATTGATATTTGTATGTACAATAATAATCTTCTTGGCGTTACGAGAAGTACTTGGCAAAATAAGCTTAATGTATAGTTTAAAATTAAACATTTTTTCTTTAGGACTTATTTTTTTATGATCAATAATCAAGCTTAGGATATTAAAACTGACTTTTATTGGTTTATCGTATAACTGTAAGAATTATTGTTTTTCGTATTAATCTAAATATGGCCCTGTTTTATTTAAAGTATATTTTGGGGTATTTGCTAATTGTTTATTAATTGTCTTAATAGTATATTTTAGCAAATTCTATTGAATTTGCTAAAATATACTTGGCTGCTATCTATGTTTGCCTATTCCTTCCTTCCCGGAAGGAAGGTTTGCTGGGATACTAAGTACGATATAATAGTGAAATTATGCTGATTGTTTCCTAAAATCCTATATTAAAAATTAATTTTTGCTTAAGCCAATAAGCTGCTTAGTGCCTAAGTAAATTTTATTTTTTTTATGACATAATACATAAAACGTCGGTAATCGTTAGTTTGCATGCTTAGATTGAGCTAGATAACGTATTTTGGATTAATTTAATAAACATTTTTAAATATTTTAAAAGATTGCATAGAAACGTTGAATATAAATAAAAATAAGTAGATCAAGTTGACCATCTCAATATTGTTTCTTAAGTACAATATTTTTCACAAATTTTTGCTGGATTAACTGATATTTATGGATAGAAATGAGGTATTGAGTATTGTGGTAACAAGCGTAATGCCAACATATGGTCGTGCTAATATAGCTTTTGAGTGGGGCGAAGGACCATATTTGTATAGTACTGACGGCCGAAAATTTCTTGACTTTGCTAGTGGTATTGCTACTAACTCTTTAGGGCACTCACATCCAGATTTAGTTAAGGTAATTTCTGATCAGGCAGCTAAATTAATCCACGTCTCCAACCTTTACCGGATTCCGGAGCAAGAGCAATTAGCAGACAAGCTAATTGCTACATCTTTTGCCGATACTGTATTTTTTTGTAACTCAGGTGCTGAATCATTAGAAGGCTCTATTAAGCTTGCAAGACGTTATCAGTTTCATGTCGGTAAGCCGCAAAGGACCAAAGTGATTTGCTGTAAGAATGCTTTTCATGGCCGGACGCTCGGTACTATGTCCGCAACTTACAAGGAGGAATATCGTGAGGGTTTTGGGCCTCGCGTTCAGGGCTTTACTCATGTTGCATTTGGAGACCTGGAAGAAATGCGCGATGCAGCGGCATCTGAAGATGTTGCAGCGATTCTCGTGGAACCAATTCAAGGTGAAGGTGGTATATTTGTCGCTTCGCACGAATATCTACAAGCATTGCGCAATATTGCTGATGAATTTGGGTTAATGTTAGTGTTTGATGAGGTTCAGTGCGGTATGGGCCGTATTGGCAAGTTGTGGGCTTACGAGTGGTCTGGTACCACTCCAGATATTATGGCTTCAGCTAAAGGCCTTGGCGGTGGTTTTCCAGTTGGTGCGGTTATGGCAAGTGAAAAGGCAGCATCTGGCATGAAACCTGGTTTACATGGATCAACATATGGGGGTAATCCTTTGGCTATGGTTGCAGCTAAGACGGTACTTGACATTATCTCAGAAACTTCTTTCCTTGAACATACTACTAAAACATCAGCATTTTTACGCAGACAGCTTGATAAAATCGTTAATAAATATCGCTGTGTAGTAGAAGAGGTTCGCGGATTAGGCTTTCTGATAGGATTGAAGTGTATAGTTTCTTCTCGCGATCTGCAGCTCGCCTTGCGTAAGAATGGGCTACTTACTGTGCTGTCTGACGATAACGTATTGCGGGTATTACCTCCTCTGATCATTGACGACAATCATGTTTTAGAAGCGGTTTCGATGATTGATTCAGCTTGTGCTGACTTAGCCCGACGTGTTACTTGATAAGGCGGACAATTTGATGATTGAAGAGTGAGGCACTTTCTGGATCTCAATCAGATCGATTCATCGGTTTTGCGTGAGATAATAGAGCGGGCGAAAACCTTTAAGCTTGGTGATGGGCTGGCAGAACGTCCGCTAGATGGTAAGATATTGGCCCTAATATTTGAGAAGCCATCAACACGGACACGCGTCTCCTTCGAGGCTGGCATGAAGCGTTTAGGCGGTGAAGTAATTATGTTGAACAGTTCAGATCTTCAACTTGCACGTGGCGAAACATTATCTGATACTGCTAAGGTTCTGTCTTGCTATGTAGATTGCATTATGATGCGTACTTTATTAGAGTCAACGCTTG
Organism: Candidatus Endolissoclinum faulkneri L5; assembly: GCF_000510265.1. Lineage (GTDB taxonomy): Bacteria > Pseudomonadota > Alphaproteobacteria > Thalassobaculales > Thalassobaculaceae > Thalassobaculum > Thalassobaculum faulkneri_A. The sequence goes on from NZ_CP006745.1 coordinate 504,073, forward strand.
TTGAACTTGCGGAAAATGCTAATGTACCAGTAATTAACGGGTTGACTAATCGCAGCCATCCTTGTCAGCTGATGGCTGATGTGATGACTTTTGAGGAGCATTGTGGGCCGATTAAAGATAAGGTAATTGCGTGGTCTGGAGACGGTAATAATATGGCTGCTTCTTGGATTCAGGCCGCTGTGCAGTTTGATTTTGTTTTACATATTGCTTGCCCACCTGATTTGATGCCTTCACAAACTTTGATTGATTGGGCTAAATGTAAGGGTGGTCGAGTTTATATTAATCATGATCCTTTTATAGCGGTAGCTGATGCTGATGCAGTAGTCACAGATACTTGGGTTTCCATGGGTGATGTTGACTCTAATCGTCATAACTTATTAGCGACTTATCGTGTTGATGATGCGTTAATGGCTAAAGCAAAGCCTAATTCGGTGTTTATGCACTGTATGCCAGCAAATCGTGGTAAGGATGTTTCAGCAGAAGTGATTGATGGTCCACAATCTCTAGTATTTAACGAGGCAGAGAACAGAATGTATAGTCAGATGGCTATTTTATACTGGTGTTTATCGGAGACTAGGGGATAATATGAAACGATATTTTTAATATATCGGCCTTAATATGTAGCTTGGAACTATATCAAATTGATTTAATTAGATAAATGTTTATCAAAGTGGTATTTTTTACGTTTGGTTATTTGCTAAATCCTGATTTACTTTCTCTAAGAAGATTAATAATCAAAATGTAGTTTTTGCGATAAGTAATTTTTACTTGAATTAGAGAACTTTACTTCGATAGATATTATTGAATATAATCTTAGCAAATTATGTTACTCTCTTGGTTAAAAACAATTTAGTTGTTTTTATGTTTATTTACTTTTTTAGATCTACTGAACGGTATGAAGTTTAAGTTTTTATTGAATGCATTTCTCCTATGCAATATTTGATTTTGTATAGAGAATAATTGACGAGTAGTTAATTCTTCATTAAATTAAAAATCACTCATTGATCGTGCGTGTTAACTAATGTAAGTAGTTTTTATTTTTCTTGGTAAAAATTAAAAGCTTTATGCTTTTATTGTCCATGGCAATCTAATAAGATTATTGGAATTATTTTAACTAATATAGAGAATAATGAACCAAAAGTTTATTGTTCTCTATATGCCCTTGTAATTCAGCAAGACTGTATTTCAATTACTGGTGTAATTGAAGGTATGTAATTTTATCTGATGTTTTAACGTTCCGCGAGAGCTTTTTCTATATACTAAACACCTTATATTTTGTTTAGGATGTATTTTATAACGTAAAAGCAGTCTTGTCTTATTTGTAAATAATTTTTACTATTATCTTTAAATTTATTTATATTATGATTTTTAATTGGAATCAGTTTTATTTTAAGATATCGGCTACGAGCAGCTTATTATTAACGTAATTGTTTTTTTTTATTCACTAGTAAAATAAGCATTTTATCTTACTGATTTTACGTTTAGAGTGGTCGCATATCCGCGCTACATTTTCATTAGAAATATCTTGTTAAACGAACGATTGCAATTAGTAATTTTTGCTGTTAATTTATGCGTAAATGCATCAAAGTTTTAGATATATTAAAATATTTCATTGAAATTAAAAGTAATACATAACAATTTATAAGTTATTATTATACTATTAAAATTTAATTAACGTCAGTTGGTTCTTCATATGTAATGCTTTTAAAGTAATAATCATAAGGCTCAATTTATGTTCTTTAAATTATTAAATTTTTATTTTGAAAATTGCTTAGTTTTATATAGTGATAGGATTAATATCCACTGCTTAATAAATAATAAGTAAAAACATCTGTTCTATCTTATATCAATTTACGTATTTAATTATTAGATTTCGTTATTTGGTAAATTCATAATTGGCGTTATCGCTTTATATAGAAATAACCTCATAGTTTATTAGCTAGACATCCGTTAGATCTTTCATGAAGTATTATTCGCTATTAGGGGAGTCCAATTTTAGATATAAAATATAATAAAGCAAATTTTTTTTTACTATGAAACTTTTTAATGCAAAAATATCATAAAGACTAAAAACAGTTAGTATTAGATATTTTTATAAAATCAATATATTGAGCAAAAGTATTATTTTACCTTATTAAGATATTTTATTACCTATAATATTATTTGATTGGTTTATTAAACTAACAAAGTTAATAATAACTTATTATACTGATTAATCTATTAAAGATATATCGATTAGTGTATGAAGTGATGTACATTGCTAGATATAATTATCAATTGAATTGAACTGCATCGTATAATATTCTAGTTAAACTATGAAACTTCAACAATTTTTTTGAATCAGGATATACTTTTACATAAAGCAAGCTAAAGCTTTCTATTTAGTTATTTATCAATATTTTTAGAATTATCTTATAGCCCAGAATATAATAGATTTTATTATTTTTAACGATTAACAATGTTTGCTAAAAACAAAATCATGCTAAAAATTATGTTCAAAAAGATTATTGAACAAGTGCTTTATCTTATAAAATCTCTAAAAATCACAGTAATGTAAAAAGGTTGGTCAAAAATTCTTATATCAATTACTAATTAGCTCGAAAGGGTTACAGCGGTTTTTCGATATTTCTTATTTGCCCTAATACTCTATGCAGCACAAGAGAAGATTGGACTATAAATACAAACTAAATGGATAAAAGACTTATAAAGCATATGTAAATGTAAGGCTTTTCTAGCTTTATTTTCTAATAAAAGTATTTTCCTCTTTTTGTAGTCTAATCGGAGGATTAGACTTACCTAACAACTAGGATTAAACAATGCACTAAGATTTAACTTTTGGTTGAAATGATATAAAGTAAAATAATTTATTGTTTGTAATAAATAAAACTGCGGTTCATCATCCATTTTTATATTGTGCTTTATTGTATGCTATTAATATAGCTAAAACAATAGTAGCAAATAGGCTTTTCAATGTCATACTTTTCTTATATCCTACATTATTATAAGTCTGATAACAAAAGTGGATTAAAGAACGTCAAATCGATCTGCATTCATTACTTTAGTCCAGGCTTTAATAAAATCATTGATAAACCTTTCTTTAGCATCTACTTGAGCATATATTTCTGCAATAGCGCGTAACTGAGAATTAGAGCCAAAGATTAGATCAACGCGAGATGCTTTCCATTTTATCTTATCGGTTGCACGATCTCGACCTTCAAATTCAGTATCATTTTTATTTGATGAATTCCATACTGTGTTTATGTTTAGTAAGTTGATAAAAAAATCATTTGTAAGTATGCCTGGAGTGTCTGTAAATACTCCTAGAGATAAACCCTTATAGTTAGCGTTCAAGGCTCGCATACCACCAACCAATACAGTCATTTCTGGGGCCGTTAAACCTAAAAGCTGGGCACGATCAACCAATAGCTCTTCGTCCGAGATGCTATACTTTTTTGGATGATAGTTACGAATGCCATCAGAAACTGGTTCAAGTGGTCCGAAGCTCTCAATGTCAGTTTGCTCCTGGGTAGCATCATTACGACCAGGTATAAAAGGTAGAACGACATAACAACCTGCTTTCTGCGCAGCACTTTCAATAGCAGCATTACCAGCCAGCACTATAAGATCTGCTAGTGAAATCTTCTTACCGTTCGAACGGCTATAGTTAAACTTTTTTTGAATCATTGCAAGCTTATCAAGTACAATAGAAAGCTTTATTGGCTCATTAGCTTCCCAATTTTTTTGTGGATACAAACGAATCCGCGCACCGTTTACTCCGCCTCGTTTGTCAGAAATACGGAAGCTGGCAGCTGCATTCCATGCGGTAGAGATAATGTCAGGCAGATAAATTCCAGATAACAAAATTTGCATCTTTAGATGATTAATGTCCTCGTTATTTACTAATTCGTAATCCACGCTCGGAATCGGATCTTGCCAGATAAAATCCTGATTCGGAACTTCTGGCCCAAGATAGCAGGTACGTGGTCCCATATCTCGATGAGTTAACTTAAACCACGCGCGGGCAAAAACATCAGCAAATTCTTCTAAATTAGCGTGGTAGCGTCGTGCAATTTTTTCGTAAATAGGATCAACACGTATCGCCATGTCTGCTGTAGACATCATAATCGGAACTTTTTTTGATTGATCGTCTGGAGCTGGTGCCATATCTTTTTCTATGAGATTTTTAGGAGCCCATTGATTAGCACCAGCTGGGCTTTGGTTTAGCTCCCATTCGTAACCAAATAGCATATCAAAATAGCCCATATCCCACTGAGTTGGATTTGGCGTCCAGGAGCCTTCTAAACCAGAAGTAGTAGTATAAGCGCCGAAGCCGGTTTTGAAGCTGTTTTTCCACCCTAAACCTTGTTCAATGATATCACTACCTTCTGGCTCAGCCCCCACTAAAGCTGGGTTGCCAGCACCGTGACATTTACCAAATGTATGACCTCCTGCGATTAGTGCAACGGTTTCTTCGTCATTCATTGCCATACGTGCAAAAGTTACACGAATATCCTTAGCAGAAGCTAGAGGATCAGGATTACCGTCAGGACCTTCTGGGTTTACATAGATTAGCCCCATTTGCACTGCAGCAAGAGGTTGCTCTAATAGGCGATTATCTAAGTATCGGCTATTTTTTTGATTAGATCTAGCTAGCCATTCGGTTTCTCGACCCCAGTAAATATCATCTTTTGGTTCAAAAATATCCTTGCGACCTCCGCCAAATCCAAAAGTTTTAAATCCCATGGACTCCAATGCGACATTACCGGTTAATATTATAAGGTCTGCCCAGGATATTTTATTGCCATATTTTTGTTTAATTGGCCAAAGCAGTCGTCGCGCTTTATCCAGATTACTGTTGTCTGGCCAACTGTTAAGCGGAGCAAAGCGTTGAGAACCCGAGGAAGCCCCGCCACGACCGTCGCCAGTACGATAAGTTCCGGCACTATGCCAGGCCATCCTAATAAATAACCCTCCATAATGACCGTAATCTGCTGGCCACCAATCCTGGGAATCATTCATAAGGCGAAGCAGATCATTCTTTAGTGAATAGTAGTCAAGTTTATTAAACTCTTTTGCGTATTCAAAATCAGAACCAAGAGGATTTCCTTCTGATGGATTTTGATGTAGAATTCTCAAGTTGATCTGATTAGGCCACCAGTCATGGTTGGTTGATCCTAGAATTGATTGACGCTCGTGCATCAATGGGCAACCAATTGACTTATTACTACCGTTCATAATTATTCCTCAGCAAGAAAATTCAAAATATTTATCTTCTTATAAAAACTATAGATAATTAAGTAAGATGATCTTGGATAAAAACACCTTCACTACGATACCTGACCTAATAATCCGTAAACTTATAGTCAACCGTTTTTAAAATCTTAGAACATTAGTTACTAAACTACAAAGGAGCGAATTATGACAAGAAACAGCATAACATGTCAAAAATTTTGTTACTAAAACAATAATTATTTAATCATTATAAAATAACAGTATTTTGTATTACCAGTATTTTATACTAATAAGAGTTAGCTTGCTCAATAAGGAAATTCAACGTGAATCTTGCTGGTATTAAAATACACAAAAACATCTATAACTATAATATATTAGTTGACCTATTGCAACAAAAATTTAGACAACGCTTGCTCAAGTATAATTGTTCTTGCAATTAGCGAACGACAAGCAATTATATTTTTCATTCTTGAAGCTTCCTTTGAAGCACTGTGTATATTATAACATATACTTATATTATTTTTAATTATTTCTTTTGCTATATTACCTCTTATTTGCTTGTAGCCACATATTCATATTGCAAATAATATAGCAAATTTACTAGATTAAAAACTTTAACTATAAATTAATATTGCGAATATTCATTCGATAAAATTCTTTTTATTAAAGAACAAACAAATGGCCTTGTAATAAAGTATGATCTACTTGATAATCTCAGCACATAAAAATTTGACGAATAAATTTAATTTATTGAAGCTTAAGTGTTAATTTAATCTAATTAATTATTAATTTGATCCATTAAAAATATCATAGAGTATTATACTTTTAGCCATCATCATGGACTGCAATTTAAATTGCTTTATTAATTTTTCCGGTAAACCCTTTATGTTTATTTTGCCAAATTTTATATTGCCTGAACAAAGCCAACAATTGGTATCGCTGTGATATTATATGTCAATAAATCTTGATTTAATTTTTAGTAATTAGCTAATTACATGTTTAATTTTTATAAACTGTATGCAATTTCATAATTAGAGAATTACTCAAAGAATTAATTTTTATAATGCACAAAGATTAGCTTTATAGCTATAGTTTGCTATTTGCCTTAGGATGTTGTCAATTAACTATTAAGCCATCGTATATAATAATCCTCATTTATTTATTATGCTTTATAGGTTTTCTGCAAGAAAATTTTATATCTAATCATCCAAAAACCTAGTCTTGTTTTTTTTGAGCAGCCTGAAAGTTTTGTCTAAACTCTTGCCGAATGTTAGCGCGATGAGCTGCAATAGAGCTAGATGTAGTATGATTATTACTTTCTAGTTTTTCTTTTGAGTCCTTATATTCAATTAATTTATTGCTGTGGTTAATAGTTTTACAATGTGATGTAGATTTTGTAGATAAGTAATTAGCTAACAAATTTACGCTAGGATATTCAAAGAGATCGGTAATCTTTGTGTCAAATCCAAGCATCGATCGCAATTGACGATTAATTAAAACAGCTGACATGGAATCGGCACCAAGATCAAAAAAAACTGCTTCAGCAGGTACCTTGCTTATTCCCAGAATATTTGCAATAATGGAGGAAATCTGGATAATCAAATTATCTGCGGAAAGAGTTTCATCTATACACTCTATTTCTTCTTGTTTTTCCTGGTTATCGTAGCTCATTGCCGCAGTAAGGGCTTTTCGGTCAATCTTCCCATTATCAGTAAGTGGCAAGGTTTCTTCGATTTTAATTGATCTAGGTATCATATAATCAGGCAATAGTTCAACTAGATGAGTTCTTAAAGTTTCTGGCGTTATTAATATTCCTGGCTTGGGAACAGCATACAATATAAGCCGCTTACGTCCTGCGCTGTTATTGCTTTCCACGAGAGCTACAGCTAACCGGATGTCTGGACAACGCAAAGCTGCCCACTCTATTTCACCTAACTCAATTCTAAATCCGCCTATTTTTATTTGCCCGTCGCGTCGCCCAAGAAATTCAATAATCCCGCCCATTCGCCATTTTCCTCGATCGCCTGTGCGATATAAACGATCTTTGGTACTGGGATGCCTAATAAAAGCATTATTTGTTAATTTAGGATCACGCCAATAGCCTCTTGCAAGACCAAGACCAGAAATATATAAATCACCCTCAATTCCTTCGATACAAGGCAGCATGTTTGCATCTAACACGTGAATGCCTTGATTATGCATCGGTCGGCCATATGGAATACTACGCCAATCATTTTTTAATTCGCTTACTATATGACATATCGACCATATTGATGCTTCAGTTGCTCCGCCAAGGCTAATCAGCATGGCTTGCGGAGCAACAGCCTTTAGAAGAGTTGGTAAAGAAAGAGGAATCCAATCACCACTAAGCAATACCAAGCGTATAGAGAAGAGATCTTCTGCTTTAGGTCTGCTTTCTAAGACCATATCGAGTAACATCGGTACCGAGTTCCACACAGTTACACCACAGGCACGGATGTGTTCTATCAGAGCTTCTGGATTTCGCAGACTGTTAGCGGATGGTAGGACAAGTGTAGCTCCCAGAGATGTTGGCCCAAAAATATCGTAAACAGATAAGTCAAAACTTAACGCTGAAAGCCCTAAAATTCTATCATTCTTTGATAATTTGAAACGAGCATTGCAATCTAAAATAGTGTTAAGAGCCGCTCTATGTTCAATCATTACCCCCTTTGGTTCCCCGGTTGATCCAGAAGTAAAGAGCACATAAGCCAAGTCGGCTGTAGATCGATGGCGGGGTGGTAAACAATTTGGCAATTGAGCAGGCTTTAACTTGTCTACGGATATTATCGTTACACTTTCCGGCACAACAAGATCATTTGCCAATCTAGAAGTAGTTAATATTATTCTAACTTCACCTTTTAGGGCAAGATACTGAAAACGCTTGGCTGGTAGGAAAGGATCTAATGGTAAGTATGCTCCTCCAGCTATCAAGACTCCTAAAGTCGCCGCAATTTGCCAGGGAGATTTTTCTAGTGCTATTCCAATCAAAGTATCAGCCGGCATTTCTGGAAGACAAACGGCTATCGCCATAGCTCTACCGACTAGATCGCTATAAGTCCAGTTTGCTTCAGGCGCCATAATCGCTATTTTTGTCGGTTCTGCAAGTGCTTGGCGTAACAAAGGCTCGTGTAGCAAATCATCACAGATTGGCTCAGCGGTAGAATTAATTTCGGCATACAGATTTCTCTCTTTGCATTCAATCGCTACAGTTGTCGAGGTTTGCCAATCAGTTGTTGGCTCGGAAAGAAAATTAATAGCTGCAGCAAAAGCAGCAAAGATACTATCAAATAATCCATCTGGATAGGCAGCATCAACACTATCCCAGGTCGCTATTAGCTTCCCATCTTCTTCGAAAACTTGTACGTCCAACAAGACTTGGGGTGTTTGAGTGACACCCCAATCAAGGCGACCAAGCTTAGTTATTCTGTTATCTCTTCCTATCACAGACTCGTAGCCAAGCATGCTAGTAAAAACATAGGCAAGAGCACTCGTTGATCCGGAAGAGAAACGGCGTATAGCTTCAGCACCCGAAACTAAGGTATGGTCAAGATGTCTTGCTATTAAAGTCGATACCGAAGCTGCTGAGGCAGCAAATCCAGTTTCTACATCAGTCCCAGTAGGCACTAAAATAGTTGAGGTAAAGTCTCCTACAACTTTGCTAATGTCTGGATGCAATGGTCGGCGATCATAGACAGTCAAATTTAGTGTAAAATATGGCTCAATACTCCATCTGGCTAATGTAGCACCAAGAGCAGCGATTAACGCAGATACTGGAGTGGAGCCGATCTCTCGCGACTGATCTTGAAATCTTTTCCAAGCTTCTGCAGAAATACTTGTACGACGACGCTTAAAACGTGCTCCAGATAATTCTGCATCTGCTCGAGATCTAGGTAATTGAGGACCATTTGGCATTTGTGCCATAGCTTCTTGCCAGTATGCGAGTGCGCGATTGTGCTCACTACTTTCACGCAATCTCGTAAATGCTTCAATATAATCGCGGAAGCTAACCATTGGTGGAACAAGCTTACTTTCTGGATAAAAGTATATTTCTCCCCATTGGCGTAGCAACCTAAACAGGCTGAGAACATCAATAATCAGTAAGTCAATAGAAAAATGAATCCTTTGTTCATCTGGACCTTCACTAGTAACAATTCTAAATAATGGCCACTTGCTTGGGTTAAAAACCTCATGAGCCATTTGTTCACGAACTTTCTCTAGTGCATGGCTAGCAAGATCGCGTGACATTTCACTCCAATCATAGTGCTCTATGGGCATCATTGGCACTTCTGCTAACACTAACTGCTCACCATCTTCAGTGAAAACAGCACGCAACATACTATGAATTTTTACTAATCGATGCCAAGCATTTCTAAGTAAGGTATTGTCAATTGGATTATCGCATAAAAATTCCCAATAAACGTGGCAACCAGTTCCGCCCAACGGAACAGAAGCGCTGCGACCTACCAAATAAGCAAGCTGTAAGTCAGTAAGTGGGAATGGAGCATTGGCGTTAGCAGGATCAGGTATAAGTTTCACCGAATCCTTAAGGGAAGGAGCAGCTGACAATATCGTTGTTAGCGATTTGTCTCCCAATAAATCAGAAACATCCAACGCTAAATTAGCCTTGCTAGCTAACTGCGATTTAATTTCAAGCGCCATGATACTGTCAACACCTAATTCACGAGCAATCGCTTTACTATCTAACAATTCAGCTGAAATTCCTAAACAGTCTGCAACAATCGCTAGCGGAACTTTGTTTGTCATGGCATTAGTATCGGCTGATCCTAAACTTAAATCAGGTTTAGCCATTGGCAGAGAAATATCAGATGTACTATTCGGCCAGTAACGACGTCTGGAGAACGGATATCCCAGAGGGCGTGATGGTGGAAGTATTTTGGTATTTTCAATCCTCTCACCAGTATTCTTTTCTGGTTGAACATTAGACAAAACAGAGTCAATTGATGCCAGTAATTCGCTGGTTGATTCTCCTCGCAAAACTATCTTACAACGGCGATTAGGGTCACCTGCCAATACGGCATTGACTTCGCTTGGTTCCGGATTATGCTCAAGAATCCAGGCTTTCAGGCTAAGTAATCGATCCTCTAGGTCAGTTTTTAGGGCAGCCGACAAACTAATATTTACTGGTTTATTGGATTTAACAAAGGATTGTACCGGCGCTGGAGCTATTACAGCTGCAGCACATGTGCCATTCATCGAAAATCCATTAACTAACACAGGCCCGGCTTGACATGGAGCCCCAGGTACTAGAGCTGTTCCTGGGAAAATAGCCTTCTTAGACAAACGAGGAAGCCCACCTTCACGCTCCATGCCAAGTATTGCGACAGACAAAGCAGATAGTCCGGATACCTCCAAACCATGTCCTAGCATTGGTTTTACTGTATCGACAGCAACAGTAGGACCGCCAGCTGGAAAAATCATCGCCAAGGCTGCTGTTTCTGTTGTATCTCCAGCTTGAGAACCAACACCATGGGCTTCTACAGCTGATATTTGCTCTGGTAAGAGATGCGCGCTATTAAGTGCTGCAGCCATTACACGAGCTTGAGCTTTAGCTGATGGCGAGGTTAATGCAGCACCACCGCTAGACTGTGTAAGCCCGGTCCCTAAGATTAATCCTCGAATTCGGTCACCGTCCGCCCTTGCTTGTTGAAGTTGTTTTAGAACTATGGCGACTGCACCTTCTCCTAATACAATTCCATCGCTGCCATCTTGGAATGGCAGCGGATGACCAGAACGAGAAGCTAGTCCAGCACGATTAATTTGTACCGCAAAACCAGGTGTAGCTTGGATACTAGCTGCTCCAACTATCGCAGCATAACATTCACCACTTAGTAAGGATTTAACTGCCAAATGGAGCGCAGCCAATCCGGAAGCGCATGCCAGATCCACTGCCATAGCTGGACCCTCAAAGCCAAAAATATGTGAAATTCGTGCTGCTGAACTCGACGGCATTAGCGCTCCCAGGGATTGCGGTTGTACTGGATGGCCAGCTGTCATAAGTTTTTGTACATAATCACCACCACCGGTACCAACAAAGACGCCGAATAACTCTCGATAACCATTCATATCAGGTCGTCCTGCATCGGCTAAAGCAGCAAGTGATTGTTCAAGAAGCAATCGTTGACGAGGGTCAATTACTTGCGCCTCGCGATCGGAGATACCAAATCGAGTTGCATCAAAATTTTCTCCTTGATTTAAAAATCCTCCCCGTAGATAACGAAGGTCTTCTGCCCCAGCTAGCTTTATATCGGCTTCGCTCCATCGCCCCTCTGGAACTGGGACAATGGATGGATTAGCATCAAGTATTCTTTTCTCAAGTCCGGCAAGACTATCCGCTCCTGGAAAAATTCCAGCTGCTCCAATGATAGCGATAGCATCATCCTGTAGCAATTCAGAAGATTTAGCTGCTGTGCAAGAGACTTGGTTCGGATAAATAATTGATGAAGATTCTGGGAGAGTTTTTGTTGTAGCTAATTTGTACTTGTTTAATCTTGCTTGGCGATCTACGATTTCGGCTGCCAAAGCGGCAGGAGTTGCTAAGTCAGCAATAGTTGCAGGATCAAAGGTAATACCGGTTTCTTTTTCAATCCGCTCTACTAGATCAAAAGTCAAAATAGAGTCAAGCCCTAGATCGCTCAGCATTGCATCAGGGTCTAGTCGTTCTGGCTCAATCTCAAGACATTTTGCAATTAAGTTATAAACTACAGTTAGGTTTTCTGAAGATACGGATTCTACTACTTTCTGCGTATTTGCATATGATGCTACAACGACACCTTGGAGTAATCCCTGGTCATCGCTTGGGCCATCGATACTAATATCGCTAAACCTGCTGTTTAGTGCCTTTCGCCATTGATCTGGCATAAGCAAAGGCCCATTACCAGCTCGAACGTCTTTAGCTAGCCACCAGCCAGGTAATAAACCAAAGATCGCTGTCATATGCTCCAATGGTCGCATTAGTTCGTTAAGGATTAAGGTGCCGCCTGGTGCAATTCTTTTAGCTAGTCTGTGAAGTACTAAGTCAATTGTTTCTGTTACGTGTATCGCATTAGCAGCAATTACGAGGTTAAACATGCCGAGAGTCGAAAAATTTACAGGATCAGCATTAAAATCAAATCTGGCGGTGGTAAACCAATTACGTTTAATCCCAAACCTAGCTTTGGCTCTACGGAGGAAGGCAGGAGATAAATCAGAAAATACATATTCAATATTTTCTGTATCCACATTTTCTGTATCCACAACTAAATCAAGCGTCTTTAGAATAGCCGAGGTAGTACCACCAGTGCCAGCCCCAACTTCTAGAATTCGCAATATCTTTCCGCTAGAAAGTCCGGCAACTACTAGTTCAGCAACTCGTTCAGCTACAAGAGTATTTGCGGCATCAGCAAGCGGATTGCCATGATAATACGCTTCTACAAGATTCATATCCCCACCCGGAAAGATTACGTTAGTACCGGGCATTTCACCAGTTAGCACTGCGACTGTGCCGTCAGTCGCCGCCTCTAATAGACTTACTACACCAGATAAGCTGGCATAATTTTGTCGAATGTTATCTGCTAAGGAAATTGCTCTCGTAGTCGCAGTTTCTCTGTCGAGAGCGTTCCAGCCACGGACAGCAAGAAAATCAGATAGTGTGTTAAATAATTGCTCTTGCCCTTTGACTATAGAGGAGCGCCCGCCATCACTTGACTTTAACCAGCCGACTTCGGAGAAAGCCGCACTGATGCGCAACATTGCTAGATCGTCAATAGCCTTAAGGCCTTCTGTGAGTAGATCTTTAAAACTTTTATTGGGCAAAGAAAGTTTTGACAAAAGCTTAGGCGAAAGTTGCGCAACAACCACAGCTCGTGAATCAGAACTGAGGACTTGATCCATTGCCGTAAATGCATCCACCGTAGATATTGGCTCTAATCCGATTTTAGCTACGCGTGACCGATGTACTGCATTGGCTACTCTACCAATTTCACCCCAATATCCCCAGGATATGTGCTTAATATCCCATCCTTCGCGCACAGCGAGCAATGCTTGAGACATCTGGTGGGCGGTACCAGCTGTGTAATTAGCCTGTCCTGCATTACCAATCAACCCAAGTATTGAACCAAATACAATCCTTCTTGGGCGATTCACACCTCGTTCAGCAAAGACAGCACTGATATTTGCAAATCCTAATGCCTTAGGAGTGAAGGATAATTGAAATTCTTGGTCGGACATATTTGCTGCAGCACGATCAGCTAATAACATTTCTCCATGGACTATGGTACCAATCGTTCCAACCTTCATCTCAAGATCAGCAACGGCTGTTACCAAAGAGGCATATTCATTGACGTTAGCTTGCGCATAAAATGTTACGATGTCGTCATTAGCAAGCCTAGCATTAATCTCTTTAACCTCCTCTAGAGAACGTCTGCCTATTACTGCTAATTTTAGTTTATTTTGACTGCGTCTGGATAAATGCCTAATTAAAGCTTCTCCTATTCCTCCATAGCCACCAATTAACAACCATGCTTTGCAATCTAACTGATCGGTTCTAATTCCATGATTGGAAGAGGAGGTAATGTAGCGCGAGCATAATTTGTTATTATGTACCGCTACTAAGTTAAAAGAAGATATTTCTGATACGCTAAGCGCTTTTGTTATCTCAACTATATCATTTTTGACAAGAATACCAGCTACCTCTAATCTATGCCGATTTTCTAATGCAACCGATAACGCAGCTGCATATGCAGCTGCGAATCCTGGTTCCGGCAAAGGATCCTCGTTGTTATCCGCTATATCTCGACCGATCAAGATTATCTTGGTCTTTCCAGGGGCGTTAGATAAATTAGTAGCGAGACGTAGAATAGGTATAACTAGGTTATCAGCAACATTTTCGAAGGATAAGTTATCGTATTCTAATGGCCAAGAAACTATTATCGTTTTCTGTTGTAATTCAGCAAGCGGTTCTGCTAGTAATCTATCAGAAATTGATTTATCAGTTGGTTCTCCTGCAAATATCTGAATTGATTTTGGCAGCTTGTTATTAAAATGTTCATTGCTGGATAAGAAGATTATTGGATGATTGGGGGTTGATCCAGAAGCTATTGGTTTCCATGCAAGATCGTAAATAGGCGTAGAAGTTAAGCAGGTTAAGGATTCGCGAGCTGGCGAAATCACATTGGATTCTGGCATAGAGATCCAATGCCTTGTTTGTTCAAATGGATAAGATGGTAAACTCGCAATGCGATGCGGTTGGGAAAATGCTGACCAGTTAACTTCATAGCCTGCGGCCCAGCGTTCGACCATAATTTTCAGCAAAGTATTCGGAAAATCATTGTCAAAACGCAGTAGAGTTGATTTTCCTTCTGCTGAAGCAGTAAGTGATCCAATATCAATACTGCGATCAATGCCTAACGAATTAACTTGGTATGGTCGTTCGATTTGGGTTTGTAACCAAGCACGAGGATTTTCAATTTCTGAGATATTATTCCACGCTTTAGATAAAATTGGTAAATGCCTACTTACTACTTCAGGAGTTAGTGGATTGGTATTAATACGATCTGCAAAATCCACAGTTGATGAAGTCTCCAACAGGAGCACTGCATCAGCTGGTGACAATGCCCCTAGTGCAACCAAACTTATCAATTCGCTAGCCTTACCTTTGATTGCTACCCCTGGTTCTGGGATGTTCCAGCGCTGACAAGTCTGACGTCTAGCAGTTCCTAAGGCTAGAAATAAAACTTTCTCCGCTAAGCCACCTGTCGGCACATCCTTCCAGTTTTCTGGTTCACTTATACCAAGTCTAATTAACGACTCACGCCAAGCATCGAAAAAACCAACAAATGTGTGATTAGTTTTTATTAAGCGGATTGTCTGGTCTATAAGACCAGACAATCCAATATCTAGGTTGATTGAGAGTTCTGATATGTATTTTGCGTCGATTCGACGAGGCGGAATTACTATCTTCATTATCGCATCGTAAACAGCAATTTGTGGTCGTCGCAACCTGATTTCTGGTATTCTTCCTGCGCCTGTTGCTGTTGCTGCGTCGGGAAGATCCATAACACCTGCGGTTGTTAGTGAAACCCAACGTCCAATACCCTCACCATACAACACATCCGGCATTAGGCCATTTTCTAGCATCAAACTGGCTAGAGCATGTAGTCTTGCTAGTAGGAGTAACCGACGGGTAGCACGACGAGTGTTGCCCAGTCTTGCAGATTCGACTGCTGCATCTCCTCTATCGCCTAAACCAGGCATTGCTTTAACTAACTGATCCCAGACAGCACCGTCAAGCCTATTGACGTCTCCTAATCTTAACATCCAGCGAGTTGGTTGATGATTTGTTATTGGATTCTCTAGTGATTTAATCACCTCATCCCAGTCTCTAACTACAGCAGCAAAACGTACCGGCAGTGGTTGCCGGCGCTGTGCTAAAGTTTGGGTGACATCACTAAGTTCTAGTTTCTTTTTACTCAATGCCAGCGAAAAATGTGCATTCTTAAGTCGCCCAAGTGCTTCTTTGCTACTTGCTGATAACAAGTATGCCATGGGTGATTCGTTAAGAGAAGTTTTGCAATCAGTTATTAATTCTGATTTCGGCCCTTCAAGGATAGCGTGGCTATTTGCTCCTCCAAAGCCGAACGAGCTAATTCCTGCACGTGGTCGATCATTGGGCCAGGGCATTAACATCTTGACAGGCAAAACCCTTCCTCCATCAATATCGATTAGTGGATTGATCTCGTCAAGAAGGGCAGTGGGTAGCAACATGTTACGTTCTAGCATTAGCACTAATTTTACTAGTCCAGCTAGTCCAGCCGCAGCTTCTAGATGGCCAAAATTAGATTTAATTGATCCGATAGCTAGCCTGTTCGGACTTGCATTAGAGAAGACAGTTGACAGAGCAGCTGCTTCGATTGGATCTCCAAGCGGAGTACCTGTTCCATGCGCTTCCACGTAACCAATGCTACTTTTATCAATGCCCGCATTGGCAATGGCTGCTTCTATAACTGATACTTGAGATGATACACTTGGAGCGGTTACACTGCGTGAATGCCCTACATGATTGACTGCTGTTCCAAGTATCGTTGCGCGTTCTCGTAAGCCGTCTAACCTGACTTGAGCACGGCGGGTTAACAGCATAACTACTACCCCTTCCCCTTGCACGTAACCATTGGCACGAGCGTCAAATGTACGACACTCTCCATCTGGACTTAGCATGTGAGCCTGAGAAAAAGAAATCGAGCGCCAAGGATTGATTAAAGCATTGGCAGCTGCAACGACCGCATAATCGCACTCATCCCCCAAAAGAGCTTGACAGGCTTGATGTAGTGCTACCAAAGAGGAGGCACAGGCTGCGTCAACTGTAAAGCTTGGTCCTGTCCATTTAAATGTGTGGGATAGTCTGTTAGCCAGCAATGCGCCGTAAGTGCCAAGCGCGGAAAAAACTCCTACCGGTTGACCAGGTGCAGTGGCGTTTTGCTGATAATCATTTGCCATAACACCGGTAAATACACCGACCTTGCGGTTTTCTAAGTTCGAAGGACGAACTCCAGCATTTTCTAAGCAATGCCATGTTTCTTCAAGCAGCATTCGTTGTTGCGGATCCATAGCTCTCGCTTCACGCCCGGAAATACCAAAGAATGCAGCATCAAACTGATCAACATGATCAAGGAATCCACCCCGATCCATAACCGTATGGTTTATTCTAGAATACGATTTGTCATGAAATTTTTTTCTATCCCAGCGATCTTCAGGGACTGACCGCAACGCAGTTTTACGTTCAGCCAATAACGACCAAAGAGAATCTTCGTTTGTCGTTCCTGGTAATCGAAATGCCATTCCTACGATAGCAACTTGTCCCATAATACAATCCTTCGCTTACAAACAGCCGCAACGGGAATGCAAATCATCGGTCAACAACAAAGCTAACCCGGAACAGCGCTCAAAAAAAAACAATTAACAACTGACTAAACAAAATTTATTGCAGGTAAAAGGGTCATTAATTTTAGGTGATTTGTCACCTACAATTATAACGTTAAATGATGTATTACCTAAAATGTTAAAGTTAAATGATGTGTTACTAAATTAAAATAATATTTTAGTGTTACTAATTAAAATAATATTTAGTAGCTCATCAATCTTAAAAACTCTAGAAATATTAACTTCAGCTTCGCATACGGATACAAATCAATACAGTTTTCTATTTTTCCTGATTCTAGCCTAAAATAATATTTTTAAAAGCTAAAATTATTAGGAAATTATAGTGCTTTGAGGATATAACTTTTTTCCTTAAAAATTTTATCTTGTTTTGTATACCAAAACCAAAGTAAAAATTATTTTAAGGCTTGCTGTTTTAATAATTTTTTTATGGAGCTATAGTTATTATAGCTTAAAAAAAATCAAGTTTATTTACAGCCTAAAATAAGCCTATCTACCATAATTATAAAAAACTTTTATTGTATTCATCGTCAGTGCAGCTCAGTAGCAGCTTTGGCTGCAGTTCATTAAGACAAAATCATTATTTTTCTATAGCTGCAGGCATGTGCAAGAGTTGGCTTGTCTTAAAGATAGGATATTTGAAGTATTACTTTGGATGCGCATGAAACAAAAATTAGTATCATCTGGTTCAATTTTGAAACAAACCCCTCAGGCTGAGGGGTTTGTTTATTGCAAACTAAAACATATAAAGCAATACATTTTTATTGAACTGAATATCTAATTTATAATATTTTTGTAAGTGCATCTGAATTCTAAAAAAATTACTGAATATGAAATAATTCTTTCGGGTAATTTAGTTAAGTAAAAACAAACTGAGTGAATCTTCCTATCGCGCTATATAACAGCTAGATTTTGTTTAAGTTAATTTCTAAAGTTAATTGCGAAATTGATAATAAGCATTTCGTAGTGCTGCTGTTTTCCTCTCGGTCGCCAATTTACAATAGAAACACTCTGATAGTTGTTGAATTTCAGTAGATAGCTAATCTCAATCCAAATGTCCTAAAAGATCCACAATAAGGAAGCCGATAAACAATTATTAGGTAATATCAATCATCCAGATACGACTTTAACATTAGCATAATATGTTGTACGTCCATAGCTTTCTCTAGCTCGACTCCACTAAGCTGTACATTCCAATTTTCAGCGACTACAGCTCTAAACTCGGCTCCAGTCAGAGAATCCCATTGCCCTAACCCAAACAACATTTCATCGCCTTTTAGAGTACCTTTTTCAATTCCAGCAAGATCCTCAATTACTTCAAAAATTTCTGAACGTTTCACTGCCCTAATTTCTCTTAAAAAGATTAATCCAACAAAAGCCTAACTCCAAAAATGCGCATTCGCCTATTCTTGCAGCTCTGTTTATCCAGTATAAATTAGACTTACTTAATAAACTTTTAGACTTGCTTAAAAAAAATCGTAGACCTTAAATCTCAAAGTTTAACTCCCAATAATCACTAACTTCATTTTAGTGAAAAATACAACTAAGAATAAAAAAACTAGCAACTCTATAGCCAAACAAATGTTTTGTTGTCAAGCACAAATATTATAAAAAAACAGCCTAGTGCTAGTTTTCAGAATATTAGGAAATAAAGATCTGCATTAGTTAAGCAAATGTAATCTGTTAAGTAAATGTGCGAAACTAAGAAACATGTTTAAATTAAATTAAGCATATTTTTAAGCTTAGCATCCAAATACTAATCAATTATACTAATCAATTTCTTGATGCTGTAAATATTATCTTCTTACACTATAACTTAAGAAAGTATACTGTTTGTACATTATTACAAAATTATTTTTTAATTAATTACAATTATTATCTAATAAAATAATTTACTTCAATGAAAGCTTATTAAGTACCTTTGAAGGGTAATCATTCATTTTTCAACAAAAATTAATTTTTGCTAATACAATGGATAATATTACAGAATCACTGATTTAATTTTCTTTTGCATTATTCTGGCATTATTCTGTTAATGATATTCAATTCAATTATATAAATTTTTTACAAAAGCTGAATAAAATTTCTTAAGTACAAAAATCAATTTTATTGATTAAAACTATATATTTACTACGATTACCTGATCTCGTTAGGGATTTAGCTTTAATTAGCTGTCTTTTCGCCAGCGTCTTCTACTAGTTTGAAATATCACTATCAATCATCCTAAGATCTACTATAAATACTGCCAGGTGTTTTTGCAGAACAGCATTAGGTTACTTAATTAATTTAATTGAGTTATGCATCTTCGCAATAAAATAAAATTTTGTGCCCTGCTGATAGTTTATTTGATTGACCAGTTTACTAGCTAGTATTTACTAAGTCGCGTATTCTGAAGAATTAATGCTTGCCGATATAACTTTTGTGCATCAATAAACGATTTTCCCCTAACAGGAGGACTCTTGAGATATTCATAATTCAATCATAGTTTGATCTTGATGGTTCACACCTAACAGTAGTCGATTATGATTATACTAAATCGAATCAAGTAGTCTGTATCGTCCTCTAAGTCATAAGAATTTAGCTGTAGCACTGGTAAATAATTTCTTAATATTACAGGCTAACTATAGCTAAAAGCGCAGTAAAAAATTTTCATATTTTTTTAAAAATTTGCTTACATACTAGAGTTAAGCTTACATATTTAGATTTCATAAATTAGTTAAATGCTATTATGTCTAGTCAAATAGCTTCCTCTAACTACAGTAAAGCATGCGATCTTGTACAGGATCGCATGCAAGTTTGCATGAAGATTACATGATTTATGAGAATCATGTAATCTTGGCATAGCCTAGTGCTATTGAACGAGATCTTGGTATAATTGTTGAGTATGAGGAGCGGATTTGGTTATTGTAATCGGTCTTCTTGTCTATGGGTTAAGATGCAATAAGAAATTAATATTAACAAAAGTAATTAGTTGTTACAAACAATTGGGGAGCTTGAATCGAAATGTTCTAAACTGCTGGAATTGTTTATTATCCTCGTAAATTCTAGTATCTTAATATAATCTATTACAATCCAGATAATCTATTACAATCTAGGCTTAAACAACTTATCATAGATCCTAGCTATCAAGGCGGCAATTTGCATATTATCGAAAATTAATTAATAACTCTTTGTGGTCTATCATCTTAAGCTTGAATCAAGAGCAAATCTCACTCTTAGTCACTAGTAGAGTACTTATTTCATCTCAAGTGCGGTAGAGAAATTTTAATTTAAATAAATAATAATGCATTGAGAAATAATAATGCATTGAGATTTAATTTTTCACTGTTATAACACTGTATCCTATTATAACACTGTATCCTATCTAGCAATTAGTAGTTTATGCATCCTAAAAATTTATCAGTATTTTATTAGAACTATTTAGACAAATAAATATTTTTAACACTTGTTTTGCATTTGAAAACTTAGAATTTTACTTAACTTAGTAATAGTTTCTTCCGAAGGTTTATTTTTAGTAAATTATTTTATATTGCGGTCATTTTAATTAAAAAAAATTATCCAGCATTAGCAAAAGTTATAAAATTGCGTATCTATAATCTTCTAAATCATATAAAATACTCAGAAATACTCTCTTAGGATTATGGGGGTATGTATTCTGAAAAAAGAGATTACGATAATTTTTTTAGATCCCGTTATGCTTACGATCGCGTAACTTTTTGGAATCGTCATTTGTAATGCACTGTTTCTTCTTCGTTATGCCTTATTATTGATTCTCATTGATTAAAGTTAGTTATGCTTGCCTAAAACCTAGCACTTACTTCCCTGACCAAAATTTATAACAATAAAAAATAGAGCAACAACAATGGCTTAATCAGCATGATGCTAGTTAAATAATTGTTCATAAATTAAATCCGTTTAAATTTTCTTACATATAAACTCTTACATATAAACCGAAAAAATACACCGTAAGATAGAATAAGCTTTTATGAATTATTATGTGAAAAAATTTTATCATAATCAACATTAACAATCTTCAAATATGCTGGGGATAATT
Organism: Candidatus Endolissoclinum faulkneri L5; assembly: GCF_000510265.1. GTDB lineage: Bacteria > Pseudomonadota > Alphaproteobacteria > Thalassobaculales > Thalassobaculaceae > Thalassobaculum > Thalassobaculum faulkneri_A. Next base: position 525,311 of record NZ_CP006745.1, read on the forward strand.
GTCTATCAGTTCTATTGCAGATCAGTTGATAATAATAAATATTCATTTAAGTATTGCGTAAATATAATACAATGTTATCATATTCATGACTGGTTATTCTTAATAATTTAATCTATAAATTAAGTCTTATTTAAGTTAATTACAGTGATAAAATTATATGAGATTTTATTTATTAATACAAAACTCTGTTTTTATTAGTGTACATAATCCTGTAATAAAAAAAACCAAGAGATACAATCCAATTAGTAGGTGATTATCTTAAAAAACAACTTTGTAAAATACATACAAAATAGATTAATTAAATGTTACCTTGAATTAAGATTAGTAGTTAAAAAAAACTATCTTTATTACTGTTTTTTTTGGAAAAATGCTGTATTTTTTTGTGCTAAGATTTACTTACTATTATTGCGTTTAACAAAAACTACAAGTTTTTGTCATACTTGAAAAGTCAAGGTCGTGCGTAAAAAATTATTTCATCAAATAGACTAGAGATAACAAATGTATTTACTCGGGAAACGATTTAATAATTATCAAAAATAAAATATTTCGTTAGTGTATATGGCCTTATTAATAATTTATTAAGCGGATGCATATGCTAGAAAAAGCGTAATAACAATAACAATATAATTTCATAATCGATATAGTTATTTAATTTATCAGAAAAGTTATTCGATCTCGATGTAGTTAAGTGTTTAGCTTGTTTTCTAACCTAAAAGGCTATACATTATTAATTTAAATATCATCTAGCGATAAGCACAAGTATTTAATTTATAATCATCGAATTAAGTTAATTATCGAATAAAGTTTTATTAATAAAAAAATTATCGGATAATTATCGTTAATTAATCATTAACCATCTTTAATCCGCATAACCTCTTGTTCCAGACAGCTTTGTATCGTATTTTGAGGTGATTTTTCTACAAGACACCGCTTGATATAACAAACAAAATAATTGGGGAGATATAATTATGACTCGTAGCTGTAATCTTACAGGTAAAAGTGTTCTAACTGGCAATAATGTTAGCCACGCAAACAATCGGACTCGTCGACGCTTTTTGCCTAATATCCAGCAAAAATCTTTACTTTCAGAAGTACTCGGCGACACAGTTCGTATAAAGTTAACTACAGCCGCATTGCGAACGGTCGAACATCGTGGCGGTCTAGATACTTTCCTAAAAACTACACAATCATCTAAATTACCACCATTTGCTCGCCGACTGAAGAAAAGAATACTTCTAGCTGAGAGAAAAAATTCCCAAAATTCCTAAACAATACATTTAATTTATTCGTATCGCATGTTGTTTATTTTATCAAATGTGTCTTTGCGGTTATTCAACGAATAATAAAGCAACTATGCAATCGAATGAAAAAAACCTAAAGTCATTACCGATTCTGCTCTTTTCCCTAATAATTGGCTTATTTTAAGTTGAAATATATTTCTTTAGTAAAGCGAATCAATTATATCATCATATTACAAATATTTTTCGTAAATCAGCAAACACTGTATGGTAAGTGTGTTTTGTTGATTTAAGTACTCGCTGAGTAGACAGTAACGATTGCGTTATATTTTACTTTAGTTTAATCAGACTTCTAGTAGCTTTAATTAGCTGTATTGCTGAGTAAACCTTGTAATAGAAATTTTATCCGAATTGCAGCTGTAATACTAGATTTTTGTGTTAGCATTCAAAGAGCTACTTTGATTAAGTTCCTTAAATGCTTGTAATTAATAATTATATGTTCATTATTTTCTAATGAATATTGAGGATTATAAATATAATAAATATCTCCTAATTTTAATAAGAATCATATTAATAACAATATTCTAGCATATCAAAAATTTAATTTTGTAAAAACAAATTTTTACAATTTAATAAAGACACAGTAGTCTCCATATTAAAAATGTTTAATAACTAAACCTAATCTTTACTATCGCGTATTAAAATCCATTACATAGAAATTAATGCGCTTTAAATATAGTATAGATTATAAATAATCATTTTAAACATAAAAATAATTAATAATGTAAAATTACATCATAGTATAAGTTATTATCAATAAATAATTGATGGTTTTTTTAAAATAAGATGATTCAAATACATCCTACTCCAAGCTGTTTAACAGCAAGAGAAGTTTCTGTCTTTCGTAGTGGAAAACCTATATTTACCAAGCTTTCTACGGTTATTTTTCCAGGTCAGGCCTTACGTTTAGTAGGACCAAACGGTTGCGGTAAAAGTACGGTTTTGCGCTTATTTGCTGGGTTACTATCGCCAATTAAAGGTAATGTGTATTGGGCAAATATCCCCATCAAAAAAGATCTTTCTAAGCATGTCAACAGAGTTGCTTATTTAGGGCACAAAAATGCCATAAAATTTTCACTTACAGCACGTGAAAATGCTAAAACTTTGTTAACAGTCTCTGGAAGATATTCCCAATCGTCGCTGGACAGAGCATTTAAAATGTTAGAACTGGAGCATTTAGCAGGTCTACCTGCGGGGTTGCTATCAGAAGGACAAAGAAATCGCGTATCACTCGCTCGAGTGATAGCATCTTTTTGCCCACTATGGCTGCTAGATGAGCCGACAACTGGTCTAGACTCTGCCGCTACTAACGCTTTAGAAAACGCTATTTCCCTACACCTATCTGACGGCGGTATGGTAATTTTTGCAACCCACAGCGCCATAAATTTAGGACAAGATGATAAAACGCTTGATCCGAGCGATTTTGCTTGTTCTCTAAAGCTATGGGAAGATATTTGAAACAAATTAACGACCAGTTAAGATTGTATTACAATAATTGTTTAATTTTAGATTATTTAGACATAAAGGACAAGGATTCTAAGGATAATTTCGCCTGCTAGGGAATAAATTACTGCGGTAAGTGCATTTTTTCTTACGCAGTTTAAAAAAAATTACTTTAGTAGATTAAAAATTAACTGAAGTAAACTAAAACTATAGTAGTAATTTTAATCGAAAAATTGATTTAATGCTGTAAATAATTACAGACAATACATAATTAATTTATTTTTAATTATTATTTTGCCATAGGCAAAAACAACTTTATGTTTTTTACATCGTTAATACTATTAATTATAGATATTGTAGTTAATATATCGATATTGTAGTTAATAAAAATTGCTGACCTAGTCACTAAGATTGTTTGATTAAACTCGATCGTCATCAATAAATTTTTTTATTTAATGTCGATTTGTAAATTGTTGTCAGATACTGACAACTTATTTAGAAAATAAATGTATTAAAACCATCATGCGGCTCTTTTTATAGTAATTTACCAAACGCACTGTTGCCAAAATTATGCTTAGTGCTTTTTGTTGAAATGACTTAATTTATGATAATAAGTAATTGAATAAAAATAGTTATAAAAGCTGCGGTAGTATAGATTACTATATACAAAATTAAATTATTTAAGCTAAATAATATGATAGTTTGTAATTTTTCTACTATAATTTTCATAATCTAAACAATATCAGTTTTAAGCGTTTTCGGCTCCTATGTTAGGTATATCATTGCTTTATCTTTTAGATAAAAGAAGGTGTTTTCTAGCTGATAATATTTTTGTTGTTATTATTTAAATAGGCACATGGAAGGCTAAAAGATAATTGATTTTATAATTGCTATTATTGAGTTTTGCTAATAATAAAAAGACAATGATAGCTTTCTTTAGGAAAGGAACAGCTAATATATTAAACGCCTGATCAATTAACTTTGTAAATTAATTGAATGTTATGATGTAACTTATGTAATCTCAAATAATGACTTTGTAAATTACAGAAAATTTCATTTTTTTTGAAATGCATCGTTACTTAAAACAAAACGAAATATTTGTAGGTTTAGACTGCGTAAGAAAAATACTTTAAGTTACCTAGAGATTTTGCTTTATCGTATAGTTATTCTAAACTAGATATACTGAACAGTTTTATTTGATAATTTTATCGCGCTGCAGTCGGGATAAAGTGGCTAAATAGCTTGCTGTTTGGGTTTTAACTGGGGTTGAGATTAGCTCTTATATCTATTAAAATAGATAACCTATCTATTAAAATAGATAACCGCCCCCTAACCTAAAAGTGGTTTTTTTAATTACTTTGCTTGTTGTTTTTTTTATTTAAGAAAAATAAACGCTTGCTAACTCGGTAAATATAACGGTAGGTTATAGTCATCTGATCTATAGTTTATGCAAAAAATTTATATTCGCACATAAGATTAAATAAAGTAGTATAAACCAGATTAAATAAAGTAGTATAAACCATTCATATCCTGAACATACACAGTTTGTATGCTAACCTTGGATTTTTATTAATTTAGGATTGAGATATTTCAATGCAAAAACTCTTACTAGAACTATGCTTTTTGCATTAGAATAATTGATAATGAGTATTCTTCTTGAATTCCTGTCAAAAATCTCCCCATTCGATTGGTGGCGTAGTTTAAATATTCTATGGCTTTCGTCACAACAGTTGATCTTTTTGTACAAAATATACTATACTACAATGCCTATATACTATCGCTTTTATAAAAAATTATTGGTTTTATAATACAATTTTTGACAAAAGCAACTTTAATATCAAAAATATTAATTTGACATTAAGCCTAATTTCAGGCAATCATCAAATTTTTTACTTATCAGGACTTATTCTAGAGTATTATCTGTTTGAGCGACTCTTATTGCATCTTGTAATCTGTAGAACAGATCAATGCTTTACTTGTAAAGTAAAGCATTGAAAATTAACAAAAATACTCAGAAATTGTCTATGATTTATCGTTCTTTATACTTATAGGCAATTCATAAAGGCTAATTACTTTCTCTCTACTAATAAATTTGCTACAAAACTAATAATTACTTTTAATGCTTTGCGCTGGTATAGAAAAATAGCTGCAGATAATTGAATATTTTAAAAGAAAATGACTTAATTGACTGTTAATACTGTGTTTAGATTGAAAAGTTTTAACAAACTAAACCAAGCTTAATTTAGATTCGCTAGCTTATTAAAGCTGCTGATCATGAATAGATTCTCCAGCCTTCGTCGGCAAGATATGAATTAATTATCTTTAATTTTAGCAGAAAAGTTAACAGTATAATAACAAAGATACTAACATTGCACTTTGCTAATGAATTAGTTAAATATAGTGTGTTACTTTTTTGGAATATAAACTAACTTTCTTAATTGGATGTTAGCAAACTGCTACTGGCTATAACTTTAATACTAAAAGATTAGCGCAAATGTTAATTTAGACTTTTTATTAATGTAGTATACGAAGCCTTTTTAGCTAATATACTAAAAATAGCTTCTTACGCCAGATCAGTTTTGTTTATAGAATTTTATACCCCTACAGTCTGTAGATGATGATTTATCCCAGTATTGTTTAATTTCATTATTGAGTGATATAAATTTTTTATTGTTATAAATAAATTACGGTAAGTCAGCTAAAATATATTGTCTAGCTGTAAAATTGACTTTTATTTTATCATCAAGTTTTACCAGTAATTGATAATTATCAGTAATTATAATTTAATATTAAGCTCACTTGATATGTTGCTAATGACTCATATTATCCCTGATATTATTTATTGTACAGCATTCACTGCAGTTTATCAGTAAATAATTTTACTGATAAACGTCAATCAATATTATCATACTATAGTTATATACTAAAATAATTAGTTCAGCGTACGATGCTCGTATTTTTATTTTCTTCTACAATGAAAATTGTTGATAAAAGGACACCTTATTTATATCTCTATAGCAAAGATTTATTCTTAAAATAAAGATAATTCTTATACATTAGCTATCTAGCTTGCTTTATTGATATGATAATCATTATCTATTTTTATTTCTTTATGCAACTATATTTAGATTATATGTTTAATTTTGTTTAACTTTTAAAATAAATGATTCTATGAATGAGGCTATTACTAGTTTAATTTTAATCTAATTAAAGAAGTTCATTTATTCTACTAGCAAGTTCTTTAATAAAATTAAATACCATTTATATTTAGCTCATTATCTAAAACAGTTGCTTTTACTTAATCAACGACAAAAATGTTGCTTAACAATAATTTGTTTCTAAAAAACTTTAGCCGTGCTGTGGATAGGCAAATAGAATGATCTAAGAAATTGTGATGTAGCTCTGATTGCCCCGTCTTAGTATTTATAGGCGGCGCTAAACTATTTCAGCGCTAGCTTTTCTGAATCAATCCCAACTATTGATCCGATTGTGGGGTAACCTGCTGATGCTATTTGTGCAGAAAGTTCGTTTCTAATTCTCATAAATAAACCTGCGCCATTATATACTAGAGCTGAATAAAGCTGCACGAGAGATGCACCAGCACGAATTTTAGTATAGGCTGTTTCCGCACTTTCTACTCCGCCAGCACCAATCAATACTAGACTATTTCCCGCTATTAGTTTTGCTTGAGCTAGTATTCTGGTAGATAGTTCGAATAGCGGACGGCCAGATAGGCCCCCAGGTTCATTGCTTAGTTTTGAACGCAAAAATGTGGGACGAGTAATAGTAGTATTGGAGATGATAAGTCCTGCTATACCAGCACGTACTGCTGTATCAATGATTGCTTCAAGCTGTCCTTCTCCCAAATCAGGTGCAATCTTCAGAAGTATAGGCGGAGTATTTTTATATTCTGCAGAGCTCCTAGCCTCAATTACTGTATCTAATAATCTACTAAGTGCCTCCTTTTTTTGTAGGTCACGCAATCCAGGAGTGTTTGGTGAAGATACATTAACCGTAATATAATCAGCTAATTGTGTAAACTTTCGTACACAGTGATCATAGTCATTAACGAAATTAATAGTGTTCTTGTTAGCTCCAATATTAATTCCTATAATTCCCGTGTGCCGCGATTTACGGCACAAGCGCCGAAGAATAATCTCGCTGCCTTCGTTGCTGAAGCCAATGCGGTTAATTATTCCTGCATCTTCGCGTAGCCGAAAAATCCTGGGTCTTGGATTACCTGGCTGAGGACTTGCTGTAATGGTGCCAATCTCAACAGCTGCCGCACCTAGTTTTAATAGTGCATGCCAGCATTCAGCATTTTTATCGAAGCCAGCGGCTAAGCAAACTGGGTGTGGAAAATTTATCCCCATCAGGTTCTGGGAAAGGTTGGGGAAAGTTTTAGAGCGGTCTACTGGCGCTATTCCAGAGGAAAGCCCGCATATTGTAATACGATGAGCAATTTCTGGTTCAAAATAATTCAGAAACGGAATTGCAAGATCAAATATAGGCATATTCATATGAATGATATTAACCTATTGGAACATTTCTATAAATAATAACGGATTATCCCTAATTAAGGATAAAATAGGAGCTGATAGTAGTCTTAATCATCGTCATATTTATATTCTTTTTGTCCAAAACTGTATTCCCAGTTAATCAATTTTTATTCTACCAGTATATTAAAACTACGATGTATTAAAGAGATATTTGATTTAGCAGGGATATTGAAAGTCAAGCGTAATTATTGTATATCACGTAAGATACAATTTATTCTATTGATATAACTGCAATATATTGATTATTCTAATACTGCTATACTATAAGTCTTGTAGACTAGCTTTAGGAAGGTTAGTCTGCGATAATTACCGACGATGTAGTTAAATTGATATTTGAAACAGATAATTTACTTAAGTTATTATTAATTTAAGTTTTGATTATAGGTTAAGAGGCTTATAGGCATCAATTGAATTGAGCAAAAAAAAACAATTGCAAAGTTTAGAATGATTACATAGGTATTAAAACGATTATAGTACTACTTAGTTAAATTATTTAGTTGCTTTGATTTGTCAGGAACTGTTTAAAAATGATTAATGATCTATTGCTATTGCGTTATATATAGTGAAATTTTAGTGCTACACTTCCTCAAGCTAATTTGCTTTATGTTTCTATATTTTCTACTTTGATCTATTTGTCAACTGATTTCAATCAAAAAAGCATAGGTTTGGGCTTGTTATCTTTTAATTTAACGAATGGAAAGGTATGAACTATATTAGTAATATAAATTTGCTTTAAAATATCAATTTTATTACAACTAAATAGTTTAGATGAATGATTTTTAATTTTATTCTACTGTAGAATAAGGAATCTGTGTAGGTTTTAGGTAAAAAATAGCAGAGAAGCAAGGGAATTATTTTTTATTTCACTCTATGATGGGACTATATTTGCTAATATATTGTCGTTAGTTAAGAATTTTATCGATTAAGCTTAAGTGGCTTAATGTGTATGCTAGTTCATAAATCACAAATATTATTTAGCAATCCTACGATTGAATTTATTTAACTTGTTCTTAGCGCTCAATGAATTAAGCAAAGACTGGAACGCTAACTTACAGTATACCGGTAGATATATTGTATATTATTTGCTATTTTGACTCTTTTACTATCATAAATATGTTTATTGTTGTTGTTTGATAAATCTAACTGAAAAACTCCGCTTACGTCTGTCATAGCGTCTATTTTAATGTTGTACGATTTGGATAGTAGATTTAGATAATTGAGTTAGTTTAAAGACTTCAAGATGTGGCTTATTTCAGTTTAAAAGCATTATCGAGCACAAGCAATAAGGTTAATTTTGCTACCTTGCTTAAAATGCAGGTGAGAAAAATTTTTCAGTATATTGCTTTGTAGATAGCAGGAAATGTAATACCTTTACTTATATTGAACTATTCAGGATTATTTAAGTCATGTTTTATGAATTAAGTAAAAATTTTTAGAAAAAGTTAATTAAGATATATGTATATTTGAGCTGCTAATAGCAATATGTTTTAGTTATACTTTCATCAAAAATCAGTAAATTGTTTTCCAATATTTATTTTAATAATTGAGATTGATTGCTAAATCAATCTCAATTATTAAAATATTGACTCTCCTAATTTAACTAGGTTATATTTTATATAATTACTGTTATATTTTATATAATTACTGTTATATTTTATATAATTACTGTTATATTTTATATAATTACTGTAGTTATTGTACCTGATGTTTTAACTTAATATTGTAGTGGTATTGACAGGCGACAGTTTGTTCGTTATAGCGATGAGAAGTTCTATTACTAGGGTCAGTTATTAATTTAGCTCAGGCGGAAATTTTTCTTCATAAATAATTATTTATCTATAAATTTAACTTGCATTAAGCACTCTTTTTTCGCAATGATTTATTTTTAATAGTCAATTTATTACTTGGTCGTTAGTGTGAAGTTCATTAAATCATGTTATACCATCAATATAGTATGATTTAATTAAAACGTATTAATTGCTCAACTTGACATTGCCAACGATTAGTGTTAGCATTCAGCTGGATAAATTTTAATAAATAATCAAGTAAGGGTACTTAAGTGGCTATAAAGATAGTTTCTGACTCTTCGTTTTGCGAAGAAGTTTTAAAATCTGATATTCCTGTGATAGTTGATTTTTGGGCTGAGTGGTGTGCTCCTTGCAAAGCAATCGCTCCATCATTGGAAAAAATTTCCGATGAACTTAAGGAGCAGGTGAAGATTGTTAAATTAAATATAGACGATAATCAAAAAACCCCAGTTACTTATGGCGTGCGTGGTATTCCTACTTTAATAGTTTTTAAGAATGGGAATATCCATGCTAAGAAAGTTGGTGCAATGTCTGAATCCCAGTTAAAAGATTGGATTAAAGGATTGATATAAAAGTAATAAGCAATTGCGGGAATTTTTGCTTTTTCTATGCAAAAATTTGCTTTTAGGTAATTATTTTCAATTAAAATGCCAATCCAGTATGCTTAACTTGTTATTTCGGTTCATTTAAATTATAGATAACCTATTTTAGCACTAGAGAAAATTGTACAACAGATGCCTTTTAATTATTCTTTGCTAAAACATGGCCTGCAAGATATAATGAGCCAGTAATGAGAACGCGGCTTCGTTTTTCTTTATTCGATCTTATGATTAACTCTAAAGCTTCATTTAGGTTTTTGCAAGCTGTAACTATCATTTTAGCTTTTTTTTGGGCTATTTTTGCGATTTCATCAGCTGACAAGCTTGATTCTTCGCCTGGAATGGTTACAGCTGAGATGCTTTTTAATAGCTTAGCGAATGGACTAAGATAGTCGTATACTGATTTGGTTTTGAGCATGCCAATGACAAGATGCACAGGCTCTTTAGGGTTTTTTGCACACCAAGATGCTACTTGCCTGGAAATTACGCGGCTAGCGTCAGCATTGTGTCCACAATCTAACCAGAGGCTCCAGCCGCTTGGTAGCATATCTACTAACGGTCCGCTTGTTAGAACTTGCAATCTTGCTGGCCAATTTACTTCAAGCAAGCCACGTGCTCGGTCTTTAGTGATATTGATAAGTTTATCTGATACTATTTTTGCAATCGTTACTGCGACAGCGGCATTGTCAATTTGATGCTCGCCTAGTAAGGATGGCAAAGGCAATATCTCCGATTCACCTTTTATTGTTATCACCATTCTATTGGCATCGCATTTGACAGTGTAATGACGATCAAAAACATTAATCGGTGCTTCAAGCTCAGCTGCCCGGTTGGTTATTATATCTAGCGCACGCGAGTTCTGAGGACCGATAATCACTGGTACTTTAGGTTTTATAATACCAGCTTTTTCGAAAGCAATTTTTTCTATTGTATTACCTAAAAAACTTGCATGGTCAATTGATATCGTAGTAATTCCGCTAACTAGCGGCTGTTCTACAACATTAGTAGCATCTAATCGACCACCAAGGCCAACCTCTAACAATAACACGTCTGCAGGCACCCGGGAAAATATCAGGAAAGCTGCTGCGGTTACGATTTCAAATAAAGTAATAGGTTTGCTAGAGTTCTTTGCTTCGCATTCCTCAAGCACAGAGCAAAGTAATCCATCATCAATAATGTTTCCAGCTAGGCGGATTCGCTCATTAAACCTTACCAAATGTGGTGATGTATAAACATGCACGCGATGACCAGCTGCCTCCATAATTGCTCGCAAATAAGCTATGACTGATCCTTTTCCATTCGTACCCGCTACATGGATTACTGGTGGAAGAGCATGATGTGGATTGCCAAGATCTTTCAGCAAACGTTTTACTCGATAGAGTGATAAATCAATTGTGTTAGGATGAATAGCCTTAAGGCGCGTAAGTATTACATTCCAAGCTTGATTCTTACCGATAGATAGTTGGCTATCAACGTTTATTATAGTATCCCCCTAAGAAAATCCCAATCAGACCTTATCATTGTCTGCAATATTTTTGTGCTTTACTCCTGCATTGTTATCTTGATCCGACAAGCTTGCTTGTGGATACGGTAGAGCTACTAATTTATCTGCTGATTCACGGAATATCATTAGTCTAAGCAGTTGTCCTAACGTAGCCTTTAGCTCACGTCGGTGCACAACCAGATCAATCATGCCGTGTTCGCGTAGATATTCTGCCTTCTGGAAGCCTTCAGGAAGTTGTTCATGGATGGTTTCTTGAATTACTCGTTGGCCTGCAAAGCCGATGATCGAGCCTGGCTCTGCAATATGCAAATCGCCAAGCATAGCGAAGGACGCTGTTACTCCACCAGTGGTAGGGTTTGTTAGCACTACTATAAACGGTAGATTATGCTCTTTTAGACTATTGATAGCTGCGACAGTACGTGGCATTTGCATAAGTGAGAAGATGCCCTCTTGCATACGCGCTCCTCCAGAGGCCGGAAAGACTATAAGGCTAGCATCTTCTATTTCAGCTAGTTTAGCGGCTCTAACTAAAGCATCTCCTACACTTGTGTTCATAGAGCCGCCCATAAAGGAGAAATCGAATACGGCGCAAACAACTCGTGAATTTCCTATTGTGCCCTTAGCTACGATAATTGCATCATTACGCCCAGCTTTTGCTTGTGCTTCTCGTAGACGTTCGTTGTATTTTTTGCGATCACGAAATTTTAGAGGATCTGCCTTGGTCTTCGGCAGATCTATTATTTTATAGATCCCTTGATCAAATAGAATAGCAAGCCGATCTACTGCACTAATCCTTAGATGATGGTCGCATGAAGTACATACTTGAAAGTTTTCCTCCAAGTCGCGATGAAATAGTATTTGTCCGCAAGATGGACACTTAGACCATAGTTTATCAGGTATTTCACGAGTGCTGACCCAGGCTTTAATTTTTGGCAGGACCGAGCTGGTAAGCCAGTTCATTGCTACCTATCTCCTTATCTATTCCAGGATTTGCGTCATGTTATCTGCTTATTCCTAATCTATTAACATCTTTGTGCTCTTTTTAGATTATTATGAAGAATATTATTAAAGACATTAATCTTATAGCGTTTTCATTAGTTATTCGAGGGAGATTAGATTCGAATTATTCAACTAAAGTTTACGAAAATTCCTACTTTGATTATCGTTTTTCAAGCGGTTGAAGCGATTAAAAACATATTACGCTACATTATTATTTTCTATAATGTAACCTTTATTTTTGATATCAAGGCAAATGATTAAGTGGTTTAGTTTGATATTTTTGCAATTGATTTATTTACTAATTATGATGTTAACACAATAATGAAAATTTCTTTTTTACCTCTAGTACGCAACCTTTATTCTTGCTATTTAGTGTAAATTAGACGATTATTTCAGAATAAATTGTGCAATTATGCTAACCTACGGCAAATGCTAGGTAATTTGTTTGCTTACTTGATTTAAGGCAGAATCTAATAGATAATAAAATAATTTTATGTATGATTATTTTATTTGGAGCAAAAATTCTTCAGTAGAAGGCAGATACTCTATCCATAAATCTACGAAAGCCATTTGTCATTTTCTTTTTAAGTATAATTAAAATCATAACATTAGGAAACTTCTCTAGATTATAGCTCTGGCTATAACATTATTGTTATCATACCTTGATAATAACTTAGTCGCGTAAAATTGATTCGATGGATTATAAAAACAGGTGAAATAGAATTCATCAATCAGGCTTTCATTGAGCTTATTAATACATTAGATAAGATTTCTTATGATTATCTATTAAGTAAAAATCGAATGACAAACAACAATAGTAATTATTGCTCATCTCTGAGCAAGTTCGAAAACTTTTGATATAAAAAGCATATATAATAGCATACATTCAACATTACCGTTAAAATTATTTACAAAAGGAATGGCTTGCTATACTCTGTCGAAATATTTATAGAGCACACAATTAAAACCTAAAGATAGTTTTTTGATATTTTTTACGTAATTTTTAAATTAATGCAATCAGCAATTATAAATTAAACACATTATATTCAGCAACATTTTAGAAAAAGTTTTCTAGGCCAGCGGTCTATCCGTAACGAAAAAATATTATCATTGCTATAAACATTAAGCGTCATCAGAATCCTTGTGAATAAAGTTTAAATCATTAGAGACAAAACGCCTAATAAAATACTATCTGAGATACAGATTAGATGTACTTAGGTTTAGCATATTATCTTGACAATCCTCAAATAGCTAACCATTTTATCAAGGAATTAATCTTCAGTAAGCTACAAATTTTAATCATAAAATGCAAGTATTGGCGGTAAGTTATATAAATTTTCCTAAATATTTTAGATAAGAATCCTTGCTCAAGTTAGGTTATTGTAGTTTTGCTATGTGTAAGAGAATCTATATGCGAAATCTCAAAGTAAGAAAATAACTTTGTTCAATAAAGTAAGTAGAGTAACATAATAAAAATTATTAAGATTATGCATCTTAGGTGAAGTCAGCGCTTATATATAATCCCTGATTATAGTATGCTATAATGATATTAGCAAGCAAAATGCATTACGCCAGATTGCTTGTTGCTAACCACTAAGAGTATCATTAAGAAGCGATGAAATTTGAAAAATAATATTTAAGGTACAAGACTAAGTATTTATTTTCGCATCCTCTGCTTCGCCGATCGCCATGTACTTATTACGGCGCTCTTCACGTAGAAGATGGCCTTCACGACCTATTAATTCGTTTAAGTGTTGGTCGATTGCCTCTTCTACTGCGAGCAGTGCTCGATTATGGTCACGGTGTGCGCCACCAAGTGGCTCTTTAACTATGTCATCAATGACACCTAATTTTTTAAGATTTTGTGCAGTTATTTTTAGTGCATTAGCTGCTTCCTTGGCGTGCTCAGCTGATCGCCAAAGAATTGATGCACAGCCCTCTGGCGATATCACTGAATAAATCGCGTGTTCCAACATTAATACCTTATTACCTGCAGCGAGCGCTACTGCGCCACCAGAGCCACCTTCTCCTAAAATAGTAGCGATCAAAGGCACTTGTACGTTAAGGCATGTCTCGATTGATCGAGCAATAGCTTCCGCTTGACCACGCTCTTCCGCATCGATTCCTGGATAAGCACCAGCAGTGTCGATAAAAGTTAAAATTGGCATCTTAAAACGATCAGCAAATTTCATAAGTCTTCTAGCCTTACGATAACCCTCAGGGCGAGCCATACCAAAATTGTGGCGGACACGTTCCTCCGTAGTGTTTCCTTTTTCAGTGCCGATAACTATAACTGAGCGTCCCTTAAAACGTCCTATACCACCTACAATCGCTGGATCTTCGGAAAATAATCGATCGCCTGCTAATGGAAGGTATTCGCTGATTATATGGTTAATGACAGCCTGAGCGTGGGGACGTTCAGGATGACGTGCAATCTGCACTTTCTGCCATGGCGATAGTTTTTGATATATAATAGTAAGTTGTTGTTTAATTTTTGTTTCTAGCTTAGAAACCTCTTCGGCGATTTTCAGTTCATTGTCACTTGGCAGGTGTCGAAGTTTTTCAATCTTATACTCCAAATCAGCGATCGGTTTTTCAAAATCAAGGAAATTATGCATATAATAAGTATACTCCCTAATGCTAAAGTTCATCAAATTAATACTAGTATTTTCCCTCAAGCGTGACCAGTGTTAATTTTTCTATTACTTTATTGAGTAGCTGTAAAATCATTTAATCATTATAAGGTTTTCGTTTAATAAATTTAAGTCTGGATTTTATTAATTATAAATTTATATGCTTGCAACTATTGGTAGGTAACAATCGCAAACTACAAGACTCATGTTTATATAACGTAATTTACTTCCAATAATTGTTTGAGGCTAAGCCAAAGAAGTTTTTTGTTTTTAGTAGAATTGTAATTTATGGGAAAATACAAAAGCGATTCAGCTAAAGCTGTTACTTGCTAGTACAGGCAAGAATGTGTATAAAATTAGCAGCTGTAATCGGCGGTTGTTGGTAACAAATTATTATTTCAATTACATGATTAACAATTCATATTTAATGATAAATTATTTTTTAATATTGCTCGCCGACAAGTCGGACAAAACTTTAGCTTGTAACGCATATAAAAAATTTTGTAAAAAGATAATAAAATTCGTGTAAGTACGAATAATAAATGTAACTTTTTCAAGTGGCACATTAATCATCAGTTATTATTTTTAATAATTAATCTTAAGCTTGTTGACTAAGCGTAACCATCTCCTTTTAAAAAATTATATTAAATAACGCAGACTTGCTTAAAATTTTTAAATAGACTTGGATCATACTATAACCAATTCAACTGTAATAATTAAGCATGCTCGGCTACAACTTACTTTAATCTAATAAGATATTATTATCTATGCTGAATCAAAGTAAATTATATCATATGCGAATGCCAAACAACTAGTATCTACATTAGGTTATGATCTAATCTACATTGCGTATAATTAGATTGCCGCTATTTTAATTTCTAGTCGAGTAGCGAATTTTAGTAATACTGCTTAATACAAGAATAAAGTAATTGAAAGGATTACATATGCTATTTCATCCAGATGATCGGATTGCTCTCTTTATAGATGGAGCTAACCTCTATTCTGCTGCGCGGTCGCTGGGATTTGATATCGATTACAAACGTCTTCTCGACCTATTTGTCAGTAAAGCCCGATTAATTCGCGCATTTTATTATACAGCAGTGCTTGAAGATCAGGAGTATTCACCAATTCGCCCGCTAGTTGACTGGCTCGATTACAATGGCTATACCCTAGTCACTAAACCAGCTAAAGAATTTACTGATGGGACGGGACGTCGCAAAGTGAAGGGAAATATGGATATAGAACTTGCTGTGGACATGATGGCAATGGTCGACTTAATCGATCATGTAGTTCTTTTTTCTGGCGATGGTGATTTTCGCTCGTTGATTTCTGCCGTACAAAACAAAGGAGTACGGGCTTCAATCGTTTCCTCAATTCGAACTCAACCTCCTATGATTGCCGATGAGTTGCGCCGTCAAGCAGATCAGTTTATTGAACTAGATCAGCTTGCTGCTGATATTGAACGTATTCATCACCTTAATAGAGGAGATCAACCGCAAGATCAATCTAGTCCATCTCTTGATCCTTATATAGAGCCTTATAATAATCTTGACGAAGATTATATTGAAGAGAATGATTGCATTGACAATAATCAATCTGAGATAGTCAGCCATACATTGCATAGTAAAAGTGACTGATACGACTTGTTATTGTTGTGGTTTTTTCAATGAAAAAAAAGAAAGTGAGCGACCCTCCGATCGATTGTTTACTTTGTCCACGATTGGTAGCTCTTAGACATGAAAGCAGGATACTATATCCTCATTATTATAACGCACCCGTGCCGAGTTTTGGTGATACCAATGCGCGGCTTCTTGTGGTTGGAATGGCTCCTGGATTAAGAGGTGCAAACCGTACAGGAAGACCATTTACTGGAGATTACGCTGGTGATTTGCTTTACAGCACTATGCTAAAATTCGGCTTTGCAATAGGTAATTATGATAAAAGGCTGGATGACAATATTTTGCTAGTTGACTGCCGAATCACCAACGCAGTTCGTTGTGTGCCTCCAAAAAACAAGCTAATAAGCTCAGAAATTAACAACTGTTGCTTTTTTCTTAAAATGACGATTAAAGAGATGCCATATCTTAAGGTGATTATAGCGCTCGGCTCTATTGCACACAGTGCAACGTTATCTGCACTTGGTTATAAAAAGTCATCAAATAAATTTTCTCATAATATGTTTCATAGTTTAAAAAATGGTCTTATATTAATCGATTCTTATCATTGCTCACGTTACAATACGCAAACAGGTCGACTGACCAAAAATATGTTGCACCAGGTCTTTTCACAAGTTCACAATTTGCTTGCTTCGAGATAAAATATTTGCTTGGGTTAATTTTTTTTGTTTAAAAGGAGTGTTTTTCCTAAAAAACAAGACTGATATCTTTTACCTAAAGACTATATAGAAATGAATTTCTCAGATGATAGCTATATGTTGATAGTGAAAAATAATTTATGACTTATTAAAAATATCTAAGAGTAAAGATTATATTTACTCATTTGTTTCACTAATATGGATAATGACATAATAATTTTTTATACTATGTTCCGAATTAGCATAAATAAATGTAGATTATATAAAAGTATACGATTGTTAGAAAGGCAACATAATAAATCAAGATTAATAAAAATTATTTTTATTGTAAATGGTTGAATGAAAACTCACTTATCTCTTGATAAGGCTGTATTCCTTTTTAGGAATGACTGTATCATTGATATTGGGATGGCTTTATCTGTTTTTTCTTAAAAGCCGAGCTTGTCGGCGTTCCCAATCTCTTTTTTTAATTTCTTGACGTTTGTCAATTATTTTTTTTCCTCGAGCAAGACCGATTTGCAGCTTAGCAATACCACGATCGTTAAAATATATCGATATTGGCACCAAAGTATAACCTTTTTGCCGCACCATTCCGAACAGTCGTTCACGCTCTTTTCGATGAACTAGTAACCGACGCACGCGACGTGGATCGTGATTGCATACTCCTCCCGGTTTATATTGTGGAATATGCGAGTTAATAAGAGCTAATTCACCATTGTCATCGCCAGCGTATGACTCGTTAATTGATGAATTACCCTGACATAAAGATTTTATCTCAGAACCAGTCAGTATAATACCAGCTTCAATAGTATCTTCAATCACATATTTGTATTTTGCTCGCCGATTGCTAACAATTTTTTCGTACGCACTACGCCGCTCAGCCATGGCAAAACCTCCCTTACTCTTGAGGTGTAAAGTTGAGCAATTATTCTATAGCTTGGTTGCTTCTGCTACAAAAAGCTTAAATAAGCCTTGCTTTGTGTTAGGCTTTGTAAGTTGTTTTTATAAAATGTATCAACTAAGCAATCCAGCTTGGCACATCGCATTTTTAACCATTGCCTTGCTTTCATTAGCTATTTCACTAATCGGCAAGCGAGATGTTGATTCGCAGATTCCTAACAAACTTGCTGCGTATTTAACAGGACCTGGACTACTTTCACAAAATAATGCTTCGTGTAGCGGTTGCAGTTGTTCATTAATAGTGAATGCTGTATCCAAATCACGATTTTGCCAGGCCCTATGCAAATTAAAAAGTTGCTTAGGCGCAATATTAGCAGTAACCGAAATACATCCATGACCTCTATGAGATAAGTAAGGCAGCACAGAGGCATCCTCTCCGGTGAGCTGGCAAAAATTACCTCCCATTGCCATACGATACTTTATAGGGCGAACAAGATCAGCACTAGCATCTTTGACTCCAATGATATTTTTAAGTTGCTCGTAGCAGCGTTTCATTGTCATAAGTGACATATCTATGACTGAACGGCCTGGTATATTGTACATAATTATCGGAATATCTACAGCGTTATTAATTGCTTCGAAATGCCTAAACATACCTTCCTGGGTCGGTTTGTTGTAATATGGCATGACATGTAAAACTGCGTCAGCTCCTGCTTTTGCGGCGTGTGAGGTGAATTCAATTGCTTCATTTGTTGAATTTGATCCGGCTCCAGCAATAATTGGTATTCTTCCTGCTGTTTGTTCTATACAAATCTCTACAATCCGCTTATGTTCTCTATGGCTAAGGGTAGGGCATTCACCAGTAGTGCCTGCTGGTACTAAGCCTTGGGTACCTTCTTCTATTTGCCAATCTATTAAGTTTCGAAATGAATTTTCATCCACTTTACCGTTTTTGAAGGGCGTTATCAAAGCAACAAGCGATCCCTTGAATAAGGGATGAGCTAACTTACAATACATATTTTCTCCGATTCAGCATTTGCAATTAAAATTATTAATGCAGCATTCTCCTTAGCTAAAAATGTACATTAATAATTGTTTATTAATTTGCTGATATTAAACGAATAGTTCTATCTTTGGTATCTATACAATTTTATTAAGAAAAAAAATTCTAAATTATTTTTTAGGATTTATCTAGATGCTTATGGTAAAAATTTATATGTGCCACTATTCGAATAGTTTGTGATTTTTTATTTTAAAGTTTTTTTTCAAAAATGTATTAAATCTATAAATTTTACTTGCATTATGCTTTAATCCAGGGTTGCATCTTTTGCAGGAAGACCATTAACCTTATTGAGGTTGGTACAGCTACATTGCTTTTAATTTTTTGTATTGCGTCACTCATTAAATGGATTAAATTAAGGCCATATTGTTCAAACAATACTAAACTTGTTAATTTTAGGCTTTTTGTTCGATAATAAGTGTTGTTAATCTAATTTTTGCCTTTATCAGTCAGGTATCTACAGTTAGATACTCCTTGCTATCGCTTGGTATCAATAAGGTTCGCATTGTTGCAGTTATGGCAGAGAGATTAAATTTTGTAAAAATTCTTCAATGGTTGCTTGACAATGATTAAGCCTATATAAGGTTAATTTAATAGGTTATTGTATGTGTTACATACTTGTTACTTATTTTGTTTTAGCAAAAGTTAAATTGTTTTAAAAGTATACCATACTATTCACAAATTATGTGATCTTACCCCGGACAAATGTCCATTATAAGATCAAAGACTGCTAGTTACAATGCAAGTTTCTTTTCAAGAAAATACTTTTAGTAATAGGCAATTTATCGTATTTTGGATTTAAAATCTTCTAGAAAAATCACTATTGACTTGAACGATAAATTTAATGATAAATAGTAGTTTGTTAACTATATCACTTGAGTATTTAAACGATTTTTAAAATCGGCTACCTTGCGCTAGTTGATGCTACAACTGATAATTAATCACCCAAATATTGCAGCCTTGTCTAGCGATCCAATTTAATTATCAGTTGTAGCATCAACTCATTACAGAATGTTATTCAGCTTATTAGTTATTTTTATACCAAGCAAATTAAACTACTTGGAGAGATTGTACGAATCATTCAAACTTAATATTAAAAAGAAAATAATATAAAATTTTATCCATCTATTTACGCAGCAAGAATTCACGACCAACTTTAACTCTTGGCTGACCGTTATAATCAACTATGTCCGCAGTTGCATAGGTTTCACTCCATTTATCAGGCAAATAAGATCCTGTTCCAATCACATCAATTGGAGCCTTGGCGAGTGCCATGATTCTACACTTTTCTGGCCCAAATCCCGAGGAGGCAACAATAGAAACATTAGGAAAGCCAGCAGCATTTAGGCATTCGCGCATTGACCAGATCGCTGCTGCTGATACCCCAGTGCCGATTAGAGCGCGCAGCTCATCCTCTGTTCTATAACCGCGAATCGCTTCTGGTGCGTTACGATCTAGAACAGCGTAGGCCTTCGCGGTATCTAATCCTTCAATATACCTGCCTCCATGAGTGTCGAGGCGCACAGAAAGCTTGCCTTTTGCTGCTAGTTCTGGAAAACGATTAGTTACTTCAAGCGCGTCGGTAATTTCTTTCCCAAAATAGTCCACTAACACAGTTATATTTTCAGCTGGGTGAGTTTCGTGAAAAATTTCAGTAGCGCGTAAAGTAGAACCCGCGTAACCGATTAATGCATGAGGCATAGTGCCGAATCCAGTATCTTGATCAAAGTAATGAGCTGTAGCATCAGTAGCGTTTCCAATAAATCCTATGGCACCAAATTTCTTTTTTGCTTTAGCAGATCCAACACTAGCACCATAAGCCATTATCTCAGCCATCTCTGTACCAGCACAATGTCTTGCATCCACAGCAAAAAAAGCTGTCTTTGGTAGCTCAACGCACATAGTATACGCATTGTAGGCTGCGACGCAAGCAGCTCCTAGTTTTTGCAAATACTGAGTTTCTAAATCTACCAAATGAAAAAGCGAACCAGTAATATAAAGCATCGGCTCACCTGCTCCTACCCAGCATCCCTCTCTGTGAAGAATCTGGATGTCTACTCTTGCGCCACGTTCAGCCATCACCCATTTTAACCATTCAACCGACATTTTAGCAGCACAAGTAACAGGACGACGCATAAATACAGCGTATGTTACTTTTTTGTCACCAAAAGCAGCAACACACTCTTTGGTCAGAGTAAAATATTTGTCAGCATACTTCGAAAGGGTATCGGATGTTGGATGGCGTATAGTACTTGGCCAATTTTTGTTGTTTGGGCTTAACTGTTTATGGTTATTATCTTTGATTATGCTCATCGAAGTATTTATTAGTTTAAGATTGAATTTATTGGGATATAATAAATTAACGCGATAATTAATTTTCTCATATATTTTATTCGTCTAAGATGTAGTACATGCGTCTTGTTAAGAACATTTGCAGTAACGGGTAATTATGCAAATATTTTTGCCGAAAATCAGCATAAATAAACATTATTTTATTACACACAGAAGAAATAATTAATTGTTGATTACTTGCTAGATACTAACTTAGTACATTTTAAAAATAGAAATTTTTAGATCTTTATATTATTAATATATTAGCACTTATCATTTTACAAAATCATATTAAACCAATAGGAATGACGACTACCCTTTGTTATTAATAGTAAAACTCATCGACAAAGGGAATCGTAATAAAATCGTCATTTTTATAGCCAAAGATATAATTATAGGTTTTGAATTTACATAAGCTTGTTTCAGGGTAGATTAAGAAAAAATATTGTTAGTTAAAATCAAGAAAATTGACAATAGCGACAAGCATAATAAAAATGAAAAATTACACTATCAAAAATTAATTCAAGCTTATTTATAGTTAAATTAATAACGATAAGATTGCTTATAATTATTGAAAAGATATATGAAAGCAAAGCATTACATTTTTGTTTACACTTAATATAAAGATTATAGTTAATAATAATCTATGCAGTAAAGTTTACTTGGTAATTCGTTCAGATTCTCACAACATTAACGTTGGTTAGCGGGCGTTTGTTAAGCTCGTTGCGCACAATGCTTCGAACAATTTGACTTGCAGCATCGCGAATTTTCTGGTTATTGCGTTTATGGCTATTAGATAATTTACGCAATACTCCATCAACTGCATCAGCTGCATCTATTGCTACGGTTTGAGAATTAGAACGATCAGCAACACCGATTAGCGATATAATAGGTGCTGTTTGTAAATTGCCCTTAACGTCAAGAACTAGAAAAACGTTAACTATTCCATTATGAAGCATTCTTCGACGATCGTTTAAGGTTTCTGAGCGTAGACTAATTATTTGACTACCATCAACTACTTGTACTCCATTAGCTTCTATCCATTCAATAATTTCAGCATGGCCTTTACTAGACAAACGCACCAAACTTCCATTAGAGGGCACTAAGCTTTTGGGCACGTTGCATTTTTTTGCCAGCCTAGCATGTTCGCGCAAATGACGAGCATCTCCATGTACTGGAATAGCAATCTTTGGTTGTAATAGCTGGTACATCTTAGCAAGTTCTTCTCTTGCTGGATGACCAGAGACGTGGATGTCTGGTTGATCATCAGTGGTGATTACTTCTACACCTCGGCTAGATAATCGATTTTGTACCCTAGCAATTGCTCGCTCGTTACCAGGAATTTGACTTGAAGAAAAAATACATATATCACCCTCATCAAGTGATATATGAGGGTGAGATCCATCAGATATTCGTGTTAATGCAGCTTTAGATTCTCCTAGGCTACCAGTGCAAATAAGCACAATCCTATCCTCTGGAAAATACCTAACCTCCTCCTCTTTTATGAAAGTCGGAGCGTTTTGAAGATATCCGTTATCTTTAGCGGTATCGTGCATTCGCCAAAGCGATCGACCGACCATAGCACATTGACGATTATTAGCAACAGCAGCAAGAGCAATGCTTTCTAGTCTAGCGACGTTAGATGCAAAACAAGCAACTGCAATCCTTCCTTGTCCATCATACTTGGCAAATAGTTCTATCATCTTCTTTCGAACATCTATCTCGGATCCGGCGCTACCAGGTACGAATACGTTAGTGCTATCACCGACTAGCGCTAACACGCCTTTCTTACCTAAATCGCTAATAGCATTAAAATTAGTTGGTTGACCAACACAAGGAGTAGGATCAAACTTCCAGTCACCGCTATGTACAATCGTGCCAGCTCTACAGTGTAAGATGAGCATGTTTGATTCAGGAATAGAATGCGTTATACTAATTATCTCGATTTCAAATGGTCCTATGATTGTTGTGCTAGTTATATCAATCTGAATTAGATTAACTTTATTCAGTATTCCAGCGTCGAGCAATTTACGGCGTACTAGTGAGGCAGTAAAAGGTGTACAGTAAATTGGGCATCCTAATCGCTCCCACAGATATGGTACGGCGCCTATGTGATCTTCATGTCCATGTGTGAGCACCAAGCCGCAAATATCATTGCGGTGTGGTTCAATGAATGAAATATCCGGTAGGATTATATTAACTCCAGGCATTGTGTCGTCTCCAAAAGTTATTCCGAGATCGACAATTAGCCATTGTCCAGAATAGCCATAAAGGTTGACATTCATTCCAATTTCATCAGAGCCACCAAGAGGTAAAAAATATAAATTATCGTAGTTTCGATTTATTTTGAAATCCATTCCGGCCCCGTTTCAGCCTTATTATAGTCATATATCATACGTAATCCGTCTATTGTTAATGCTTCGTTTACTACTTCAATTACTGAAGTAGAGCTAACAAACAACTCAGCTAGTCCTCCTGTTGCAATAACTTTCATAGGAAGCTTGTATTCAGCACGAATGCGAGCAACTAATCCCTCAATCATAGCTAAATATCCCCAAAAAATTCCGGACTGCATCGCAGTTCTGGTATTATTGCCAATTAGTGTAATCTGCTTATTATCTCTGAACTTACCTTCCGGGGAACCAATGGTTACTCGAGGCAGTTGTGCAGCTGCCATGTAAAGCGCCTCCAAACTGAGATTGATACCGGGAAAGATTATACCTCCTGCATATCCACCGTCTTCATCTATCACGTCGAAAGTAGTAGCCGTACCAAAATCTATGATTATTAACGGACCGCCATAAAGCCTATAAGCTGAAACTGCATTTACTGCACGATCCGCACCAAGTTCTGCAGGTTGATCTATTCGCACCTCAAGGTTAAGTTTAGTGCTAGATTCACCAACTACCATCGGATCAATATCAAAATGCTTGTGACACAACATTTTTAGATTAAAGCGCGTCGCGGGCACTACAGTAGCGATTATTATATTTTCGATATCGCAAGTATTGATTTTGTCAAGTGCCATAAGTTGAGTTAAACAAATGGCGTATTCGTCTGCCGTTCGCCCGGCATTTGTTGATATTCGCCAATGACTTATTGACTTTTCAATTCCATCTTTATATACGGCAAAGACAGTATTTGTGTTACCGCAGTCGATTACAAGTAACATTTTTACTTCCATAATTGATAATTATTAGAATTTTACTAAACATTAAGGTAGATTAAATACCGATAATGCTAGATGACATTGCGGTATTGTGTATCGGTTTAATAAAAAGGAAAAAAAATACTATTATCATTGCTGATCCACATAAGGCTAGCTGTGATTTCTTGTCAATTATTGCATCAAGTGGCTCAATTGCTTCTTCAAAATACATTATTTTTATGATACGTAGGTAGTAAAAGGCGCTGATTACGGTTGATAGTATGCCGATTGCAGCTAGGAGATATAAATCAGCATCGATGGCTGACATAAAAATGAACCATTTACCAAAAAAGCCGGCGAGCGGCGGGATACCAGACATAGATAACATAAAAATCATTAAAGCTAACGCCATTATCGGATGCGTATCCGATAATCCTGTAAGATCCGATATATTTTCTACGGGACTATCATTACGCCGCATGCAAAGTATTCCGGAGAAGGTACCGATAATCGTAAATGTATATGTTGTCAGATACATTAGAACACTTGTTACACCTGTTTCGTTGCCAGAAGCAAGACCAATAAGGGAATAACCCATGTGAGCGATGGAGCTATAGGCCATAAGGCGTTTGATATTGGTTTGCATAATTGCAGCTAATCCGCCAATCAAAACAGATACAATCGAAAGAAATGCTATTATAGGTTGCCAGGAGATTAATAAATCTCTGAACGGGTCGATCATGACTCGCAAAAACAGAGCTAAAGCAGCTACTTTCGGAGCGAGAGCGAATAAGGCAGTTACAGGGGTCGGAACACCTTCATATACATCCGGTGTCCACATATGAAAGGGTGCAATAGAAACCTTGAAAGCTAGTCCAGAGATTAGGAATATTAAACCGATTATCAAACCGGGAGATGTCGAACGGTTAGTACTTAAAAATGTAGCTATACCATTGAAGCTAGTAGTGCCAGTAAATCCATAAATTATGGAACAGCCATATAGCAATATGCCTGAGCTAAGAGCACCAAGAACAAAGTATTTTAAACCAGCTTCAGTTGACTTCAACGTATTGCGTTGAATAGTTGCGATAACATAAAGAGCAATGCTTTGGAGCTCTACACTCATATATAGCAATATAAGATCGTTAGCTGATGTCATTAACATCATACCTAGCGTAGTAAACAAAATGAGTAGCGGATATTCGAACAAATTATTTTCACTACGCTTTAAATGCTCGAAGGATATCAGTATAGAAAATACAGCTCCAAGAATAATTATTATCTTAATAAAACGTGCAAAGTTATCGCTGATAAATAAGCCTTGAAATGCGAGTGTGTTCTCAGATTGAATTACTAGTATAGCCGTCAATAGCAGGATAATTATTGTCGAGTAGGAAATTATTTTTAAGCTGTTTGTGCTCATGAATAAGCCTGCCATGAGTAGCGTTAAAGCGGAAATGACTAAAAAAATCTCTGGCGAAGCAGGAGTAATAATAGAAAAAGTGCTAGCTAAGTCCATATTATGTGTTTTCCAATAACTTTATCTAGCAGTTAAATTAATAATAGCATTTTCATCGAGCGCTGCTTTATAATTTGTTATTAAGCTTTCTACCGAGGCAGACATCATATCGGTGAAGATCGAAGGATAAATACCCATACAGAATACTAAAATGATTAAAGGAGTAAAGATAGCTATTTCTCTTGGACTAAGGTCCAGAATTGTATTAAGCTTTTCATTTTCTAATTTACCAAAGACGACACGACGATAAAGGTGAAGCATGTACGCCGCACCTAGTATAAGGCCGCTTGCTATAAAAGCTGCAATCCAAGTATTGACCTGGAAAGCCCCAGTTAGAATTAGCAATTCACCAATGAAAGCTGATGTTCCAGGTAAACCAATGGATGCCAGCATAAATAGCATAAAAATTATTGCGTATCGAGGCATGTTTTTTGCAATTCCACCATAGAATTTTATTGCACGTGTATGCATACGATCGTATATAGCTCCAACGCAAAGGAATAGAGCGCTTGATACAATACCATGCGATAGCATATACAATATCGAGCCATCTACTCCTATTATGTTCATGGTGAATATGCCGACTGTTACAAATCCCATATGTGCAACGGAAGAATAAGCAATCATCTTCTTCATGTCCTCTTGTACTAACGCCACCAACGATGTATAGATTACTGATATAACGCTAAGCGCATAGACTACTGGTGTAAAATCAGCTGAAGCATCTGGAAAAATTGGTATGGAGAACCGAAGAAAGCCATAACCACCAATTTTTAGTAAAATTCCCGCCAAAATCACTGATCCAGCGGTTGGTGCTTCGACATGTGCATCTGGAAGCCAAGTGTGTAATGGCCACATCGGTACCTTCACCGCAAAGGAAAAGAAAAAAGCTAGCCACAACCAGGTTTGCATTTCTGGCAAAAATCTTGTTTGCATGAGAGTAAGCAAATTTGTGGTTCCTGTGTAGCAGTACATCGATATGATTGCTAGTAGCATTAATACCGAACCGACTAAAGTGTATAAAAAGAACTTGAAGGCAGCATAAACTCGATGAACACCGCCCCATACACCGATTATTAAGAATATTGGGATTAATAATGCTTCAAAAAAAATATAGAATAACAAAATATCTAATGCGCAAAACATACCAACTATCATAGACTCTAGTACAAGAAAAGCGACCATGTATTCTCGTACTCTTTTCTGAATTGCTTCCCAACTGGCCAAGATGCAAATTGGCGTCAGTAAGGTTGACATCATAATAAACCATATCGATATGCCATCGACTCCAACGTGGTATGAGCTTGACAAGCTTGGTATCCAATTAATTTTTTGAACAAGCTGAAAATTAGCAGAATCTGGTTCAAAAAAGACCAATATGAGTAGCGATATTAGGAAAACTAGACTTGATGTAATCAGAGCTAACCAGCGCGATAAATAAGCTATCCGATCTTGTTTACCTCGGAATGTCATAATAAACGCTGCACCTAGCATGGGGCCAAAAATTATAATCGTTAGCAACCATTGCTTAATCATCAATTTAACTCCCGAATGCTAATTGCCAAGAAATTAGCGCTACGAGACCTATTAATATGGCAAATGCATAGTGATAAAGATAACCGGTTTGCCATGTTGCTACTTTTTTGGCGCACCATTTAGTTACTGCACTTATACCGTCTGGACCAAATCCGTTGATAATGGTGTTATCACCAGTTTTCCAAAATAACAACCCAAGCTTCCATGAGTTACGTACAAACAAATAATTATATAATTCGTCAAAATACCATCTGTTTAACAAGAATAGCTGGATTGGACGGATAGCATTTTTGATTTTTTTTGGCACGCCAGGCTGTAATACATATACGATATATGCCAAAAAGATACCAATAAATCCAAGCAAAATAGGTAGCACTTTAACCCAAATTGGTGTATAGTGGTGGGCAGCATTTATTGTGTTATGTTCTTCAAGAATCTTGATAGTTGATCCCCAGAAACCAGCCATTTGGCTACCGACAAAATATTTGTATCCAGCAATACCGCTTACTATTGCGCCGATGGCAAGCACTAACAGTGGTATGAGCATTATAGGTGACGGATCATGAGCATTTTTAAAAGTACTGCTATTCTGCATTCTTGACTTGCCGTGAAATGTCATAAATAACAATCTACATGAGTAAAAGGCGGTTAGCAAAACTGTGAGTATTCCAATCCAGAAGGCGAATTTCCCAGTCCGTGTATGAGAAGCGAAGGCTGCTTCTAGTATTATATCCTTAGAATAATAGCCGGCAAAGAATGGGATGCCAATTAATGCTAAGTTACCGATCCAAAACATAACATATGTCCATGGGGTTTTGCGCCACATTCCACCCATGTTTTTCATATTTTGTTCGTTGTTAAGTGCATGGATGATTGATCCAGCTGAGAGGAATAGCAATGCCTTGAAGAAGGCGTGAGTTACTAGGTGAAAAATTGCCGCTGGGTATGCGGAGACACCAAGCGCGAAGAACATATAACCTAATTGAGAACAGGTTGAATAGGCAACAACACGTTTTATATCATTTTGCGTTAAAGCAATAGTTGCTGCAAAAAAAGCGGTAGCAGCACCGATGTTGGTTACGAAGACTAAAGATTTTGGCGCAAGCTCGAACAATGGTGACATACGCGCTACTAAGAATACGCCTGCCGTTACCATAGTAGCAGCATGTATTAAAGCGGACACTGGAGTAGGGCCTTCCATAGCATCAGGCAGCCAAGTGTGCAGTCCGAGTTGGGCTGATTTTCCCATAGCACCTACAAAAAGCATGATGGAAGCCACCGTGATAGCATTTATATTGTCCCACAAGAGAAAATTAAATGTTTTGTTGGCCATTTTAGGAACATTCAAGAATATTGTATTGAAATCTACCGAACCAAATATTACGAAACAGCAAAAAATGCCTAGCAAAAATCCAAAATCACCGATACGATTGACTAAAAATGCTTTGAAAGCAGCTACGTTTGCTGAAGAACGATCATACCAAAAGCCGATCAATAAGTAAGAAATAACTCCTACACTCTCCCAACCAAAAAACAATTGTATCAAGCTATCAGAAGTTACTAGAATTAGCATAGCAAAAGTAAACAACGATAAATATGACATAAACCGCGCAATGGACGGGTCGTCTTTCATGTATTCTACAGAATACATGTGCACACAAAAAGAAATGACACTAATTACAATTACCATTACAGCAGTTAAAGTATCCCAACGTAACGCCCAATTGACTTTTAGAATACCACTGTTTATCCAAGTAAATAATTTGATAGTTTGGTAACTACCATTCAGAGCAACTTCCCAGAAGGCCACTATGCTCAATATAGATACTATCAGAATAGTAGCGCAGGTAACGATTTGGACTCCTTTGTCTCCTAGTTTTTTATCTCCAAACCCACTGATTAAAGCGCTGATTAGGGGAAGAAAGACAATGGCAGCATACATAAACCTTAGCCCTTCATCAGATTAATTTCATCGACTGATATTGAGCCGCGATTACGGAAAAACACTACAAGTATTGCAAGTCCCACAGCTGCTTCTGCTGCTGCAACCGTTAAGACTAATAGTGCAAAGACTTGACCTACAAGATCACCGAGCTGAGTTGAAAAAGCTATAAAATTTATATTAGCAGCGAGCAGTATAAGCTCGATCGACATTAGGATGATAATAACGTTTTTCCGATTTAAAAAAATACCAAAAACTCCTAAAGTAAATAAAATTGCGGCAACTATTAAGTAATGACTAATAGTAATTTCCATGCTATACTCCCTTACTACGAGTCACTTCAACTAATTCTACCACTTCTTCTGAAAGAAGAAGATTCTGTTTGTCTATAGACTGACGTTTCACATCTGTACGTTGGCGTAAAGTTAATACGATAGCACCAATCATAGAAACAAGCAGTATAATGCCAGCAGCATGAAAAGCCAATACGTATTGCGTGTAAATTACACGTCCTATTGCTTCTGCATTAGGAACGTGGTAGGGAATTGGCGAAGTGGCCTTTGCAGCAATATTTAAGTCAATATCTCCTAGTCCTATCACCATGATTAGTTCAGTTAATAGCACAATAATAATCAATCCACCGAGCGGTAAATAGCTTGTAAAGCCTTGGCGTAGCATAACTAAATTAATGTTAAGCATCATCACTACGAACAAGAATAACACAGCGATAGCACCAACATAAATTATAAGTAGTATCATTGCCAAAAATTCAGCGCCCATCAACAGGAATAATCCAGTCGCATTAAAAAAAGTTAAGATTAAGAAAAGTACAGCATGTACCGGATTGCGCGATGTAACAACCATAACAGCTGATGCTATAGTTACAATAGCCAAAACATAGAATATTAAGGCTAATAGAGGCACGTTGATTTATTTCCCCTTCATTTTTAATAAAAAATATTTTAATTAAAATCTATGCAAAATTGTTAATTTTTTATTAATGATTGATCTTTGTTTTAGCGATAAGAGGCGTCAGAAATTAGGTTTTTGTTAATTTCCATTTCCCAACGGTCACCATTTGCAAGTAATTTCTCTTTATTATAGAAGAGTTCTTCCCTGCTTTCGGTAGCAAATTCAAAATTTGGCCCCTCGACAATAGCGTCGACCGGACAAGCTTCTTGACAGAAGCCACAATATATGCATTTGGTCATATCAATGTCATAGCGTGTGGCGCGACGAGATCCGTCAATACGTGGTTCAGCCTCAATGGTGATGGCTTGAGCTGGACATATAGCTTCACACAGTTTACAGGCGATGCACCTTTCTTCACCGCTTGGATAGCGACGTAAAGCATGCTCACCTCGAAATCTTGGACTGATTGGCCCTTTTTCATGGGGATAATTTATAGTTACCTTGGAGCGGAATAAGTACTTTAATGTTATTATCATCCCTCGCATTAATTCGATTAACAATATATTTTTAATATGATATTTAATGGAAGCCATGAATTATCCTAATTAAATTTGTTTATCTAATTTACTTGAAAAACATTATTTTTACACTTGCAGTAATTATTACCCAAAGCATCGATATAGGGAGAAAAACCTTCCATCCTAAACGCATAAGTTGATCATAACGGTAGCGTGGAAATGTAGCACGGACCCACAAGAATACAAAAAGTACTAGAAAGATTTTTAAGACGAACCACACGAGATTTGGGATCCATTTAAATGGTACTATATCAAGCGGGGGTAACCAACCTCCAAGAAATAATATAGAGGTGATGGCACTCATTAAGATCATGTTAGCGTATTCACCGATAAAGAAAAAAGCAAAGCCTATTGATGAATATTCGACAAAATAACCTGCAACTAACTCTGACTCACCTTCCGGTAAATCGAATGGTGCACGATTCGTTTCAGCAAGAGCTGAGATAAAAAATATTAAGAACATCGGTAGCATTGGAATTATAAACCACACATTTTTCTGTGCTTCAACTATCTTGGTTAAATTCATCGATCCAGCACAGATTAGTACAGTAATAATAACCAAACCGATCGAAATTTCGTAAGAGATCATTTGAGCAGTAGAGCGTAAAGCTCCGAGGAATGCATATTTTGAATTGGATGCCCATCCAGATATAATCACACCATAAACATTAAGTGAGCTAATAGCTAACAAGTAAAGCAAACCGAGATTAATATTTGCCAGTACCATTCCTTCATCAAAGGGAATCACTGCCCAAGATACTAAACTAAGTATGAAAGTTATCATTGGTGCTAAAATAAATATTATCTTATTTGCACCACTAGGAATGATAGTCTCTTTTGACATTAGCTTTAGCACATCTGCAAATGGCTGCAACAGCCCGAATGGCCCAACTAAGCTTGGACCTTTTCGCAACTGTATAGCACCAATTACTTTGCGTTCAAAAAACGTGAGGTATGCTATCGCTATCAGTAGTGGAAGTACAATGGATAAGAGTTGAGCTAATACGATAGCTCCCGGAATGATATATGTATCGATAAATCCCATATTCAGGCTTTATCCTACAACCGACTTATTCATTTGTTCTGAAATACCAGTAATATTACGCCTCTGCAAGACGAAGGACTCTGTGCACTCGGACATCGTCCGAGAAGCTCGGCTAATCATATCAGTCATGTAAAAATTATCGATCGTACAACTAAACGGTACGTCACTCATTACATCAGCATTGCCAAAAACCCCCCATTTAGCGGGCTGGATAGCATCAATAGTAGAGAAAGTTGGATACTCAGCGCGCAGTTCAGAACGTACAGACTCAAGTGTGGAAAATGGAATAGTCGCACCAACTATGTCAGACAGGGCACGCAAAATTTTCCAATCATCGCGTGCTTCTCCTGGAGGAAAAGTAGCTGTTGCAGCCATTTGAATCCTTCCTTCAGTGTTTACGTAAATGCCATCCTTCTCCGTATAAGCTGCACCTGGGAAGATAACATCAGCTATATGAGCGCCTCTGTCACCATGATGTCCTTGATAAATTACAAAAGCATCTCCAAAATCGCTATCTATCTCATCGGCTCCCAGCAAATAAACTAATTTCACAGCACCTGACTTTGTTCCTTCGATTATGCCAGTTACGTCGCGGCCATTATTATGTGGTAAAAAACTCATATCCAGACCAGCTACACGCGAAGCAGCTGTATGTAGGACATTAAATCCGTTCCAGTTGGCTGTATGAATATTATTCTTCTTTTGATCTATCTGATTGTTATTAAACATACCGGTATCGTTTGCTATCCTGCGAGCCGCGTCAAGAATAGCTGAACCATCGCTACGTGCAAGCGCACCCATGCCTAGAATAATCATCGGTCGTTTAGCATTTTTTAGAATTTTCGTAAAGGTATGAGATCCATTCATAATTTCAAATAAAGTCTTTGGTCCTACACCAATATGTTCGTAGTCATAATTCAAATTAACCTTCTTACCTATCAAAGCAATAGAAATCTGTCCTTCCATCCAGCGTTTGCGGATACGCGCATTAATTAATGCGGCTTCCCAACGCGGATTAGTTCCAACCATAAGGATAGCATCAGCATATTCAATTCCAGCTATAGTCGTGTTAAACAAGTAAGCGGCTCGAATATCGCCACCAACTTTTGCTCCATCTTGCCGGCAGTCAATATTGGGGCATTTTAAATTATTCATTAATCGCTTCAACGCATACATGGATTCAGCGTCAACAATATCTCCGGCAATTGCTGCCATTTGTGTACCTTTTAGATTTTTCATGGCTAAAGCAACAGTGGTAAAAGCCTCTAGCCAGCTTGTAGATTGTAACTTGCCGTCCTTGCGAACATAAGGGCGATCTAGGCGTTGTTGTTTTAATCCATCACAAGCATACCTTGTCTTATCTGAGATCCAATCCTCGTTTACATCCTCATGTAAACGAGGGAGTATTCTTAAGACGTCGGCTCCACGAGTGTCGACACGTATATTAGAACCTACTGCATCCATTACATCGACACTATTGGTCTTCCTGAGCTCCCATGGACGAGCAATGAATGCGTAAGGCTTAGATGTAAGAGCTCCAACAGGGCACAAATCAATGACGTTTGCTGAAAGCTCGCTATTTAGCGCTTCCTCTAAATATGTAGTAATTTCTGCGTTTTCTCCACGGTTTAGCATGCCCATTTCTTTTACACCTGCGATCTCGGTTGAAAAACGTACACAACGAGTGCAGTGGATACATCTGGTCATAACTGTTTTAATTAGAGGACCCATGTATTTATTAGTTACTGCCCTTTTATTATCAAGGTAGCGCGAGGAGTGAAATCCATAACCCATTGCCTGGTCTTGTAGGTCACACTCACCTCCTTGATCACATATTGGGCAATCCAGTGGATGGTTAATTAACAAAAACTCCATAGTGCTCTTCTGAGCTTTAAGAGCAAAATCTGATTTGGTATGGATTACCATTCCCTCGTCAGCCGGAAAGGCGCAAGCTACAATTGGTTTTGGGGCATTCTCCAATTCCACTAGGCACATGCGGCAATTACCTGCAATCGATAATCGGCTGTGAAAACAAAAATGCGGAACCTCGGAACCAACAGACTCACAGGCCTGCAAAACTGTCCCTCCCTGCGGAATAACAGTTTCAATTCCATCAATTGTCAGTCTAGGCATGAACGTCTTTCTTAAAACAATATATCGTAACTTACTTAATATAATATATTCGCGTAAGTAGGTTAAGTACTGTTTTTTATTTGTTTACTAGCCTTATAAGCCGTTATTCTACCTTCCATTTCGGGACGGAAATTTCGGATTATTCCTTGAATTGGCCAAGCAGCTGCGTCACCTAATGCGCAAATTGTATGACCCTCTATTTGTCGTGTTACATCTTCCAGAGTGTCGATTTCCTCGATATCAGCATCACCACGCACCATTCGCTCCATGACGCGGGACATCCAAGCAGTACCTTCGCGGCATGGAGTGCATTGACCACAACTTTCGTGTTTATAAAAAGCAGTTAATCGAGCAATCGCTTTTATTATATCAGTTTGTTTATTCATGACAATTACTGCTGCAGTGCCAAGGCCAGATTGCACTTCACGTAACGAATCAAAATCCATAAGAATCTCATTACATACTGATTTTGGTAATAACGGCACCGAGGACCCCCCCGGAATCACCGCTAGCAAGTTATTCCATCCGCCAATCACACCACCGGCGTGTTTATCAATCAATTCCCTAAGAGGTATGCCGAGCTCCTCTTCTACATTGCATGGATTATTCACATGTCCAGATATAGAGAAAATCTTTGGACCATAATTATTCGGTCTACCAATGCTAGCAAACCATTCTGATCCTCGTCGCATAATAGTGGGAATCACTGCAATTGACTCTACGTTGTTAACTGTCGTGGGGCAGCCATATAGGCCAACACTTGCAGGAAAAGGTGGTTTCAGACGCGGTTGTCCCTTTTTTCCCTCCATAGATTCCAGCAAAGCAGTTTCTTCCCCACATATATACGCTCCAGCACCTCGGTGTAGAATAACGTCGAAGTCGTAACCAGAACCGCAAGCATTCTTACCGATTAAAC
Source organism: Candidatus Endolissoclinum faulkneri L5 (assembly GCF_000510265.1). Classification (GTDB taxonomy): domain Bacteria; phylum Pseudomonadota; class Alphaproteobacteria; order Thalassobaculales; family Thalassobaculaceae; genus Thalassobaculum; species Thalassobaculum faulkneri_A. The sequence continues at coordinate 560,488 of NZ_CP006745.1, forward strand.
CAGCATCGTATGCTTCTTCGATAGCTTTTTGTATGATTAATGACTCATTATAAAACTCACCACGGATGTAAATAAATCCTGTCGATGCGCGGATAGCAAATCCACTAATTAAGCATCCTTCAATTAATTTATGAGGATCATGACGCATAATCTCACGATCTTTACAGGTACCTGGCTCTGATTCATCTGCGTTAACTACTAAGTAATGCGGCCTTTCTTTTATTTCCTTTGGCATAAAGGACCACTTTAAACCAGTTAAAAACCCCCCACCTCCACGCCCACGCAGGCCGGAAGATCTAATTACATCAATGATTTTTTCTGCGGGCATCTTCAATATTTCTGTCGTATTAGACCAGTCGCCGCGTCGGCGTGCACTCATAATATCAGATCCAAACCAACCATAAAGGTTAGTAAAAATTCGATCTTCATCTTTCAGCATCTTAGCAGCCTTTTGCCCCTTAAGAAGTGGTTTTTTTTGTGCACCAGGTTGGTACTCCATCGCTATTTTTCAATGAAACTAACGATGTCGGGCCGTTCTTTGGCATTGATCCCTGGCGGCCTGACATTGATCCGCATTTAGGCATTTTCCCGATCTTTAAACTCTGAATCAGTTTTCCAGTCAGATCATAATTAAGGTCTTCGTAAACATTATCGTTTATTTGCAATACAGGCGCATTAGCACAAACACCCAAACATTCGACTTCTAGTAGAGTAAACTGCCCGTCTGAAGTACTGGCGTAATGTTCGAATAGGCCGAGCTTGTCTTTGATGCATGACATTACTTCGTCTGAGCCTCTCAGCCAGCATGGCGTAGTAGTACATGGTTGCAAAAACCATTTACCAACTGGAATAAGGTTAAACATTGTATAAAATGTCGCAACTTCTAAAACGCGAATGCGTGGCATACCAAGAGTATCTGCAATTAATTCTATAGCTTTTATTGGCACCCAATTACAATTTTGGCGTTGAGCAATATTCAACAATGGAATTACAGCACTAGCTTGCCGACCAGCTGGATATTGCCTTAATATCTTATCAATCGTTAATTGACTTTCATCTGTCCACTCGAAGCTTTTTGGCTGGAGATTTTCATCGGCTATCTCCTTAATAGTCATCGATCAATTTCTCCAAATACAATATCTAGTGAGCCAATGATCGCAACCGCATCTGCTAGCATATGTCCTCGTGTTAAAAAATCCAATGCTGCTAGAAAAGCAAACCCCGGTGCTCTTATTTTACAACGATATGGCTTATTAGTTCCATCAGATATTAGAAAAACGCCAAATTCGCCCTTAGGCGCCTCGACAGCTGTATAGGTTTCACCTGCTGGTACTCGATAACCTTCAGTGTATAGTTTAAAGTGATGAATAAGGGCTTCCATAGAAGATTTCATCTCGTTCCGTTTTGGTGGAGTAACTTTGTGATCCAGTGCCTTGACTGGACCACCTGGCATTTTGTCAATTACTTGATGAATGATCCTTAGTGACTGACGCATCTCCTCAATGCGCACCAAGTAGCGAGCATAGCAATCACCTGTTTTCCCGATAGGTATATCAAAATCAAAATCTTCATACGAATCATATGGCTGCGCTGTACGTAAATCCCAGGCAGCTCCAGCTCCACGCAGGACAGGACCTGAAAAACTCATATCTAAAGCTTGTTCATGGGTTACTACGCCGATATCGACTGTACGTTGTTTAAATATCCGGTTGTTTGTTAGAAGGTTTTCCAGGTCACTAATGAATTTCGGGAAGTTATCAGCCCAAGATTTTATGTCCTCGAGCAAGCCTGTCGGAAGGTCTTGATTGACTCCACCAGGACGAAAAAAGGCCGCATGCAGACGTGCTCCTGAGGCACGTTCGTAAAATTCCATAAGTTTTTCGCGCTCTTCAAATCCCCAAAGCATCGGCGTCATAGCACCAACATCAAGAGCAAAAGTTGTTATATTTAGTAAATGATTTAACAGGCGACCAATTTCTGCGTACAGCACTCGGATGTATTTTGCTCGCTTTGGCACTTCAAGTTCAAGCAGTTTTTCTACTGCAAGAGCATACGCATGTTCTTGATTCATCGGTGCAACATAGTCAAGTCGATCAAAATACGGCAATGCTTGCAAATATGTTTTGTGCTCTATCAACTTCTCAGTTCCACGATGCAACAGGCCGATATGAGGGTCTGCGCGCTCAACTACCTCACCATCCATCTCAAGTACTAGCCTTAACACCCCATGAGCTGCTGGATGCTGCGGTCCAAAATTTATTGTGAGTGGTTTAATTTGTAATTCTGCCATCAATCACCGAATCATTCTTTAACTTTTTTGTTCTTAAGATCAGTCAAGAGCGGGCGTGCTCCTTCCCAAGGGCTTAAAAAATCAAAATTGCGAAACTCTTGTACTAGCGAAACTGGTTCATATACGACACGCTTCTGCTCATCATCATAGCGAACTTCAACATGTCCAGTTAGCGGAAAATCCTTACGCATCGGATGGCCCTCAAATCCGTAATCAGTTAATATTCGGCGCAAATCAGGATGATCAGAAAAAAAAATACCATACATATCCCATACTTCACGCTCCCACCAATTGGCGGAACGAAAAACATTAGTAGCCGACGGCAGCGGGGTATTTTCGTCAGTCGAAGTTTTTATTCGGATACGTGTATTATAGCCGGTAGAAAGCAAGTTATAAACTACATCAAATCTGTTTTCACGCTCTGGATAATCTACTCCGCAGATGTCTATTAGCAACTTAAAATGACATTGATCATCGTCACGTAAAAAAACTAATATCTCGATAAGCTTGCTCAATGAGCAACGCAATAAAAGTTCTTCTTTGCTAATCACAACATCAATTAAAATGCTGCCAATTTGGATTTTGATGTAGTCAGCTAATTCTTTAAGCTTCCTCCCCGTTTCTGTTTTCTTGCTTGTTATCATCTTTAGCTACTAGTGGCAAAAGTTTACTAATTAAGCTAAAACTCTACAGTTAACGTGCAATAGTTGTAGTGCGGCGAATTTTTCTCTGAAGCTGCATAATGCCATACAACAATGCTTCGGCCGTTGGTGGGCAACCTGGCACATAAATATCTACCGGTAAGATCCGATCGCATCCTCGCACAACTGAGTAGGAATAGTGGTAATAACCGCCACCATTAGCACAAGAACCCATCGATATTACCCATCGTGGTTCAGCCATCTGATCATAAACCTTGCGCAATGCTGGCGCCATTTTATTAGTCAATGTACCAGCAACGATCATAACATCAGACTGACGGGGGGAAGGACGAAAAATGATACCGAATCGATCTAAGTCATAGCGACTTGCAGCTGTATGCATCATTTCTACTGCACAACATGCCAAACCAAAAGTCATCGGCCAAAGCGAACCAGTACGCGCCCAATTAAAAAGCTTATCGAGCTGAGTAACGAAAAATCCCTTTTCTTGCATTTCCTCACCAACGCTGGAGAGGACAAGGTCTTGATTATTATCAGTTGGGATTAAATGGCTGGATGACATTAGTCCCATTCCAAAGCTCCTTTTTTCCATTCGTAGATGAATCCTACTGTCAAGATACTAAGAAAAATCATCATCGACCAAAATCCAAATAAACCGATTGCGGAAAGCGAAGTTGCCCAAGGGAATAGAAAGGCTACTTCAAGATCAAAGATAACAAACAAAATAGCAACTAGATAAAAGCGTACATCAAATTGCTGCCTGGAATCATCAAAAGCCTCAAACCCACACTCATAGGCAGAAAGTTTTTCGGAATCGGGACGCCGCACGCCAATAAAAAAAGATAACATGAGAAATACAATGGATAGTACTATAGATAAGATGAAAAACATTAGTATAGGAAGGTATTCATTTAATGTGAATTTCATAGAAAGTCGATTCCTAGCTTGCAAGTCACCAGCGTCATTTTGTTATATATCTATATACGCCGCACGCTATACAACAATAAAATAATTGATAGAGCAATTCCCTTTATTATCCTTTCCCGCTCGCTGCTATGTATATTCTTGATTATAACTAAGATTTTTATCAAAAATCTACTAAATTTTTATAGAGATTTTAATGTGCGAATATCGTTACAAAAGAAAGCTAATATAATGGCGGGAGTGACGGGACTTGAACCCGCGGCCTCTGGCGTGACAGGCCAGCGCTCTAACCAACTGAGCTACACCCCCGTGTTTAGGACACCTTAAAAATCAATATTAGTACTTACAACTTATATTTAGGCTATAAACATTCCTGAATAATTAATTCAATTGATTGCGTCGACAGTTTACTACGATATGTTAATCAACTCATTAATCATCAACATAATTTACTGCTAGAAACAAAGAGCTACGACCTAAAAATTATTTAACCATAATATTACACGACATATTTAAGATATATATAAATACCTAATATATAAATACCTAAAAAATAGCTGATTTAACAAAAAATCTCAATCATATAGCTGAGTTTAATATAGTGCTAATGATTAATATCCGTTCTTTGCGCATTAATTAGTATTGCTATGCGCATAAAATAACTATTAGGTAATTTGAAAAAACTTTCTAATTATTAAAGAAACTAATTAAAAAAAACTACTTTAAAAACAGGGCAAAGCTGATGCTAGCGTTCTCTATAAATTGAGCAATAATATTCTGGCTAATTGATCCTACTTTGGGCTTATCCCATAATAAACTTATAGCTCTAAATTATCCAATGCAGAAAAGATTCCAGAAAACTCATTCATGATCATATATTTGATTAGTTTAAACTTCTAGCAAAATCATTAAGTTAAGAGAAAAATTGATAATACTTTTAGGTTTGATCGCCGTCAACTTACACAGCATAGCAAAACAATTATAACTATATAGCACAATTATAACTATATAGCTTTTTTTAATTAATTTTTATACGACAGCCATCAAATGATTTAATTAGCGAGTAAACTTAAAAAATTACGCTTCTAACGTAGAACATTTAGTTGGTAATTATAACTAGCTTTATCCAAAAACACCGTTTATTAATATAAATCGAATTTGTGTCGATTACGTACAATGATAGAGATTTGTACTGAAACTCCCAATCAATTAACTCTGATTAATGGCAATTATCAATAAGATTTGAGTAGCCTGCTTCTTTAGATAATTATCTCTAGTCGTGAAACATTTCTTATTGGCAACCACAACACGACATTCTAAAGGAGACCTTATTAATGCATTGCATGAAACACGTATTCTAGAGCGCTATTTCAATAAAATAGTCTTGATTAATATCCTGGTGGGCAGTGACGGGTTCGAACCGCCGACCTAGCGGATGTAAACCGCTCGCTCTCCCAACTGAGCTAACCGCCCTGAAAATTATTATTAAACGTTAAATTAATAAGCCAAGACAATCCACATCAAACGTAAAACTTACCAACTTTTGTTAAAAATCTATCTTAAAAACTAATGGAATTTTAGATTAGCATCTACCCGTATTAAGAAATCTAAGAGTAAGATATTTAAATTTTTGCTTCTCTCAGAGAATAAATTTTCAGAGTATTATATAATTAAAAAAGTAATAAAAGATTTCCTAAATATATTTATTTTCTAACATATTTCATATAGGATCTATTATAAATATTTTAAGCAAGGATCTACCCTTCTCTTTGTCTTATCAATCGACTTTCATTAAAATTACAAGCAAAATGTTTTCTCTGTTGTTAATCTTGAGACATAAGCAAAGGTAAGATATCGAGCAATGGAGGTTATCTGACAAGCATTTATTGAAATATATTTGATTGATCTATAATCTTTTAGCTTCAGTGCCTTTCTAGATTGTTTACGCATTCAAAAGCTATTGGTTTTGATAAATTGTCCATACTAGAATTGTCTGAAGCTATATTTGTAGCATCAATCGGTACGGGTTTTCTTGTCAAGGCATGTTCAATTACCTGATCAACCGTTGATACCTGAATAATATTCATACCTTGCTTGACGTTATCTGGAATTTCCGCCATATCTTTATCATTTTCTTTAGGAATTAATATGGTTTTCAAACCACCTCGTAAAGCAGCAAGAAGCTTCTCCTTTAATCCTCCTATAGGTAACACTCTACCTCGGAGCGTTATTTCTCCGGTCATAGCTAAATCTCTACGTACTGGAATACCAGTTAGAACAGAAACTATGGAAGTAACCATTGCTATGCCGGCTGATGGACCATCTTTTGGAGTAGCACCTTCTGGTACGTGAACGTGTATATCTGAATCTTCAATAACTCTAGATTGAATACCAAAGGTAAGAGATCGGGATTTTACGAATGACTCGGCTGCCTGGACTGATTCTTTCATCACATCACCAAGTTTACCAGTAGAGGTCACTTTACCTTTACCAGGCAATGTTAAAGCTTCAATCGACAACAGTTCGCCACCTACCTCAGTCCATGCTAGACCAGTGGTAACACCCACCATGTCAGACTCTTCTATCTCACTAGAACGATATCGATGAACGCCTGCAAAATCCTCAAGATTTTTTAGGGTAATAGCTACCTCCTTCTTTCCATTTTGCGCAATTTTTTTAACCGCTTTACGAGCTAGATTAGCCAGCTCACGTTCCAAATTCCGCACGCCAGCTTCACGAGTATAATAACGTATTAGATCGTATAGTGCTTCATCAGAAATTGTCCATTCATCTTTTCTTAAACCATGATTATGAATTTGCTTATCGATTAGATGATGACGCGCGATTTGCACCTTATCATACTCAGTGTAGCCAGAAAGCCGAATAATCTCCATGCGATCAAGCAATGGCTGTTGCATGCGGAGAGTATTTGCTGTAGTAACAAACATGACCTCAGAAAGATCATAATCGACTTCGAGATAATGATCTTGGAAGCTATTATTTTGTTCTGGGTCGAGTACCTCTAGAAGAGCCGAAGACGGATCACCCCGATAGTCCTGACCAAGCTTATCAATTTCGTCAAGTAGAAACAAAGGGTTAGAAGTCTTAGCCTTCTTCATACCTTGGACGATCTTACCCGGCATGGCCCCTATATAAGTTCGTCGATGGCCCCGTATTTCAGCTTCATCGCGTACACCGCCAAGAGACATACGAACAAAATTACGACCAGTTGCCTTAGCAATTGATTTACCGAGCGAGGTTTTGCCAACACCTGGAGGACCAACCAAGCATAGTATTGAGCCTTTTATTTTTCCTACTCTAGCCTGAACCGCAAGGTACTCCAGTATTCGTTCTTTAATCTTTTCTAAACCGTAATGGTCAGAATCAAGCACCACCTCTGCATGAGAGAGATCGCTTTTTATCTTGGAACGTTTTTTCCAAGGTACATTAACTAGCCAGTCAAGATAGTTGCGCACCACCGCTGTTTCAGCGGACATTTGGCTCATGTTGCGAAGTTTCTTGAACTCTTGAACAGCTTTTTCCTTGGCTTCTTTAGAAAATTTGGTCTTATTAATTCTCTCTTCCAGCTCAGAAAGATCATCGCGACCCTCATCAGTTTCTCCTAGCTCCTTCTGGATGGCTTTCATTTGCTCATTTAGATAGTATTCGCGCTGAGTCTTTTCCATCTGTCGCTTCACTCTAGTGCGAATCCGCTTCTCCACTTGGAGAACACTAATTTCACCTTCCATAAAACCGTAAACACGTTCCAACCGATCCATCACCCCAACACTTTCTAGAAGCTCCTGCTTATCAGAGATCTTTAAAGCAAGATGTGATGCAATCGTATCCGCAAGTCGTGCAGGGTCTTCGATTTGGTTGACAGACATTAATACTTCAGGTGGAATTTTTTTATTAAGCTTTATGTATTGTTCAAATTGACTAATCACTGCACGAGACAATGCTTCAACTTCCTGCTTGTCTCCCTCATCTTCCTCTATAACTTCTGCTTCAGCCTCGAAGAAGGCTACGTTGGAAGTATAGCGATGAATTTTCGCCCTCCTTCCGCCCTCAACTAGAACCTTCACTGTTCCGTCAGGGAGTTTTAAGAGCTGCAACACAGTACCTATGGTACCAATTTTGTAGATATCATCTGGTGCAGGATCGTCGTCTGCAGCGTTACGCTGAGTTACGAGAAGAATCTTTTTATTATCACTCATAACGTCTTCGAGAGCCCGTACAGATTTATCTCGTCCTACAAAAAGCGGTACGATCATATGCGGAAACACTGCGATGTCTCGGAGCGGTAGCAGTGGATAGACCTCGTTTCCTGCGGTCACGTTAATTGCCCTCGATAATAAAAAGCGTTACCCTCGCTATGTAAACATCGTAGCGCCTCACGAGGGTCATGAACCATAGCGCTCGAAACATATTAGGTGGCGAGCGCTCACCTAAGGATCAAGACTTTTGATTTATAAGCCAGCTTTTGCTTCTTCAGAACTTTCTCCATAAACAAATATTGGCCTTGCGCTCGCAGAAATCACATCAGCATTTATGATAATTTCCTCGAGATCTTTTGAATTTGGTAGATCATACATGGGGTCAAGCAAAATGTTTTCCAGAATCGATCGCAGGCCACGGGCACCAGTCTTTCGTTCGATAGCCTTCTGTGCGATAGCACACATAGCATCATCACGAAACTCAAGTTTTACTTCCTCCATTTCAAATAGTCTCTGGTATTGCTTTATTAGAGCATTCTTCGGCTTGGTCAGAATCTCTATTAATGTTGATTTATCCAGATCTTCAAGGGTTGCTATGACGGGCAAACGACCAATAAATTCAGGTATTAGGCCAAATTTAAGCAAATCATCTGGCTCAACATTTTTCAATATTTCGCCGGTACGACGCTCATCTGGTGCTCGTATATCAGCCCCAAAGCCAATGGAAGAATCCTTCGAAATAATCTTTTCTAATCCATCAAAAGCACCGCCACAAATAAATAAAATATTAGTTGTATCTACTTGCAAAAATTCCTGCTGAGGATGTTTGCGCCCCCCTTGGGGTGGCACGCTAGCAACAGTACCTTCCATAATTTTTAGCAGCGCTTGCTGAACGCCTTCACCCGATACGTCGCGAGTTATTGAAGGATTAGCCGACCTACGACTAATTTTATCGACTTCATCAATATATACAATACCACGTTGAGCTCTGTCAACATTATAATCAGCAGCTTGAAGGAGCTTAAGTATTATATTTTCTACATCTTCACCTACATAACCAGCCTCAGTCAAGGTAGTAGCGTCTGACATAGTGAACGGTACATCAATGATTCTAGCTAACGTATGAGCAAGCAAAGTCTTTCCGCAGCCGGTTGGACCAATTAGCAGTATATTTGACTTTGCCAGCTCAACGTCATTATTTTTCTGGATGTGCTTAAGACGTTTGTAATGATTATGCACCGCCACAGCAAGTATGCGCTTAGCTTTGCATTGACTTATCACATAATCATCAAGCACTTGACAAATCTCTTGTGGAGTAGGAATGCCATCGCGGGACTTAACTAGTGTGGTCTTGTGTTCCTCTCGAATAATTTCTGTACATAAATCAACGCACTCGTCGCAGATAAAAACAGTCGGTCCAGCGATTAGCTTACGTACTTCATGCTGACTCTTTCCGCAGAATGAGCAATGCAAAGTATTCTTAGATTCGTTGGAGCCTCTGCCGCTAGCAGCTTTGTTCATGGTTCACGGCCCTGTAGATCTAAAATGTAATGCAATTATAATGTTCTCGATTGTATTATATAACAAAACATCATTTTTGACGATAATTGCTGAATATGCAATTAGACTAAAATATTAGTATCTATATACAAGAAGCATTTATGATAAAATACAAGAAGCATTTATGATAAAATACTCTCGTCTAATAGAAGATGAGAAACCGGACATAGCTTTTCCTGTATTACAAAAAAGATTATATCTCATGTGTTAGACTGTAGCATCTTTTGCAAGATCAATACGCTTGTTGATTACTTTGTCAATTGTTCCAAAACCTTTTGCAGTCTCTGGTGTCATAAAATTATCTCGTTCCATAGCCTTCTCGATTTTATCTAATTTTTGCCCAGTATGCTTCACATAAATTTGATTAAGGCGTGAACGGACTGCTAATATCTCACGAGCATGTATCTCGATATCGGTAGCCTGGCCCTGGAATCCTCCAGATGGCTGATGAATCATTATTCTAGCATTTTTTAATGCATAACGCTTTCCGTTTGCTCCGGCGGTCAACAACAAAGAGCCCATTGAGGCAGCTTGACCAATGCAAACAGTCGATACATCAGGGCGAATATATTCCATTGTATCGTACATAGCTAATCCAGATGTGACTATGCCACCAGGCGAATTAATATACATCGAAATATCTTTAGCCGGATTTTCAGCTTCCAAGAATAACAGTTGCGCACATACCACGCTTGCAACTGCATCATTTATTGGCCCCATAACAAAAACAATTCGCTCTTTAAGTAAACGCGAATATATATCGTAGGCACGCTCACCGCGATTTGTTTTTTCAACCACCATTGGGACTAAGTAGTTCATGTAAAATTCGGCCGGATCGGCCATTGCGCTTATTCCTTAAATTCTTGTTAATAGAGTCGTTGTCCGACTTTTGTATTAAGCATGATGTCTTTAATCATACTAAGGATAATCTTAAAAAATTTAGATATTTAAGTATTAACCTTTTAAGAGTATTTTTAACCTTATTATTGCTGCTGTTTTGTTGCTATCTATTAATACTCAGATGAGAATTTTTATTCTTCGTTCATCTTGGTTTTAAGTCTTGCTATTGGCCTCTAAAGCGCGAAAAAAAAGTTCATCCACGCTTACGTTATTGTCTTTAACTTTAGCAGACTTTATTACAAAATCAATCACTTTATCTTCTAGTAGGGATGCTCTAATTTGACTTACAATAATTCGGTTTTTGCGATATGAGTTGAAGCTAACATGCTCTCGAGTAAGAGACCTGCTAGCTTGTTCCCTGATTGAGCGCAAAACTTCGTCATCAGTCACTTGTATGCTGTTTTGACGAACAATCGCCGATAGTAGCAAGCCAAAGCGCACACGGCGTTCGGCAATGCCTTGGTAATTAATTTTATCTTGCTCAGATAGTCTATAATTTTTGATTATCTCACTAGCACCATGATCATCTCTATAGTCTTTATTGTTTTTTTCTTCGGGCAACTCAAGAAAATTATCTTTTTTGCTTAAATGCTGTAAGGCTTGACTAACAATTTTATCGTATTCTCTCTTTACCATTTGCACTGGAGCTATAAAGAAGTTTTTTTCAGCAAGCACATCAAGCAGCTGGCATTTTAGGTGATTGCGCGTAGCAGCTAAGCATTCGCCTTCTATTATTTCACCAATCGCTTTTTTTAAACTGTTCAGAGAGTCTACTCCGAAGATTTGCGCGAAGGAATCGTTAATTTCAATTGGCTTTAGTTCGCGGATTTCTTTTATTGTAACGTTGAATATTGCTTCTTTACCGGCCAGACTTGAGTTAGGGTAGTCTAAGGGCAAGTGGACAGTAACTAACTTATTACTCTCGTTAACATTCACATTGATTAATTGTTCTTCGAAACCTGGGATAAGTGTGTTAGAGCCAAGTTTAAGATAATAATCTTTTCTTGCACAACCCTTGAAAGATTCGCCGTTAATTTTACCATCGAAATCTATAACTATCACATCACCTAACTTAGAGAGACGCGATTCTTTAATCGGTGCTGATTCTCTTTGACTCTCTGCCATTCGATTAATAGTCTTATTTATTTCACTATCATTAGGTAGTGCTATCAAACGCTCCAGCTCTATTTCAGAAAAATCAATATCTTTAATTTCCGGGATAAGTTCAACTAAAAGTTTGTACTTCAGGTCACTATTCTTTTTGCAAGATATAATCTCAATGCTCGAATGAGAAGGAGATAGGTCGTGCTCCTCTATAGCGCGTTGTGAGCTTTTGACAATTGAATCTTTGACTATATTATCAAGCAGCGAATCGCCATAGCGTTGTCGTATCAGAACATGTGGAACTTTGCCAGGACGAAATCCTGGCAATTCTACTTGTTGAGCGAGTCCTATTAAACGGCTAGTTAACTCAGCCTCTAATTCCTGAGCTGGAATAACTATCGTGAATTCGCGCATCATTTCACTGCAGAGGTTTTCAGTAACTTGCATAATTTGGAATACCACTCGAATGTAGCAATGTTAAGCAATTTAGTAAACAGTGCTGTTTTACGCGTAAGTAAATTCATTTCTTAATGATAGCGGTGCGGGTGGAGGGATTTGAACCCCCAAGGCTTTGAGCCACTGAAACCTAAATCCAGCGTGTCTACCAATTTCACCACACCCGCCTTTCCTAGAATACCCTAATACAAAATATTTTAATACAAATTTTTTAAGTGATTAGCAATGTGACAGCTAAGAACTTACCATTGCGCTTGGTCTGCAGATAATGCTTTGTTTATACATTAACATTAACGCAAAAAATTTTTGCAAAACTACTCTGGTTAGTACCATAAAACTTACAAAATTATTTGGTTGACACCTAAATACAATTACCTTAAAATAATTACCGTTTAGTTTCTTTATTCAAATGTCGCACGACGGATTATTTTCCATGATAATTTGTTATCCTCATGAAAATGGTAGCACTATGCAGTGCTTTGTTTATTATTGTTTAAGAGTATTGCATTATCGGTGATTGTGAACAATATGTCAACTTTTTACCTGCTCAAACTGCAGAAAGTTCTTGCACATGATAGTATTATCGATACTAATTCCTGCAGCCCTAGCTCTTAGTCTGATTGGACTTTTTGCTTTTATTTGGGCTCTTGGATCGAGCCAATTCGAGGATTTGGAAGGAGCTGCGGAGCGCATTTTGCTGCCGGATAATTACAACAGCAAGTAATTAATTAAGTAAAGCACTATAAAATTTGTTTTTATTTTTAGCAAAGCTGGTCTGATGTTTGCATATCTTTACAATGGCGTTCGTATCGCGGTTACATTTTAGGTTTTTACTGCCAGCAGTATATTCTTTTCCTACAAGGAGTTGCGTTCTTAATCTCCTATACTTTTTCTAAGTTATTGGATAAAACGCGCTGGTTTGCCAAGTGCAGTACCTATAAGCTCGTCATCGCGCATAATTATATTTCCACGTAATACGGTAGCTATTGGCCAGCCTATTACCATCTTGCCGTCAAAAGGCGTCCATCCGCACTTGCTGTCAATCCATTTATTGGTAATTTCGCGTTTGGCATTGAGGTCTACTAATGTTAGGTCAGCGTCCCAGCCCTTGACGATTCTCCCCTTGCCAAGAATGCCATAAACTCGATGTGGGCCTGCTGAAGTCAAATCAACTAATCTGGCTAGAGTCAAACGACCAGCATTCATGTGGTCTAGTAGCAATGGGAGCATTGTTTGTACACCAGGTAATCCAGATGGACTAGATGGATAAGGCAGCTGCTTTTCCTCTAAGGTATGTGGTGCATGATCAGATCCTATTACGTCTATAGTACAATCAGCGATTGCTGCCCATAGGGCTTTTTGATGCTTTTGTGTACGTACTGGAGGATTTATTTGCGCTAGTGAACCAAGGCGCTCGTAACATTCCGGGCCTACCATGGTAAGATGATTGATGGTGGCTTCAACTGTAGCGATCTCTTTGTGTTCAGACAAGAATTCTATTTCTTCAGCGCAGCTGATATGTAACATGTGTAACAAGCGCTCTGATTGCCTGTTTAGTCGAATAATTCGTTGGGTAGCTTTCAATGCAGAATCAGTTGATCGCCAGATTGGATGAGCGCGTGAATGCCCACAAATTTTAGCAATTTGCTCTCTTTTACGGAGTATATCATCATCTTCTGCATGAATGGCGATTCTGCGTTTGCCATTATTTAAAACTTTTGCTAGAAGTTCGTCGTCGTTCATTAAGAGACAGCCTGTAGATGATCCCATAAATACTTTAATACCCGCGCAGCCACTAGACAGTTCAAGATTTCTTAACGTGTGAATATTCTCTTGAGTTGCTCCTATAAAATATGCGTGATCACACCAGGTATTTGCCTTTGAACGTGCAAGCTTGCAATTAAGGTCGATTTCTGACACAGTAGGCGGTAGTGTGTTTGGCATTTCGAAGATGGTAGTGACACCACCTTTAGCGGCCGCACGGCAGCCATGGTAAATGCTTTCTTTGTGCTCGAGACCCGGTTCACGAAAATGGACATGAGTATCAATTATTCCTGGCAGAACAGTTAAGCCAGAAGCATTGATTACTTCATTGGCTTCGGCTGTTACTAGATTGCCCATCCCAGAAATTTTGCCGTCATTTATCGATAGATCTATCCTTTCTAGTCCGGACGGAGTGAAAACTTCACCACCTTTCACAATAAGGTCACAATATTTCATAATAGCGCTTTTCCGCAATTATATTAGCGAAGGGTCTAATGAGAGCTAGTATTGAAAAACAAGTTTTAATTGTATTAGAAATAATTTGTAATAATTTTGATAATTATATTTTTGATGCTAAAATTGATCTATTGTATCTATTGTATTAGTACAATAAATATATTTAATAAAAATACTATCTTTTATTATAATACTACATTTCCCCTTAGATATTTAGTGAGTATTAGTTATTATTAGCGCAATAAAGATTTTTATTAATCATTACCTAGATAACCTTAAAATTCGGATAAAAATAACATCATTTGTTTATATCAAACTTTCTTCTTATTTGCATAAAAGCAACTTTTTTATGTTATTATAGTTTTTGTCATATATAATCGTTGATACTAGCACCGCTCTTAATCATATTTTAAGAAATCGTTTAATGATTAATTTTAAGATTAATGTAATAATTAACAATTAAGATGCAAATTTTGCTTTACTCTTTCAAAAAAAACGAAAACTATTGTATGTTAGATCTTAATGTGCTAGGAGTTTACTTTAATTACTGCCCTACTGCTTTTTATAGATTACTATGACTTTTTTATAGACAAATCGCCCTTTAGGGGTTTATTACAAAACTATTAGGATTTTAATATCATTGTTGGCATATCCTAAATACCCTAGACAATACAAACAATTGTTACACGTACGTTATTGTATTTTTGGAGCAGTGCACTGTGGTTAATTTAAAAATACAAAAAAATTTTATACCATGCTGATGGGGAAGAATTTAAAGAAACAATTAGAATTTACCTAAGTTAATCAATTATGCAATTTAGATAACCAAATTTATTAGTGTTAATTTTAGCAACATTTAGTAACTAATGAAAAATTATTGAGTTTTTAGGCGTTTGCTCCAATTAAATTAAATAAAAATAATCTTGTAAATAATCCTAAACAGGATAAGGTCTTTCTTTATGACAAAATGCACTTATCTTGCTCGACAAGCCGCATATTAGGCACGAATCAATTCTTATTGATTACAATAATCATCGATTAATCAACATAATTCATCCACTCAGCAAAAATTTTTGTATAAACTCATAATACAGAACGTGCTGTTAGAGTGTGTTTTCTTTTATTACAAGATGCTATTTAAGAACTAGCTCTGCCTCGAATCTTCCTCTTCGTATCGCAAATACAATTCCACACTAGTTATAGTGAAGCAAAGGATTATCAGTATGCATGCGCATAAACAAATTCATAGTCACGATGAGGTAGCAATGGTAGCGCCTAGCAAAAACCGCCCTACGCGCGATCAGGCAGAGCGTGCAGTACGTACACTAATTGAATTTGTTGGAGAAAATCCAGATCGTGAAGGTCTTCAAGATACCCCAAGGCGAGTAGTTAAGTACTATGATGAACTATTTTCTGGCTATCTCTACAATCCAGACGAAATTTTATCTCGTACCTTTGAGGAAGTTGATGGATATGACGAGATCGTACTACTGCGTAATGTACGCTTTGAATCATTCTGCGAACACCATATGTTACCAATTATTGGTATTTCCCATGTGGGATATTTCCCAAGTGAGCGAGTTGTCGGTATTTCTAAATTAGCTCGAATAATAGATGTTTATGCCAAGCGTATGCAGATACAAGAGAGATTAACAGCTCAAATCGCCCAAGCGATTGACAATGTGCTAGCTCCTAGGGGGGTGGCTGTGGTCATCGAATCTGAACATTATTGTATGAGCACTCGAGGTTTACATAAGCCAGGTGTAAACATGACGACAACTCGTATGCTTGGCTGTTTTAAAGACAATTATGAATGCCGTCGTGAGTTCTACCAACTTATCGCAAATAAAAAATAGAAAAATAGATTTTTAGTTTTTATCGATAATCTGAGAAACTCTAAATGTTGGAAAATTATTCTTGCTTTGTAGCTCATACTTGTACTTTAGAGTGCTAAAAATTAGCACTCTAAATTGTTGTTAAACGAGGAAAGTTTTGTCACAAGTCTGCTTGATGCGCTGAACAGCAGTTAAATTATATTGACAACAATGTTATCGTGCTATGTCGGACAAAAATTTGCAATCTATTCGCAAATAGTTATCATTTTTATAATGCATCGACATGGTTGAGGAAGCTTAAATTTACCAATTCCTAGAAGCTTAAATTTACCAATTCCTAAAAAATTATTTAGGATTGAAGAATATAAGATTGAAGAATATTAGTAGATAATATTGTTATATTTTTGAGTGTTGTTACAAATACCTTTCAACACAACTGAAATATATATTTGCTTCGATTTTAGATATCTGTCGAACTTATTTTTATCAAGAACAAAGCAAAAAAACAACTAAGCTTGTTTTTAAAATGTCGTTGTGCGTTGAATATTAATAGTGATAGAACACTAAATTAATAGCAGTTTTTTTGGGAATAAAGTACTTTTCCATACTTTACTAAAAAAAACAAATTGAAGAAACACGATTATGCATAAAGCAATTAAACTTTCCATAGCAGCCTGCGTTGGTTTTTTAGCCTTATTCATGGCGGCTAATGCACAAGACTTTGTTTATGAGTTTCATTCTTACCTTTTCTTAATTTCTGCGGTTGCAATAACGTTCTGGTTAATTGCTCGTAAGGAAGATAATATTAATCTAAATAGTTATATGGACGCTCCAGTGCGCATTGGCGTGATTGCCACTGTCTTTTGGGGTGTCATTGGATTTGCTGTCGGTGTTTTCGCATCTTCCCAGCTGGCTTGGCCAGATTTTAATATTGCGCCATGGTTTAATTTTGGACGTGTACGCCCTTTACACACCTCAATAGTAATTTTTGCTTTTGGCGGTAACGCGCTTCTTTGTACCAGTTTTTATGTAGTACAACGTACATGCCGAGTACGCTTATTTGGCGGCGATCTTGCTTCGTTCGTTTTTTGGGGATATCAACTCTTTATCGTCCTAGCAGGAACTGGCTACTTGCTTGGTAACAGTGCATCCAAGGAGTACGCTGAGCCAGAATGGTACATCGATATTTGGCTTACAATTGTTTGGGTTGCTTATCTGGTCGTATTCCTCGGCACTATCCTTAAACGTAAAGAGCCGCATATCTACGTAGCTAATTGGTTTTACTTAGCTTTCATTATCACAATCGCTGTATTGCATGTGATAAACGCCTTAGCGATTCCGGTATCTCTAACTGGCTCGAAAAGCTATTCACTATTTTCTGGCGTACAAGATGCTATGATTCAATGGTGGTATGGACATAACGCAGTTGGATTTTTTTTGACTGCCGGGTTTTTAGGCATGATGTACTATTTCATACCTAAGCAGGCTATGCGACCAGTGTATTCTTATAGGCTTTCCATTGTGCACTTTTGGTCGCTGACTTTTTTATATATATGGGCGGGCCCACACCATTTGCATTATACAGCTCTGCCTGATTGGGCACAAACTCTTGGCATGGTATTCTCTATCATGTTGTGGATGCCGTCGTGGGGAGGAATGATTAACGGATTAATGACCATGTCTGGGGCATGGGATAAGATCCGCACTGACCCAATCATACGAATGATGGTAACAGCACTGGCATTCTATGGCATGTCCACATTTGAGGGACCTATGTTAGCTATAAAAAGCGTAAATGCTCTTAGCCACTATACTGAGTGGACAATAGGTCATGTACATTCCGGCGCACTTGGTTGGGTAGGTATGATCTCTTTCGGGGCTATTTATTTTTTAACTACGAAAGTATTTAAAAGTGATAATTTATACTCAGTAAAAATGGTAAACTGGCACTTCTGGCTTGCTACATTAGGAATAGCTGCTTATGCTAGTGTGATGTGGGTTAGCGGAATTATGCAAGGCCTTATGTGGCGTGAGTACGATTCTGAAGGTTTTTTGGTTTACTCATTTGCTGAAACTGTTGATGCTATGCATCCTTTCTATGTAGCTCGCACCATTGCTGGCATACTATATCTATCGGGTGGCTTAGTAATGGCGTATAACATAGGTATGACTATATTAGCTGGTAAAGATAACAAGAAGACAAGTCTTACTGTATTACCTAGCTCTGCTTGAATTTAGGAGAAAGCTAATGTCTATCCTGGACAAGCATCATCGTCTT
Organism: Candidatus Endolissoclinum faulkneri L5; assembly: GCF_000510265.1. GTDB lineage: Bacteria > Pseudomonadota > Alphaproteobacteria > Thalassobaculales > Thalassobaculaceae > Thalassobaculum > Thalassobaculum faulkneri_A. The sequence continues at coordinate 578,934 of NZ_CP006745.1, forward strand.
GAAACCAATGCAACGCTACTGCTTATCCTTTCTTTTTTAGTGATCAGCATCGGGGGGATTGTTGAAATTGTTCCCTTATTTTATCTACAAAACACTATTGAACGCGTGGAAGGGATGCGTCCATACTCACCATTAGAATTAAAAGGTCGTGCAATCTATCAGCGCGAGGGTTGCTACGTGTGCCATAGCCAGATGATCAGGCCGTTTCGTGATGAAGTGGAGCGTTATGGTCACTACTCTTTGGCAGCTGAGAGCATGTACGATCATCCATTTCAATGGGGATCAAAGCGAACCGGTCCCGACTTAGCCCGTATAGGGGGGCGTTATTCTAACAAGTGGCATGTTCAGCATTTGACAGACCCTCGTTCAGTAGTACCGGAATCAATAATGCCATCTTACAAATTTTTAGCAAAAAACAAGCTCTATATAAGCGATATTACAAGTCACCTAAAGGCCAATCAATTACTTGGTGTGCCTTATAATCAGGAGATGATGGAGAAAGCATTTGCCGATGTACAATCCCAGGCTGATCCAAACGCTGATACAACAGAATTACTAGAGCGCTATCCTAGGGCTAAGACTGGTGATTTTGACGGTAATCCAACTCGACTCACAGAAATGGATGCCTTAATTGCTTATCTACAAATGCTTGGAACTTTAGTAGATTTTTCGACGTTAGAACAAGGGCAAAACATTAGTTTAGAATAATTGCATGACCTAATTGCAAGCTATCCAGCTTTAATGATCTTCCAGCTATGAGATACTTTGTGTAATTTGGTAACTTATTATATTGATAAATTTCTCAAGAAATTCCTTCTTAATAAATTCTAATCTACTAATATGCAAGCCTTATCCACATTAAAAGCGAATAAATAATGAGCAAAAAGGAGAGTGACCTTGTTCAAAAAGTCGAAACTACTGGATACGAGTGGGACGGCATCAAAGAACTAAATAACCCCCTTCCTCGCTGGTGGCTTTATGTATTTTATAGTACTATAATTTTTGCTGTTTGTTACGCTATTTACTATCCTTCTATTCCTCTAATAAAAGGATATACTGAGGGCTTTTCTGGCTATTCTAGTCGCGAAGAATTAGAGCATGAGATGGCAGAAGTGCAGTCAAGTCACGCAACAATCTTAGAATTAATCAAAACAATGGACGTAAGTGATATTCAATCTGATCCTAAGCTAGCCCGCTTCGCGACCGCTGGCGGTGCCTCGAATTTCAAAGTTTATTGCTCACAATGCCATGGTTCTGGGGCGCAAGGTGGAGTGGGCTATCCCAACTTAAGCGACGATGATTGGCTATGGGGTGGATCGATCAAGCAAATCGAAACGACTATTCGCCACGGCATTCGTTATGAAGCCGATGAAGATACCAGATTTTCGGAAATGCCTGCTTTTGGACGTGACCAAATCTTGTCAAAAGAGCAAATAATTGCAGTAGCTAACTATGTTTCCTCATTGTCTGGTTTGGAGCACGAAGATAGTCTTATAGATTTAGGAGCTATGGTTTTCGCTGAAAATTGTTCAGGATGTCATGGCGATGATGGCCAAGGGATCAATGAAGTTGGCGCCCCAAATCTTGCTGATACGCTCTGGTTATATGATAACAGCAAAAAAGCAATTATTTCCCAAATAATTAATCCACAGCATGGTGTAATGCCTGCTTGGGATGATCGTCTTGGTGATATTATAGTGAAAGAACTCGCCTTATACGTACATGGACTAGGAGGTGGCGAGTAATCAATGATTAATACTATTAAGCTAAGAGCATCTGATGAACAATATTAGCACAAGCGATATCGAGCAATTTGACGTTGAGGCTGTAAACCGCTACGATAAGCAACAACCCCTTTATGCTCCACGCAAAAAAATTTATCCAAAACTGGCAGACGGTGTATTTCGTCGCTTTAAGTGGATGGTGATGCTAATCACTCTTAGTATTTATTATGTTACCCCATGGCTTCGCTGGGATCGAGGAGAATTTGCTCCAAATCAGGCAGTGCTGGTCGATTTATATCACCGCCGTTTTTATTTTTTCTGGATCGAGATCTGGCCGCAAGAATTCTATTACATCGCCAGTCTATTGATAATGGCGGCAATTGGTTTATTCATGGTCACATCCTCAATCGGTCGTGCATGGTGCGGTTATACTTGCCCACAAACGGTTTGGGTTGACTTGTTTCTTGTAATTGAACGTTTTATCGAAGGAGACCGCAATAAACGCATGCGCCTCGATAAATCACCAATCAACCCAACAAAACTAGCTAAAAAAATTAGCAAGCATATTATTTGGTTGCTGATTGCAGCAGCAACCGGAGGTGCTTGGATTTTCTATTTTGCTGATGCACCAACACTTCTATTAAAAGTATTAAATGGCAGCGCATCAACAGTTGCTTATGGAACTATAGCTGTGCTTACTTTCACTACATATTCGTTAGGTGGTTTAATGCGTGAACAAGTATGCACCTATATGTGTCCCTGGCCACGCATTCAAGCAGCTATGCTTGATGAAAATTCGCTAACCGTAACATACAATGCCTGGCGTGGTGAACCGCGTTCTCACCACTCGAAGATCCAGAATCTTATTGCTGGCTCAGAAAATATCTCTGTTTCTAGCGGAGATTGTATCGATTGTAAGGCTTGCGTTGCTGTTTGTCCTATGGGAATTGATATTCGTGATGGTCAGCAACTTGAGTGCATTACTTGCGCGCTTTGTATTGATGCATGTGATAAGGTAATGGAAAAGCTAGGTAAGCCAAAAGGGCTAATCTCCTATTCTACTTTGGCAGATTACAAACACAACACGGAACTATTTTTCGCTACTGTTAATTCTGAATTAGTTCAAGTAAATAGAGAAATTATAAAACCCAAATTTAAACATACGACTATAAGCAGAATTCTGCAGCAACCAAGAACGATTATATACTTTGCTATATGGGCGCTAATAGGCTTAAGCATGATGATTATGTTAACCACACGCTCTCATTTGAAGATTAATGTTCTTCATGATCGTAATCCATTATATGTACGCTTATCGGACGGTAGTATACGTAACGGTTACATCGTAAAAATATTGAATATGATCCCAAAACGCAGAACATTCACCCTAACCGTTGAGGATTTCATTGATGGGGAGATGATAATGCCGCAGAAAAAAAATGACCGTTTTCGTAAAATACTCTTAAATGTTAAGCCAGATAGCTTGTTGGCGCAGCGGCTTTTCGTAATTTCCAGTCCTAACAAGAAAAAGGCCGTACAAAGAACCTTTCGGTTCCAAATACATGACAATGCCAGTAGTGAATCAGCGGAATACACCACTATTTTTTCTTATGGATAACTGCAGAAGCAATAAATACTAAACTTATAATTCCTGCTAGTTTGACTAGTTGTTTTAAAAATGACCGACCGACACATTTTGATAATCTTAATTTTTTTCTTTGGAATTGTAATAACGGTTAATGCAATACTGGCTATTTTAGCTAATAGAACTTGGCCTGGCCTAATAGTAGATAATTCCTACGTGGCAAGCCAGCAGTTCAATTCTCACATCGCTGATGCACGTAAGCAAAAGGCTTTAGGTTACACTCTAGATTTTGAACAGGCAAAAAATCAACTTACTCTAATTCTTTATGATAAATTTGGACAAGGTATAAATATTCTCGGCGGTAACGTTCGTATTGGTCGGCCAGTAACACGTAATGAAGATCGTGTAATTCATATTCCTTTTTTACCAAACGGCCGATTTAGCATACCAAACGCTTTAGCTGCAGGTACTTGGGTGGCTGATATCACTCTTACGCTGAGTAAAGATTGCACTTGGCGATCTGAAAGAAGGTTTTCTGTAATAAAAAACAATTAATGTATCGTATTCTTAGTTATATATTTTTATCTTTAAAAGAGTTATTTTTGACCAAGAAAATTGATAGTAATCTTTAAGAAAAGTTACTCTAACACTTAAGTAGAAGCAATATATTAGGCTTGATCTCTTGAGAAATAGCTAATCTCGATTATTTAGTCTTTAGCTTGCATAAACACTTTTTTGGACGGGAAAACTGATGAGCATTAGTTAAAAAATTAAATTATGCTAGATTGGGCTAAGCTAAAATTTATCTCTGTGCCGTCGACTAGCATATCTTTTATATATTAACGACATCGAGCAATCCCATATACTGCTATATAGCATTTAGGGGATTTTTGTTAGATTAATGACTACAATTTTAAATTATTTTTCTTTTTTTTGTAAAATTAATTTGCTTGCTATAGAAATACATATCTTGATACATTAACGTAATGTAAAAACACGCTAAATAAACTAATTTATCATCAGTTCTATGACCTATCTAGCAAAAGCATTTTTAACTTCTTCGGAAGAATTCAGGTATAATAAACTTCATGTAACTAAAATAGTTAATTAAACGTAAGAATAATAGCAAAATCTCAGTAATAAAAATCTACTATTTTAAAAGTTAAACTCTCTATGAATACACAATCGACAGCACTTGTAACCCAGGTAATAATATTTTAAGGGATTAAGTTATACAAAAATTCTCATCAAAAAGTTGAGCACTTTCTAGAAAAAACAATCCTCAGCGTATTGTATTAGATTAATCAGAGTTTGCGATTAATCAGAGTTTGCAATAAAAAAAGAAGCATCATTTTGGAGTAGAATGCAAGCTTAAAACCTAAGACTCTTTGAGTTTGTAATCAAAAACGATTTAAAAGAGTATTAAATGCTAATTGAATGATTAAAATTAAGGAAGCAAATACGATTAGAATTTTTCAATAAAAAAAGAATATTTAGTTTCCTTTTGTCCAAGACTTTAGATCAATTAATTTTCCTTTAGACAACTCTTGGATTATAAAATATGAAGAGTTAGATTAAATCACATGTTAAATACCTAAATATGTATTCATTTTTCTCAAAAGCCATTAAATGTAAACCAAATCAAATATATTATCAACTAATCTTAATTAAGTTATAAATTTAGCTATAGCAATGAGTTGATCCGGTAAAAAAAATTTTTTAGAGGTTGCTAAACATATTTGATAGGTTTGAGTTATTTGGTATTATTTTAAATTTATTTATTACCCTACTATTGTATTAAAAGGATTTAATGCTTATGACGTATCAAGTCAATCATTTAATTTAAAGTTAATATCTTTGAATACTAGCTTTAATGAGTGAAATAAAAATTCTTATTCATGCGGGTTAAAATATTCTCTCTCTCTATCTTTGAGAGAGAGAATATTTACTTGTTACCCACTTAAATTGACCTTGTTTACAAAAGAATTAGTTTGTGGTGTTTTATATCCACGATATTAGGTAGCAACAATCGTAATGAATTAATTTATTAGCTAGAAAAGTTCTACAAGCGAATCAGGAAAGCGTCTGGCATTATTTTGATAGTTCAATTAGCATTCATTTATATACTATGCTCAACAATTAGCTTTATTAATCAAAGTTAATTATTGTTATATAATAAAATATTATATGAGATAGAATCTATTGTAAAAAATCACATGCTTTACAAACGACCGTGACGATCATAGCAATTTAATTATATTAACGCTAACAAATACAGTTTAAACGTTTAAAGGAGGAAAATAAAATCGAATGCCTGCTTTGTGGGCTAGGTAAAATTTTATTCAAAAATTAAATTGTACTGCTTATTCTTATATGGAACTTCCTAGAAATTAAGCATTATTATTGTTATGACATTTCTTCGGCAATAGCAAGAAAATCTGCTGCTTGAAGTGAGGAACTGCCAACTAAAGCACCATTTACATTAATAACTGACATCAGTTTTTTAGCGTTATCCGGTTTTACAGAACCGCCATAAAGTACTCGAATATTAACTGCGTCGTAGCATATATCACCCAGAATGTTGCGAATGTGAGAGTGAACTATTGATATGTATTCAATATTCGGTATGCGACCTGTACCAATCGCCCAAATCGGCTCGTAAGCGACGACCAAATTATTGCTATTTAATCGTTCAGGTAGTGAGCCACGGATTTGCTTATCTACTACTTCTAATGCTTTTCCTGCACTTCTTTCATTTTCGGTCTCGCCCACACAAATAATAGGAATAAGTCCAGCCTCTATGGCTGCTTTTGCCTTAGAGCGCACAACGAGATTATTTTCGTTGTGACAGATTCTTCTCTCAGAATGACCCAAGATTACATAAGTACAGCCAAGATCAACAAGCATTTCTGGCGCGATATCGCCAGTATGAGCTCCGCTCTTGTAATTATGACAATCTTGGCCTCCAAGGAGGACTTTACTAGAACTAAGCAATAGGCTAACTGGCAATAAATAAACAAAAGGAGGACAAATTGCTAATTCAATTGTTTTTGAACTTACATTTTGTATAATATCTGCCGCCAATGTCTTGCTAGAAAGACAATTCATGTTCATTTTCCAATTGCCGACAATTAAAGAACGAGGAGCCAAGAAAGATACCCTAAATATTATTTAATTTTTTTAAAAATTTACTGTTTTATAGTAATTTTAAGGTCAAATAATGACAAGCTATTTTTAAAATTTACGAATAAACTTTGAGAAATAATTCATCTCTTTTACAGGAGTAAAATCTTTGTCTAAACAGTAAAATTCAATAAATTCATACAATAGCTCGGCATATCTTGTTGATAATACTGGAAACTATACTTAAGAGTTATCTTAAGTTGAATACGTTCAATAATAGAAGATGGTTTTAAAAAATAGCGAACGATCCTTAGTAAGATGGTTGGACATAAAACAAACTATCTTTATGCTAACTATCTTTATGCTTATCATAATGATTATTTACTTTAAGAGTCGTTCGGACCTCAGACAATTGCCAAATTAGTATAGCAAAACTAACTGCGATCATCAGCTACAATAGATACACAAATATAAGTCTATATAGACTAGTCTTAAAATCATCTATACTAAAAAATCTCGCCTCTAATTGACTAGTAGATATTTGGTATAGTTTTTTCAACTAAGATTTTTACTTAAAATAACATTTTTACTTAAAGTATTTTGCGATCAGGAAAAGATTAACACACTCTATTAATTTTTTAACACGATTCATCCTCGTTATGACACTTTTATAAAGTTGATTACGATATTATTTTAATAATGATGCTTAGGGAGAACATTAACTCGTATTATATACTTATACCCAATCAGTATTGGGTATGTTGAAAAGAGATATAAATAACATTACATTTTATTATTAGCCGAAAAAATATTCTTTATACTTTAATGAACAATAATAAAGATAATTAACAAATAATAAAGATTCATATGGATTAGTAAAAATCCTTTAGATGTAGTACGGTAAATCATACGACAAGCATTAAACAAATCACTTTTTCTATCGACGATCTTAATATTTGCTTAATTTATTTTAATAAATTTTTTAGAAATTATTGAATATAGAATCTAAAATTATTGAATATTTTGTTCTACAATCAAGTTAAGTTAATTCCTCTTGAGACTTACTAAGGGTAATTATATAATGCAGTATATGCGACAATCAACTTAAAAAGATTGTTATACATTATAGGTTGAGTTTATGATGCTACGGACAATAGAGTAGGTAGTTGATCTATTATCATGCTTTGCGGTTAAAAATTTTAAATTATTGAAATTGCTTTTAGAGATATTCTAGGCATATTTGCGAAAAACGAAACATATTTCAATATACTCATAGCTACAATGTTATAATACGATCTTCGATATTATAGATTTATAGATCCTAAAAAATAATATTTTATTAAATAACCTTATTAAAGGTGGGTTGAATAAGTGCTTTCAAAGTATTTATTAGCTTGGTGGTTGGAGATATTTTATCGGCTGATCTAGCATGTAGTTATTTAATATTATGTTTGTTGTATTCGATAGTGTGAGATCCAAGCGATATAATGGTTTAGATTTTATCATCATAAAAACTTTTGTAAACTGAGTTGTTTTTTTTTGAGAAAACATCCAAAAGCCAACGGTAATACAGTCGCTTGCGTTAGCAAAGCGACTTGCAAAGTACTAACTGCTAAAATTTAGCATGGTTAAATTTTCACAATATTTATTGCAATACTTTTTTAAGTAAAAAACGTTAGTATAGCATGCATATAATTATTCTATTTATTCACCTAATGATTGCTTTGGCATTGATCTTTACTGTATTAATTCAGCCTAGCGAGCATGGCGGTATGGGAGTAGGTACTGGTGGTCGCATCGATTCTTTTATCTCTGGGCGAAGTAGTGCAAACCTGTTAACCAAAATCACGACCATTTTGGCTGCCTGCTTTATGGTGACTAGTTTAATTTTAGCAATCATAGCCTTCCAGGCTAAAAAGATATCTATAGTGGATCAAAATATAGATAATAAAGCATTTATTAATTCTCCATCTCCAGCTGCACCACTGTCTCAGTAATTATGAGGATTTGGCAGTATTTTGTCACCTATTGATTTGTGTAGTACTGGATAGTTCATAAGAAATGCCCAACTAACATTGAATAATCTTTATAGAACTAAGATGACACGGTTTATCTTTATCACCGGTGGCGTAGTGTCTTCTCTTGGAAAGGGGATCGCCACTGCTACTCTAGGTGCTTTATTGCAAGCAAGGGGTTATACAGTTAGGCTACGTAAGCTGGATCCTTATTTAAATGTTGATCCAGGTACCATGAGTCCGTATCAACATGGTGAAGTTTACGTTACTGATGACGGGGTAGAAACTGATTTAGATCTTGGGCATTATGAGCGTTTTACTGGCGTTTCTGCTCGTAAGAGTGATAGCATAACGACTGGGCAAATTTATATGGACGTGATCACAAGGGAGCGTCGAGGTGATTATCTTGGCGCTACGATCCAAGTCATTCCACACGTTACTGATGCTATCAAAGAATTTATAAGATGCGATATTACGGAAGAGGATTTTGTTCTTTGTGAAATCGGCGGTACCGTAGGAGATATCGAAGGGTTGCCCTTCTTAGAAGCGATTCGCCAACTAGGTAATGAGCTAGGGCATGATAATTCTTTGCGCTTACACTTGACCTTACTCCCCCATATATCCTCAACTGGCGAATTAAAAACCAAGCCAACTCAACACTCTGTAAAAGAGTTACAGAGTATGGGTATTCAACCAGATATTTTGCTATGTCGCTGCAATCAATATATTCCGATCGATCAACGCTGTAAAATTGGACAATTTTGCAATATTCGTCCTGAAGCTGTGATTACAGCTCTAGACGCTTTGTCTATCTACGAAGTACCATTGCGCTACCATGATGAAGGGCTTGATACAGAGGTGCTTCGCTATTTTAGCATTTTGCGAGAAGAGATTAAACCGAGTTTAGCACGTTGGACTGGTATTATGGATCGAGTGTCAAATCCGGAAGGTCAGGTTAAAATCGCTGTAATAGGTAAATACACTAGCTTATTAGATAGTTATAAATCGTTGGCTGAAGCATTAATTCATGGTGGAATAGCTAACAAAGTGAGAGTTGAGCTTGATTGGATTAATAGTGAGATGTTTGAAAAAGAAAGCGAATCTTTTATTCGACTGAATGATGTTAATGGCATCTTGGTTCCTGGTGGGTTCGGTGAACGTGGCTCGGAGGGAAAAATTGCAGCAGTGACCTTTGCTCGTGAACGGAGAATTCCATATTTTGGAATATGCTTTGGTATGCAAATGGCTTGCATTGAAGCGGCACGCTCAGGCGGTGGATTGCTAAATGCTAGTTCAAGCGAATTTGGCCCCTGCGACGAGCCAGTTGTCGGTCTACTCACTGAATGGATTAATTCTACTGTAGCAGAGATTCGTAATTTTGATAACGACTATGGTGGTACGATGCGTCTTGGTTCATATAAGTGCCAATTGGATAAGAATAGCCGAGTGTATAATATCTACGGCAATGCTTTGATTGATGAGCGTCATCGCCATCGTTACGAAGTTAATATCAACTATAAATCTTTGCTAGAGAAAGCCGGCTTGCGTTTTGCTGGTATGTCACTTGACGGATTGCTACCGGAGATAATTGAGCGGCCAGATCACCCTTGGTTTGTCGGAGTTCAGTTTCATCCAGAATTAAAATCCAAACCTTTTGACCCCCATCCACTATTTACTGGATTCATTGCTGCGGCGATAAAGCAGGCAAGTCTAGTATAGTATTTTAAAGTGAGGTTTTAATTTTATCATGGATGCTCCTACACATACTGTACGTATTGGGGACTTACTGGTTGCTAATGATCGTCCTTTTACCCTAATAGCTGGTCCTTGCCAGATCGAAAGCCGCGAGCATGCACTAGAGGTAGCGAGTGAATTGGTTAAATTGACTAGCGAAGTTGGTGTTTCTCTAGTATTCAAATCTTCTTTCGATAAGGCCAATAGGACCAGATTAAATGCGAAGCGTGGAGTCGGTATAGATAATGGACTCAAAATTATGGCTGAGGTAAGAGAGACTTTTAACTGCCCAGTATTGACTGATGTGCATGAGAAAATACAATGTAGTATTGCTGCTGAATACGTTGACGTCATTCAAATTCCAGCCTTTCTTTGCAGACAAACAGATCTGGTAGTTGCAGCTGGAGAAACTGGCAAGGTAGTTAATATCAAAAAAGGTCAGTTTCTTGCTCCTTGGGATTTAGTTAATATTATCTCAAAAGTGATTGCCACAGGCAATAGGAATATTTTGTTGACTGATAGAGGCACAAGTTTTGGCTACAATACGCTTATTTTTGATATATGTGGCATATCAGAAATGGTTCGTAACGGATATCCAGTAGTGATTGACGCTACCCATTCTGTGCAGCAACCGGGTGGTATGCGGGATTCTTCGGGCGGCAAGCGAGAGTTTGTCCCAGTTATAGCTAGGGCTGCCCTGGCTGTTGGTGTAGCTGCTGTGTTTATGGAATGCCATCCAGATCCTGACGTTGCCCCTTCTGATGGAACCATCATGATTAGACTAAAACAGGTTGCCGACTTGCTGAGAATATTCAAGAATTTTGATAGCTTAGCTAAAGCTAATCCTATTATTCCTTTAGAATGACGATAAACAAGAGGTTTATGTCACTCTCACTCAGAGTAGCCAAGTGTGTAGTATTAAGATATGAAATATCTTAATGACAAGTAGATATAATCTTTGATAGTATGATAAGCGGCTCTTTATTAATCGTAAAAGCACTTTAAAAGCTGATAGTAAATAGATAACGTTGATTATGATATCTAAATAAAAATGTATTTTGACGATTCATTTAAATTGCTATTAGAGAAGATAGCACTCAAGTAATATGAAAGCAAAAAATACATTAATAATTATGCTAACCGAAATAATTATTGCTTGTTTTCTTAGGAAATATTTATTGTATTATGGGTAATAGTTAACTGATTAAACTAACGGTTATTATTTTTATATGATTAATATTAATAATATCACATCTTGTGATTCATTAAAGTTTTTAAGCATAAGCATCCATACTGTAATGCTGCTGTATGAAATTTAATATTGGACTCTTGTATTAACTAATATTTAGTTGTAGATTGACTAATATTTAGTTGTAGATTGAGAGATAGAAGTATTTCGATTGATTGAATAGCTTTGCCGGAGTATATTTTTTATTGCTTTAAATAAGTTAAAGATTATAATATTTTTGCTGAGCTTTAATTTATCTTTAATATGAATCTATAAAGCAAATTGAGTAATAATTAAGAATTTTTTATTGACATCTTTAGGCAGAGGGTTACATAAAATCGTATTGGTGATATTGAAGCAACAAATCTTATGATTTTGCTAATCAATCTAGAGTTTTTATTATGATATTTATATTAATTTCTACTTCATTTATTTGTCTGCAAAATTGGTATTAATGTTTATAATTAACATTAAAATGTTATAGATTATCTGTATCAATGTTTGCTTTTATTTTATAAAACATTAAGGTATACATCTGAAAATTACTCACGCTTTTAGGGTAGTATCGAATGACCTGAATATTCCTACCTAAGTCTCGGATATAATTTTAGTATTCAAACTTATATAATTAAGAAGAGCAATACTAGGTATTGCAACTATGATATGTGTGCGGTTATTTCGCTTTTATAGGCTGCGCTATGGTTAGCAGGTTGATGTAAGTAATTATGTGACAGACAAGTGTTGAGTTATTAAATGAATCATTGATATTTTGGATCCTAAAAAAAGAGAGATAGCTTTATGTTTATTGGCATCCTCTAACTTTGCCTAAAAGTTATTCATTGGCTGAACTACATCGGGGAGGAAAGTCTTTGATTATTATTATTTCTGCTAAACATTGCTTTTAGGAAATTGATCCTTTTTTATTATTGTAATTGTAATATATAATCTACTAACTATTCCTAAACTTAAGATTTTACAAATTACATGTTAAGTATCGTATCAATAGGAAATACTGTTTTTCTGATTTTCGACTTAAGTGTATAGGGATAATTATGAGCGCTATCATAGATATTACTGCTCGCGAAATATTAGATAGTCGAGGTAATCCAACTATTGAGGTGGATGTAAAGCTTGAGACGGGGGCTTTTGGCCGGGCTGCGGCCCCATCAGGCGCTTCTGTAGGATCTTATGAGGTATTGGAGAAGCGTGATAATGATGTTAAACGCTATGCTGGTAAAGGCGTACGGTCTGTTGTTGATGCGGTTAATGGTGAGATTTTTGATACCTTATCTGGCCGTGAAGCTTCAGAACAAATTCTTATAGATCAGACTATGATTGATTTAGATGGTAGCGAAAATAAGGCTCGTCTCGGTGGTAACGCATTACTTGGCGTATCGTTGGCAGTTGCTAAGGCACAAGCAGCAGAGATCAGCCAGCCTTTGTGGCGCTATTTAGGCGGTATCTATGCCCGCGTTTTACCAACTCCAATGATTAATGTAATCAACGGAGGTCTTCACGCTGATAATCCTATAGATTTTCAGGAATTCATGATCATGCCGGTAGCCGCATCCTCTTTCGCTGAGGCGCTTGCTTGTAGTGCGGAGATATTTTATGCTTTGAAGAAGCAGCTTTTTGCCGATGGCTACAATACTAATTTGGGTGATGAGGGCGGATTCGCACCAAATTTACATAATGTTCATGATGCGTTGGATGTCATCATGAAAGCAATTGAAGAGGCTGGTTATAATCCTGGCAATGAAATTATGATTGCTCTCGATTCTGCGTCAACTGCGTTTTTTCATGACGGCAAATACGTTTTGAAAGGTCAAGGAAAGAGCTTAGACAGCGATTCTATGATTAGGTTTTATGCTGAGTTATGTGAGAATTATCCTATTGCTTCAATTGAGGATGCTCTATCAGAGGATGATTGGGGGGGCTTTAAGGCGCTAACAGCTGAAATCGGTAAAAAGGTACAGCTTGTTGGCGATGATTTATTTGTTACCAATCCTAAGCTATTAAAACGTGGCGTAAAAGAAGAAAGCGCTAATGCCATTTTAATTAAAATCAACCAAATAGGCACAATATCGGAGACATTAGAGACCATCTCTATTGCACGAGCTGCAAAATTCGGTACTGTGATTTCTCATCGTTCTGGAGAGACAGAAGATACTACAATTGCTGATATAGCCGTGGCTACAAATGCAGGTCAAATTAAAGCTGGTTCAATATCTCGTTCTGAGCGAACTGCTAAGTATAATCAGCTTCTTCGCATCGAGGAGTCACTTGGTTCTGCAGCTAGCTATGCTGGGCGTAGTTTCCTAGCTTCGCTAGCTAATTAAAGAAACTGAGAAATCTTTCTTGACCCTAAAGATTCATACTTTTAATCTGATAATTCTCTGCATGTTGTTGCTATGCTCGCTATGAATTTATAGCTAGCACTTGTTTTATTACCTATAGAGCTGTATTCAAATACACAAATCTAGCATTTAAACGTCCAAAAATTATTCGATTGCAGATAAGCAGACTTATACTGAACATTAGGAAAAAATCTCAAGTAAGTTATAATGCAAATTGTTTAATAACTTCAATAGTAAATACCCTTATATGTTATTTTTACTTTTATCAAAAAAATTTTAAGATTTGTTAAATAGACTTATGTCGAATTAACAATTCATTTTAATTAATGCATATTTTGTAATGTAAATATTTATTAATAAAAATTATCGCTATTAGTTAGCTCAGTAGCGATAAGCTTACTTGACTAATAAGTAAGTTTCTTAAGCTTAAGATTTGAGATTAATTGTAGATACAAAAAAACAAAAAAACTGAAAGTTAATTAAATTATTGCTTGTTAACTATAAATTATTTAATAATAATATTAATTAGTTATTAAATAATTTAGCATGAAATAAATTAGCTTTTAGGTGAATTTACTAGACAATAAAAAAATAATAAAAGACGCTCCAGATATGAAATTAATATAATCTAATTATAAAAATTGTTTTTTATTTTGACTCCTATTAAGTTTTTTTATTATCTGTTGGTGAAATATAAAGGTTTTATTAGTGTAGGTATTAATCTAAGTTAGATGAGCTATTTTTTTTTGCCGCCTTACTCATACAATATAACATTGTTTAAAAAATACGATGCCATATCTCAAGTTACTTGTATTGTAGGGATAAGCGTTCCTTCCCCTTGGAAGGTATTTTGTTTATTTATATGATTCGATCTTGATTTACTTTCCAGCTTAGTATACTTCTTTTGTATAATACTAATAGAGTTACGTTAATATGAAATATATAATGATTTATAGATGAGCCTTTAACTTATTTAATCTGTATGAGCGTTCTGATAAAAGTTAATTATGATGTTGTCTATGACAAAGACTGCTGCAATTGATTCGATGCGGGGTGGACGTTTTGTTGATGTGATTGAGGATGCTGTTGCGCGAATCAACACATCGATCGATTTTGATCGTCGTCTTTGGCGCGAAGATATTGCTGGCTCTAAAGCACATGTAGAGATGCTTGTTGCTCAAAGAATTATCACTAAAGAAGATGGATATGTAATTGAACGAGCTCTAGGGGAGATTTGGAGTGAAATTGACTCTGGGACTTTTAATTTTTTGCATTCGCTCGAAGATATACATCTTAATATCGAGCATCGATTGCACGAAAAAATTGGTGATACCGCAGGCCGACTTCATACTGGACGTTCACGTAATGACCAGATAGCACTTGACATGAAACTTTGGATTCGTGGTGTGGTCGACTTAATCGATAGTGAACTTAAGGAGTTACAAGCTGTATTAATTGAGCGCGCTGATCAATATGCTGAAACTATTATGCCAGGTTTTACTCATCTTCAGCCAGCCCAACCAATTACTTTTGGTCATCACCTTATGGCTTATGTGGAAATGCTTGGTCGTGATCGTACAAGGCTGGCTGATGCTCGTCGTCGAATGAATGAGAATCCGCTTGGTGCTGCAGCATTGGCTGGTACACAATTTCCGATCGATCGCCAGATGACTTCTGCTATACTTGGCTTTGATCGACCGGCAGCTAACTCGTTAGACGCTGTATCTGATCGCGATTTTGTTATGGAAGTGCTAGCATCTGCCGGTATATGCGCTGTGCATTTGTCACGTCTTGCTGAGGAATTAATTATCTGGACTACTTCTCAGTTTAGCTTTGTGCATCTGTCTGATAGTTTAACTACTGGCAGTTCAATCATGCCACAGAAAAAAAATCCTGACGGAGCTGAACTGGTGAAGGGAAAAACAGGCCGTATACTTTCAGCCTTTACCATAATCGCGATTGTTCTAAAAGGAATGCCCTTATCGTATGGCAAAGATATGCAAGAAGATAAGGAGCCATGCTTTGATGCAATTGACAATCTCAGGCTTTGTATTGCTTGTACCACCAGCATAGTACGTAATTTGCAGGCGAATCAGGAGGCTATGCGTAAGGCTGTATTTGCCAGCTTTGTTACCGCTACCGATTTAGCTGACTGGCTGGTACGCGAGACTAAAATGCCTTTTCGTAATGCTCATTATATAGTTGGCCAAGTTGTTCGTGTGGCTGAGGAAAAATGTTGTGGACTTGCAGATTTACCACTTGATTTGCTGCGCAAAATCCATCATGCTTTTGACGAGCGGGTATACAAAATATTATCAATAGATGCTTCGCTCAACGCTAGGAGCAGTTATGGTGGCACTGCTCCGGTTCGAGTTCGTGAGCAGATTATTGAAGCTCGTAAGAGATTTTTAGGTAGAAGTTGCTGAAAATTTCAGGTTAGCTTATGAATAGTGTACGTCGAAGATTGATATATAGCATATTTTTAGCCGTAGCGATTGGAATTTTGTTTTCGTGTGGAAGAAGAGGCGATCCAATTAAACCAAAACTATATTGATTGTCTAGCTGTAGCAGTATAAAGATAATCGGTTAGGCTACAGAATAGTAATAAATTTATGGTATATTTTTAGATAGTTAACGTTTTTTTTGATATTTATTGATCGCTTCTTACTCTTTTAGGCTATTGAAATTAAATATATTGTTGTGCTAATTGATTAGTTATAGGAAAAATACACAATGTAGCTAAAATATACTAATAAGATGAAAAGTATCTTTTTGTTTGTTAAGATTTAATATACTTGGATTGAATTTGTCGTTTGCATTGTGATCAACCTTCCTTAAAGGTGCTATACTTAATAAGACATTTTTTGATTTAGTATATATACTCAGTGCTCATGCTAATGTTTTATCGTAAAGATAGTTTTACTAAATTTTAATATTTACCATCCAGCTAATATAAAAAGTTATTATTTCTACTAAATATTGCTAAGAAGTGGTAATTTGGCTTTATCTTCTGTTGTACTTGGACGGAGATATTGATGCAAATTTTCGGTTGTAATGAACATGATGTAATTATTGCTAATCACCGAGTCTGCTTTATTGATTTCTTGAATTTTTGCTAGCGATTTCTGTAGTTACATTATTGTTTAGTCAATATATTATTGTGTTCTTATAGCAATTTAAGTCAAGTAATTTACCCTATATTAGTAGTACAAAATTTGTTTTCCTTAATATGCTTTATTACAATAGCTAATGTTTTAGCTATTGTAAGATGAGCTGGAGCTTATATATTAAGTCAATTTATCAAATAGCAATAAATCTATAAACTAATTTGATACCCAGTGTAAAAATGATGTAGCTAAAAAGGTTTTTCTTGTTTTATACTCTATCTATAGTATTGTAATTTATTCTGGGATGAGAAATAGCAATAATATGCATTAGCCATGCATTTGACCTAGCTCGAAATATCCTTAGAATAATAAATTTATTACCTAGCGTATTTCTCTTTTTCTTTTGATGAAAATTAGTTGCTAAAGGCAATGAAATAGTTTCTGAATAATTAGCAATAATAGTTTAATCAATGAACTTATTCATCTACTAGCTTTGGATGGGTTTTTTGTATAGCTACTTAGAAGGAAATTTAGTAGCGGCATCAGATGACTGAATCTTTTAATCAGTTAGCGAGTTTATTTGAACTCATGAGTTATATCCCCATGATTGCTCCTATTCAGACAATGTAATCATAGGCATATAACTCATCTATAATCCAGCTGTTTGCCAGCATAAAATCTTAAAATTGACCACTGTCTATGATACTATTATTACTGTCTATGATACTATTATTTAAGAAGTAATAGAAACAGCTCGCGATGAAATTTGCATTTTGCTCGATCCCCTGATGAAGAAAATGCCTAAAAACTGCTGAAACGTTTAAATTAATATTTGACTTTTTATTAATTTGTAAACTAAATTCTATATAAATATTATGCTTTTGCTATTTTTTATATTATTGAATAAACCATAGAGAACAAAAAATACTTTAGTTTTGCACTAATTTTTAAAAAAATTAGCTTTGTTGTCGACAAAATATTAGAGATCAAAAGATTATATTTTTACATCTAAGGATTAGAGTGTACTTATTAAGATAAGGGTTAGATATTATCACATTTTCCTAAATGTATGAATCATTTAGAATGCGAAATTTGCTTGCTAATGTTTGTAATTCAGCAAGCGTTGCTTATGGGGTATATATAATTTGACATATATTTTATCTTAAAGTTTTTCTTTTAAAATGTTAATTTGCAAGACTATGTTTATCTAATTAATTATAAATTGTAGGCTAATAAGTAATACTATTAAAGACTAAATCTTCGCTCAGGAAAGCGCAAATTCTAATGTGCTTGCTAGATTGGATACAGAGGACTAAAATATAGTTTTTTAATTATATGTCTTTATTGAACAGTCTATTAGCTAGATACTTACGTACTATAATTACATAACTAAACCAGAATACTTTTTTGCACAAATGTTGTACGCTAATTGCAACCGTATACTGTACAATTGGTTGACAGATATTTAAAGTAAAATAATAATATTTGTATTTTGTAAAATATTTAATAACAATATCGTCTAATATTGAGATATAGGCTTTACTAAACAATAAATCTTTCCTATTAGATAGAAGTAAGATTCATTTTGTTAAGTAGTAAATTTTAAATTTACTTGAATGCTTACTGGTTTGTAGAATTTTACAAATGGTAAAAAACAATTTTCAATAAACTTAATAGTGCTTTTGTTGCATTTAAACAATTTGTTTATTCTATTTTAATTAGTTTATTTGCATTGTTACAGTAATGATAAAAAATGTTTTGCTAGTAAACTTAAAAATTGTTGCAGATATTTTCTATCTAACTGACTTGTTAATTTAAATATATTATACTAAGACAAGTAGAAAGATGATGCAGGATGTTAGTTATTTAGTATTTGACAATAGATATAAGTTCATACTTATGGCAAGGAATTATCGGTTGATTGTTTTTGATTTTTACTCGCATTGTCAATAGAGATGAACAACTATGAAAAAAGATTAATGAAGTATCTTGGAATACATAGTCTAAGATAAAAGTAATCCTATGAAACTATAAATAAATAACTTATTTTCAAGTTTTTAAGGCTGATTAATATGATTAATTCGGATATTATGTAATTGTGAAAATGTTTAGTATCAGGATATTGCCTGCAATTGAATTAATAATAAATTAGAGAATAAAGTAAATTGATTTAACGGAGCTACAAATGACCTACATCGTTAACGAGAAATGCATTAATTGTAAGTATACTGACTGCGTAGAGGTATGTCCAGTAGACTGTTTTTATGAAGGTGAAAATATGCTAGTTATTCATCCCGATGAATGCATTGATTGTGGAGTATGTGAACCGGAGTGTCCACCAGAGGCCATTATGCCGGATACTGAATCAGCAGCTGAGAAGTGGATAACACTTAACGCAGAATATGCGAAGATTTGGCCAAACATCACGCATAAAATATCAGCGCTGCCGAATGCCGATCAACTACAGGAGGAGAGCGATAAATATGATCGGTATTTTTCTATTCTTCCCGGTGACGGTAATTAGCAAAGGTAAATAATTTATAGGTTAGTTTTAGTTTAATTTTACAATCATTGATGAGTATATATTTGATATATCTATCTTTATGCTACACAGCTGTACAAGCAATCTAGTTTGTCGTAGTACAGCTGAATTAGGTTGATGCTAATAAATATCTAACAACATGGCCGTATTTTATTTCTTGGATGTTTTTTAGACGCCTAATAAATTTATTGTTGTATTTTGCTTTGTTTTTTTTGGTATCATTAAGTTTTGCTTGTCATTTGTTATCCTTAAGCTAGAATACGCTTAATTAATTTTTTTTGCCTATAATAAGTATTTTATCCTGATTATTGTTTTATAGTTGTATGAATCAATAATCTTATATTGCTAATAATACTACCGGATGATTATTAAAAAATATAATACAGCAGATTTGCTTTGTTGGAAACTTTGTCTTGAAATTACTTGTTAATCAAATAGATTGATCAATGCATGACAAAATAATTTTATTAGTTTTCCCTTAAAATAAAGGATTTCAAATATTTTTGAAGTTAATGGAAGGTTGTTGATGAATTATTCGATAGGTACTTTTCACCATTCAAACATAGCATCATGCTTGAATGTGATTACTAAATCGCATTAGTAATTCTACCGTTATTAGAGTTTGCTATTATTCAATTGAATTTAAGCCTTTAAGAATTTATTTTTTGATTTTTGCAGAATGTTAATCGTAGTAGCATCTACAAAATATGATCATTGTTAGTAATTTTATAATAAAAAACAATCTTTAGTAGAAAAAAACTAAATTGTTTAAGTATATTTGCAAATTATTAATTTCTACAATTTTAGATTGAAATTACTATTGTCATTTTCATCGAAAAAAATAACTTAGGGTTATCTCTATATCCACAAAATCTTGAAATGTAGAGATAAAGCATTCAACTCTTTCGCCTGTTGAGGGCTTTGTGTTAAAAATTGATTCTTTGGATCGGTAAATTATTATTTTATCTTTGTTCGGCAGGATTAGACTGAATGCGTAAAAATAGTGAATTGCCCGAGAATGTGGAAATTAGTCTTAAGCAAAACCTGAGTTTAATATACTGGTTAATTTCTGTTCTATTTCGATACATAGTGTTAGTTTGATCAAGGGTACGGTCCTCAAAAAATTTCAAGAAGTAGACTTGAACCGTTCCTTCTTGATTTCGAATAGAAAAGGATTATCCTGCCTATTCCTTTTAACCAAGCAAAGATAAATGCTTTTGCATTGTTTTAATTCCCTTAATCAGATAGATGCAGTTCATCATTAAGCTTAAGCATCCTACATGGGTTGGTGCTATTATTCCTAGTCTTCGTAATCAATAATATAAAACAAAGATTAGTTCTGACGATCCAAATTGCTTATTGCAGAAATTCTCTGTGACTTGTAGCATCTTATTCGTTAGTTATGATCATCTTATAGTATAAACTAATAACTTTACCAAGCTGCTATTGATTCTCTGGATCATGAATTTGCTAAGATATAAAATACACTGATGAGGAGCTAACTCTCGAACGATTTAACAGTTATCTATAATGCTTGATTTTTTTTAAGTAAAATAAATATCTATTCGCATAGATAACGTTATATTCGCTTTTGGATTTTTGATTAAGACAAAAATGATTATCTTAAATATTTAGTGATATATTGATAATTTTACTATAAATATAAAATTTTAGTCATTATAGATTAGTTAATCTGCTATTCTGTTATATTATTTTTTAGTGCAATTTGCACCATTCGTGAGCTTGCTAGTTATAAAATAGCTACAAAAGACATAGCTATTAAATTGAACTAACGTTTAGAGAACTGAAAACTTCGTCTAGATTTAGCTTTACCATATTTTTTACGCTCTACCATGCGCGGATCGCGAGTTAAAAAACCACTCTTTTTTAAGGTAGAAAGCAAATTTGGTTCAAATAATACTAGAGCTTGAGATATTGCATGACGTATTGCACCAGCCTGTCCGGACAGGCCACCACCGATAACTGTGCATAAAACGTCAAATTGATTAGATCGCTCAGTAAGCTTAAACGGTTGTCCAATAATCATTTGTAATACTGAACGAGCAAAGTATCTATCGTGTGTTTTGCCGTTAATAATAATAGTTCCTTTGCCATGCTTTAACCAAACACGAGCGATCGCATTTTTACGACGTCCAGTAGCATAGGAGCGACCAAAACTATCAAGTACTTGTGTATTAGCTGATAAGGAGTCTGTTGCTAAATTATCATATAACTTCGAATCTAAAACATCTAATTGTTCAAAAGATTTATATTTATTAGTGATAATAGTTTTATCTTCAATCGACATCGCTATACCTCGTATTTTTTGCGTTTATGGCGCTTATATCAAGAAGATTTGGCTGTTGTGCTACATGCGGATGCTTCTCACCTACGTAAACTTTTAGTTTAGACATCTGTTTTCTTCCAAGAGGACTTCGAGTAATCATCCCTTGCACTACTTTGGTAATTAGACGCTCAGGATGAGCACTATTAATAATCTGTGCTGGATGACGTGATTTGATTCCACCAGGATAGCCTGTGTGCCAATGGTAGCACTTTTGGTTCATTTTATTACCTGTAAACCTAACTTTTTCGGCATTAATAACTATAACGTTATCACCGCAATCCATATGAGGCGTGAAGGTAGTTTTATGTTTTCCGCGAAGATACCTTGCTATTATTGAAGCAAGCCGACCAATGATTAACCCGCGTGCATTAATGAGAATCCACTTGTTCTTTATTTTGCTTGGTTTTTCAAAATAAGTCCGCACCATTACCTCGCTCATTGTATGATATAAAATAATATAGTACGTAATGCTAAAATTTATTGATTTAAAGGTTATAACCTAAATCGAGCAATAGCGCAATTATACTGGACTATTTTGTTAAAAAAATCCTAAATCAAAGTTAATCAAAGATTAAAATTAATTAGCTATACTCATAGAGTAGATTTAGCATATTTGTATACAAGATTTTCTGTATAGATAAGTTTATTATTATAAATTAAATATAATCGCTAAATGTAGAGTGGAATATAAAAATCAATTAACTAATAATTTAAATTATTATCAATAATTATGCCATAATTTATGATTAAAAGAGCTTTTAAACTTTAACTGACTTCATCATCCTTTTTGGAATCTATTAATATGTTATAACTACATAAGAATAGTTAATTTTTATAAAAGTACAAAAATTAATAATACTTAGAAGAATAAGTATTATTTTAAGATATAATAGATACGATAATTATAATACAGTATTTTTTAAAGAAAATCATGTTTTGATCTAAAGTATTATACAAATTTTATAAAATAAACTACCTAAAGTACTAGTAAAAATTTTAAAATCATGAATAAAAGAAAATTTTTACTAGTACTTTAGGTAGTTTATTTTGATTTATAAAGAGATAATACAAAAATAATATTTTGCATGTCTATTATTATATAATTTATTATTAGTAAATGCCTTATAGCAATTTAAAACGTTTATGAAGTGCAATAAATTTTAAAATAAATTGTTAGAATTAAAGTTCGCCAAAAATAAGCGTAAGGCTTTCACTAAGATAATTAAGTAGATTACAGAATAATAAACTGTGGTGTTATAGTTAAATTTATTTGATCTTCTCTAAGAAGTATAGTTATTAATGTGCTTATGTTTAAAAAGCAGACAAGTAAATTAATTACAAAATAGCATCATGATGCTATTTTGTAATTAATTTAAGGCTAACCACTAATGAAACTAATTTAGTCCAAACTAAACTTAAATACTAACAATAATTAACTTATCAATAAAGCAAACATACATTGCTATTAGCTAAAGCAACAAAGCTATCAAGATTATTTTTTTATTTTTAATAGTTTATTATTATAGCAGTTTAAGTTGTTAATTGAGATACTGAATTATTTTCTCGCACATTTTTTTAGCGTCGCCGAATAACATCAATGTATTTTTTCGAAAGAACAAATCGTTTTCCACGCCAGCATATCCAAATGCCATTGAACGTTTAGCAAATAGCACAGATTTAGCATTTTCCACATCTAGTATAGGCATCCCATAAATTGGACTTGAAGGATCGTTTTTAGCTGCAGGATTAGTTACGTCATTAGCACCTATCACAAAGGCTACATCAGTTTGTGCAAATTGAATGTTAACTTCGTCTAGCTCGAGTACATCCTCATATGGCACATTAGCTTCAGCTAGTAGTACGTTCATGTGTCCAGGCATTCGCCCAGCTACCGGATGGATTGCATAGCGCACAACCACACCCTTAGCCTTTAACAAGTTTGCCATTTCACGTAATGCATGCTGTGCTTGTGCTACAGCCATACCATAGCCAGGTACGATAACAACTGAAGATGCTTGCTTCAACATGAAAGCTGCCTCTTCTGCATCACCCTCTTTTACTGAAATTTGATTGCTTTCTGATTGACTTTTTCTAATATTTTTACTCTTTTTTCCAAAACCTCCTATAATAACACTAAAAAACGACCGATTCATTCCCTTACACATAATATAACACAATATAGCCCCAGAAGATCCTACCAAAGCCCCGGTTATGATCATCAGGTGGTTATTGAGTGTAAAGCCGATTCCTGTTGCTGCCCATCCAGAGTATGAGTTAAGCATTGAGACCACAATTGGCATATCAGCTCCCCCAATTGGTAAAACAAGACAGCAACCGAGTACAAGCGCGACAAAAAATATTAGCCAAAAAGCTGCTGGACTCTGACTATAACATAACAATATAACCAAAGTTATTAATACACCGCACATAAGTGCGTTAAGTACATGTTGTCCGGAAAAAATAAGTGGATTGCTGGTAATAGTTCCTTGTAACTTGCCAAAAGCAACAATTGAGCCAGTGAAGGTGATAGCACCAATAGCTAAACCCAAAGCAACCTCAAGAAGCGCACCTGTTTTCATCAAGCCGAGTTTATTACCTATGCTGTACGCCTCTGGTTGGTAAAATGCCGCAATTGCTACAAAACAAGCGGATAGACCGACAAGGCTGTGAAAAGCTGCGACAAGCTGGGGTAGGGCAGTCATCTGTATTTTGCGAGCAATTATTGTTCCGATTGTTCCGCCAATGAGTAGTCCTACAGTAATTATTGCGTAATTCTGAACTACTTCTAATGTTAAGGTAGTAAATATGGCGATTACCATTCCAACTACACCACAATAATTTCCTGCTCGTGACGTAGCTGGGTGAGATAAACCTCGCAGCGCTATGATAAAGCAAATACCTGATATTAAATACAGAAAAGAGGAGACAGTACTACCCATGGTATGAGTCCTTTTCTCACTTTAAATTTTTTTTAAACATGGTGAGCATACGCTCAGTTACTAAAAAACCACCAGCGATGTTAACACTTGCTAAGACCACAGCAAAAAAGCCAATAATTGAAGAGAAATTCATACTATCAGGACTTGCTGCAATTAAAGCCCCGACGATGATTACGGAAGAGATAGCATTAGTTATAGCCATTAGTGGTGAATGCAAGGATGGAGTGACACGCCAAACCACATAATAGCCGACGAAGCAAGCTAGTACAAATATAGTTAACCCAACTACCGTCGGGCTAAATCCGCTATCATGTAAGATTGGTATTGATGTTTCTGGGCTATAATAGTGTAGCGTAGCCGTATTAGCCTGGCCAGATAAATTAGCGGCATTCAAAGCAAGTTCACTAGCCTCTTCTGCAAGGTTTTCTAGTTTATCTGCAAAAGGAATATTTGACATTAATAAATATAGTCCTCTCTAAAGTTAAAAAGTTTTGACATGATGCTATTATAGTAGATGCTACTATATAATATAATTATATATTGTTAATTATATAATTATACGTTTTTCTTTAGGTGCTGATTAATCGTTAATTCTCATTCACTTATACATAAAGCTAACTTGTTAGTAATCATACCGTTATTGATGATACTTGATGCCTTAATGATCTCATCATTTTCGTTTATGTTAATATTGTGGCTATCCTTATTAATGATTAGCGTCATAAAGTGTAACAGATTTCTAGCGTAAAGTGCACTGGCATCAACCGCTATGCGGCTTGGAGCGTCATTGTAACCAACTATAGTGATTCCATAAGCTTTTACTGTTGCTCCTATTTTAGATAATTGACAGTTGCCACCTTGCTCAACTGCTATATCGACTATGACTGATCCTGGCTTCATAGACTTTATCATATCCTCAGTAATCAGCAAAGGTGCTGATTTACCGAGGATTAGAGCAGTAGTGATAACAACATCCTGATTAACTATTGTTTTTTCAATCAGGGCAGATTGCCTATTTTTATACTCATCGCTCATCTCATTAGCATAACCGCTGGCTGTCTTAGTTTGCGTATAATCCATATCTTTTACACTCAAAAAAGTTCCTCCTAAGCTCTCAATTTGCTCTTTTGTATCTGGCCGAACGTCCATGGCAGATACTACAGCGCCGAGCCGACGAGCGGTAGCGATTGCTTGTAAACCAGCGACGCCAGCACCTATTACAAAAACACGAGCCGGTGGCATAGTGCCAGCAGCCGTTATCATCATCGGAAAAGAACGACCAAATAAGGCTGCAGCGTCAAGTACGGACTTGTAGCCGACTAAATTAGATTGGGAGGATAGTACGTCCATCGACTGAGCACGAGTAATTCTAGGAATTAATTCTAGAGCAAAAGCACGTATACCTTGTTTAGCAATAGCGCTTATTATCGCCTTATCTTTGTAAGGTTCCATTAAGGAAATCAACAATGCTCCATGTTTAAAAAATGGAATCTCTTCAAATGTAGGTTTTCTAACTTTCAATACTATATCGGCATCGGCAATCGCTTCTCTTGCAGTGTTGACGATATTTGCTCCAGCAGTAGTGTATGCTTCATTGCTTATCCCAGCTGACAATCCTGCGCCAAATTCAATTACTACGTTTGCACCGAGCTTGATGTATTTACACACTGTTTCTGTAGATACTGCAACACGTTTTTCGCCATCCCGACGTTCTCTGACGATACCAATTTTCATCTTAAAACCTCGATTAAATTATTTTCTATCGATAAATTATGCCATTTAGTGCACATGTTATACAAAGCAGTAAGAGAATATGACGTTATCATCAGATAATCAAATTAAAAGGTTAGGCGTTACTATTGGCAATCTCTGAATGAACTAGTAAGTTGAAAGTTAGCGATGATAATGTGTATAATTTCAAAAATTATTTTAGTGTCTTTAAAATAAACATGATAATTAGGTACTAGTAAATTCTGGCGTTTATCAACTTTAAGATCTATTATTTATTGAATTATCGTATCTTTTCGATAACTCAATTAGTTATTAAAGTTAATTAGAGATTAAATCAAACAGAAATTACTTCAATCTTATTTGCCAGCAATAAACTGTTTGATGTAATGTTTAAGTTTAATATGTTTTCCACATAAGTGTTTTTAAGTACAGCAAACTTACGTGTACATATCTTCTATATTTTGGTATTTAGCTAGAATAGCTGTAGGAAAATCTTTTCGTACTTCAGCACGAAGCGATAATAATACGCTTAATTTTATGTAAAATCTCAGCGTAAAAATGATCTTGCAAAGGCGTTCTAGTTTTGAAATCTTCAATGTATAACAAAGCTTAGCTCTGGCTATTTATTTTTTTTAAAGTCCACGGACTTATGGTAAAAGTTATCGTAAAATAATAATATATAAAATTTTATAATAATAATATTTATTCTAATCAAGTAAAACAAAGCATAAGCATTGAATACCAGTGATCGATGATCAGCTTTTATTAATAATAAAAAATAAAGATTATTGGTTAAAATCACTTGCTATTAGCAATACATCTATAATTGACTTAACGCATTATTGTTAGGAATTTTTAGAAAAATTTAAGAGTATAAGTTGATAATGCAGCCGCACCTTTCTTCTAATTTACTATTTAAAAGCTATCGTTATGTTTTGTTGAGGTAACATTATTATATTAAGTGTATAGTAAATTTTATTTTTATTGCTTAATAAACAGATTCATAAATATTTATAGTTAAAACTTCGTTTTAATATATAAGCAGCACACTATAATTGTAATTTATTCTTCAATTCTCGCCTGTAATAACATTGATTATTCCGTTGGTTTTTTGAAAAAATATTGTCCAAGCGGTTTATTTTTGATATTAAGCATTGTAGCAGATTAATTTCATATAAAAGCTACGCTTAGCTAAAATTAAAAAGCTCAATCAAAGGCCCTGCTACAAGCAGCACTGTACTTTATACCGATTACTATTCAATTTTAATTGAATAGTAATCGTAACACTAACAGCCAACAACTAATATTTTTATTTTTGCCCAAAGCCTTACTTCAGCAGCACATTAATCCAAACAGATTATATTGCTATGTAATCTCAAGTACGATGTCGGGAAATAACTTTAGACATGAAGAATCACAGCATACGAGTAATATTTGAAATCTATTTTTATAAACACATCTACCTAAAAGAGAATTACTGCGTGCTAAATAAGCAATAGTCTATAAAAAAATAGAAGTAATTTACTGTTTAATACAAATATATTGGTCATTATTTCGCAAGGTAATTCTTATTTACATGACACTTATCGATATGAAGAAATATAAGCTTATGAAAATCCTTGCATTTTAATTTTTATGTCAGCAATTTTGATCAGTATTTTTAATTTTAATATAAAAATAGTAATTTTCCGCAAAATTGCTTTCGGTTAAAGTTTTGCGTATTAAGTTACTATGAAATGCAGGTTTTATTCACTGTTTAAGCGACAAATATAGTAAAATACTTCAGAAATTTTCTATTATTATCTGATAATTGAATCAGTATATACTTTTAAGATACTAAAACGTTTTTATCAGTACTGTTTTATAGTATTCGTTGTAATATTTAAAATTGCACCTAATAATAATGTGTTAGTATTTTAGCTCCTGGCTTAATCAAACAGAGAAATTCTCTACAAGAATAGTTTATTTCTTGTAAAATTTGCTATGCTAGACGTTAAATGCAGTTTTATAAGTTAGTTGTTAAAAATTGGGTCAGAATTTTAAGAATTAATAAATCAATATAAGTAGATATCGAAAAAATATCTAAGACATACGAATGATTTTTTATTCATTTCCGTGAAAATAGAAAAAAATTTTTTTTGCTAGCATTGTACTGATCCCGTTTACCGCTTTTAAATCTTCAAAGCTTGCGCGATAGACTCCTCGAGCCGAACCGAAATGACACATAAGAGCCTTTTTGCGATTTTTCCCAATACCGATAATATCATCCAATCGATTGGTTTTAATATTTTTAATGCGTTGCACTTTATGATTTGTGATAGCGAAGCGATGGGCCTCATCGCGTAATCTCTGTAAGAAGTGCAATACTGGGTCGAATTCTTTCATGAAGAATGGTTCGCGACCAGGTAAAAAAAAGCGCTCTCGACCAGCATCTCGATCTTGGCCCTTAGCTAGAGCTACTACTGTTATATTGTTGATCATAAGTTTCTCTAATATTTCGCAAGCTACATTCAATTGACCATGGCCGCCATCGATCAATATTAAATCTGGCCAGCATTCAACTGTACGATCTTGATTTTGCTTCCCAGCTTGAGATAATCTTCGTGTTAATACTTGTCTAAGCATTGCGTAATCATCGCCAGGTGTGAATTTGTAAATTCTTTCATGTCCAGTGGCTTTTTCCCCGATGAAGTTGCGTATGTTGAACTTACGATAAGCATTTTTAATTAGCCCATCTGGCCCGGCTACGATCATAGCACCAACTGCGTTACATCCTTGTATATGAGAGTTATCGTATACTTCAATGCGTTTCAGCGTAGTATTAATTCCAAACGCGATAGCAACTCCTTCTAGTAGCTTACTCTGATTTGCATTTTTTACAATTCGACGGGCAAAAGCTTGATGAGCATTAGTTAGCGCATAGTCTATTAGTTTGCGACGCTTACTACGTTGCGGCTGTAATAGCTCTACTTTACGTTTAGCTTTCCTGGAAAAGGCCTCAGCGATCAATTCGCTTCCGGAAACATCATGACTGGTCAGCACTAGCTGTGGAGGAACCTTGTTATTGTAGAATTGCCCAATAAACGCTGCTAAGACATCTTCTGATCTAGCCTGCCTATCGTGGTCAAGAAAATAAGCTCGATTACCAAAATTATTGCCAGATCGGAAGAAAAATACCTGAACACAAGTTAATCCGTTTTCTCCGTACATAGCGATTACATCTGCATTCTCCGATTTCTTTAGCTTGATTTGCTGGTTAGTCTGGATGATTGTCAGTGCACGTATGCGGTTGCGATATATAGCTGCGGTTTCGAAGTCGAGAGCTTCGGCTGCTTTCTGCATTTTATTAGCAAATTCGCGCTGTATCTGGTTGCTTTGGCCAGTTAAGAATCTCGTTACATCTGCTACTTGTTTGGCATATTGATCCTCACTTACATATCCGACGCAGGGAGCTGAGCAGCGTTTTATTTGATATTGTATACAAGGTTTTTGACGATTGATGAACATGTTATCGCTGCAGTTGCGCAACAAAAATGCACGCTGCAAAGCTGTTATAGTACTACTTACCGAACTAGCTAATGCGAATGGACCAAAATAACGTCCTTTTATTCTCTGTATTCCGCGGTGCTTCATTATACAAGGGTAAGGGTGATTTTCAGTCAGTAAGATATATGGAAAAGATTTATCGTCGCGGAGTAATATGTTAAAGCGCGGTTGTAGTTGCTTAATTATGTTATTCTCAAGCAATAGAGCCTCTATGTCTGTATGAGTACGTATGATCTCCATAGATGCAGTTTCGCTTACCATACAGAAAAGTCGGTATTCTAACTTAGCTGGTTTGGTATAGTACGCTACTCGTTTTTTTAAATTGCAAGCTTTACCGACGTAGAGTACTTTACTATTCGCGTCCAACATTCGATACACTCCTGGAGCATTTGGTAAAGTACGTACTTGAGCTTTGATCACATCCACACCGCGTTTAATATCAGCAACATTGTTACTAACGTCTCTGCTATCCCTGTTTTTTAAGCGCAGTTTAGTGTATTGGGTATTTTTTAAAAAGTTATCCATTATTTGTTCGATAAAATTTATGTCATCTTTCCTAAAATTATTAAGATAATAATGCACTATAAAATATTAACAGACAACTTCAATAAAGAATTACACTAAAGTGATATATTTAAAGGTATGATATACAGGTTACTTATATCTAGCTTATCTATATCTACCAAAAATAAATTTTAAAAAAAATTAATCCAAGATTACTTGGAAACACAAAACTAATTGCAAGCTATCTTATTATATAATAAGATAGCTTATGTTTTAATTATGTTAAACTAGTACACAGTTTTTCTTTGGTTCATCCATATAAACCATTAACTTTAAAATTTAATAGTTTACGTACATTTTGTACGTTTCATTTTTGTATCTTGAGTAGTATCGTTGATGCTTCAACTATCCTACTCATACGAGTAGCATGCAAGATGCTGCCCACTGTCTACCGCGATCATCTGGCCTGTTATTGAATGTGCACCAACTAGAAAAATTACCGCTTCAGCTATTTCCTCTGGACTAGCATTATGTTGGAGGGGTGTTGCTTTAGATTGACGATCAAAATCTTCTTTATCTTGGTGAATACTCGGTAATATTGGGCCTGGGCCGATTCCATTTACCCGAATTCGCGGTGCAAGCTCTAAGGCGAGTATACGAGTTGCTCCCCATAAGCCAAGTTTAGATAGTGTATAAGACAAAAATTTATCGTTTAAATTCCATACCTTTTGATCAATAATATTTACTATGACTCCTTCGTTTTTTTTTGGTAAGCGGGCAGCAAAATCTTGCATAAGAAATATAGGTGCCCATAGGTTTGGAGTCATATGCCAGTCCCAGGAGGCTCGAGTAACGGTTGCTAAACTATCTTGCTCAAAGGTAGAAGCATTATTAACTAATAGTCCAACAGGCCCGAGAGCGATTTCGCACTGGAGAATGAGGGTTTTTAATTGAGATGTGTCAGCTAAATTTGCACGGATAGGTTCAGCTTTTACCCCAAAAGTACGTAAGTTGTGTACTGTAGCTTTCGCCTCATCAGCCGAATTATCATAATGAACAGCGATATTCCATCCTTTGGAGGCCAAAGCTATAGCAATAGCTTTTCCTATACGACGAGATGAACCAGTCACTAGCGCCGTTTTTGGAACTAGTCGATAGATGTATTTTGCCATAAATAAACTCAGCCAGAGAAAAAATTTAAATACTCAAGTGAAAAAACTGATGAGTAATAAAAACTACATAAGTCGCAAAAAATACCGTAGCCCAGATTCTATTAAACTTTGGTAATACAATAGCTATTCCCACAAAAAGAACAGTAACACTAAACATAAACCATATGTTTAGTGTTACTACATCTTCTGGGATAGGCAGCGGATTGAGCAAGGCAGCCATTCCTATAATACCCATTGTATTAAAAATATTGGATCCTATGATATTACCTACCGCTAAGTTGTTTTGTCGGTGTAGCGCAGCGACGATTGTAGTGGCAAGTTCCGGTAATGACGTGCCTATGGCAACGATAGTAATTCCGATAACTGTTTCTGAAATACCGGCATGATTAGCTATGCTAACTGCTCCGTCTAGTAAAAAGCGAGCGCCAACAAGCAGAGCAATTAAACCTGCCGCTATGTATAAAGCGATACATCCGGCGTTTGTTATTGAGGAATCGCATCTTTCAACTTTTTCTGGATCTAAATTCTTGTGCTTTCTTTGTTCTTCTCGATAGCAGTAGAACAGATAGATAATAAGTGTTAGCAGCATAATCGCACCATGCCAACGCTCAATGATGCTGTTGTTTATGCTGATAGCAAGAAAAAAAATAGTTCCAATTATTAGAGTTATTCCATCGCGTCGTATTCTTACGCTATTACAGATGAAAGGAGAGATCATGCCAACTGTACCAATCATCAGCAAAATATTAGCTATATTAGATCCAATTACATTGCCAATAGCGATTCCAGGTGAGCAGTTTATTGCCGCTTTGAGGCTGACAAATAGTTCAGGTATTGATGTGCCGAAAGCAATGACTGTAAGACCTATTACATGAGAGCTGATGTTTAGCTTTTGAGCAAATACAACTGCGCCCCTGATCATTATTTCTGCGCCAAAGAGAAGCAAAACTAGTCCTGCTAGGATGAAACCTGACGATATCATGTCTTCCTCTCAGAGAATTAATAACTAGTCGTGTACAAAAGGCATCTGAGAACTTTTATTCTGTTATCGTAGTTAACTAAACAACTATATTAATGCTAAATTGTGTTTTATAAAATCATTAATAAAAAGAGTCTGTTCTGAAAAGGTAGGATAAATTATAAATAGTTATACTAGGCACTATATTACATCACTGTGAATCAGTATGTATGGCTTTGGCCATGATTGACTAGTAGATTTTATAAGATAAAACGACGATTGCTAAATACGCCATAAGAATCATATTGTACAGATGCTTGGCAGTTTTTATATCTTAACTATTGGTTCAAGATTGTTATTTTTATTATTTGAACTTTTACATACGTAGTAATTTAATCTAATTTTTGATCTTATCTTTAAGGTATATTTCCATATTCTTCTTGAGCTCCCCTTAATAAGCAAATTCGCTTAAATTTACGAATTTATATTTTATATAATCATTATCGTTTTCTGTTAATTGTACCAAAAATTTTTTCTGCTCCTAGAACAGAAACCACAATTTACACGGATGATTTTGTTAATTACTCTAATGGAGCTAGTATTAAGGATCGTATATAAGTTTACAATACCCGATTGCAAAAGATATCTACTAATCTAAATATCGCATCTAAATTTATTACTAGTGTATTTACTAAGTAGATTCATTCTTAATATATTGCTTGGTTGTCTATTAATTAAAATATTAACTAGAGTTTTGATTTAGTAATACAATTTTTTTGAATTTAGGTAGAATGGATCTACTGGTTGTCTGTAGGAATATAATACTTAGCTATTATAGTTTTTTGTACTGAGCTATTGAGCTGCACTATTAAATACAAATTATTTCTTAGTTTTAAGAATAAACTAAAATTTGGAAAAATTTTTATAGTGACAAAGTTTAATACTTATGTTTATTATTGAATTAACTTAATAACCCGTCGATGAGCAAATATGCAGGCTTGTTAATTGATTGTTCTATGATTTCTCAAGATTAAATGTTGCTGTACTAAAGATAGCTTGGGTGAATAGCAACACTATGATATAGAATTATTATTTTAATGTTTGATATATTACAGTATATATCAATTAAATGTTTTTATTTTAGACACAGAGTCTAAAAACCTTTTAGTAATCAATTGTAATAAGGTTAAAAACACAGCTATCATTTAGTTTTAATACTATTATACTAATAAAATCAGTAATAATGACATAAAAATGGTCTATCCTTACACTAAGGATCGATTGGATGAACTGATTATGTACAATAAATCCGAAAACATTACATTTATAAGCTAGAATAGAAAAAGCAAATTTCTAAAATTTGCAACATGCAAATAATTACGAGATTAATTATTGTTTTATTATCTTTGTGCGATTTTGTTTGACAAAGTATCAATGCTGATATCCTTAATCAGCTTAGTTAAAACACTACCGCACCCAATTTCCTCGAAATTCGCACCGATTTCTTGCATCAAATATTGAATGCTTTCGACCCATCGGACTGTGTGATCGATTTGTTGAACTAAATTGTAAGAAATTTCATCATCACGATAAGGTAAGGCGGTTAAGTTAGCAATTACCGGTAGCATCAGTGGCTTAAAGGAAAAACCAGCAATAAAGGCACCAAAAGAATTTTTAATAGGTTTCATGTAACGCGAATGGAAAGCTGCACCAACGTTTAGCGAAATTACTCTTACATCATTAGTCTTTTCACAAGCAAGGGCAACTGTTTTTAAATCTTCTGTGGGCCCGGCCAACACTATCTGTTTAGGTGCGTTGTGATTAGCTATATCTATTCCTTGATTCTTAGTCTCTACTAGAATTTCACGAATCGCTTCAATCTCTAATCCTATAACTGCTACCATAGCGCCATCTGAAACTTTACTCATCAACATACCACGACGCTGTACCAAACGCACCCCATCTGCAAAGGAAAACACTTCAGCAGCAAATAGTGCGTTGTACTCTCCAAGACTGTGGCCCGCCACAAATGCAGGCTTCTCTCCTGACTCTTCAAGTCTAGCTAAATAGGATAGCGCATTAACAACAAAAAGTGCTGGTTGAGTAAATTGAGTGCGTATTAAATCACCATTTGGGTTTTCTAAGCAAAGAGTTTTGATAGAATAGCCAAGAATATCATCAGCTTCTGCTACATAGTCCGGGTAGCGATCAAATAAATTTTTCCCCATTCGCTTTACTTGGGAACCTTGTCCAGGAAATACAAAAATTTTAGTCATGCTAACCTCTCTACTGCTTGGTTAAAAGTACGAATATCACTTCCGAACTGATTCATAATAATAATTGCTGGCCTAGTTATTTTTTTGCTCTTCTGTGAAGAGGCGGGGTGACGATTAGGTATCCTAAGAAAGCCAGCTAGTGTTCCTGATGGTCCTACATCTACGAGTCTTGTAGTATAATTGTTCGCCAATGGAACAATTGTATCATAAAATCGCACTACTTCACGAGCTACTCGCCAGAAATGATAAGCTTTGAATTCATGGATTTCACCGCTTAAGGCGCATGATTGCACGGGAATTCTCGGTACACAAAAAGAAAGTTGTTCTGTTATTTCGGAAAAATTTTCTTGGGCATTATCTATCAGTGGCGTGTGAAAAGCAAAGCGAATTGGTAATAGTGCATGGCTAAGACCATGAGAATGAAGTGCTTCCATAAATGCACTGCAATCATTTTTTTTCATACCGTAAACGTAATGAGCAGGTGCATTTGCCGCTGCTAAATGTACTCGCTTACGTAGATATAATGGCATCGCTTCTGTTATTATTTCATGGGAAGAGAGCACGGCAACTAAGCATCCTGGACTAACTAATTTCTCAAATACGGCTGCTTGGGTCCGTACTGCCCATATCGCCTCTTCAGGGGTTAAAGCACCTGATACCACAGCACTAATAGTTTCACCTAGACTATAACCCAACACTCTATTAGGAACAATACCTCGTTCTGCCAAAGTATCAGTTAGTGCCAGAGAAACCGCAACAATCAGCGGATGAGTTTCTATCAACTTGTCAAAGTACATGCTATCAGACAGTGGCCTAGAAAATATAATTTCCGTCAATTCGCGTCCGTTAATCGGTCCTGTTAAGTTGCTATAACGTTTAAGCGCGGCGCGGTATATTGGATCATGCTCCCATAGTTCTCGACCCATCTGGTAATACTGCGCACCTTGTCCTGAATACATGAAAACGATTTCTTTGCTGGTCATGCTTACTCTCCAGTAGGACTAGGCAGTATACTAAAAATTAACTTTTTGCATATTTTAGTATTCAGTATTTCTAAATTTCGATATAAAATTTCTTGCTAGCCGGAGTAGATTTTTCGATTTAATTAAGCCTTAATACAACTCAATAACAAACTGATTATTTACGCTCAATCAGGAAGACATTAAGGTAGAATAAAATATTTCTTTAAGTTCTAAGTAATTATCCTAACAAAATTTCATTTACTGCATACTTTTGCAGAGTGCGAGTAGTTTCATTTAACCACATCATTCAATAATCGTTGTTTATGACTATAATTTATATTTGTGAGCTTAGGTTTTATGAAGTACCATTGATAAAAGATGAGAGGTTTTTCCGCCAATACAATAACTATCTCTGAGAAACCTTAGACTTTATTACGCTCTTCAGTACTCCAAACTTCTAATGCTTTTGTTGTATAAAGCTACATGAAACTATAGCAAAGAGATAAGGTTAGTATAATATTAAAAAATTAACGCGAATCTAAAGCATAGAAAACTTGAGGAAAAATTTCCATTATTAATAAACAGCAAGCATAAAACATTAAATATTCAATCATTAAAAAGTACGGAAAGATCTTAAATCTAATTGAGCGCTAATAGATAATTTATTGTTTCATTGATGATTAAAAATAACGTTTTGCTTGTAGGTTTATTGAAGTTGCTTCTATTGTTGCAACTTGATTTCTGGACATTCTCGATTGATTTTTAGTTAGGATAATATAGCCTAAGTATAAAAAATTTCTCTATCATTATAAACTAGATTTAGCTATTCAGCTAAACTATAGTTACATAACATAAACATAGTTACATAACAAATTGTTTTATTTAGAATTATAGCTCCTGACTCAATATTTCTTGTATAAAGTTGCTTTTATACAATTTTTTCAAAACTATATGCGTACTTTACGCACTTTGTAGTAGTCAAATAATATAAGCTGTACGATTAAAATCAAATTTGTGTTCGGATACTGCTTATCACTAATTCTTAATTATCTTTGATAAGCTAAATCAACTACATACGACTTTATAACAAGAGCAACTTAGGATGAATTAAGTTGGTATTGATTGAATAATTGGCGTTGAGTTAAGCAGTGAATGATGATCAAAATATGCTAATAGATTATTTTTGACTTTAGATATTAAGTAAGCTATTCAGCTTGGAGTACATTTTAAATCATTACTGATTTGTTTCTACAATTATCTGGCACTTAGTTTTGCTTCCGAAAAAACAATTTACACTAGAGTTAACTTTCTTGCGTTGCTGTAATTACTTAATTTGGTTACAGCATACTTGTATATTTTTAGATTTTGACGAATTAGTCCTAATTAATAAACTAAATTAAGTCTTTCTAAAGTAAATATTTATCGATTGTAGATGAAGAGAGCCAGTATACATCGATTCCTACGAATCGCTTGGACATTTTAACATCCTTGGCTATTAAGTTAATTATTAAGCCTGGCTTTAATTATTACTCAAAGAGATATTTAGAAGGGCTAATAGCTGACTAACAACTAAAATGCACTGTACTAGGTTAGTGGTTTCATTAAAAATTTTAAATTAATTAAGTATACTTCTTTGCCTACATAAAGTGAGAAACATATATACTAAATATCGTACATACAAAAGCGCATAAAATTAACATGATGCTATGTGTACAGAGTAGCATAATAATCCATTTACTATCTTTTGGTTTATTTATTGAAGTACTAGTAAACCAAAAGTTAAACATAAAATGAACAATCACTAAATTAATTATCTATTTCGTTAATCAATAGATAATTAATCATTGATTACCTGTTACGATTGAGAAAAATTTTCTTTAGCTAATTAAAATTAGATAAATAACGTTAATGAAGTTAGCAAAAACTAATTACCAAATGATTATTAATGACTGCAGTGTTCTTCATTCTTAATACAGGTATGCGTTTAACATAAAATAGATAGCTTTAAAAATTAAAAGGTATTATTTTTTAAGTCTACAACAACCGAATAGGGAATATATTTAGCAGACAGTGTTGTATTCCTTATAGCTAAAACTTTTCACAATTATCGCTAATAAAATAAGTTGTATTGAGGGGCGTATAGGCAAGGATTTCAACAAAATTGCGAGTAGTTAGCTAGTTATTCTTGCAGATATGATGAATATCAATAGCAATGAATGGCTAGCATGGATTTAAGTTTTTGGCGCGAAAAGTGAATAAATAATCGCTCGTAACTTGGCGATAAAAATACAATTCAAATTGCTTATTGTTTGCTTATAGATTAATACCATTGTTAGTTCATTATCATAAAACCTATAAATTTCTAATGTATTATTGTTTAAATTGATGCATTTAGAGACGATATTTTTTAAATTAAGAAAACTTCTGAAGTTAACAAGAGATAAATTAATCGTAAGTTATTAAACTTTAAATATTAGTTTATAAGTATATTCTATTAGGTGCAATCTAAGGAAGAAAATAAAATCATTGGATTACTTAAAGAATCATGAAATATATGAATTTGTAGTATAAAATTTTCGTAGACAATTAATAGTTTAACATAATATTTTAAACTATTACATGGGAGTAAAATAGTTTAATATTATCATTTCAATAGGTTTTTTGACTTTGTTTAATTTTTATTACAGTAACTTATTCAGTTTTATTTTTGATAAATGGCAATAGGAGTTGTTATTTAGCTGTGCTGTTTTAAGTTTGAAATGTTTTTATGCTTAATAATATGAGAGATACTTTTGTTGTGAAAGACTGTCGCTCTTGGCGAATATATTCTAAAAGTATCAAATTATATTAGTACGCATATAAAACTGCAATAGACTACTTTTACTGCAGCCAGCTCAAATGGAAGATAAACCCAAGAGAGTAGGGAGAAAGTATTAATGATGCAGCCGCTGATGCCTAAGGCTACCGCTGTCTGGTTGATTGACAATACTGTACTTACTTTTGAGCAAATTGCCAACTTTTGTGAATTACATAAGCTGGAAGTTCAAGCGATTGCTGATGGAGAAGTGAGTGTTGGGATTAATGGTTTTGATCCAGTTTTGAATGGTCAACTAACACGCGCGGAAATTGAACGCTGCGAGAAGGATCCAAAGACTAGATTGACAGTAACTCAGTCTGTGCTGCCTAAGTTTTTTGATCCGATTTACCGACCAAAATATGTACCACGTGCGAAGCGAGGCGATAAGCCGGATGCCATTGCTTGGCTTTTAAAGCATGTTGAGCATTTAAAGGATGCGCAGATTGCTAAGCTGATTGGGACTACAAAGGATACAATTAATAAAGTGCGTGATCGTACTCATTGGAATGCAAATAATATTGAAGCTCGTCACCCTGTATTTTTAGGTCTTTGTACCCAGCGTGACCTCGACGCTGCTATTGAGAAAGCTGGGGGAAATAAGGTACCGCCTGAACAGCAACTTGCATCTATTAGTGAATTGCCTTAAATTTTATATCAAGATATAAAATTTAAGGGGCTGAGGGCATTTACAAATCCAGTTATTTGTTGCAGTTTGGTTATAATGTGTAATGTTTTGACAAAAAAACGAAGATTAATTGATAAAAATTATAGCCTAACAAGGACATTGTAGTGACAAAACACTGAATAATTTTTGGAGCCTATGATGGTTTTCTGATTCAGTTCACAGTAAGAATTTTAATAATTTTTTAAATTTATTAAGGCACAGCTTATTTAATAATCTAACTATTTATTTTCTGACGTGATAACTTTGTTATGGAGTGTATTTGCTTTATTCTTTTTTTTGCTACTTGTTAGCGAATTGATTGAGGCTCAATATAAGAGTCTTACACGAGGATGATATTTTAATCTTTCTTAAATCTATAAATTTTAGCTTAATTTTCGATATTATGTAATTTATTTTGTAGTTCGAAGTACGACAGTTCTCATTTTAAGAACGTTGAAAATTTGCTATCACTTGCTTAGGCATTTTTACGATAATTATAGTGATGTGCGTTAGTTTAATAAATAAAATATTTGCTTAATCATTTGTTTAGTAAGCCTTGGTCGATATTTTTGTCTTAGATTAAATCCTTTAATCGATGATTTTGTTTATACAAAACTAGCAAATAAAAATTAATTCCTTAAAATATTGTTTTGTTTAATATAACGATTATTATACGACGAGGTGTTTATAAAGTGTACAAGTAAACTACAATAAACATAATCTAAAAATTACTGGCTACTTAATGTAAATTAACCCATTTAAGAATCATTAGCTTGTATTTTATGATAGGGATGGTGTTTAAAAAAACAAGCAAAAACTTTTATCATTATTACTATGATGGCGTTATAGTTATGAAAATAATACAGGATTTAGATGCTGTTTGCTTAGTTATAAATCGAGTTAAACAATGATAATTGATGAAACGGTTTTATGTTGTTCTCTGCTAGGTGCGCATTCTGATTATATAGCATATCATAATGATGAATGGGGACGTCCAGTGTGCGAAGACAATCTGTTGTTTGAAATGATATGCTTGGAAAGCTTCCAATCAGGATTATCATGGTTAACTGTCTTGCGCAAGCGTGACGCCTTTCGTTCAAGTTTTGTCGGGTTTGATTTTTACAATGTAGCAAAATTTAGCGATGTTGAAATAAAAAAAATTCTAGAAGATAGGAAAATAATAAGACATCATGGAAAAATTCGCTCTGTTGTTAATAATGCCCAGCGTGCCGTGCAGCTTGTGGAGGAAGCTGGTTCACTCAGCGCTTTTATGTGGAGCTTTGAGCCGAATAGAAATTTAGAACAAGCGCAATTGGGTGAGGATGATATCTTAGTTCCTAATAAGAATGATGAGAAGTGGGCAGCATCTATTTCCCTATCAAAAGCGTTAAAAAAACGCGGATGGCAATTTCTTGGTCCAAAAAATGTATATTCTTTTATGCAGTCGGTAGGTATCATTAATGATCACTTGAGGAAATGCGCATTTTGGGATGTTTGCCAACAAGAAAGAGCGCTATTTAAAAGGCCTTAGCACAAGATGTAGAATATTCAGAATAGATTATTGTATGATTCAATGGTTGTTGCTTTTTATTAAAATTTATTCAGAACAAACAAGACGAATCACAGTAACAATGTCTTTCTTAATCGGGGAATTTCAATTAAACAAGATAACCATTTAACTGTGCTGTTATGTATTTATCAGCATATTTGAACCAAAAATGTTCGTAGTTTTTTTTTACAAAGAGGTCTTCTTTTTTTTAAATGTATTGTTTATTATCTTTACAAAAAACAAACAATTAACTTAATCATTCATAACATATTATTTGACATTTTTCCAGATTCTCCTTTTAGTTGCATAGAGCAATAATGTAAAAATTACAAGAAAAATCATAGTGATGACACCTATACGTTTACGCTCTTCCATTTCCGGCATAGCAGCCCAAGCAAGAAAAGTAACAACATCCTCAGCTTCTTGCTCGATTGAGCTCGGCGTGCCATCTTCAAAAGTAACATCATCACCATAAAGTGGCTGCGGCATGGCAATTTGGTGACCAGGAAAGTAGGTGTTGTAGTGTAAACCAGACATCAAATTAAATTTCATAGGAGTTGATTCATAGCCAAGTAGTAGAGCTCTAACATAATCTAAACCATTGGGCCTAGCCTTAATAATTAAAGACAGATCTGGTGGCAAAGACCCCCCATT
This sequence comes from Candidatus Endolissoclinum faulkneri L5, assembly GCF_000510265.1. Taxonomy (GTDB): domain Bacteria; phylum Pseudomonadota; class Alphaproteobacteria; order Thalassobaculales; family Thalassobaculaceae; genus Thalassobaculum; species Thalassobaculum faulkneri_A. Next base: position 620,508 of record NZ_CP006745.1, read on the forward strand.
AGCATCACGAGCCGCTTGCTCATTAGGAAAAGGCGAGGTAAACTTATCAGACGGCAATGCAGGGCGCTCATATAGCTCAAGTCCTCCATTTTTATTATACAATACCTTAGCTTCAGAAGCGATTGATTTAATCTTATTCTCGCTATAGCCAAGATCTGCAAGATTACGGTAAGCTAAACGTTGAATACCGTGGCAAGTAGAACAAACATTTTGGAATATAAGAAATCCCCGGCGCAAAGCAGCCTTATCAAAATTATCAAAAGGACCAGTATGTGACCAAGAATGATGCGGTATATTTATATGTTCATCAACAGCACTTTCCCCAGACATAGGCAAGGCGATAAGTACAAAAAAAGATGTAATAGCCGCAGAAATAGTAATTTTAATTTGAGATATGATCAGAATTGCTCCTTATTGGAAAAGTTTTGTATTATTCTATTCCGTTTACTTCTGGCATCGGCGTACTGATTGACTTAGGGAGTAATCTAGAAGAATCAAATTTACTTAGCACTGGCAAAATTACTAAAAAATAAGCAAAATAGTAAGCAGTAGCAAGACGAGAAAAAATCACATACATTCCTCTACTAGGCTTACCACCAAGATAACCCAGCGCTACTATATCTATCAGCAAAATCCCAAAAAATATCTTAAATACGCCTCGAAAATGACCACTACGCACTGGAGAACGATCAAGCCAAGGTAATAACAAAAGAACAACAATAGAGCCGAACATACTAATCACACCGCCGAGCTTGTCAGGGATAGAGCGTAGAATAGCATAAAATGGGAGAAAATACCATTCAGGCACTATATGCAATGGTGTAGACAACGGGTTTGACGGAATATAATTGTCAGGTTCGCCAAAAAAATTTGGCGCAAAAAAGACAACTCCCGCAAATAAAATTAGAAATACACCCAAGCCATATGCGTCTTTAATAGTGTAGTACGGATGAAAGGGTATAGTATCATTCGGATATTTTATGTCTATTCCAAGTGGATTGTTTGATCCAAAACGGTGTAAAGCTACAATATGTAGCAACACAATGCTCACGATAATGAATGGGAATAGATAGTGCAAAACAAAGAATCGATTAAGTGTGGGGTTATCGATAGAAAATCCTCCCCACAGCCAAGTAACAAGCGATTCACCGATAAGTGGAACAGCAGAGAATAAATTAGTAATAACGGTCGCCCCCCAAAAACTCATCTGCCCCCAAGGTAAAACATAACCCATGAAAGCGGTCGCCATCATAAGTAATAAGATAATTACACCAAGAATCCACAGCAGTTCACGCGGCGATTTGTATGAACCAAAATAAACTCCACGGAAAATATGTATATAAACTACTATAAAAAAGAAACTTGCCCCGTTCATATGAATATAGCGTATCAGCCAACCGTAATTCACATCACGCATTATGCGTTCAACGCTATCAAAGGCGTGATTCACATGTGGCGTATAGTTCATCGCTAAAGCTATGCCGCTAACAATCATAATTGCTAGAGATATTCCAGCCAATGAACCAAAATTCCACCAGTAATTTAGATTTTTTGGGGTTGGATAATCGTACGCTGCATGGCGTAAATAACTAAAAACCGGTAATCGATGATCAATCCACCGCACCAAAGAATTAGAAAAATTTGCAGCCATTATTTAAGTACTACCTCATTTAACCGATACGTACGACAGTATCGGAAACGTAGCGATATTTCGGCACTGGTAAATTAGTTGGCGCCGGACCTTTACGAATGCGTCCGGAAGTATCGTACTGTGATCCGTGGCAAGGACAAAACCAACCCTCGTATTCGCCTTTTGGCTCATTTGGATTTTGGCCCAGCGGTACGCAACCAAGATGCGTGCATATACCCACAACAATTAAATACTCAGGCCTTTGTGCTCGACTAGAATCGTCTTCAGGATCTGGCAGATCAGCCAGCTTCACTAAATTAGCTTTTTCAATTTCTTGTGCTGTTCGATGACGCACAAAAATTGGTTTTCCTCTCCAAATCAATGTGGCTGATTGGCCTGCTGTGATTTTTGACAAATCGCAGTCAACTTTTGCCAAAGCTAACATGTCAGCAGCTGGATTCATTTGATCAATAAATGGCCAAGCGAAACAAGCTACTCCCACTATACCAAAGGCATTTGTGGTTGTTATTAAAAAATCCCTGCGGGAGGTATTTTTGTTATTCATGGATCATAGAACTCAACAATCTTTAATAAAATAACTCGTTAATTCTTTAACAACAGATAACGTGAAATAGGCTGCAATTTAGAAAATAAAACCCAATGCACATTTTGAAGAACATAGCGTAAGCAACTGTGCGCTATAGCCTACTAGAGTTATAGTCTTGGCAATAGGAATTCAAGAACTGAATTATGATATCTTTATTACCTTAGCTAAAATAACCCAGAGGTATCTGGGAATATTTTATCATTAATGTCAAACGAATATATTATAGTATATCATCATGCAATCCGGATATGATGAGAAATATTCACTAAAAATATCCGATCTCTCTAGCCTAACTTGACAAGTTAGGCTAAAATGCTTTCACAATTTTTATTTTACTAGAAGCTTAGCTTCTTAGATTAATTATTTCTATAACTTAGTGCTACTGCATTGGGAAAAACAAATTACAAACTTACGACTAAAGTGATCACAAATGATCACATGTAAAACATCAAAAATTAATATCTGGAAACTAATTTTGTATTCCTCAACACATTAGTTTTTATAGTTTTTAGAGGATTAATACAGTATTTTAGATGATTTACAGTATTAATTCATAAACTTACTATAGTTTTAATAATATGTTTAAGTAATTAAAAGAACAATTGTTTCTGCCTTGACTTAATTACATTTAAGCAAACGATTAATACACAAAATATATTCTTAGTATTTAGCTATTTTATATATTTAGCTATTTTTATGCTTAATGCTATATCAGAAGGATTGCTTCTAGTTGTTTATTTCACGCATTTTTAGTGTACTCAGATTGATATGCAAAATTAGAAATTATTGTATATGTTGGACAATGGAATGGACAATGGAAAAAAATCAATTGAACAATATTCCTTAATATACAGAATTCTATACAATGGATGAGCTTTGTCTCTTAGAATGATGTGAATTATCAATTTGCAATAATATGCTAAGTTTGCAATAATATGCTAAGTTATAAAAGCACATTATTTTTATCATGTTGCCGTATTGAGCAAACTAAGTGAATAGACTCATTAATTATAAATCAATTTAGTTATTTCATTAGAAATTATATCAGCGTGCGCAAGTTTATTAAGCATTCGGATAGATATGCTATGTTTTGATCAAATCTTCGAACAAAATTTTTTTTCATAAAGCGTGAAGCTGAGTATATAACGAAGATTATTCAGCATAATCATCTTTAATTTCCTTTACCTAAACTTTAAAAAAGTTAATAACATCCGATTCATACAGTGCGATCTCCCAGTGCTGCAATTTGAGTATATAATCTTGGCTGGAAATGAGAGAGTGAATTATAGTTCGCTTACCTTTCAGGAGCACAGTGCGGGTTATTCTACACTTTCATACGACGCATTATTACCCATTGCTGTATAATCGATAATAAGTTATTCCAAGTCCAGTAAATTACTAAGCCGGCAGCGAAATTAGATAGTAAAAAAGTAAAAATTAACGGAAGAAACATAAATACTTTTGCTTGCACTGGATCAGTTGGCTGAGGATTCATTCTCTGTTGTAGAAACATAGTTATGCCCATAAGGAGAGGCCAAACTCCTATCATAAGCATTGTCGGTGGATCCCATGGAATCAGGCCAAATAAATTAAATATCGTAGTGGGATCGGGAGCCGATAAGTCATGAATCCAGCCAAAAAATGGCGCATGGCGCATTTCAATATTAACAAATAAAACTTTATACAATGAGAAAAATACTGGAATTTGCACAATTACTGGCAAACAGCCGGCTGCAGGATTAACTTTCTCTGATCTGTACATCTCTATAATGTCTTTATTTATAAGCTGACGATTTGCCCCATACTTATTCCTCATTTCTTGCAGTCTTGGAGCTAGTTCCTTCAGCTTTGCCATTGACCGATAAGATTTGTTAGCCAGAGGGAAGAAAAGTAATTTTATGCAGACTGTTAGCGTAAGGATTGCTAGGCCAAAATTGCCTAGGATGCTATGAAACCAAGTTAACACGATAAAGAACGGCTTGGTTAGGAAATAGAACCAACCGAAATCTATAGCTAAGTCAAATTTGGGTACGCCTATTTGATCTTCGTATTTGTCTAGCAGATCAAGCCTCTTGGCTCCAGCGAATAAGCGTAATCGATTGGTAATCTTATCACCTACGTGTAATGTTTGAGCAGCTCCCATATAATCAACCTGAAATCGTTCACTGCGATCTGCCATGAAGTGGCGAAACTTATAATTCAACCTGGTGTTTTGGTCTGGAATTAAGGCTGTTAGCCAATATTTATCAGTAAAGCCTATCCAACCGCCCTTAGAATGTACCTCCATATCATTTTGATCCTGGAGATCACCATAGTCAATTTCCATCAGGCTATCGTCAAATACTCCAAGCGGACCTTCATGAAGAATATAAAATCCTCTAATGCTTGCTGGAATACTACGACTTATTAGAGCATAAGGAAATAATTTTCGCGTTATTCTGCCTTCGTTGCTTATAGTATCAGTGATACTGAACATATAATCATTATCGACTTCTATTGTGCGCTTAAATGTAAGATAATTTTGACTTTTCCAGGTTAAAGTTACTGGTGAATTCGGGGTTAACGCTACTCCGTCAGACTCCCACCGGGTGTTTGAATTAGGTAGATCTACGTCATTGACTGTTTCGGATATCCAGCCAAACTCAGCATAATACGGCCGCAAGTAACCTTTAGGCTCTAGTAAGTGAATAGGCCCGCTAGCTGGATCAAGCGTAACTTGGTAATTATCCAGAACTATGTCGTCAATACGAGCGCCTATCAAAGAAATTGAGCCGTTAATAGTCGGAGTCTTAATCTTAATCCTTTTAGTAGCAGCCAATGCCAGAGTTCGTTTAGCATATGGAACCGTTGCTTTATCCGACGAAGGCTTTATGTTCTCAGCTCTATAATGCGAATCATTATCTAAACTATGTTCAATAGATCGCTGGGGAGTAGTGATTGCTGACGGCCAAAAGTGTGCAACCAGCAACTGAAACCCTAATAAGATCGCCAAAGAAAGGGCGATGGCAATGATTACTTTCTTCTGTTCGTTCATCGAACGCTTCTATAACATGGTTGAATAACATGAAAATTCAGTTGATTATGTGAGAATTTATGAAGATAAGCGGATTAAAGATACATAAAAACAAAGCTACTATTTTTTACTTACCCTAAAAATCTTACCCTAAAATACGGTCTATCTGTTCAGGGTCTAGTAGAAAATCAAATACTAGACAATCAAATATAAAATTTTCCTCGCAGCTGAACAGTTTAAAATTTTTACTCCCAGTCTAAAATCTTAATATGCTGAGTCAATTGCAAATGCAAAGAGTTGATGCAGATGATAAGTAGCTTCTTTATCAGTTAGGTCAGGATAGCACAGGACATTTAGTATTAACTTACAATCTTGTACTTTCATGCAATATTATCATTCTTCGACTTCATCACTATTTTTTCCATTCGATCTAGAGCACTGGCTAAGTCATTCAGTAGATTACTATACGTACGTTTTGCAGTTGCGGCACGAGCTATTAGTACGTAGTCACATCCTGGTTGCGCTCGGCGCACGAGTACATCGTTAACTATTGCTCTGAGACGACGGCGTGAGCGATTGCGCTTTACTGCGTTACCAACCTTACAGCTAGCGGTGTATCCTACACGAGATAAAGAATAAACCCCTTTACGTATTCTCATTTGTAAGACCAAGCCCACTGCTACAACTTTATAAGCACGCGCGGTAGCAAGAAAATCATTACGGCTAGGCAACTTCTCCAGATTAATTGAGTTCGAAAACTTCATGCTATCACTGTCTTTTCATGCTATCACTGTGCTGATAGATCTAGTGTTACTTTAAATTAATAGCTACTTTAAAGTGTTACTTTAAATTAATAGCTACTTTAACTTTATCATTATCAGGCTATTGTCATTTATGGACAAGAAATCTATAGTTTATAAGTTTCGTTTACAAGTGATAAAATTCTTAGAGTTTGCGTTTTTTAAGGCAATTCCATTAAGATACAAAATTAGCCTAAAGTAAATTCTCCGTATTTAAGGTTATACGGTATTGTGCTTTGGTAAAATAAGCGAAGCACATGCTTTCTAACCAACTAAATTTGTCTAATGCCAAACATTAAGTTCTTACTTAAAGACATTTTCAGTTCTCTTAAAAAATAAATAATTTATTAAGGTCTTAATAACAGGGTAATTTAACAGGGTATATTATAGAATGTTTCAGGATATTATAGATAATATAAATATATAGATTTACTATAATATTTTGTACTAGACAATAATTGTACTAGACAATAATGTTTTATTGCTATTGCGCAAGTAATTAATTCGTTAAGTCATGAGCTGGAAAAGGAGTGTTTAGAAGTGATGTCTCATGAACAGTCTGTTAAAAAAATTGTTCTTGCCTACTCTGGCGGGCTAGACACTTCTATTATTCTGCGTTGGCTGCAGAATAATTACAAATGCGAAATTGTCACTTTCACTGCTAACATCGGCCAGGGGAAAGATATCGAGATGGCTCGAGAGAAAGCTAAATTCATGGGCGCTAAGGAGGTATACGTAGAAAATTTATGCGAGGAGTTTGTACGCGATTTTGTATTCCCGATGTTACGTGCTAACACACTTTACGAAGGGACTTACATGTTAGGCACACCAATTGCTCGTCCGCTTATCGCTAAACGCCAAATTGAGATTGCTGAGGAAACTGGGGCGGATGCTGTAGCTCATGGAGCTACTAGTAAGGGGAATGATCAGTTGCGTTTCGAGTTGAGTTATTACGCATTAAAACCAGACATTAAAATTATTGCTCCCTGGCGTGAATGGAACTTAAAATCGCGAACATCATTGATGGATTATGCAAAAAAACACCATATTACAGTACCAATGGATAAGTGCGGTGCAACGCCATTTTCTGTAGATGCCAACATGTTGCACGTTTCCTCTGAAGGAAAGGTGTTGGAGTATCCTGAGGTACAGGCTGCAGAGTACATTTGGTCTAATAGCATTTCACCGGAAGAGGCGCCAGATGAGCCGACTGTGCTAGATATTGATTTCGAAAACGGTGATCCTGTATCTATAGACGGCGAACGATTGAGCCCGGCGGGCATATTGCTAAAACTGAATGAATTAGGCAGCATGAATGGCATTGGACGCCTTGACCTTGTGGAAAATCGTTTTGTTGGATTAAAGAACCGCGGACTTTATGAGACTCCGGGCGGTACTATTTTGCATATTGCACATCGAGCCATTGAGAGCATTACTCTGGATCGTGAAATGGGACATTTGAAAGATGAGCTTATGCCTCGTTACGCTAAGCTTATTTATAACGGATTTTGGTTTGCTCCAGAACGAGAAATGCTACAGTCTGCCATTGATTTTAGTCAATATGCGGTGTCTGGCACAGTTACAATGAAACTTTACAAAGGCAATGCATTGGTTGTTAGCCGCAAATCGGTTAATAGCTTATTCTCTGCTGACTGGGTAACATTCGAAGATAGTAGTTTGAATGATTATAACGATAAAGATGCAACCGGCTTTATAAAATTAAACGCCTTGCGTTTACGTCTAAAAAAGATACTGCAAGCATGATCTAGCTATTAACAAAATCGATGGTATTTTTACTCACTTCGGTTTTTTTACATTATGTTATGAGGAGCGCATTTAACATGGGGTATGTAGTAAGTTTTGTGCAAAGTTGCAGCTTTGATTAATAATCGATACTGAAACTATAAACTTTAGCAAATAATAAAAAACTTTAGCAAATAATAAAATTTATTACTTTCTGTGGGTTAGGCTTGTTATTTTGTTTTCGCTAATACCGATTACTACAGCAAATTGCTTTAGTGAGCAGTATTTAGTGCCATAGTAAGTCTATGGTCAATATCGATATACTTTGTTGATAATTAGCAAGATCTAATACTCTGGCTTAGAAGTAAATAACCGGTTGATTAATTATCTATAAATTCTTTTTCAACAAGGGCTGAATTTTTGAATGATTTAGGACTGAACAGCAGGGGTTTTTAATTCTAGAAAAATTATCGCAATTACAGTTTAGCAGCTGTCGATGCTTATTTTTACGTAGCTTAGAATTTAATGGATGATTATCTTGCTTTCACTAATTTTTTTAAAACTATACCATTTGTAATTATCGCAGAGTGCATTCAAATCTAGGATTTGATAGTATTTTTGCTTCTTTAATTTCAGAAAAGAATTATTTTATCACCTTAAATTTGTCGAGAACCATATCGCCTATAATTGCAATGATTTTAATATTTAGGTAGTTTTGTTGTTTTAATATTTTAGGTAGTTTTGTTGGCTAATTAATTAATTTTAATGCGTTGTGTTGCGCTAGTTAAATGAGAGGAATGGGCATTTCACGTGGTTTCACAATTAAAGGATATTGCTGCTCGCTACGCTTTGGCGCTGTATGAGTTAGCTAACGAGCAAAAATCTTTGCATGCTTTAGCCGAAGATCTTACTTTTTTACGTCAACTGATTGCAGAGAGTCGGGCATTTGGTTATTTGATTTACTCTCCGATTTTGTCTCGTAGCGATCGGACTAAAGGGATGCTTGCAATTTGTGAGAAATTCTTTACTGAACAGCTAACGTTAAATTTTTTGGGAGCATTAACCTATAACCGTAGATTATTCGTTTTACCTGAAATTATAAACCTTTACATTGAAAAACTGGCACAAGAGCGTGGTGAGTTAGCTGCAACAGTTATTTCTGCTGTGCCTTTGTCCGTGGAGGATATAGATGCGCTGGCTAAGGCTTTGTACAAAACAATTGGACAAAAAATATTCTTTGATCTTAAGGTTGATCCATCACTTATAGGTGGTTTGATAGTGCGAGTCGGGTCGCGTATGATTGATAGTTCGCTTCGTACTAAACTGCGTCGTTTGCGCTTTGCTATGAAAGGGTTTAGCTGATGGGAATTCGTGCTTCCGAGATCTCTTCTATTCTAAAGGATCAGATCGCAAACTTTGATGTGAATGCCGAAATAGCGGAAGTAGGTAGTGTTTTGTCTGTTGGCAATGGAATTGCGCGCATATACGGTCTTGATCAGGTTCAAGCCGGTGAAATGGTTGAGTTTCCAGATGGCGTCAAAGGGATGGCTTTGAGTCTCGAGTCCGATAATGTCGGTGTTGTGATTTTTGCTGATGACAGTAAAATCAAAGAAGGTGATACGGTAAAGCGTACCGGCAGTATACTGGATGTGCCGGTTGGCAAGGGTTTAATTGGTCGCGTTGTTGACGGCTTGGGTAATCCGATCGACGGCAATGGTCCTCTGGTGGATGTTGAACGTAAGCGCGTTGAAGTGAAGGCACCTGGAATTATGTCGCGTAAATCTGTACATGAGCCAATGCAAACCGGATTGAAGGCGATTGATATTATGGTACCAATTGGCCGTGGCCAGCGTGAATTGATTATAGGTGATCGACAAACTGGAAAAACCGCTATCGCTATCGATACTTTCATCAATCAAAAAAGTATTAATGATGCAGCCGGTGAGTGCCAAAGCAAAAAAATGTTTTGTATATATGTAGCTATTGGTCAGAAGCGTTCTACGGTTGCTCATATTGTGAAAACTCTAGAGGATCATGGCGCAATGGAGTATTCTATCGTTGTAGCCGCCACCGCTTCCGAGCCAGCACCACTTCAGTTCTTGGCTCCTTATGCAGGTTGTACTATGGGGGAATTTTTCCGCGATCATGGGATGCATGCTTTAATTGTCTATGATGATTTATCTAAACAGGCTGTTGCTTATCGACAAATGTCTTTGTTGTTAAGGCGACCGCCAGGACGTGAGGCTTATCCGGGGGACGTGTTTTATCTTCATTCTCGATTACTTGAACGTGCTGCAAAATTGAATGATGCCAACGGAGCTGGTTCATTAACCGCTTTGCCAATTATTGAAACTCAATCAGGTGATGTGTCAGCGTATATCCCAACTAATGTTATATCAATAACTGATGGTCAAATTTTCCTTGAGACTGAGTTGTTTTATAAAGGAATACGGCCTGCGGTTAATGTTGGTTTATCGGTTTCCCGTGTCGGTTCTTCAGCTCAAATCAAGGCAATTCGGCAAATTGCTGGATCTGTTAGGTTGGAGTTAGCCCAATATCGCGAGATGGCTGCATTTGCACAGTTTGCTTCTGACCTAGATGCTTCCACTCAACGTCTTCTTGCTCGTGGAGCTCGCTTGACTGAAATACTAAAACAAACACAGTTTGATCCCATGCCAGTAGAGAAGCAGGTAATATCTATTTTTGCTGGCGTTAAAGGATTTCTTGATAATATCCATATTGCTGATATTAGACGGTTTGAGCAATTACTTTTATTTGAAATAAATAGCAAGATGCCAAGCATTTTAGAAACTATACGAATTGAGAATGCATTGTCTGACGATACATCAGATAAGCTTGTTTCTTTTATAGGTAAATTTGCTGATAATTTTGTTTAAACGAAAGTTTACTTTGCTTAAAAAGTTTAAATTATAAGCGGAAGAGGTTATGCCTAATCTTAAGGAGCTAAAAGTTCGGATTAATAGTGTTAAATCGACACAAAAGATTACTTCAGCTATGAAGCTTGTTGCGGCAGCAAAACTCAAGCGTGCTCAAAAATCTGTCGAAGCTGCACGTCCTTATGTAGAGCGTATGGAACGTATGATTGCTATATTGGGATCTAGTTTGTCTAACAATTACACTTCTAAGTTGTTAACTGGCACTGGTCATGAAGAAGTTCATCTTATTGTGGTTTTTACCGCTGATAATGGCTTATGTGGGGGGTTTAATTCATCAATTACGCGTGCAGTAAGGCTCAAGATTGATGAATTAATTGCCAACGGCAAAACCGTTAAGGTTGTAATTATAGGTCGAAAAGGGTATGATCACCTTTGTCGTACTCATGGTGATAAAATTATCACCTTTAATAAAAATTTGCTCCGTCCTGCGTCTAATTTTAAACTGGCCGAAAATATTTGTCAGGAGCTAATTAAGCTTTACGAAGAAGATAATTTTGATGTAGTTACTTTGTTTTTTAATAGATTTCATTCGGTGATAACTCAAATAGTTACTGAACAGAGAATAATCCCAATTAACTTGTCTGGTTACAATAATCAAAAAGAAATCAATGCACTTAAGGCTATGTATAAGTTTGAAATAGATGAAGAGTCAATTATGTCGGTCATTTTGCCTCGTTACTTAGCTGCTCAAATATTTAATTGTTTGCTTGAAAATGCTGCTAGTGAGTATGGCGCGCGAATGACAGCGATGGATGAGGCTGCCAGCAATGCTAAAGATATGCTTAGTAAGTTGACACTTAAATATAACCGTACACGACAGACCTGCATCACTAATGAATTGATCGAGATTATTTCGGGCGCTGAGGCTCTTTAGTGATCTTGAAAACTTGCACTCGCATTTTAAAAGCTAAGGAGCTAAAAGAATGACTAGCAATGCGACTGGTAAAATTCAACAAGTAATAGGTCCTGTGGTCGATGTGCAATTCGAAGGCGCCTTACCTGAAATACTGAATGCTTTACAAACTAAAAACGGTAATAATACGTTGGTTCTTGAAGTTACCCAACATTTGGGAGAAAACGCTGTTAGAACTATCGCTATGGATGAGACGGAAGGCTTGGTTCGTGGATCACTTGTAGAAGATACAGGTGCTCCGATTACCGTACCAGTAGGTCAAGAAACCCTAGGTCGTATTATGAATGTTGTTGGCGATGCTGTGGATGGTCTTCCTGCGATTAAGTCCAAGATACGTTACCCGATTCATCGTCATGCCCCAGAATACGTCGATCAATCTACTGAAGCAGAGATACTGGTCACTGGTATCAAGGTTATTGACCTACTTGCTCCTTACGCTAAAGGTGGTAAAATTGGTCTATTCGGTGGTGCTGGCGTTGGTAAGACTGTACTTATTATGGAACTTATTAATAATGTAGCTAAGACGCATGGTGGTTATTCGGTATTCGCAGGTGTAGGTGAACGCACTCGTGAAGGTAATGATCTTTATCATGAGATGGTTGAGTCTGGTGTTATAGTAGAAAATAGTTCGAAATCTAAAGCAGCTTTAGTTTATGGACAAATGAACGAGCCACCTGGCGCTCGTAGTCGCGTCGGACTAACAGGTTTAACTGTAGCAGAGTACTTTCGCGACGAAGAAGGTCAAGATGTTTTATTTTTTGTAGATAATATTTTTCGCTTTACTCAGGCAGGTTCAGAGGTGTCAGCTTTGCTAGGCCGTATCCCATCCGCAGTTGGTTATCAACCTACATTATCTACTGAGATGGGTCAGTTGCAAGAGAGGATTACCACGACAAAAAAAGGCTCGATAACATCTGTACAGGCTATTTACGTGCCAGCTGATGATCTAACTGATCCAGCGCCAGCTACATCTTTTGCACACCTCGATGCAACCACAGTGTTAAACCGCTCGCTTACCGAGCTCGGTATATACCCAGCGGTTGATCCGCTTGATTCTACCTCGCGGATGCTAAATTCAAGAATAGTCGGTGATGAGCATTATAATGTCGCACGGCGTGTACAGGAAGTATTACAACAATATAAATCTCTACAAGATATTATTGCTATTTTGGGTATAGAAGAACTATCTGAAGAAGATAAGCTTATTGTGGCAAGAGCTCGTAAAATTCAACGTTTTTTTAGTCAACCATTTCATGTTGCAGAGGTTTTCACTGGATTGACCGGAAGGCTAGTTAGTATAAAAGATACTATTAGCGGCTTTAAAGCAATAGTTGAAGGTAAGTACGATACTTTACCAGAGTCAGCTTTCTACATGGTAGGGAATATAGAAGAAGTAATGAAAAAGTCTAAAAGACTTGGTGACTAAATATGTTCAATAAAAGACTATGTTATTCTAATACCAGTATGATTTTTGATGAGATAAAGAAGGATACTTGGTATGGCTGATACTACGCAATTTGAGCTTATTGCTCCTGAGCAATTAATTTTTAGCTGCTTAGCGGAGATGGTTGTTATTCCTGGAACAGCTGGTTATTTTGGTGTTTTACCACGTCATATATCAATGATTTCTACTCTGAATGCTGGTGTGATTGATGTATACGAACATGGTTCTGTGTTTAAGCGTATCTTTATCACTGGTGGTTTGGCGGAGGTAACACAGAAACGCTGTACAGTATTAGCAGAGAGCGCTACACCACTTAATGACAGCAATTCTGTGTTAAAATAAAAAAATTTAGTACCCAGATTACTATGTATTTAGGTAAAGCTTTAGTAATGAAGAATAAATTAGTTTGAAGAGTAGGCTTACTAAAATATAATTCAATGATTTTTATATCACTTAATAAATTTTTAAAATTAAGATTTCTTGTGTTGATAAATATTCCATTTGATTCTATAACCAGCTTATAGCCTACGATAACATAAATCAACTTAATAATAAATAGCAGTTAAGGTTTTTTACAATTAATTTTATTATTTTTAAGGTTTATTATTATTTGCAATGATAAACTTGACTTGTTATACTGATTTTAATAAACAACAAAAATTTGATGCCTTAGAGCTAAAAACATAGTGTTGATTGCAAGCTCAATAAACACTATGTTTTTCTAGTTGATTCGACTGCATTATCTCTTAAATGAATAATTTTTACCCTATCCATAATGTCAACTTATTTGCTGAATCATTTTTAAGCCAGGAGAGCCTTGCTTGTTCTTTTATCTTGTTCTTTTATATAATTTCTTGCACCAAGAATAATCGTTTTGATTTAGCTAAGCAATTGCAGTCTCGCAATTACCAATGACCAGTAGATATCTGCTTTCTTCTGCACGTTAGGTATATCTTTAAGGCCTGTTGTCCTAATGAAAATTTAGATTTTTAATGTTTTTTAGATAAATTTTTACTTGAAATTTCAATAAAAGTAATTTTGTCAATCTTATTGAGCTGAAGTACTATTTCGTAATTCTTTTTTAATTAGGCATGTTAAATATTATAGTCCATAATGTAAAGATAGTTCGATCTTTATGATGAATTGTTTAATGAGGTTAAAGGGATTGTCAAATAATAAGTTATTACTTTTTAATGAGTTAGGCAAGGTATTTTATTGTTTCTTTATGATGAAAATTTATTATTAGAGTATCTTAAGTTAAATCACAATATCTTGTGTAGGATATAAGACAAATTTTTTATTTTAAATTACCAATTAGAAGAGTATTGGCAAAATTATTAAATGAGTTTAAAAAAACTGACTTGTAAATATAGTTCAAAACTACCATTCTGGATCATGTACTTGAATTAATAAAGATAGTTGCTTTAGTACTATTTTATTTGCTGAGCGAACATAACGTAAATATTTTTAGTGATAGTAATCATAAGATTGAAGTAATTTTCATCAGATTAAAGCGTCAAAAAAAAGAAGAAGAGGTAAAAGTCCAGTCAATTTTGATTATTATGTTTCTTCGTTCTCCTTTCACCGTGCGTTAAAAGAAACTATTGCTTTATTTTAATTGATACTCATGCTTTATAAAAATACTAAAGCCTTTCTCAGGATAGATTATAGGCAAATAGTAAAAAAAGAAATGTCTAATTATATCAAAATATTAGCAACATATGATATGATAAAAAATGCTATTTTTGTATTTATATACAACAAGAAAAACAAGCCAGCGCCCTTAAATTGATAAACTTACTTACTGTTATAGCTCAAGTTTTTCGGTGAAAATCAATTAATTTCATGTTCTTAAGAATTAACTAAGAATCTTGAAAAAAATAATCATATAGTTTCTTCCTTAAAAAAACTTATTTAGTCGCACGGTTAGGATAAAAATGATCAACTTATTTTTGTATCATGAAGGCGATCTGCATAAAATCTACTATTCGTGAAGTATTAAATTATTCTTTCCTAATTTATTCATAAATAGTATAAACCTATCTCATACCTAGACAGCATAAAATACAATAAGAAATTATTCTAAATGTAATCGTATTTAAGTGTATTATAGCCTGAAAAATACGGCTATATTGTTTAGTATTTTAAGTACGCCTATAGTATTAGCTAAATAGGGTATATTTCGGTAAATTTTATAATTCAAAACAGCGCTTTATAAACAAAAATACCGCACAGAGTGTTAATTTCATTTTTTATTAGGATACACATTTATTTACAATACAGTATATTTTTTAAAAATTTAATCATCCTTCTGTAAAACTTGTATGATAAATCACCGGAGTAAGCTCATTCATGACTTGTCGGTAAGCTGTGCGCTTGAATGGTACAATCAATTCAGTAACGCAGTTGATATCGACCCATTGCCAATCATCAAACTCTGGATATTCAGTTTGAAGGTTTATATCAAATGTCGTACCAGTAAACTTACAAGCTAACCATTTTTGTGTTTGACCTCGCCATTTTTTACGGATTGTGCTTGTTAAATTAGCTGGAAATTCGTAGGTTATCCAGCTTGCGGTTTCAGCAACAATCTCAACTTGGTTGGTGCCTATTTCCTCCTCAAGTTCACGTAGTCCAGCTTGGTAGGGAGTTTCACCTTTATCTATTCCACCTTGAGGCATCTGCCAAGCGTTATCAATGTTGATACGTTTTCCAAGGAAAATCTTTTTTTTATCATTAAATAGTACAATACCAACACATAAACGAAAACCAAGATCTGTCTTCTCCAACATAAATTACCTAATCTAATCATGAGAGTTAATGCAGGTGCTAATAAAAAGTAACTTATGGATTTTTGTATGCGAGTGTACCTCTAATAGTACGTGTGATTTAGTAGTATAGAATTTATTTTGAGATAATGGTGTGGCAATCAGTCATTTTTAAACACTAACGCGCATTCGGTGGAATATCTATTTTCATCTTATCGCGTAATTTTTTAGAAATGATTTTTTATTGATACAGGAGCTTAAGATTGTCAATCATTGCATGATTTTTACTCTTGCTTGATAAGACAAAGAAATAAAAGTAGCTTAGACACACTAAGCTAGACATTAAACTTGACAAACTAACACGCTGCAATCTAAGCTATTATTTGTTTTACAAGCTGCATGTGCTTAACTGTAATTTTTAAATTAACTAGATACCATCGTAAAATTTTTGCTTAATGTAGAGATATATGGGTTATACATATTCAGGTAATTCTTATTAAGTTTCTTATGTTGATTTATAATACAATAGATTATCAGTTAGTTTTAAGCATTCCAAATTGTTATGGAATAGCTTTAGTAGCATGGGTTTTGGATTAATTTTTGTTCTTCATAATAAACATCAAATTGCATAAACCAAACCACAGGATTTTCATCCTGGGTAATGAATTGAATAAACGAAGGCTAGAGAAACTAGGATACTCTAGAATGCATGTGTTAATATGGCTAATATCGAATATTTTTAGTAGTAAAGCAGCAGTTAGTCTTTCTTAAATAATACTAACTAAATATAACTTACTATGTTTAGTTAGTATTACGCCACTATTGAGATCAGTTTTTCGTACTTCCATAAACTTAATAGTACATCTACAACCTAATTTTTGTTTGACTTTAAAATAAATCGGCATTCTAAACCACATCGTTAAATATACTTGGTATTTTTATCAATAGCAAGGTGCAATGGTAATAAAATTACACTAAAACAACAAATAATCCCAGTAATTATTTTTGAAAGTTATTTTACAGGGCTGATGTTCAAAAGTTAGTGAATGCAGATAATCTATTCTTAATTATCTTTATCGGCGTTCTCAAAAAATTGTTTGCTTAATTACTGTAAGATAATAGCATATATTGCTATGAAATTTTCTTATTTTTATAAGGTTATCTATGTATGTCTAATCGTAATGAGATACTTTGTGCTGCTCACGATCCGATAGTAATACTGATCAATTGGACATTAAACTGTTGCTTATAGCAACTATCTATGCTCAATAATAATTGAGTTTATTGACATTTTATTCTTAATACCTAGTTAGAAATTATCTTAAGACATTATACCTTTGTATGGCATCTTAATATGATTTCTTAGTTTCACAAAAAAAATTATATCAACTTCCTGAGTAATTCTAATTGATGAAAAGAATTTTATAGAGCTATTTTACTCAAATTATGTAGGTATTCTCAGAATGCTCTTTAAACCGAGATTGGGTGGTAAATCTTACACTATTCCTAGTTAAGATAATTTCTAAATTTTGCATGGTGTTATATTTGTCTTAGCTATCTTGGCAATAGCTAAGTAAGCTTAGACAATTTAAGTATCTACATAAAAGAAAGTTGACAGATTAACATGGTAAAGTTTTACATAAATTTTTATGATGATTTATATAAATCATCATCATTGTAAATTTTTTATTGCAAAACTAAGAATAAATATTCTATTCATCTTCACGTTGCAAAATGGTACAACTATTTAGGTTTATATTATGGTTAATTATCTGCTATAGAGATTAATTAAAAAGGTAATCTCTATAGGGCTAGTTTCTAGCACATAGCTTCTAAATTATGGCGCATTTTGTTTTTGATGATGAATACTTGCACTGCATATCTATATTCCTTAGTTCAATTATATTGGAGTTTTTATTTATGGGAATTCTTTATATCTTCCGATTACCTACGAAGTATTATTTATTCTTTACTACCGATATAGTATAGAATACTAAGCTTAATTTTTTAACATGCTCAATTTTTACGTTAACGAATATTTAATTATGAGATTACTTTCAGTATACTAAAAATATCTAAGCTTGTATTTATCAAATTTGTATTGAATTGTATATTCTTTCGCAATATCCATAGAGTAATTGATTTTTAATCAACGATAGTTGATAGCCAAACCTTTACTCAACAAGAATATCATTATAGCTATGTTTCAAGACGATTATGACGTACATCACTTTGTATCTAACAGATGCTAATCTTAAAAATTAATGGTATTAAATTTTACATTACCTTTTTGATTTACTAACAAAATTTATCCTAACAAGCATTAGATAAACATTCAAATATTAAATAGTAGCACTACACTGCAAGCATAAAATACTTAATTACTTAAAATTTGTCGAGTGAATTATTTATCTTATTCTAATGATTTCTGGACGTTGGAGAGTATTTTTGTTGTGTAATCGCATTTCTGATTAAAGCTACATACAAATTGTTTGCTGTTAATTGCATCTTTCTAGCAGAATAGGCTGGTTTACAGCATAAATTACTGTGCTATTTAGACAATCTAGCCAAACTTATTGGGCTGGATTTAAAATATATTTATTCTTAATACTAAAATCATTGCCTTATTAGTATTGAACTGTAGCGTGGCTGAATTGATGTTAATTTGACATTGATAATCGCATAAGATGCAAGGTGAAGTAGAAAAATATTATTGGTATTTTCTTCTTTACTTCAGACTACCATTTACATTCTAAAAAATAAGGTAAGCTTGATATTTTAACTTGATGCTAAATACACTAGTTTTGTTGTTCGTGGTTTATGCCTTAGGCATAACGGCTCTAATTAATGGTTTGCTTTCTGCTTAATATACCTCTAATAAGATAGAGATAAGCTAAGGCGAACAAAAATATTTTTGTTGGTAAGTGGCAGAGCGTCATTAAAAATAATAATACTAGTGATTTTTACTAAAAGATTTTTAAAATGTGGAGATGTAATAGATCTTACATTCAGTAATAATGAATATTGATTACAAAGAGTGCAAAATAATTTACCAAATAAAAAATGACCAATCATATCATTAGCTTACTTTCTAAACAAAATTTACTTAATTGTTTTCATCGAAAGTTATAACCAAAAGATATAAAAACAATAAAATGATCATATATATGTTGGTAATAAAAGAGCAATACTTTATACGAAATTGATCTTCAATGGAGAATAAATAGTAATTAAATACTTGATATTTTTCTATGCAGATAATCTTGATGATTGTTGTAGAGTATTGTGAGTTAGTAACAAATATAACTCTTCAGGTTGAGGTAACTATGCTGAGTTTATAATCAACGATTACTTAAATATCGTTGATAGAATTGCAGTTGGCTATTGTTAGCTGTTATATTGCAGTCAATTTGCAAAGACTAAAACAATATCTGTAGCTATATATTGTTTTCTGATCATGCCAATACTACAAGAACTATATCCAGATATGATTCTTGTATTATAGCAAAAAAATTTTTTAGGCTATTAATTTTTCATTATTTGGTTTTAGTAAATAATGATTTTTATATCAGCTCTAACAAAGTTGGCTAATTACTACTGTGATTAATTATCCATTAAAACAATATCCTAGATTAGTATCCATTTATTCGAGTAATTGCCTTGCCTAATGTATAAATAATACAAGACGATAGATATTTTATTGGCTATAAATATTATCGGTTTATTGATATGAACTATGATTTGATAAAAAGCTGTTAATATATAATGAAATGTATTGATAAATTCGTTGATAATGGGCCTATTGGGTATGTCGTCTGCTTCTTTGTTGTGCTTTAAAAGCTAACGTAAATGGGAAAATTATGTTTGATTTAAGCGACAAGATTGCTTTGGTAACTGGAGCTACCGGCGGTATTGGTTTTGCTGTTGCCGAAAATCTGCATAGACAAGGTGCTCATGTAGTATTGTCTGGTACTCGTCAGATGGTACTAGAGGAAAAAGCAGCCATGCTAGGTGATCGGGTATCTATAGTCTTCTGTAATCTGGGCGACAAGGATTCTGTGAAAAGTTTGCCAAAGACAGTTGAAGCAAGTATCGGCGCTCCAGTAGATATTTTGATAAATAATGCTGGTATTACTCGTGATCAAATGCTTGTACGTATGAAGGATGAAGATTGGGACCAAGTAATTTCCATCAATTTAACTTCTTGCTTTCTTTTGTCCAGAAGTTTAATCCGCAGTATGATAAGAAAGCGTTGGGGTCGTATTATTAGTATTTCTTCAATTGTCGGTACAACAGGAAACCCTGGCCAGACAAATTACGCTGCTGCTAAAGCGGGCTTGGTTGGTTTTTCTAAGGCACTAGCTGCAGAAGTGGCAAGTCGAGGTATAACTGTAAACGTTATAGCTCCAGGACTTATTGCTACTGCAATGACTGATGCGCTTCCATATGAACAAAAGGAGAAACTTTTGGAAAACGTTCCTGCTAGACGATTAGGTACAACAGATGACATTGCTGCTTCTGTGCTTTATTTAGCTAGCGAAGAGGCTGGTTATGTTACAGGTGCTACCATTCATGTCAATGGCGGAATGGCGATGCTGTAAAGTAGAGCAAATACAGTTGCCTTGTTAAAAATTGAGTTTTTGGTCTTAGCAAAAAAACTTATCTTACAAACGACTGATCCAAATAATCGCTGGTTGCGGATTTCACGGTAGGTCGGATAAATAATTGATAAAAGCGCTAGTAATATAGATAAATCAGAGGTTTATAGTTATGATTGATGTTTCTCAGAGGGTTAAAAGGATCGTTGTTGAACATTTAGGTGTTGACGAGGCAAAAGTAACAGAAGATGCCAGTTTTATTGATGATCTAGGAGCAGATAGTTTAGATACTGTTGAGCTAGTCATGGCTTTTGAGGAAGAGTTTTCTTGCGAAATTCCAGATGATGCTGCCGAAAAGATTTTAAATGTCAAAGACGCAATCGACTTCATTAAAAGCCAAGGAGGTTGATTCGACTTTTAAAGCGTATGCTTTAATCGTCTACTCGCTTCACGAAGTTGTAAATGAATGATGTCATGCGACGCGTCGTCATCACTGGTCTCGGGATAGTTAGTCCGCTGGGATGCGGTGTTGAAACCAACTGGGATCGTCTGATGGCCGGTAAATCCGGCATCAGGGCAATCGACAGTTTTGACGTTTCTGATTTGTCAGCAAAGATTGCTGGTATGGTGCCTGAGGGAACTAAGGATGCTGGTGGTTTTAATCCATTAGAGTGGATTGAACTTAAAGAACAGCGAAAGATTGATCGTTTTATTTTATTTGGTTTAGTTGCTGCACAACAAGCTATTGAAGATTCTGGTTGGCAACCAAGAGATGCAAAGAGTCAAGAACGCACAGGGGTAATGATAGGCTCTGGTATTGGAGGATTAACCACCATCGCTGATGCTGCTGTTCTATTACAAGAGCGCGGCCCGCGACGTATTAGTCCATTTTTTATTCCGGCCGCACTAATCAACTTGGTTTCTGGTCATGTCTCGATTAAATACGGCTTTAAAGGACCGAACCATTCAGCGGTGACTGCTTGTGCCACAGGAGCTCATGCCATCGGTGATGCAGCACGGATAATTGCTTTGGATGATGCTGACGTTATGGTTGCTGGGGGAGCAGAAGCAGCGATTGGTCGACTTGGTTTAGCTGGCTTTGCAGCTGCTCGTTCCTTGTCCACTGGTTATAATGATACACCTGAAGAAGCATCACGCCCTTGGGATGAAGGGCGTGATGGTTTTGTGATGGGAGAAGGGTCTGGAGTGGTTTTGCTTGAAGAGTATGAGCACGCTAAAAAGCGTAATGCGAGTATTTATGCTGAATTGATTGGTTATGGGCTATCTGGTGATGCTTATCACATAACGGCTCCTTCTTATGCCGGAGATGGAGGATTTCGCGCTATGAAAGCCGCGCTGAAGCGAGCGAAGATGTCACCGTACCAGATTGATTACATTAATGCACATGGTACATCTACACCCTTGGGTGATGCTACCGAATTTAGAGCAGTAAAGCGTCTGCTCGGTGATGCCGCTGCTACCGTTTCTATGTCATCTACCAAATCTGCAATTGGACATTTGCTAGGTGCTGCCGGCGCCGTAGAAGCAATTTACTCGGTATTGTCCATTCGTGACCAAGCCGTACCGCCTACGCTAAACATGAACAATCCCTCCAAGGGAATTTACGGCATGGATTTAGTACCGAATGAGGCACGCGAGCGTCCAGTTCGTACTGCCTTATCAAATTCCTTTGGGTTTGGCGGCACTAATGCGTCCCTTATTTTCTCTAAAGTCTTGTGATTAAGCAAGCAAAATGTATAGTAGAATATTTTTTTTGACTTTGACTTTGTTATTTTTGTTGGCATTTTTTATTACAATGGCTTGCTGCTCTTGGATTAAATTTACTCGGCCTGGCCCGCTTGTTGCTGCAACTAATCTAATTATCCCGGTTGGTTCGAATATTAAGGCAATTGCTGACCTGTTGATGGAAGCGGGGGTGATTAGCGATATTAGTGTATTTGTGTTAGGAGCTAGAGTAACCGGTAAGACTAGAACCTTAAAGGCTGGTGAATTTGCTTTTCCTGCTGCCATTAGCCAACAGGGCGTACTTAAAATTTTAGAAAAAGGAACAGTAGTTGCTCATCATTTAACTGTAGCAGAAGGACTTTCCGTTATTAATATTGTAGCCATAATAAACGCAACTCAAGGTTTGAGTGGTGAAATTCATGATATGCCATTGGAAGGAACATTGTTACCTGAAACTTATTACTACGTTTATGGCGACAAAAGAGCTGACATTATTAATCGCATGCGCCTTGCGATGGATAGGACAGTGAATGAGTTGTGGAAAAGACGCGATCCGGCTCTACCGATAGCTACTTCTAAGGAGGCTTTAATACTGGCTTCTATTGTGGAAAAGGAGACAAAGATAGAGGCTGAGCGTCCGCTGGTAGCAAGCGTCTTTGTCAATCGTTTAAATTTTAGGATGAAACTACAGTCAGATCCTACTGTAGTTTACGGTATTTCGGGCGGTGAGTGTCTAAATCGTCCTCTAAATAAAACTGATTTAAGACTACACACTCCATATAATACTTATATAATCTCTGGCTTACCGCCTGGACCCATTTCTAATCCAGGGGTAGCTTCCATAGCAGCAGTCCTGCAGCCTGCAAAAACAGATTATCTTTATTTCGTTGCAGATGGTAAAGGGGGGCATGCGTTTTCCAGTACTTTGTTTCAACACAACCACAATGTTAGTGATTGGCGAAAACAGCAAAAAAACTCAGCATACAGCTTGTATAATTAGTATTGTATAAAATTAGCTTAAGATCGATTATCGCGTGATCGCACTATTTTGAGAAAAAGAAAAACATAATAACTTTATTAATCGTTAATCAAAACTTTGAGGTTTATGTTTTACTAAAAATAAAAGATAAAGTTTTCCATAATGTGCGAAGATTTAGTTGTTTATTATTTAATTTATTATGCTTTACTGTTAGTAAAATATTCTCATTAATTGAAATAAGTTTTACTGAGCTTGTTGTTATTTCCATCCTATTGAGCAAAAATACAATAAAGCCAATACAAATTCACTATTAGGGTTTTGGGAGATATTCTGGTAAATAATTAATTTTTCTCACTATTATGCTAAAATAATTTAGCTTTTTTAACTAGTTAATCGTATTGTTAATTTCTTTGAGATTTTCTAAAAGTTAGTCTCCATAAATTCGATTATATTCCTTTGGTATAATTAACAGTTCATAAGTTCTATTAGTATAGAAATGTGAAATAATTTGTTTAGGTGGTATCGATTATTATATAGAATGAATAAAGTATAGAACTAATTTTGTTGGAGCGGAAAGATTAGCATCTTCTTTGTTACTATAACATAGTATGTTATAGTAAACTGATTGCTTCTAGATAAAAAAATTATCTATTAATAGTCCTTAATTTTACTTATTTATTTAAAAAGTAAGTTTGTGGTTTTAGCCAAAAAAAAAGATCTCTTAATTTTAAGAATTATCGGCAATAGTGATCTTTCCAAGAAGTGCTTATATAATTTACTGATATTTTTACGCAAATGCAAAAATATAGTATAGCTTTACTGGGTTACAAAAGCATAGTTTGTCTTCTTGGATTAGTGTTGATCTAAATTTAATAATTATGCATTAATACCTGCAATTTAAGTAATAAGCTTAATATATTTTTTGTATACAATAATCACATTTTTGCTTTGGTAGAAGTTGATCGAGCAATATAGTAAAATCTTTAATATTATTAATCCGGAGATTTTTTATTCAATGATCAGTAGACGCAGTTTAATGCTCATTCTTTCTTCTCCTTCTGGAGCCGGTAAAACTTCTATTGCTCGCAAGCTTTTAAATAATACATATGACATCTCTATATCGATTTCTGTAACTACTCGATCACCACGTCCTGGTGAAGTGCATGGTCTTGATTATTTTTTTATTAGTCTTACAGAATTTCAAGTTATGCTTAGTCGTAATGATTTGCTAGAGCATGCTAAGGTGTTTGGAAATTACTACGGTACTCCACGTAAGGCGGTGGAAGGTATACTTGCGAGTGGTAAGGATATTTTGTTCGATATTGACTGGCAAGGAGCAGAACAACTTAAAGCAAATATAGGATCAGACCTTGTAAGTGTTTTTATTTTACCTCCTTCTAATAGCGAGTTGAAGAACCGGCTTCGTACTCGCTCTCAAGACAGTAAAACAGTACTTACTCAGCGGATGGCTAATGTAGCTGATGATCTCAGTCATTATCAAAAATACCAGTACATAATTATCAATGATGATATTGATGTCAGTGTGCATAATATATCTACGATTATTAGCGCCGAACGTTTAAAGCGAGAACGCTTAGTAGGACTGACAGAATTTGTCAGGATCTTGAGTGAAGAGAAGGAATTATCTTAAAATACGTAAATATTAATATATGATATATAACTAAGCTAAAAGTATTTAATATTAACAAAGGAATACTTTTTTTAAAAATTAATTTTTACAATTAAATTTATAAATTAGTATAATGTTTTGTCTAGTAAGTTATCAACTTTATAGGACATACAATGTAATGTAATGTAAAAAAGATTGTATTTAAAAAGATAATTACTCTTTTAATTATTAATGAAAACGTAATTTAGGAACTAAATTAAATAGTTATGATTGACTAACTTAATAATTATCCGAAAACGTACTTTACTAATTCATTGAATTATAGTAATTTGAAGTTAGTCACTTTTGTGATTGACTATCACTTACTAAGATATGTTTTATATTAACTGCTAATAAATTATTCACTTATCTTATCAAATAAAGATATTTAGGATTCTAAAGTATTCAGTTTACCAATGATTATTTAATTTTATTCAATTAACTTAGAATAATTATTCCATACAAGATAGTTCGTGTAGCTTATTTTTTACTCCGATTTTAATTTTTGCTGGATGAAAAAGATCTAAAGGCTACTTGTAATGAGTAATATTATAGGTTTTACTCATTACAAGTAGGTATCTTGAATAATAACAAAATACGTATGGATAAAAATCACATTTATTGATTGACTGTTCAAGTTGTAGATTGATCGTTTTTTAATTTATGACAATTATACAATAAGTAGAGTAATTTTTAAGGAAATGCTAAATATACTAGTAAATTAGGGGTAATTCTTAATTCTAAAATAATATGCAGAATGCCGCACATCAATAATATTTAGCTTGTTGTTTTAGATGTACAGAATTCACAAAATTATAATTTTTATTCTCGCACACATTACAAAAAATAATGATTTTGATAGCATAGTGATGTGTGTTAATGCATAAGTTAAATTAACTTAGTATATCTATTGTATTTTAGTGTTTATGTTACTTAGCATAATTTGGCGCATTTACTCATAATTAGTAGTAATTAGTTTTTTTTCGATTAGTTAACAATAAAAATTAAAATACAGTCACTATAAACTGGATAATATACTTTTTGGTTGAATAAATTATTATTAGATGAATTTGATTACCATTAAATTTTGTATTTTAAGTTGTATTTATAAAATTAGATATTATATGCTCTAGATAGTTAGAAATTAAAATAAATTGTTAAATTTCAAATACTTAATATATTATTTATATCCAAGCGTTATTTTAATATTATTTATATCCAAGCGTTATTTTATTATTAAATAATTGCCATTTATCTACTTACTAAGGAGTAGTTTTATTAAATTCGTTAAAAATATTTTTTTCTTTTGATGTAATGATAATTATTCAAGTGGCATTCAGAATATTTCGAGACTGATTAGATAAGAATATTTTAGATACTCTACGACATATAGAAATAAAGTTATACTTAAACCATAAGTGACTATATATCAGAAGATAGATTTTAACGCAATAATTTTATTGCATAGGCTAAGATAACTTCTTATAGAGTATTAATCTATTAACCTATTTTGTTTATTATATATATTTTAGAGCAGTAGGGACAAATTACTTTATTCTCTTCTTTAGCAATTTCTAGAAATATACGAGGATGACCCATTAATTCGTCACCTCCATCACATTTTACTGAGTATTCGTTTACTTCGATACTCTCGAACGCATAATTGTTTACTTCTGTCATCGGTCATCCTTAGCTGTTAAGTAAAAATAGTTAATCGTACTTAAGGCAAGCTTATCTTATAAAATTTTATTGCTATTTTAA
Source organism: Candidatus Endolissoclinum faulkneri L5 (assembly GCF_000510265.1). Classification (GTDB taxonomy): domain Bacteria; phylum Pseudomonadota; class Alphaproteobacteria; order Thalassobaculales; family Thalassobaculaceae; genus Thalassobaculum; species Thalassobaculum faulkneri_A. The sequence goes on from NZ_CP006745.1 coordinate 647,136, forward strand.
TAGTAAATAAAATTTAACGGTTTTTATTAATCATTTGTATGATGTTTATGCTGCTTATCTTATTTTGCGCTAGCAATTTTTAATAAAACTTAAAATTTCTAGCGCATTTAATAAAGCGACAAATGGTAAAATGTAACTATTAATGAAAGTTTAACAATATAAACAGTAAAGCTAAATCTGGCTTTAATTTCTTTATGCGCATACGCAAACAAATATAAATCAAATAATATTTTTATTACAGATTATCATTATTTGATTTTGATATTTTTTGCATTTGTAACTAGAGTACAATAGAGTAAAAATTATTATACCCACAGCAGCTTATCTTATGTTTCGAACCTTAACGTGAAAGGAATTCAACTATAATTTAGTTATCACCGCATTTTTTATATTCCGTAAATTATTATCATTTGTTTTATTTGAATCAACTTCTGCAATTAGTACTTGAGTGCCAATGAATTTGCTTTAATTGCTAATTTTATCGTATTAAAATTATCGAATCGATAAAGCATAACTAGCTATTACGTGCTAGCTATGCTTTATTTATGCCGAGAAAATTTCATTATTGAGCAACTAATAGATGAGTAAAACGATTGTGCATTACAAATTTCAGATAAAACAGCAATAGGTTAGTAAATGTAGCAATTTTTCTTAAAAAATGCTACACTAGGAACAAAAAATATTGTTTTTTCTAAGCAATTAAATAAATCTAATACAGAATTCAGTTTGCTTACGCAAATACGTAACAGCCTATACATCAGTATAATAACTATCTAACCATCATCCAATGAATATGATAACTAGAAAATATTTTATATGCTACATAGAGTATTTTATTTTATATCCTATATAGAGTATGTTTTTAAAAATATACTAATACCTTTAAATAAAGTATTCGTTATAATTATAGCCAGTACTATTAATATTCGCTATACAAATATATTTTACTTCATACTAATGCTTGTAAATTGATCCTTAGTAGATTTTGGAGGATAAGCCTATTTATACTTAAATGCAACCGTTTTTGGTCTATTACGTGATTAATTCTAATACTGGATAACCAGAAAATTAACGTTATCTCACATTATTCTTCTAAATTGTTAAACTACAAGATTTGTTTATAATAGCGCTTGTGTTATTATGATTCTTATAAGCGTGTTTTATAAAGTGACAAAGATGATCGATTCCATACTAATAAATAGTATTTTATATTCAAATAAAATTGCAGCTAATTCTGTAATTAGCAAAATAACATCTACTACATACTGAGGTATCTAGGCTAATTTTTGCAGCATGTTTAAGTCCTAGTAAGAGATATTACTCTGCTCCTCTGCTTTTGTGATAGGTATAACGATAGTAGTTAGCTTGTTTTTTACGTAGAAACTGATTGCATTTTGGCAAAATCCTGTTCTTAATAATAATAGAAATCAAGATATCAAATAATAATAAAAACACAATTACATAATGTATAGTAGAATACTGCCATTGCACCGCTTGTGCTTGTCGATTTATTAGTATTAGCCGTGTTCTCCATTAATAGTCAGTGAGCTATTATTAGCAGAAATATTCACTACGTCACCGTTTTTTATACTGCCATTAAGAATATAATTCGCAAGCGGATTTTGCAAAGAACGTTGAATAACTCGCTTTAGGGGACGAGCACCGTAAACTAAGTCGTAGCCTGTCTCAGCTAGCCATGCTAATGCAGCTTCATCTATTTCTAGGTGAATACTGCGGTTGGCAAGCGTATTACGCAGTCGGGCAAGCTGAATATTAACGACACTCTTCATATTATCTCTTTCTAGACGCGTAAATATTATCACCTCATCAATCCTATTGAGAAACTCAGGCCGAAATGACTTTTGCACGACTTTAATCACCTCATTTCGCACAGAATCTACAGAGGACCCATCAGGAATTTCTGCTAAATGATATGCACCCAAGTTTGAAGTCATAGTTATAATAGTATTACGAAAATCGACTGTATGACCTTGTCCATCAGTCAAGCGGCCGTCATCTAGTACTTGTAATAGTATGTTAAATACTTCAGGATGGGCTTTTTCTATTTCGTCAAATAATACGACTTGGTATGGACGTCGTCGTATAACCTCAGTTAGGCTACCTCCTTCCAAATAACCTACATAACCTGGAGGTGCACCAATTAAACGAGCTATGGAATGTTTTTCCATATACTCAGACATGTCAAGACGAACCATAGATTGCTCATCATCGAACAAGAATTCTGCTAGTGCTTTGGTTAATTCAGTTTTTCCTACACCGGTGGGTCCTAGAAATAGGAAAGATCCAATTGGTCTATTTGGATCTTGTAATCCTGTGCGCGAACGGCGCACTGCATTAGAGACTGCCGATATGGCTTCGTTTTGACCAGCAACACGCTTATGCAGATTAAATTCCATTGCTAGTAGCTTGTCTCGCTCGTCTTTAAGCATCTTTTCTACAGGAATGCCAGTCCAGCGCGATACTACCAAAGCGATATCATCATCTGATACTTCTTCTTTTAGCATACGTGTAGAGGCTATATTCTCGCTTTGAAGTATCTTTTGCTCTAGTTGCGGAATGATTGAATATGTCAATTCTCCAGCTTTTGTTAGATCACCAGCACGTTTAGCAATTTCTAAATCATTACGAGCAACTTCAAGCATTTCTTTTATTTTTTGAACACGTGTCAGCATTTGCTTCTCTCCTTGCCAACTTGCAGTTAGCTCGGATGAACGTTTCTCCATATCACCTAGTTTATTAGTTAGAATTTCTAGACGCTTACAACTAGCCTTGTCATTCTCCTTTTTCAAAGCCTCGCGTTCAATTTTAAGTTGTATAATTCTACGATCTAATTCGTCAATTTGATCTGGTTTGCTATCAAGTTCCATACGCCGCCGACTTGCAGCTTCATCCACTAAATCAATCGCCTTATCCGGCAGAAAACGATCTGCTATATAGCGATTAGATAAGTTGGCAGCTGAAACTAGCGCGTTATCAGTGATTCGTACTCCGTGGTGTAGCTCATACTTCTCTTTTAGACCTCGCAATATACACACCGTTTCTAATATACTAGGCTCATCTATCATTATTGGTTGGAAACGTCTAGCTAGGGCAGCGTCCTTTTCAATGTGTTTGCGGTATTCTTCAATCGTAGTTGCACCAACACAATGCAACTCACCACGTGCTAATGCTGGCTTTAACATATTTGAGGCATCCATAGAACCTTCAGCTGCACCAGCACCCACTAGAGTGTGAAGCTCGTCTATGAATAAAATAATATCACCTTGAGTCGTGCTAAGCTCCTTCAGTACTGTTTTCAAACGCTCCTCAAACTCACCGCGAAATTTTGCGCCAGCTATTATTGCAGCCAAGTCAAGCGCCAACAATTTTCTTTTTTTTAGTCCCTCTGGTACATCACCGTTAATAATGCGTTGTGCTAAGCCTTCAACTATAGCAGTTTTACCAACACCAGACTCTCCGATCATTACTGGATTATTTTTAGTTCGACGAGATAAAACCTGTATGGTGCGACGAATTTCCTCGTCGCGTCCAATTACCGGATCTGTATTGCCATTCTGAGCTAATTTAGTAAGATCACGAGTATACTTTGTTAAAGCATCAAAATTGCTTTCTGCATTAGGACTGTCTGCAGTTTGGCTTTTACGCATATCCTGTATTACCTTCTCTAGGTTTTGTGGCAATAAATTTTCATTGATTAATGCTTGCGGTGATTCAGCATGCGAAACAATGGCAATCGCTTGTAGTAAACGCTCAACAGTAACGTATCGATCGCCCGATTTTTTCGCGATCTCTTCTGATTTAGCCAGGACATTTACTAGTTCTGGCGATATATAGACTTTATCTTTAATATTGCTCTCTACTCGAGGTATTTTGTTAAGTGTTTCTTCTACTTGGGATAGTATAACATTTGGATGACCGCCGGCACGCTGAATCAGATTAACTGCAAATCCTTCATCATCTTCAATTAATACTTTAAGAAGGTGCGCTGGCATCAGTTGTTGATGACCAAGATAGAGCGATAATGTTTGAGCTGCATACAGTAAGGCATTGCATCGATTAGAAAATTTTTCAAAATTCATATTTAAATTCCACTATAATCTATAGCTTTCTTAATAGAAATAACCTTCTATGAGCTTAAATAGCCTAATAAGCTATCTGTTGTTAATTATTTTTTAAGCTGATAATACATCTGTCATACTATTTTAATCAAAGCATGAGTGATAATTGTCATTTAATTTATCGTTTTGTGATAAAATGCATACTGAATTACGTTTAAAGCGTTCCTTCTTATAAGGAGAGTTATTTGCAATCTAGCTTAATTTTTAAGCCTACTTTGCATCATGATTAATAGTATAATTTAAGGATATACTTTATCATTAGCTTTAAAAACATTATTTATTGAATTTATTTATTAGCCGCGTTTAGCTTCAAAATATTAGAAAAGAAAAATGGACCTAGCGTTGGATCCCAACAGGAGGACAATTCTCCTCTGCTATAAATTCAATAAGCTACTTGATTGAATATCAGCTATTACGATCTATCGGATGTATAGTGTATCCAAAATAATCAATAAAATAACAGCAATTTGCTATATAATTGGCGATTAGGATAGATGTTATTGCACTATAGGTTAATCAACAACAGTTCAATATTTTAAATACACAACTTTTTAGTAACCTCGTGTGTTTAAAATATTATTTAATTCAGCCTTTGCATTTATGGTTTTGTATGTACCAAGTATCTTCAATGCCTAAAGTTTTCAAAGCAGCAAGTATACCTTAATTAAAAAATTAAACCTATATCGCAAAATAATTAATAATTATTGCTAATATAAGAAATAATTGAAATCGTTATATTTTACCTAAAGATAGTCCCGGATCGATTGATGTTAATACATAATGTAGGTTATTTAATACTTGATTATAGATTAAATTTCCTCATAACAGAAAATAAATATAGTGTTTTATTGTATAATCCATGCAATTTTAGCTAACAATATATTAGCCATTCTGTGTATATTAATATATGTATATTAATATACACCTTATTATATTCTTTAGTTCGAAATAACTAAACAGTTAAGATTATGGTAACCTCTACCTTACCCAAGGGTAATTTACTATCGTAAATTGACTTCTAAACTGTTATTGCTTCATTTTAAAACAAGTGCTCTAGGTATGTTGGCTAAATCAGTTTTACGATTGACTTCTTGCAAACCAGCTTGAAGCATGATATCTGCAACAGCGTTCGCTTGACCAATTCCCAATTCTACGATCGTTATTCCATTATATGATAGAGCACGACGGAGTACAGGTGCAAGGGCACGGTAAGCATCCAGACCATCAGCTCCACCGAGAAGAGCATTAATTGGATCGTAATTGCGTACTCCATTTTCTAAAGTTAAAATTTCACCTTCAGCGATATAAGGTGGATTCGATAGGACTAAATCAAATTGATTATCTTGCAAACTGTTCCAGTTTTGACAACGGATTTCAGCTCGATCGGACAGCCCTGTCATCCACGCATTGTGTCGGGCTACTTCTGAAGCTGCCTGCGAGTTATCAATTCCAAGACCAGTGGCTGTAGGAAATTCTGAAAGAGCGGCCAATAACAAGCAACCGGTACCAGTCCCAAGATCAAGAACACGACTGGGTGATTTGCGATTTATAAACATTTCCAGAGTAGCTTCAATGAGAGTTTCGCTATCAGGCCTAGGGTCTAATGTATCTGTTGTTACCTTTAATTCCAATGTCCAGAAGGCGCATTGGCCGGTAATTTTATTAACTGGCTCTCCTGCAATGTGACGAGAAATCAATGCTTGGAATTTCTTCAAAGTCTTAGTATCAAGTAATTCTTCTTCGTGCGACCACACTGCCCTATTCAATAAATAACTAAGTAACAATCGTGCATTAAATCTACCATTATCGATTCCAGCGCAAGCAAAATCAGCAGCAGCAAATTTTATGACGTTGCGAATACTACTCAATTTTTGTCTTGCTCTTAGTTTATTTTTGCTAAACGTTCTGCTTGATCATCAGAAATCAGTGCTTCTATTACTTCATTAAGCGCTTCACCATTAATCACCTGATTTAGCTTGTAGATAGTTAAATTGATTCGATGATCGGTTACTCGGCTTTGAGGAAAATTATAAGTGCGGATGCGTTCTGAGCGACTACCAGAACCAACCTGGCTTTTACGATGAGCGGCACGTGCATGATCAGAAGCTTGACGTTGTATATTATAAAGCCTAGATCGCATAATCCGCATAGCTTTAGCTCGGTTTTTATGTTGAGATTTCTCATCTTGTTGAGTAACAACAACTCCAGTAGGAATATGGGTGATTCGAACTGCGCTATCGGTGGTATTCACATGCTGCCCTCCAGCCCCCCTAGAACGGTAAACATCCACCCTTATATCTTTTTCTTCAATATGAACATCGATTTCTTCTGCTTCCGGTAATACGGCAACGGTAGCAGCAGAAGTGTGTATGCGTCCTTGATTTTCGGTAACAGGAACTCTTTGCACCCGGTGCGTACCGCTTTCAAATTTTAGGTAAGCGTAAACTCCCACTCCAGTAATGCAAGCAATTGCTTCTTTATAACCATCCAGTTCATTTTCAGATAAATTCATGACCTCAAATCGCCAACCAGATTTTTGGGCATATCGTTGATACATGGTAAAGAGTTCAGCAGCGAATAATGCGGCTTCGTTCCCTCCAGTAGCGGCGCGTACTTCCAAGATGACGTTTTTCTTATCCGCCTCATCTTTCGGAAGCAACAAGACTTGTACATCACGCTCTAATTGTGGCAAGCGGGATTTGATCTTTTCAATTTCTATTTCAACTAGTTTGTTCATTTCTGCGTCTTTGCTGTCCGCTAAAGCTAGGGTATCAGCAAGCTCCGCCCAAGCGCGTTTAAGATTCTCGATCTTATTAACTACTGGGGTTATTTCGGACAACTCAAGAGCTATTTTTTGAAATGCGTGAGAATCTAGTGAGGATGGTTTAGAAATTAGCATTTCCAATTCACGCGCGCGCTGTAGCATATGCTCGAACGCCGAATTTAGATTCACATTTACTCTCCTTGCCTACTTAACCATACACTAAAAAATATCAATACTAAACGTTTGCTTGGCTAAACCACTATGTTTGATTAGTTCTAAAATACAATCACTAGCCTAATTTGCTTTTAGTGTGAGTTGTAATAATAGAACGATATTATCGCTTAATCAATAGATTAGTTAATATACTGATTTAGATATTTATTAAGATGTTATTCATCAAAATATTTCCAAATTAATTTCATAACGCAAAACTGTTGCCCTTTTCTTTTAATACTATTGTATTCGTAGTGCTATTGTTTATTCATCAAATATTTTTATCAATAGTGCTAATTATCTGAGCTAAAGTATGTTAACGTATTTTCGGTAAACTGACTTGACATTGTGATACGAAAATATACTGTAATGAGCTAATAAGGTATTTTTGTGTGTATCATGAATGTAATCATTAAAATGCTGTTTAGAATGAATTATTAGGTAATCCCCTATTTCATTAGCCAATAGTTAAGTTATGTAGTTTGCGTATTTAACAAATACTATAACTACGCTTAAGTGTACCCAGCACAATTAATGAAATAATATAAGTTAGTATAGGGAAATGATGCATTCCAAATTCCTTATTTACTCTGGCTGTTGTCAACAGTATTAGGATTGCTAGATCTCTTTTATTCTTGAACAGATCTTAATTGATGACAGCTATTCAACCTTTGTCATTTGAGCAATTTATTGTTAATAGATAGCTTTTTTATATTTATAATGTGTTGCAACAGCTTTTTCTAGATTCAGCTTATGCAGCCCAGCGTTAAGTATAGCACCGTAAGTATCTTAGTATCACTAAAAAGTTATAAGTAACTTAAATGGATATTTAGTAAATAGCGAATACAAATAAGATAAAGCACATTATGGATGCAATAAAAACCAACAAAAATATAAACCTCTCGCAGAAATTACCCTTTTGGAACGCAAGTTCAAATTTATGATATTTAAGTTAATGTATTATTTACATACTTCTATAAAGAACAAAGCATATTAATTTAAGCTCAGATATTGATTAATAAATTCGTTCTAAATGGAGTTCGTGCTTATCAGAAGATGCGCTTGTAATATATTTGAATAAAGTTTATTTATTCTTCAGTTGAGTAACTGATTGAGTATACGGGAAAATAATCAATAAGGTTTAAGTGATACTATAGTAAAGTTGGCTATATTTAAATCTAAATAGTGTAAATAAATCTTCTGCTGAATCCAATATATTATGATTTAATTAGAAATTTGCTTAATTTTTATTATTTTTATTATTTTTAATACTATTGCGATCAAAATCTATTCTGTCTTATCTCCAGAATGTACCATTTTTTGTGCTTTAATTTCTGATTCGATCTCAGCCGCTTTTTGTTCGATAAGTTTTACCATATAGTCGACAGTGTCTTTTCTTTTTAAGCGATGCTTTGGTTGACCAGCGGCATACACCATATGAGTACCCTTGCCGCCACCTATGATACCTATATCAGCATAGCGTGCTTCACCTGGGCCGTTCACTACGCAGCCGATTACTGCAACAGTCATCGGTGTAGTGATATGGGTTAGCCGATCTTCAAGCACTCGAACGTTTTCTATTACATCAAATTGTTGACGAGCACAAGATGGGCAAGAGATCACATTAACACCACGTTTGCGGAGGTTAAGGGATCTAAGAATGTCAAAACCAACTTTTACCTCTTCTTCAGGCGAAGCGGAGAGAGATACACGGATCGTATCACCGACACCGCTCCACAAAAGTGCACCAATACCTATGGAAGATTTTACAGTACCGATTCTCTGAGCGCCTGACTCAGTTACGCCAATGTGTAAGGGATAGTCACAAACCTGAGCTAAATCCTTATAAGCAAAGGTGGTGAGAAAAATATCAGAGGACTTTACGCTTATTTTAACGTTGTGAAAGTCATTATCTTCCAGGATGCGCAGTTGATTAAGCGCACTCTCGACCATTGCCCTTGGACAAGGCTCTCCGTACTTCTCCAATAGTTGCTTTTCTAGACTTCCAGCATTGACACCAATACGCATTGAACAGTTATTGTCTTTTGCTGCTTTCACCACCTCTCGCACGCGAGATACAGAGCCTATGTTACCTGGGTTGATTCGTAAGCAAGCAGCCCCATTCTTAGCGGCTTCAATTGCGAGTTTATAATGGAAATGAATATCAGCTACAATGGGAACGTTTACTTGAGCGGTGATCTGTTTTAACGCTTTTGAAGATTCTTCGTTAGGACAACTTACTCGCACTATATCAGCTCCGTTAGCTTCGCAGCGCTGAATTTGTTCAATTGTTGCTTTAATGTTAGTTGTTGGAGTGTTAGTCATAGTTTGGACGGCTATCGGAGCTCCATCGCCTATTGGAACCTTTCCTACATAAATACGACGGGAGAAACCTCGGCGGATGTCACGATAAGATCTAGTGCTCATGTTAACCTCAGCTATCGGCTATCTATAGTCTATTTTATTTTTTAATATATGAACATAGTTGTATAGCAAAAAGTAAGTCGTGCAATTCGTTTGCAGATTTTATACTTAAATTCAGTTCTTAATATAGTAGGCAATTATCTTGTTTAATTATATGGTACTTTGTTGGTAAGGATAATTTGAAAATGCTCATTATCATGAGGATAACATGTACTATAATTCCCTATAAATGAGTTAAAGTAAAGCTAAGTCTAATTGATTTATAGTAAATTATAGTCCGAATAAAATTTATGCTAATTGTGTTCGGCAAAATTTTATAAACCATCTTATCGGCTATGAGCGCACAATTAGACAATTTATCTTTGTCTAATATAAAAGGATTATTTAAAATATTATCGCATATGCTTAGTTAAGTTAAGTTTTAATAAAAGTTCTAGAGAACTATTGTTTTTTTTTGAGTTTTTCAAGCTTCGCTGTAACGCTAGTCAATCAGCGAACTTAAATATAAACAATAAAAGTCATATTTTTAATTTAAAAATTATTTTTTGCATCAAATTATCTTAATAGATAGAGGACTTAGTGTTTTGGTAATAAGGTATTTTAAATAATTGATGCTGCAATTGTAATATCAGTAATTATCGATCAAAAACTGAACATTGGAAAAGGAAAATACCGAAAGAAAATATTTTAGTACAAAATTATTAAAGCAGAAAATAGATATTATCATTCAACTAAACAACAAAGCCTTCGAGTAAAATTAAGCTTACTATTATCTATATAACTAATAAATCATCTAACTAAATTTAAATGAATAGCTATTTCTATCGTTTTAATAAATCATTGATAATTTTGAATAGTTCAGTAAGTCATATTCGGTGAAATTTTTCTTGTTTTCAATTTAAACATTACAACAAAATAAAGCATATTGCCTTAGTTAGATCGCCAATTAATGTAGAGATTACTTAGGAATAAGGGATCTTGTATTAATTTTTTCTTGAGATACATTGCTTGATATGCTGGGAAGGTCTATAGATTTTTCGCTCTTTTTGGTAAACAATTCCATATCTGTAATTGTATCAATTATAAATTGATGCGCGGCTAATCTTTAACAATGCTTTTTAACAATTTCTCAACAGACTTATTGCTTTCTGGAATATTTTCTGTGCTTAATGCGTCGCTTGTTCATCACTCCATAACTGATCTAACTTATAAAACTTTCGTACTTCTGGGCGGAACAAGTGAACTATTATATCACCAGTATCTAGTATTACCCAGTTACCTTGGCAATCCCCTTCTACAGATACCTTATTTATTCCATTACTTTTGAGCATGCTGCGAATGCGATCAGCCATAGACAAAACGTGGCGTGAGGAGCGACCATTGGCTATTATCATATAATCACCAATCGGTGACTTGCTTACTAGATCGATAATCATCAAGCAATCCGCTTTATCTTCTTCTAGTAATTCTAACACCATCTTTTTGATATTTCTGTTTTGGTTATGAGTAAATTGGTTGCTTATGGATAGTCCTCCTTATATCGTTAGAGCAAATTCATAATAAACGGTAATTTAACGAATATTTTATTATTATCGTAAAATCTTATTGCTATGTTAATTGATTGATAGAGGCATTTAAATGATATTTTGTATCAATCTAGTGTTAAGGGTATCTCAAGCGTCACCAATCAAATTGTTAATGGTACAGTTATATTTTAATATTTATTTACTCAAAAATTATCTATAAGGATAGGATGATAGCTTGTTCGCTTAATTCGTAATCTAACTAATTAATAGAAAACATGATATAACAAAAGTTTATTATTGTCAAAAATTACTTATTTAGCTATTAAATAGCTACAGAGCAAACAATTAGTATTTTAAAATATTAATTGACTTTTTGATTTGGAACTTATTTATAAAACTATTATTTGCATTAGGGTTCATCGCAGTTATTAGCAAATTAAATACAAAGCAATCATGCTTTATCTGCTAGTGATATATTAATCTTTGTACACAATTTTGTTTGTGTGTTTCATAATATCTAACATTACTAGAGTACTAGTATTGTTCTCTCCTAAATATGCGTTTTATTTTCTATTTCTTAGGTCAATCACAGATATATGCTATAAATTTTTATTTACCCAGCAATTTACCTCTATTCCAAAAAAAAAAATATTAACTTTGCTATCTTTAAGATTATAGTGTAGGTTGCATAAGGAATAATAAATTATTTAATTGCTTACACACGTACACGTAATGGTAAAGATAATCAAACTGCATCTCTGTGAGCATAGTATTATTAATTTTTTTCATAGCGGAAAGCTTAATTAAGCATTTTAATGAGCTATATATACCACGTTAAGCGTCCAGTTGTTCTTTGTATCATGGACGGTTGGGGTTACCGTTCTGATCGTAACAATAACGCCATAGCACTTGCCAATACTCCAAGTGTGAAAGATCTTTTTTCCCGTTGGCCAAGTAGTTTAATCAATGCAGCCGGTAAATTTGTTGGTCTGCCGGATGGACAAATGGGTAATTCAGAGGTTGGGCATATGAACTTAGGTGCTGGCCGCGTAGTTATGCAAGATTTACCAAGGATCAATTTAGCGATCAAAGATGGTAGTCTTGTTAAACAACCTGCTATTACCGAGTTATGTGATGCATTAAAAAATTCGGGCGGCACATGTCATCTTATGGGTTTGATCTCTACTGGGGGGGTGCATAGCCACTATAGTCATGTAGTAGCTTTAGCTAAGATCATTTCCGCTAAAGGCGCAAAGGTTGTAATTCATGTTTTTACAGATGGTCGAGATTGTTTTCCCAAAAGTGCGAAAAATCACCTGCACACATTTATTAATGCTCTTGGTGGAGTAGCTGATATTGCTTCTGTTAGCGGGCGATTCTTCGCTATGGACAGAGACAATCATTGGGATAGAATCGAACATTCATGGAAAGCTGTTTGCTTAGCAGAAAGTGGAAGAAGTGCAAATGACGCTATCGCTGCGGTAGAGCAAGCATATGCTCAAGAAGAAACTGACGAGTTTATTACCCCAACTATAATAAATGGCGGTATGCCAGTACGTAACGGTGATGCCGTAGTTATGTCAAATTTTCGAGCTGACCGATCCAAAGAAATTTTAATTCCTTTTGTAGACGAGAACTTTAACGGATTTTCCCGCTCTCGTATTCCTAGGCTCTGTATTGTTGTCGGCATGGTCCAATATTCTTCTGACTTAGCTTCAAAAATGCTAACAATATTTCCTCCAACCAATATAGCGAATACACTTGGTGAGGTTGTAGCAAATGCAGGTAAAGCCCAGCTACGTATCGCTGAAACTGAAAAGTATCCTCACGTTACTTTTTTTTTGAACGGTGGCCGGGAAGAGATCTTTGACGGAGAGGAAAGAATCATTATTCCTTCGCCAATGGTAAAAACTTACGATTTGCAGCCTGAGATGTCAGCATTGGAATTATGCGATAAACTTGTTTCAGCGATTGATGCCGATAACTATGATCTGATTGTTGCTAATTTCGCTAATCCAGATATGGTTGGCCATACAGGAAGTTTAGATGCTGCTATCAAAGCAGTGGAAACTGTAGACAATTGTATTGGTCGAGTCGCAGATGTAGTATTAAGGGTTGGTGGAGTGATGTTTTTGACTGCTGATCATGGAAATTGCGAGATCATGATTGATTCGGAAACTGGAGAAGCCCATACGACACATACTAACAGTCTAGTCCCTGCCATTTTAGTTGGTGCACCAGATGATATAGCGTATCTGAATAATGGAATTCTTGCCGATGTAGCTCCTACTTTACTTTCTCTAATGGGAATACAACATCCTTCAGTAATGACCGGCAAATCAATGCTTTTGTATAAATATTAAACAACAAGCTTGTCAATCCCAATAAGAGCCCAATACTTGTATATTGGTTACTTGATCTTAAGAATAAGGCTATTTAACTGTTTAGCTCAAAATTTTTGTATGCAGGATAATGTGTATCAAAGTTTTGCATTATTTTAATGCATTGAGCATAGTACGCAAGCAACAACCTATCTTAAATATGTACGTGAGAAATCTAATCTGCAGCACGTTAATACCTAGATAATTATTTTTTTGCATGTATTGACTTGGCTAGTATTCTTTATTGCTAGAAGACTAGCTCTGGATAGTCTTGTTAGATAGCTAAAATTGAGAATTACCTTGATAGCCTAGAATCGACAAATTATTTGATATATTTACTTCACATAAAGTAATATTCTCCTCTTTATCCTAAAGACATTACTGTAATTAAAGTAAATTTAGCTAATCAAGATTTCTTATAAGTTATTTGAATTTTTTAATTAGCTAACACTAGAGGCTAGTATTTTATGTAAATCCTGGCAATATCATTCCTTTATTCCATTAACTATTTATTTTAGTACGGTAAAGCTTTTTGCTAAATTGTTTTTACCACATGCAGTTAAACTTTCAAGAGCAAGCAGCTTAGCTTATTAAGGATTTTATTTAATAAAGGTTTTATTTTTATAGATGAAGCAAGGAATACTTCTTATGCAGCAGGCAGTGTTTTGTAAGCCGCCTCGTAGTATCGATTTGTTTGCTTATTATTACTTATTAAGAATTTTTAACGAAGTAAATACTTCGATGATGTTCATAAGTTTAAAATATAAAAAGTACTAACTAGTAATACAGATGGTTGTTTGATAAATTTTTATCTTATGTATTAATTTGGTATAAGACATTTTGCGTAAAATAGCTAATTGATTTTGGATTGTTTGTTTGTATTTAATGATGCACTAAGATGCAATTTAGTTTTAAAGAAAAATTTACTTGATATAATCTCGTTATGTTGATGATAATAAAAATATTTTATTTTAGTAGTTATTGTTTAATTTTTTTTGTGTAAAGTGCATGGTGAAGCTTCTCCAGGGTTTTTACTAACCAATTCACTTAAACTTTTACTATTAAAATAATAAGAATTAAGATCACTTTCTTGTCATTTTAATATTAACTTTAAGTATAATCACAGGAATTATTAATCTTCTATAAGAAGATTAGCTTGGCCTAGCATCATAGCTATTTTGTACAAAAAATTATCGCTCTTGGCGATCTAAAAAGAGCAGAACTTTTGTATTGCAATTAAAGTGATTTGTATCTAATTCTAATTTTATATTCATAAGTACACGATTTGTGGATTCATTCTAACTATTCTGCAAAAAGATATTGGATGTTTTTATTTAAGTAATAAAACTTAGACAGAATAATAGTTCTGATTACTCCACACCTTACTTTTAGTACTTATTGCAAGTCACATGAATTTAATTAGCTATGAGTTTTAATATGGCTTGATAAAAAACTGGTGTGATTTATTACTGAAGCCGCTAACTAGTTTATTCAATAGTATATATTCTCTAATTGAATTATTATCATTTATCTTGGGAATAATTCTTCTTAAAAATTAAAAGTATTAGTCAACTTGATAATAAATATACCATGCTAATAGAATAGCATATTTATTATATTATCGATTAAGTTATTGAATTTATCGATTAAGTTATTGAATATAAATATAAATAATTTAAACAACTTACATAAGCCAATAAAACCTAGATTAAAAAAGTTGATCAGTTTTATTAAAATCGCTATTTTAGGCGAACTTATTATCTGCTTTAGCTTTATATAAAGCAGTTTTGCTATTTTTTAATTTGCTGTGACACTATAATTTATGATGTAATCATTATTTTTTAATGCTAAAAAATTTTAGCCTATCGAAGGTATAACCATAATGGCTAAAATAATCGTTGTTAAATTTAGCTAGAATGTAGTTGCGTAAAATAATTTATTAATTAAAAGGTATTATTGCTTTGGTGTATGCTAGTTAATAATAAATGCTAGTTAATATTTTAGCTTTTACATAATGCCTATTGTGTTATTGATTGAATATAGGACTTAAAATTTTTAAAAACTTTTTGCTGTATAAAAAAATAAATAAAAATTAGTTTCTAATTTGCGAATATTGAATATTAGCAAATTTAATGTAGTTTTGCCATATTAAGCACGGGCATCCACGAACCGACTCTAGTTTTACTTCTTTAAAAATCTATGAAATATTGATAATCAACGTTAATAAATCAAAGCCATTAATACTGCTCCGGTATATAGTTTTCAGCTGCGTAGTTTGTAAATTTCGTTGTAGAACCATCGAAATTCAATTTCACTACACCAGTTGGGCCATGACGTTGTTTAGAGATGATTATCTCAGCCCTGCCATGAGCTTTCTTGCAACGTTCTTTCCACTGATCGTAGCGTTCATGAAATTTTTTAGCATCTTCTTCTATTCGCTGAATTGGTTCAGATTTCTGTAGATAATATTCCTCACGGTAGATAAACATGACTATATCTGCATCTTGCTCAATCGAGCCAGATTCACGTAGATCAGCTAAAATTGGTCTCTTGTCTTCGCGTTGTTCTACTGCGCGAGATAGCTGTGATATGGCAAGGACTGGTACATCAAGTTCTTTAGCGATTGCCTTCAGCCCCTGAGAAATGGATGAGATTTCTTGCACTCGATTATCGATGCGTCCACCTCTGGCCTGAGCAGGACGCATAAGTTGTAAATAATCTACTACTATCAGTGATAAGCCAAGCTGACGCTTTAAACGTCTAGCGCGAGTGCGCATTGTATGAATAGGAATAGCTGGGGTATCATCGATAAACATCGGCGCTCGTTCTAAATACTCACTTTCTGTTACTAATTTTTGAAAATCTTCGTTATTAAGCTGTCCGCGACGCAGTTTGTCTGAAGCTATACCGGTACGTTCAGACAAAATACGTGTGGCAAGCTGTTCAGCCGACATCTCTAGAGAAAAAAATGCTACAGGTTTTGCTGGTATATCCGGATCATCCATCAAGCTAGTAGAAATGTGAAAAGCTATATTAGAAGCTAGAGTCGATTTACCCATAGCAGGACGAGCTGCTAGAATTAGCAAATCAGAGGCATGAAGACCGCCAAGCAAATTATCAATATCAATGAAGCCAGTAGAGTATCCAGCAATTCCTCCTTCTCGTCTATATGCGGCTTCAATTTGTGCAACTGATTCTAATAAAGCCAGTTTTAATTCTTTCATACGGTTTGTGTTTGCACCAGTCTCGGCTAAGGTGAATAATTGATTCTCAATATTATCTATTAGTTCGTGCGCAGGAATATCAATATCGCGATCAAAAGCTTCATTAACCATTACTTCACCAATATCAATCAGTTCGCGTCGCAAGTAACATTCGCGGATCTCGCGTCCGTAGTCTGAAGCGTTAATTACAGTAACGACAGAAGCAGCAAGTTTTACCAAGTATTGAGCACCGCCAACCGTAGACAAAGCCTCATCTTGATCAAACATACACTTAAGTGTGATTGGTGTGGCTATTTGTCCTCGATTAATTAATTTAGCACAAGCGTCAAAAATGCGTCCATGTACCGGATCAGCGAAATGCTCTTTGCTCAAAAATTCGCTGACCTTATCATATGATCGATTATTTACTAGGATTGCTCCAAGCAATGCTTGTTCTGCTTCTAAATTGTGTGGTGGTTCTCGATAGGATGATCTGTTCTTGGAAGAACTATCTGTAAACAATGGATTAGTATTAGGAAATGAAGAGATACTAGATTCGTAATTTGACATACCTAAATATACCGAAGTTATCTGACAAAATTTTTAATTACATTAATTTTTACGCACAATTTATTTTACAATAAGTTAGTTCTCTCTTTAGTGCTTACATTAAATAATTTAACGCACAAGAATAACATACCCAATTGTGAATTAGTTTGCTGTACTTAACTTTAATAAGTTAGCTTGATAGCTAGTTGTTTTAAATTGTCTAAGAATCACTCGGTTGTCGCTCTGCTGCCTTTTCTTAAAATTGACTGCTTAAGCAGTCAATTTTAAGAAAAGGCATGATTGTCATGGTAAAGGTTTGACTATTTTAATACTAAGAAAAATTTTCTACTGAATTATTAGCTCATTCCTGGAATTCAAAACAACCCTCCTCGTTCAGTCTTCTCTGATTTACTTAAGATTATAATTTCAAGCTTCATCAACACAAAATAAACAATCATATTTGTATACTTAAACTGACTGTTATTCAACTAAAAGTTAATTATCTAGAAAGTTTAGGTAAAATATAATGCAACACGATGATTTGATATAGAAAAAGGAAGCTAACTATTTTATTTTACCTATCATTTTTAAGAATAACAGCGCTTAAAGTTTTTCATAGTTGATCTATAGCTAAAGATTATGCAAGATAATGCTGTTGATCAATAACGCATTATAAATAATTTACTACATTATAAATAATTTACTATTTATTTTTATCTACCTTGCGGGGGTATAATCCTCAATTCTTATTAATTACAATAAGCGCAAAATGCAAGATTACTTTATTAAGTTGTCAAAAGATTATTCTGCGCTTTTATTAATTGACTTTTGAATAACTTAACTATCATTTTCATATGTTACATAAAATTAAGTTTTCACTTTGTTAGGTGGTTTTATACTGCACTTAAGCTAGAATACAATTGTATTCTAGCTTAAGTATTTGATTTAGTTATAATAATACCAGCGTGCATTGTTTATCCAATACTATTCCTATCGATTTTGACTAAATACTTTACAATCTTCCTTTTATCTACTTGCTAGTTTTACTTTTTGAGTTTTGCTAAAAAATCTATTGGTCAATGTCATCACAAAGTCTAATGGGTTTAAAATACTGATCAAAACTGTTATACATCTTTTTAAGCATTAAGACAGCTGCTGGTGTTTTACAGTTCAATTTATTATTCTATGCGCTCACATAATTAATTAGCTTTAGGCTTAAAATAGCACTATAGTTAACAAAGGCAGTGTATACTTCATTATAGTTATTAAATCTATCGCATTACATCTATTCAATCTATCGCATTACATCAATCGCCGGCTATTCATATAATGAATTAAATACAGGAACTATCAAAATTACAAACATCACTCAAATCTTACTTTAAGGTGGATTTAAACCCACATTGAGCATTATATTCATTAAATAGTCTCTGCAAAGAGAGCAAATAATTTTTCTATTTTGCATAGCCTTATTTACTATCATCTAAATCTCTAGTCTCTAGAGAATCAATAATTTGGTAATATAGCTCATTCCATGACTGCTTATCAACGGTGGTGATGATTCCACCACTAAGTTTTGTTGGGCAATAAGCTGTACCGTCTATACATGCGGAATATCCTCCAGCTTCATGATGAATAAGTAAACCTGGTAGATGATCCCAGGGCATTTTTTTCCAGTAAATTCCATAGTGCCATTGCCCAGTAGCCATTTGGATGTAGTCGTAACCTGCGCAACCTTGGCTATAATATCGATCGCACAACACAGCGTTAACTCTTTTGCGTATGTTGAAGCGTAATCTTTCTGGGATAAAACGAAAGTTAAGCGATCCCTCCATTGCATCAATAGCAACTGCCGATGCTACTTGAAGACGCTCGCGACCGTTATGGTTTAACATCCACGCCCCCTCATTTAATCCAGCTATAGCTGTACGCTCTTGAGTAGGTTGATGAATTGCGGATGCAATGGTTTTGCCATGATAGTTTAACGCTACCATTAAACAAAATATGTCTTTGCCCTCAACGAAATTGTTCGTGCCATCTACTGGATCAACAATCCATACAGGATTATCTTCCTCGATTAACTTTATTAGTGATGGATTATTTTCAATCGATTCCTCTCCTATTACCAACGAGCCTGGATAGAGCGATGGCAATAATTTGATCAACCTACGTTCAGCAGCTTCGTCAGCTATAGTTACTAGATCACTTGGTCCTGTTTTTTCGCGAATATCACCTTCCTTTAAATTGCACCATCGAGGCATAATGTCCATCTTTGCTACCTCCGTTAAAATTGTAGCAAGACGGTCAAGATCAACAGTCGTCATCTTATGTAAAATAGCTCCCTAAAAATAATCTTCTAGCTAAAACTCGTGTCATGGTGTTATTGCATGCGATTAGTGCTATGGTTAGCTAGTGGGATTAATAGCTCGTTAGATATAATAATATACATTAACTAAATATTCAAAATCTTGTGTTATTTAACTTGTAAAACCGACTAACAGTATCCGCATTTATTACTAAATAAAGTAAAGCTAACAAAATTACTGTTAATCATAGCATTACATAATTTTTAAGTTAAGTATAATACTAATTAATTTTTTAAGCATTAATAACATTTTATTTACTGTAGCTTAATTATTAATAACATTTTATTTACTGTAGCCTAGCGTTAATTGAGCACTTTATCTATTCCTGTTACGCTCTAGCACCCCTGCAACGATTAATAGTTATTATCGATAATTTAAAATTGACATCAATATTCTTAAAATATTCAAAATTAACAAGTGTTAATAGTCGCTAATCATCTTTAGAATTCATAATTTATAGATGATAAAATTTCAAGATATCTCCCGTTATTTCAATAATTAACTAGTTACTAAAAAATTAATTATTGCATCAATTTAAGATAAATAATGATTTAAGATTAAATAATGATTCGGCTAATCTATAACATTAACAATGTGATTGCGTAATCAAATTTTAACATTACACAATCGATAAGATCAATTTTAGCAGCATAATTTATTTTTTTAGATAAACTACCCACTGGATGGCGAATTTGATATATTTGCTACTTTTTAAACTCTATTTACATTGACAATAAAGTTTAAGCTTGAATTGTAAAGCATTATCTAAGGCAAAATTTCCAGGAGTAGTGCTTAGACTGCCTTGAACGTAAAACTCAGTCAGTAACATGTACGTTTTCCTAAAATAATCTTAATTGTAATACAAAAACAGTTAACTCTCTTTCAATAAAAAATGTCAAATGTTTATTTGTAGCCGATAATAATTTCATACATAGGTTTCTGTTTTCACTCTTTCGCTGTATTCATTTCTCTACAATTTTTGCACTCTAGATAATTAGTAGAATAATTCTTTATTATATTTTCGTGTAGCTGATCTGCAAGCTTTGCAAAATATTTTATTCGATAAATAAACTAATCGCTTAAAATTATATATTTTCAATATGGCAAAAAGATTTTTTCTTTATTAATATAGATTAAGATTGTCTAAAATGCACTACCCTTAGCGGTAAGTAGTCCTATTGCTAAGATTTAGCTAAATTTGATGATAAATATTAATGTTTCCTAAGTTTGCTTAATGTCTGGACTATTAACAGCTAAAGCCTTTAATATTACGCTTAATGTTAACTAATAATTAGCCAGCGCAATCTGATATCAATATCCAGATCTACTCTAAGTAAACTTTAGATTACTCTATTTACACGCATTAAAGTAAAATCCTTGTGTGCAATTATTTAATTTTATTAATTGCTAATGTTATCTTAATTATTTGGATAATACGATATGGTATTGATTTTCTTATTTTATTTTTGATTATCCGCAATCTATAAATACGAAATAATTGTAATTTTTAGCTTTAAGATAGAAAGTATTGACATTTAGGTTTGAGGATAATTGCTAGCTTTGTAATATTGTTAACGTAAAACTATACGATAAAAGAAACGACCATATGACTGTGCGAGCATGGATATTAATACAATCCCAGCCGAATATGATGATTATTTCAACTGTTTTGCAAGTTAAGTCGTTACAAATTGTATTATTAGGGTAATGCTAGCTTTGCTAGTATTCTTACAACTATCTAGAAACATACAATTCTGGGTGGTCGGACTTAAACAATTATTTATAAGCACTTCGGCACAGCCTTAGGGCAATGAGTTATCGAAAGAGTGCAGTTTTTAAGAGCATTTGCAAAAGCATTGCAATTATATTACTAATAATAATCTAATCTAGATTAGCTCTAAAGCTTGGCTAGCAGGAGCTAGCGCATATCTACAAGGTAAGTAAAATCGTTTCGGCGCACTTTGTGTTTCACTCGTTTATATGGTACCGCCTTGCTGATTAGCATATTCTATATAACTACCTCGTAAACCAAGCGATAAAATACCAGCCCTACCATCACCAATTAATACATCATCAATTTGGGTTACTGGAGTAACGAAAGTAGTGGCAGAGGATATAAAAGCTTCTCGTGCTGCTTTAGCTTCTTCAATAGAGAAAGATCGCTCTGTATATTTAATACCCAAGCGCTTAGCTAGCTTTAAGATTGATAATCGAGTAGTGCCGTTTAAAATATCATGATTAGCTGTTCTAGTTATCAGAGCACCACTTTGAGTCACTATCCAAGCGTTACTTGATGTACCTTCAGTGATTTTACCATTTTCATCAACTTGCCAAGCCTCGAAAGCACCTTGTTCTTTAGCTTTTTGTCTGCCTATAATATTAGGCAGCAATGCTAATGATTTAATATCACGACGTTTCCAACGAATATCTTCAATGGTTATCACTTTCACACCGGCCTCTATAGTTTTTTGACTAGGCATGGTAATGGGTTTGGCGGTCAATACAATACTGGGTTGGGCTTTATTGGGAAATGGATGCTCGCGCTTGGCAACACCGCGGGTTACTTGTAAATAAATTAAACCGCATTTAATTTTATTCAGTCGTATTATCTCGCGTATTATAGAGCGCAGAGCTGCTCGACTAACAGGTTGCCTTATGCATAACTCCCTCAACGAGCAATCCAGCCGATCAAGATGCATAACCTCGTCAATCATCATACCATTATACACGACAATAACTTCATAAACGCCATCAGCAAATTGATAACCACGATCCTCAATGTGAACTGTGGCATAAGAATGCCGCAGGAAACGACCATTTACATATGCAATTCTGGACATAAACAACTCTAAATAAACCTAGTGTATACTAATATATTACCATTAACTATGTATATAATATTACCTGTGTATATAATATTACCTAGTAAATAAACCTAGTGTAACTAATATATTACCTATTAACTATGTATATAATATTGCCTATGTAAATAATTACTATTACCTATATGTAAATAATTACAATAGTATTCATAATAATATCGAATAAAATACAACAACTTCATACATGGAAATTAACTATCATCAAATCAATGGCATATTTGCAGCTGAGATTATAGAAAAACAGCATCGCTATACCAAAAATAGCTAACTATAATTTGCCCTTCCTGCAGAATTTTTTATTTTTGTCACTAGAGTATTTTATTTTTATGGTTGTTATTGTGCAACCATTTGTGACTAGCGATGTTGGACTAAACGTAGTTATAGATTCTAAACGTAGCTATTGTAAACCTGTTTTCAAAAAATTTTATTTTTATTTGCCCTAGAATTTTAAAATTTGTCCTAAAAGAATTTTAAAAATATATTTAGCGTCTAGGTGCAAAATGATATTCTTGGCTTAGTTCCAATAATGTTTTAAATGAGCTTGTTGCGTCAATTCACCAAAATAGATTGAATTTATTAAGATTATCTAGAATATCTAGAAATTTTGAAGATTATGCTAGATTTTGCACTTAGAATTATTTGTGTGATTTTGCGGTTTTTATTTGGTATCTAATAGTTTTACTGATTTTAAAAGCCTTAGCTGTAATTTGAGTTGATTAGTTTGTGCATTGCAACACAAGAATTTATAGATCTTGAAAATGAGAGGTTTTCCATTATTTTTCTCCGTTTAAGGTTTGGAGCGAAGTTAAAGTGCTGCCGCATATTAGGGGGTACCCAATGGCCTGTGCACCAAGCAAAAAGTCTTCCTCGTCTCTTATGGCTTCTGAAAAAGAGCCAGTTGCTGACGAGGTTTCATCATTAGGATATAAGTTGCCACTTATAACTGTGCCTTCCAAGGAGGAATTAATTGCTCTTTATCGTAACATGTTGGTAATTCGACGATTTGAGGAAAAGGCCAGTCAACTCTATGGAATGGGTCTTATTGGAGGCTTTTGTCATTTGTATATCGGCCAGGAAGCAGTGGTTGTGGGTATGCAGGCATCAATTGAAGACGGTGATACTGTTGTAACTTCCTATCGCGATCATGGTCACATGTTAGCTTCTGGCATGGAGGCACGTGGTGTTATGGCCGAATTAACCGGTCGTATCGGTGGCTACTCTAAAGGCAAGGGTGGCTCGATGCATATGTTTAGTCGTGAGAAAAATTTCTTTGGCGGTCACGGAATTGTTGGCGCTCAAGTGCCGATAGGCACTGGCCTTGCTTTTAACCACCGTTATAGAAAAACTGACCGGGTTTCACTTATTTATCTAGGGGACGGCGCGGTAAATCAGGGTCAGGTTTATGAGAGCTTTAATATGGCTGCGCTCTGGAAGTTGCCAGCGATATTTATTATCGAAAATAATGAGTACGCCATGGGTACATCGCAGCAGCGCTCTACTGCTGGTTTGTCTATGGCGCAACGTGGATGTGCCTACGGTATTCCTGGTGAAGAGATTGATGGTATGGATGTTTTGGCCGTTAGAGCAGCTGGCGAGAAGTCAGTTAAATATTGTCGCGATGGCTACGGTCCCTGCCTTCTGGAAATGAAGACATACCGTTATCGCGGCCACTCTATGTCTGATCCAGCTAAGTATCGCAGCAAGGATGAGGTCAATGATGTGCGTCAAAAGCGTGATCCGATTGATTCTATTCGTCGACTAATCTTGAAGCAGAGTGTGTGCGAAGATACCCTAAAAAAAGTTGACCTTGAGGTCAAGGATTTGATTACCGAAGCTGCAAACTTCTCGCAGCAAAGCCCTAGTCCTGACATTGATGAGTTGTGGACTGACGTGCTGATCTAAGGTTAACTTGAGCTTCACTAAAAATACTCTAAGGATAAGGTGAGTAATAATTTTATTTAGTGCATATTTTAGAGCATTTTGCTTTGCTGCTAAGCTTACGTATTGCGCTAAGAAGTGAGGATTGCGAAAATAAGATACTAACTATAGCTCTTATTTCTGGCAGGTGGTTAACTATTAGTTTGAGTACAATCTAGCAAATCTGTAATTAAGGGTCTAAATTAAGTTGATAATGACACAGTATCTGTTTAGAGGATTATTGTGAAACTGTAAAAACAAGACAATACTGATAATCGTATGTTCGATAAAGTTTTCCTTAAAGTAAAAAAGGCTTTTGGCTGAATCCAGTTATCTCCTAAACAGTCTAGAAAAAAGAAAACTATCGAACCATAGCCCTCTGAAAGAAGTCAAATAACAGACTATGTATATTGAAACCATTAAAGCCGCTACTTCCGTTTATTTTTAGTTAGTACGGGGAGTTACCTTTGTGTCCAATGTTCAGCTTCCAAGCGAAGAAAATTTTTTTAAAGAGACTGTGCGTGAAGCTTTGCGTGATGCAATGGCTGAAGAAATGCGTAATGATAGCGAGGTTTTCCTTATTGGTGAAGAAGTTGCTGAGTATCAGGGAGCTTATAAGGTTACTCAAGGCTTACTTGATGAATTTGGCGCTGAACGGGTCGTCGACACCCCGATCACGGAGCATGGTTTTACTGGACTTGCCATCGGCGCTGCTTTCGGAAATTTAAAGCCGATTGTAGAGTTTATGACTTTTAATTTTGCTATGCAGGCAATTGACCAAATAATCAATTCTGCTGCTAAAACTCTTTACATGTCTGGAGGGCAAATTAGCTGTTCAATTGTATTTCGTGGTCCAAATGGAGTTGCTTCTCGTGTCGCTGCTCAACACTCCCAGTGCTACGCTAGTTGGTATGCTCATTGTCCTGGTTTAAAGGTTATCTCTCCTTGGTCTGCAGCAGATGCTAAAGGTTTATTAAAAGCTGCGATTCGCGATCCTAATCCGGTTATTTTCCTTGAAAATGAAGTAATGTATGGTCACTCCTTTAATGTTCCGGTAGATCCCGATTTTATTTTGCCGATCGGTAAGGCGGAGATCGTGCGGTTTGGCAAAGACGTTACTATCACAGCCTTTTCTATTATGGTGGGTAAAGCTCTTGAGGCGGCCGAAAAGCTAGCAGAGCTAAAGGTTGATGCTGAAGTTATCAATTTACGTACTATTCGCCCGCTCGATATAAAAACTATAGTAACTTCTGTGCAAAAAACAAATCGTTTGGTTACAGTAGAAGAGGGCTGGGCTTATTACGGCGTTGGCTCAGAGATTGCAACTCAGGTTATGGAGTTTGCTTTTGATCATCTAGATGCACCTGTTGGTCGTGTTGCTGGCGCTGATGTGCCAATGCCATACGCCGCCAATTTAGAAAAACTTGCGGTGCCGCAGGTTGATAATATAGTTGCTGCAGTCAAGAATGCCTGCTACCGCACATAACGGAAAAAATTTAAGCGATGCCTATACCTATTACAATGCCGGCGCTATCTCCAACTATGACCGAGGGTACTCTCGCTAAATGGATGGTAAAGGAAGGTGATACTGTATCTCCAGGCGACGTGATAGTTGAGATTGAAACTGATAAGGCTACCATGGAAGTGGAAGCAGTTGATGAGGGTATATTAGGCAGGATAATCATCAACAGCGGCACTAGAGGGGTTGCTGTTAATACGGTGATTGCTTTCCTTTTGGAGGAAGGCGAGAATATCCAGGATATTCCTGTCGAAAAAAAATTATCGCCTATATTAGAAAATGAAAAGCTTTTTAACGAAGAATTATTTTTATCTAATGTTAGTCTTACTTCAGAAAATTCTTTTAATCCAATCAATACCAGCGATAAGCGGGTATTCGCTACTCCCCTTGCTAGACGTTTAGCTAGGCAGATTGGAGTTGATTTGAATGGTATTATCGGCACTGGCCCAAATGGGCGGATTGTTAAAGCCGATGTGGAAAACGCAGGAGCTGTATTAGCACCTAAGGATATTTTGTCTGAGTCTTCTATAGATCAATCATTACCGTTTGGCCAACCTAATGTTCCAGATTACAATGAGATTACAAATACTACTATGCGTAAGATTATTGCCAAACGCTTAATCGAATCCAAGCACTGTGCTCCGCATTTTTATCTAACTATTGATTGTGAGATCGACGAACTTCTTAGAGTTCGCAAGGAACTAAATGCTAAGTCTAATGACTATAAACTATCGTTAAATGATCTATTAATTCGTGCTGCTGCTATTGCTTTGAGACGTGTTCCAAATGTCAATTCTTCTTGGAGGGAGGAGGCTATTCGCGTCTATCGCCAAATCGATATTGCTGTTGCAGTAGCTATCGAGGGGGGGTTGGTTACGCCGGTGGTTCGTGATGCAGGCTCTAAGGGGTTAATTGAGATATCATACTTGATGAAAGACTTAATCAGTCGCGCTCGTGACGGTAAGTTGCTGCCGGAAGAGTATCAAGGTGGAACATTCTCGATTTCCAACCTGGGTATGTTTGGCATAAAAGATTTTGCTGCAATCATTAACCCACCTCAGGGGGCGATAATAGCTATTGGTAGTGGCGAAAAGCGTCCAATAGTTAAAGATGGTAAGCTTAGTATTGCTACAATTATGAGTTGTACTTTATCTGTTGATCACCGTGTTATAGATGGTGCTGTTGCTGCAAATTTTCTAAATACTTTTAGGAATTTAATCGAATATCCTCTTGCTATGCTTTTGTGAAGGAGGATCTATATGTCTAATGATCAATTTGATCTTATCGTGATTGGAGGCGGTCCAGGTGGTTACGTCGCTGCAATACGTGCTGCTCAGCTAGGTATGCGGGTAGCACTGATCGAGCGTGAGCACCTTGGTGGCATTTGTTTGAACTGGGGATGTATTCCGACCAAGTCGCTGTTACGTTGTTCAGAGGTCGCCCACATCTTACACAACTTAGATCTTTATTGTTTTACTGCTAAAGATATATCGTTCGATCTTAAAGGAATAGTCAGGCGCTCACGTGACATTGCTAAGCAGCTTTCTGCTGGTATTGCCCATTTGCTGAAAAAAAATAATATCACCTTCCTTGATGGCCATGGTAAATTAGCAGGAATTTCCGGGAGTTTACGTAAAGTTGAGGTAAGTAAAAACGGTAAGTTAATAAAAAACTACTGTGCAAAGCATATAATTTTAGCTACCGGTGCGCGTGCAAACACACTTGCAGGCATTAAGCCAAACGGCAAAAATATCGTCACCTATAAAGAAGCTATGTCACCTGATACTATGCCAAAGAAGCTCTTAATTATTGGCTCTGGTGCTATCGGCATGGAATTTGCTAGCTTTTATAGCGATATGGGTGTAGACGTTACCGTTATCGAAAGCATAGATCGTATTTTACATGCCGAAGATGCAGAGATCTCTGCTTTTGCTATGAAGCAATTTATTAAACAAGGAATCAAGATATATACTTCTGTTAATTTACATCGTCTGATTGCTATCAATCAGGGCTATAAGGCTGAAATTGAGTTAAGTGGTAACAACAAGAAAATTATAGAAATTGACCGCGTTCTTTTAGCCATTGGTATAATAGGTAACGTGGAAAATATAGGCCTGGAAAACACTAAGATAAAGGTAGAAAAAACTCATGTAGTCACCAACGAGTGGTTTGATACTGGGGAACCTGGCGTATATGCAATTGGTGATTTAGTCGGTCCACCATGGCTTGCCCATAAGGCAAGCCATGAGGCGGTACTCTGCGTGGAAAAAATTGCTGGCTTGGATGGCTTGTATCCTATTAATGCTAGAATGATTCCTAACTGTACCTATACTCGGCCACAGATAGCTAGTATTGGCTTGACTGAGGGAGAAGCTAAGAAAACGGAGAGCGAGCTTAAAATTGGCCGTTTTCCTTGTATAGGTAATGGTAAAGCAATAATATTAGGTCAGCAGGAAGGTATTGTGAAAACTATATTTAGTGCCAAGACCGGTGAATTATTGGGCGCGCATATGATTGGCGCTGAGGTAACTGAATTGATTCATAGTTATGGAATTGCGATGAATTTGGAAACTACTGAGACAGAGCTGATGCATACTATTTTCCCGCATCCTACTCTTAGTGAAATGATACATGAGTCTATTCTTCATGCATATAGCCGAGCAATTCATTTTTAAAATTTTAATTTTTAAATATATATTTAATGGAATAAAGGGTTAAGCAATGAAAGGGTTGGCGTCAATATATAAAGATAGATTACGTGTTCGCCATCCTGAGAAAGCACATAAACCAGATAATTTGGTACAAAAGCGCAAGCCTAGTTGGTTAAGAGTAAGAGCCGCTTCTTCACAAACTTACCAGGAAACTCGTACTATAATGCGCGATTTTAATCTTCACACTGTATGTGAAGAAGCGGCTTGTCCCAATATAGCTGAGTGCTGGTCTAAACGTCACGCAACGATGATGATACTTGGTTCAGTTTGTACTAGAGCTTGTGCATTCTGCAACGTTGCCACGGGTAAGCCAAATCAAGTTGATCCTAATGAACCAGAAAATGTAGCAAAATCAGTTATAAAGCTTGGGTTAAATCACGTGGTAATTACTTCAGTGGATCGCGATGATTTACCGGATGGTGGTGCAGGGCATTTTGCAGAGACCATTTTGCAAATTAGAAAGTATTCTCCTACTACGACTGTAGAAGTTTTGACACCTGATTTTAGACGTAAAACAGATGCTTTAGCCATAGTAGTAGGAGCTAAGCCGGACGTGTTTAACCATAATCTAGAGACAGTACCGCGTTTATACACTGCTATTCGTCCTGGTGCTCGTTATTTTAATTCTCTTCATCTACTACATAGTGTTAAGGAAATGGCTCCTTTTATATCAACTAAATCCGGTATTATGGTTGGTTTGGGCGAGACTGCTGAAGAGGTTAATCAAGTGATGGATGACATGCGTTCAGCTAAAGTAGACTGTATTACTATTGGTCAATACATGCAGCCGACTCCTAAACACCATGCGGTTGATAGATTTGTACCACCAGAAGAATTTGAAACTTACAAGAATCGTGCCTTTAGTAAAGGTTTTCTTATTGTCTCTTCTTCACCACTCACTCGCTCGTCTTATTTTGCAGGAGAGGATTTTGCTAAACTAAACGCTGCTCGTAAGGCGCGGTTAGCAGATAAAGGCGATGTTGTATAATGCTATCAGCTCAATTTATAACTTTTTCATTATGCTCATATAAATTAATGCAGTTGTATTGAATGCCGTTACATTCAGAAAAGCGCGTAGTTTATTATTTACCGGAACAGATGTACGCGCTTGTCGCTGACGTCGAATCTTACCCTGATTTTTTACCGTGGTGTGCTGGGGCACGCATTAATAAGCGCTATGATAATATTTTCTTTGCTGATTTGATGATTGGATATAAGCTATTTCGCGAGAAATTTACATCTAAAGTTGGGTTATACCCGCAAGAAAACCGAATTGAGGTAACTTATACAGACGGTCCTTTTCTTTATCTTAAAAATTACTGGGGTTTTCATAAACATGGCGATTATTGCTTAATCGATTTTTATTTAGATTTCGAATTTAAGAACATCGTCATACAGCGTATGATGAGATTGTTTTTTAACGAGGCCGTGCGCCGTATGGTGCAAGCTTTTGAAGATCGAGCAGAATCATTGTATGGTGCATCGAGCATTTTTAAGTCTGCTAGCTGTTCTTCGAAGCATTTTTAGACTAGATAAATTTGCTTTGTTTGTGTTTGAATAAGTAACAATGCTTGATTTTACTTTCATTTGTATAGTATAATCAGTGGGTTATATTATCTGCGTACAAGTTGAAAAAATTGATTATTACTCTGCGAAAGTAATTGTATAATTAATTTTTTATTAGTTGAATAATTTTTTCTTCATTAAAGTAGTTCGGTGAATATATTGTTATTTGTTGTGAATTTCTAAGCTAACTTGCTATTAAGCTAGATTTATAATTATATTCTTCAAGAATATAATTATATTGCGATAAGATTTATTGATAGTTTATTTAGAAGATTTTTGAAATTATGCGTAGAGTATATTTCATGAAAAAGAATAATTAATTTATTTAATATCTAATTGAACATCCCTTAGTGATATCTTTCAGTATAATTCAACCAATTATTTATATCAAATTGATCTATCTAATAGATAAAGTATATAATAACTAGTGTTTAACCTAAAGTTTGTTTATTTTGAACTATCTCTTTTTATAAAGAAGCAACTAATAAAATTTCCTTACTATTTTAGGAAAAAATTTACTGTAGCAAGAGTACAGGAATTAGGTAATTAAAATGATGTACTAATGTAATTAAAGTTATACAATATATCATCTTATTAAGATGAATTTATCTTTTTTTTTGTAGTACTATAACTAAAATTATTTCAGTAGCTTAGTCGAATTGTTATTCGTTAGTTCTATTAAGACATAGATTATAAGTGTCTTTAGTTAGATTAGTTGTTTAATTGCTGCAGTACGCTGACTTATTTTATAGAATAAAATACAGCTTGTTAAGCAATGATTTATTGATTTTTTTTACTTAACACAATTTTTATATACTATGATTAATCTTGTATTAGCTTTTGCGCAATCGATTTATAAAACGATTAGAATTATCGTAAAAAACTAGATATCACTATAAATTAGAATGCTAAGTAATTTTATAAACAATAACAAAGTGCTAGAAGTTGTTTTTATTTATTTGTGACATATTTTAAAAATTGTTTTTTGAGATTAAACACAGGATAAGTAATTTATAATTCTAAATTAGAGATTTTTGCTAAATTTCCAATACATAAGGTAACTAATTTACTATTTTATGAGAGCAAAAGATTAATTATTAAATACTTAATTAAAATACGATGCTTATCATAAAGATAATTAACGGTTATTTAAATAAGCATAATGTAGAATATTACATTGTAGAATTCTTCATAAATACTATTGAATTTGTTTAAAGTGTACTAATGATTTTTCTTATTCTTTGTAATAAAACCTATAAGTTCAATGAGTACATACTGAATAAGCAGAATATAATCACAAGTATTTTTAAGGCGATTATAAGTTAGTTCAAGAAAGAAAGCTTTGCTAGATTGTACCTATTTCACAGCAATAAAAATATAAAATGATTTTATCATTCTTACGGGGTAGAGCTACTTATACAATATACTATAGATAATATCTATACGATCTTACAGATTATTTCATTAAAAGCATCAACAATAAAAACTTGGATTATAATATAAAACTAAATTTTGATAACTACAATGAATTTAATCAGATTAAGTCTATTCGTATAGACTATCGAGCTATAAATAATAGCAATACTCTGCTAATTATACACATCTCAAAATTCATATGAATAAAATACGCTATTTAACAATAACAATCATATCTAACAAGCTGTTTAATTTTTGAACACCAGAACTAGATTAGTAAAATCTAACTAGTAATAATAACAAGTGTATTAAGAAACATTGTTCCTCATGGGCGTTAAATGTATTAAATTATTAAATACGAACGATTATCAAAAATAAGTTATATAAAGCTTAATTTGATATTGATTAGTCAATTATAAAAATTATTGCATGAATAATTAAACTATTTTATTGTAGATTTATGAGGCAATGCAATTTAAATAATATTAATATTATTTTAAATTGCATAAAAAATTGCAAATTAGCTAGAAGCTATAAAGAAAAAAAATAAAGATAACAACTAAATTAGTTAATACGCTTTATTATCAGCCGATCCTTAGCCGATTATTTGTGATGGAATAATTTCCATATCATAAAAAATAAAAATAGCAATAAATAATAACTTACCTTGATATAAGGTATTATAGAAGCACAGTAATGCAATTTTAATTTATATTATTTCGCTTTTATTGGGAGGGATGGCCGAGCGGTTTAAGGCGCATGCCTGGAAAGCGTGTAGAGATAAAAAACTCTCGCGGGTTCGAATCCCGCTCCCTCCGCCAGTCTTTCTTTAAAATACTATTGTACTCTAAAATTTAAAAACTATTTTATCTTTTTTAGCACACTACTTATTCTTTCTTCTTAAAAGATTTTTCATTATAGATTCTTCTTAGTACAATAAAAAAAATTAATGAAGTTAGTGTATAATAATTTTATTTTTTGTAGCATAGAATAAAATACTAACTTATAGTTAGCTATAGCGTGTATTTATACGCACAAAATCTGTTGCTGCCTACAAGTAAAACAATAGCATTTAGTAAAAATGATTTAGGTATAACTTTTGCTTCAAATTTATAGAATATGATACGAAATACGGTGTTATTTTTGCGTAATATCTTTATCCTAAGTAATCGCATCTCTACTTGAAATAAAGATGTTAATAGGTATAAGCTTATCGAATCATAAGATAAAAAATGTTACTTATCAAGTAGGGTATTAAGAATGATTCCATTTGGTTAAGTAAACTCAGGTTAATTCTTATTATACAATATTGATTTTGCTATGTGTAAAAATCTTGACAAGAAGATAGCTATTATCTTGAGATAATTTTAGAGTTAGCTAGTAAAATAGAATACTGCGATATGAAAGTACTAAGTATACCTCAATAAGTAACTGATTCACAACAATACAGTAACTTTAATGCTATTTTTGATTATCACCAGCATTTAATTGATCTCTTTATCAAATTAATTTACTTAATGTAGTAGATGTTATGTTCTTTATATTGCATGAATAACTAATGCAATAAATGTTGTGCTTAAACAAATTGTCGTTTTATTTCTTGAAGATTTTCAGTTAAAAGCATAATTTACATTAATTAGTATTTAAAATTGTTTAAAATTTAAGTACTCTGTGAGTATGTGTAATTTTCTAACCTAGCATTTAAACAACGAAAAATTTATTATTCTAAATATACTTGTAGATATGGTTATTTTTAGCAATAAATATCTATTAACAGTTTAAATTTGTAAAAAATTTTATTATCAGAAAATTAAGCTATAAAATATCAGAATAATAATTTTTTAAGCAAATCTATGAAATAAATTAATTGCTATGCATGTTGGTAATATGAATGCGTAGGCAAGTGTACTGCATTTACAGTAGATCAATATTCACTGATTGACGTATAAAAGAAATAATTGCTTTGCTAAGATTATTGAAATCTATAATTAATTTAACTTGGGTTATATTTTAGTGGGTATAAGGCGATTTATATAACTGCATCATAGGCAATGTGTTTTCTTTAGTAAAGGAAAATTGAAGTATGATTGGATCACATCTGTTGTAAGTATAGCAAGTAAATTAGGGACAAAGATACATTATATTAGCAGCCTATACTTTATACAAAGTAACCTAAATTTCTTCTGCGTTCCAATTTGTTTAATACAGTTAGTAACAGTATTAAATAAAAAAACTACTTTTATTTTAGTATTATAATTTACTATAAACTTTTGTTTTTCTTTTAGAACTTCAGATAACAATATAAAGGTAAATATACATAAGAAAAATCTAAAAATATCATATGCGATAGTGATATAACAAACATTACCACTATCAATATAGGTACGAAACTATTAAAGGTACTATACTAAATTACATACATATACTATGAGGTAGGTAATTATTGATGAAAATACAAAAACATTATTTGCTAGTTAAATTATTCATACCTTGGTACTACTGAAAATTGTTCGTTCTTCATTATCTTATACATAAGCTTTAATTATTCTTAATATTATAAAAATAAACTTATTACGATAGTATTATTTTTATTAAAAATATCAATGATATTATAATCTATTTGTGTATTTTGTCGCATTCTACTGCAAATTAATCCATCACTAACGATAACAAGTTTTTAATAAAAAAGAACACATTGAGTATTATATTTTGTCAGAAAGTTAATTTTATGCAGTCAACAATAAAAATAAGTTTATCATGTAGATTGCTTTACCTCATTATACATTTATTAAAATGTAATTAAGAGAATTACTTTATATATTATCAATATTTTATATCTTAATTTTTAAATTATACGAGCGTTGGATTTATAGAATATAAAATTTTTTATTCTAATTCTAAATTATAACAAGGAAAAATTGATATGATTTTCATAAAATAGTGAGCAAAAATAATAATACACTTTATCATATTAGTATTCGTAGCAGTTAAAATCATGAAAATAAAAATAATATTGAATTGAATATATATTTCCGATTTTAATATTTAATTGTATGATTTTATCATTGTAATATTAGCAATTGATGTTAACTAATTGGTAGTTAAAGATAAATAAAAATTGATTTGCTTTCTGTATTATATTTACTGCGAATGAGTATATTAAAATCATGCTGTATATTCTATTATTATTATTGTGATGTCTTGTGTAATTATTGAGCTTGATTCTATTGACAGTACTAATTGGGAAGCATGTCGTCGAATCGAAAAAGGTGTAACTGATGGAACTATTATTACGGCTTACAAACAAACTAATGGTCAAGCGCGACGAGGACGAAGATGGGATAGTCCTCCTGGAAATCTTTATTGGAGCCGAGTCGTTTTTCCAAAACTCGGATGGCCACTTCCATCTACTCTCTCTATGATTTCTGCATTAGCGGTAGTTGATTTAGTACGTTTAGTTTTACCGTCAGATGTATCAATCTGTATTAAATGGCCAAACGATATACTGATCGCAGGCAATAAATTAGCTGGTATTCTATTACAGAGCGGTGAGAAGGGCAGTACTCCTTGGGTAATTTGCGGTATCGGAGTAAACTTAGCATCTTCTTTGAGTATCAAACCACCATATCCTGTTACTGATTTACAAAGCTGTGGAGCAGTAACAATTGATCGGAAATATTTGGCATATGATTTGGCAAGACATTTCAATCGTAGATTAGCGGATTATTTAAAATGGGGCATGGTTGCTATTCATGATGCGGTGTTAAAAAATTTAGTAGGGATAGGAAATTTCGTCACCGTCTGTATCAACAATAGGCGAGAGGATGATGTAAGTGGTAGATTTTGTGGTTTAGATGATCAGTGCAGAGCAGAAATTCTTACTGTCGATGGTAAGAAACGAGTAATTTCAGCCGGTGATTTATTTTTGCATTCTGGCATCAATAAATAAAATCTGTGTTTATTGCTTATAGCAATGCACTTTTATTATTCAATAATATCTAGTTAAGTATAACGACAGTGCTGATTTTAACATATTAAAACTTTACCGTTATTATCACTCTGATCATAAGAAGTATTTACTTTGGTTGATTTTATAGGTAATTTGATAAATTAGCGTTTAGTGCTAATTTGCTGAATATTTGTTTGTTAATCTTAGTACGCAAACTGTTAAAAATATTGCAGTTCTTAGCTAACGCTAAGTTATTGATCAATAGATAATGTTACTAAGTTAGATATATTAATAAATATTTAGTTTATAGCTGTCAGATGGTAAGATAGTTAACGCATTCTTCATAGCTACTTAGAAGTAAGCAAGAACAATTTAGTTTAATTATTAATTCATTGGATTAAATTAATTGTATGAATTCTACTAGAACTTTATATATCAATCAGGATCAATGAGTACCGCTCGGTAAGTAAAAGTATACTCTTAGTGAATCAAAAAACGCAATCTGATATTAGATTACTGTCGTATTAATTAATTAGTTAGTTAGCAATCTTTTAACTAGCGTACTAAAAGAACGTTTTAAAAAATAATTGATTACATGAGACAGTAAAAATTTATTAATCTTGTTAAGCTATTAATTATTAGTAATAATCGGCTTGGAATTAATACTTAATTCCTTTTACAGTAATAATTAAAAGTAATCTTTTATACTGAATGCAATAAACTAAGTTAGAAGTTAATTTGAAAAAAATATAGAATAATTCAAACCTTTATCTATAGTTTTAACTATTCTACTAATAAATGCTATTTCTAACAAAATATAGATCATAATTCAATCTTTATGTATAGAGCATAGCTACAATGATTTATGTATTTAGCGAATAGATTATACACTTTGCGGATACTCTAAGTAAATCTAAAAAGGTATATTGGTTTATAATTAAGCTATTTACTCCCTCGAATAGTCTCGGCGTAACGGAAAATTGCTAATGTATAACTATTAATTTCCATGACTTGTGCTGTTTTTGAGCTAATAAAATTCAATGATCTGATAATAAGATTTAATTGTTGCGTTACAAACGATTGACTTGGTAAGCGTAATATTTAGCAGAAAATAGTGTTATTTTATTCAACTCTTGACCATCATCAACATGTAAAATAGAAATTACTGCTATTGAACTATTACATAATTCACAATACCGCTCACAAAAGGTATATCCTGAGCGTGTGCAATCACACGACTAAGCTCATTCTGGGTATGAGCAATTCCCATTATATAAACAGTTTGATTCACTACATCTACTGAGTAGTTAATAAATTTAATTTTGTTGTCAGCCAACATTCGGAAACGGAGGTCAGTACCGATCTTTGTATCAAGAGCAAAATTGGTTATACTAGCTCGATTATTGACTTGTAGTTCGTTGATAACTTCAACTACTCCGTCAACGCTCCAAGCTAAACGTGTTGCAATGATTCGATTTTCTGCATTCTCTACATTACCTGTTAATAATACCCTTCCGCGATCAACACTAAAAGAGAGGTGGGGAAATAAATTATAGTCAGTTTGAAATAATTTGCCATTAAGCTGTAAATAAATCAATCTATCATTGATAGTTCGAACGAAACCATTTTCAGTTTTTGCTGCACTGAAACCAGCTACGCCAGCGCCGATAGCAATTCCTGCAGGTGAACAACTTACTAAAAAAATCGAAAGAACTGCTATTGCAATAAGAGCTATAATTACACAAAATTGATACTCATAGTTACGCTGATTCATGAATGATTGCCTTTTTATTTCTTTCTTACCATTTTCATTACGCCATAAGATTATTAGATTTGTTCATTCAACAGGGTATAATCCATACCGTTAGAAGTATGTATTCTGGAATTTGTTGTACTCGTAAAGCTGTGATCTATTATCAGATCGATAAGTTTATTAATTATTTTAGTTTTAGCAGATTTGTAGATAATGAGCATTATTGTATAAGATAATGAGCATTATTGTATAGAGGAACAGAGTTTAAATATTAATTGCTATTAATAGAGTACTACTCGTCTAATTGATATTTTAAAACTCACGTTTTTAACAACAATCGGTTTTGCTTTGGTTAACTTATTACTTAGTAATTATAAGAAAATACTTTTAATTATTATAATTTGATCGATAGACAAGAAAATCTTGTGTATCATCCTAATTAAGAATGATAACAAGTGAAAATTACAATCTGTTTCTCATTCTAAATAACAAAATATTGCATATTGTTTCTTCATTATTAATAATATAATAGATTTTAATGATTAATTTCATTGGCGGACTAAGCTACTATGCTATAATTCACTTTAGCGTTATTTATTTAATGATTTTTTCCCTAGAAAAGTACAAAAAGATTAAATCATTCTAGACGCTATGTAGTCCAGTAATTAATTTTTAGTTAAATTAATTACTGGTTGATCTGAATAATTTATGATTGCTATATGTAGTGTCAAAACTATAGCTTATAGCATTCTAAGATT
Source organism: Candidatus Endolissoclinum faulkneri L5 (assembly GCF_000510265.1). Lineage (GTDB taxonomy): Bacteria > Pseudomonadota > Alphaproteobacteria > Thalassobaculales > Thalassobaculaceae > Thalassobaculum > Thalassobaculum faulkneri_A. Next base: position 685,172 of record NZ_CP006745.1, read on the forward strand.
AATTAGTTTTTAAATTAAATTTAAACAATGAATAAACACTCATTTATACGATATTTATTCATATGCAGCCTTCCACTTCTCATCCAATATAATCAGCTTAATTATGATTAGAACTTTTTAAGCTGTATATTGTTTTTACTAGCGAAAAATGCCTGTTGTTAGCAACAAAATAGAATTATCAACTTTAATTGTTAGCATTTTGTTTAATTTTGTTAGTTGAATTTTGTAGTCTTGATTGATTAATTCTTCTATTATTTGTAATAATTGGTGAGTTAAAGTTAGATGATGACGTTATTATTATGCGCAATAAAACAATAAATTATAATTCTTATATATCAGATTATTGGATGCGATAACAATTTTATTCATAGAAAATAAAATTTAATAACAAGCGATTAGACGCTACAAGCAAATAAATGAGTTTATTCAACAAATATTAGCTTAACTTATAAATTAATTAAATAATTTTTGTAATATTATGCATGTTAGCTTTAAGCAATAGAAAGATCTACTTAATATACTATAATCTTTCTTATTATAAATATCGCTTTTCGTTATTTATTTTTTAAATAACTAGTTTAACAAAATAACGCTTGAAGTTATCAAATTGATAATATCATTAATAATCTAAATATAATACATGTTATTTTATTCGGTATTTTTTGAAATATCTAAAACAAAACAAAATACATTGAAGTTCAGTTTGAAGCTTTATAGTTTTCTGTTTGAATTAGCAAAATTTAAATTTAACTAGATAAATTAGTTAACTGGATAATTATAAGAATTACGTCATAAAGTGCATATAAAAGCACAACTAACATTTAAAAGACATAAAATAACTAATTTTTATTAGTTATTTTATCGCGCTAAAAGAGAACGCATCTGCCCATTAGCTACCGCTAACATAGCCAGATCAACATGTTCAGTTGAACGAATGTCAAAAAGCAATCGATCAGTACGTTCTATATCATGCAAGCGATTTGTACTCCAAAAAGAAATAGCATCATCCGTAGATATCACATCGTTATTATGACTCATCAATTTCTTGGGCTGCTCATTCATCTGTTGAGATTTCTCCTTTGAGCCTGCAAGGTCTATTTTTATGTGATCTAATACCTTACGAGCAAGGTGGCTTTGGTGTTGATAAAAATCATCCACTAAAGCATTAACGGCCTGTTTTTGCCAATAAGTATCTGATACCATTTCTAATGCCTTATCACGCAACCAATCTAGCGAGAATCTGGTTCCAACTTTAAAATAAATAATTGCTACTGTGCGTACATCTAATTTTGTTAATGATGCTAGCCGAACTACATCGCAGGCTGAGGATAATACTTCTAAAGAAGCAATTTCATGAGAGAGAGTTTGAGGAACAGCATTATCTTCCAGCTGGCTGCGTACCGTTCTCAGATTATCGCGCTCCGTATCGCCAATCACTTCTATTAAACAGCTTTTTAGAGCACTGACGCCTGGGTAGAAATCATTGACATAGCTAGCAATATCAAGTGGTCTGCGTCCATTGCGTAAAAACCATATAGTTCCACGTTCCACTATCTGCTGTATATCGATCAACATCTTAGTTTGCACCACTGCGGGAACTTTATTGTCTAGATTTTCAATTGCACTCCAAAGCTTTCGCATACTGAATACTTCACGCACAATGATAAAGGCACGAGCAATCTCCACTGAACTAGTAGCAGTTTGTTCATGAATCACATTGAGGAAAGTAGCTCCAACTTTATTAATCATTGAGTTGGTGACAGATGTAGCTATAATCTCCCTTCGTAGACGATGCTCAACAATTGCTTTGCTGTAATTTGTACGTAGTATCTCTGGAAAGTATAGTGCTAAGTCATTAGCTAGTGCTGGATCGTCTGGCAAATCACTATCCAATAAATTATCATACAATTCCATTTTAGCATAAGCAAGCAAAACAGCTAGTTCCGGACGAGTCAACCCCTTACCTTCTGAGATCCGGTTTATAATTGCTTCATCATCAGGCAAAAATTCTATCTGACGGTTTAATTTTAAATGCCCGCGTTCTAGCTTACGGATCAGCCGGCTTTGATAATCAATTAGCGAAAGGCCTTTGTATGAATCAACAGAGAGCGCTTGAGTTTGGTCGTAATTATCAGCTAAGACCAGCTCAGCAATATCATTTGTCATCTTTTCAAGCAGTTTATCGCGCTGTTTCAGAGTCATATCGCCATCAGCTATTATAGCACCTAGTAAAATTTTAATGTTTACCTCGTGATCCGAACAATCTACCCCCGCAGAGTTATCGATCGCATCTGTGTTTAATTTGATACCACTTAAAGCTGCTTCGATACGGCCGCGCTGAGTAATCGCTAGATTAGCACCTTCACCAATCACCTTAGCTCTAATTTCTCTAGCATTTATACGTATTTGATCGTTAGCACGGTCACATGCATCAGCGTTGCTTTCGCGTTCAGACTTAATGTATGTCCCAATTCCTCCAAACCAGAGCAGATCAATTTTTGCCTTTAACAGAGTACATATCAGTTCATTGGGTGATACCACATCTTCAGTTATAGCAAAAGTTGTTTTGATCTCCGGTGTGAGTTTAATAAACTTAGCCGTACGATCAAAAATTCCGCCACCATTAGATATTACTTGAGTATTATAATCAGACCAGCTTGATCTTGCTAAATTAAACATTCTTTGGTGTTCTTTAAAACTCTTAGAAGTATCAGGATTTGGGTCGACGAATATATGCAAATGGTTAAACGCTCCTAACAAACGAACATGCCTTGACAACAACATTGCATTGCCGAATACATCACCAGACATATCACCGCAGCCTATTACGGTAAAGTCTCTGCTTTGAATGTTATGTCCCAGTTCTCGAAAATGTCGTTTTACGCTTTCCCAAGCGCCACGAGCTGTAATTCCCATCTTTTTATGATCGTATCCTGCTGAGCCACCAGAAGCGAAGGCGTCATCTAGCCAAAAACCATATTTCTGAGATACTTCGTTTGCAATATCAGAAAATGTGGCTGTACCTTTGTCTGCAGCTACTACTAGATATGGATCATTGCCATCATAACGGACAACATCTTGAGGTGTTATTATATCCGTGCTAGAAATATTGTCAGTAATATCCAACATTCCGCTTATCATTGTCTTGTAGCATTCAATTCCCTCAGTTTGTATTTCTTCTCTGCTACAACCTAGCGGTAACCTTTTAACAACAAACCCACCCTTGGAACCAACTGGTACTATTACCGCATTTTTGACCTGTTGAGCTTTCATTAAGCTAAGAATCTCAGTGCGAAAATCTTCGCGTCGATCAGACCAACGGATGCCACCGCGAGCTACTTTACCGCCACGTAGATGAATAGCTTCTACGCGTGGACTGTAAACCCATATTTCGAAGAGCGGCCGCGGAAGAGGAAGATCTTGTATAGATTGGCTATCAATCTTAAAACTAATATAGCTTTTTGGTTGACCATTCTCGGTCATTTGATAAAAATTAGTGCGCACAGTGCTGCAAATTAGATTCAGGAATCGGCGCATTATTCTATCCTGATCTAGGTTGGTTACACTATCTAAAGCCGAATGAATTTTATCTGTTAAATCCGCAATAATTTTTTCTCTGTCATGTTTAGTTGTCATTGGTTTAAAACGAGCAGTAAACAGTTTTACTAGCAGTAGTGCGATCGGTGCATATGCTAGCAACGTTTCTTCCATATAATCCTGAGAAAATGTAAAAGCTGTCTGACGTAAATATTTAGCATAAGCGCGAATGACAGTAATTTCACGCCATGTCATACCAGCATTGAGGACTAAACCATTAAATCCATCATTTTCTGTTCGATTATCCCATACAGCAGCAAAAGCCTCTTCAAAGGGCTTTTTTATATTTGCAAGTTCACATTCGTTATTTCCTCGTAAACGCATTTCAAAATCGTGCAGCCAAATTGGATGTTTCATGCCGCTGCCTTCTATTTCAAATGGTACTTCTGAAAGTACACGCACGCCCATGTTCTCCAACATTGGCATAACGTCACTAAGCGACACTGGCTTATTGACATGAAATAATTTTAGGTGTAGCACATCATCATCTACCCCAATAGGCCGGAACAGGTTAATACCGAGTGTTTCTTCGTTATGCAACTCTTCCATTCTTTCGATGTCTAAAATTGCAGCATGAGGAAGATATGATTCCTTATAAGCAGTCGGGAAAGCTGTAATGTAGCGATGGCGAAATTTTACAGATGCTTCTTCCCCCATATCTGCAATCATAACGTTATGCAATTTATCACCCCAACTTCGTCCCGCATCAATTAATCGCTGCTCCAGATCATCAATATTAACCTCAGGAATTTTCCCGCGTGTAGTAGCGATTATAAACTGCAAACGAGCTAGTACACTATCTGATATCATTGTATAGAACGAGGTTATTTCACCGTTAAATGCTGTAGATAGAATCATTTGAAAATTTTGGCGAAGCTGAGTATTGTACTGATCTCGCGGTACGAAGACGAAAGCGGTTACGAAGCGCTCGAATGCATCAGGATAAGCAAATAGCGCAATTTTTTGTCTTTCTTGTAGATGCAATATGCCAATCGAGATTTCAAATAAATCTTCTTCGTTGGCATGAAATAGCTCATCGCGAGGGTAAGTTTCTAGAATATTAATCAAAGCTTTTTCATCATGACTTGCTGGTCTAAGCCCAGCACGCTTTACAATATTTTTTACTCTTTGACGTAGTAGAGGTATTGCTTTTGGACTTTCATTGTAAGCGACAGATGTAAACAGGCCAATAAATCGATGCTCTCCTATTACTTTCCCAAATTCATCGATTTTTTTGATACCAATAGATTCAAGAGGAACAGAACGGTGCACAGTAGAAACTTTATTTGCCTTCATAACTAGAAGCAGGCCAGAATCAAGCAAAAATCCCTTGACTTTCGATGGCAAAGATCCAATCTCTCTCAACCCATCAAATACACTGACTTCAGGTGCTCGTATGATGCCAAGTCCGCTATTATTCACAACTTCCATGTGCAGATCATTGCCAGTTCCTATGTAATCATATTGACGATAACCAAGGAAGGTAAAATGATTATCCTCAACCCAGCGTAAGAATGCACAAATTTCCTCTCGATCATCCTTCCTGTTATTTTTAGGTGATAATTTTTCTAGCTCGATAACTACGCTTATCATGGTTCTACGCATAGCTTGCCAATCTTCAACTGCTGAGCGTACATCTTGCAAGACATGAGCTAATTCTTCTTCGATACTTGCTAAAGCATCGCTAGAGGTTTGTTCTGAAACCTCCAAATGCATGTAAGATTCAGCAATTGCACATTCAGCATTGCTATTTTTATCTAATAAGGTTCGTACTAGGCCATGCTCATCACGTATGACACGAATAATCGGATGGATAATAAGGTGTACAGTAATCTCACGACGATTAAGGGCAGCAGTTACAGAATCTACTAGAAACGGCATATCGTCATTTATTATCTCGATAATAGTGTGAGAAGATTGCCAACCAACTTCTTCAAAACGTGGATTGTAAGCTCGGATACGGGCTTGATTTGGTTTGCGCTCTCGACCGTAGTTCCATACCGCAATCGTAGCTCCAAAAATATTTTCCACTTCTTCATCGATCAAGTCTTGCGGTGCAACGTTAGCAAAAAACTGGCGTAAAAATTTTTCCACCATGTTTGCTTTTACACCATGCAAACGATCGTTAACCATAGCGCAAATAGCATCTATCTTCTGCACTTTAAGAGCTTCTGTGCGATTGCGCATAACTATTCCTCAATAAAATCTCTTTGAAATTAGCGATAAATATAGCAGTATTATTCCATTCGATATCCAAATGCCTTAAAAAATACTTATAAATAATATAAAGTTGTTTGTATTCTCAATTGATTGATCTATGACAAGATATAAGGGTTTTATTTATGGATTTTGCTTACTTAAACAACCTAAATTAAAATATTTAATGTCTAATTGCACATTTTTATCTTTTTAGCAAATTTTAGGCAATCTAAAGTTATTAATTAGCCATTAAATGTCTGCTTGTCAGTAGTGGAAATAAATATATAAAGACAACTAATAACTTAAATACATTGAGCATCAACAAAAAATTTAAACATCACATAATCGATAAAGTATAAATTTTTTGCGTTTATAGTTGACTAAGCGAAATGCTATCCCAGCTGATTAATTTAGCGTTGCGAAGATAAGTTGAGACGTTGCTATCTTTATTTACAAAATTTTTTAAAAAAATTATTAATATAAAATTAAGCAATATACAAGATTGTTTATTTTTAGCATAAAGTTATTCAAATTTTAACTTTAAAAAATGAAATTCTAGGCATTAGTCTTAGTGAGAACTTGCAATAAAATGAGCCTACACCATTTTTTTTACAAAATATAATATACAAATTCTTAGCAAAGCATTCTAATTAGAAAAGCTAAAAGCAAGCAAATATTTTATTATTAATTAATTATAAAACAATAAGAATTGTTGTCAGCTTTAGTTTGAGTATCACATCGGTAAACACGTAATAAAGTTTTATTATTCATTGCGCGAAACGCTAATAAATTTCTTTTAGGTTATATAAGTTGATACCTGATAAAAAAAGATCTAGTTTACTTTTAGTAATGCTTTTGCAAATCAAGACAAATAAATTTTACGCTAGACAATTATATTTTACCTATTTTTCACTTAGGACAGTGAATGTCATGAAAAGACAGCTATATAATTTGTTGTTTTAATATCGTTACGGTATCTCTCTCAAGTAAATTACTCTAAATTTTGCAATAATTCAGCTCGTACAGTATTACCTAATAATTTTTAATCTATTGCTTAAAAACTAAGTAAGATTAGCAAAATCTTTCTCATTAGACAATCATTTATCGGCACAGAAAGCTTAGTTAGATAATAAGGATCCGGCCCATGGCAGCCTTCGATTAAAATATTTATGCCATAGAGGACATTAAATAGGATGGAATACCATATATTATCTAAATACTCATAACAAGTAGTTTACAAACTACACTATCAATTTTTAATCACAATTAATAGCAATTATTCGTAAGTACTATAATAAGTTAATAATGCCCTTTATTCATCAAAAACTAACGCTACTTGATAAGTAAGTAAATCGTCCAGTAGTGATTAGTTTATTTAACTTATTCTAAACGATTTAACTGAATTTAATCTAGTATTTGTTAATACAATTTAAGTATGCAAGTATATTAAAATACTTTGTTTGAAATAATATTTTAATATACTCATTTTATACTACTAGTAAATTACGAGGATGTTAAACAAAGTAGAATGTTACATATAATTCATCTCAAATTATTTTCTATAATTTATTAGCTAATGATTATTATATTATTTTTTAGACATATGTTATTTACCGCTGAACTATTAGATAGAATCTAGGATATTTTATAGGCGTTAGTTGCTTTTGAATCTACTCTAAGAGATATCAAGTTAGTTACTGTTAACATAAACTTAGTTATTTAGTTTTTGCGGCAAAACATCTTCGTAAAATAAGTTTAAAGTATTGCTCTTCAAAAGTAACTTACGCAATATAGATTTAATAATAATTATTAAATCTATATTGCACACGATAGCAAGCTTTATGATTCATTATTTCTTCTACTACATCAAATTACACAAGTTATGTATTTGTTCATGGCACAAACGTCATATCCCATAGTCTACATTGGGCTATTCTCCAAATCCCAAAGTATTGGAGCAAAAAGTAGTGTATTTTGCAATCATAAAAAATTATTTCTCGCATCAGACTAATGCTTTAATTGTTAGCATATATTTTTATTTTATCCTACATTAACTAACTCTCTATCACTTGTAATGCGGCTTAATTTATTTTTAATTGAATTATATATCTCTCATCTTATTACTGCAGATAGCGTTTTATCATGTATAAATATCATAAATTCCCCTAGTGTAGATAAGAATACTTTCATTTGTTATGTCAATTTACAAAGCACCTCTTTCTACTAGTATCTCTGTAATAAAATCTGTCATATTGTCTATTTCTGCACCAGGGAACAATTTTAATACCTTAGCAATTAAGGGGTAAGCTGCAAATTCACTCTGTATAGCAGCTAATTGTGCTTCATTTTGTTCCATCATTGTTGGGCTACCTTTTTCGTTAGAAATTTCGATAACCCACTTCTTGCCAGTCCAACATTGCAAATATTGAGTAAGCAATTTAAAAACATGATGATGGTCGATACTTCCCTGCGGACGAAGCTTTAAGCGACCTGGCTTAACAAGCACCGGATGCACATTAGTTACTAATGTAGTTCCCAAAATCGTTTCGCCTCTCTGGAATGCTAATTTAACCACTCCAGCAAAGTCGACAGGCATTGGATCCAATATTTTATTTGGATTGTAAGCTAATGATTTTTTGTCAGGATGTACATCAGCTACGCTAGAATCTGAGATAACATTTTTGCTACATTGTGACGTTTCATAATTTAAGTTATCAAAATCATTTCTGCTATCATCAACGGCAATATTGCTAGAGGCATTAGATGGCATATCGATTGTTTCAATAGGTATTGATGAAGCGTATGTTGGTAAATGAGTTTGTGTTTTTGTAGTTTCGTATGTAACATCTGTGGGCAAAATTTTCTTATCGTGCATCATTCGCATCAAATCAAGTGGCTCAGGTAATTCAGCGCTATAAGCAATACGAATAATAATCATCTCTACTGCGGCAATTGGCAGAGAAGATGCTTGAACCTCGCTAATTCCCTTTGCCAACATTTGCCAAGCCATAGTCAGGGAGGACATCCTCATTACTTTTGCTAGGGCTATACTTTGTTCTCTCTCCGCTTCGCTTAGGTTGTTATTTACAGCCGCTTCAGGGGCAATTTTTATGCAAGTAACAATATGAGTTACCTCCATTAGATCCTGTATTATTATAACTGGGTCAGCGCCATTCTCATACAATTTTGATAAAATATTGAGAGCATCTAAAATTTTACCTGCCATAATTGCTTGGTACATTTCATAAATTCGTATACGGTCAATTAGACCAAGCATTTGACGCGTATCATCAAGCGTAATTAAATTAGCATTAAGTGCGATAGCCTGATCTAGAAGCGATAAAGCGTCACGAGCAGATCCATCGGCAACGCGAGCCAATAATTTTAACGCATCAAATTCTGCCTCAATTTTTTCATTATGGCAAACCTTTTCAAACAATTTTATTAATAGATTAATACTTATTCTTCTTAAATCAAATCGCTGACAGCGTGATAAAATCGTAGTTGGAACCTTACGAATTTCAGTAGTGGCAAAGATAAATTTCACGTGTTCAGGTGGTTCTTCAAGCGTCTTTAACAGTCCATTAAAAGCATTTTTGGATAGCATATGGACTTCGTCTAGGATATATATTTTATAACGACCTGCCACAGGACGATATCGAGCATTTTCTATCAGCTGGCGTATATCATCTACACCAGTATGAGATGCTGCATCCATTTCTAACACATCTATGTGTCTACCTTCAGCAATAGCACGACAATTATGGCAAACAACACATGGCTGCATTCTTATCCGATCATCTACACTTTGACCGACACAATTCAAACTTTTAGCTATAATTCTGGCTGTAGTAGTTTTACCAACTCCACGCACACCAAACAACATAAAAGCATGGTGTAAACGATCATGCTTGCATGCGTTGCGTAAAGTACGCACTAAGACATCTTGGCCTATAAGGTCGTCAAACGTCTGAGGCCTGTACTTACGCGCTAAAACCAAGTATTCACTCAATACAAAGCTAACCCAGGCAATGAGAAAATGTCCATTAACTTAATAACTATAGTAAATAAAACGATGTATTTTATATAATCGTAAACCTTTCATTGAAAAGGTGGAAGATTAGCAGTGACCCACACTAACAATCGTTACGGCTGCTTCCTTCCGGATCTGACCGAGTTGGCGAATAGCATGCCCAAGCTAACCTTCCGATTATGATGATACATTATTAATCTGGTCCAAAGCAAGGATTAATTTTAATAATTTTATAAAATTATAAGAATCGATCCATTATCCCTATAATCAAACGTTAATAAAAACAATAATCTAGAGAATAACTATAACTTATATTAGTCGTAGTTAATATTCTAGCTATAAATTGGCTATCTGCGCTTTAATTATCAGCAATATAAAAGCTTGCATAGCCTTAGTAGCAAGATAAGAAATTATAGACAAAAACTAACTGTATTTGTTAAATAATCGATATATACTATGTATGAGATATAGCTAGACGATTAACCAATATAATTGTTGCATATAGTGCAACTTAAAATTTGCTAAAATTTCTAGCTTTATTATATTTTGAATGAGCAATCCGAAAGATTAAATAATTTAATATTATTCTTAACTGAGGATTTTTATGCTCATCATTTACGCAAACTTGCTGAATTTTATATTTATAATTAGTCTATTTTAACTAATTCGCTATACCTATCACTGAAGGATTCTTCTTGAGGGAGAACGAATACAGATAAAAAACACCACAAGATGTTAGCTTTCGTTTTATTAATTGGCATCCTTTAAGATTTTGACACCATGTGACTATCACTTAATTATTTAAATTAATCAAAAGTAGTGCATATTAAGATACTTAAGGGTATTAGAAATTACTTTTATCGTCTAAAGATTTGTTCTTTCTATAATTAAGAGAAATTATACAATTAATCATCGTAAAATACGTATATTGCAGATAGAATTTGCGCATTGCTCGCTTTCCATTCTCGGCTAACTGCATCACCCACATTGACTAACAAATAGTTGTAAAAGTTAGCAAAACTATTAGACGTAAGTTTATCGTCAAGACAATTACCATTCTGGTTTATTTACTTTCGCAGTACCAAAAGCTTTTTCACCTCTGCAATCGCCTTAGCTGGATTTAAACCCTTGGGACATGTATTAGTACAATTCATAATTGTATGACACCTATACAAGCGAAAAGGTTCATCGAGCATATTCAATCGCTCCTCTGTTTGCTTATCGCGGCTATCCGAAATCCAGCGGTAAGCCTGTAGCAACACTGCTGGACCGAGAAAACTTTTGCTATTCCACCAGTAGCTCGGACACGCGGTAGAACAGCAAAAACATAAGACACACTCCCACAACCCATCAAGCTTATCGCGTTCCCGCGGAGACTGCTTGTGCTCTTTGGCAATAGAATGTGGTTTATCAACTTGTAACCAAGGCTTGATAGAAGTAAGCTGTTCGTAGGCTGATGATAGATCTGGAACTAGATCTTTAATAACTGGCATATGCGGTAGTGGGTAAATATAGACGTCACCTTTTATATCAGAGATCGACTTTAAGCAAGCAAGTGTATTAGTTCCATCGACATTCATTGAGCAAGAACCACATATACCTTCGCGACAAGAACGGCGAAAAGTTAAAGTTGTATCAATCTCGTTTTTAATTTTAATCAGTGCATCAAGTACCATCGGCTGGCAATTATCAAGATCTATCTCATAAGTATCTAACCTGGGGTTGGGTATTTTATCAGGGTCATAACGATAAACTTTAAAATTCTTAATTCGAACTCCCCCTTTTCGCGCTTTATAAGTATGACCAACGCTAATTTTTGCATTCTTGGAAAAATTCAACCAGCCCATCAGTACATTTCCTTCATTTATTAGGATATTAGGTTAGAGGAGATCAGTTAATAAACGCGATCAACAGGTGGGATTACTTTTACATCATCCGAAAACGTATGCATGTGGACTTCGCGATAAGCAACAGTAGTTTCATTTTTACCGTTTAACCACATAACCGTATGTTTCATCCAGTTTTCGTCATTACGATTAGGAAAATCCTCATGAGCATGGGCACCTCTGCTTTCTTTACGTAAGAAAGCAGAGGTGAGAGTAACAATTGCTTGACTCATTAAATTATCTAATTCCATCATATCAATAAGATCAGTGTTCCAGATTAACGATTTATCGTTAACACTGACGTTAGATATCAGACTAGCTACCCCCTTCAACTTTTCTCTACCTTTATCCATGAGCTCCGTGGAACGAAACACTGCAGCATGTTTTTGCATTGTGCGCTGCATACTAAGCCGCACCTCGCCAGCACGCAAATCTCCTTTTGCATTACGAATACGATCAAGACGTGCAATTGCCCTATCCGAAGCATCTTTAGTGATTGATTTATGAACTTTACCAGGCTGTAATATATTAGCAATACGATGGGAAACGGCACGACCAAATACGATAATGTCTAGCAGAGAGTTTGTTCCTAATCGGTTCGCTCCGTGCACTGATACGCAAGCTGCCTCACCAATTGCCATAAGACCATGGACTACACAGTCAGAATTTTCTGCGCTTGGATAAATCACTTCTCCGTGACAGTTGGTCGGGATTCCTCCCATATTGTAGTGAACCGTTGGTAATACTGGTATAGGTTCTTTAGCAATATCAGAGCCAGCAAAAATTCTAGCTGTTTCCGATATGCCAGGTAAACGCTGTTGCAAAACATCTGGACTAATATGCTCCAAGTGTAGCATAATGTGATCACCATTTGGACCAAAACCACGACCTTCATTAATTTCAATAGTCATAGCTCGACTAACTACGTCGCGAGAAGCTAGGTCATTAGCTGTTGGCGCATAGCGCTGCATAAAGCGCTCACCATCAGAATTTGTCAGATATCCCCCCTCACCACGTGCACCTTCTGTTATCAAGCATCCAGAACCATATATTCCAGTTGGATGAAATTGTACAAATTCCATATCTTGTAGTGGTAAGCCGGCACGCAATACCATTGCATTACCGTCACCAGTGCAGGTGTGAGCTGAAGTGCAAGAAAAGTAGGCACGGCCATAACCACCAGTAGCCAGTACGGTTTGATGTGCGCGAAAGCGATGAATAGTACTATCTTCTAAGCACAAAGCCATAACACCAACACACTCATCTTTCTCACTCATGATAAGATCAAGGGCAAAATATTCGATAAAAAAATCGACTTTATTGCGTAGTGACTGCTGATATAGGGTATGCAGAATTGCGTGACCGGTTCGATCTGCAGCAGCGCAAGCACGTTTAGCTATTGATTTACCGTGATTTAAAGTATGACCACCGAACGAGCGCTGATATATTTCGCCATTCTCAGTACGCGAGAATGGCACACCAAGATGTTCCAGCTCGATAACAGCTGGGATAGCATTACGACACATATACTCAATAGCATCTTGGTCACCAAGCCAATCGGATCCTTTAACGGTATCGTACATATGAAACTTCCAGTTATCCCCTTCACCCATGTTATCAAGTGCTGCACCAATACCACCCTGAGCAGCTACTGTATGGCTACGGGTAGGAAAAACTTTAGTAATACAGGCAGTCTTTAAACCTTTCATAGAAATGCCTAAAGTTGCCCGAAGACCAGCGCCTCCTGCACCAACCACAACTACGTCATATTGGTGATCAATAATTGAATAGGAGTTCATGACATTAACGCCCTAAAGCAATTTTTAATACAGCGAATATTGCAGAAATCACTACAAAAATTAGTGCGCATTTCATTAAGACTAGTATTGCAAGCCTTGCGCTCTTGGTATGTACGTAATCCTCAACAATCACTTGAAGACCAAGTTGAGCATGATAAAACGATAAGATGATTAAAGATATTAAGGTTATAGCTACTGAAGTAGAACCGATCCAATCTCTGGCACTAGCGTAGTCCATTTTTGTCAAACTTACCACAGAAATCACGAACCACAGGATAAAAGGCACTAGTACTATGGCAGTAATTCGTTGCATCAACCAGTGATGCTTGCCGCCTTTAATATACTCCATATGTTGTATTTGCTCCAAATATATACTTTAAAATAAACTTTAACATCAGTCCGTGTGGCAATTTATCTAAATAACTGTTGTCCTTAAAATGATTACAAAGATCCAGGTTATAGAAGTTAGTAGGACTGCTATAGACAAAGTAATCCATCCAGACTTATACACATCCTCTAAACGAAACCCGTAGCCAGCATCCCAGAATAGATGTCTGATGCCATTACATAGGTGATACATAAGCGTACAAGTAAAAATGAATAAAATTAGTATGCCTAGCCAAGAAGTTAAGAACTTTTGAACCTTATCGAACACCTCTGGCCCTACGGCAGCGGCAATTACCCACCAAACTAGCAATAAAGCACCTGCTACTAGTGCAACTCCTGTAGCGCGATGGCAAATCGACATAACACTAGTAAGCTGAGGCTTATAGATTTGTAAATGTGGCGAGAGAGGGCGATTGTGAGTTTTCATTATTTTAAAAATCTCATAGCTGGGAAATGTTTGACTGCTTTTAAATTATATAGCTAGAAAGTAATACTGCAAATTACTTAAATATATCTTTATAACCTGGAGGGAAGCGGCAATATTAGCTTTTCCATACTTGTTCTAGAGATTAATCTTTTTAATAAAAAATCTTAATTAAGTTGCAAATCTCTTAAAAAATTTAAACATTTGCGCATGGATGCCTTCGTCGTATTTTAATTTTTATGAAATGTCGGTATGTATTAACTTAAGCAACATCTGTTCTTGAGCATGATGTTCAGTCTGCCATAATATTACGGTTAAAATCAAGCTAATTTGATGGAGTAAAATACATAGACTGCAAATTTTTGCATGGAATCATACATTGCTCTATGTATTGAGGAGTTAAATAAATGCGGCAAGAGCAACCAGTAGTACTGAGCTAAGAGTTCTAAGTCATAAGGCTGTTACAGAATTTTTCTTAATCTTAAAGTTTTTTAAGAAAGGCTTATGGTTAATTTTTGCTTGCTCTTAAATTGCAAATACTGAAGAAAGAATAAAGTTAAATATTAGTTTTAGTACTAGATCGATTAGAGTATCATTCATTAGTTAAAACTAGGATATATTTAGTAAATAAAAATGATCTTAGTAGGTTTTGTATTAAACACACTAAATCTTTAAAACAAATATTTTGAGTTATACTAAAAGTATCAAATTAGTTATGCAGAAATATTAATCATTATAGAGCATTAGTCTATTCCCCAGTTTAATAAAGTTATATCGAAATAATTTTGCATTAACACAAAAACACTTTGAGATTCCTCTAATAAGTGTAAAACATTATACTAAAAAGGGAAGATTATACCTAATGCATCCATATTTCTTAGTCTATATTTAACAATTTTAGAATGATAAACCCCATCAGTTTAATATGCCCAGCGATAAGTTTTGTTTATTAGGATTAATAGTTTCGTGAAGTTCTCACTAGCCTGTTTTTAGGTATTTAATTATGCCCAATACAAAAATTGCTGCACATAAGTTATTTTGCAAATCTATCGCGGCAGTAGCGATTTTAAAAAATTATTCGCTTCAATCTGAAGTTATTGTTGCTATTTTAGAGCCTTGTAATATACTTAAGGTAATATTAATATACTTAAGGTAATATATTAATCCGGCAAAAGCTTTAATTAAATCGTAGAGCACAAGTTATGATTAATGTAGTAAAATAAGGCATATCAATTTTGCTTGAGTTTTACTTTAGTTAATGTTATAATTCACGTTTTTTATAAGTTAGCGGATATTAATCCAGTGATTCGAAGTAATAGTCTGTTCAGTATGATATAAATTGGTCGGTAAATTTTAGCTGACTTTTACTTCCAATAGTTTATGTTTTCATGTATTTGACTTTTATTAGCAGTTTTTAAGTTCTCATACTTTTTGATAAGCTATAGCAAAGTAAACTTGGCGGATAATTTATACTTAATTATTAAGTATACTTATATTATAAGTTAGAGTATTTACTAAGGTTATTAACTTCTTGCTTGAAGATCAAATTTTGGTTACCTTGATGGGGTATGTAACTCATATTAGCATTGAGTTATTCAATAGTTGGAGATCCACTAGAATTTAAAAATTTTGAGTTGCTTAATTTATCAATGAATAAATGATTATGACTCTGTTTAGCAAAACGCGTATTTGAATTTTTATTTTTGTTCAAAGGTAAAATTCAAATTGAGCATGAGAATATCTTCGTATTAGCAGTAGAATATTAATATATTTTGATTACTGATTAAATTGTTTTGCTTATCGATTAAATTTCTTCGCTACGTGCCCCTAGCTTTGTCGTTCTTTTGCTTGCCAACTTATAGAGTAAGTATAAGTCGAAGAATTTTTGTTTAAGTGCAATATTAATTTATGCTAATTAAAAATGAGGAGTTTTTTTCATTCCTAGCGTAGTTCCCAAAGAAGTTGTTTCAAAACTAGAAACTCATAGGCCGATTATTTGTTCCAGAAGTCATGGTCGAATTATCCGTCTAGACCTTAATGAAGGTGCACTTGGTCCATCACCAAAGGCTATAAAGGCTCTGTCTGGAATAGGCTCAAAAATTCATACTTATCCGGCTGAATCCACATCGGGACTTGTTGAGGCAATAGGAGTGAGATATAGAATTAATGATCCTTCGCGAATAGTTTTAGGATGTGGCTCGGATGAGCTGATTCGTGCGTTAACGCAAGCATATTTGGAGCCGGGCGAAGAAGCAATCCATACTCAATATGGCTTTTTACAGTTTCCCACAGCAATTAAAATTGCCGGTGGCATACCAGTATCGGCGCCAGACAATCATTATACCGCAAATGTAGATGCGATTTTAGAACGTATTACTAGTCGCACCAAGATTGTATTTTTAGCAAACCCTAACAATCCGACCGGTACTTATCTCTCAAACAAGGAGTTAAAACGTCTGCGTGTTGAACTACCTCAGCGAGTTTTGCTCGTTTTGGACGCAGCTTATGCCGAATATGTTCAGATACATGATTACAGTGCTGGGATAGATCTGGTGGAACAGAACGATAATACAGTTATGTTACGTACTTTCTCTAAGATGTATGGCATGGCAGGATTACGTCTTGGATGGGCATATTGCTCCGCTGATATTGCTAATACCCTTTATGCGGTAAAACCCCCTTACAGTGTAAATACTCCAGCATTGCTGGCAGGAGTTGCGGCTATAAATGATTTAAAATTTCAGAAAAAATCCGTAGACCATAACGCAGTATGGCTGCCTTGGTTACAGAATGAATTTAAGAAGTTAGGCATGAAGCCTTATTCATCTGTTGCTAACTTTTTTATTATCCGCCTACCTAAACAAGCAAGAGAATATTTAGCTAAACGCGGGATCATAGTACGCAGCATGTCTGACTATGGTAAACACGAGTTTATTCGTATATCCATAGGACTAGAAGATGATAATCGCGCTGTGATTCAAACTATGGTTGATTTCTTCAACGGAATAGAGGTATGAACAAAAGATCTCAGATTAAAATTTTTTATGTTCTAAGATATCTGTATTGGCAAAATTAATCTCTTATTGGATCTATAAACAAACTTTTACATAGAGTGCCTAAATATAGTTTGTTTACTCATAAATTTGCTAGCAAATTTAACATTTAAAGACTCTGAAAGCTTATTGAGCTCACAAATATATTATATTTGGCTGATACAATTTAACTGAGTACTTTATACAAAACTTTGCTAGCTTACCGAGTTGAGCTAAGGTCTAGTGCATACTAGAGTTGATGTGCGATTTTACCATAAAATGATTGTGTGTAAGATGCTAACATTAATATCTGTAGATAAGCAAGTGCAGACTACATATTAATAAAAATCTTTTCGTATCTGATTAGCATCAATAATAATTTTTTAAACTATATAATAACTAACTGGTATCTACTTTTATTTTGATTGTTAGCTGGAAAACCTTTTATCTGAAGGCATTGCCGCTAGTACGTAGCAGCTTCTTATAGCTGATGACATATCAGTCATACCAGTATTAGCCAGTGGTAAAAAGTAGATCAAATAATATTAGAAATAATGAATGAGATATTAAGCATTTTGTATAAGAACTTACTTGCGCTCTTTTAGATACGAAGTGCATTCGCAGTAAGTATCTATCACTAATCGATGATAGGCTAAAAACCCTTGTCAAGAAGAATATATTGGGCTTTGTTTCTTCTAATATACTACGATTAATCTATGTGATGAACGGTATAAAGTCTTGTGATTGTTATTTTAGTTAATTAACTAACTGAATCTAAAATTCAGCTTTTATATTAAAACAATCAATGATTTTAAACCCATGGGATTATTGAGTATTTACTTACTAGTATGGCAAAAACTTTTTCTTCATTTATTTTATCGATACTCGAAAGCAACCGTCAATCAACAAGAGAGGAGTACTATTATACACCATTTGTTTTATTGGTAATTGTAAGCAACAATTGATTTTTTAAGCAAAAATATATCCTTTTAAATATAAAATGACATTTCTTATATATTGATATAAAGCTGTTTAATTAAACAGTTAGCTTAACGTTTATATATTGTCAAAGCACAAAGACATTATAAGTCAAGTTTATTATTATTAACGTTTAATTATCGGTGMTTCTATACCGCATTATAATTTTTGTACCATACTCTGATTATTCCAATGAATACATCAAATTTCATAGCATTAAACTAAGATAACCTTAATAGTACAATACTATTAGTTAATAAAATTATTTAATAGTTTAGCGTCAATTTATCTTTGTACAAAATTAGCTATTCGCTAACTTAGCAAGTATTTTGTCTGTAAACGATTAAACTTATTCCTGTGACTATTTGTCTGATTTTATTCGGAGTTCATATATTATGAAGCTCTGCTTAAAGTATTCTTGAGCAAAAAATATGCTTGAATATATTGAATTAAGTAGTTAATTAAAGCAATTAATATGCTAAAACTTTTTAAGCGAAAAAGATAAATTGTCATTTTGATATGGTATAGCTAACATATTATAGTTTTTTATATTTTTTAGTGACCCATAGCTACAGCGGAAAAACTATATCAATTCTTGCAATTTGATTTAAAAAATCAAAAAACATAAAACTTTCTATGATTTAAATTTTAGCATAATGGAAAGTCTAACTAAAAATATAACATTGGTTAATAGTTATATAACCAAAAATAGATCTTATCGATTAATAAGATAATCCTAACTATGCCAAATGACGTCTTTTTCACTTGAGTATTATAATTTATATGCATTATCAATGCAATAGCTTTGCTATTTGTCTACATGCATGCGACGCATTCTGGTCAAATTTTGGATTAGCCACTACAAATTTATATACAAAAAGATTAAAATTACGTGTATAATTATTCCTTGGTTTGTCTACATTCTTCTTAATTTAAAAGCTAATTATCGTACCTGAAAAATACTATTATGCTGAATTAATACTGGATAGATTTATTAATCCGATTACCATACCTAAGTATGCTACAAAAATTGTTGCAATTGACGAATGTTCTCTCTTGACTGCGCTAAAACTCGTGAAAGTTTGTATTTTATATGCTAATATTATAGTTGGTTAGCTATAGATCTACATGTTGGTAATACTTATGTTAAATTATTATACGATAAAAATTAAAAGTGTATATGAACTGTCATCAAGCAAGCTATTATAAAAAATTAATATAACGCTAATTTTACTTCCTTAGTTAACTGGTATAATTAAGAAAGCACTGTTGATAACGATCACAGTCAAATAAGATTTTTAGTCTTGGTATCTGTAAATATGTACAAGTGTACAATTAAATATTGCTTTTCAGCTTTAATCTAGAAAAACTGACAAGTTGATGCTAATTTAATATAGCATTCGCCAATAGCAAAACAGTAATAACAAATGTTAAACAGCAATAATTAAATAAGTTAATACACACTTTACTTCAAAAATAATTTAACTTTTTTATGTTTAAGCTGACATCGAGATACTAGCATCTTCTGGTATGCCAAGTAGTAAATTCATGTTCTGCACAGCGGCACCGGAAGAGCCTTTGCCAAGATTATCCAGACGCGCAGTAATTACTGCGCGTCTGGTATTATCGTCAGATAATACAAATATTTCCATTAAATTAGTGCCGTTTAGTGCTTGCGGATTTAGCTCTTGCAATTTTGTTGTCTCAGTAAGTGAAGCGACACGTACAAAGCGACTGTTATTATAATGTTCTGATAAGATTTCATGAAGTGATCGTGCAGTAGGTTGTCTATCTATCTGCCATAAAGCTAACGGTACATTGACCAGCATGCCCTGCGCGTAATTAGCAACTGCTGGCTGAAAAATTGGCGGATGAACGAGACCAAGTCGGTTGGTAATCTCTGGCACGTGCTTGTGATTTAGGTTTAACCCGTACTGCCAGAATGGGTCAGGCTTATAGTTCTCTGCAGCTTCTGATTCATATCTTGTGATAAGAGATGTGCCCCCTCCAGTATAGCCAGATATTGCATTAATTGTAAAAGGATAGTCGATTGGTAGCAAGCCAGCCTTGATTAATGGCGCAAGTATGCCTACAGCGCCTGTGGCATAGCATCCGGGGTTAGAAATACGATTGGCCGTCATGATGGCTTCACGTTGACCTTCCTTAAATTCTGCAAAACCGTAAACCCAACACTCATCGGTACGATGCGCGCTAGAAGCATCAATTAACTTAGCATTTGATTTTTTAGCAATTGATGCTGCCTGTCTAGCAGCTTCATCTGGCAAGCATAGAAAAGCAATATCGCATGCATATAGCGCTTCAATCCGATACTTAAGATCCTTGCGCTGTTGATCTTCCAAGGATATAAGTCCTATGTCATTACGAGCAAGCAATCGCTCACGAATTAGCATACCAGTCGCACCGGTATTACCATCAATAAATATCTGTGGAACGCCCATAAATCAATCCAATACTTTAAATAGTATAATATATAAAAATCATCCTAACAGGCAACAAGCTTTGTAAGTTTACATTAGTATAAGCATAAACCTATTCTTAGTTAGACAATCACCTGTTATAGCCATCATTATAGAAATTAATTAATTTTTAATCGAAAACGAGTTAATATTTATTTATAAAATAATAACTCGTTTTCGATTAATAAATGAATAAAATTGATAATTTATCAAATTAGTTAATTTTAAATTGAGCAAATAAAAAAGTTTATTCTACTTAGCTAAAGAGTAACGATTAGTTATATAGTTTCTATATTCTCAAAAAAATATCTTTAGAGGGCTAAGTGCAAAATAGTACCATTAATTTCTAATGTAATATGCTTAATTTACATTAGTTGGCGAAAGTGTGGCGTATAGGATTATGTTAAAAGTCAATCTTGTATTTGTAATGGTGGCTAAATGGTAATATCAACATTTGATATTAATGTTAATAGAATAAATGATTGCCTGAAGAACATAATCTACCGCAACTAGTATCAAGTAATTTGCTTTGGATTCGTTAATTTGCTCACTACCTGAAGTAACGGATTAATATTCAAGTAATAATTGATAATAATTATCTTTTAGTTAGAGGACAGAACAAAAAATGGTTATATGTTACTACCTTTTTAGCCCATATGTTTATATTACTTAAAAACTTTTTCCAAAGTAGAGGCGTAACAAAAATTACCTTTGTAGGTTTACTAAAATAATTTAATTAAATTTTAGGCTCATTTAATAATTAAATGCTTTTGACCTAGGAGGTGTTTAATTTGCAAATAACTATATTATTTCAATATAACTATATAAATATGAAAATTACTAACATACTGAATTTATAATGCCACCATTATACTAAATAGGATTATAGCAATATGCTTATTGTTATTTAAAACTCATCAAGCAAAAGTTGCTATTCTAAGTAACTAATTATTTCAGCCCACGAACTATATTAAGCGGTGAAAAAGCCTGAGCTCCCGCCATAATCTCAATCCTATTTATGTTGATGTTTCGTGGTCGAGAGACTGCCCAAAATACTGCATCTGCAATATCATCAGGCTTGATCGGACTAACATCTCTATAGATGTCTGCTGCTTTTTTTTTATCGCCCTTGAATCTTACTTCAGAAAATTCTGTTTCTGCTAAACCAGGTTCTATATCAGTGACATGAATGTTTTTGCTAACTAAATCAGCACGTAAATTTAAAGAAAATTGGCGAACAAAAGCCTTAGTAGCGCCGTAAACATTACTTCCAGGATATGGCCAGTAACCAGCGATCGAGCCAATATTTACCACATGCCCACTACCCCTTTTTACCATCTGAGGTAATATTGTACGAGTACAATATAGAAGACCTTTTATATTAGTGTCAACCATCAGCTCCCAATCTTCAATACACACTTCATCGGCATCCATCATGCCGAGTGCTAAGCCAGCGTTATTAACTAGAACGTCAACTGGAGTAAATACATCCGGTAAAGCACATACCGCTGCGGTAACCGCATCAAGATTGCGCACGTCTAGAACGATACTATGGCATGGGTTTAGCAAATTTTGCTTCAATGTTTCTAAGCGCCGGCTGCGCCTACCTGAAATCACTGTATACCAACCTTCTGCATCAAACCGCTGAGCAATCGCTTTACCAAATCCACTAGTTGCTCCCGTTATAAATACTTTTTTCGCTGTACAGATCATATTTTTAATTTAACTAAAGCACTTTCATTGACTTTTTATTAATTTAATTTGCTTTTATTCTAAAAAGCAAGCAAAAACTTTTAACTAGGCTTTGTTTAATTCATTTTATCGATCAGCAATTTATTATTCATAGTGCAAAAGAATTTCCAGAGCTAATACGCATGGTAATCTCCTATCTATTTATAAAAGTAAGCACATACCTCTCCCATAAGCAAAGCAAGCATACTTCTTAGTCTGTTATTGTATCTTACTAATTTGCAATCTTGCTTAGTGCTCCATTTAGGTAACTTAGCTTTTCTCAAGTATTGTCAAAAAAAATACGTTTATAGTTAAAATATTATGTTATAGTATACATATATCTGATAAAACAATATTTACTATGGCAAGTATGCTACACATTAAATTGATGGAAATATTTAGTAAATGTATTCTAACACTACAGATTAATATTGTTTAGTCGTCTAAAAAATCCAATTTTTATGATTGATAAGTAAATCATCAAGTAGCACCTATTGATATAAATCATCGTCTATACTCAATAAATATTAATAAATATTTTTCCCTCATATAATTCATCATGCTTGATTACTTTTATTAAAGTAAAGCTAAAATATACATTAATATAACCTTCAAGCATAATTTTAATGTATAAAAAGCTTCTCCCTTACCATAATTCAATATTTATTCTTAATCTAAATTAGCATTAAAAACAACAGTATCTGTATGCTACAATAAAGGCGATTATAGCATCTATGACAAATAGATTTTTGTAAGCTAATATATTTAATCCATTAATAAAATATTAAATTTTACAGTAAAAATTAACTGTATTGTATTTTATTATCCCAATAAATTTTTTAAGCGTTGAAATTTTCAATTAGTTAATGTATTGTTAGAATATGTAAGATATTAATTTTTACTGCTAAATTAATTTAGCTGTCGCCTTTTGATCAATTTCCATATTGGAAATATTCACGCTAATTATTAATAGTCAACGTTCTAAAATGATTGTCTATATTTATGCTTTTAAATTAATGCAAGGATTTTTTATAAAAAATATTGCATTCCAGCAATTTTAAGATTGTGCAGAATAGTTCCACTAAAATTAAAATAAAGTGTAGAATAAGTGTAATGTTATATAAGTGATCTGTCTATCATTGAATTTACGTATCATTAAATAATTCTCACTCCGTTATTTGGCGGCTTAATGCATCTACTAAAGCTTTAATACTCCCTGCATTGGCTTGAATCACCGAAGTGTATTCTTGACGCTGAGTAATGCTCATACTCATGCCCTCAATAATAACATCAATAATTTTGAAAGTAGAATTGGATTTAGCTACTACCCATTCCAAGCGAACCCCTTCATTGTTTTTTGGTGATACAATCCTACTGGAGACAATGTCAAACCGACCATTTTTACGAATACCATAGATTACCAATCGTTGACCGAAGTATTGATCTAGTTGGCGCGCGTATGTATAAACAATATTTTTGGCAAAAACTTTAAGATAAGCATCCCACTCAGCTTGTGTAGCAGTTTGCCAATATTTTCCTAACAAAAACTTTCCAATTACGGGCAAGTCAAAGTACTTTTGTACAAGCTGTTCAAATTTATCGCGACGCTCGGTTTCGCTTAGATCAGAGTAAGACATCAGAATAATTGCTTTATCGGCAAATTCACTAACTGCAGAGCTGGCATCAAATGCAGCCGTAGCTATCGAGGATGGCCAAGCAATGAAAGAAAATAAGATAAATAATCGAATGAGTTGGCTCATTTAGTAATCAACTAGTGTTGTAGATTAGAAAAATGGTAAAAATTCTACTAAATTTAGGCTAGTATTAACTAAACAAGATAATCTGTATTATCTAATGTAGATTATCTTGTTTAGTTTTATCATTCTCTTTTGCTATAATTAATCGTCGGATACCTGAAATTTCTCAAAATTTCATTATGGTTTTTTTTATTAGTACATGATTTCAACCGAAGAGAGATTATTTTTGATTAACAAATTACGATGCTGTTTATATATAGCACGGATTCGTGCGTAATAGTCTATCGAGGTCTCTTTAATGTTTTTTATCTTTTGATAATTTCGAGCACGAAAATCGATTACTTCACCAACATTCCGTGTAGCTTGAAATCTCATTTGTTTGTCATTACAAACTATAATATGTTGAGTTGGGTCCATAAAATAGTCAGCTAATAAGCCACTTGCGTCACGCAAATTTGATGGTCCAAGAAGAGGTAAAACTAGATATGGACCGTCGTATACACCCCACACTGCTAAGGTTTGACCGAAATCTTCTGGCCATCGCTCTAAACCGAGGCCAGTAGCATTATCGACAAGGCCAAACATTGGAGAATTGGCGATAAAACGGGCTGTATTATGTTCTAAAGCCGTAAAATTTCCTTGTAGGGCACTGTTTACAATATATATGGGAGAGCTTAACCAATCGAGAAAATTGTAAACAACTTCGCGTATTGGTGCAGGAATTACACTCTTGTATGTATATGCCGTTGGCCGCAAAATCACAGTGTCGATAACATCGTTCATCGAGAATACTAACCGATTAACTGGCTCAATTGGATCGCTAACAAATTGATTGTTGAATTTTTCTTGAGATGCACAGCCGGCAAGTAAAAATAATATGAATGTTTTTTTTATACTTAACCTAAGCAATCTCTTTTCACCGTAAGAATAAAATTTAGCAACAAATAATCCTCATTTACTTTCGTCGAATTGATTAACGATTAGGATAATAACGCAACTTTTAATTTTATCATTAATACGGGTAAATTATCTAGGGTTACAGTGTTCAAGCTAAAGAAAAAATACGTACATTATAGAAAAATATTAATTTTCATAAAAAAGCAGCAATTTTTGACATACTAAATAAGCGAATATGATAATTATATCGCTTGTATATGAGCTGTTAAGAACGTAGTAGCAGAGTTTTATCTGCTGTTTTGATCAAAACGTTTAGTTTATATTTTTTATTTAGCCTAATCAAGTCAGTACTTTGCTCATCACAAAATCAATCTTCGGAAGATATTATTGCGCAGAGCATATTTTATTATTCTGTGATCGCATTTTGGTAATTATTCTGTGATCGCATTTTGGTAAATGAATATTACTAAAAATGATTGGATGTATTGCAATTATAGGGCAGCATTTTTATGGAAATCACAGTTTTTATTTGGATGCTGCAGCAAATCAAAATTTTTAAAAATTAGGTGAGTTTAAACTTATAGATAAATTTAGCAATATGATGCACTTAATAGCTGATAGAACAAACTATCGTAATTTTTGTTATAATTTATTTAAATTCTAGATCATTAATATATTTATGCTGAGTTATATTGGTGCGCATTATTTGCGATTTTTTAAAATTTTTACCGTATACTACTCAAGGCTCTGAAATATTAGCCTTTAGGTTGTCATTTCTAAAAAACATGAAGATTACTTGGCATATTTGAGGGTTGAGCTTAAGATCTTTTTAGCTCCTCAAATATCAGATACGTAATTACACACATCCAAATTAACCACAGATTATCCCATATTTTATTAACCACAGATTATCCCATATTTTATTATAATTTGCGTATATCAGCTAAATAATTTTTCAGATTTATTGTATGCTTTTTAATAAGCACAAAAACAAATACAGTCTAATCTACAAAATTTAGACATGACTAGGAAAATGTTTTATCACTACTGTAGATTTTCGTTCAGCCAAATCGTAGATCAGGTTAATTTGAACATTAATGCTTTTGAGTAAATTTCTACATGATGGTAAAGCGCAATTCGCATTGAATTCATCTTTAATCTAAATATTTTTTGAACATAAAAACCATTCACAACTTTAATAACAAGATGAATAGCAGTAAATTTTACTTTTCATCAAAGTCAAATAAAGTTATAATGTGTTATGCGTTTCTTTAATAATTTTTAAATCGATTAAGATTGAGTTAAATACTTTTCGACTTTTTTGGTTCAATTTAAAAAATAAATCGTAACCTTCTTTGTTGTTTTTTTGCAGACGTATTGGCTAGAAATTAATGCAAGAAAATTTCTAAAATTATTTTATACTTTTAAATAAAAAAAAACAAAACAGCGATTTTCAGGATTGAGGATCAAAATAGAATTATTATACAATTCAATTTTTCTTTATAGTCTAGCAAAGCTAGAATTTTATAGATCATTGATGTGACTATTGTTTTTATCTGGATATTTCAGCTGGCTTTTTCAATTTTTAGCATTGGTAGATATTTACTGATACGCCTAATTGTCTGCAATATAAACAGCAAGTTCAACATAACTACTTTACGCGTTTAGCCCGCACTACTTTAACATAATATACATACTTTTTTTTCAATATTTTATTGAGTATTAACTGTTGTTTGATATTTTACATCTTATCATTTGTATATTTTTAGATAAAGCAGGGCGGTGCTATTTTATCCACTCAATAGACAAGTAAAATATTTAGGGGCTAAAGATTGTTTACGTAAGATTATATTAAAAATATTCACCAACTTAAAGGTTATTTTGATTAAGCGCAATCTAATAAATGTTAATAGTTTGTATTGAAAACAGCATTTCTAATTATCGTTGCACGATAATTAATTAGATAATTGTCTACTGTAATTCATATCGATTGGCTTTCGCCAAACTTGATTTATGGAAAAAAGTTTCACAAAAATTTATTAGATATTAAGGAATAAAATATCAATGCTAATTAGCAGAAATAAATTATTAAGTGCAGGATTCTGGATAAATAGATAGGAGTTTAATTGTTAAAATTAATCTTAGCAATGACACAAATTTGGTAAAGGAAAACAACATTCAAATCAATAACAGCTTTCGCCAATAAGAAATCTGCAGCTAAGAACAATAAAGTCTATCGATTGATTCATTAGCAGCATAGAAGGAGCTGTTCTTGGCAAGAAATATCAGATAAAAAATCTACGATTATTTAATAGCAACATTTGAGCAGCAATATAATAAAAACTTTAATTGGCGAGTATCTCAAATATCATAACGAATTATCAGATTGCATTGTGAAAAACTCTAAAAAAAATTTCACATTTTGACTATGAATAGCTTTTAAAAATATAAATGCGTCTACTAAAAAAACTTTAAATCTATAACACTAAATAAAGTATAAAACTATAATAATTATTTTTGCACATTTAGATAGACACTAATTTGACTAAAGCTATTTTCTTCTTAGTCTAACCCTGTCTCGCCTTAAAGCGGGGATTAGATTTGTTTATTACGTATACTCGCCTTTTACGTCTGACAATTCTACATGCTTTGTGACGATTTTTTAAAGTTTTAAGTGAACTTACAACACGCATCAAATTTCCTTTCAAAGTCCAGAAAAGGATAAATAAACATAATTTTTTCGATAATTAAAAATTGCCTTTAAGCAATCCCCATAAGAATTATGGACTTATTAATTATTAACAATAGAAATTATTAGCATAGCTATCCGGTATGATTACACAACTTTTGCGATCCCAATTAATCAATCTGCAGATTGCTCCTCCGGATGGATAATAAACGCCAGTGACTTCACCATAGCACTTCTATGATTTTTTATTAATTAAGCACGATCTATATTGTTGTAGTTTTTATTTTTTCTGATCTGAAAGTACATCTCTCAAGTAATCATTTTTATATAAAATATTTATCATTCAGCATAGCTTCAACTACATAGTGAAATCATTGTATTAATTGATTAACTTACTAGATAATCACAAAAATCAATAAGTTATTCGCTTAAGAAAGACGAATATTATCAATTAATCACTCGCACAACGACATATATTGGCTAGTTTACAACATCAAATGGTATATTTGCTTTTCTTATCATCCAAAAACATAGCAATTATCTAACGATACAATCGTATGATAATTGAATTAATTTTTTCATAGTTAACTTAAACAATAATTGCAAAAATCTCTAATCAAATTATACAACGACCCTAAATAATTAAAAGCTAATTTATTTAGTTAATAGCTTATCAGAATTACATAATATAACATTAAGATATTTTGGATAAAAAGTTGTCTTTAAAAATTGTGATTTATCTTTTTATATCCTATTATCTAGAGCAATTTATTTAGTTTGTAGTTGAACAAGTAAAAATTACAAAGTTAGATCAAAAGACATTATTGAGCTAAAAATATACGCAAGATTTATTTGGAACTAATACAGCCTCTGTAGGCTAATCATATCCGACTTCATCATAAAGCTGCTGAGCTAATGACTGATGTTCGCCAAGCTTAGATAAATTCATGATGTCTTGACGAAATATACCAAGTTTGGAGAGAGCACAGCTAATTCCTACACCTGGAACTACTGGATATTCGTCATTATCGGATGAAAAATATTCTTGTGCGCTATCGGAAGCTAGATATTCCATAAACTTAATAGCGTTTTTTCTGTTAGGTGCCGTGGAAATTACACCAGCGCCGGAGATATTTATATGGGCACCGGTCGTATCCTGGTTAGGAAATATCCAGCCAATTTTGGCGATATTATCCTTGTTTATACCGTCTACCTCGTTACGTAAGGCGCGAACAAAGTAGTAGGTATTAGCTAATGTTACTCCACATTGCCCAGAAGCAATAGCCCGAAGTTGATCTGTATCCGATCCTTGCGGACTGCGAGCTAGATTTTTATAAACTCCAGCAGCCCAATTTCTCGCTCCATCCCGACCAGCGTGCTCGATTTGCGCCGACATAAGAGATAGCATGTAAACATTTGAACTTGATCTTGTGCAAACCATGCCCTTCAAAGAAGGTTCAGCTAATGCGTTATAATTTTGAAGCTGTAATGGCGAAACCCGAGACTTATCATAAAAGATGATTCTTGCACGCTGAGAAAAACCGTACCATAGGCCGTCCGGATGTCTCAGGTGGACTGGTATTCGAGAATTGAGAAAATTAGAATGCACCGGTTGAAAGATACCCATACTACTAGCTCGCCAAAGTCGTCCAGCATCAACGGTTAACAGAATATCAGCTGGGCTATTACGCCCCTCGTTCTTAATACGCTGAATCAACTCATCAGCATCACCCTCAATTCGATTAATGACTATGCCAGTTTGCTTCTCGAAGTCAGAGTAGAGCCTTTCATCTTGATCATAGTGCCTTGAGGAATAAAGATTAATTTCTTCAGCAGCTAATACATACCGACTGATAAGACCATTGATACCACAGACAAATAGGAAGGCAAATATAGTCAATATTTTAAAGCGCCATTTTTCCAATTCCTTATTGCATTTTGCTTTCAATTCCTTTTGCATTTTGCTTTCTTCAAAATTCATTCATAAACTAAAGTGTTATCCAGAGTTAAAGCACTAAGATAAGTTAAAGCAGTAAGATAATCAGTCAAATGTCTGTGACTCACAGAAAATTTTCTATGCAACGATTATCGATTCACTGAGCAAAGACGATGTAAAGACGATGTATAATCACCCGTCCTGTAAAAGTTAGATATTTCACCACAAGTCCTAATTAGCAACACTACAAGTCCTAATTAGCAAATTAAAATCTAAAGATCAAAGTATTCTATTTCTAAGATCAAAGTATTCTATTAATAATCTCTATAATAATAAATAATTCTATAATAATAATCTCTATATCAATAATCTCCTCAATATCTAAATCTCCATAATCTCTAATCTAACATCGAACTAATTAACTAATCTAAATATCAGCTTATGTAAAATCTAACATATCAACTATGATTTTTGCTTGCTACGGTTGATAAAATAAACGAAGGCCGAACTAAGTACTGAATATATTAAGTACTGAATATATGATGTGACTATCTAAAATACAATGTGCAAGTTGGTACATGGAGAAATTCGTCTAGAAAAATTAAAATCTTGACTTGATATAATGAGGCTATAACTTGATATTAATGAGGCTATTATTACGAAGTATTGCTGCTATTGCTGCTATTATTACGAAGTATTGCTGCTATTGAAATAAGAATACTTTATAAAGTTGGAGATGATATATCTCAATTATTATTTGGAGATGATATATCTCAATTAATCTGCTTAACATCTCATTTAAAGGCTAATCTGCTTATTTTATATAGGCTAGTTATTTTATATAGGCTAGTTTGTTTTTTTTGATGGTACGTTGACACTGTATTCAAGATACGGTACGTTGACTAATGTAATTCAAGAGTAAAATAATACTATAGATCTGCTTCTCAAGTAGAGGGTTGTGGTTTTGCTCAGTTCTTGGATTGCAGCCAAACGTTTGTGGATATTTTCTCAATGCAAAAGTCATTGTTATTTGCGGGAAATTCATATGAAGCGACTTGTTATTGCAACCTGTGCTGTATTGTTGGAAGTTAGCACGATTGTTATCTTCGGCTTTTCTTTAGTATCAGCGCAAAGTCAACAGCCTATCTCTAAAGGTCAAAAGTTTATCTCTATAGGTACTGGTGGAGTCACTGGCGTTTATTATCCAACCGGAGGAGCAATATGCAGATTGATTAATCGGGATCGTAAAAAGCATGGTATACGTTGCTCTGTAGAAGCTACTGGCGGTTCGATTTATAACGCAAATATCATCCATGCAGGCGAACTCGAATTCGGCATAGTTCAATCGGACGTACAATATAACGCATACAATGGCAAAGGTAGCTTTGAGAATGTCAGTCCATTCAGGGAACTACGCAGCGTATTTTCTCTTCATGCCGAACCAGTGACTATAGTGGCGCGCAAAGATGCAAATATCAAAACATTTGCTGATTTGAAGGGCGCTAGAGTAAATATCGGCAATGCCGGCTCTGGCACACGCAATACTTGGGAAATTATAGAGCAGGCCCTAGGCTGGAAACGAAATGATTTAAGACTTGCTGCCGAACTTAAATCTGCCGAGACTGCTCAAGCTTTGTGTGATAATAAAATCGATGCAAATTTCTGGATGGTCGGTCATCCAGCAGCTATAGTATCCGAAACTATGTCAACTTGTGAAGCTAACTTGGTAAGTGTTGTAGGTCCTGTTTTCGATAAACTGGTTGCTGATCATTCTTACTATCGCAAAGCTACAATTCCTGGTAATATTTATCCAGGTAATTCGAATGATATCAATACTTTCGGTGTAGGTGCTACTTTACTCACTTCATCTAAAGTTTCCGATGAGGTTGTTTATACGCTTACCAAAGCCGTATTTAGCAATTTAGAAGATTTTAAGAAACTGCATCCGGCTTTTGCCACCCTCAAGGCCGAAGAGATGATTAAAGAAGCTTTATCTGCTCCCCTCCATCCAGGAGCGATTAAAGCTTATAAAGATCTTGGTTTGATGTAATCCAGTATGATGTCTTGCTTTCTCCATTTCGGCTTTGTTTGTTTGGCAAAACATTCGGAGCTTCGGTGCTGAATAAAAATAAGTAATTTTTCATAATAATATGCTGCCATATTATCTGACACGTTTTCCTGTGATTTAAAGGATCCGGAAATTATGAATAATCAGAACGGCACATCTAAAACTGTCGATCTTGAAGATCTCGTCGCCTCTACTGATACTGGCAACAGGGTACTTGTGGGGGTTGTAGCTAAGCTACTAGCTGGGCTGGCACTGGCTTGGTCTCTATTTCAGTTGTACTACGCATCTAATTTTCCGTTCATTCTTAGTGATATCACAGGCCTCCAAGTAGTTTTTAATTCCGACAGCGCCAGAGCCATACATCTAGCTTTTGCCTTTGTCCTTACCGCTTTGTCTTATCCGCTATTTAAGTCTTCACCACGTGATCGGGTCCCGTGGTACGATTGGATTTTGGCAGTTCTTGGAGTAATGTCGTGTTGCTATTTGATATTGTTCGAAAATCAAATAGCAACACGAGCTGGATTGCCTAACGAGGTGGATTTATTGATCTCGACGTTAGGCATCGCTTTGGTTTTGATCTGTACCTATAGAGCACTCGGCTTACCGCTGGTAATAGTCGCTTTGGTATTTCTTACTTACGTTTTTTTTGGTCACCAAGCATTTATTCCAGAAGTTATTCAGTGGAAGGGTGGCTCTTATGGAAAGGCCATGTGGCATTTTTGGATGCAAACCGAAGGTGTTTTCGGTGTTGCTCTCAGCGTGTCAACGTCAATGGTATTCATGTTTGTCTTATTTGGTTCATTGCTTGACAAGGCTGGCGCAGGTAATTACCTAATAAAGGTTTCTTTTGCTTTACTGGGACATCTGCGAGGTGGCCCAGCAAAAGCGGCAGTAATTTCTTCAGCAATGACTGGACTAATCTCCGGTTCTTCAATCGCTAATGTAGTTACTACAGGTACTTTTACCATACCATTAATGAAGCGTGTAGGCTTTTCTGGAAATAAAGCCGGAGCCGTGGAAGTTGCTTCTTCAGTTAACGGTCAGATTATGCCACCGGTTATGGGGGCAGCAGCTTTTCTTATGGTAGAATATGTTGGCGTAACTTATCTTGATGTAGTCCGTCATGCAATTTTACCAGCTTCGATCTCCTATATAGCACTACTATACATAGTACATCTAGAAGCCTTGAAAGCTAATATGAAAGGACTAACAAAACCAGGTCTCCCGCGCTCAATGCTAGAAACTATTATAGGCTTGCTAACTGGGTTTCTTGCTATCGCTATTCCAGCTGCAATAATTTATTATTCGCTTGGTTGGACTAAAAGAATATTTGGTGAGTTCAGTTTTTATGCCGTGTGCATTTTGTTTGTAGTGGCTTATATTTTATTGTTGGCAATAGCTGCTCGACTGCCCGAACTGGAAATGGATAATCCTAACGCTCCAGTTACTAGTCTACCAGAGATAAGGCCGACAATTCTATCAGGCCTTTATTTTTTGCTGCCTATTGTAGTATTAGTTTGGTCTCTGATGGTTGAGCGATTATCACCTGGACTTAGCGCCTATTGGGCAAGCGCAGCAATGCTGTTTATTTTGATTACTCAGCATCCTCTGAAGGCGATGTTTCGTAAATCTGGGGGCTTATCTAAAGGATTAACACGTGGTTTATCGGAGATTTTGGAAGGATTAATCGCCGGAGCTCGTAACATGATCGGTATTGCGGTTGCTACCGGGGCAGCGGGAATTATTGTCGGTACCATCTCGCTGACTGGTGCACACCAGGTTGTTGGTGAGTTTATCGAATATCTTTCTGGCGGTAATTTGATGGCTATGTTGGTGCTGGTAGCAATTTTTTCTTTAGTCCTAGGAATGGGTTTACCAACCACGGCTAATTACATCGTGGTTTCTTCTTTAATGGCTGACGTATTAGTTAAGGTTGCTGCACAAAACGGTTTAGTTGTGCCTCTGATAGCAGTGCACTTGTTCATTTTTTATTTCGGTATATTAGCGGATGTTACCCCCCCTGTTGGTCTTGCTTCTTTTGCTGCAGCTGCAATTTCTGGTTCTAACCCGATCAACACTGGTTTTACTGCTTTCTACTATTCCTTACGCACGGTAGCACTCCCTTTCTTATTTATCTTTAATACTGATTTACTATTAATCGATGTTAGTTCGCTGGAAGCTGTGTTTGTATTTATGATTGCTACTGCTGCAATGTTACTGTTTGCTGCGGGCACTCAGGGGTATTTCTTTGCTAAGAATCGTTTGTGGGAAGCGCTAGCATTACTCCTCGTAGCCTTTACCTTATTTCGTCCCGGATTTTGGCTTGACCTGATTGAAGATCCATTTGAGAGAATTGAGCCGATACGTGTTGTTGAAACAGCACACAAATTACCTAAAAATAGTGAGCTGCGTCTGGTCATAAGAGGGCCTAGCGTAGATGAATCAAATTCAGCAGGTTATACTACTACTATCGTGGTACCTCTTGGGGCATGTGCTGATGGATTAGATAGGTTAAGGAATGCAGGCATACTAGTAAGGGTGGAAAATGGCATCGCTAAATTGGACGAACCACTCCAATTTGTTAATTCTAGCAATATTCTAACTCAAAAGCTGGGAGATTTTGACTTTTATGACAACGATAACCCAGTACATATCTCCGAGGTTTATGTTAAGGCACATCGTTTACCAAAAGAGGTATTTTATATTCCTGCACTTTTGCTGCTTTGGTTAGTCATCGCATTACAAAATCGACGTACTGCATTATTAGCATTTTAAAAAGGCCAGCGATATGTTTTTAGATATTTTGCTAGCGATAGATTTGGTATCTCCGCAAACTCAAGAAAAGGCTGTTGCGATTGCTGTCGAGCAAGCCAAATTATTTAATGCTCGATTACATGTCTTAACCGTAGTTCCAGAAGTTCATTCAGGTATAGTGGCTGGTTTTTTCCCTAAAAACTTTGAGAGTGCGGCCATAGAAGTAGCTCGTCAGCAGTTACGTAATTTTTGCGAAAAAAGAATTCCTTCTAATGTAAAGCTTCAGCATGTGGTCGCTCATGGGACTATTTATCAAGAAATCGTTAAGGCTGCTCAGCAAACTAAATGTGATCTTATAGTGATGGCTTCACATCGTCCAGAGCTATCAGATTTTTTATTGGGACCAAACGCAGCAAGAGTTGTTCGCCATGCTTCATGTTCAGTAATGATTATTCGTGATTAAGGATGAAGTGCATTATAAATGATTAATTTTTTTAATTTTATTGAATAAATATTTTGCTAAAATCTATTATTAGTTTACTTATAATTATTAACTAAATCATATAGTTGCCTATAATATACTATATTTTAGCTTTATGCTAGTGCCATTCACTATTATTACTAAGCATATTAAAAGATTTTGAATACAGTAATATTGAAGCAGTATTGCATACTTTTTTATTTAAGCAATTGATTATTCAAACATCATTATAAAAAACCAGATTATTAATATTAGAACCGAACTAAAAAACTTTAATTTGCATTCTATAGATTTTATCAGATAAGGTTAATAATCAGTATTTATAAAGAAATATCAATGCTAGTTGAGCACATAGATAACACATTTAACTTAAAATTTAAAATAGAACATAAAGTACTTTTATTGCAAACATAAATTAAATTATGTGTGGATTAATAATTTAGTCGATCATACCCAGATTGTTAGGCAGAAATTATCTTAATATCTTTGTATGATTATCATATAACTAGACTAGCTAATTAGCTTTTAATTGAATTATTAAATTGCAATACTAGTTAATTTGCGTTACAAGCTAATGCTATTTTAACGTATAGGGATTTAATGAGTCAATTTATCATAAAAATTAAACTATCTAACAGATATAGGCAAATTTAATCAACTTTTCTACTTATTTTGGCTATTAAAATTAGTTTGATGTTGACAAGCTGTTAGATAGCTCTTTCATGGATATCATCACATTAAAAACATTAAACAAATAGTAATGTTAATACTACTTTACTAATATTACTAAGAAGGTCAATAAAAATAATGCGCCTACTCAGGGAAGGGTAAATAAAAAAACACACAGGGTGCGATAAGCAAAAAAGCAAACACGTTGTATTTAGCGATTTCTTCAGCTAAGTAAATAGCATTTTATTACAAGAGCAGCGAAAATTGACACAAAATTCCTAGGTAGTATATTAGTAAATATCGCTAAAAATGTAAATCACAAGTTGACATATGCATTTCGAAAAAGAAAATCTTATCGTTTTTGAAATCAAAAGCCAGCACAATATATGAATAAATTTACTAATGACATGTTTATTATTATTTTTCTCAAATAAAAAAGCTACTTTATGAAAGTGACACAAATACTTTATGCTTTGTTAGCACTACAAACAATTTATTCTTCGTCATAAGACCGATTGTTTTTTAGAAATTTCTTGCTTTGTTCATCCCAAAGGGATAAAACTAGATATCTTGATCAGCACAAACTCTTTTAATTTTATTTCCAAATTGTTATTACAAATTTGGAAATTCACTAGTAAGGGCATTGAATTTATCATCGATTATAAATATTTTTTATTTCTTTTTTCGAAATTGATCTAAAAAAACTACATCAGCAAGCAAACTAGGGGTATTTTTCTCTACAGAAACTTCTCCCTTCTGTGCAATATTCCGACTAGCTATTTGTTCAAATTGTAAGCCAAATTGAACAGAAGGATCAGCAAAACTAGTAAGAGCCTCAAAAGGAATTGCTATTGACTCAAGTACATTATTAAAGCTCAGCATTAGTAAAAACTTATCCTCCATTACCTCCAGATTCCAAAACTGGAACTGTAGAATAATAGTCATCTTATCTGGATAACGCTCAAATAAATACTTCGGAATTTTTACTCCATTAGCACGCGTTTTAAATGTAATATACAAACTTCTATTATCAGAAAGACCATGCCGCGCAACTAGCTTAAGAGTTTGCTTAACTACATCACGCAAGGCGGTTTCGACCATTAAGTCGTATCGAAAAATATCCTCGTCCATTTGCTTTAATGCATCTATGATCTTTAGTCCTAAGACAGATTAAAAGGAGATTTGTTGATCTTCAGAAAAAATTTCTAGCCAAATCTGCCAAGTAATCTAAAAAGCACGAGCCTTCTGTTGCTAGGCGGCTCGCAAGCCTCACGTTTTAGGCAAAAATCCAAAACGAATTAGTTAGAGGAAGCCGAGCCGCATCACGCAGCCAGGCGAGCCTCAAAATAGTTGTCGTTCGCAACTAGTATGAAAGCCCGATAACGGTGGAACAATACCGAGCAAAAAGTGACCCTTTATTACGCACGTCGACTCTATTTCGCCCCCATTAAAAACCTGCTATCCATAATATAGATACAACTCATGGTGGAGGCGCCGGGTACCGCCCCCGGTTCCGCTGCGCTTATTCCGAGCACCATTTATCGCCATAGTCGAACGTTAAGATCTGACGAACAATAATGTAGTCTTTGTTAAAGATTATTAAAGAGGTATCAAAAAAGACTACATTATAAATATTTTTTCAAGTAAAAATAATCCTGAATTGCATTTTTATTCAAAAGATTTTTATTGTAAATTTAATAATTTAAAAAAATGAAATGTTGATTAATCTCCACAATAAAACAGGCAAGCATTTTAGTTATCATGCTTTGTTTGAGCTATGAACTTACTCCGATCGTTCTAGTAGGGTTGTTAATAAAAACGAAAGATTAGAAAAATTACTATAGAATTTGCTATTCATCGCCCATAACGAATGAAATTACTGAGTTTACAAGCAGACAAAACCAATGAATTTAGGCGTTAAATTTCGACAGCTAATTCCTGGTTAATAATTATAACAACAGCTAATTCCTGGTTAATAATTATAACATATCACCTAGAAAGAAAACAAAGATATCTTAAAATTTTTAAATTTATGACAAGTAAAAATCATAGACATATGGTATAATGAATGCACTTAATCGATGATAAGATTCAGCCAATTTAATCTAAAAACTGATTTTTGTTCTTTGATGAAAAACTAATAGTATTAGTAATAATTATATGGATAAAAATCCTGCTCTTACCTAAGGGTTTTCATGATTCGCTATGATTGAATGTAGCCTGATCTAGAAAAGGATTTGTTTAGTTATCAACTAACCAAATAATATCAATGAATAACTTTGATAGTCTTTGCTTTAACTACTAAGAAAGTACTCTCAAGTTATGTAAATTCTACATTTAGAAATAGAACAAAATTTATCTATGAGCCTTGATTTACACTTATGCGCATAAATAATCCAAAACAAACTAGCACAGCATTGCGATAATTAATTTGCCTATATTGAAATTCATAATAACAAAGCAGATTAATATTAAATCTGGATTTGGGAGTATACTATAAGAATGTAAGAATTCATGAAACCTAGATACTAATGAAACCTAGATACTAATAGAGAAGAAAGTAAAGCAATATTTTCTTGTTTTTACCAGTCAATAGACTTCATTTTTATGACCAATCAAATAAACTAGCACGCTAGTTATTTGATTAAATCTATGAGGATAAAATCACTAAAATTACTATCATTGCGGCAATGGCTGACAACATGGTAATCGGTCGTAGTAATGCTGGGTTACCTTGGTCAATACCTAAGGATCTTGCTCGTTTTAAACGTCTTACACTGGGTCACAGCATATTAATGGGTCGCCGTACCTGGGAGACAATTGGCTACCCTCTGCCCCTTCGACGATCAATAGTTTTAACTCGTGATATCAACTGGGTTGCAAATGGAGCATATCGAGTAAAAGATTTGGATACTGCCATCGCAGTATGTAGTGAAGAAAAGGAAATATTTATCATTGGCGGAAGCGAAATCTTTGCTTTAACTATTCCTTTGGCTGATTCTTTATCTCTTACTTTTATACATTCACAGGCGTGTGGTGATGTTAAATTTCCAAAGATTAATTGGTTTGCTTGGAGCGAAATCTGGAGAGAAAATCATGTAGCTGAAGATAGTCGACCGGCATTTACTTTTACTACTTATGTGCGCGCCCAGGTACGATACTACAATCGTTAAAAAGTTAATTAATATTAAAATTTAGTAAAAGCAACTTGTAAAACGTCTGAGCAAAACTCTCCTCAACTATGAGTTAGTTGGTGTTAAATAAAAAATTTGTTTGCGAGTTAGCTAAATAACCACACAATATCATTATTCGATAAAGCGTTTTATAAACGGTCGTTGTTGTGTGTTAACAAGAACCAGAGATGGCTAATTTTACTTTATTAGCAATATTAGTAAATGCTGTTCCATGTGAAGTTAAAGGTTTGGAAGCAACTATCGGAGTGCCATTATCGCTAGCTACTCGGATGTCAAGGTGCAGAGGTATCTCACCCAAGAATGGTACACTTAGTTTTTTGGCTTCTATACGTGCTCCTTCGTAACCAAAAATATCGCTGCGCTTACCACAACAAGGGCATATAAAATAGCTCATATTTTCTACAATTCCTAGAATTGGAACAGCTACTCGGCGAAACATATTAAGCCCCTTGCGCGCATCAATCAAGGCAATGTCTTGCGGTGTAGAAACAATTACCGCGCCAGCCATAGGAACTCGTTGGGCCATAGTAATCTGAGCATCCCCAGTGCCAGGAGGCATGTCAACTACAAGTAGATCCAATTCACCCCATTCAACGTCACGAAGCATTTGTTCTAAAGCACCCATTACCATTGGCCCGCGCCAAATAGTTGGTGTATCTTCTGCTGTCAAAAAGCCTATTGACATGCATTTAATCCTGTGATTTTCTAACGGCAATATTTTTTTACCTTTAAAAATCTCAGATTTATGTTTAATACCCATCATGCGCGGTAATGAAGGGCCATAAACATCAGCATCCAGCATACCTACTTTCAAACCATTTTCGGAAAGAGCTATTGCCAAATTAGTAGCAACGGTTGATTTGCCCACTCCACCCTTGCCAGAAGCAACAGCGATAATGGATTTAATTTTTGGTATCGCTTGGCGTGGTGGTATACGATTTTGTTGGGGATGAACAGTACCGCGATGCGCTGTAAGTACAGCTTTTACTGATGATACGCCTGATATCAACAGAACAGCAGCTTCCGAAGCTTTTCGTAGACCTTCCATGGCATGCCCCTTGGCTGGATCTACCTCTAGCGAGAAGCTAACATTACCTTCGTTGATTACTAATCCTGATACCTTAGCGACTGTGAGTAATGTAGCTCCGGAAGTCGGATCAACTACTTTTGCTAAAGCATTTTGAATAGATTCTTTGTAAACCATTGTCATAGGTTGAAATCCCTGCCATTTCGCCAACATACTGGAAGTTGTAACATACTACAAACCCAGCATTTGGGATATTAGATTATTCAGCTGTGCCTTATAAACGCGCCGGCAGTATACTACTTTTCCCGCTTCAAATATAGAGAGGAATAGCTATGCCTTGGAGGGATCAAGGAGGACGTAAACGAGGTCCCTGGGGAGAGAGCAACGAAAGTGGAGGGCTTATCAATTCACCTTGGGGGCGCTCTCGAGGAAATGGAGGAGGTAGTCAGGGACCGAGCCAGAATGATATCGAAGATATGTTACGTCGTCAGCAGCAAAAATTTCGCGATATGATGCCAAGTGGTTTTATTAGTCCTAGGTTTATTATTTTGGCAATTTTTATTGTTGCCTTTATTTGGCTGATATCTGGTTTTTATCGAGTACAGCCAAACCAACAGGGTATTGAACTTGTTCTTGGCAAATATCAAGGTATTCCAAAAGGACCTGGCCTGCAATGGAATTGGCCAACTCCAATTGGTGAAATATTCCTTCCGGATGTTACTCGCGAAAATAGGATTGAAATTGGTTTTCGTTCCGGAGTTAATGAACGCACAAACACTAGACAGGACGTTCCAGAGGAAAGCCAAATGATCACTGGCGATGAAAATATTATTGATATTGATTTTGTGGTATTTTGGCGTATTCGCAATGCCAGTAATTTTTTGTTTAACTTGCATAATCCTGAACAAACTGTGAAGGTTTCTGCTGAAGCAGTAATGCGTGATATCGTTGGCAATACAAAGATTCAGGATGCTCTAACTGAATGTCGTGGTGCAATTGAAACCTCTGC
Organism: Candidatus Endolissoclinum faulkneri L5; assembly: GCF_000510265.1. Lineage (GTDB taxonomy): Bacteria > Pseudomonadota > Alphaproteobacteria > Thalassobaculales > Thalassobaculaceae > Thalassobaculum > Thalassobaculum faulkneri_A. The sequence continues at coordinate 726,196 of NZ_CP006745.1, forward strand.
GCAGGAACAACTTCAGTTATTGGTTAATGAATATCAGGCTGGCATAGAGATCCGCTCTGTTCAACTCAACGAGGTTGATCCACCTGCTCAAGTAATCGATGCTTTCAACGAGGTCACGCGAGCACGACAAGACTTGGAGCGACTCAAAAATGAAGCAGAAGGTTATCGAAACGACGTGGTGCCTCGAGCCCGAGGGGAAGCCGCCCAAATAATTGAAAACGCCGATGCATATCGCCAAGAAGTAGTTAACCGGGCTCAAGGGGACGCTAATCGATTTAGCTCAGTTTACGAAGCTTATAAACGAGCTAAAAAACTGACAACTAGACGTATCTACCTAGACACTTTGGAAGAAATTCTATCAAACATAAATAAAGTAATCATTGACGATAACGTTAAGAATAGTGGTGTTATACCTTATTTACACCTACCAGAAATTCATAAATTATTCAGCAATAATCGTTTAACGAAAGATAGTAGCCCTAAAATAAAAGGGGGGGGGGAGTAACTAAATGAACTGGGTAATTACCAGTATTTGCATCTTAGTCGGGATGGGTGTCATTCTTTCGCAGTCCTTATTTGTTGTTAATGAAACCGAGCAAGCATTAGTAGTGCTCTTTGGTGAACCGGTTCGCGAAATTCGAAAACCAGGTATTAATTTCAAAATTCCTTTGGCGGAGAACACCACTTATTATGAGCGTCGCGCGCTTGATGTAGATCCGCCGCGCCAGCAAGTAATTCTAGCTGACCAAAAACGTCTTGATGTAGATAGTTACGCTCGCTATAAAATTATTGATCCGTTACAGTTTTTTCGAGCAGTACGTGCTGAAAGTGAAGCAGCTTCAAGACTGTCAATAATTATCAACTCTTCACTAAGACGTGTTCTGGGCAACCAAACATTAGCTGATGTCTTGTCTAAGAAGCGTGCTAGAATTATGACTAATATTAAAACTGAGGTAAACGATAGCGCACAGCGATTTGGTATGGAGATAATTGAAGTACGCATTCGTAGAGCTGACTATCCGGATGCGACTAAGCAAAATATATTCGATCGTATGACTTCTGAGCGAGAGCGTGAAGCAAGAGAGTTTCGCGCTCAAGGGAGTGAGCAAGCGCAAAAAATTCGGGCAGATGCTGACAAACAACGCACGGTTATCGTTGCAGAATCTCAAAAAAACGCAGAAATTTTACGCGGTCAGGGTGATGGTCAAGCGATAAAAGTTTATACCGATGCTTTCAGTCGCGATCCTGCGTTTTTTGATTTTTATTGGTCCATGCAAGCGTATAAGAAGATGGTGAACCATGGAAATAGTGATACCACAATGGTGCTTTCCCTGAATAGTGCGTTTTTTAAGTATTTTAATTCCATAGCTAGTAATAAACCATCTATGGATGCTCAGTAATTTAGAATTATTAGGCATAGTAAATATAATGAAATATATTAATTTATTCTATGATAATGATTGTGTATTTTTATTAGTTAAAAGTACTGTTTTATGATATGGTCTATAAATAGAAAATTTAGCTTTTTGTTAGTGATTAATTTCATGATTTAGATATATAGCTAAGCTATGAATTAAAAATATTTATTTCATTATGATAATCTTTTATCTTAGTGTTGTAAAATATTAGATCATTAAAAACTGGGTTGTATATTAATCTAATATATAACCCACCTTCTGTTATTATTGCTTTAGTGAAAAAATTAACTTTTGCGGAATACTATCTTGTTGGATAAAAAAGTTATTTCGAACAAGATTCTAAGTTAGTTCGATAAAAAATAAGATTATTGGACTGCTTTTTATAACTTAGGTATACAGTTTTTGCTTATTTACCAAAGATATCTAAAGCAGTATAGGAATAATTAGTAATTACATTACTATTAAGGTATAAATAAAATAATATATTGAGACTACATTTAACTTAATAATAAGGCTTTACTTTTTTACTAAACTTAATTAATTCTTATATTTAATTAATATTGGTAGTATTATTTAATCAGTTTAACAATTTTTACTTAAATTTAACTTAAGACTATTTTTAGTTAAAACTATTTTTTAGTTAAAATTGTATCGTAGATAATGACCTTTCTAGAAGGTTGCTTCAATTTATAAGACACTCTTATAGGTAGCGCGTAAAGTGTATTAAGATCATTAAAAAGAATTTTAACTTAATGGCTAACTTATATTAGCAATAATTACGATAATTTCTAAACTATTTAGTAATTTTTTATTTACATAGTTTATTACAAGATGGATTTAGCGCAACAAAGATTATTTTTTGTTAGATGTCAACTTATTTAATATTATAATTTACCATGCAGATATGATCAACTGTTATTAAAATGCTCTTGTTTACTTAATATTGTACCGGGATCTATTTTTAGATTTTTATTATCGATACTGTAGCAGTAAAGGAAGTAAAGTTTATGCCCTTATTTGCAGCAACCGATCCAGCAGATAAGGTAGCTCTGCTAAACGCTGTAGCTATCCTAGCTAGAGCAGCTGGACAAATTGAGTTGTTTTATTATCGTGTTGGCACTGTGACTTCCACTAAAATGGATGGTAGCATTGTTACTGCTGCTGATCAAGCAGCCGATACTTATATCGTAAAAAACCTTAATTTACTTACCCCAAATATTCCGGTGGTGGCTGAGGAAAGTTTTGAAGCTGGTGAGATACCCGATATTTCTTATGGAAGGTTTTGGTTAGTTGATTCGCTTGATGGCACCAAGGAATTTGTTAATGATAGTATTGATTTCACGGTCAATATCGGATTGATCTGGGATGGTATTCCCATTCTTGGTGCTTTGCATACACCTGAAAATGGCATAGTTTGGGGTGGTATACTAGGTGAAGGCGCATGGGAAGAGTGCAAAGACGGTACTCGGAAAATGATTGCTGTTCGTAAATCTCTTCCGGATAAACTAAGCGTAGTTGCTAGTCGCAATAGTCAGAATCCAGAGTTAGATGCTTACATCAGGAAAATGCATGTGAAAGAAATCCTGTTACGTGGCTCTGCTTTAAAATTTGCTCTTATTGCTAGAGGTGATGCTGATATTTATCCCAGAACTAGCCCTACAATGGAATGGGATACGGCCGCAGGTCATGCTTTATTGCTAGCAGCTGGAGGAACAATGACAAAATTTGACGGTAGTCGATTTGATTACGGTAAGCCAAACTTTCTTAACGAAAAGTTCATAGCTCGAGGCCTCTGAGTAAATTTAGACCAGTACACTTTAGACCAGTACACTATTTTAACTACAATACTATTATTTAACTACAATACTATTATTAAAAATAATTTTGCCGTTGTTAGATCTAAAAACAAATAAAAACTAATTTTAGTATTGTAGTTTACATGTAATAATAGTTGAGAAAACTAATCTTTTTGTTTAGATAAGAGCGATAAATTAATTTATTTAAAAACTATAAAACTTTAGGATTGGCAAATAGTCAAAAAAATAAAATTTTTTGCTTTTAGTGAGCGCATAATCTAAAAATTCTTACTTACTTTTCTTCGAAAGAAGATTTTTTGGTTGACTGTCATCTAATTAATCAGCTATTAATATAGTCAAGTTTCATTTTCCGAGTTACCCAATAGTTAAATATTAGAATAATAAAACGACTTACGATAAGTAACTCGCAGAAAGGTAGTTGATTTGATCAACGCAGATTCTAAAAACCCAAATATTGACAATATTGTAGCATATGACTAGTACAATTTTAACTGTTAAAAGCAAACGCGTAGAGTAAGCTGTGAAGCTTATTTTATTTTTATTTAGGGAAAATCATGCAGGATTTGCTTTACTTTTTAAGAACTTTACTCAAAAAAGCTGCTCCTGAGCTTAAACCACCCTCATCGATGCTATGGCCAATGCCTGGCCTTGAAATAGATGTTACTGTTATGCCAGCAGATGTAAGAGAACTCTGTGCCGCTTCCATGGCACTAAATGGCACGACATTGTCTAAAGTACCATGAATCAGCAAAACTTGTGGTCTTGAAGTAATAGGATCTTCCGGTATGTCTTCGACGATCAATGCACCAGAATAACCAACAATGCCTGCAATAGGCGGCAAACGACGTAGAGCAGTATACAAAGCTATCATTGTTCCTTGACTGAACCCTACTAAAGCAAGTTTATTGGCAGTAATAGATAAGCGATCTAGCTCAACATTAAGAAAGTGATTAAGTATTTCTGCCGTTTTACGCATGCTAGTATGCATGCTATTATGATCACCATCATGCATAAGATTAAACCATTGACGACCAGAGTGGGTTATATCGCAAGGAAAAGGAGCGTGGGGTGCAATAAAAGCTACTGAACCCATTTCTGGCGCCCAAATCCGAGCAACTTCTATCAGGTCATTTCCATCAGCTCCTAATCCATGTAGCATTACCACTAATGCCTCTGCTTTATCGCCGCTCGATGGTTCCAAACTTGGACCATAAATTTGTTTAATTTGTGTCATAATCGTTTCATCCGTCACATTGATCAACTTTTAGTTAATCAATACTGGCTATAATTATCATATAATAAGATATACTGTTATAATTTAGCATAAAACTCAAAATATTATGATATTTTATCGAAATACTAGCTTAATTGTTAAGCCATATTTGATCACCCACCCAATAAGATTATATTTAGGTTTAATATAGTTTATCAATCAATTATATTCAAATTGATATTATATTTTGCTATTTTACATTTAGGGTGGTAATTAATATTGCAATTAAAAGCAGCGTAGCTTTTAATCTAACATACCAAATACAGTGCAGAGCGTTCTTCGCATAATAAGAAATCATTTTTGAAGTATGTCTATTGGTCGTTTGGAGGTTATTTTACAACACTTTTATAGCAAATACCGATAAATTTATTGCATAAATGAATTTATTTAATTCAAATTCACTAACTAGTATCCAATATATACTGCTTGAAAGGTAAAAATTTATAAACTAAGCATCTGCTGCAAAAAGCAAATTATCTAAACACAAGATAAAATTAATGCAGCAATGTAATAAACAAACCAAACTACTAAATGAGTTAATTCATCCGCTTCCAGCGGAATAGCTATTATTGGTTAAAAGCTAAGCGCAGTTCACTTAAGTTAAGGACAATCTTACGAATAGAAATAAAAAAAGATTCGAACACAAAAATAATCTTAACTAAACTTTAATTATACAACAATACATTATATCTTAATGATTACTTTTCTTTAAATTAATTTAAGCTGATTTTTAGGTTTAGTGTGAGATATAAGCGCAATAAAAATTAAGTGCGCTTTGGTATATCAAATCAAAAAATAGTATATCGACCGAAGGTCCAACCAGCAGCAAATGCTAGCAAGATGTGCCAATAACTTAGCTGAGTTCTTGTCTGTAAAATCAATCGCATCGTATCGGGGTGTAATTTGATGCTACCATCTTTCATGTAGCCGAGTGCTTTATCTGCCTGACGAATCAGCGAAGGCATTTGCTTAATGCCTCGCACAATATCCGCGCTTATTAATGCTATACGAGCTTCCGGTCCTCGGTTTTCGCGCATCCACTCCTCAATTAACGGCTTAGCTAGATCCCACATGTTGACGTTTGAGTTCAAACTTCTACCTACGCCCTCCGACATTACCATAGTTTTATGCAATAATAAGAGCTGAGGCTGGGCTACCATATCAAAATTTTCTGCGATACGTAAAACTTGCCCGAATAATTTAGCCACAGATATTTCCTTCATAGACTTGTTAATCAGTGGCTCGCCGACTGATCGGATAGCTTGAGTAAATAGATCGATAGACTTATTGGCTGGGACCATACCCATTCGAAAATGAACTTCTGCTACTGTACGCCATTTACCTAACAAAAAACTGGCCAATGTGTCTGCCAAGTAGTATCGTGTTTGCAGATCAAGTCGTCCCATAATTCCGAAATCTACAGGCATTAATACACCATCTGGTGATACTAACATGTTACCGGGATGCATGTCAGCGTGGAAAAATCCGTCACGAAAGACTTGATTAAAAAATACACCTGCAGCACGAGCCAGCAACATTGTTGGCTCCAAACTGGCCTTAGCAAGTGCTTTAGTATCATCTATGCGAAATCCATCAATCCATGCATTAGTGAATACTCGACTCGTAGTGCGATCCCAGTCAACCTCAGCAACAGCAAAACTTTTATCACCAACAAAGTTTTCCGCAAGCTCAACGGAAGCTGCTGCTTCTAGGCGAAGGTCTATCTCAATTTTAACGGTATCGCGAAAAACATTGATAATATCAACCGGTTTAAACCGATGAGATTTAGGTAAGTAACGCTGTAATATTTTAGCAATCCAAGAGAGCAGATTAAGGTCGCGAGCAATCGCCGTTTCAATATAAGGTCGTAAAATTTTTACCGCAACTTTACGTCCATTTTTGGTAGTGGCACGGTGCACTTGAGCTATAGAAGCTGCAGCAACCGGAGTTGTATTAAATTCGGAGAACAAAGCGTCAATAGGTGAACCTAATTCATGCTCTAGTATACTACGAGCAATCGCATAGTCAAATGGGGGTAAACGATCCTGAAGCTGTGTAAGATCTTCGGAAGCCTCTTCGCCAATTAAATCGCCACGAGTCGCTAAAGACTGACCAAGTTTGATAAATGTTGGGCCAAGCTGCGTTAGTGCTGCAGCAAGTCTTTGACCCCAACGACCGGTAATCGAATAACTACGTAAGTACCGAGCTATCTTGGCCAGATTAGAAATAGCGGGTGCTCCGTTTAGCGTTTCTAATGGTTCAAAGACACCATTCTTGGACAAAACCAGGAATATGTGTAATAGAAAAATTAGATTGCGCAATGAACGTATCATAGGAATTAGCGTATCACTTTAGAACCGCCAACCAGAATGAATTGCAACAATCCCAGCAGACAAATTTCGCCACTTAATATGTTCGAGTCCAACTCTGCTCATACGCTTTGCTAGATCATGCTGGCTAGGAAATTGGCGAATACTTTCAATAAGATATTTGTAAGCTGCACGATTATCTGCTATCTTTTCGCCTAACCAAGGTAAGACCCTAAAAGAGTAGATATCGTAAACAGAATTAAATAATCCTTCGCCTGGTCGAGAAAATTCTAAGCACATAAAACGGCCTCCACGACGTAATACTCTAGTCATTTCCATCAATGCTAAGTCAATGTTGGTTACGTTACGTAACCCAAATGCAATCGTAACGCGATCGACTAAACCTTCGCTTAATGGAAGTTGCTCAGCATTACCGACTACCCAATCCGTTATATCGCTACCATCTTTTTTCATACGTTCTTGTCCAACTGCAATCATCTTAGCGTTGATATCACAGACCGTGACCCGCCCACCACCACGTTTTTGCCAAAGATTTGCAATGTCCCCTGTCCCACCTGCAACGTCTAATAGCCATTGCTGCTGTCGCGGCGCTAACCAGTCCACAAATGCTTGTTTCCAAATTCGGTGAATTCCAAAACTCATCAGATCGTTCATTAAGTCATAGTTTGTTGCTACATTATCAAACAACTCGCGAACCATTAAGCTTTTTTCATTTGCAGTAACAGAGGTAAACCCAAAACTGCTCATACCTTCATGAATTTTAGCGCCGGAAGCGAATTTTTTATCAGTTGAGCAAATTAAATTGCTGTCATCACCATTTGCGTTAATCACTTTAAAATATATTCCATATTATTATAGTAAATGATATATAGTTTGTACCTTAATGATATATAGTTTGTACCTTAATATAGTTTGTCTAATGTTATTTATTCTCCCTAATAGTTTGTTTAATTGTAGTATATTTTATAAGCTTTTCTAATCTAGAATATTCATATTCATGTGAAATCAAGGCCACTAACTGTTAGATCTGACGATCTAACAGTTAGTGGCGAATGGTTACCTAGGGTGCGTTTAATTATTATGCCTGAATTGCCTGAAGTAGAAAATGTAATGCGTGGGCTTGCCCAGAGGTTAATAGGACAAAGATTGGCTAAGATTGAACTACGTCGCTCAACATTACGTTGGCCAATACCAGAGAACATAGTTGAACAGTTAACTGGTAAACGTATCACTGGTTTTCGTCGTCGAGCTAAATACATCATTATCGACCTTAATAGCAATATAAGCTGGATAATTCATTTAGGTATCTCTGGTCGTATATTAGTATTCAATGATTCAAAGCCTTTGATTGACATTCATGATCACGTAGTATGTCATACAGATGACTGCATTTGGATAAAATTTAATGATGCTCGTCGCTTTGGTATGATGGATTTGTATAAAACAAGTGAAATTCAGCAGCACAAATTACTTAAGAATATCGGACCAGAGCCTTTGGATAAAGGCTTTTCTGGTACAATGTTAGAATCTGCATTATCCGGCAAACATGTGCCAATCAAAGCAGCTCTACTTGACCAAAAAATAGTAGCCGGAATCGGTAACATTTATGCATCTGAAACTTTGCATCGTTCCGGGATTTTACCATCGCATCTTGCTATGAATATTACTGAAAAACGAGCAGAAAAATTGGTTTTAGAGATAAAATCAGTGCTTACTGAGGCTATAGCTGCAGGTGGATCTAGTCTAAGAGATCACCGTCAAGTTAATAACAAACCTGGATTTTTCCAGAATTTTCTTCGTGTCTATAATCGCGAAGGGGAAAAATGTCTATCTTATGGATGTCATGGATCGGTGAAACGAGCAGTTCAGTACGGAAGATCAACTTTTTATTGTCCTCAATGTCAGCACTAAACTTGTAATCTGTTGTCATAAGTATTACAGTGTACCACGTTTATTTTTTTTCTAATGTGCTCTAAGATTCTTAAGCTAACAAGATCAACACTGCTTTATTTTTCAGTTTAAAGTAAAATGCCAAAGCATTGTATCAAATGAGCTTAGTCGCTTAAGCATCTTTTAACTGGAGATCCGAGCATATAAACTGCGATTACTAGATTACAAGATAAATTAATGGCTTAATAAGCCAGAATGTATTGTTGATATATTTTTTCTGGGAAATACTATCCAAAGTGAGTTAAGTAGGTACAAAATTATTAATTTTGTACCTACTTAACTCACTCGCTGCTGTAAAATTTGGCTGATATTTACTTATTATGATCGTAATATATTGTAGTCATGGTAGTTAAAAAAATCTTTGCAAATATTTAGATAATATTGTATTTTCCGTTAGAGACCATTAAAGCATAGTTCTGATATGATAAATCCGAGAAAAATGTCGCTGTTTTATGCGAGAATAAACGTGAGAATATCTTGTTTTGTATACCATAATCAAAAAAGCGCATTTTAGATTTTATAATAATGAAATAAGATTTTCAGCACTACGAAGGAATAATTGAAATAGCAAATTTAATTAACATAGTATTGTGTGAATCTATACTATGTTAATTATTCCGGTATGTTTGGGCGACGATAATTTTTATCTTGATTGCTGAACGATCCTCAGTAGAAGGCGTTGCTTGATAGGCCGATAGTGTGTTTTTCATCTAATTATAGGTTCAAGAACAAACATATAATTATTAGGTTCAAGAACAAACATATAATTTAGATAAAAAACTTAGTATAGTTAGAAAAGAATCAAATCGTTTTAAAAAACCAACAACTTGATACTGGTAAGATCGTAGATATAGACATTTAGATGATACATTTGTGAAGATAATCTTTGTTTACTTAGGCATAACGAATGTTACTAATGTGTTTAGTAATAGAATTTATTATGAAGGGAGAGAATATATTGGCTAATCATACTTCAGCTGAAAAACGCATACGGCGTAATGCAAAACGTTACGAGATAAATCATTCTCGTATCGCACGTATTCGGACTTACGTCAAAAACGTAAAAAAAGTAATTGCTACTGGTGATCATGCTAGTGCAATGGAAGTTTTTAAAGTAGTTCAGAAAGAGATGCATCGTGGAGCATCAAAGGGAGTTATGCATCGTAATAAAGTTGCTCGCAGTTTATCTCGACTTAATAGTAAGATTAAAGCTATGAGTACTTAAGTTTACACTATTTTCTTGTTGTAAAAAGGTCAATTAAGTTTGCTAAGTACTTGATTTAAAGTGTGATTTTTTGCTTTTGACTTCCCAGCAAGCAAATTAAAAAATTTGTAATTTTTACGATTGTTTTATCCAAATTCTAAAAGTTGCTATTTCCCTACTCCAGTAAACAAGCAAACTAATCATAAAAATTGCTGTAGTATATTTTAAGTTATTCTAATAAGCTAGATATCTTTACTGGTTAAGGATAATAAATATCTTGCCGCTTATAATGTTTATTAGGCATTTTAATTATTCCTACTTAGTATTTGGCAAAAAAAAGAAAAGCAAAAAAAATTCCAGTAAACCAAGTAGTAGCATTTGCATTGATTAAATCAGTGCAAATGCTACTACTTGGTTTACATTATTCATTATACGATTTATCTTCAGCGAATTAGAAATATTTGATATGTATCATACTGCTATATAAAAAAATAATATTGCTAGTCGCTAAATCTATCGGAAATTATTCCGATATAAAAAGCTTGGAAAAAGCTAACTGCTTAATACTTAAGCAAGCAAAAGATTTTACAAATCTATCAACTTGATATAAAAATCGAAGCAAAAATGTTAATTAAGCAAATTAAGTATTGCTTAACCAGATTAAAATACTAAAAATTTTAATCGATATATTTGTTAACAATGTCTATTTAAATTCTATTAAATTAGAACATACTATTAGTATAGTCATGGCATTCTTGCTAAAGTTATTTACTTACAAACAAAATAATCCGATATAAAACAATTTAAATAAATTGCCATGAATAGCGATTTATTTAAAGACAGCAGATATAAATCTAAATTTCCAGCACGATTGTAACTAATGAAGCAGTTAGCGTAATAAAGCGTAAAAAGTTTTATGCTGAACATTAGATCATTTATAGGATTGAGCAATAATTATCACAAAGTATCCTAATAGATCATCAGCTAATCTACTTAACAGCAGATTAGCTGATGATCTAAATAAAATGAGTTGTAATTTGTTATTAAATTATTAATTTTGATTTATTTATCTAATACAAATTACTTTTTATATTCCAACAATAATTAAGCTTTTTATTATTTAACAATTATTATGAATAATAAAAAGATTAATTATTTTGGTAGAATGCTAAAAATTCCCTCGTAAGTTTTACGGATAAAATAAATACTAGAATTCTTTATTAAAGTAATGTGAAGAAAACACGTTAATACCAATCCGCGGGATGAGCCAATCGCAGCATATATAGCTAAAATAGAAATATTGTAGCATTATGTTGATCATCGCCGACTAGTCAAACAGGCGATCTTTCTAGGATTATTCGTCATGTCTGAATTGGCAGATTGCGATGAATTGGCAGCTCAGTGGGCGCGAGTAAAAATACGTTTGCGCTCAGAATGTGGTGAAACAGCGTATCATGCTTGGTTGAAGTCTCTAACTTTAGCTTATCGCAATGGTCAAATTGTCTATCTGGTAATGCCTTCAAAGTTTGAACGCGACCGGGTAGTCACACAATACGGCGACAGACTACGAGGTCTTTGGCAGGGTGAAGATCCAGCTATTGCAGCTGTAGAGGTGGTCGCCACTAGCCGAAGAAACAATGGACTACGGCCAGTGGATAAATTACCAAAGTCAAACCTGGCCGAGGAGCCAATTGTAAATATGCTGTTGATGCAAGAACACATCCTTTCAGATCCACCAGGTGACTTCAATGCTATATCAGCATCGTTGGACGATCGCTTCACTTTTAAGAATTTCGTTGTTGGGAAACCAAATGAACTTGCTTTCGCCGCAGCTCAGCGAGTAGCGGAGAGTGATACAATACCCTTTAATCCACTTTTTTTATATAGTGGAATCGGTCTCGGCAAAACTCATCTAATGTGTGCTATGGCTTGGGAGATCCGCAAAAAATATCCGCAACGACGAGTTATATACCTCTCAGCTGAGAGGTTTATGTATCAGTTTATTCGCGCTCTAAGGTACCGAGACACGGTTACTTTTAAAGATTTATTTCGTTCAGTAGACGTGCTAATGATTGATGACGTACAATTTATCGGCGGTAAGGACAGTACTCAGGAGGAATTTTTCCATACCTTTAATGCATTGGTGGGCAATAACCGCCAAGTTGTAATTTCTGCTGACAAAAGCCCAACGAATCTAGATGGGCTGGAAGAAAGGCTACGCTCACGTTTAGGCTGGGGTCTAGTGGCTGATATTCAACCTACAGACTACGAACTCCGTTTGAGTATTTTGCAATCTAAAGTAAAAGAGGTAAATGTAGATATTCCGACAAAAGTTATAGAATTTTTATCCCATAAAATCAGCTCCAACGTACGTGAACTTGAAGGGGCATTGAACCGTGTTGTAGCACACTCCACCCTAGTTGGCTTAGCAATTACCTTAGAAATGGTGCAAGAAGTGTTGTCCGACATGTTGCAAGCGAATAATCGACAACTGACAATTGAGATGATCCAACGTCAAGTTGCATCACACTATAAAATGGATATCACAGATATGTACTCGGCTCGCCGTGCTCAAGCAATCGCTCGCCCTCGGCAAATAGCCATGTACTTAGCAAAAAACCTTACTCAGCACTCCCTTCCAGAGATTGGCCGCAAATTCGGTGGCCGTGACCATACGACAGTTATGCATGCAATAAAAAAAGTGGATGAGCTACGTGCAACAAACAATAGTTTTGACGCTGATCTTACAATTCTACGTAAAATGCTTGAGAAATAATTATCTTTTCTGCTGTTGATTATAAAGAGAAATTTACTCGTTTAGGTTTGTTTTTATGTTATAAATTATTACTAATGCTATTTTATGTACAATACAACATTTATCTAGAGTATTAAATTAAATGATAGCAAACACATGAAAATTATCATTGATCGATCAGCTTTTCTTAAACCCATGGCCCACATTCAAAGCGTCGTTGAGCGGCGAAGTAATATTCCAATCTTAGCTAATGTGCTCTTACAAGCTAAAACAGGACGTCTATCAATGACCGCTACTGATATGGATATGAATTTAGTTAATAGCACCGCCTGTATAGTTAATCAACCCGGCTCTATCACTGTACCAGCCCTTACTCTTTACGATATCATCCGAAAACTGCAAAAAGGATCAAAGATTAAACTAAATATGGATAAAGACAGTGTCAATCTATCAATTAGTGCTGGACGTTCTAAATTTTTCTTACCTACCCTACAAGTAGACCAGTTTCCTACTTTACCTAACGATGAAATAACTGTTAATTTTATGCTTTCTGCGGCTAATGTAAAATCGCTAATAGATCGAACTCGTTTTGCTATTTCCACAGAAGAGACTCGATATTACTTGAACGGTATGTACCTGCATGCAATCCAAGCTAATAATATATCTGTACTGCGAGCTGTGACCACTGATGGCCATCGAATGGCTCTAATGGAAATTCCGCTACCTGAATCAAAATCAGACATACCACCAGTAATTGTACCACGCAAAGCTATAATTGAAATACGCAAGCTGATTGACGAAAGCGAAGGCTGGATAGATCTAGCTTTTAGTAAAAACAAGCTTCGTTTTGACTTCGTTGATACTGTGATAACAACTAAGTTAATCGATGGAAATTTCCCAGATTATGAACGAGTAATCCCGAGTTCTAACGATAAGATTATGCGACTTGAGTGTAGATCTTTAAAAAAAGCCGTTGAGCGTGTCGTAACTATCTCAACAGCAAAATCGCGTTCAATCAAGCTAGAGATCAACAAGGGAAATTTAATGTTATCAGCCAAAAATCTTGATAATGCCTGGGCAAGTGAGGATATGAATGTAGACTATGATTCTGAACCTATAGAAATAGGTTTTAATGCGCGGTATTTGTTAGAGATAACTGATCAATTTAACGACAACGCCATAATGCTATTTCATATGGCAGACAGAGCGTCTCCAGCTATAGTCACCAATGAGAAGAACGACGGTGCAACTTATGTAATTATGCCTATGAGACTCTAGCTACCCGCTTATTTGTTAGCGTTATAATGTTAAACAAACAACAGCAGTGAACCCTCGGTTTCTGAAACTGTTTTATTTAGTAATGAGATTGATAATTTTAAGTTCATTTCATGAAGCATTCAGCAAATGGTATGAAGAAAGGTTGAATAGGTAAGATTATAGCTTAGAACTACTATCTTAAGCAATATTGACGACAAACAAATAAGTATTTTCTTAACAAGAAATTATTGCACTGTATTAATTTGGTCTTTTACGCTTGATTGGGTTGATAATTTAAGCAAATGTACTCAGCATTAGCAAAAATCACATAAAATGCCTAAAAGATTGTTCATATAGGCTAACGAGCCGGTAATAAATTTCACTAAAATATTAGTAATAAATTTCACTAAAATATTAAACGATTGCTTTAGTTTAATTTCATTGACTCATTGCCTATTTGCCAAAGTATGCTAATAAAGAAACCATTGGCTACTCAATCGTAGATTTTAATCTTTATTGTCTAACCATAGATGACATAGCAATTAAAAATACCTAAGAGTTATTCCTGATGCCTATACAGGCGCTTGCATAGCAGGCAGGTGACAGCAAAGTTTATTTTAAGTAAAAAATAATTGGATTTATACTCGTCAATGCAACTATTTTCCTTGCAGCGACGTGCAGTAAATAAAAAATTTAATGCTCTATTTCTTTGGCAGATTTAGATTTGGAGATAACAAACTAATTAATAAATTATAATTACATATAACTGGCCAACTAGCAATAGACGATTTTACAATTCTACGCATATCTTTAATGCTTAATCGTATGAGTAATGTTATGTTGATGGCTTGATAATGATATAGGCCAATCTAACTCCTTTCTTACCTGATATATTATGAAGATTCTGCTCTAGTGAGCTAATACTTGATTAAATGAGATCTCATACCGTGCGACTAGTAGATGAAGCGTCTAGCTATCTGAAACAGATCGGAGTTGTAGCTATATTGTTCTAGCCATATTGTATTTTGATCAATATTTACGGGTGGAATAAAAAAAAACTATCTTTTACGACCTCGCATTGATCTTTTACAGGCAAGATTATTTGACTTTGTAGATAGATAATTCTGGCTGGCTGAAGTCACATTTAACTGGAGGTCTAAGATGCTTGAAGCTTCTACTAAGTGCATAGAAAACGGTAAAAATAATGAGTATTCTGCTGAATCAATTAAGATTTTGCGTGGACTTGATGCTGTACGTAAGCGCCCAGGTATGTATATAGGAGATACCGACGATGGTTCAGGTCTACATCATATGGTATATGAGCTGGTTGATAATGCGATCGACGAAGCTATGGCCGGTTATTGTGACACAGTGCGAGTTATTATCAACTTCGACGGATCAATGACAGTAGAGGATAATGGTCGCGGCATTCCTGTTGACATCCATACTGAAGAAGGAGTGTCAGCTGCGCAGGTTATCATGACTCAACTCCATGCCGGCGGTAAATTTGATCAAAATTCTTACAAAGTCTCTGGCGGCTTGCATGGACTTGGCGTTTCGGTAGTGAACGCCTTATCTGAATGGCTGGAACTAAGAATTTGGCGTGAAGGTAAAGAGCATATGATGCGATTTTATCATGGATATGCAGAAGCAGATCTAATTGAAATTGGCCCATCGTATGGCAAAGTTGGCACTAAAGTTACCTTCAAGCCTTCAAATGATATTTTTACTATGGTTGATTTTGATTTTTCGATTCTGGAGCATCGACTACGCGAGTTAGCCTTATTAAATTCTGGTTTGCGTATTACTCTAATTGATCAGCGCAGCGATAGGTTGAAGAACGTAGACTTATTTTACGAAGGTGGGCTGAAAGCTTTTATTCAATATTTAGACCATTCGCTTATTAGTATGCACCCCACCATTGCAGCCTTTGGCGAAAAAGACGGAATTACTGTTGAAGTAGCGATGGAATGGACAGAATCTTATCGTGAGACAATTTTCTGCTTTACTAATAATATTTTACAGCACGATGGTGGCGCCCATTTAGCTGGTTTTCGTGCTGCATTAACCCGGAAGATAAATAACTATGCTAGCCAATCGAATATTGCTAAAAAGGATAAAGTGTTGCTTTCCGGCGAAGACACTCGTGAAGGGCTTACTTGTGTACTTTCAATTAAAATGACAGATCCAAAATTTTCTTCCCAAACTAAGGCTAAATTAGTTTCCTCAGAAGTTAAACCGGTAGTAGAAAATGTTATTAGTGAGCGGTTAGGTAGTTGGCTTGAAGAACATCCTAACGAGGCTAAACGCATAATTACCAAAGTATATGAGGCTGCTACTGCTCGGAATGCTGCTCGGAGAGCTCGTGAACTGACTCGTCGCAAGAACGCGCTTGATATTGCTACTCTCCCTGGTAAATTGGCTGATTGTCAGGAGAGCGATCCATCAAAAGCTGAATTATTTTTAGTTGAGGGGGATAGCGCTGGAGGTTCTGCTAAACAAGGTCGCGATCGTAAAAACCAGGCAATTTTGCCATTACGTGGCAAAATTCTGAATGTAGAGCGCGCTCGTTTTGATAAAATCTTATCTAGCATAGAAATTGGTACACTCATATCAGCACTAGGAACCGGTATTGGACCAGAAGATTTTAATATAGAAAAAACTAGGTATCACAGGATTATTATAATGACCGACGCGGATGTCGACGGTTCGCATATTCGTACCCTGGTATTAACTTTTTTCTTTAGGCAGATGCCGGAGTTGGTACACCGTGGTTATCTCTACATTGCTCGTCCTCCTCTTTATCGAGTGAAAAAGGGCAATAAAGAAACTTATCTAAAGGACGAGAAGGCACTGGAGCGTTTTCTAGTAAATGAAGGCAGCAGGCTTGCTGTACTATACATTGATTCAAATACTAAAATTAGCGAGGATGATCTAAGAAATCATGGCGAGCTCGCTCGTCAAGCTCGCCAATTACTAGAGCCTGTAGTGCGCAAGCTAGGTGCTTTAATAGTGACTGAGCAAGCTGTGATAGTTGATTTGTTACATCCAACTCTCCTCGCCAATCCAGCAGCAGCAGCGATAGCAGCAAACGATTTTGCAAAAAGAATGAATGCCTTATCGGGGGCACATGAGCGTGGCTGGTCAGCTGTATACAAAAAGCAGACTGATAAGGGGCCAGCAATCATAGTTAGTTGTACCTTGCGAGGTGTGACTGAAACATACCATATAGATAACGTATTAGTAAAAAGTCCTGAAGTTGAGGCCATTAGGAAGCGCTTAGTCGATTTGCGCAAAATATTTATCAACCCAGCAACCTTAGTACATAAAGATGGAGCTAGGCGTACTGTTTATGGTCCAGTCGGATTAATTGATGCAATATTCGAAATTGGACGAAAGGGATTAATAATTAGCCGCTACAAAGGTCTCGGTGAGATGAACCCTGACCAGCTTTGGGAAACTACTATGGATCCAAATCGGAGAAACCTTTTACAGGTTAAGATAGAGCATTTAGATGCAGCTCATCATGTCTTTAGCACTTTGATGGGTGATATTGTTGGACCGCGTCGCGAATTCATTCAGTCTAACGCGCTTAAGGTAATAAATTTGGATGTTTGAATAAATGATTATTCTTTTATACACCGTATAATCAGTAAAAATACTAAATAAATTATTATTATGTATTAATGATCAATTGTAATCAGTTGGATGGGTTACAAATCACCTCTTTCTAGAGATCATTAGTAAAATTTAAAATATTATTTTAACAAATTCGTAAGTGGATTTCAATGCACTTTGAATAAAGTAAGTTTATTATTGATATTATTAAATAAACGGTTACTTTTAGCTGATTCATTTCTGTAAGAATATACGAAGGCGTAGAATTCTATTGTATCGATCAAAGTACACTGATCTTGCATCGTTTTTCGCTGCTTGAGTTAATAGCGAATAACATTCGTGCCTATTGATATGCTTATATTATTTGGTAATTATAAGTCCAATAAATAAATCTTTATAAAAACTTATATTAGTTTTGCTTTGAGTAAACGTCCTATACAATATCTGATATGTGATGAGATTAATTTATTGCTATCTGAATACTTATCTAATGATCAATTTAATAAAAATTAAATCATGAAATTTAAATAGATTAGAATTTACGTAGCAGATATATTATATTACAAAACAAAATCTTGTTTGATAGCGTTATTTATGTAAAAGACAACTGATAATGTCAGTGTAAAGATCTATAATCACTCCATGACCTATCGTATAATATAAACACGCTAGGCTAATATAGCTTAAGTATGTAAAAAATCAATTTTATAATTTATTGTTTTGTTCGACGTAAAAATTATTTGACTAAATGACGTATCTTGTTCAATATAAAATCTTGTTAGAACAGACTTAATGTTAATGTATAGTGATGATTTTTAAAAGATCAGTTAATTTTTAAGGCATCCAGCTACATAAGTTTAAAAATAACGATCATATCAAATAAAACCATCAAAAATATTTGATGGTTGCTATTTAGCAAATCAATTACTAAGAACAAAAATTCCAAAATTTTACAGCCAGAACATAGCAGAAGATATTGTTTGTAATGATATAGTTTTATTATTATCAAAATAAATTCATAATGTTAATTAATAGATTAATATTATTAATTTATCAATGTAAGCTTTCTAGCAATCAAACACAATTTATTTTTCTTAAACTTTACCTTTTGATGCTGGCATAATAAAACAATCTAAAAAAACTAAATATTTATATATCACATACTTAAAAATTTTTGATACTTTAAGTACTAAGCATAGATAACTATCTGTAGGTGCAAGGTTTCATTGGGGTATGCTATTTACTTTTTAAAGAACTGATAATCTGTGAATGATACATAAAAATAGTTGCAATAGCTCCATGTGCTCACATAAAATTTTATGCTTTAAATTTTGTCAAAATGGCAAGATTATAAAATAGTATTATTGCCCATAGATTAATTTCAACGTTATAGAATAACCTATCGATATTAAAGTTTTGTATAGAAAAACACTTATAGAAACGGGGATACAAAGCATTGTTGACGACATATGCTGTTCTTGGCATAGAAACAAGTTGTGACGAAACATCAGCCTCAGTGGTCGCAAACGATAGGAAAATTTTGTCGAATGTCGTTCTAAGTCAGCTTAATGAGCATAGATTATATGGTGGTGTAGTTCCAGAGATTGCTGCTCGCGCCCATATCAATCACATCGATTCCATAGTAACTAGAGCTATGATTGAATCTGGGGTTAAGTTTGCTGATCTCGCGGGAATAGCAGCAACAGGAGGTCCTGGATTGATTGGCGGTATATTGGTCGGTAGCACATTAGGAAAAGCGATTGCTAGCGCTCACTGTAAGCCTTTTATTGCAGTTAATCATCTGGAGGGACACGCACTTACAGTCAGATTAACTGATGCTATAGATTTTCCCTATTTATTACTACTAGTTTCAGGCGGTCACTGTCAACTTTTGTTTGTAAAAGGAGTGGGTTTGTATCGTAGACTTGGCACAACTATAGATGACGCAGTGGGCGAAGCTTTTGATAAAACCGCAAAGCTTCTAGGTCTTGGATATCCCGGAGGGCCAGCCGTGGAATATGCAGCTGCATTAGGGGATTGCTCTAATGTTAAGTTACCTAGGCCTATGTTAGGTAAAGCAGGCTGCGATTTTTCCTTTTCTGGATTAAAAACTGCCGTGCGGAGACGAGTTAATCAGGTAAAGGAAATACTTAGCTCACAGATGGTTGCAGATATAGCAGCTGCTTTCCAAAAAGCAGTGTCTGATACTTTAGTAGACCGTACCAAACAAGCAATAAATCTCCTAGAGATAGAAAAAATTAACAATCAGTTTCTGGTAATGGCTGGTGGAGTAGCAGCTAATCAGACAATCCGAGCTGCTATTGCAGATCTAGCTGCACTCCGTGGGTTGCAGTTCGTAGCACCTTCGATGAATTTATGCGGCGACAACGGTGCAATGATTGCTTGGGCTGGAGTAGAACGCTTAGCCTTGGGACTAATCGATGGTATGAGTTTTCGTCCACGCTCTCGTTGGCCGCTTGATCAGTATGCTGCTCTATCTAGCAAAACTAACAAAGTCTAATAATTAATTTTTTAAAAAATCGCTTATATTATAACTAAACTACCCATTATCATATCTAAATAGAAAGCAATACTACGTAAAAAGATCAAGCTATTATAAAAAAAGGTTTATAGAATTTCGAGTAATTAAAGAATAAGTTAACGAGTAATTAAAGAATAAGTTAAACTAATTTAATCATTAACAGACAAATAAGCATAATATAAATTATTTTTAATTACTAATCAGTATTATTATACTTTTGTATAAATTACGAATATTAAATATAGCTAATAATAAATAATCTGGTATTTTATGTATATAAAGCCCTAAGTTTAGAAAGATAATGGGATTTAATCAAAAAGTTTTTTTGATTAAATTAGTCAGCGTTATAATAGGGGTATTCTCTTTTATATTCTAAAATTTGGCATGAAAATAAATATTCGAATTACCATAAAAGATGCCAGATTTTATAACATTAAACAATTTATAGTAATTTGGTATATAATGGTATGGTAAGATTTCATCTAGAACTGCGATAACATTACTATTATCTACAGATGCAATAATGGAAAAACTATTATAAAGGTCAAGCATTGTTGTAACAGAATAATTTAACCCTTGCCATTTAAGGTCTAGTGTGCCTCGGATTATTTATCCCCAAAAAGCTAAGGCCAACTTTTAGGAAGAAAAACATGTGTAACGACGTGAAAAGGGTTATGAAATTAATCCAGGAGCGTAACGTTAAGTACGTTGATCTCAGGTTTACAGATCCGCGCGGTGCACTTCAGCACCTCACCCAGCACGTGCGCACGATTGATGAGGAAAGCATAATCGAAGGATTTATGTTTGATGGGTCATCTATCGCAGGCTGGAAGACGGTTGATGAGTCTGACATGGGTCTGAATCTCGATTTATCTACCGCCGTCATGGATCCTTTCTTTGCACAACCCACTCTCGCTATTACTTGCGATACATTTGAGCCGTCTACTGGTGAAGCCTATGAACGAGACCCACGTTCAACGGCTAAAGCTGCAATCAGCTATATGGCAAACCTCGGTATTGGGGATACAGCATTTTTTGGTCCGGAAGCTGAGTTTTTTCTGTTCGATAATGTAAAAATTGCAATTAGCATGAATAAGGGATATTATGAAGTAGATAATGAGGAAGGATCATATAATTCTGGGCGTGAATATGATGAAGGAAATTTAGCGCACCGTCCAGGTGTTAAGGGTGGTCATTTTCCAGTCCCTCCAGTCGATAGCAGCCAAGATATTCGTTCCGAAATGTTATCCGTAATGCGCGAGATGAATATTAAAGTTGAGAAGCATCATCACGAAGTCGCGCCGTCTCAGCACGAACTAGGTATAGAGTTTGGAGCTATGATCCAAATTGCAGATCACTTACAACTTTATAAATACGTAGTAAAACAAGTTGCAGCGTCTTACGGAAAAACTGCTACGTTTATGCCAAAACCAATCTCTGGTGATAATGGTTCAGGTATGCATGTGCACCAGTCGATTTGGAAAGACGGTAAACCAATGTTTGCGGGTTCAGAATATGCTAACCTATCTGACACAGCGCTATACTATATAGGAGGTATTCTTAAGCATGCTCCTGCGATCAATGCCTTTACCAACTCTACGACGAACAGCTACAAGCGTTTAATTCCAGGATTTGAAGCTCCCGTATTATTAGCCTATTCTGCTCGTAATAGGTCAGCTTCTTGCCGCATACCACACTCAAATAGCCCTAAAGGTAAACGAGTAGAGGTTAGATTTCCTGATCCAGCTGGAAATCCATATTTATCATTTGCAGCTATGCTAATGGCTGGTTTACATGGTATACGGAACAAAATACATCCTGGTAATCCAATAGATAAAAACCTATACGACCTCCCGCCTAAAGAGATATCGGCGATACCGAAAGTTTGCGGTTCTTTGCGTGAAGCGCTAAATAACCTGGATAAAGATCGAAATTTTCTCACTCAAGGTGGAGTATTTACTGATGATCAGATCGATGGCTATATTGAACTAAAGATGCAAGAAGTATACGCATTTGAGCATACGCCGCATCCGATTGAATTCGATATGTATTACTCTAACTAATCTCTAACAGGTGTGATACGAGTGCACAAATAATTGCTGAGTTTATCTAATAAGCATTACTAATCTGATCATAAATATTACCTTTATTTTATTTCTTTGTTTCTAGTATATGTATATTGTAGTGAATGACTGGTTTGAATCATTAATTGTTGTTTATTAAGCAAAATGTCCTATAAAAATAAATAGCTTTGCTCTATAATGCATGCAAATTTTGCATGGAATCTCTGTTAGATTTTAATTGTTACTTAACATATTAAAATGCTCATTAATCTCTGCGTGATTTAAATTCTACGATGCAATTTTGCGTTTAGGGTATTTGTAGTAGAATTTCTTCAAAATAGAGCACAGCTAGTAGCTTGCAAATTTAAATGCACAATGCTTACATAAATGTAAGCTGTATAGATAAAATGATTAATCGCTTATGTTAAAAATCCATGAGATTTGTATAGACGGAAGTAATTTTTAATCACTTTAATAAAGTTAGCTTATTATTTGACCAAATTGTTTTATTATTTATAGATTTGATGCATATTATTTAATAATAAGTGTTTTATTTATCTATTACATATTAAAATTATAGCCTGTTATAATTATAATACAGGCCCCAAATAAATTTTTGGCAGAAAGTTTAATGTCAGATTTTTTTGCGAATAATGCTCCTTTCAATATATCGAATTACTCAGCTAAAGATATTGAAGTACTTGATGGCTTGGAGCCTGTGCGTCGTCGACCTGGCATGTACGTTGGTGGCACCGACGAGCGTGCTATGCATCATCTGGTGGCAGAAGTGCTAGATAATTCTATGGACGAAGCAATTGCTGGTTTTGCTTCACGAATTGGAATAGAGCTCTCTGCTGACCAAACTGTAACTATTTACGATAACGGTCGTGGTATTCCTATTGATCAACATCCAAGATTTTCTAACAAATCGGCTCTAGAGGTAATTCTTACGACGTTACACAGCGGCAGCAAGTTTTCCGAAAAAGTCTATGCAACTGCCGGTGGATTACATGGAGTTGGTATATCGGTAGTAAATGCCCTATCCGATAGATTGGAAGTAGAAGTTTTTCGTGAACAACAACTTTACAGACAACGTTTTTCGCGCGGTATCCCAACGGGAGTTTTGGAGAGCTTAGGCAATAGATTGGGCTGCCAAGGCACTACCGTGCGTTTTCACCCGGATCCTGAAATATTTGGTGCCAAACTGAAATTCCGCCCATCTACTTTATTTCGTATGGCTCGTTCCAAAGCTTATTTAGTCAACGGTGTAGAAATTTATTGGAAATGTGATTCTGATTTATTAAACGATGATAATAGTACACCGCAAGAAGTTAATTTACATTACCCAGGCGGGCTCTCTGACTTTCTAGCTGGTGCTATACAAGGTCGTCGCACTATTGCTACTCGGCCTTTTATAGGTGATGTAAAATTTGCTGGTGATCGAGGTCGTGTAGAATGGGCTATAACTTGGCCTAACGATCAAGATAATGGTTTGCTACTTGCTTATTGTAACGCAATTCCCACGCCACAAGGTGGTACTCACGAGTCTGGTCTACGCAACGCTTTGGCTCGTGGAATTAGAGCTTATGGAGAATTAGTTAACAACAAAAAAGCAGCACAGATTACATCAGAAGATACCATGGCTGGAGCTTGTGTGGTGCTAAGCATTTTTATTGCTGATCCAGCTTTTCATGGTCAAACAAAAGATAAACTTGCTACTGCAAGTGCCACTAAGCTGGTGGATCAAGCAATAAAAGATCATTTTGATCACTGGCTATCTGGTGATCCAGATACTGCTAACCAACTTTTGAATCTACTAATTGAGAGGGCCGAGAATCGCCTAAGGCGTCGTCAGCAGAAGGAGATAAGTCGCAAAACCGCTGCTCGTAGGTTGCGACTACCAGGCAAGCTTGCAGACTGCTCACGCTCTGAGAAAGAAGGGACTGAGATCTTTTTAGTTGAAGGTGATAGTGCTGGAGGATCAGCAAAACAAGCCCGCAATCGAGAAACTCAAGCGATTCTACCATTAAGAGGTAAGATACTGAATGTAGCTAGTGCTACAGCAGAAAAGTTACGGGCTAACCAAGAACTTAGTGACCTGCTTCTAGCGCTTGGTTGTGGTTCTGGTTCTTCTTACCAGCAAGATGCTTTGAGATATGAGAAAGTTATTATTATGACTGATGCCGACGTAGACGGCGCTCATATAGCATCGCTGCTAATAACTTTCTTTTATCGAGAATTGTATAGGTTGATTGCTGACGGCAATCTTTATCTGGCTATGCCGCCTCTTTACAAGCTAGTGCATAATGGTAAGACTTTTTATGCTCGTGACGATGCACACCGTGAAAAACTTGTGCATAGTTACTTTAGTGATAAGGACAAAATAGAAATAAGTCGTTTTAAAGGTTTAGGAGAAATGCAGCCAGCACAGCTTAAAGAGACCACTATGGATCCTAGATCACGACAACTTATACGTATAAGAATTCCTCCAAATTCTGATTCAGAGCTGATAATAGAGCCAGAACTAAACAGTGAAAATGTACGTACCCGCCATATGGTTGAAACTCTTATGGGTAAAAAAGCTTATAAACGTATGGACTTCATACAATCAAATGCTCAATTTGTATTGAATCTAGATATTTAAAATAAAACTAGGTATGTAGATATATCTTCTGTTTAGATTAACAATCATTTATTTAGATGAATACAGAGCTATATTAATTTACTATTTTATAAAAAAATAATTTTGCTAGCCAGTGATTTATAATTAATATTTACTCGTTAATTCGTTTTATTTAAAAAAGTAACATCATTTTTTACAAGCATCTAAGCATCATCTATTTTGTACTAGATGTTTTAATCTATAGAAAAGATCTTTACCATTTAATCAGATGTTTTCATCTGGCTAAATTTCTTCAGTAACTAGATTTAATTAAACTAAAATTTTTTATTTAATTGTTATAAGACAAAGTAAATAATGCTGCTTAGCAGTTGCTAACTTCTTTTAATTAAGAATGTATAAAAATCGAGCATTATAGTTCAGATCATACGAAGTTTTACTAAAGAGCCGCTGAAAAACTTTTCAAGATATAGGAGCATCTTCTGAAAGAGGAAAAAATAAGATTATCTTTATTCAACTTATTAGACAATTTTTAGATGATTCACTGCTAGGTAACTACGTCCATATCATTCGTTACTATTGCGATATGTCTATAAATAGCACAGTCAAATATAATAGTTAATTAGCTAATGATACTTTATCTTGAATAATTTTTATTAAAGATAAAGCAATTAAGTCATAGTTTAACGTAAAATACTATTTATTATTTATTTAAAAGTAGATAATATTCAAAAAAAAAATCACAGATGCTTGATACTTTATTACAGATGCTTGATACTTTATTATAAATAGCAATTACATTATAAACTATCATTCAGTTAATTATTAACTAGTTCTACTAATCATAAAATACATTCACGTTTTGTAGTCATGATAGTCTATGTACAATTCTTGGTTTGAAGAGTTAATTGTAAACTAAAATAGCCTATGGGATTTTTAAAATCGGAGTAGTCGTTATTAAAGCTAATTATACTATAGCAATAAATGGGTTAGAAAAGCTATTTATAATCAGCAGACTATATCGGCAATAAAAAAAATTACCTTTAGCTTAAAATAACTAGCTCCGGCTATTCTCAGCGAGAAATATAAAATATTTGTACATTGGAAAGGATGTGTAATAGACATTCATTAAATAACAAATGTGTATTACACATCCTTTTTGCCTTCTAATAAACTAATCTGAACACTATGTTTAATTTATCTGATTTTGCTGTATTACAGTTGTGTATAGAAGTTCAATATAATTTAGAATCTTTAATGATGGTGATTTCATGATTTATTTAAGATCATCTTTCTTCAATTTGATTTGGATACTGTGGTCGCTATTGATGGCGTTGACGGTCCCGATTAGCATACTGTTCTACCGCGGTGACGATGGTCGTTATGCTCGTCAAGTAAGCCGAGTGTGGTCGCGAGGTACTACTTGGCTATTAGCAATGATTTGTGGGTTACGGTATCGTGTAGAGGGAAGTGAGAACATACCAAATAGACCAGCCTTTTTAGCCTGTAAACACCAATCAGCTTTTGAAACATTCGTAATGAATATAATCGTTCCAGATTTATGTATTGCGTATAAAAGCGAGCTAAACTCCGTTCCCATTTTCGGCTGGTTTTTACGACATTCTAAAATGATGTCAGTTAATCGCAATGGCGGTGCTTCAGCATTACGAAATATGATGGCACAAGCAAGAGCAGAGTCTAACAAAGGTAGATATGTACTTATCTTTCCTGAAGGCACTAGAGTAGCAGTTGGCGAGTACGGTAACGCTCACGTTGGAATTGTTGCTATGGTACGCGATCTAAAACTACCCGTTGTTCCTATCAGCCTCAATTCCGGACTTTATTGGCCAAGAAAATCTTTCTTGCGTTATCCAGGTGAGATCATAATTAGATTTATGCCCGTCATCGAATACGTTGATAAATTTGGGAAAAAAGACCTAGAAGATCTAATAAAAATAATAGGATACGAGTCATGTAGATTATGTTCTATTGAACAACATTAAAATCAATAATAGAGATATAAACTTTAGGAAAAACACTGCACAAGTTTATTATAAAGAAAATAGTATAGAATCATCTAATAAATTACATTAGTTTGTTGATTCATTATATTTTGCGGCCTTTTGTGCAAAAGGATTTGTTCCTTATAGAGTAACTTCACCCTTTTTACTGAGTAAAACTAAAATAATGATCGAGCATTATATAGAAAATAACCTAATTTAGCAAGATTATTAATTATTTATTAATAATCAAAATTAAAAAGATTTTCTTCCAAAGAGCACTCTATATTGTTAGAGCATTGCTAAAAGTTTTAATTTAGAATTAAATCTTGCTAGTTTAAATTCTCAATAAAAAATTTTTAATGTAGATAATTAACAAAAATTTTATTTTCTTGACTAAGTTCAGTGTATATCCAGTTAAGCTAAAGTAAAAATTATTTTATTAATCCTAACCTCTGCTACACATATTTATTTTCATAAAAGACTAGGTTTTATTTACCGTTAAATGCTATAATCTTAAAAAGATCAGCTAATTGATTAGCATTCAATATGAATTATTACCAGTTTATTACGCATAATGCAAACCGATGATAAGTTAGAAATTGCACTTGCGAATAATATAGTGAAGTATCCATAGATAATTTTTCACTATAGAGCTTTATATTTTTGATTAACGATTTCGTACATTTTTAACTACAATGAAATTGGCTAATTCAAAAAAGCATTTAATGCTTTATAATTTAAGTTTTGCGTGAGTACTACCACTAATGCGTAAAGTTAATAAAGTTTAAAAATTAAACAATTTTGAGCTATTAATTTAAAAATATAGTCAACAACTATTAAATGTAATCAATGATTTATGCTAACTATTGTTTGTAAATAAGCAATTGTTTGAATTGTACTGCGATTATGCTTTTTCATTGCAATAAAGATAATTCAATTATTATAGAAAAGTATTAGTTGTATTGGTATTAAAGCATTCTGCTTGCGAAGGTATTTTAAGTGCGGTAGCGAGTTGTTGCAGTGCAATTAGTGATTAAATTATATACAGACGATAATATCATTTTAGAAAATTCTTCTACTCCCTTGTTCGGGGTTATATTCATTTGATATGTATAGTTCGTTATACTGGATTACAAGTATATTTATATACTTGATGCTACTATTTATATACTTGATACTACAATCACAAATCTACTGGCATATATTTTTGCAGATAAAATGCATTCCACAATCTAATAAAAAACTAATATTTGACTTAATCTAAAACTAAAAATAAACAATTAAACTAAAATAACTATTTATACATCCACTTAAGATATTAAATATCAAAGACTGCTCAGTTACTGAGCTAATATCGATTTTGTTAATATTACATAGGTTAGCAGTATTGACGAAAGGATTAGTTAACTAATTGCGAGTAGCTAGGTGGTGCATAGAGCACTACACTTACTGTGCTTATTCTGTTCTACTGTGTAAATCTTATTTCTCTTACATTTTTAGAATATTATCTAAAAGTAGATAATATTCTATTCTATTCACGATAGAAAGTTTTTAGCGTTAAACAAACACAGTGTAATAAAACTTTCCTAAGTCATATTGTTTCTTTTAATGCACCAAGAGGATTCTATGGAATTAATTATAACATCAAAATAGCTTACTGGCTTACTAGTATGGACGTTTAGGTTAATCAACAGGCAATTATTCTAATGATAAAAGAAAATTTTAATCAACTTAATACAAAAACTCATCAAGTAGTTTGATCGAATGTTAATCTACTACCTTCATCAAGGATATAGAATTTGTTTTTGTCTATAAAATCTCTTCAGTTAGGGTTGGTAATTTACCAGTTTGTTAATTGATCTGGATTGTCTCGTGTGGGCTGTCAAGAGAAAAGGCTGGGATAGATACTTGGAATATTATTCCTTCAGCGTTCTTCATCGCGTAGGTGCCTACCATCATGCCTGATGGGGTAGTTAATGGACAGGCGCTGGTATACTCAAAATGCTCTTCTGGTTTAAGTATTGGCTGATCTCCTACAACCCCTACCCCGCTTATTTCTCTAATAAGTCCAGTAGCATCGATGATTCGCCAATGACGTGTTATTATGCGGACGACTTCTCTGCCGTTATTCTCTATTTTGACTTTATAAGCCCAAACATAATGATTATTCGATGGGCTAGAATATCCATCAAGATATACTGAAATTACTGTCACATGGATATTACGCGTAGTCTTGCTGTACATTTGCCAGCCCTACATATTTATGTATGTCTGTAATAGGTTTAGTTTGCACCTAAAAATATAAAAGTTACAATTAACATGTAATTTTGCCTAAACTTAGTTAAATCAATTGTAGTTATTGGCTTAAGAAAATTTTTCTTTTTGCTTCTTGACTTTATAAACTTAAGTAAAGCGTAACGCTGCAAATTATTTAGAGTAATTAAGTAATTCTTTTTATTTTATTATTAGAAATAAAATATATTATTATAATCCTCCGCAGAGTTAGATCAAATTTCTTTGAAAAGTAGTGATTATAGGTTAAGAACGAAATTCATTCTCTTTTTATAAAACATGTATATGATTGTGGTTAAAATCAATCAGTCTCTTTAATAATTAATAATGCTGGCTTGTATATTCAAAGTTAATGAACTACTGAGCTAAAACGTTTGCTTGTAAACAAAAAAACATTAACAATAGTTAAAAATGAATAATCTAGCTTTAATGAGATTGATCAGTAGCATAGTTGCTGACTTATATTTATAACCAAGTAGTGTTATAATTCTTTTACTTAAGTAAAAATACAGTTTTTCTTTGAAACAAAATACCATCACTATTTTAAATAGTATTTTTAATATTACTTAAATCACTAGATTTAAGTAATATTAAACCAATTCTGTAGTGTATTTTAGATTGTTTTTACAACATAACCAAGAAAAACGTTGAATGATAACATTAATTGGATATTATTTCTAATAAATTTAACATACAATCAATGATTATTACCTTAAGATATAAAGATGTAATATATAAAACTATTAAATCTTTAGAAGACTTTTATTCTTTACTAGTAGTAAGGCAACTTCTAGTTAAAATTCTTTATATAATTAGTAGATTAGTTTCATTATCTTAGCTTTAACTGCAGTTAAAGCCCTAAGTTAACAAAAATCTTTTTAAGATTACCATCTTAAAACCTACTAAGTATCTAATAATAAAAGTTGCTTTAAGTTATACCTAAAAATACAACAATCCAATTTGATTTTATAGGACTTTTATGTATTCCAGATAATCTTGAATAATTAAAATGTTATATAGATGCGTCTTTTACGCCCAAACATTATACCACCTTAAATATGTTAATATATTTAGGGTGCAAATGATAGAATTATACTAATAAGCTTAACTATTCAGTTAAACACAGTGCATATTTTAAATAAATTGCTAAACAAACTGCATTCGCTATTGTATGCTATTTTTTTTACTTATTTTAATAATTCATTATTTACTAAAAGCAAAATCAAGTAATAATTTTCAGCATATGAAAATTATTACTTGATACAGTAGCATCAACAAGCTTATTGACTAATAAATTATTTTTTAAAGGAAAATTACTACGCTATTTATAAAATAACATAGTTGCTTTCGTAGATATTGTTAGCTCAGATATATAAACTGAGTATGAGTTTCAATTTTTATAGCAAATACTCTTCTCGCTGAGAATTAAAATATGTTTTTATCAATCTCACATAAAAATAAAAGTAAAAATAATTATCATCGTTGTTAATATACAAGGAAATATTTAAAATCAAATTGCTTACTAACTATAGTAAATTGCGTTAATTGTTTTAACAGACACTTATGGTTAGGAAATGGTAGTGTAGCACACACTTATTGCCTCAAACAGAGTAGTTAAAATAAATTATAGTCAATCTTTTATGATTTAATACATATTAAGAGTTATCATCAACAATAAATCAGCAAACGCAAATGATTTAGGAAGATTTATTGACGGGTGTTAAAAGTATAATACACAATTAATTTTTAGCAAGTAGTAATGCCCGACTAACTTAGTGGCATAAAACTACTTTCGTAAATCCAGAATCAAAATTGCTGATGGCCTTATATAGAAAAAATTATTAATCTTACTTTAACTACAAAAATAACAAATAATACCTTTTCTTTTTATGAAAAGTTAGCTTTATTCTTTCTCTTTTCAGAAATAATTTAAGTAAAACACAAAACATTCCTAATTTAACAACTAATACCATAGGATGAATTTAAGATTCATGTTCTATAGTATTTTTAGAACATTTCACCTAAAAATTTTTTTTAAAATAGCCGCCTAATGAATCTTAAAAGATTAACGCTCTGGTATAAGGCCCCTTGGAGCGAATCGCATTACTGATAACAAGATAATTCCCATCAATAGATAACGAGTATAGGAAGTACCTGCTATTAAATGAGTAGTAATAAAAGAAGTTTTAGGCAAACTAGCAGTAATTATACTCACAAACCAATTTCCTACTGGTTCCACTTCAACCCACAAAAACCAAATTATAACCCCACCTAAAACCGCCCCCCAATTGTTTCCAGAACCACCCAGTATAACCATAACCCAAATTAAGAATGTGAAACGCAAAGGGATGTAACTAGTAGGGGTAAACTGACCTTCCAAAGTTGCAAGCATAGCACCAGCAATACCGCAAATTGCACAACCCAAAATAAATACTTGTAAATATCGCGCTTTAACATCTTTTCCCATAGCTTCTGCAGCATCGCGATTATCGCGAATGGCACGCATCATTCTTCCCCAAGGCGATTTTAATGCCCTCTCGGAAAGCCACAGGATGATAGCTAAAACAACAAAAAATAGAACACCATAGCACAATTTTACAAATATGCTAGAAGCATTATTGATATCAGTAACTCCTAGAAAATGCGTTAAACTAACAAACCAAGAAAGATCTAATAAATCGATCTCGTAAGGCACTGGACGAGGAATTCCTGTGACGTTTCTCACGCCACGTGACAGCCACTCCTCGTATTTAATTATTGCAATAATGATGTCAGAAATACCAAGAGTAGCTATAGCGAAATAGTCTCCGCGCAATCCAAGTGATACTTTACCGATCAACCAACCTGCTACGGCTGTAACAATGCCAGCTATAGGCCATGACAAAAGGATTGGCAGCCCCATCCCACCAAGATAACCAGATATTACCGGATCAATTGCTTCGATTTGCTTAGTAGCAGGTAAGAAAAAATTACCGATTAATAAATACCCAGCAATCAGCAAACCGATTGTAACAGGCAGACGTAAACTTGAAGTAAGCGGCAACAAGCGACGAGCTAAAACAATAGAAATCACGACAGCTATAAAACTAAGAAAAGATAGTATAAGTCCATTGCTAGCAACTACCCAAGCCCGTTGTACCTTTGGCATTGATACAACTACAGCCGTCAAGGCTCCCAGAGCGGTAAAACCCATGATACCGACATTAAACAGTCCTGCATATCCCCACTGTATGTTCAAACCTAGCGCCATAACAGCAGAAATAATGCATAGATTAAAAATGCTTAAAGCAATATTCCAGCTCTGTAAAGCACCTACCGCAAGTAGAGCTATAGAAGTTATAAAATACACGACTCCCACATGTTTGGTCATGTAGTTTTACCGGGAATAATGCCAGTAGGCCTTAACAACAATACTACAATTAATATGATATAGGAAACTGCATATTTGTAATCAGTAGATATAAGTTGTACTAAACCTTGTGGTTCCCAATTTGTTGGGGCAAGATATGTTAAAAATTTTTTAAAAGAATAAGTAACTGCTACCTCCGAGAAAGCAACAACAAAGCCTCCCAATACTGCACCAATAGGTTGTCCAATACCTCCTATAATTGTTGCAGCGAAGACCGGTAAAGTAATCTGCGTAAATATAAAAGGCTTGTAAATCTTATCAAGACTATATAACGTACCCGCAACACAAGCAAGTGCGCCAGCAATTATCCAAGCAAGCAGCACTACACGCTCTGGGTTAATCCCGGAAAGCAAGGCCAAATCTTCATTGTCGGAATAGGCACGCATCGCTTTACCCCAACGAGTTTTATAAATAAACCAGAGCAAATTAATGACCACTATTAGAGTTACCACTAAAGTTATTAATTGGGTTTGTTTAATTGCTATTCCTTGATCCCATCCTGTAATCGCCTTAAAATCTCGGAAACTAATTAAGAATCGAGCACCATCAGCAAAACTGTACTCATTAGGGCCAATAATTATTCGAATTAAGCCAGCCATAAAGAACATCAAGCCAAGCGAAGCCATGGTAAAAATTATTGGTTTTGAACGATTTTTTCGATAAAATCGAAATATAAGTTGGTCTGCTAGCAAAGCTATCGCTATAGTAGCAATAATTCCTATAGGCAGTGCCAACAAAGCTGTTGGTATAGGAAATATATTAATCCCTTTTGTTTGAAATAAACTGGTAATTAGAATAGTTACCATAGCTCCAAAAGACATTAACTCTCCGTGGGAAAAATTGGCAAAGCGCAAAATACCAAAAACAATCGTCACGCCAAGCGCGCTAAGAGACAATTGAGCGCCGTAGGTAATACTCGGAATGATAACAAAATTCGTGAGCAAAGCAAAAGCATTGGCTATTTCCATTTTAACCTCCAAGAAACGAACGACGAACTTCTTCGTTGGCTAGTAGCAATTTACCGCTATCTATAAAACGGTTGGATCCCTGAACCAGGACAAACCCCTGATCAGCAATCTCTAGTGCCTGACGTGCATTCTGCTCTACCATAATGACAGCAACCCCGGTAAGCGCAATCTCTACTATACGATCAAACAGTTCATCCATAACTATTGGCGATACACCAGCAGTAGGTTCATCTAACATCAGTAATCGTGGTTGAGTCATCAATGCTCTTGCGACTGCTACTTGTTGACGCTGCCCACCAGATAAATTGCCTGCCAGCTGATTGCGTTTTTCAGCTAATATCGGAAATAACTCAAAAACTTGCTCTTTTAATGTGGAAACATTACTATCACTAATAAATGCTCCCATTTCCAGGTTTTCTTCTACACTTAATGAAACAAAGACATTGCGGTTCTGCGGTACAAATCCCATTCCAATACGTACTCTCTCCTGCGGCGCAAGATGAGTAATATCATCACCATTAAAAACCACACTCCCACTGCAAAGATTCAGCATTCCAAACACTGCCTTCATTGCCGTTGACTTTCCAGCACCATTGGGACCGACAATTACAGCAATTTCACCCTTGTTCACCCACAACGCACAATCATTGACGATGTAAGTACCGCCATATCCGCATGTCATGCCAGTTGCCATTAGCAAACTCATAATCTACGACACCTTTTTGTATTTACGCCCAGTACCTAAATATGCTTCTATAACATCCTCATTATTAATTACTTCGTTTGGCTTACCCTGAGTCAAAATACGCCCCTCGGCCATAACTATGACCATATCGCATAGACGAGCGATAAAATCCATATCGTGCTCTATCAAACAAAAAGTGTAACCAAATTGCTGGTTTAAACGCAGAATAGAGCCTGCAATAATTTTTAGCAATCTACGGCTTACACCAGCTCCAATCTCATCTAAAAAAACAATTTTGGGGTTAGCCATCATGGTACGACCAAGTTCTAGTAACTTTTTCTGTCCGCCCGATAGATTACCTGCTAACTCGTTCTCCATTTGATTAAGTTCCAAAAAATTGATCACTTCTTTAGCTTGCTTACGCACTAATTCATCAGCTTTGCGGACTTTAGCACAGTTAAACCATGTGTGAACCAACTGCTCACCAAACTGATCACCAGGAACTACCATCAGATTTTCAAGTACTGTTAGACTAGAAAATTCATGAGCAATCTGGAAAGTGCGAAGCAATCCCTTGCGAAATAATTCATGTGGCTTAAGAAAAGTAATATCTTCTCCATCAAGATATACCGCTCCTGATGATGGTGATAAATGTCCAGCAACAATGTTAAACAGCGTGGTTTTGCCAGCACCATTCGGGCCAATTAAACCGATAATTGATCCTTGATCTATTTCAAAAGATACTCCATCAATAGCTTTGATACCGATAAAATTCTTACTAATATTACTAACTTTAATCATTCAACAAATCCTAATATAAAACAATTTGGTTGCAAAAATGCTTTTTAATTGTTAGTATCTTTAGCAATCAACTACTTAATTCCATAACTATTACTCATAATATATCAAGCAAAACCAAATAACTAAAATTTCTTGGTTTATTCTACAATAGAGATTAAAGAATAAAATACTTTACAAATCAAAGCAATTAACATCGCAGCATATAAAACAATCAATCATGCCGTTCTCGAAAGTTTAATTTTATTTTTGCAGACTTAATAAAATTTTTGGGATATCGCATTTATTAAGCGAAACGTGGATGCTAAAGTATCATGTGTGGTAAACAAGTCATTCAACTTGCAATAAATTATCCCCGTAAACCTTTGTGAATGTTGCTTCAGCAGCAAAGAATAGAATGCCAGTTTTTCGATTGCTTGGATTAATTCTTAACAAGAACTATTAATTTTCTAGTAAATTTTCCAGCAGTACAATTTAAGATAGCATAGATGCTATCAAAATTAAATAATATGGGATTAAGTTTTGCAGCAAATACTTTATACGTGTTTATATTTACGTATTTGTATTTAAAATTTTTAGTAGCTATAAATTTAAGTAGCTATAAAAAAAGGAGTAATTGCAATAACGCTCAATAATCAACAATTACCGGAGAAAAACCGTTTTCTGTATATTTTTCGCAAAACTAATTAATTAATTAGTAATTATTGTAAGATAAGCTTACCGGAAGGTAAGCTTCTTCTATAAGAAGAAAATATCAATATAAAAATTCTCGCAAAAGGGGAACTTTTAGTTTTGTAAATGCGTTAACGTCATAATTATTGGTAAATAAATCGACAACACTAAAACTTATTATACAAAAATGCTTTAAGTAACAAATGATTCATAGCAAAAATAAACAATAATAAATTAAATGCAGCCAAAACATATGGCTTTGATCGGTACTTTTATTAGTATCTAGAATATTTTTCTTAAATGTTTTAAGAAATTTTAAACTTAAGCATAAATCAAAAGTAATACACTAATAACTTAATAAAAAAATTATTTCCAAATAACTATACAGTTCAGGATAAAAAAATAAATTTTATAATGCTTAAATCAATCACAATTTATTGATTGCCCATATCATAAAAGATTTATGTAATTTTTATTTGCAATTGCATTTTATAATTAATATCATTAACCCACTATAAAATTTCATAAAATGATTTTGCTTTAAAAAGCTAAATATTTGGTATATAACTTATTTACTCAAAAAAAATAAAGAGAGCAATGTAGTACACAACTAATTATAATGTCTGTTAAAAATATTTATTCTTGCAAAATGTGTGAATAACTAACTGAGGTAAACGTATATTCTTAAAGCCAAGCTAGTTATTTAAAGCAATGGTTTGACTTCTTTAAGCATGCCATCTATTATTACGATTATACTAGATTCTTAGTAATACTACTAAATGATAAATTAAAGACAAGCGATGACATACGATAATCTTAGGCAGATTGCAGATAGTTGGGGAATACTTTATATCGTAGCGATGTTTCTTGCAGTTGTCGCCTATACCTTTCGTTCTTCTGGGCGCAAGCGAGCAAACGATGCAGCGTTTATACCGCTGAATGAGGATTTATTTAGCAATCGAGAAGAAAATCAAAGAAAGACTCTTCAACATAAAACACTGAATGATTTGAGTGATACTTAATTAAGTAATTCCATTCTGTTTTTGTGTCTAGCGTAGCGTTTTTTGTGTATAGCTTTGCTCCTTTTCCTAAGCTAGGTCGTATTATTGTTCTTTGGCTTGTATTCGACTTAAAACGAAAATATTTACAACAATTTATACTTACAATTGGTTTTCCTTTGCTTCGTTATATTATATTTTTATTATAAAAACGCAAAAAGCTACTTTGAGGTAGATCAGCTTGTCATAACCGTTAGCGAATAACTTTTTATGTCTATAAATATATAAAGTAGCTTAATTAAAAAAAACTATAATTAGTGTATTTAGAAACCTTTGGATAACGATAAACAAACGATCCAGCATAAGCAGTTTTTTTGACAAAGTCACATATGATGAGAATTTAGCTTGCGTTATGATAGATCGAGAACATAATTTTATTTCAATAACTGGATTACTGACGATATATTAAATGTAATCTACGAAAAGTAATCGATGATTACCTTAGTGCATCTAAACTTATCTAACAACTAATCCCGCAGCATTTTATCACATTCTAGGCTAAAAAACTTATTAGACGTCAATGAATAATAATTTCTGAGCACTGCTATAAGGATAAAAATCTTCCTGGCTTTTTATTTGTCGTTAATAATAAAATAACCGCGTTTTATTTTATTGCTTAAATTAAAAGCAATTTGCAGCATTGCCCTGCAATTAGCTTTGCTTACTGTTTATGCTAGTAGCATTTTATGCAATAAATTGCACAGAGTTTTTCTATCCTTATACATACCTTTATTATTCACCCATTTTAGTTGGTTGAAACCTTTTAATAATCGCGCTCTCGATTAGGAATGAGTCGAATAAGATTAATAAAATTAAATATTTGTCAATTTATTTTGTCAATTTATTACTTCTGTTGGTATCGACTACAATAAATCGGTTGTAACTCAACAACTGATATTTACCAATATTGGCATATTAAAACTGTTAAGAAAATAATTGCTCTAGTTTGTTTGAGGGGCTCAACTAATCATTTAATTACTTAATACAAACATTTAGTTTATAATGTTTAGCCATTTCTTCGGTCACATAAACATGTACGTACGACGCCATACACAATAAAAGTTACTCAGGAATAATGCTACTAATCCAGCAAATATGCTGTTTAATGAGCAAATATTAGATGATTTCATTAAATCTTGTTAGCCTTAAAAAATATTTCCTGACACTGCTTTAATTTGCCTAGTTTTTCTTTAAAAAATTCTTAGTTTATCAAAAAGTTACGAACAATTAAGTAAAATTAATTCATCCTAATGTAAACAAAAAAAAGACTAAAATGTCCTGCTGCATCTCCTCCGCTCCATTTTCTTTAAGTGATGCCCAAAGGCCAAGCAAGTGCGAAATAATTAACGCCTCACAAGATATCGGTAACGGAGTTATTGTTACTCGCTTAGCTATACCAGAAGCTCATTGTGCAGCTTGCATAGCTACCATCGAAAAGGCAATAAGTATGGTTGAAGGTGTTATTGACGTACGAGTGAATCTTGCTGAACGCTTCGTTACTGTGAAGTGGCCAAGTGCATCAATTAACCCAGACGCAATTTTTAATGCACTAGACCGTGCTGGCTATCGAGCAAATCTACTTGAGGAGATTGAGATAACGCCTGATCCTATTCTACGTCGCTTACTCCTTGCGCTCGCAATAGCAGGGTTTGCTTCCGGTAATATTATGCTACTTTCTGTGTCTATTTGGTCTGGTGCAAATGATGCCACACGCGACTTGTTTCACTGGATTTCAGCCTGCATCGCCATTCCTACGATTATTATTTCAGGCCGACCATTTTTTGCATCAGCACTTAAGGCAGTTGTAGCCAAGCACTTGAATATGGATGTGCCAATTTCTTTAGCCGTCATTCTAGCAACTGGATTGTCTTTACATGAAACTTTGATAGGTGGCTTACATACTTATTTTGATGCTTCAGTTACTTTGCTATTTTTTTTGCTGATCGGGCAAACGCTTAACCATATGCTACGCTCGCGCGCTGGATCAGCTCTGCGTACATTAGATCGAACGACTCCAACCGGAGCTTCAGTCATATCTTCTGATGGAACAATAACTTGGACCCCATTATCTCGAGTTGTTCCCGGTAATAAAGTATTAGTATCTTCTGGCGATCGAGTACCAGTAGACGGGATAGTTATCGATGGTTCTTCGCGAGTTGATTTAACAATCGTTACTGGTGAAAGCGAAGCGATCAATATATCAATTGGGGATACTGTAACAGCCGGTGCGGTAGTGCTCGATTCTTCGCTAACTCTAAGTGCTATTAGGATCGGCCAAGCATCCTTTCTTGGCGAAATGCGCTCAATGCTAGAGTTAGCAGAAAATAATCGACCGGCTATTAGCAATTTAGCAGATAAAGCTGCAGCGTTATACGCTCCTGCAGTACATCTGATCGCTGTAGCGACCTTCATCGGTTGGTGGATTGTCGGAAAAGAATTTAGCCAGTCTTTAAGCACAGCAATCACTGTTTTGATAATTACTTGTCCATGTGCCCTGGGGTTAGCAGCTCCAATAGTACAAGTAATCGCTGCTGAGGTATTACTAAAATATCGCATATTGTTGCGTGAAGGTAATGCACTAGAAATTTTAGCTAACATTGATCAAATTATTATAGATAAGACTGGTACAATTACTATCCCGACGATAGATAATTGTTGCATGAAAAATTTTTCTAAGGTTGCTTTAAGTGTTGCTAGCACGTTAGCACGAGAGAGCCATCATCCAATATCCAAAGCCATAGCAGATTCAATTGGCTTGACAACATCTGTCGCTATCGATCACTTTAGCGAGCATATTGGTAAAGGCTTAGAAGGTATGATAGACAGCCAGATATGGCGTCTTGGAAAACCTAATTGGGCCCTTTCTGATAAGGCTTTTTTTAAATACTTTTCAATTGATCGTCGAAATGCTTCGGTGCTATCTTGTAACGGTAATTTGATGGGCGTATTCAACATGGTTGACCTGCCTCGTCCAGGAGCCGACATTGCAATAGCAAAAATGATTTCTTTGGGACTATCTCCAACTTTGCTTTCTGGAGATAGTGAAGATAGAGTAGCAAACGTTGCACGTCGTATTGGAATTACAACTTGGAGTTCAAAAGCTACTCCAGATAACAAAGTTAATGTTATAAAAATGCTACAAAACAAAGGACATCACGTGCTAATGATCGGTGACGGGTTAAATGATGCTCCAGCAATGGCCGCGGCTGACGTATCAATCGCGCCTGGTAATGCTTCTGACGTGAGTCGCACAGTCGCTGAAATAATTTTTCTTGGCAAGGATATGAATGCTGTTGTTACTGCT
Organism: Candidatus Endolissoclinum faulkneri L5; assembly: GCF_000510265.1. GTDB lineage: Bacteria > Pseudomonadota > Alphaproteobacteria > Thalassobaculales > Thalassobaculaceae > Thalassobaculum > Thalassobaculum faulkneri_A. The sequence continues at coordinate 766,232 of NZ_CP006745.1, forward strand.
ATTATGATTGCCCGCAAAGCTAAACAAATAATGGTACAAAATCTCTTATTCGCTTTCTCCTACAACGCCATTGCTATTCCCTTGGCGATTGCTTGTTACGCAACTCCGCTTGTTGCAGCAATCGCTATGTCAGCGTCTTCGATTATTGTCATTGCTAACGCACTACGTCTAATCATACGGTGAAATAATATGATGGCTTCATCATCCATTAACATAATCCCAATTTACGTATCTCAGATATCCGCTAAATATTGTAATGATGGATAGAATGCTTGCCGACTACTTATATTTCCAGTTTTTATTTTCACTTTAATGATAATTTTATTTTCTGTATTTAAATACATAATTTCTTATTGTTGATCTTGATATTGAATTAAGACTTTATACTTTACTAGGCCGAAATAAAGAATTTTTGTTTCCGATGCGGAGCTAGGCTTAAACCTTTATATACTTAATATTGAATTTACAATACAGTTATTTATTCTAGGCAATACAATATCCTAAACAGATAACATTTTAACAATACACCATGTTTAAAAGCACTTAAATTTCTATTTAATTTTTAATAGAAATTTGCATTATTTTTAATAATATTGGCATCATCCATTTTAACTAAGCTTATCAAGCTATATCTTATAGATTTTGTTTAGATTAATTAACAATATTTTGTTGGCAACAAATTAAATAAAAAATAATTTGTGCTTGTTTATTATTATTTAATTAATTGTTAGTTAATTAATCACAATGCAATGTACTGTATATTGTAGTGTGATGGTAATGCTTGGAAAAATCTTGTATAATGTGTCATATCCCAGCAATTTCATAAAATCTTTTTCCTTTATGCCTTTCATAAAGTTATGTCTTTGGCTAGCCTAGAACAATAATAATACATAAAGTTTATAGTTAGTGTGTAATAATCTCCTCATCAAACCTAATTAAAAATATCTTAACTGCAATACTACTTTTCAAAAGTATTCTAGGAGCTTTCATGCGCCGCCAGTTGTTTATAACATTAAAAGAATATGCACGTCTTAAAGCAAGAAAATATATTCGTACCAGCTACAATATATCCACGAGTCGACTTCTTAACAAAATTTCACTTGTCATCAAGATACAAAATATCAACTAATTTAGTTAGTTGAATCAAAAATAATAAACTGTTATTGAATACACACCAAATCTTATTCTTATCGATAATTTACTTTCCCAATATAATCTAGAAAAATTATCCTAGTTCAAAAAAAACTATTAATAAATTGCCAATGCTTAAGTAATTCGATTATTAATTGATTATAATGGTTATTTTAATAAAAATACCATATTAAATATTTTTTATTCTATGCTTTGAAATAGTCGCATACAAAATTTAGTAGTATAATCTACCATATCTCGATTGATTCTTATTACATTCACAAAACTACCAAATATTTATCAATATAAACATCATAATTTGTATACGATCGCAGTCATTGCATTTATTTCAATAAATAATTTTACTGCACAAACTTATTATAAAACCTAAAACTTTGATAAAAGTAATTAATGCTCAGTAGACTGTCTTGATTAATTCAAGTAATAACTGTAAAGTCAATTAATCTTATCATATTAGAGAGAAGGATTTTGTAATGATTTTACATAAGTAAGTTATTAAACTACTAATAATTTTTATTTTTATAGAATACTAGCTGTTCCCAATCGTCATAAAGTATTTTAGTAAACCTCTAGATTTTGTATAATTAGATGTTTTCAAGAATAAGGCAATTAATTAATAAGGTGGTATTACTTTGCCTAGTGTAAATCGTACTTCAGATTTTATCTTAAAACCACAATAACAAGTAAGGCATTATTTTTGATATTTACTACAAATGTAAATTGTAGTAAATAATATCACTGCTCAAAATTTTTGCCTAATTACCATCAACCCATTGCATGCATTTTAAAAAGATATTATTGATTAACTAATCTATAAACCGTGATATTTACCTTATTACCGTGTGAGTAATTTAGTCCACATACTTTCCCAATCGGCTTTACTTTCATATAAAGCTCTGCGCTATCAGCAAGAAATTTTTTCTGCTGGCTATGTTCGATCGCAGCTAAGACGCAAGTCGACTGGTTATTATTCAATAATTTTGCCGCCTCCTCAGCATTGCTGAATTGGGTATTAGTACCATGAAAAAAAACTACGCTTGGTTCAGAAAATCCAGCGATAACTAATCGCCTATTCTTGCAATTTTCTTCTTTAGAAACAACCTGATATAAAGATCGTGCGATCCAAAGAGAAGTAAGTGATGGAATTACCTTGGCAAAGATCAAGGTGTAAAAAATACAAACGCTGACAGCTAAATGGATTAATCGCAGTAAAGATAGCTCAATTGAAAAACGGATCATTAATATGACTAAAATAATGCCAGCACTAAAAGTGCTGATACTTAAAAAGGTCACTCCGTTTGCAAGATAAATCTCAGCAAAAAACGGAAAAATAGCAAACAAAACGCTTATTAAAATTACAATAACATTAAGCAGTTTTTGGGCGATCAAACCTTTTCCTAAAGAAACTAAATTAGTACCGGTTGTCAAAAATACACCTGCAAGAATTGCAATAGCTGGATATACAGGAAAGGTATAGTGCGGTAGTTTAGTTGCTATCAGCTCGAATACTATAAGGGTAGGTACAATCCAACATATTAAAAATCGGATATCCGGAGAAATTCGACGAGTCCAGGCAAGGATCGCGCCACCTGCTGCTAAGGTGGTACAAGGCCAGAACGCCAAAATGAATAACAGCATGTGATACCCAGGTGGTGCGCCATGATGGTCATCCCCTCTCGCAATTTTGCCCATTAGCGCATGACCAATGGATTGCTCTAAAAAGCTAGTTCCAGAATTTATACTAATCGCTATAATCCAAGGAGCTACTATAATAATATTTAAGACAATGCCCGATAACCAATAAAGCCGTTGTAGCAACTGGCGATTATTATTCCACAAACACCAAAAAATAATAGTAGTTCCGATTACGAGGGTAATTATCGGTCCTTTGATTAACAAACCAATCCCATGAAACATCCAAAAAGCCAAAGGTGAGCGTAATCTACCAGTAAAAAATCTTTCAGGTCTTTTGGGATGAGTAGCAATTCGATGTAGAGCAATCTGTGCAGCTAAAATAGTAGCAACTAGAAGCGCGTCTGTTTTAGCAGTACGTGCTTCTACGGCGGTAATCAGTGCTAGAGCTATAACAATACCTGAAGCTACTCCCGATTCCGCTGATCCTAATTGAGCAGACATCCATGTAGTCATTGCAACTATACCAATAGCTGCCAACAGAGATGGAAGGCGATAAGCCCAAATGCCAGCTTGCGGTCCACCACCAAAAATTTTTGCGCTGGCAGCCTGCAACCAATAAATACCAATCGGTTTCACATAGCGGGGTAAGTTCTGGAATCTTATATCTATTAGATCGCCGGTTTCTAACATTTGACGTGATGCTTGAGCATAGCGTGCTTCATCACGATCCATTACTGGTATTTGCAAAATACCAGGGATCAAAGCCATTAAGGCGATTGATAGCACTATAATCCAATGTCGAATTAACAAAATATTTATTGCCTAAAATTTCTGAGATACATTTATGATTTAATGTATTCGGTCGGCTTCGATGAAGAGTAATACCTAACAGTAGTGCGACGTAACAACCAAAATACACCAAGTAAATCGATAATTCCTACTAAAGCACGCTTACTGTTGTTATATTTAGATCTTCCTACTCTACGAGGTCGATCGTCAACTAAAACATGCAGCGTCTCATAACCGTAGCACTTGGTTAGCGCCGGCATGTAGCGATGTAAGCTATCAAAGTAAGGAAAAGCTAAAAATAATGGCCGCAGGACTACTTTAAGTCCACAAGCTGCGTCAGGGCAGTCGTCACGCAGTAAAATTTGCCGCACAAAATTGCCAATACGTGATGCAATCAAACGACCTAATCCGGCAGTACGGTGCCGACGAACACCAGCTACAAGACCAACCTTACCAACTTTTGTCGCATCTATTTGAGCAACCATTGCTAGCACGTCAGTTGGATCATTTTCACCATCACCATCTATAGTTGCCATCCAAAGAGAATTTGCTATCATTGCCCCAGTGCGCAACGCTGCGCTTTTATTTGACCGCTTAGCATGGCGAACTAATATAATGCGTGAATCATTAGCGGCTAGTTGCTTCACAATTTTGTCAGTTCCATCACAACTGCCGTCATCAACAACTATAACTTGTACACGATAAATTGCTCCAACCTTATCAAGCACTTCCTGCAATAAATTTGCTATGGCGCCTGCTTCATCCCGCACGGGGATAATCACACTAATCGAAGGCGCATCAATTAACTGATTATTTACCAGCATATTTTCATCATATGCTGGTAAATAATCCGGCAATAGAAGCTGTAATCTCAAACACTTCACCTCAATAGTTTTTGAAAGAGTGTTGTATAATTAGTGACACAAGCAAACTTGCTAAACTCCGCAGCATGTCGAGCGCTGCCAGCCTTACTTAATCTATTCGCTAGCTCGTTATCCTGTATCATCAGAAGCAAAGCATCTCGCAGTGGGTTTACCTCATCTTTGGTAACTATCAAACCATCGATCCCATTACATACAAATTCAACAGGTCCATCAGTATCTGTCGAGATCAGCGGTTTACCATAGGCCCATGCCTCCAGCATAACTGTACCGAAGGGTTCGTAGCGTGAGGGTAAAGCTACTATATCACAACTTCGAAAGAAAGCGCCAGTATCACTTCGCCATCCGAAAAACGTTACTCTATCACTTATACCTAGTTCTATGGATAATTTCTTTAGTAGTTTTTTTTCTGGACCACTACCAGCTATCCATAAATGAATTTGAGTTTGATCTGCTATAGCACGCATCAGCACATCTAAACCTTTCACTCTATGGAGACGCGACGGAGTAAAAATCACTTTCGCCCCCTCGGGGACTCCCAGGGCAGCGCGATCAAGTGCTGCGGTTTTATCACATTCAGCAAAATTATAGATCACACTGCATCGATCATTGGGCCAACCGTGATCGATGACATAGCGACGAATGCCCTCTGTTATACAGATCAGATGCTCGCAATTGAGAAAATGATCTAAGTTGTACAACCCGCCTAATCGAGCAACTTTAACATGCGTTCCTTCTGGCATAAAGGCGCTAGCACGACTCATGTAAGACAGCACAATATCAGGTTGAAACTTTGTTACCATGCGACAAATAGAATTTTTAGTATAACAATCCATAAAAGAGTAGAAAGGAGCTTCTGAAACCCACACCCCATTCGCTTCTAAAGTAGCACGACGGTGGTAATTAGGGCGAATTACTGTGCTACAGGTTTCACCTGCGGCGGCAAGCGCACTAGTTAAGTTAACAAAAAATGTCTCCGCTCCACCGTTAGCAGCACCGGCGATTATTGAAAGTATTCGCATGGTATTTAGATCCGCGTAGATGTCAAAATTAATTGGCTTTTATCAAGCTTAAGGAATCAATAAGCTATCATAAATCAGGCAACCGTCATGAAAATAATTTAAAAAATCAGCTCCAAAGAGCTCTTAAAATACATGAAATTTTATAAATTTTGCAACGAAACTCTCAGCTATTTTCTACATGCAGTTACTGATTACTAAATGCAGTACTGCATTTATACTAGAAGATTTTTTCTGGCTATGGAAAATGAGGGGGATATTCACATTAAAAATAATCTAAGCACAACTTTGGCATCGGTAAGTTCAGAATTAGGGATGTGAAAATTGAAAGCAATTTGCAATATGCTTTAAAGACTCTAGATTAGTTAAAAGCATTGCGGAAAGTCATTCAATGCATCTAAAATGTTCCTTAATGAAACATTATCTTTGCATCTAAAATGTTCCTTAATGAAACATTATCTTTGCACCTAAAATGAATATTTTTACGCATCGCAGATAATTTATCGATTAAATTTTATAAATTCAGACCACGTTATATCTGCTACCGGTACTTAAATTTAAAATTATGTAAGAATTTTTCAAAAAAACAATCAAATAATTATTATGACTTTATATTGGCAATTCTTAACTTTTAGTGCAAGCTTTAACTAAACGATCTCCTGTAAAATACGCGATATTAATGAGTAACACAATATTTCGTCTATATGCTTGCATATTCGTCTACAGTGGCGTTATAAACGTCGAAGACTTCGTATGGAATAGCTATTGCCTTCTTGCAAGAAATAGGTTTATGGCCTGTTTTATACTGATGCTAGCTTACAATAATCTGCACGCTAACACGCGTTCCCCGAACCCAGTTTTCCCGGAATTGGATGAATGCCTCCGGTGTTAAAGCCGTGTCTTAGTTATTGCTCGTGAAGGTTAAGCCGGAAAAACAAATCCTTATAAGGAAAAAACATGACTGTCCCTAATTTTACCATTCGCCAATTACTCGAAGCTGGGGTCCATTTTGGCCATCACACTAGGCGGTGGAACCCAAAAATGGACCCATATATCTTCGGCGTTCGTAATAATGTCCATATTTTGGATCTTCGTCAAACAGTTCCACTTCTATATCAAGCCCTTGAGGCCGTGCGTGACATTGTCGCTAACAACGGACGAGTATTATTCGTTGGAACAAAACGCCAAGCTGCTAGCACGATTGCTAAAGCTGCACAGCAGTCTGGTCAATACTACGTCAACCATCGATGGCTTGGTGGCATGCTAACAAACTGGAAGACTATGTCTAATGCCATTAGACGATTACGAGAACTGGAAGAACGTATGGAAGCAGGCATAGATGGCTTAACTAAAAAGGAAACACTTGGCTTGTCTCGTGAACGTGATAAGCTTGGTCGCTCACTAGATGGGATCAAAGAGATGGGTGGGCTACCTAATATTATGGTTGTAATCGATACTAACAAAGAGTCTCTTGCAATTCAGGAAGCAAATACGCTCGGTATACCTGTAGTGGCTATCTTGGATAGTAATTGTGATCCGGATGGCTTAACTTATCCGATTCCCGGCAATGATGATGCTATGTGTGCTATTGAATTGTATGCCGAGTTAATCGGACAAGCTGTCATTGGCGGGATTAGAGCAGAAGCAGCTGCTTCCGGTATCGATGTTGGCGAGTTTAAGGATTCTTCAACTGACCAAAAACTCTCCAGTAAGACCTCGTCTTTAATAGCTTAGTCGACCAATCAATCGGCGCTTACCTAGCCCAGAGCATGGTTGATTGGCTGAGCCAATCAATTAATATTGATGAAAAAACAGCTTAATAAACATTTATCAGCGCAGAGGATTAAGTCATGGCTGTTACTGCTTCTTTGGTGAAAGAATTGCGCGAGAAGTCTGGCGCAGGGATGATGGATTGCAAAAAGGCCTTGACCGAGACCGGGGGTTATCTTGACGCTGCCGTAGATTGGCTACGCAAAAGAGGATTGGCCGCAGCAGCGAAAAAATCAAGCCGCATAGCCGCAGATGGTTTAGTAGGTGTTGTGGTAAATGCCAATAAAGGTGCCATCTTAGAGGTTAACGCTGAAACTGATTTTTTGGCAAGGAACGACGTTTTTAAAAACTTTGTCGCAACCGTAACCAATTTGGTGCTGCAACATGGAGAAGACATAGAAAATTTAAATAATACAACATATCCAGGGACCACCCATACTGTTGCGGAACAATTGGCTAACAACGTCGCGATCATAGGGGAAAAAATCTCCTTACGTAGAGCAAAAATATTATCAGTTTCCGGTGGAATTGTAGTTTCTTATGTTCATAACGCTGTACAGCCTGGACTAGGCAAGATCGGCGTCTTAGTTGCCCTAGATTCCATAGGTGACAATGCTAGGCTATATGATATCGGAAAACAAATTGCCATGCATGTTGCCGCTACCGCTCCGATGTGCCTGTCCATCGAGGATCTGGACGGAGAAGTGATTAAGCGAGAGCGCACTATTCTTACAGAGCAGGTTCGTCCTATCCATAATAGAGAAGATATTACTGCCAAAATAATTGAAGGCCGTATGCAAAAGTTTTATCAAGATGTTGTTCTTTTGGAACAAAAATTTATTATGAACGGAGAAATTCAAATTTCAAAGTTTCTTGAGAGTGCAACTGAGATTGTCGGCGCAGCAGTTAGATTGACTAGTTTTGCTCGTATTCAGCTTGGTGAAGGAATAGAACGCAAGGAGGCTAGTTTCGCAACCCAAGTTGCTGCATCCACGCCTTCTTAAGCTGCCTAAGAAAATAAAAAGGCCATAGCGACAAGGAGAGAGGCGCATGGCAAAAAACAGCTGCCAAGAAACAGCAAAAAAACAAGCTAAAAAATCAACTACATCCTATAGGCGTGTCCTTCTAAAAATCTCTGGCGAATTTATAATGGGTGACTTTACCTATGGAATCGACCCGAAGATGGTTGATTGGGTAGCTCGCGAGATTTATTTAGTCTCAAAATCTGGTGCTGAGATTTGTCTAGTGATTGGTGGTGGAAATATTTTCCGTGGAATTTCTGCAGAAGTTGCCGGAATAGAGCGAGTAACCGGAGACTATATGGGGATGTTAGCTACAATAATTAATTCACTGGCTATGCAAAGCGCCCTGGAACGCCACAATATTCAGACTAGAGTTATGTCTGCCCTACCAATCGCAGCAGTTTGCGAGCCGTACATACGTCGACGTGCCATGCGACATATGGATAAGGGTAGGGTAGTTATCTTCGCTGCTGGTACAGGAAATCCCTTCTTTACTACCGATACTGCTGCTGCTTTGCGCGCTTCGGAGATGGGTTGTCATGCTTTATTAAAAGCAACTAAGGTTGATGGTGTGTATGACGCTGATCCGATGAAAGTATCAACTGCAAAACGCTATGATCGTTTGAGCTACATGGAAGTACTTACACGTGATTTAAAAGTGATGGATGCCTCCGCGATCTTACTTGCTCGAGAAAATGATATCCCAATTCTCGTATTTTCCATAAACCATAGCGGAGCATTTGCTGATGTAGTTCAAGCTAAAGGTCGGTATACGATTATTACGGAGTAGCTTAAGTATGACCAAACTAGATCTCGATGACATTCAACGCAGGATGAATGGTGCCGTAGCTAATCTAAAAAGCCAGTTCTGTAGTTTGCGGAGCGGACGAGCTTCAGTTAATATGCTAGATTCAGTTATGGTTGACGCATATGGCACGAAAATTCCCGTAAACCAAGTTAGTACAATTAGCGTTATTGAACATCGAATGCTATCGGTACAAGTGTGGGATGTAGGTATGAGTAAAGTAGTGGAAAAAGCAATTCGCGATAGCGATCTAGGTTTAAATCCGCAATCATGCGGCAAACTAATACATATACCTTTGCCAGATTTATCCGAGGAGCGAAGCAAGCGATTGAAAAAAATTGCTGCAAAATACGCTGAAAATGCCAAGGTTGCCGTGCGTAATGTACGCCGAGATGGTATGGATATCTTAAAAAAGTTGGAAAAGGATAGTTCTCTAAGTCGAGACGATCGTCGTTTGTACGAACAAGATATTCAGGAGTTTACCAAAACGCACGTTAAAGAAATTGACGAGGCTTTAGAGGAAAAAGACAAAGACATCATGCAGGTTTGAAATGGTGAGTGTAACACCGTTAATTAGTTCTCTGTCTTCAGCTTCCCTCCTTCATGTCGCAGTTATTATGGATGGTAACGGACGTTGGGCTCGTTCTCGGGGTATGCCGCGCACTTTTGGACATCGAGAAGGGATGAAAGCAGTTAACCGAGTAGTAGATTGCGCATCGCAGCTCGGTATTACCCATTTAACTATGTTTGGCTTTTCGTCAGAAAATTGGAGCCGGCCTAAAGAAGAAATTTCTGAATTGATGAATATCCTTCGTTACTATTTACAGCGCGAAGTAATTGGGCTCCACAAAAATAATGTCTGCATTAGAATGCTTGGAGATCGAGATAGAATGACAGCTGATATCGTATCATTGATTAACAAAGCTGAGCAGCTAACTGCTAGAAATACTGGTCTTAGTCTAAACATAGCGCTAAGCTACGGTGGTCGCTGCGAAATTACTAAGGCGGTACGCCGCATCGCTAATGCTGTAGCAGATGGCAAGCTCTCGCCATCTGCTATCGATAATGATATAATCAATTCTAGCTTAGATACTAAAGGCATTCCTGATCCTGATTTATTGATCCGTACCAGTGGTGAACACCGAATTTCTAATTTCCTACTTTGGCAAATTGCCTATGCTGAGCTTGTTTTTACCGACGTTCTTTGGCCAGATTTCGGTAAAAGACATCTAATAAAAGCGTTAGAAGAATTTTCTCGTCGCTGCCGACGTTATGGGCAAACGACTACATAATGAGGTAGAGATATGAAGAAGATCTTCAAGGATAACAGAATCAATTATGCATCCACATTAAATGAACGATTTGACGATCTATGTAAGCGAGTTATTTCTTCTTTGGTATTACTTCCGCCGACTGTATTACTAATCTGGATAGGGGGGCTAGCATTTGAGCTCGGCATCCTAGTAATCGCTAGCTGCATGTTATGGGAATGGGGAGGCTTGATTGCTATTCCTTCTGATCGTTATCGCACTCGACTAATTCTTGTGGTAGCAATGCTGGCATGTTTCTTGATGGCTCTTGTTTTTTGTTTTTCAGCAGGAATGGTTTGTGCATTGTTATCTGGCTCAATATTTGTAATATTCGCTAAGAACCTTCGAATAGTAAAACTATTTTGGCTTGGCGTAGCAATAATCGCGACAATAATCCCAACATTGGGTATAGTTTGGATGCGGTCACATATAGAATTTGGTTTAGAAACGGTAATCTATGTAATTACTAGTGTGATAGCTACAGATATTGGCGCATATGCTACCGGCAAAATTATTGGCGGCCCGAAGTTATTACCAAAAGTTAGCCCTTCTAAAACCTGGGCTGGATTGGCTGGAGGTATCGCCGCTTCAATGCTAATCGCAGCTATATTCACTATAGTGCTTAAAGATGCTCGCGGACCTGCTTTATTACCGATAGCGATTTGCATTACCTTAGTCGCACAAATTGGTGATTTATTAGAATCTAGCATCAAACGCCACTTTAATGTGAAAGATTCTGGTACTCTTATTCCAGGTCACGGCGGTGTTCTTGACAGAGTTGATGGTATGATGACTGTCTTGCCAATAATTACGCTTGCGATTTGGATAAGCGGAAGGAGTGTTCTACAGTGGTAGATAAACCACGTTTGATCAGCATACTTGGGTCTACTGGATCAATTGGTAGCAATACAATCGATTTGATTGCTCGTACGCCTGAGCATTATATCATATCTGCCTTAGCTTGTAAGCAAAATGCTAGGTTGTTAGCACAACAAGCAAAGAAGTTACAAGCTGTATTTGTAGCTATCGAAGACAAAAACGCTTGGCCAGTCTTGCGTAATGCTTTAGCAGGAACAGGAATTGAGGCTGCAGCTGGTACTGAAGCAGTATTGGAGGCTGCAAAACGCCCAGCGGAATGGACTATGTGCTCTATAGTCGGCGCAGCTGGTTTGGCTCCAACGTTAGAAGCTGTGCGACGTGGCCATACAGTAGCACTAGCCAACAAGGAGGCCTTAGTTTGTGCTGGTTCGTTATTCATTAGAGAAGCAATGCGTACAGGATGTCAAATATTGCCGGTTGATAGCGAGCATAACGCCATTTTCCAACTGTTTGATAGCCGAAAACGCGAGGGAATCGAAAAGATAACTCTTACAGCCTCAGGTGGCCCATTTCGTACACTTTCTCGTAAAGAAATGGCTTGCAAAACTCCGAGCCAAGCAGCAGCACATCCTAATTGGTCTATGGGAACGAAGGTTTCTATCGATAGTGCTACTATTATGAATAAGGGTTTGGAGATCATTGAAGCTCATTATTTATTTGCTATACCAGAGGTGCAAATAGACGTGTTAATTCATCCTGAATCTGTGGTGCACTCAATGGTTTCCTACATAGATGGATCAGTCATTGCACAACTTAGCTCTCCAGACATGCGTACACCTATTGCATATTGCTTAGCTTGGCCGAAAAGAATGGATACAATAATAAAAAATTTAGATTTAGTGTCGATTGGTCAACTTAGCTTCTTCGCCCTCGATAATAATAGATTTCCAGCCATAAGTCTGGCAAGAGAAGCATTACGCGCAAAGGGAGATGCAGCCTGTGTGATGAATGCGGCTAATGAAGTAGCTGTTGAAGCATTTGTGGCGGGGCGAATTGGTTTTACCGAAATTAGTTCGGTAGTGTATGAAACGATGCAGCGTTGTCCTACAGAAGATATCGATAACCTTGAATCAGTTTTTAGATCAAATGCTAAAGGGCGTCGTATTGCCGACGATATAATATCAGATTTTACAGGTGTTTCGATTGCAGATAGGAGAAGATATTTACTTTTGCCCAACTTTTCCATGAAAAGTGTAGCTGTAATGCATAACAAAAAGATTTAAGGATAAAATATTGTAATGATCGATATTATCGCCGGCTATGCATTGCCGTTTCTAGTGATCATGAGTGTATTAGTTTTCGTTCATGAATTAGGTCACTATCTTATAGCTCGACGTAACGGTGTACGAGTTGAGGTTTTTTCCATCGGCTTTGGCTTAGAATTGTTTGGCTGGACCGCAAAAAATGGCACTCGATGGAAGATATGCGCTATTCCACTTGGTGGATATGTAAAAATGTTCGGTGATAATAAAATTATTGAGAGTATGTCCTATACTGAGGAAGATCGACGTGAGTCGTTTTGCTATAAAAGTGCAAATGCTCGAGCAGCAATAGTTGTCGCTGGGCCATTAGCAAACCTCATATTTGCCATCTTAGTGCTATCCTGTCTCTATATGTGGGTTGGTCAATCCTTTGCACCTACCGTCGTTGCAAATGTGATTAAAAACTCTCCTGCCGATCATGCGGGTATCACGGCTGGCGATAGAGTGGTTAGTGTGGATGGTACAAAAATCACTAACTTCTCTGATCTTAGAAGGATTATCATTGAGCAACCAGGAAAACCTGTTACGCTCTTAATTAAGCGAAATGGAGAAACTTACAATATTTCAGTCACTACAGATAGCATAGTAGATCCAGACCCATCAGGCAACAAAAAATACTTGGGTCGCTTAGGTATTCAATCTAGTAATATGCTTTTTGATAAGCTTAATCCATTAAAAGCAGTAATGGTAGCCATTACAACAACTTTCTCTATAATTGTAGAAACTTTTAAAGCGATTGGAGAAATGCTCATTGGTCTGCGTAGCACCGATGAACTTGGTGGCCCATTGCGCATTGTTGAACTATCCGGTACAGTAGCACATAACGGATTGATAACAACTATGTGGTTTACAGCTGTGCTTTCAATTAATCTTGGGTTAATCAATATGCTTCCAATACCAATTCTTGATGGTAGCCATTTGATATTTTATGCGCTTGAAAGTATCCGTGGAAGACCTTTGAGTGCAAAAGCGTATGAATGGATGTCTATTATTGGCATGAGTATTATAGTAATCCTCATGCTATTCGTAACTTGGAAGGATCTCATGAGATTTAATGTAAGCAATTTATTTAAGTTCATTAATTAAATAATTGCTTCGACTGTCCGAAACATACAAATGGTTAACCGTCTATGCTTATATTTTTCAGCTATTTGGTAAAACTATTTTTAATGCCGATATAACTGGCGCAGGATGATTGCTTTAGTTTAGACTGAGGGACTGAACCTTGCGCATAAAACTAATCCTTTTTTGCCAGGCGGTAGCGCTTGCCTTTGCTGTCGGAATGATTCCGACAGCAAAGGCAAAATTCGCGGAGATGAATAGGAATATAATTAAAAAAGTTGTGGTTGAGGGGACAAAACGCATCGATCCAGCCACAGTTCGTTCCTACTTGCTAATTCAGCCTGGTGATACATTTGATTCAGAGAGACTCGATAGATCGCTCAAAGCTCTATATAGCACCGGCCTGTTCTCAGATATTACGATGTATCGTGATACTACTAATCTATTGATTAAGGTGGTAGAAAACTCTATCATTAATCGCATTTCCTTTGAGGGAAACAGACGAATCAACGATGAAGAATTAAAGCGCGAAATTAAGCTTCGCCCTCGCTTAGTATATTCTCGTAATCAGGTACAACAGGATGTGCAACGCATAATTAAGACCTATCAACGTTCAGGATATTACGCTGTGAATGTTGAACCAAAAGTCATACAACAAAACCAAAACCGTGTTGATTTGATATTTGAAATTAAGGATGGTGAACTTACTCGAGTACAAACTATCAATTTTTTAGGTAATCGGGCATTTAGCGATGCTAATTTACGCGGAATCATTAAAACTAAGGAATATGCATTTTACAGATTTTTCACTTCTGATGACAATTATGACGCGGATAGGTTGAGCTACGATAAAGCGCTACTGCGTCAATTTTACTTAGAAAACGGCTATGCAGATTTTCGTGTACTTTCGGCCGTAGCTGAGCTTGCACCAGACGGTAAGTCATTCGTTATAACTTTTACCGTAGAAGAGGGGTACTTCTACACTTTTGGATCAAGTGACTTTGATATATCGTTGCCACAAATTGATTCTAAAGCTTTGCGCCAATTTGTCCTCACTGAGGAAGGAGAAAAATACAATGCTAATTTAATAGACGATACAATCTACGCTATCAATGACTACCTTGGCACTTTAGGATATGCCTTCGTGGACTTAAGCTACACAGTAAACACTGATCTTAAAAAGCGAACAATTGATGTTACATATCAAATTGGTCCAGCACGTAAGGTTTTTATTGAAAGAATTAATATAAGAGGTAATGTGCGAACACTGGACCGAATAATTCGGCGAGAGATAGGCTTTGTAGAAGGTGATTCATTTAACATCTCCCAAATGCGAATATCTGAACAACGCATTCGCAATTTAGGATTTTTTAAAAGCGTTAATGTAAAAAATACTCAGGGTAGTGGGCCAGATCGTACCGTAGTTAATGTTGATGTCGAGGAGAGATCTACTGGTGAAATTTCTTTCGGTATTGGCTTTTCTACAACAGAATCAATAATCGGTGATATTGGTATTCATGAGAGAAATTTACTTGGACGAGGACAAGATTTACTCTTTAACATAACGACATCAAATGTTGCCACCGAATTCGATATAGCCTTTACCGAACCTTATTTATTTAATCGTGATCTAGCTGCTGGTTTTAACCTCTTTCGTACTGAAAGAGAAAGAAAAGAAAGTTCTTATAATGAGCTCCGTTTTGGCGGAATGCTGCGCTCCTACTACACTCTACAGCCAAATCTAACGCAACAAATCAAATATCGACTTGAGCAAATAGAGATTAAAGAAGTGGACGAAAACACTGCTCAATACATCAAAGCTCAGGAAGGAACAAGGATAGTTTCTCAGTTTGGCCAAACTTTAACTTATGATAAACGTGATAACCGCCTAGATCCACGCGATGGATACATCACTCAGCTAACGAATGAAGTAGCAGGTGCTGGGGGGGACGAAAAATTTTTTCGTACTCGTATAAAGGCTGGTTACTATTATCCACTAGATGATGTTTGGGGATTGTCATTTCTAATTAATAGTGGATTTATTGTCGGTCTTGGTGAAGAAGTTTCCATCTTAGAACGATTTTTTATTGGTGCTAGTTCTTTCCGAGGCTTTCAGCGTGGTGGTGTTGGTCCACACGATAGTGTTAGCAAAGACGCCTTAGGTGCCAACAATTATTATGTAGGATCAGTTGAGCTTGCATTTCCAAATGGCATGTCAAAAGACCTTGGTATGCGTACATTTATTTTTACCGATTTTGGTAGCGTATGGGGCATTGACGAAAAAGATAACAAAATAGCGGATGATCCCTCAATGCGTGCAACTGTAGGATTGGGACTATCTTTTGCCACTGCATTTGGTACAATTCGATTAGATGTAGCTGAAGTATTAGCAAAAGAAGATTTTGACGTTCCTGAAGTATTCCGCTTAAGCTTTGGTACACAGTTTTGAATATTCTTTGTCCTATAAACTTTTCTTTGAAAAAACCTCTTAAATGGATAATTAGCCCTTAAAGGAGATGATAAAAATTAGATTAATAAAAAGTGTATGATGCGCTTATTGTAAAAGCGATGATGAATTGCGAGTTACAGGCTAGTGATGTAATTAGCCTTAGAGCATAATAAATCAATTACGGAAATTGCTCTTCGGCCAAGCATTTCAAAATATGAATACTACTGAATAAATACATAACAACATTAACTACTATAGCTAAATTTATTAGCTCCGGATTACTCAAAGGCTGCAAAATATTGCCTGTGAACGAAAAAGATTTACAACAATAGTCCTTAATCTAGCTTGGAGCTGTTTATTACACACGGTTATTATAACTTTAATAGTAAAATTATGAAGTTACAAAAATAATGCATAAGCAAAGAAAATCCTTAGTCAAACTTTCATCAGAGTAAAAAAGTTAAATAACATATTAATTTCGGTAACTAATGAAATTAATATGTTATCGATAATGAAATTAATTCCTGTTAAAGAATCCATTATTTTCTTCCAAAGAAATCAATGGATTGGATCGGGAAATGCTTTAAGTAGCTTAAATAAATGAATGGTATCAATTAAGATTGAATTGCCAATACTCATATTAACCCACTATATATGTACGGGGGGTGATAAAACATGGTCGATAGCCGGTTCCATAGCGAAGCTGGCCAATTTACTCTCGGGCAAATACTTAAAATGACAGGAGCTAAATTGCATGGTAGTGGGGATCTAGCGCTTCCATTTTATGGTGTCAGCACACTAAGTAATGGCAGTGGTCAAGAAGTAACATTCCTCGAAAATCGTCGTTACTTGAAAGATTTTCGTAGCTCTAAAGCAGGAGCTTGCTTAGTTGCTTCAGCTTTTGCTAATCAAGCACCAGATGGTATGGCAGTACTTATTACTGCTGTTCCTCGCCGCAGCTATGCCAAACTGGCTCGACTATTTCACCCTGCAGAGATTCCGCCGATAGGTATACATCCCACTGCGGTTATCGATCCTACTGCCAGGTTAGGCAATGAGGTTGCCATCGGACCAGGTGCTATCATTGGTGCAGAAGTAGTATTAGGTGATTCAGCTTGGATTGAGGCTAATGCGGTAATTGGTCAAGCAGTCAAAATTGGCGAACGAACACGTATTGGTGTTGGCGCAGTAGTTTCCCATGCTTTGATAGGCGCTAGGTGTTTTATTTATTCCGGAGCGAGAATTGGCCAGCCTGGATTTGGCTTTGAAATGGATGCAGGAACTCCGTTTCCGCTGCCGCAACTAGGACGAGCAATTATCGAGGATGATGTAGAGGTTGGCGCCAATACTGCAATCGACCGGGGTAGCAATGCAGACACGATTATAGGCCAAGGCTCGATGATTGATAATCTTGTGCAAATAGGTCATAATGTTGTGCTAGGAAGAGGATGCATAGTAGTGTCACAGGTTGGCATTTCTGGTAGCACCAGACTTGGTGATCGTGTAGTACTTGCTGGAAAAGTTGGCATCGCTGGTCATCTGGAAATTGGTAGCGACGTACAGGTTGCAGCTATGTCTGGTGTTAACCGCAGCCTACCCGGGGGAGCTTCTTATGGAGGAGTACCGGCTATTCCGGTACGCAAGTGGCGGCGACAAATCTCGACATTAAAGAAATTGGGCCAAAGTAAGCAGACTGCCAGATCAATGAACGAGAGTTAAGGCAGAATATTATGAATGATGCGGTGAATGAACCGAGCAGTGGCTATTCCGATATCGATATAATGCGGATTATGGATCTAATTCCTCACCGATATCCATTCCTCTTAGTCGATAAAGTCGTTCAGGTAGATCCTAATGTTGGTTGTATTGGTATCAAGAACGTCACCATTAACGAGCCATTTTTTGCTGGACATTTTCCACAGCGCCCTGTCATGCCAGGAGTGCTTATCATAGAATCTATGGCCCAAACAGCCGGCTGTTTGGTTGTAGCAACTTTAGGTCCAGAATCTGAAGGTAAGCTGGTTTATTTCATGACAGTGGACAACGCACGGTTTCGCCGCCCAGTAGTACCCGGTGAATGTATGAAAGTTCATGTAAAAAAGCTTCGCAACCGAGGAAATGTCTGGAAGTTTGAAGGACAGGCTAAAGTGAATGGACTTCTAGTAGCTGAAGCAACTTATTCAGCAATGATTCTGGACCATTGAGGAGGTGGCAGTGGCCACGCAAATCCATCCCACGGCGATGGTTGAGCCAGGAGCTCAGCTTGATGATGGCGTCCAGATCGGAGCCTATTGCCTGGTTGGTACGGATGTTTTGCTGTGTAATGGATGCGTCTTACATAGCCATGTAGTCATCGGTGGACATACCAGTGTCGGTCCACGCACTCAAATTTTTCCCTTTGCCAGCATTGGGTTGCAGCCACAAGATCTTAAATATAACGGTGAATTGTCAACCTTGGAAATTGGTTCTGATAACGTAATCCGTGAGCACGTAACCATGAATCCCGGAACTGAAGGCGGTGGAATGGTAACCAAAATCGGTAACGGTTGCCTATTTATGGTTGGCGTTCATATAGGACATGATTGCCAAGTAGGGAATCAGGTAATTATGGCAAACAATGCTACTTTAGCTGGACATGTAACTGTACAAGATTTTGCAGTGCTTGGTGGTCTATCGGCAGTACACCAGTTTGCACGTATCGGCCGATACGCTATGATAGGTGGCGTTACAGGGGTTGAGCGCGATGTAATACCTTTCGGCTCGGTTATTGGAGATCGAGCGCGCTTATCAGGTATTAATATAATTGGTATGAAGCGCCGCGGCTTGTCTCGTGAAGAAATTCATGACGTCCGTAAAGCGTACCGCTTACTATTTACAGGTGAGGGTACGTACCACGAGAGATTAGAAGAAGTCGCTATAGAATTTCCCTCATCAGCGCCGGTTATAGAAATTATTAATTTTATTCGAGCTGATTCTGCGCGTAAAATTTGTCAACCAGAAGACGTTAACGATCTTTAAGGGAGTAATGACTGCTCATCCTAGCGGTAGTCTCGGAATCTTGGCCGGTAGAGGTATACTGCCACGACGTATTGCTGAGATTGTATTAAGTGAAGGACGTACAATATTTGTAGTAGCCTTTAATGGACAAACCGATCCCGCAACTGTCGATGGCTTACCGCATGCCTGGCTACCCCTAGGTGCCACAACTAAGACTCTCAAAACTCTTCATAAAGCTAACTGTAGTGAAGTGGTTATGGCCGGATCAATAAACCGCCCGGCCTTATCTTCTATAAACTTAGATTTACGTTCCACTCTTAGTATTGCTAGAGCAGGAGCGAAAGTATTTGGTGATAATGGGCTGCTATCCTTGATCGTTGAGGAGATAAAAAGTGATGGAATACAAGTGATTAGTATTGAGGATATATTAGGTGGTTATCTTATACCCGAAGGTACTCATACAAAAATTGAACCAAATACGTTTGCCATGCAGGATGCTGCTAGAGGAATTGCTGTGCTAAAAAATACAGCCTGCGCAGATATTGGTCAAGCTGTCGTGGTGCAGGAAGGAATTGTACTAGCCGTAGAGGCGATAGAAGGGACAGATTCAATGATTAACCGTGCTGCTAATTTGCGTCGCAAAGGTACTATTGCCCCGATTCTAATAAAGGGCTGCAAATCAGGGCAAAGCACCTGCGTTGATAGGGCGACAATTGGTCCAACTACCATCTCCTACGTTGCATCTTCTGGATTTGCTGGCATTGTTGTGGAAACACTGCAAACTTTAATCATAGATCGTTATGTAACAATAGCTGCTGCCGACGCTGCAGGTATATTCCTTCATGCTATGTCTTTTGATGGAAATAATCGTTGAGCAGCGAATCGAGTGCTGAGGTAAAAGTACCTTTGATTTATATCATTGCGGGCGAGTCTTCAGGAGATACACTTGGCGCTGGACTGATTCGAGCATTGCGGGCAGAAACCAGAGGTAATGTGGAAATAGCGGGTATTGGAGGTGATCTCATGAGTGCGGAAGGATTGCAAACAATATTTCCTATCACTGAAATAGCTGTTATGGGTCTCATTGAAATCTTGCCTAAAGTACCAAAGATACTAGAACGCATTCGTCAAACTGTAGCTGATGTGCGATCCCGTCAGCCAGCAGCTGTTGTGACCATCGATAGTAAAGCTTTTGCCATGCGAGTAAATAAACAATTACATGCACTACGTGTTAGGAGTGGTAATGGCCCCAAACTGATTCATTGGGTGCCACCGACTGTCTGGGCATGGGGTCCCAGGCGGGCAGAGGTTATTGCCAAGTACATTGATCATCTTCTAACACTTTATCCTTTTGAGGCACCTTATTTTGCAGCACACGGCCTGCCAACAACTTTTGTTGGTCATCCAGCTGCATTAACCCAGAACAACAACAGTAAATGTTTTAAAAGTATTTATGGTTTGCCATTAGAAGCTCCGGTACTAGGGGTATTTCCAGGTAGTCGTTTAGGTGAGGTAAAACGTCTATTACCCATTTTTGGCAATGTAGTCGATCGTTTAGCTGTACGTTATCAAGGTCTACGGATCGTATTACCAACGGTATCCTTGGTTGTTGATAAAGTTCGCGAAGCGATAACAACTTGGCGCTCGCCAGTCACTATTGTAACCGAACATCGTCATAAAACTGCAGCATTTTCCGCATGCACAGCGGCATTAGCAGCTTCGGGTACAGTAACACTTGAGTTAAGTTTAGCAGGTGTGCCAACAGTAGCGGCATATCGTCTTAATGCATTGACTGCAACTATTGCCCGGCGCTTAATAGATCCAGATTCAGTAGTATTGACCAACAAACTAATGGGCAAACGTGTTATTCCACAATTTCTACAAGAGGATTGCACTCCCGAACGACTAACCGTAGCAATTAAGCAGCTATTTGACGATCCTCGAGCTAGGGCAAAACAAGGAATAGTTAGTGAGTCAATTCGCCAAATGCTCATCGTAGATGGCGAAGACCCCTCTATACGAGCAGCGCGTAAGATATTAACACTACTCTCCGAGTCATGTTAATATCTTAGCAGCAAGTTAGCACTTTGCTTAATCCAATTAAATCACCGGTGGATATCTCATCTGATCAGCCTAAGGCATCGCTAGGCTAGTTTCTAATTTGTGTTAATTATAAAAATAAGATTATTCAAAAATAAATACAGAAAACTACTAATTAAATATGTATTAAATAATACATTAGTCAAGTCAAATCAGTAGCGTTAAAATTAACGTTAGTTAATAAAAACATTGAACTTCACTTTTTATCGATTTTTCCAACAAAATGCAACGAACTCTCGTGGAGAATACTCCACCTTTTGAATTTTCGACCATCAAAGCAGTATAATGAGAAAACACACCGCTCTGTAATTAGAGCAAATATAGCCATGCGAAAGAAAGAAAATTTTCTTCTAAGAGGATTGAATATTTGCGTTTTTATTAGCTTAAATATTAGGATATTATCTATAATACAGATTAATCAAATAAAAATTTTTATTTTAGTTATTACAAATAATACAAGAATACCAAGTATTAAAATAACAAATCAATTTAAAGATAAGCTTTATAAAGAGTCATTGTATATCAGAAATATTGTTTTGCGTAAAATTTTTATGTTATCTTGTGAGGTGATTTATTATTGCAATAATACTTGGATAACTAAGTAATGATTGTGTCGATCGACTACAAAAATAAAAATAAGCCTTCTGTGCTAATAAAGCTAGTATCTATATATACAAAAAAGCTTGATCAAATAAATTTCCGCTTATGAAGAATAGTATCTTGTAATAGTTAGATAATTGAATTAGTATATAGACAATGTAATGTAAGCTATATAATACTAAAAATTATTCAATCATCTAGTAGAAATTAAAGAAAATAGTATACAACACAGGGTAAGTTTGATATATCCTTAAATTCCTAAAAATTGATATTATCTTCTAGCTGTAGTTGAGGTAAAACAATCTAGAATTACTAATTTTAAATCCTTTTAACAAGTTACCAATGCCTAATTTTACCCCATTAGGTAATAACAGAGACGAGCTGTCAAATCAACAATTTTGCAAATTTTATTCTTTGTATAATAACTTTATACTTTAATTTTTGTTTAAGTATAGAAAGATTTTTTCTCATGGAAAATTAATCCTACAAAGGAAAGTAAAAAAACATATTTTATCTAGAACAATAGATGTTTTACTTTATTCATACCATAAGGTATATATCTTATTTGTATCAATGCTGTTAAACCTGCTAAGAAATATTATAATCGATTACCTTTATTTCTCTATGTTAACAATCGCTGAGTAATCAACGCTTAATGAGGTGGGGCAATAAGGATTTGAATAGTTGCAACTATACGGCTAACAACAAATATTTATTGCATATTAATTATTTTCTTGATGTGATCGGCTTGAACCCAGTCAGTACTATAATATTTAAATATTAATACTTGACTGGATTATTTGCAAACCCGTAAAGTTTAGCTGTGATAGTTGTTTAATAACAGTAATCATTGTCCTAAAAGATAAGGCACAAAACAAGAAATTTGTTCAGATAAATAACTAGCAAAAGCGTAAAACAAAAAATACTACTTCAGCTAAAGTTAGCTATTATTACTAATTATTTTTGCTTATTCGGCGAATAAAAATATTTATTAGTAAATAATAGCTTCGGGGGGGGGTGAGCTCGTCAATTGATGAATCAATATTCAGGAATTGATGATACTAAAAATTATTAGCAATATTGATGAAGATACATTTTGTTTGATAAATACTGATTGAAATTGGTACACCTAAGTTTACGTTAGTAAAACTACTGCTGCATGATGGCGGATTTTTCTACAATTTATTATACTTATTAAGGATCGAATACCTAAACAATTATCTAAAAGTTTTATTGATACTGACAAAAAAAGACTTTTTATATTTTATAAAAATAAAATTATTAAAGTCTTAGTACCAAGTATTTATATGCTCATTAAACGATATATTTTAATTGATTATAAGGATAATTGTTACTACTTTAATGGATTATATTGGGAAACGATTAAATCCACTAAGTGAGATAAAGAATTTTGATGATTTACCGTATATACTCAAGATGTACGGTAAATCATGTTAGAAAGGCTTCCTTGGAGGAAATTTGTTAAATTAACATGAAGTAAACATTTGGATACAATAATTTATTCTAGATAGTTATTTTTAATAAAAATATTATTTATTAATATGTTTTCCCTTAGAAATATAATCTTTGCAAAAAAAATTAATTATTTTTTATTTATCTTTGTAAGCTAATAATTAAAAATGCATTATTAATATAGTTAAGTATATAACAGTAATTATATTATTACTTAATAGATAAGTATATATTTATTATTGATTTCTAAAAATATTTTTACCGATGTAATTCTATTATAGATAAAAAACTCATAGCTGTTGTTGATTAATGCATTCACAATAGCTATACTAGGAAAATTTACGTCGATGTTAATTATTATGTTAATAAACTAAATTATTTAAAACACTAATAGTAAATTTTTATTGATTGTTTAAATTTTTATTGATTTTTAGAGATGGTTATCATGAAATCTTATTAGAATATTTGTCTAATATAGTGATAAGCCTTAATTTGGAATGTCTTGTATGTCAGTCATTACTCGGTTTGCTCCTTCACCTACAGGATCTCTGCATATTGGTGGCGCTCGAACAGCACTATTTAACTTTATGTTCGCTCGCCATCATGGGGGGCGTTACTTGTTGCGTATCGAAGATACAGATAAGGAACGTTCTAACATGAGAATGGTAGACGATATTTTAGATGGACTGGCTTGGCTTGGTCTCGAGGGTGATGATGAACCAATATTTCAACATAAGAAAATCGAGCGTCATATCGAAGTTGCTTATCAATTATTGAAAAACGATAAAGCGTATTATTGTTACTGTTCGCCAAATGAACTGCAATTAATGCGCGAAAATGCTCGCGCTGAAGGCCGTCAACCCCGCTATGATGCTACCTGGCGTAATCGCAAAGCGTCATTAAATTCTCCGAAAGGTGGAATCAACCCAGTAATCCGCATCAAGGCCCCTCTAAGTGGTGAAACTACTATAATTGATGCTGTACGGGGACCGGTAACTGTAATGAATAAGCAACTCGACGATATGATTATACTCCGAGCTGATTGCACGCCGACTTACATGCATTCGGTAGTAGTAGATGATCACGATGTCGGTATTACGCACGTAATTCGGGGCGAAGACCACCTAAACAATACTTTTCGTCAAGCAATTATTTACCAAGCTATGGGATGGGAATTACCTACTTTTGCACATATTCCACTAATTTACGATTCAAATGGTTCAAAATTATCTAAGCGCCAAGGAGCAGTTAATATAAATGTTTATCGCGAGATGGGCTATCTTCCCGAAGCGTTAAATAATTATTTACTTCGCTTAGGTTGGTCTTACGGTAAGGAAGAGATCATTTCGCATGATAGAGCTATTAAACTATTCGACCTTAGCGGGATCGGTCGTTCTGCCTCTCGTTTTGATTTTGCTAAGTTAGAAAATATAAACAGTCATTATATACGCAAAACGGATAATAATAAACTAACGGATATGGTATTAGCCCGTTTAAGTGCTGGAGCAAATAACTTAGATCTGACAGATGAAATCAGACTTCGTATTTATTTGGGAATGGATGGATTAAAAACACGTGCTCGCACAATTAATGAATTGTCAAATAATGCGCGATTTTACGCTGCTAGTCCGCCACTTAGTTTGGATGAAAAAGCTAGTCAATTACTAGATAATTGTGCACTAAACATATTATCCGGGATTGCGCAAACGCTCAGCGAGCTGAGCTCTTTTCATGAGAGTAATATTAAGCATACAATCTGTCTTTTTGCTAAGGAAAACAGACTAAAACTTGGCCAAGTAGCACAGCCCCTACGCGCTGCGGTTACTGGGTCAATTAATTCACCTAGTATTTTCGAAATATTGGCAATTCTTGGCAAAAAAGAAACGCTTAGACGCATAGATAATGCTTGTAGTATTAATAAAAAAGGCTACTAAGATTATTGTCCATGCTTATCGTTAATGATTTATCTTAACTAATTCCAAATGTGGGTTTGAAATAGGATAATCAAAAATGAGCAAAAAAAATACAGAAACTTTTACCCTCATTGATAATTCAAGCGGCAAAAGCTTTGAACTTCCAGTGATTAAAGGTTCTCTAGGCCCCAGTGTTATAGATGTGCGCAAACTTTATGCACAAACAGGGTACTTTACCTATGATCCTGGCTTTAATTCTACTGGATCTTGCGAATCTAACTTAACCTATATTGATGGTGATATTGGCAGACTGTTACACCGTGGATATTCCATAGAAGATCTGGCTGAAAAATCTGATTTTATGGATGTCGCTCATCTTTTGCTAAATGGCGATTTACCAACCCCTAAACAGAAAAAGAGTTTTGTTCACGATGTAACTTACCATACTATGTTGAACGAACAGCTTGCAAATTTCTATCGTGGTTTCCGTAGAGATGCCCACCCGATGGCAATTATGTGCGGAGTTGTAGGTGGTCTATCGGCATTCTACCACGATAGTACAGATATCTATGACGCACACCAACGTATGGTAGCATCTTTTCGTCTTATTGCTAAGATGCCTACTATTGCAGCCATGGCTTACAAATACTCAATAGGGCAACCTTTTAACTACCCACGCAATGACCTTTCATACGCTGAAAACTTTTTATATATGATGTTCGCAGTTCCAGCAGAAGAATACATTATTAGCTCAGTTATGACTCAAGCTATAGATCGGATCCTAATTTTACACGCCGATCATGAACAAAACGCTTCCACATCAACGGTTCGTTTGGCTGGCTCATCCGGTGCTAACCCCTTCGCTTGCATCGCTGCTGGCGTTGCTGCTTTGTGGGGTCCAGCACACGGTGGAGCCAATGAAGCTGTACTAAAGATGCTTGAAGAGATTGGTCAGAAAGAAAATATACCAAAATTTATCAAGTACGCTAAAGACAAAAACGATCCATTCCGACTTATGGGATTTGGTCACCGAGTATATAAGAATTACGACCCGCGTGCTAAGGTTATGCAAAAGACATGCCACGAAGTTCTCAAAGAACTTAATCTGAACGATCCTCTGCTTGAACTTGCTATGGAAATGGAGAAGATTGCCTTGTCAGACCCATATTTCGTAGAGAAAAAGCTATTTCCAAATATCGATTTTTATTCAGGTATTCTACTAAAGGCACTAGGATTCCCTACTTCTATGTTTACTGTGTTGTTTGCCGTTGCTCGTACAGTTGGCTGGGTTGCGCAATGGAAAGAAATGATTGAAGATCCCGGTCAACGCATTGGACGCCCTCGTCAACTTTATACTGGCCATCCTGAAAGAGACTACATCCCTTTGGAAAAGCGCCGCTAATAATAAGCTTGATTAACAAGGAGTGAAAATACTAAAAAGTATCCTTAAATTTACTAAAGTTATCATTTACCTTCTTCTAAGCGGTTACGCTTATTAAGTTGTAATATTATACGAGTAAATTACTAATCAAAAATTGAATTCGACAGCTTGATGATAAATACAAAGATAACTCATTAACCAATGAATTCTGGAACGATTGATATATCAGCACTATATATTTACTTTATAATTTGCTACTTATCCTCTCAAACGGTGTATTTTTATTCAATTCACATCTACTATTAAGCGAATGATTGAATCAATTTTATTATAGCTATGAGCTAATTATCATATACTATCCTGTATTAATTGAATCATTTAATATAATCATCTTATGATAGCCTAATTATATAGTATTGCTTATATTAATAAATTAATAATAAACCTGTTTTAGTTATTGAAATACTAAGCTCTAAGC
The DNA here is from genome assembly GCF_000510265.1 of Candidatus Endolissoclinum faulkneri L5. Taxonomy (GTDB): domain Bacteria; phylum Pseudomonadota; class Alphaproteobacteria; order Thalassobaculales; family Thalassobaculaceae; genus Thalassobaculum; species Thalassobaculum faulkneri_A. The sequence goes on from NZ_CP006745.1 coordinate 793,209, forward strand.
TATAAAAAATTTTTTGTTTAAAGAATTTGTTGCCTATCTATTAAGAAAAATTAATTTTTCTTAAATCGCGAAATGTCTTATTGGTTATTAACTCGCTAACCAACTAGCGAGTGAGGAATTAGATTATTTCTAATAATATCACCTTGGTTTAAATATAGATTGAAATGCTTTTTATAGCAATAGTATACATAACGCTCAAGGAGCGCACATAGAATAATGAGATAACATTTAATTAGTAATAAGATAATTACACTTTTCATGCTAGCAAACACAAAAACTTTAGCGTTCGATAATAATTATACTATTAATATTGTACTTAAATTTTTAAATACAATTTTGTTTATATATTTTAGAAATAGATAGTTCAAAAACTAACATAGAGAAGTTCTTTATTTTATAAAGAATAACACCTTGTAAAATAAATAGCAGCTATCTATTAATATTAGATTGATAAATCTAAAAAATTTGCACTAGTAAATCATGCTGCTTGCCTATCTTAGGCGGCGATAAAAATTAAAAAAAGGATAGAATAGACAGAAAAAGGATAATTTGTATTTAAAATATTTTAGATTAATAACTTATAAGTAATTTACTTATTCAGTATCAATGAAATTGATTTTTTTTATATTATTGATGATGTTATGTCCTATATTTATTATATAATATATTTTTAATCTGTACTTTTATCCTCAATTACTTGATCTTAATATTATAATTATATTATATTATATTTACTTGTATAGTAAGTAATAATAGTTTTAATAAAAACTATACAATTGCTCCTCTACTACGCTAGTAGAGCGTTGATCTTAGGAAAAATAATAAACAAGATCAATGCATTGGTAAATAAATTTTAATTATAACAATTGATTATTTTAAACATCATAACCAAACAGCGTTCTCTTAATTAACAAGAAGTATAGCAACTAGCTAATTTATCATAGTCAATTTAGATTTTTGTAGCATAATAAGCGGATGTAAAAAATAAATGACGGTAGTGTAATTCATATTCTTGCTTATTATAATATAATATCAAACATTTATTAACTAAAATCACAATTATTGTACAAAACATATTATAGTTTTATAGGTTTTAAAGATGCTAGAAATTATAGTAACCTTGGCTTTATAACACAGCTTTTACAACGAATAAAATATTATTACGTTGAGGGCAAAATTATCCAGCTAGAATGCTAATCTGTAATCCAGGCAATTATAATTTCTTAAATTAGTATAAAAATTATTATCTAATTATTTTATATTATAACTTAATAATCTACTATAGTTAGAAATCGTTGTCACCTATATAAAAATAGTAATTGCCATAAAGACTAACAATTAACTCAACTCAAATAAACATATAATACAACTATATATTGGTTTATTATATGTTGAGACTATTGTTTTTGTATAGCTACATTCTAAACGTGTTATTGAGTGTTACAGTAATGCTTCATCCTATTAAAACTTTCGTTTACTATGTAATAAATAAAGTAGAAATTATAAATAATAAAACATAATTTGTATCAAAAATATTCATTGGTTAATTAAAATTACAATAACTAAGTAAACTCCAATCGATCACTTGCTAGATCATATAATTCTTACAAAGCAAAATATACTCATGATAACTATTTATTACTGATTATTCCAATATATAATCCAATTTATTATTGGCATGTTTTACTACTAAGTATAAATAATCGTTAAATTAACAATAATCATCTGAAATGTTAACAACAATATACTATTGACTTGGCGGTACGGGCAAAATAGGCCTATGGCGCCGACTCAAAAATGTATAAGTTACTGGTACTAAGTAAAGTGCTAAAATGGTACCTATGATCATACCACCAACAATAACTGCAGCAATATGTTCGCGTCCATGGGCGCCAGAACCAGTAGAATAAAGCATCGGCAATGCACCAGATATCATCGAGATGGAAGTCATAAGAATCGGGCGAAGACGAGTAACTGCAGCATCTACTATAGCAGTACGAAGATCAAGCCCGCCTTCACGAAGCTGGTTTGCGAACTCAGTAACTAAAATACCTTGTTTTGCGATTAAGCCGATCAAAGTAACCATCCCAACTCCACTATAAAGATTTATGCTTCCGCCAATAATCGACAAAACGACAGTACCACCAAGAACAGAAAAAGGTACCACTAGTAACACTACGAAAGGATCTCGAAAACTTTCAAATTGAGTTGCCAAAAAACCGTAAATAAACAGAAGAGCAAGTAAAAATACTAAAACCAATGAAGCATTAGCTTGCTTAAGTTGACGTGTCGCTCCAAGCCAGTCGATAGAGGAAGTAGGCGGTAAATTTTCTTGAACTACATCCTGCAATTCACCAAGCGCTGCGCCAATAGCGGCACCATTTCTTAACCCAGCTTTGATGGTAGCAGAGCGCTGTCCATTAAAATGCTCTAATCTAGTTGCCCCTACAACAGATTGCAGGCTAACTAAGCTATGCAGTGGGATTAATTTACCTTTGTTGTTAGGCACTTCAAGCAAGCCAATATCTCTAAAAACATCAGAATCAATATCAAGTTCTAATAGTATATTGTAATTTTTCCCTCCGTAGGTAAAAGTTTTAATCTGAAAACTACTCGTTGCAGTTGCGATCGTGCTAGCAATATCAATTACTTTGACACCGTTAATGCCGGCTGTTGAGCGATCAACATCAAATTTCAAGTAAGAGCTATTCATCTCTAAGCTGGACGTTGGATTACTAAGATAAGTCGTACCACTAGCTTCTTTTAGCAATACATTAATAGTTTTTGCTAACGATTCATAGCCAGCAATTGTACGCACTACCATCTGTACTGGTTGTTGCCCCCCGCCAGAAAGTGAACCAGGATCAAGTACGCTAGCATCTAGGCCAGGAATTTCCAATAGCTTTGTCTCCAGTATCTTACCTACCTGATGTGCAGAACGCTTACGCTCGTTAGAAGGTGTAAGCATAAGTATGCCAATGCCCGAACTAGGCTCCGGAGTGCCTAATAAAACTAAAGAGCTTTTTCTTTCAGGTAATTTGTCCATCATGACAGACAAAGTTTGACCCATTTTATGAAGTCGATCGTAGGAGATCGATGACTCAAAAGAAAACTGTACATAGATGTAATCGCGGTCTTCAGATGGCGCTACCTCGCTCGGCAAAGCTACAGTAAATACTGTACAAACACCACCAGCTAACAAGCTAACGATATAAATAAAACCGCGGTGATGTAGCGCCCAATCCAGTGATCTTCGGTAGATACTTTCTATATAACCCATTACCTGTTCAATCAAATAAGGACTACCGCGTGGACGCAATAAGTAGGCACACATCATAGGCGATAAGGTACGTGAGGTAAAACCAGAAATTATAACTGCAGAAACTAAGGTGAAAGCAAATTCAGAAAATAACTTACCCATTATTCCAGGCAAAAAGCCGATCGGTAAATAGACCGATGCTAAAGTAAGAGTGGTTGCTACAATAGCAAAGCCAATCTCTCGACTGCCAATGAAAGCAGCCCTTAGAGGACTCAAACCTCGCGAAATTAATCTTTGAACGTTTTCAACATCAACAATAGCATCGTCTACTACCAAACCGACTGCAAGAACCATAGCTAATAATGAAAAGGTGTTTAAGCTGTAGTTCATAAAATTCATAAAAGAGAATGTACCAATCAGAGAGATTGGGATAGTAATCAAAATAATAAATGCGGCATTAAGTGAACCAAGAAACAGCAAAACAACTATCACCACCAATACCACGGCAATAATTAAACTGTTAAACACCTCTGCGATCGAATCCTGTATAAATACAGTGCTGTCAAACGCTACTTCTATATTGACGTCTATCGGTAGCATGCTACGAAGCTGAGGAATCAGTGCATTAACACCTTTAGCTACAGACACAGAATTGGCATCGCTTGCCCGCAGCACGCTAATAGCTAACCCCTCATGTCCATTTATCAAAACACCTGTTTCAGTGCTATCAGCCGCAACGATCACATCAGCAACATCTTTCAGACGTACAGAGAAGCGATCTTCATTCAATATTGGAATATTTTCAAACTCTCTAACAGTAGCGAGTGCTGTATCAGCGCTAATATTAATCCGTTGCCCAGATAATTCGACATCACCCATAGGCATATTAACTGTGCTGCTTTGCACGGCAGATTTTATATCTAAAGTAGTCAAGCCATAAGCTGCGAGCTTTGATGGATATACATGAACACGGATGGCATATTTACGCTCACCCAATAACTTGATTTCACCAACCCCTGATACTGTAGTAAGTGGTGTACGAATTACAGTTTGGATAAGCTCAGTAAGTTCCATCGCTGAGCGTGTATTGCTCGATAGGGACAGATATATAACTGGAATTTCATCAGTGTTGTGTTGCTGTAATAAGGGAGTATTAGCATCGATAGGCAATTCTGCGATTGCTAAATCAAGCTTAGCGCGAATTTTCTCTAGCGGATTATCAACATTTTCATTATCACGAAACGTGACAACAATCGAACTCATGCCAGGAGTGCTAGTTGATGTAATGTAATCGATTCCAGGAACAGATCCAATCCGTTCTTCTATCAGAGTGGTAATTTGAGTTTCGATCTGCTCAGAAGAAGCTCCAGGTAAAGCGGTATTAATAGTCACTACAGGCACATTGAAAGAAGGCAGCTCGCCAACAGACAATTTAAATAGCCCATACAAAGAAATAGCTACAATTAGAGCGTTAACAACTATAGCAAAAACCGGACGCCGGATAAATATATCAGAGAGAATCACGCCGGTTCCATCGCAATCATGACTTAAACCAACCTAACTGGCACGCCATGAAGAACACGGAAACGACCGTCAGTTATTACTAAGTCGTTTGGTGCTAGCCCTTGAATAATCTCGACCATATTACCTTGTTCAATTCCAAGATTAACCCGTACGCGCTGAGCATTGCCATTGACTACCTTAAATACAAAAGTACCACCCAAAGCAAAAACTAAAGCATCTCTAGGTATAATAACAGCTTCTGGTTTTTCCTTCACAATTAGTGACATAGCTATAAATAGCCCAGTACGTAACGTTTGGTTGTGGTTAGGAATCAGACCACGGACGAGAACACTGCGGGTAATTGGATCTATATCCGAAGATATAAACTTAACCACCCCGTGGTTAAGTAGATCATTAGTAATACCGTTCTCTACATCAAACTTCATGCCCTTGCGAATGCGTTTTGCATCACTTTCTGCGATTCGCACGTCAACATACAAGAAAGAATCATTCCACAATTTGGTAATCACTTCTCCTGAAGTAACAAAAGCACCAACTGAATAGTATAACTGCCCAATGACACCATCAAACGGCGCAACAACTTTACGCTCATTTAATAATCGCTCATTGCGAATAACTTCAGCATGCGAAGTAGCTAATTTAGCTTCAGCGATTTGAAGAGATTTGCGTGCCCCGTAGCCTTTCTCAACTAAACCCTTAAGCCGATTATAATTTTGCTGATCGAATTGGAGCTGAGCTCTTGATGCTAACAACATAGCGGTAGCCATGTCTGAGTCGAGTTGCATAAGCACATCACCCATTTTTACATGAGATCCCTCTGAAACAGGTAATGCAACCAAAAAGCCATTGTTAGGAGACCTAACGTTAATTTTGCGTTCCGAATACAAATTACCAACTGCCCGCAACCTTTCCGATATATAACCAACCTTAACAGTTGCTGTTCGCACCGGTATTCGTGGTATTCCACCACTGACATTAGTAGATACCTTCGAATTGTCAAATCTTACATTCATCTTGGTAATTTTACTTTTAAGCAGATCCCAATTAAGCGCAATTAAAACACTACCTGCAGCTAAAACTATAAGGAAACTCCATAAAATAAAATTTATACGAATTTTTCCAATCATCTGCCCCGATCTACTACGACCCTGCCCTCTAAAATAATTTCAGCCAAAACTAGCGGAAAATTGCCATAAACAATAGCCTTGATGCGAAATGGTTAATAATTTTAAAATCTTTCTTAAAATCTATAAAACCTACAAAAATCTAAGCAAACAAGCAAACTAAATTATCAAATTAAGAGACCAACTAACTAGAACTGCAAATAACTCGCAAGTTTCACCTAAAATTCTATTTAAAATATGCCAAAACTTTCGCTCTCTACAAATCGAAAAAACTATACTATTATGCCAAACAAGGTTAAATTTTAGCTATAACTATAACTATATTATGCCAAATAAAGCTAAATTTTGTGGTAATTTTGTACTATTAAAAATATAGATGTTATACTATAAACTATAAATATATAGATGTTATACTATAAACTATAAATATAGATATTACTATATTTAAGACGTTATAAACAATCCTAAATCATACCAGCGCTAAGGGCAACCCCCAGCGTAGAATATCTGCAAAACAAATACAGCACAGGTTGTTATATAAAACAAACTAGTCACACAAATCAAGCTTTGTGTTTAGTAAGCAATATAAAAATTGCAAAATCAACACCTAACCAATTAAGCCCTGTCCTAACGATTTACAAGCAAACTTAACAATAAACACCCGGCAACAGAAACCGCCTATTTGCTTCAATAAGCCAAAGCAGGCTATATTAACCTTCTAATGAAATTTAGCTAATTTTATGTGGTCGCTTAAGTATAGATTAAGGCTATTATCAAGTCTAGTGCAGTGTCTTTGATCAAGAACAAGAAATTATAGATTTAAATATTAACATCGATTTAAATAAATATCATTAAAATAAATATCATTAACTATTAATATATCATTAACTATTAATATAATTTACTTTACACTTTACTTAACCCATGACAATCAAAGCAATACCATTTTAAGTACAATGACATAAAATATTGAACGAAAGCGCTATGTCTATAGCGAATATCCGCACAAAAATTTGTAATACTAGCAAATTTATATTCTACCTTCAGAGACAATCGTCTCAATTTAAACAAAGCCCAGGATCATTATAAATCACTATTTATGAACAACAAAAACTGGCAAGAACTTATTAACCTTCTTCAAAGGTATCAACACAAGTAATAATCGTCTAGAAGAATTAATAAAACAACTAAACACCCTTGCGACGTCCCCCCCGTCGCGAAGTTTGACGCCCTAAGCCAATTCTCTTTGCAAATTCAGAGCGCTGAGTTGCATAGTTCGGAGCCACCATAGGATAGTAAGCAGGCAAACCCCACTTAGCTCGATAATCTTCGGGAGTCATCTCATAATTAGTCCGCAGATGGCGTTTAAGCATTTTTAACTGTTTACCGTCCTCTAGACAGACTATATAATCGGGAGTAACTGACTTTTTCACCGGAACCGCAGGCTTCGTTGGCTCAGACTCCGGTTCTATACCGACCTCATTCAAATTGTTAAGTGCATCATGCACCGTATTAATCACTTCAGTAATTTGATTAGGGGCAACTGAATTATTACTCAGATACGCCGCTACAACTTGCGTTGTCATTTTGATCATTGATTTACCAGTGGCTGCTTCAATTCTAGCCTCATCACTCAATCTCATTAAAAAACCATTTCGAATTAAATTTATCAGGATTATATATGGACACATAACTGATGCAGACAGAAGAGAAATTCAACATACTACGTTGGAAAAATCTTAACATTTTTTTATAGCTTGCTCAGCTTAAATCTGAAATTTTAATTCCCTGTATTACTTGTAATTCGATAATTCTCTGTATTACTTGTGATTTCGAGATATCTCAGAACTAAAATTTAAAAACTAAAGAATTCTTTGGGGCGCCTTAAAATATATTCTTAAATCTTTGGGGCGCCTTAAATATATTCTTAAATCTTTGGTGCGCCTTAAATATATTCTTAAATCTTTGGGGTGCCTTAAATATATCCTAAAATATTTAGGGTGCAGAGTGCTTTTATTTTCTATTATTTATGGTGCCTTAGTATATTTTTTATTCTTAAATCTTTGGGGTGCCTTAAATATATCCTAAAATATTTAGGGTGCAGAGTGCTTTTATTTTCTATTATTTATGGTGCCTTAGTATATTTTTAGGAAAATAATTCTTGATTTAGAAGTTAACGGATTGTGGTAATTAAAACAGCAAAATTCATTATCTGAGTTTTGCTGTTTTAATTTAGAGGTTATTGCGCTACTTTTGGTTTAGAGGTTATTGCGCTACTTTTGGTGTTTCAAGCTATTATATTGGGTAATGCTAACTTTTAATTTATTAGGATCTTTACACGATGAGCTCTGCTACGATTGCCATTGCGTCAGATCATGCTGGTTTCCCGTTAAAGTCAGATCTAGCAAACTTTTTGCGCAGAAAAGAATTCGAAGTACTCGATCTTGGAATTAACGGTACAACTTCTGTCGATTATCCAGATTTTGCCGTAGCTGTAGCGCAAGCATTGTTGGACGGAAAAGCATCACGTGGGGTCCTTGTGTGCGGCACGGGGCTAGGAATCAGCATTGCTGCCAATCGATATCCCTGGGTACGAGCTGCTTTGTGTCACGACGTAACAACTGCAAGACTTTGTCGAGAACATAACGACGCTAACGTGATAGCTCTAGGGGCCAGACTACTTGGCATAGAGGTCGCACGGGATTGTCTTGAAGCTTTTCTTACTACTTATTTTTGTGACCACCGCCATACTAAACGGTTAGTAAAAATGACTAACCCGCCAAACCTCAATAACGTTAAAGAACAGCTTTAACTTATAATACGTTCGACTCTTCTTAAATCACGTTTAATTATTTTGAGCTCCTAAGGAGGCCGATCTCTTCATGACTCTAACAATAAATCCTCGCACAGAAGCAACGAACTTTTTTGCTGCTAGTTTAGCCGAAAAAGATATTGAACTCAATAATGCAATCTCTAAGGAATTATTCCGTCAGCAATCTCAAATTGAGCTAATTGCATCGGAAAACATTGTATCTCGCGCTGTACTGCAGGCGCAGGGATCCGTTCTAACTAACAAATATGCTGAAGGTTATCCTCATCAGCGTTATTACGGCGGATGCGAATTTGTCGACATAGCTGAACAGCTAGCAATTGATAGAGCTAAAAAACTTTTTAAGTCCTCTTTCGTAAATGTACAGCCTCATTGCGGTGCTGCAGCTAATCAAGCTGTTTTTTTAGCTTTACTTAAACCTGGAGATACGATCCTAGGAATGTCACTTGATGCTGGCGGTCATTTGACACATGGGGCAAAAGCAAACTTATCAGGTAAATGGTTTAATGCTATAGGCTATGGTTTATCTAAAAAAGATGGACTGATCAACTACGATCAGGTAGAGGATTTATCTAAAACCCATAAGCCTGCTATGATAATTGCTGGTGGTTCGGCATATTCGCGCAAAATCGAATTCGTACGTTTTCGAGAGATTGCAGATAGCATAGGTGCTTATTTTATGGTCGACATGGCTCATTTCGCTGGTTTAGTTGCTGCTGGAGTTATGCCTAGCCCTGTACCCCATGCAGATGTTGTAACCACAACTACTCACAAAACCTTGCGTGGACCACGTGGTGGGATGATAATATCTCGCGACAAAAACATTGGGAAAAAGATCAACTCTGCTGTTTTCCCTGGTTTGCAGGGTGGACCACTTATGCATGTCATCGCTGCCAAAGCTGTAGCTTTTGGAGAAGCGCTTCAGCCTGAGTTTACAACATATGCTCAAGCTGTGGTTGATAACGCTGAAGCGCTAGCAGAAGTATTAAAAGATCATGGACTAAACCTTGTGTCAGGAGGAACAGATACTCATTTAATTTTAGTTGATTTGCGATCAAAAAATCTAACCGGTCTTGATGCGGAACATGCCATGGAACGTGTCGGCATTACCTGTAACAAAAACGGTGTACCGTTCGATCATCATAAACCAACGGTTACCTCCGGTGTGCGTCTTGGTACTCAAGCAGCTACAACTCGCGGCTTTGGCTTGGAAGAGTTCCGTCAAGTTGGTAGAATTATCGGTCAAGTAATAAACGGTCTAGCCAACAACGCAAATGGAAATAGCCAAATGGAAGCAGAAGCTCTAACTAAAGTCGAAGCCTTATGCAATAGATTTCCAATCTATTCATTTTATTAGCATGTTTCATGCAAAGAATGCAGTATTGTCATTAATAGAGAACAAAAGTATTAAAGATCGCCAATCTTGTTTAAGGTTCGGCACTGAATCAAGCAGTTTTTAAGCTGAATAAAAATTTGTGAAATAACTGCTGAATAAGAAAAAGCACGCTATAGATTAATATAGAAACAAGTAAATCAAATTGATAGGAATTGCTCTGCAAGAGCCCCTTAGCAGATTTAGTAAGTATTGAATGCCTTTAAGAATAATTGACTAATTTTGTCAATTATTCTTAACTTATTTAAAGTTGTGACTATACAGATTGTACAATACTCCACGATTTACAGAGCTTTAGATACTTCATTGAAAAATCAATATCAAAAACGCATTAATCAGCTATTGACTGCCAATCTAATCCGTAGGTTGCTATGACATTAGATTCCTGCATCAACATAGCTGACAAATGTTTTATGAGGATTGCCTTACGTCTTGCTCGGAGGGGATTGGGACGAACAGGGGATAATCCGTCTGTAGGATGCGTATTAGTCCGCGACGGCGAGATACTAGCAATGGCCCGTACTTCTGATGGCGGTCAACCACATGCAGAAACTAATGCTTTACTAAGAGCAGGGCAGAAAGCTTTAGGGGCAACTGCTTATATAACTTTAGAGCCATGTATTCATTGGGGTAAAACTCCTCCTTGTTCTGAAGCCTTAATCAAAGCAGGAGTAACTCGTGTTGTTTTAGCCATGAACGATCCAGACTGTCGAGTTAATGGCGGCGGATTTGCAATGCTCACCTCAGCTGGAATTAAAGTGATAACCGGGGTGTCCTTGGTAGAGGCCCAGAAAGTTATCGCTGGATATATTTATCGCAAGAAAATCGGTCGACCGCTTGTAACATTAAAACTTGCCACCAGCTTAGATGGGTGTATTGCTACAGCTGCGGGTTCGTGCCGCTGGATTAGTGGTTCAACAGCGCGCGCAAGGGGGCATTTACTTCGTGCCAAACACGACGCTATTCTCATCGGTTCAGGGACTGCTACAGCTGATGATCCGGAGCTCACTTGTCGTTTGCCTGGGCTAGAAGCACAATCACCTGTACGCGTAGTGCTTGACAGTAATTTAAGTATTGCTCATTCGGCTAAGCTTGTTACTACTGCTAAACAAGTTCCAACTTGGGTGATTTGCGGTACAAAAACGAACCCTAAAAAGCGCGAGAAGCTGGAAGCTTGTGGTGTGACTGTACTACCTGATATAAGCGATAAAAATTCTCGGCCAGCAGTTGATGTCATTATGTCGCTACTAGCACAACGCGGCATCAATAATCTCCTAGTGGAAGGAGGGGCTACTGTTGCTGGTGAATTTATTCAGCACAAAGTAGTTGATATCATAGCATTATTTCGATCACCCATAACAATAGGCGACGGGAGGGCATCTTTAAAAGGTCTTTCTGTTATGGATTTGCAAGAAGCCCCGCGTTTCGTTTCAGAAGGAATAGAAAAGCTTGGGGCAGATACTCTAGAAATTCTACGTCGACCGGAGCGTCTAATCTGATTTTATGTTTACAGGAATAATTACAAATGTTGGCTACTTAAGTTCGCTTGAACAGCGGAGGGGTACGCGCCTGGTGATAGAGACTAAGAAGAAGATGGATTGTATGGCTATTAGCGATTCCATATCCTGTAGTGGAGTCTGTCTTACAGTGATTGAGAATAATAAAGATAGTTTTACAGTCGATGTATCTACAGAAACTTTATCTAAAACCACAATCGGTAGTTGGGTTAAAGGCATGCGAATCAATTTAGAAAGCTCTATGACTTTAACTTCCAGATTAGGGGGGCATTTAGTTACTGGCCATGTAGATGGGCTAGCAAAAATTCTCGAAATCGAGCGAGAAGATAACAGTTATCGACTATCTGTAGAGGCGCCAGAATACTTGAGTGCTTTTGTCGCTACAAATGGTTCAATATGCCTTGATGGCGTTTCTCTAACAGTAAATTCAATTAATGGAAGAAATTTCTGTCTAAACTTGGTTAATTACACTTGGAATAACACAACTTTTTGCGATAGATCGGTAGGTGATAATTTGAACATGGAAGTGGATTTGCTTGCGCGATACGTTACTCGTTTAGCTGAAACAGGAACAGTGCTAATGTCTTCGCTAGTCAGTCCAACAATTAAATCGTGATGTCCAATCAGCGAATGCTATATCCATTAAAAGTTTATCCAGGCGTGCTATCTACTATAGATGAGGTAGTGGAAGAGGCTCGTTCCGGGCGGATGTTTATACTGATAGATGACGAAAATCGAGAAAATGAAGGTGACCTTTGCATAATCGCTGAAATGGCTACTCCGGAAACTATCAATTTTATGGCAAAGCATGCACGCGGGCTAATTTGTCTTTCTTTAACACGAGAGCGGATAGATAAGCTTGGCTTACCTCTAATGTCCTCACGCAATGAAACAAGGCATAAAACTGCCTTTACAGTCTCAATTGAGGCGAGAAACGGAGTTACTACAGGTATTTCAGCTCATGATCGTGCCCATACTATCCAGGTTGCCATCGATGTACAGTTAGGACGTGAAGATATAGTCACGCCAGGTCACGTTTTACCACTTATGGCGCGTGAAGGAGGCACTTTGGTACGAGCTGGGCATACTGAAGCTGTAGTAGATATTGCCCGTATGGCTGGATTAAACCCTTCGGGTGTTATTTGCGAAATTATGAATGATGATGGCACTATGGCTAGGCTGCCAGATCTTATGAAATTTGCCCGGTTTCATAAGATGAAGATTGCCACTATTGCCGACCTTATTGCTTATCGCAGACGAACTGAAAGTATTGTTGATCGTGCAGTGGAAACCTCATTGCATAGCAAGTTTGGAGGCGACTGGCGTATGATAGTTTACACTAATAAGATCAGCTATGCTGAACATGTTGTTCTTGTTAAGGGTGACATAACCACCAAAACTCCTGTGTTAGTACGCATGCATGCGCTTAACGTTCTTGAAGATGTACTAGGCAATGATGCTGGTAATCGTGACGGCATATTGGGGTCTGCAATGACACTAATCGGTAATGTCGGACGTGGTGTTGTCGTGCTGATCCGCGAACCAAGTGCTACTTCATTGTCAGACCTAGTACATGACAAATTGCGTGCAGAAGCAGAAGGTCGTACAACCAACGAAGAACTTCGTGACTACGGGGTTGGCGCACAAATACTTCTAGACTTAGGGATAAACTATATGATCCTATTGTCCAATACTAAACGCACAATTATCGGTTTAGACGGCTATGGTCTAAAAGTTGTCGAACAACGTTCAATAACTGTAGACAAATAAAAGAATGTAAATATGCATAGAATACTAATAGTTAAAGCTGGGTTTTATGAAGAAATAGTCAATGAGCTATTACGTGGCGCAGTTCAGCACCTGCAAATGATAGGCGTTAAATATGATCAAATCACTGTACCTGGCGCTTTTGAAATCCCAGGAGCGATTTCTATGGCCTTTCAAAGCTCTTTAAAAGGAGGAGTATCATATGATGGTTATTTACCCTTGGGTTGTGTAATCCGTGGTGAAACCAATCATTACGATTATATCTGTAGCGAAAGTGCGCGCGGTATTATGCAGCTGTCTTTACGCAATAACTTAGTGATTGTTTACGGCATATTGACTGTAGAAAACGCTCAGCAGGCTTGGGAACGCGCTAAAATAGAAAATGGGAAAAATAAAGGTAAGGAATTTGCAGAAGCTTGTATGAAAATGATATCATTGCGTTGTCGATTCTCAATAACATGAACACCGATATCCGATGTTTAAACGATGAACGTAGAGATAGCAGAACTTTAGCTCGTAGATTATCACGTCTAGCTGCCGCCCAGGCTATGTACGAAATAGAAATTACTCAGTCGTCTCCACATGAAGTAGTGCAAGCTTTCTTTTCTTTCAGTTTTGCTAGCATTAATGACTACGATACTTCATCGCAAGTTGATGCTTTGTTTTTTAAAAAGTTAGTAATCAACACGGTTCATGATACGCCAACCCTCGATCCTATTCTAATAACTGCGCTAGAACCTGATTTTACTCTTCATCGCTTGGAAGTGCTCTTACGCTCTATTCTACGACTAGGTACTTGTGAACTGCTCTCATTTAGCGACATTCCAGCAAAGGTTATAATCACCCAATATGTAGAAATTGGTCGTGATTTTTTCTTTGCTCGCGAACCAGCGTTAGTGAATGCTGTACTAGACCAAATTGCACGATTAGTGCGTAAGAGCGAAATATAAAATATATCAAATAATAAAGTCGGAGGTCTGAATTGAACACTTTGAGTAAAAAAAATGATTTAATAGATGAATTCGATATAATCGCTAAATTCTTTACGCCCCTTGCCAAAGATGCGCCAGGTACATTCGGATTACTCGAAGATGCTGCTATCCTTCCTACGATTGACTCGCACCAAGAATGGGTGGTTACCGTTGAATCTATAGTATGCAACGTGCATTTTTTGCCAAATGATCCATTTGAACTGATTGCTCGTAAAGCATTACGAGTAACTTTATCAGATTTAGCTGCTATGGGAGCTAAACCATATGGGTACACACTTACCATAGCATTGAACAGGGATTTATCAGATTCGTGTTACTTACTAGAAAAAGTATCTCACGGACTAACGATTGATCAAGCAGAATTCGGGATACACCTTATTGGCGGAGATAGTGTATCTACGGATGGACCTATAACTTTGGCAATCACTGCTTTTGGAATCACAAATAAAGCTAAGGCGTTACGTCGCTCTGCAGCTATGCCAGGGCAAGATCTTTGGATCAGTGGCACTATCGGTGACGGTGCGCTTGGCCTACAAGTAGCCAAGGGAATACTATCTAAACAATACTCTGACCTTGCAGGTCGTTATCGTCTACCTCAACCGCGTATATCGCTTGGTTGCCGATTATCAGAAATTGCAGCTGCCGCTATTGACGTTTCAGACGGGTTAATACTAGATGCTAGCCATATAGCGAATCAGTCCAAGTGCCGGTTAGTTATTGATGGAGGCGCATTACCAATTTCAGAATCGGTTTCTCGCATAATAGCAGATCATTCAGAAATGTTTGAGTTAATTCTAACGGGTGGTGATGATTACGAATTGTTATTCACCGCCGAACCTGAAGCTATACAAAAAATAAAGCAGGCAGGATACGAATTAGATATACCGATCACTCGTATAGGCCGGGTAGATTCAGGCGAGGGTGTTGATGTTTTGGACCATAATGGTATTAAACTTAACTTGTTGATAGAACCAGGATGGACTCATTTTTGATTAATATTTAATAACTAGAAAATTATAACTATATTAAAGCAATCTCGATTTTCTGTCTGAGAAATTAATATTTTACTTTAAAAAAGTAATACTTAATTGTCTTTACCATTACAATTTTTTTTGAGTAAAAGCAAAATACTTACTCTATTTTCATCAAGCTAATCTTCAAGTTAAACCTAAGCACACAATACTATCCAACTAACAGCTTATTAATTTTAAAATTAAAAATTAGATCCACAACTATTCTTGGCTAATTGTCAATATTATGTATTTCTGACAAATAATTTTAAATTATTCAGCATTTTATGAATTAAACTCAGTCATCAATTTATCTACTACATAATTGTGAAATTGTAAAAAGGGTTATTGTCTAAGTAACATTTTTTATTACTAATAAAATTAGTGCAATTATAACAGTACTAAATTAGTATGCACGAAAGTAATTTTAGATGGCAAAAATTTATCTTTTCATTGCTATGTATTTTCATTGCTATGTATTAAATACCAACCAAAAATTTTAGCGTCCATAAAATCCTGAATGTTATTCGCTAATCCACTTATCAAAAATATAGCATTATTAACAATTTGCCAAGCACTGTCGATGTCCTCGATAACTATAACTATTGCTGTAACAGGGTTATGCGGCAGAAACATAGCATCTGATCCAATGTATGCTACACTTCCACTCACTCTTCAATCTGCTGCAGCAACCCTGACCACTATGCCAGCAGCTTTATATATGCGTTATGTTGGCCGACGTTTCGGCTTTATTACTGGTGTTTTTATCGGTATGACCGGGGCATTTATCGGGATTTCAGCGATATTCTCAGTAAATTTTTTATTATTCTGCATAGCTTCTACCCTAATTGGATCATTTCACGGCTTCACCGTGCTCTACAGATACGCTGCTGCTGATACTACTACTAGTAATTTTCGATCGCAGGCAATCTCATTAGTTTTGGCTGGAGGAGTGTTAGCTGCCATAATAGGGCCAGAAATTGCAAAAGCTTCGTACGACTGGTTTGCGCCGATTATGTTTGCCGGAAACTTTTTAGCTATCGCGGCTTTACAGGCAATAACTCTTCTCTTTCTTACTTTTTTACGTATACCAAGACCTAATGTAATAATCAAGTCTCAGTCTTGCCGTCCTTTAATGAAAATTGTCCGTCAACCTGTATTTTTTGTAGCTGTCATTAGTGCTATGGTAGGATATAGCAGTATGACTTTTATTATGACTTCTGCACCATTAGTTATGGAAAAATGTGGATTTTCCTTTCGTCAGTCAACATCTGTAATCCAGTGGCACTCAATTGGTATGTTCTTGCCATCATTTTTTACTGGCTCACTGATAAATAGATTAGGGGTAATTCGCATCATGCTAACTGGAGTAATTACCTATCTTATTTGTATTGCAATTAACTTCTCAGAAGTCAAATTACTCCAATTATTTTCCTCAATGATCTTGTTGGGTATCGCTTGGAATTTCTTATTTATAGGTGGTACTACTCTTCTTACTGAATCATATAAGATCAATGAACGTGAAAAAATTCAAGGTTTCGCTGATTTTTTGATATTTTCAGCTTCTACATTCGCTACATTCTCATCGGGCTACATCAGCCATACGTTTGGATGGCAGGCAGTTAATATTTGTATTCTGCCATTTATAGTTTTTGCAGGAATAGTTGTAATATGGTACAGTAGCTTCTCTAATAGTTAAATCAATAAGATAAATATATCTGTTATCGTTGAATAATATTTTCCTGAGACTTTATGATACATATTTAAATAAGAATTATTTTGCTGTCATATGAATTCTATTTACTAATTAGTAAAATTAAGCTTAACAACCTAATGCGAATAACTTACGCAGAATAATTATGAATTGCAAAGTCATGTGTAAAATGCATAAAAAATAAATGCTTTTCTGCGGAATATCTATTTGACTTATAGTATCAAATTACTAAAAATTAACCAATTTACGCTAGACATCTTTGTTATCATCTTTCGGAAGAAAGAATACTGTACGCTATCAATTAGTGATTCAAGAATTATAAAATGAGAACTAAATTTTAATCTCTGACATAATATGGTATTGCGATATATAAATTAGATATCTCTGATCTTGTTTAAAATAAAACTTAAGAAAAATATTGAATTATGTCATTTAATATTAAATTTTTTCTTAGGTAAATATCCTTGACCTGCTATTGGAAAGCCACAGTAAAATATTAAAACAGTGTATTTTAGATTTCTAGGAAAAATAGTGTAAAAGTACGCTAATTTCCTATAAAATTTAACATTTTATTGAACGTATTATCATGACCGCACTTTAAATTTAGTTCTTCTCTGAAGAGAGTAGTACTTGTCAAAAAAAGATACGAAAGCCTTTATAAAGTAACCTGAAATTAGGTTAGTTAATGTTTTTTAATTAAATACTAATATAATCATTAGAGAATTATCAAATATTGAGATAAATAGCAAGGCTAATAGCATTCTGAACAAGATTTAATTGTGTTAATTTATAACTAAAATCTAAAATTTATTGTAGTAATAAAAGTACTTTAATGAAGATAATTTTTAGTTAAATGCTATCTTCTAAAAAGGATTTTTTAATTTCTGCAATCCTTAAAATCAAGCTATGAAATGTTGAATCTACTTTTACAGTCTAAAAGTATAAATTGTTTACAAGGCATTTGTTACTTTAGATTCAAAATTAGCATAGCACACGCTTTAAGTTCTACGCAGTAATTTGCTAAAAACATCTAAAGATAAACCTTAGTTAGATTAAGTTACAGTTTAAAAAGCTATATTGACTTTATTCATCGGGGGGTAAAGCGTCCTATATTTCCGATAAGCTGCTTAAGCAAAGTAATGCTTTGTCCAGCAGTTGGAGTCTCGTGCTGCAGACTAATAATTTTTTTGCTATCATTCAAGTCTAGTACTTTAACCGACTTCACCAATCCATTAGATTCGAAATTAACACAAACTATTTGTCGTTCGATCGTTTCTGGCTTATAAAAAGCCTGACGTTCGGTACGTTGGCCAATGTAATACCACGAATTCTTACCAAAATTAGCATAGCTGGAAGGCGAACCTAATAAGTCAAAAACTTCCGATTGCCGCGTACGACCTAACTTAATGCTAGCTAGAGCTTTTATGTCTAGCATGTTACCGTGATTTTCAATTTGCGGGCTACATCCAGCAACTATAACAGCTAAAACAGCGCTAACAAGTGCAGCAATACGATACATTCGCATAATAAACAAATCGATTGAATTATTCAATTTAGTAAATATTACTTCTATAGCTTCAATCGAAATTAATAAGCTGCAAATCCAGTGTAGCATGAGGAAACATTAATCATTTTAAAATAAGAATAATCATAAATGCTATTAACAGCAACAATTCTGTATATTATGCTAAAATCTTATTTTGAAAAGACACATAAACAATCCAAGTAAAAATTGCTAAAGTTAACAATTAGTATTAAATTTTTATGAGTCTAATTCACTAATTTTCTCAAATAATGATTACAAGCTACTCAAACCTTGTACCTGATTCTTAACTATCTATCGGCTTATAGCACCTTAATACAAGGGCAGTAAACGCAAGGCTTACAGATAAATAGCCTATTTATAATCTGACTATCTAAACATAGATATGATTAAGCGATTAGATTAGCAATAGATGAGACCGTGCAGTTATCATGGAGAGGAGAGAAGTGATTTTAGAATTATAATAATAAAATTACTTATGACGTTATGTTCTTATTTAAGAGGTAATATCCATCTAACTATTATTCCGACCAGTAAAAAGAATGCCATGTGGAAAACTTTTTTACAAATATAGTTATTAAACAGTAGCTATTCGGAATCAAACATGCTTGCTAAAAGCATGATATATACCTTTCAGTATGCTAAGTACATGTAAATACCATGGCCTGTTTGTATATAAAAAGATCTGACGATATATCTTCTGTTAATAAACTACTAATGCCAGCTATTCTACTTATTCGAATCAATCAAGAGACTAGAAATATCGCTTTCGAAGCAAATGAATCAGGAGCTTTTTGTCCTAGCAAAGCATTTCAGATTACTAAAGCTTTTATCATCGATAACCATATCGAAAATATGCCGGCACAAGGATACAGGTTGGAAGGATACAGGTTGGATCGAAATGAAAAGCATGTTATTTGTTAACATTGTGCAGTAGTATATGATTATCCTAAAATCAATTGCTAGTGAATTAACAAATCAAATAAATAAGCTGTTTGATCAAATCAACCTCGATAAGTTATAAGTTGGACTTGAAGGAGTCGCTAAAAATCCAGAAATCTTAGAAGGAGAATTTCTCTACGTATGGTAAATTATAGCCGAAATTGTATGTATTTGATTAATTCATATTAACGTACAATTCCTGGTAATTGGAGAATCGAAGTTGAGAATATTAGTGCAAAAAATAAAGAAATAAAAATACATATTCTGTAACCTTACTCTGCGCATCTCTAGCTTTGCTAAAAAAACTGTGATATCTAAAACACCATATACTTACTTGTTAGCCGCATTTCATGTAACCTAAAAACATGACTGGTTCGCCAATTGCTAAAGTAGAATAGGGAATTATTTGCAAAAAAATATTGATGCACGACGCCGACAAAAATATCAAAGTTTATTCGATCGATGTTCATAGATCCGTAATGCTAGGAACTTTTAAAAAATGACAATGAGGATTGCCTAGTGTCAAACGGCTTAACAATTGCATTGGACGCTATGGGAGGTGACCAAGCACCTGAAATGATTGTTCAAGGTGTCGATATAGCGTTGGAACGAAGCCCAGATCTTAAGATCATTTTAGTAGGAGACGAAGCACTGATATTATCTCTCTTAAAAACCACTAAGCGTCTGAAAAAACATTTTCCAGAGATTATACACACAAAAAAAGTTATTGCTGATGAAGAAAAACCATCAGTGGCACTCCGCCAGGGACAAGGCTCTAGCATGAGTTTAGCAATTGATTTGGTCGGAAATGGTAAGGCAGATTGCGTTGTATCGGCTGGAAATACCGGCGCTTTGATGGCTATTTCCAAAAAAGTGCTAAGGTTAATGCCAGGAATCGATCGACCCGCGATCGCGGGGTTTTTTCCTACTAAGCACGGCGAAAGTGTAATGTTAGATCTCGGAGCTAATATTAGCTGCGATGCGAAGAACTTAGTTCAATTTTCTATTATGGGACAAATATTTGTACGAACCGTTTTAGGACTGAGGCGACCAGTTGTAGGCATTTTAAATGTAGGTATTGAGGGGCAAAAGGGTAACAATTGCGTTCGTGAGGCAGCAGCTACCTTACAAAGAATGACTAACATGCCATTCGAATTCTATGGATTCGTCGAAGGAGACGACATACCGGCTGGTACAGTAGATGTAATTGTCACTGATGGATTTTCTGGTAATATTGCCTTAAAAACTGCAGAAGGCACTTCGCAACTAATCAGTCAGTTTTTGCGCGACGCGTTTCATAATTCTTTGCTGTCAAAAATTGGCTACCTATTGGTACGTAGCGCTGTCAAGCAACTACGTCAACGTATAGATCCACGACGATACAACGGTGCAATGGTATTAGGCCTTAATGGCATTGCTGTAAAAAGCCACGGTAGTACTGATGCTCTTGGGTTCGCTAACGCTATTGGTGTAGCAGCCGATATGAAACGTTATAGATTTCTTGAGAAAGTTTGTGAAGAGTTGATCAATAACGATTTTGATTTACCAGAAGAGCAATCAAAATTGGCGACAACAGCATGATAAAACGGTCCATAATGATCGCGACCGGATCTTATCTTCCAGAGCGCGTGGTCACTAATGAGGAACTATGCGCATGGGTGAACACTTCTGACAACTGGATTCGTCAACGCACTGGTATTCGACAACGCCATTTTGCTGATGACAAAGAACTTACTAGTCACCTAGCTATCAAAGCAGCCAGACATGCTCTTGAGATGGCTAAAATTGATGCTAAGGTTATCGATTTAATAGTTGTAGCTACAACAACCCCAGACGATACCTTTCCAGCGACAGCAACTAAAGTGCAAAAAGAACTTGGTGCTTTTAATGGTGCTGCTTTTGATATACAGGCAGTATGTGCAGGATTTATTTATGCTATTGCGGTAGCAGATAACTTCCTGAAGGCAGGGCAAGGCAGCACAGCCTTAGTAATTGGCGCAGAAACTTTTTCACGTCTGCTTGACTGGAAAGACCGAACTACCTGCGTACTGTTTGGCGACGGAGCAGGAGCAGTACTACTACGAGTCATAGATGCTAATAGCAAGGATAGCTGGGGTGTGCTTTCTACTCACCTACATACTGATGGATGTAAACGCGATATTCTTTATGTCGATGGTGGTCCTTCAGCGACAAAGACCGTTGGTCATGTACGAATGAACGGGAAAGAAGTCTTTCGCCATGCAGTCTCTAAGCTATCTAGTGTAATAGATGAATCACTGGAAGCTAACGGTTTATCTCCCAACGATATTGATTGGCTGATACCACACCAAGCCAATCAACGGATCATTGATTCCATAATCAACCGTATGAAAATACCAACTGAAAAAGTACTCGTCTCTATCGCACGTCACGCTAATACCTCAGCAGCCTCGCTTCCATTAGCATTAGATGAAGCTGTACGTGACGGTCGGGTCTGCGCTGGACATTTGTTGTTGCTAAGTGCTATCGGTGGAGGACTTGCGTGGGGTGCAGGAGTTGTTCGTTTTGGTATCCCAGTACATTCTTGGTGTTATAGTAAATAAAATAATTCAGAGCTAACTTTCTATCAATCTCTTAAATCACCGAATTAATTGAGGCTTTATTTTGTTTGCGTTAAAATTTTTATTAAAATGAGGATATAAATGACAGGCGAAACTATCACTAGAGCTGATCTGAGCGAGGCCGTCTACCAAGAAGTAGCTCTTTCCAGAAATGAATCTGCAGATCTTGTCGAATCAGTTCTTGAGGCAATTATTGAAGCCTTGCTTCGCGAAGAAATAGTTAAAATATCTTCTTTTGGCAGCTTTTCAGTTCGCCAAAAAAGAAAAAGAATAGGCAGAAATCCGAAAACAGGTGAGGAAGTTACAATACTCCCTCGCCGCGTTCTAGTATTTCGTCCATCTCATGTCTTGAAAAACAAGATCAACCAAGATTCAGAAGAATAAATCCAAATTAATATAAAATATTACCTTAAGTATAAGAATTTATCTATAAAACATAGATAATAAATAACCGTTATATTGTTTATAATCGATGCGATTGCGTACAATCTTGCATTTATCAAGATTGTGATATAGATTTTTAAGGTAAAGTAAAACTTATCTGGTATAATACATGCAAAGCAATAGCTTATTATTTTATTGTATAGCTATTATAGCAGAAATGATTATAAAGCGTGGTTATTTTATATAATATTAAAAATCTTATGTACTCATGATTGTGTATTCGTAGTTGATATAACTAAGTATTGAGTTGATTAATAAATTTTTAAACATACAAAAAGTTATGTTAAAAAGAATAGAATAATATCGCAATATCAAATTAAATATCATTTTTACGGCTAAAGATTACGGTCAATAATAATTGACTACATGGAAAAATAAAAGTTTAAAAATAACTATTAATAAAAGTTTAAAAATAACTATTAATGTTCTGGCTATTTTAGATTACCTATATTCCAGTAGCTCGGAGCGTAGCGCAGCCAGGTAGCGCACCACGCTGGGGGTGTGGTGGTCGTGGGTTCGAATCCCACCGCTCCGATTTATTTTTAATTTATTTAAGTTTTATTTTATCATAGTTTTATTCAATTAATATTGAGGTTAGCCTGATATTACTCTTATCGAGCTAAATAATTGTATATTAGTATTATTTTCAACAAACTATTTCATTAAAATAGTTGATAAAAGTAAATTAAGTTACGCTTATTGGCATAAATGTTAGTATAATAACTTAATTTTTTACGTCACTTCTGTTTTTATTGGCCTAGAATATTTATTAATTAGCATATCTAGATTCACAAAGCGCTAATCCTTTAAAAAATTATTTTATCAAAAGCTTTAATTCTTTATTAATTTGCTATGATTTATATTGTAGAGAATCATAATTTTTATATCCTAACTGATATTTTATCATGTCTAATTAAAATGCTTTTAGTACACTTTAGGTAGTATCTAGTTTAATTTAAAAAATTAAAAGTTCTGTTATTATGTTATTTTCCATATTAAATTTGCTAGTTATTCTAATCTAATGGGTAATTAAACCAGATGATGGGATTTTTACATACTTGTAGTCGATGAGAATGGCAAGAGCAAAGCTGCTTGCCTGATTCTAAGTGTACCAATTAAAATCGTTTTATTGACTTATTGTTTTTATTAAACTAGTCAAGCATATCCTCATCATATTTACGCATAAAAAGAAGAGTATGCTCACAAATAGTTGTTTAAGCTAATAAATAATTCAAAAAATTAACTTAACTTAAATTTCCCGATAAGCATTAAACAAAAAATTGTAAAAAGATAACCTAAGTATCCTCATACCTAAATATTTAATCTATAGATTATGCAACATTTTTGTTGTTTATTGAATAAAATTATTTCAATATACAACTGCTTTATTCTACTGCTAAATAACCATTAGCAGTTAAGTAATTAACAAAATAATATGAAAAATTAAATTGAGTGATTTAGGTTATTGAAGTGGAGTCAGCAAAATTTATATGAGTAATAACTCTGATATTTAGTTTAAATAAAATATTATAATTTTTTTAAAAATATATTTAATTTTAATACTCAATTAATACAATAGCATATTACTTTTTTGATCTTATCAATGTAATTTGCTAAAAACTTATTATCTAAATAGGTTTGATTATTGTATTAATTTTTTATACTTAAACAAGTAAAAAGTATTCATCGTTGATGTGTGAAAATAAGATTAACTAGTAGTTAATCTTAAATTAATTATTATTAAAAATAAAAATTTTACTGTATTTTCAATATAACACTATGTGGCTAAGTTGTTAAACTTAGTATTGAACTTATCATACATGTAAATTTACTATTAATATCTGCATAATATCTCTATTTAGTCAGTAAATAAAATTATATCAGTTCTAATAGAAAAATAGACTTGACAGTACGTGTGTCGAATTTTAACGTGTAGAAAAGTCTAATCAGCAACAGAATTCATCATTTAAAATAAAATTGCTAATATAAGTTAATAAGCTTTAAAATATATCAAGCACACAATTACATCGTAATTATTAAATATATAATTTCAGAAGAACAATAATCCAATTCCTTAAGTTATATATAAAATCAAAAGCTTCGCTGTATTAATTAAGTATTAAATTATCTATAGTGGTGACCTTATAGTCATTTCAGACATTAGCCGGGCTATATCGAAAGCTCAAAAATGAAATCAACCATAGCAATAACTAAGAATGCGCTTGTTCATTAAACAATGAAGATATTTATGAAAATTCGACAGCCTACAGACGGGTGTTATTTTATCGCTTTAGCTTTAGTTAATTGATAATAATTGATAAACATTGCTAGAATTTACAACAACGTTGTTGTTTGATTTTAACTCAGCTAGCAAGAGCTCAAACAGGTCCTGAGCACTTGCGCTAATAAACTCATGCTGGATGTGCTTATTTACAAAAGCAACATCAGATCTATCTTTGATAACCTTTATCAAAGAAATTATCGCAGTTCCTTCCTTGCTGCTAACTGCTTTAGCTTCTCCAACTTTTTGCTCAAACAAAGCATCTACTATTGCATTAGGCCAAACCGAAGGAAGGCTATCGCCATTCCGGTTAATTGCTGGTAATCTCTCCACTTGTAATCCGTGCTTAGCCGTAGAATGCAATAATGACGTACCATTATTCACCTCGGAAACGATAGTATCAGCAATCTTCTTGCTTGTCTCTAAGCGCTGTTCCGCCATCCAATCTAAAACTATCCGCTCTCGTACATCCTTTAGTTCTGGAATTTGGGAAGGAGTAACTCCATTCACCTGCAAAACAAAGAATGCATCGCCGTTATTAGTCTTAGTTACCCCACTATAAGCACCATTTTCAGTTTTTAATGCAACATCTAAAAACGGATCCCCGGGTAAATCGTTATCCTGCATATTTCCCGATGGTAAACCGGCGCGCGATAAAAATGAAATCTGATGCAAAGGAATCTTCATTAACTGCGAAATTTCTTCAATGCTTAAGCCACCAGCCAAAGCGTCTTCCATAGCAGAAGAATATTTAAACAATTGTTCATAGGCTCGCTCTAATAAAAGATCGTGCTTTAAATCATCTCGCATTTCTTCAAAATTGGCTGAAACCCCAACCTCCACATCAAGTATATTAAACAATGTCCAACCCAATTCACTCTTTACCGGCTTACTTACAGTTCCTGGTTTACTGATATTAAACACAGCCTCAGCGGCAACATCATCAAGAACTTCATTACGAGTGACTTTGATAACATTAATATTACCAGCTTTCTTGCCAGTCATTTCCTCAACTACGGCAGAAAAAGATTCACCGGCCTGAATTCGATTATAGGCAATACGAGCATCTTCTTTAGTCTGGAAAATTGCCTGATCAATTGTGCGAGAATCTTTGGTAGTGAATAAATCTTTGCGTTCTTCAAAAATATCAATAAGTTCATCATTAGATATTTTAATGTTTTTCGCAAGATTGTCTACTGACAAAGCAATCCAGCTTACCTTACGATACTCTGGAGTTTCGTATTCATTTTTATGTTTCTCGTAATAAGCTGAAATAAGCGAGTAATCCGGCAATTTAGGGTAAGGTAAGCTAGCAGCGTCAATGCGCACAGCGGCTGCAATCCGGCGTTCGTTTCTATATTCATGCAAGGCTTTCACAAAAACTTCTGGTACAATGCTTGAATTGCTATTGATTATAGATGTAATTAGTTGATCGCGAAGTATATCATGGTTTATGCGTCGTATAAAATCTACTTCTTCCCAACCATTGCTAGACAAAAAGCTTCTATAAGCTTCACGATCAAACCGACCCATGCTATCGCAGAATTGTTTATGAATCATACGTACGACTTCTGTATTACTAACCGACAGGCCAAGACTATTGGCAGCAGTTAAAATCAGACTTTGCTCACTAAGTTTTCGCATAGTCTCTTCCAACAAGCCGATTTGTATTGCATGTTTTACTGTAATCGGATAGCGAAATTGTTGATATAAGCGCTCAAATTCTTTTTTTGCATCGATGGCAGTAACCAGTACTTCGCCATTAACGCTAATGGCTTCTCGGCGATTATTAAAGCTACTAAAAATCGCATCCCCTGTACTCCAGACCAAAAAACTAACAATCAAAACTATAAACAAGATCTTAATGAAGAATGATCTGACCATAGGAGATACGCTGAAAAAAAACAATCAGAAATTATAATGTATCAAGTCAGATATGATATTTCAAATCAATATCCCATATAAATTATAGCTTAATTTATAAAAATAAATTCTAGTCTATGTAGAGAAGAGTAAGTTATTTATTGGCAGTTTAGTGGAAATTAAAAAATTAATCTATAGTTAGATTGTTAATCAATTAATTTTTATTTAGCAAAACATCATTGCACCATAAAATTTTGCTAAGGCGGCGCTGATTTTAATTAGAGTTAAAGCCAGTATTTTATACTAAATTGTTTATAGTTAATTATTTTATGGTTATTATTATAATCAGTTGTGTAAGGATCCGTCGTTGAAATCTATGATAATGCGGAAGTGTTACCTTAGTCCGTAATATCTGTCTATCAACTATACAATTTCTTGTTTTAGGTAAATTAAAATCGATCCATTATGCCACCATCTAACACGTCGATCTATTAAACTCTTAAACAACGAAATTTGTAGTCATTTGGTAGGATATTTCACAAAAATATCGATCAAACAGAGACTTCTCGACTAAATAGCTTAGCAGCAATCGCTGTTTTTCTCTTATTTATCAAAATTTGATATTATGTGTCCAAAGTCAATAAAACAATACGTAATTAATTCAGATTTTCAATCACATCTCCTCAATAATAGCAAACAAAATATCTTTATAAATTAAATAATAGTGATACTTAAATCCATACATTAATATCGATAATTTATAGGTAATATTCCTTTAATCTATGAAAAATTATATTATAATTGAGGGCACGTTTGATGGTTAGTCAGCGTACACCCGGATAACATTAGGCAATTTTGATGTAACAACTGTTAACTTTACAGCGGAAAATCCTTTTTTACACAGGGAGTATTTACCTCAACGTAACGAGAATGAGGTATTTACAAAATATTTTAAAGTTGACGAGGTATACCGGCTATTGGCTCCTTATGAGATCGCTTTCTCAGACTAATGGCATAGCTTTTATATAATAAAGGATTTCTTCTTATTGAAGAGTGCGAAAAATGATAATTTGACAATATTCATTCTACTTTATGGAGTTAAATTCCAACAAATCGATCATAGATCAAGAAATAGTTGTATCCATAATAACAAACATTCCATAATTTAACTGGCTTCTTTACTATTGATTGCCAACTTAAATGATGAAGAATTAAAAATAGATTATTTTTATTGTTATTGTGTTGACTTATTGTTATTGTGTTGATCATTAAAAAGCACAATTAAAAGATTCAATCTTTTATGTCTTGTAGCAATTACTATAAAATCGACTTAACGTAGAAATCTCGTAATTGTCATGCCGCTGAACTAATCGATAACAACACTCAATAAACTAAATGTCTTTGTTATAATTAAGTTTTATCTGATACTACTCTCACAGATAGCCATTTTTGATTGCTGGAGATATACCACAAAAACTGGCAATGCTGCAACCATCAACATAGCAATAAATAAGCTACATTTATTACTTAAAATAGGTAGGTTGCTCTGTATAAATTTTATATTTAAAGTATACTTTGAATAGCTATACGTATCTTTACGCATAATACACATACAAAACTGTATTCGCTGAGGAGTATATTATCAAATACTATAAAAGCTATAACTAATTTCTTATTAATTTTTTGATCGATTTAACTGACAAATTATTAAAAGCAATCTGCAAAATTCTTACAGCTAGTACCTTAATTAAGTAAAATCCTAATTGTTTGAAATATAATATTTAAGGAAGCAGTAACTGACAATCTAGCTATTTGCATATAGCTCATGAAGCTCTACAACACCAGCAAGTAGGCATTTGTAAATATCCTAAATTACTTAATTAAATGAAGATCTCGACGCAAATACGAGCAAATTGAGCATAAAATAATCTTTCTACGTAATTTGCTAACGGCATAAATACCACATTTTATACTCACAAGTAACACAGAAAAATTCGTGCATTTAGTGAAAAATTGAATTATTTTTCCGAACCTCCGCATTAAGACCTAAAATAAATTGCTACTAATTCTAATTTAATCTAATTAACTTAACACTAACCAAAACATGTAATAGTTATTAGTAACTTACTATATTTGTTGTATAACATGATTATTTAGGATTTAAGATCTTTAGTTTAGATTTAAAATAATTTAGCTTATCTACGCAATTAAATTTAGCTTTACTTTCTTAGTAAAGCTAAAATAGGGTTATAATGACAAATAACTGTAATTTTTATCACAACAGATTGCTAATTAATATAGTAAAATATAACTGTATTATCAGTAATATTAAGTCTTAAGTAGAGTAAAGACTAAAACCAAATACTAAGTTGACTCAGCTGGCTTACCGAATATGACAGCATTGTCAAAACAAAATAGGAATTTCTATATAAATTAAGAAAAATATTTAAATCTTAAATGCATGCTGGAATAATTTAATTCTGTAAAACATATTGTCTCTGCACTATTAGTAGTAGATTACTAATGAACAATTACCAATCTAATGCTATTACGATAAATAGTTCTCAGAACCATCTCTGCCAACAAATGTATTGTTTTATTTTGTCTTGAAACAATACATTTGTTTCTTGCAGAAAAAAACTATCTGGTGCATTAGTAATTAAAAACAATTAAATATTAATCGTAATGATGGACATGGATTTTTGATGCTTAATTTTGCTAAAATGCCTGGCTATTTTTCGCAAATTTATAGCATTACAGCACGAATAAGTAGATTTGAATTTTATTTATTACAATTATTCATGTTCAGTTTTGGCAAGTGTTATTTTGCATACATTTCTAAACTTTATTCCTTACCAAAAAAAATCTTAATCCGGATTAAATTATAAAAACCTTCATTCAAATAATAGGGATCAAACCATATCATAAAAAACAAACTTTTATATTACGGTTTATCTTACGCGAAAAATATTTCATTCTAAGAGATGAGACTATGATAATGAACTTCTAGAGATGAAACAAGATTTCATATCAAATTTTTCGCTAAAACAAGCACTATCTAGTGTTTTTCATTCAAACATCTAAAATTTATTACTTCCTAACTCATAAGATTTTTTCTTAAAATTCGAACATAGCGCTAGAGAAAATCATGCTAAAACCGAAAACGATCTTTGTCACTGGGGGTGATGGGTTCATAGGGTCCGCAGTCATTCGGCTGTTAATCGCAGAAACGGATGCTCGAGTGATAAATTTAGACAAGCTGACCTACGCGGCTAGTGGCAGCGCTTTACGAGAGGTAGAATCCAGTAATCGTTATATCTTTGAACATGTTGATATTACAGACATTGAATCCTTAAAGCAAGCCTTTGATAATTACGATCCAGATGCAGTAATGCATTTAGCAGCGGAATCTCATGTAGACCGTTCTATTAGTATGCCTGAATCTTTTATTCAGACTAATGTAATTGGAACATTTCGTTTACTACAAGCAGCATACCGACATTTTTCAATTTTGAAAGAAGATAGAAAGAATAACTTTCGATTTCATCATATCTCCACTGATGAAGTATTCGGATCACTTGGAGTGGGTGGCATGTTCTCCGAGGAGAGCTGCTACAATCCAAGATCACCCTATTCCGCTTCCAAAGCATCGTCTGATCATTTAGTGCGAGCTTGGGGTACAACCTATGGTTTACCTATAGTGGTATCAAACTGCTCTAACAATTACGGGCAATTCCATTTTCCAGAGAAGCTTATACCGTTAATGATAATCAAAGGACTTCGTGGAGAATCAATGCCAATTTATGGAGACGGTAGCAACATTCGTGATTGGGTATTTGTAGAAGATCATGCTAGAGCTCTTTGGGTAGTTCTATCCAAGGGAATAGTGGGTAACAGCTATAATATTAGCGGCTATAATGAATTTTCTAATCTAGAGGTAGTTGAAAAGATCTGTGACTTGTTGGATTTATATGCACCTCCGCTTGCTTGTTGCAAGTCTAGACGTGAACTAATTACATTTGTTAGCAACCGTTTGGGCCACGATTTTCGCTACGCCGTTAATGCAAGCAAAATTAAACGCGATCTTGGCTGGAAACCACGCGAAACTTTTTCAACCGGAATCGAGAAAACAGTAAGGTGGTATATAAACAATGAAACTTGGTGGAGGCCATTATTAGATCGCAAAATACTAGGAATAAACCAGATTATAAATTGCTAGTGCTGATAAATCTATCTCTTTAAAAAGGTTTAAACATGCGAATTCTGATTACTGGAGCAGCTGGCCAGATTGGCGGAGCGCTAGTTGGTCTAAAAGACCAAAAAGTTTTTAAAGGGATTGAAATTGTTGGATTTAAGAAGGACAGTTTGGATATCACTCGAATCGAAATGATTGATAATGCGTTGAACATGATCCACCCCAACCTAATCGTTAATGCTGCTGCCTATACTTCGGTAGACACCGCCGAACAAGTGCCAGAGCAAGCTTTCCTAATTAACAGGGATGGACCTGCGTATTTAGCAGCCGCATGTGCTAAGCGACACATTTGGCTAGTTCATATCTCAACTAATTACGTTTTTAATGGTAAAGCAACTCAACCTTATTGCCCAAGCAATACAGTATCACCGTTAAGTGTATACGGAGCTTCCAAGGAGGCCGGTGAGAATGCGGTTCGCAATGCATTGGCTAACCACATAATTCTACGTACCGCATGGGTCTATGATGCTTACGGCGATAATTTTATGAATACCATGCTACGTATTGCTAAGGAAAGAACAGAGGTGCGTGTAATAGCAGACCAATACGGCACCCCAACCACAGCAATTGATGTAGCTTTTACTATCATGGCTATAGTTCACGCTCAAATAAACCATACTCATTTTGCACCTGGAACCTATCATTACACAAACGAAGGTAAAACCACATGGTACGGGTTTGCTCAGGCAATTTTTGATCGAGCGGAAAAATTTTGCTGGCGAAGACCAAAGATTCAGCCAATTACTACATTGGATTATCTGACACCAGCAAAACGTCCGCTTTATTCAGTGCTTAAAACTTCGCCGGAAATAGATGTTTTGCCAAACGTGCCTAATAGGAGCTGGCAGTTAGCTTTGGATGAAGTTTTTACTGAACGTATGGGCAATAAAGGAGACTTTTAAATGAAAGGAATTATTTTAGCTGGAGGATCAGGTACTAGGCTTTATCCTTTAACATTGGCGGCTAGTAAGCAGATTTTACCAGTTTATGATAAACCAATGATCTATTATCCATTAACTACTTTGATGTTAGCAGGTATACGCGAAATTATGCTGATTAGCAGACCACAAAACCAGAAAACATTTCAAAATCTGATTGGCGATGGAACTAAGTGGGGAATCGAAATTACTTACGCTACTCAATCAAAACAGAAAGGTTTAGCTGAAGCATTCATTATTGGACGTGAATTTGTATCTAATGATCCAGTTGCACTAGTACTCGGCGATAACATATTCTATGGTCATAGCTTGACTGCTACACTACAATGCGCACGTGAAGAAGCAGTAACAAACCCGGGTGCAACAATATTTACCTATTATGTCAACGATCCAAGAGACTACGGTGTTGTTGATTTTGACGCTAATGGTCAAGCCAAATCTCTCGTTGAGAAACCAACTAGCCCAATGTCTAACTGGGTTGTAACTGGATTGTATTTTTATGACAATAACGTGCTTGATATAGCAAGCATCATCAAGCCTTCGCCACGTGGAGAATTAGAAATTACTGACCTAAACAAAGTATATCTAAGTAATGGTACACTCAGAGTTAAACAAATGGGACGAGGATATGCTTGGCTTGATACAGGCACCCATAGCAGCCTGCTGCAGGCTTCAGAATTTGTACGTACAATAGAAGAACGCCAAGGACTTAAAATCGCCTGCGTCGAAGAAATAGCCTATCGCATGGGTTATATTGATATCGAGCAGGTTTTAAGACTAGCTGCACCTCTAGCACAATCGGGGTATGGCAAATATCTGCAAGAAATAGTTTCTACAGAGCAATTCAGTGGCTAATTTTAGGATTATCATAAAATATAAGAACTAATTGAACAGACAATCTATTATAGATATAATTATCTAACAATATATTGTACTGTACAAATTGAACAAATATATTATCATTTTAGCTAGATACTTACTTTATTTTTCGTCAGATAGCCATTCAACATTTTGCAGTAATATACAAAAAAAAATAATAAAATACTTTCCGTCGGAATGTTCATAAAGCAAAGAAAGTAATGCACATAAAAGCTATGCAAAAAATTTTTTTAGAGTATAATATCTGTTATTCTTCAATATGAAACTCTTTATCGTTATGATAATACCATGAAGTACAAAATACTTATCTTCAGAATTATTATTTATTTAACTTCAAATAAAAAAAACTCCACAACAACAATGAATAATATAACTAGCTAATCATTTTGATTCTAAAATATACCGGAAATCTTTTTGATTAAATTTAATCTAAAAATTAATAATTTAAGAGTCCTAAAGTCAAGTACTAAGAAATTAATCAGAACATTACTCACTCTCTAATAGTAAAATTAAGCAACCGAGAAACGATTTTTATTTTAAAACTATCGCTGTATCATATGCCCTAAATTAATTTTTAATCGAATATTAATAAAAAATTAATTTATTTCTAGTTTATAGAATAATAACAATCAGCTCGTCTGATAAACAGGAGTTCGTGAATGAGCAATGATAACGTTATTAAGCATAAGCTTGCCCATCCACTTCTCATTCCCGATATAAAAGTCCAAGCAAGAGATGTTTTTAACATGGATATAGACTTAGAATTGCCAGCATTTAGCAAGCCTAGCGAATATGTACCAATTAAAAACGACTCTTACATGTTTAATTATGATACTACTCTAGCAATTCTAGCTGGCTTTGCACGTAACCGAAGAGTCATGATCCAAGGCTATCACGGTACAGGCAAGTCAACCCATATTGAACAAGTAGCTTCGCGTCTTAACTGGCCGTGTATGCGAGTTAACTTAGACAGCCATGTCAGTCGTATAGACTTAATTGGTAAATACGCTATAGTTCTACGTGACGGTAAGCAAGTGACAGAGTTTCAAGATGGTATTCTTCCTTGGGCTTTAAATAATCCCGTAGCTTTAGTGTTTGACGAATATGATGCCGGCCGTGCCGACGTTATGTTTGTTATTCAACGTATATTAGAGATTAATGGTCGTATGACTCTACTTGATACTAATGAGGTAATTATTCCTAATCCTTATTTTCGTTTATTTTCAACTACTAATACTATCGGATTTGGTGATACTACGGGATTATATCATGGCACTCAGCAAATTAATCAGGGTCAAATGGATAGGTGGAATATAGTAGCTACTCTTAACTATCTACCAAACGATGCGGAAATTAGCATCGTTCTTGCCAATAATCCAAGTTATGCTAGCGCAAAGGGTAAAAGTTTAATATCTAAAATGGTAGCATGCGCTGATCTGACTCGTGCCGGCTTTCTCGCAGGAGATATATCCACGGTTATGTCCCCACGTACAGTCATCACTTGGGCGGAAAACACCGATATCTTTGGTGGTGATATTAATCTTGCTTTTCGCTTGACCTTTCTTAATAAATGTGAAGCAATTGAGCGAACAATCGTAGCGGAATACTATCAGCGCTGCTTCAACGATGAGCTAACCGAGCTTGGCGTTGAATTTCCTAATTGACAGCAGATAACGATGAATGTGAAAAAAAGCAGCATTCATTCAAATAATCAAGCACTTGAAGACATCAAAACTTCAATAGCAGCTTGCTTGCGAGCAATGTCCGCTAAGATTAACCTTACGGTTATCTACGGCGTACAACCTGCGCTGATTTCTAGCAGCAGTGCTTATTTACCTTTACCAACAAAGCAATTGAATTCAGATGCTCTTGCACATCTACGCGGAGAAGCTGATTCAATTGCTTTGCGTCTAAAGCATCATAATAAGGAAATTCATGCACGCTATGTACCTAAAAGACAAATAGAGCGTAAAATTTTTGAGGCAATGGAGCAAGCAAGAAGTGATGCAATTGGTGCACTTCGCATGGTTGGAGTGGCTCATAATCTATCCATCAAGCTTAATAATAACTTCAAGTCTAAGGATGGTCTAGATAGAGCTAAAAAAAAAGCATTATCCTTAGTAGATGTAATGTACCTTATGGCATGGGAATCGATTACTGGTGAATTACCTCCAAAATGCGTTCAAGAATTAATCGATATATGGCGCCCCTGGGTATACAATAAAGTTGGAAACAATTTAAAAAAACTAATTCTTAACATAGAAAATCAAAATGTTTTTGCCCAGTTGGTTTGTCAAATAATCACAGATCTTGACCTGGAGCCTGATATCTGTAAAGAAAAAACAATCGATGAATATCCAACTACTACCAGCAGCGAATATTGCAATCGGAGTAGCAAAAGCTATGATATAACAAATATTCAAGCACAAACCGCTGATAGTAACATCATAAAGTATATAGAGATTACTAGCCATCCTACTGGATATGATGAAATCAAAAAAGAAGAGAATATTAAGTTGCTCCCAGCAGCAAGCTATTCAGCCAGTTATAGCAAACTGAATAAAGCTCACATAGCAAAACATAAAAAACACTATAGCATTTACACCACAGCATATGATCAAGTAGTGCAAGCAAAAAATCTGTCTACCACTGAAGAGTTGACAAACTTGCGCGTAAGACTTGATCAACAGGTCAACCATTTGCAAAGATTTATCGGTAAGCTAGCTAATCGTCTTCAACGTTATTTGATGGCTCAGCAAAGTTGTTCCTGGGAAGTTGATTTGGATAATGGCATACTAGATACAAGTCGATTATCCAGAGTGATTGCATCTCCACTGTATCCACAATCTTACAAGAATGAAAAAAAAACAAGCTTTCGGGATACTGTCATCATTTTATTAATAGATAATTCGGGATCTATGCGTGGTAGGCCCATTACCATCTCAGCGATTACTGCCGATATACTAACTCGCACGCTAGAGCGATGCTACGTAAAAGTGGAAATTCTAGGCTTCACAACTATAGATTGGAATGGCGGATCGGCACGCAAACGCTGGATAGCCTCAGGCAGTCCTCAACAACCTGGTAGACTTAATGATCTACGACATATTATTTACAAGTCAGCTAACTTGCCTTGGCGACTATCTCGTAAATCCCTTGGGCTGATGCTCCGTGAAGATATATTGAAAGAGAACATCGACGGAGAGGCGTTGATATGGGCATATAATCGTATTATTAGTCGTCCAGAAGAGCGACGTATTCTTATAGTAATCTCCGACGGCACACCAGTGGATGATAGTACTTCATCGGTAAATCCCCCCAATTACTTGGAGGAGCACTTGCGTAAAATCATCAAATATATCGAGTCAAGCTCCTTCGTAGAGCTTGTAGCTATCGGAATTGGTTATGATGTTACACAATATTACCGATGTGCGACTACTATCGTCGATGCCGAGCAGCTTGGGGATGCAATCATGAAACATCTGATACTACTATTTAATCAAAACAATAAAGCTTATCGTTTAATGGATAGTATGCGAAAGAAATAATCGATCTTAGATTTGATTGCTTTTCTTAGCAAGAAGAATTTTACGCTTATTATGCTTATTAAAGACTTTGACAAATATTTATTATCGAGTATTTTTTATTAAACACTAATGCCCGTAAGCCACCAGTGAAGGCATTTGCAGCTCAAAAAATGCTTTAAAAAAACTTTAAATTAATCAACTATTATAATTTTACGCAAACTAGCCGCTATTTATCTAAAATTTAAGTGCTAAAGGATTGTAAGCACAATTCCAATACTCGATAAACTAAAATAGATTTTTGATCTCTATTATTCTAATAAATAATTATATATCAAAACAAAAATAATAAGTTGCTTATTATTATGGAGCATATTGTAAGCTGATATCTAATCTGAAGAATGCTATGAAGCGATAACTTAGTAAAATCACGTTTGCTTTAGTAAAGTCACGTTTGCTCCCATCTATAAAATATAGAATATAACTAGGTTGTTGTAAAAGGTAGTATATGCTTTTTATTTTTTGATAAAATAATCATGAACCTTATGAGCGATACGAAAATAATCCTTTTGCGAGTATTGTTACAATATTTTTGTGAATATCTTTATTAAATAATAGGTTACCTGAATTGATTGCTGATTATTTATAAATACGTAAAATTTTATGTATTGTTACTTTAAGCTTTCCGATTGATTAACAATCTTCTTAAGGTAACCAACGCCAATAGTTATTAGACTCTTTATTAAACCAAAATTTAAGTTAAGAATAGCTTTTTATTAGTTACTTGCAATAATAATTATATTATTTTAACGCTAAGCTAATATTTTTAGTTTTTAAGAATATTAACCCATTCATTCCTATTAACACTCTGTTTAATAAAAAATAGCTCAAAAACCAAATCGATAAATCCTTGTTATAATTAGATAAACTTTTCGCTTATTAATCATATTTTAAAACAATAAAAAAATATTTTATTTAATCCACAGTCAAATCACAAACAAAAACTTTCCTCCAATCTGAAATTAACTAATTAATATCTAAAAACGCTAATAAAATACCAAAACATAACATACTTTCAATTATTTTAAAGCAATTAATGAGAAAGTTTTTTTTTCTTAGTAACTACAAGATTCAATATTACATCAAGGACTACTTAGTAACGCACTTTTAATTATAAAAATTTTTAGAAAGCAAATGCTCAATTTTATATATAAACAATTAATAACTAGCTACTTTAGATTAAAAGTGCTATAGTAATATGCTAAGAAAATATTTTTTATTTATGGCTTACAAAAATTATTCTTTTAATGTTATTCTAAACATTCATTAGGCGAACGCAGCATCATAGAAACAGCATGAATACGATTGTCCAACTCTTCTGCAATAACATTATGGACCATCCGATAACGCTGTACTTTACTTACTTTATCAAAAGTACGCGATGTAATAATTATACGAAAATGAGTTTCTGATCCTGAACAGTTACCTAAATGACCAATGTGCATATAGGACTCATCTATGATTTCCATCACAGACGGAGTAAAAGCGTTTTGAAGCTTAATTCGCATAGTGTTAGCTATAGTCATCTGCAGAATCCTTTCTGCTAATTTAATAAAGTTGCTAGCAGCATTCATTATTTAATTTTTGTTTATTTAAAATATGATAGCCTTCATTATTTTAATTTTTATCTGTTGAATTTAATTTTATGCTGTAATAATATTCTTTATTAGAAGATGATAATGCGAAGTATCTACGATGATTATAGTAATATTATTCAAGTAATATTATTCTCAGAGAATGGCTTTATAGAAGCTTTCTTTGCTTGATCATTTGCTCTATGCTTGCTAACGATAAAATACCCAAGTTATCTACACAGCTATTCCATTAAATATAAAGAAAATAAATTAATTCTTATTTATTAGATTTCTTAGGATCTTAATTTATAATAAAATTAAGGCCAAAAAATATTCCTAAGATACTTAATAGATGACTAAACTTTACACAGAAAAGATGTATATCTAGTACCAGGCTATCGTTTAAACAAGAAGCTATTAACCCATTAGATATTTTTAGGTTTATGGTTGATAATTTAACCTATAAAATGCTTATTACTGAGCAGTCAATGATCATAAAAACAGCCTTTAAATACGCATTTTCGTCGAGTAAGGAAAAATTAGGATAATACTTAACACGTTTACATAAAAAAATTCAAAGATAAATGATAAGGTTTGTTCAGTGAGGCATATACTTAGCAATAATCATTGCTGCAGATTAGCTCATTTATAGCAACTTATATTAAATAATTTTAATAAAGCAGAATTACTCAAATAACCGCTTTATTGAGATATTATGCATATAAGTATTTCTTCCAAAGTTACTATAATTTTAAGCCTGAAGTATACTGCACAATCGTTAATTATTTAATTGATCACCGATCATAGATATATAAATTAGTATACATTCATCTAGCTAAGATGCAATGGAGTTTTCTTATCGTAAGATACAATCTTATCAATAAAGTATTTTAAATATTCATTTATGGTTATTCCTTAGTTAAACAATTATAAGCTAGTCTTATATAAACTAGCATATTTTGCTAAAGCAAAAACTAATTAAGACTTTGAATTAAAACAAAACTAAATAAATTTACAATATCATTTTTCCAGTCTAAAAATACTCCATTAGCTACTTGAGTTAAAAAAATAGATTAATGATTCTACTTACGGCTAAATATAAATTACTTTAAAAAGCATTAACTAATGGATTAGTCAATAACTTCTTCCTTAGTAGTAATGTTATAATTTTTAATAGTGAACAAAAAACAATTTCTATAAGCATCAAACAAGTCAACACAATTGTCTTTTCAAGAAAACTTTTTGAATCATTCAGAAATTTTATAGATTAAAATTATCAACAAAAATTTTTAAGATTAAGTTTAATTGTATTCATATTTAATTCATAAATGATTTTTTATTATCGATAAATAAAAGATCAGCGAATTTTAAATATTTTGATTACTTCTAATAAAGCTAATTATTATCTTGCTTTATACGAAAAGATACACATAAAATATGTGCTAGACAACTGAAACAATCTTTACAAAGCATAATACTAAAATTTAAAATAACCAAAACCAAATAAATTGACCATTATTAACGAGCTGTTCACGTAATAGTTGCTGTTTAATACATATCTAAATTATTCAAAACATAATAATATTAATATTATAATTCATTAATGTTTTTTTCATAAAATTTCTATACGCTATATAATTATGACTATGTATCTATAGATACACTTTCATTAGTATTCTGCTCAACATTCTTGTTGCACAGCAACAAAAACTCATAACTATTTTAAGGAACTTTCGTGCAAACAATTTTTATAACTGGAGCCAACCGAGGCATTGGACTTGAGCTTGCAAAACAATATGCTGCTGACAACTGGCGTGTTATCGCAACCTGTCGTAATCCTGCTACCGCCGATAGTCTTCGAATTGTGAAGGGAGACGTTGTAATTTACTCACTAGATGTAAATGACGTTACTGAAATTGATTTATTGGTTGATGAGCTAAAGAAGCAGCCAATTGACGTGCTATTCAACAATGCTGGGGTAAATATAAACAAAGTAACTTCGATCGGGGACATAGATTATGATGCTTGGCGTAGAACTATGGAAACTAATGTTTTTGCGCCAATTCGCCTAGCTTGGAAGTTTAAAAAGAACGTATTAAGCAGCTCTCATAAGGTGATGGCCTTCACTAGCTCATTAATGGGGTCTATTGAACTTAACCGTGGAGGAAATGCAGTTTATAGGTCATCGAAGACAGCTCTAAATATGGCAGCAAACTGTTTAGCAAAGGAGTTGGCTCGCCATGGAATAATTACAGCTATTTTACATCCTGGCCATGTCCAAACCGACATGGGAGGTAAGAACGCGCCAGTCACAGTGACTGATAGTGTGATAGGAATGCGTAATATTATTGCCAACTTAACGCCCGAAGACAACTCATGCTTCATGAACTACGACGCTAAACGGTATCCTTGGTAAGGTTGACAAATTTACAAATGAAACTATTGAGAATCACTTAATCATGTATTATGAGATAACCTAGAGTCGTAACTAAATCTTGGCTTTTACTTTTTGTTGATTAATTGTATACTATTATATAAAATAATAGTATACAATTAATCAGATAATAATATAACAATTATAAAACGCTTTAGAATTACTAGTGGTAGAATTTAATAGTTCAATATTGAATAGGACTATCGAAATTTGTTAGACGATAGTTTTTTTTGATAAATGAGGCTAGCGACGGAACAAAATATAAACAACGTATGGCAATTAACAGGAGTATTTTTATTATGAGAGTCTATTCTACAAATCAATTAGATTAAGCTTCCAGTACAAATGATCGTAGGCTGCTTAATTCAAGTCTAATAAAAGTTTGTTTAAACAAACCAGCTATAGGCAAGTCAACCAAAAAAAATAAATGATTATAAACCATAATTTTATGCCTAGATCATTAAAATTAGAGTTAAATTGTTCGCAAATGGTTGTTTGCGCCTAACTGAATAAATTTGATAGATATTTTAATCACTCGCTTAATGATAGACCTTGTTTATTTTAAGCTAAGGTTTTTTTGCTTGAAGCTTCACAATATTTAGTATAAAATAACCATTACCATTTATTTAAGATAACTCGTATTATACAGATTATAGAATCTATATAATACGAGTTATAGAATCTATATAATATGAAATTATGTTTAGATCAACACAGTAAATTAATATACAGTTAATGAATTCTTATTTGTTGTCAAATTAACTCTATCAAAAACCACAATCATCCCTAATTTATATTTCATGAGTAATTTATTATAGTAATAGTTTCATTCATTCTTTTTTTTGCAACTATTAATAATTTCTTAAGGAAATTTCCTGCTTTAGAAAATACAACATTGTTTAAGTTAAAAAAAAACTAAATGATACAAATCAAAATCATTTTTCAGAGTAATAGCTTTAGTATACATACGTTTTAGATTGATTGAGTAAAAGTAAATAAGGAATCACAATCAAGCTTAGAGATACTCAAACAGAATTCCTTGTAATAATATAGATGTATGAGTCATGCCAAAAACATCTTAAATTAATTACAATAACTAATCCATAAATTAATTAGTTAAGCGATATAAGCAAAATCAGCTTAACTATACAGTCTTAGTAATACTAATCAGAAGAACTCTCTAACAAAAATAAACAAACAATACTTTTAATTATTTTAGATAATACTCTGGTTTAAACACAAAGTAAGAAGCAGTACAAAAATGATCAGATGATGAATCAATTCATTAACGTAAATGCTGTATCCCTATCAAATAAGGGTTTAGCTAGGATGCCGCGTTACGGTTGTTATAAAAGAAGAGTAAAAAAGCTAAAAATTGCAGTGTCTATACAAATGCTGCTATTGCTGCATTTAGTAGCTGCTCGATGTCATAAAATATTAAACAAAAACATGCCAACAATTTTAGCATCT
Organism: Candidatus Endolissoclinum faulkneri L5; assembly: GCF_000510265.1. Classification (GTDB taxonomy): domain Bacteria; phylum Pseudomonadota; class Alphaproteobacteria; order Thalassobaculales; family Thalassobaculaceae; genus Thalassobaculum; species Thalassobaculum faulkneri_A. The sequence continues at coordinate 835,146 of NZ_CP006745.1, forward strand.
TGTGATGATGCAATCAAATATCCTTTATATAAAGATGAATTAGCGATAAAATTTGAATGTATAAGACGTTGAAATCAATAATAACTAGCAGGAATTTAACATAGACAGAGCTACTAACTATTAGTAGCTGATTTATTAAATCTATCGCTCAAAGACAAATTATTTTTCGCTAAAGTAGCCATTAAAATTGCTCCACTACTTATAACAATACAATGCACGGGGTGTGCTCATTGTTTGGTCAATAACAGTAATTCTAAGTGAAATTGCTTTGAAATGAGAAGAAGAAAAGCATTTTAGCATAAGTTATACGGGTTTGTATACATGTTATTGCAGCTATAATTCGCAATACAATAAACTAATTACATCAAAAATTCATCCTAGCCACCTCAATCAAGAATAGAATATTGTATGCAAATACAGTTTTAGCAATACTAAATAAAAATAGCTTATATTTGTTTTATTAGCTCATTGCCTTCTGCAGATTATCATTCAACTGAGTAATAAACTCCTGTGTTTCCAGCCAAGGCTGATTCGGACCAATCAGCGTAGCTAAATCCCTAGTCATCAAACCACTTTCTACAGTTTCCATACAAACCTTCTCTAAGGTATTAGCAAAATTAGCAACTTCAGGAGTATCGTCAAATTTAGCTCTAAAGTACAAACCACGGGTCCAGGCAAATATTGAAGCGATAGAATTAGTTGAAGTAAGATAACCTTGCTGGTACTGGCGATAATGACGAGTTATCGTACCGTGAGCAGCCTCAGTTTGAACAACTTTTCCATCTGACGTCATCAGTACTGAGGTCATCAAACCAAGCGACCCAAACCCCTGAGCTACTGCGTCAGACTGCACATCACCATCATAGTTTTTGCATGCCCAAACAAATTTTCCAGAGGATCTCAACACCCATGCAACCATGTCATCAATTAATCGATGTTCGTAGAAGATATCTTTAGAGTCAAAATCGGATTTAAACTCACATTCAAAAATTTCTTTAAATAGATCTTTAAAGCGACTATCATAGTTTTGAAGAATAGTATTTTTGGTAGATAAATATAGTGGCCAACCAAGGTCAGAAGCGTAATTGAAGCAAGCCCGCGCAAATTCGCGAATTGAATCATCTATGTTATACATGGCCAAGGCAATGCCGCTGGTTGGAAAATCGCAAACATCCCTAATGATAGGATCGCCATTTTCGGGTTGAAAAATAAGCGTCAGTTTGCCGGGGCCGTCAACTAAAAAATCGGTAGCGCTATACTGATCAGCGAAAGCGTGACGTGCTATAACAATTGGCTTGGACCAACCGGTCACAATACGAGGAATATTATTAAAAATAATCGGATGGCGAAACACCGTACCACCTAAAGTGTTACGTATTGTGGCATTCGGTGAACGCCATATTTTTTTCAGATGAAATTCATCTGCTCTATCGTAATTAGGAGTAATTGTTGCACACTTTACACCGACTCCATACTCTTTAATAGCATCAGCAGAAGCAATAGTAATCTGGTCTTTCGTTTTGTCACGAACCATAATGCCAAGATCATAATATTTTATGTCAACGCATAGATATGGTAAAATTAATTTCTCTTTGATCATTTGCCAAATGATCCTTGCCATCTCATCGCCATCAAGTTCTACTATTGGCCTGGCTACTTTAATTTTATCCATTTGTAAATCCCTTAATTATTTTTATAGCCCCTATACCTCAACAAACTAAGGCAGCATAACTTTAAATTTGAAAATATGTAGACTTAACTTTTTATTATAATTATTTTTCTTGAGCTGGCCAATTACTAATCACCTCAAATACTTCACTTGTTGTACTGACTGTTTTGTAGAGATCCCGATTTTTTTCTGGGGTAAAACCAGAAGCTATAGTATGATCAATCAGTGAAAACAATGGCTTCCAAAATCCATTAATATCAAGCATAACCAATGGCTTATCCAATAATTTAAGTTGTAACCATACTAGCACCTCAATAGTTTCATCTATAGTGCCTAGGCCGCCCGGTAGTACTACAAAAGCATCCGCAAGATCGTACATGAGACTTTTACGTTCATGAATGCTATCAGTCACCAATAACTCATCCTGTCTTACATGGCTAACTTCCGCATTCTGCAAGACTTTTGTGATGACGCCAATTACTTGACCACCAGCCGACAAAGTAGCATGTGCTGCTAGCCCCATCAGACCAACTGGGGTGCCTCCATAGATCAGCGTACCGCCACGTGTGCCAATTACCCAACCTATTTCACTCGCTGCTTTCTTATAAATCTTATCAACATTCGAAGATGATCCACAAAAGAGACAAATAGCCTGAGATAAATTACTCATACAAAATCTTTCACGGTGATTAACCAGACAAGGTCATATTCCAGAAGTGTATGATTAGGTAATACACATCAATTATAACTTTGACCTAAGTTAAGTAAACAACAAGTTGAAAATTTTAGCGCTAGCAAGGTATCGCATAACAATAAAAGAAATAATGCTTATAGCTCTCGCAAAGCATCGTTAGTGATAATTTTTATATATACAAAAACTGCTGAAAGCTAACAGATTAAAGTTAGCAAATTAGCTTATTATAATAAGATCTTATTACTATGGTTGTAGATAATCTTGGCTAGATATATTGCATGGTCGATTAGCGAAATGCTAGTAATTAAAGACTATTGACTTTGATTGATAGATAGTAAGTAAGAAAGCTAATATAATCTTTTAAAAATTCTTTTAGAAAATCTCAGTGCGTCGCAAGTAATTGTTAGCTTTTGCTAGCACTTGGCCAAACTTATTGCATGAATTTCTAGTATATTGGATAAACAAGAATTCCGATATTGGCCTTTCTATTTAAAATATATATTAAGATTATGGTGTAATATCATTGATAAATTATCGTTTTTAGTAAAAATTTCAAAAATAATAAGTAATTTTTACATCTTTAGTCTTAAAGTTAATTATGCAAAAGTTTAAATCAACTATAGATTCATTAGATATCCTGCATTAGACAATAAAAAATCTTTAAGGCGATGACTTTAAGATAACTTTAAGATATAAGTCCCTAATTAGACAATGGTCTTTGAATATCTAAAGCGCTATAAACAATACGATAAATTTTACAATTTATTCTATCGTAATTTTTTTGTAGAGCCCAATAATCATAATGATCCAATCCTTCATTAAGGATTAATGGCAATACTAATTGCTCTCATAACAGCAATATTTGTATTCACAAACTGACATTACGTAGCTAAAAATTTATCATCTATACAACCTCTCGTTAGCAGATTATTCTATAGCAATGGCAAACCGTAGATAAAGTTTATCATGCTAAACTTAATTATAGCACCGATCGCTCGAGAAGGATTGCCATTTATAGCAATTTTTGCTCTAGCAACAATTATTTTATCCATAATAACTAATTGGCTATTTTTACCTAGTTTAATATTGACAATGGGATGCGTGTACTTTTTCCGTGACCCAGATAGGATAACGCCGGTGCGTCATGGTCTAATTATCAGTCCCGCTGACGGTGTCGTTATTTCAATTAGCCAAGCCTCATGGCCAGAGGAACTTGGCCTTAATCCAGGGAAAGTGCAGCGGATCTGCATTTTCATGAATGTTTTCGACGTTCACGTAAATCGCATCCCTGTTGATTGCCGAATCGTTAAACTCACTTATATTCCTGGTAAATTTATTAATGCTTCGCTTGACAAAACGAGCAAGCAAAATGAACGACAACTTATAACAATGGAAACTCAAAACGGCCAGCTAATTGCTTTAGCACAAATCGCTGGACTATTGGCTCGTCGCATACGATGCAAAGTTAGCGAAGGCCAAACCATGCTGGCAGGCGAACGTTTTGGCATGATATGCTTTGGCAGCCGAGTGGACATTTACCTACCTCCTGATGTTGCACCGTTAATAGCACTTGGCCAGCGTTGTATCGCTGGTGAAACAGTGATCGCTGATCTTGATAGCACGGAGGCGCTACGGGAAGGGGCGATGCGATGAATCGCTTACGCCAACACCATAGTCAGCGCTTTAGTGTTTTGTCCTTCAATAAACTATTGCCAAACATCATCACGGTAATGGCGTTATGTTTTGGCCTATCTTGTTTACGTTTCGCTTTTGTCGAACGTTGGAAGTTTGCAGTTGGGATGATATTGTTGGCGGCAGTCTTTGACGCGCTCGACGGTCGCATGGCTCGTTTATTGCACGCGCAATCTAAATTCGGGGCAGAGCTAGACTCCTTATCTGATTTTTTATGCTTCGGCGTAGTTCCTGGCGTGTTAATTTTTTTGTGGTCTATGGTAAAGCTACAGAATATTGGGTGGATGGTAGTATTGTTTTTTGCTATCTGTTGCGTATTACGATTAGCCCGTTTTAACGTGCGTCCGGAAAATAACGAACCTACACTTGTTCATAATTATGTTATCGGAGTTCCAGCTCCAGCTGGAGCTGGTCTAGCATTGCTGCCGCTAATACTTGATTTTCAGTTCTATCTCGGTCTTAAAGATACTCCAATATTTGTAGCGATTTGGCTCACGGCTGTCGGATTACTGATGGTCAGTCGCATCCCAACTTATTCCTTCAAGCAAATAAAATTACCTCAGCGCTGGATGCTCCCAGTCTTAGTATTTTCTGGATTAGTTACAGCTACATTAGTTAGTGTACCATGGTTCGCGCTGGGTGTATTGTTAATCTTTTATCTCTCTACCATACCAGTTTCTCTAAACACCTACCGCAGACTACTGGCTGCCGCTGAAGAGATTTCTGAACAACTGCAGCAAGATTCAAATAGCTCCAAAGAAGCGATAGATTTCAAAGTTAATCACTCGAATATTATAGATTAACTATATTATAGATTAACTTAATATACATTCTATATGATGTGTTATTATTTATTAAATAAGTTAACTAAACTACTTCTTAAATATACCAAAGGAAACTGATCCACCAAAGCACAATATTAAGTATTCTAGTTGACATTGTGCCGCTTATTAGAGAAACTCTATTTTTTCTTAATGTTTATAGATCATAGTCTTATAGCGAAGAAGCAATGAAACATTATTTAAGAAGAAGCAATGAAACATTATTTAAGAAGAAGCAATGAAACATTATTTAATATTAACTTAAACTTATCATAATCTTAAGCTTACATACATCCATAATAATCGTCTTGATTAATGCTAACGCATGACTCAGACATATATGAGGATACAGGTTATTCAACAAACAATTTCAAATTTAATACAAGTTTACGCATCTAATACAAGTTTATATCTTAACTACAAAACACCGCAATATAGCAATCAAGTTTGCTATTATCATGTTTACTCATGCAGTGTATTAAGCGTATTAAGCAAATCAACCATTCATGGTTGTGAATGTTAAGCACTACCCAAACCTATTATTCTTCTCTCCGAGAAAGGCTAAACTAGCAAAAATTTAAGATTAGTAATTTAGATAGTTTATTTTAAAAAACACTTAATTTTTAGGTGTTAATCAGTTAAGTTCAGGTGTTAATCAGTTTTTTTAAATAAACTTTAATTAGATTAATAAATACTTTGAGTTATAGATTAAGTAGCTAGAATACTTTTACACAAATTACCAACACATTAAATAGAGCAATAAATAAATGCTTAACAGCACTATAATACTTTGTTATTTTTTGTTATATTAAAAAATGATTTTTCATAGAAAATGAAGTTGTAATTTTAACGATATTCTGTTATACTGTAATGTATTCATGCGGTAAATGTTTATAGAGAATGAGGTATTTTTAATTTTTAGAAAAGGACAGGTATTGCAAATAAAGATAGTGCATACTATAGCCATCTTGGTGATATTTACCAATAGTATGGTTATTCCGCAATCAATCGGATCGTATGCTAAAGAAAACAATAAGCTATCTATATCGTGTGGTGCCGTCGGAATAGAGCTTAAACTTTGCAATGCTGCTGTGGAAATATGGTCAAAAAATAATGGTGTAAAAGTTGAGATTATACCTACCCCAAATTCCTCCGCTGAGCGCATGGCTATGTATCAACAGATCCTAGCTAATCAAAGCAACGATATCGATATCATGCAGGTTGATGTAGTATGGCCAAGATTGCTTTCTGCACACACGATAGATCTGCATGAATACGATCCCGATGCTGGCAAGGGACATTTCAGAGAGATTATTCAGAATAACACCGTAGATGATAAGCTCCTTGCTCTTCCTTGGTGGACGGAATTAGGTCTTCTTTACTACCGTAAGGACCTGTTAAAAAAGTACCATTTTAGTCTACCGTCGACATGGGAAGAGATGAGAACTACTGCCAAAGCAATAATGGAAAAGGAGCGAGCGGCAGGTAACCGTAATATTTGGGGGTACGTTTGGCAAGGAAGAAATTATGAAGGCCTAACATGCAACGCACTTGAGTGGCTCGTAAGCTATGGAGGCGGTACTATTGTTGATAACGATGGCAAGAGTACAATTAATAATCAGCAGGCTGTGAAAGCTTTACAAATGGCCGCTTCTTGGATAGGTGATATCACTCCAAAGGGTGTACTAAATTACGATGAAGAAGAATCACGCGGCGTGTTTCAGTCTGGCAATGCTGTCTTTATGCGTAACTGGTCTTATGCCTGGGCTTTGCTGCAAAGCAAGGATAGCCCGGTTAGGGATAAAGTTGGAGTGGTAGTTCTACCCAAAGGTGGCGCTAACGGTAATCATACAAGTACACTTGGCGGATGGAATCTATCAGTCTCTAAATATTCTAAGAATCCTAGACTTGCAGTAGATCTAGTTAAATTTTTAACTAATCCAGCGCAGCAAAAGCTGCGTGCTATGTACGCATACAACCCAACTTATCCGCAACTGTATGAAGATACAGAGTTGCTGGAAATTAATCCATTTTTTTCTATTATAAAACAAGCTTTATCTAAAGCAGTTTTTCGTCCCTCAGCAAGGGTCGATGAATATTACAACCGGTTGTCTTATCAATTTTGGTCTGCTATTCACAATATTCTCTCTGGAGAGAAAGATCCCGGTTTTGCTTTATTGCGCCTTGAGAATAGCTTAAATCATATCAAACGACATCACGGTCGACTATGATAGCCAAAAATAACTGAAACAAAGCAATGGAGAAGAGGTTAAAATCTGAGGACAAAAAATTATCCTATCAAAAAAGAAAAGGTTACTGTGCTTGGCTGTTGCTGTTACCTATGTTGGTAGGATTGCTAATAGTGGCTGTTTGGCCACTGTCTTATACTTTTTTTTATGCTTTTACTGACGCCTCTTTATCTACCCTAAGTAACTATACTTTTATAGGTTTTGATAATTTTTGGGTTAATGATAAAGGATACTGGTACGGATTAGTCGCCGACCCACTTTGGTGGCATTCAGTTTGGAATACTATAGTATTTGCAATAGGATCGGTAGCTATAGAAATATTATTGGGGACGATAATTGCATTAGTAATGCACACAAAGTTTATCGGATGCTCCTTGTTTCGTGCAGCTATGTTAATCCCTTGGACGATCCCGACTGTAGTATCGGCAAAGATATGGACCTGGATGCTCCATGATCAATACGGCTTGATAAACTATCTCTTGATAAAATTACGACTAATTGCTAATCCAATTGCTTGGCTTGCTGATCATAATTTTACAATGCTAACAGTAATTCTTGTGGATTCATGGAAAACCTCTCCATTCGTCGCTATGCTAATATTGGCAGGACTACAAATGTTGCCTAATGATTGCTACGAGGCTGCTAAGGTTGACGGGATCCATCCAATAAAGGTTTTTTTTGGTATAACTTTGCCTTTAATTCGACCGGCTTTAACTGTAGCAGTGCTTTTCCGATTACTTGAAGCTTTGCGAGTATTTGACGTAGTTTACATTATGACGGGTAACGCAGAATCAACCATGACTATGTCGGTATACGCCCGCCAAAATCTTGTGGATTTTCAAGATCTGGGTTATGGCTCGGCGGCCTCAACTATGTTATTCATAGTGATTTTCTTCATAATCGTACTTTGCTTAGCAATGATGCGTGCAGACGTGATGAAAGAAGTTCGCTAGATGACAACCTACAATAATTCACTAACTATAAAAATTGGATTATTTGCGATAGTTAGCATGTTACTATTGATATTTTTGTTCCCGTTTTATTATGCTTTAATAACTTCTTTTAAATCTGGTTCATCTATTTTTGAGGTAAGCTTTTTCCCAAAGGAGCTTTCTTTAGACAATTATATTGCCATATTCGATGAACAACCTTTCGGAAGAAACTTTTTGAATTCACTAACTATATCGATTGCGGCAGGGGTAATATCATTATTATTTGGCATGATAGCTGCCATGCCACTTGGCAGATTTCGCTTTAATGGCCAACGCCTCATTCTTCTAACTGTTCTTATCGTATCTATGTTTCCGCAGGTTGCTGTTTTGTCAGGTATGTTTAGGCTAATACGTGCACTTGAGCTATTCAACAACCCGATGGGATTAGTTTTATGTTATTTAATCTTTACTTTGCCATTTACAGTGTGGGTTTTGACCAGCTTTATACGCAATCTACCTGTCGAGGTTGAAGAAGCAGCTATAATGGATGGAGCAAACCCATGGGTCTTACTAACCAAGATTTTTTTTCCGATGATGTGGCCAGCAATAATTACCACGGGCCTTCTAGTCTTTGTGGTCGCATGGAACGAGTTTTTGTTTGCAATGACATTCACTCTAAGCAGCCATCAGCGTACCATACCTGTAGCAATAGCGCTAATTAATGGTGGTAGCCAGTTTGAGGTTCCATGGGGAAGAATCATGGCTGCTTCTGTGACAGTCAGTGTACCAATGATTGCCCTGGTATTGATCTTTCAGCGTCAAATCGTCTCTGGGCTAACTGCTGGTGCTGTAAAAGGATAAGGAGTATGAATGGCTGACGTTACCATGCGTGATCTGCATAAGAACTTCGGTGATACCGAAGTGATTAATGGAATTGACTTAAGTATTAAAGATGGCACTTTCTGCGTTTTAGTTGGACCATCCGGTTGTGGAAAATCTACTCTATTGCGAATGATTGCTGGATTAGAAGATATAGATGCTGGTGAATTATCGATTGGAGGACAGGTTATGAATAACATTGATCCATCTAAGAGAGGTGTATCCATGGTATTTCAAAGCTACGCACTCTATCCGCATATGACAGTATATCAAAACATGAGCTTCGGGCTAAAGTTAGCAAAAACTGCCTCAGAAACTATAGAAAATCGAGTACGCAATGCGGCTGAAATTCTACAGCTTACAGATTTGCTTGACCGTAAACCTAAAGAGCTTTCTGGTGGACAAAGACAGCGCGTGGCTATAGGTAGGGCTATCGTGCGTAATCCTAAGGCGTTTTTGTTTGATGAACCGCTTTCTAATCTTGATGCTGCTTTACGTGTACAAATGCGCTTAGAAATTAGTCGTCTACATCGTCGCCTTGGTACTACAATGATCCACGTAACTCACGATCAGGTAGAGGCAATGACTCTTGCTGATCAGATTGTAGTGCTAAATCAAGGTATAATTGAACAGACTGGGAGTCCACGAGATCTTTATGACCGACCTGCAAATGTCTTCGTGGCAAGTTTTCTTGGTTCACCTGCAATGAATTTGCTGAAAGCTAGAGTTGATGGTGGATCGGTCGTTTTGGATGGAACTAATAGCAGAATTGATAGTGTTGACGGTACTGACCGAGTTAACGGTCCAGTAACTCTCGGCTTTCGACCCGAGCATGTGGAACTAAGCGAAGATGGAATTCCATTCGAAGTCGAGTTTGTGGAAGACCTAGGTGACGCTTGTGTGTTACACGGAGTGCTAGCTGGTGGTCCGCAAGCAACAGTACGTGTACCTGCGGAGGCGGTTCCTCTGTCGCAAGAAGACCGAATACTTAATGTAATTCCAATTGATGGGCGATGCCATTTATTCGATAGACAAAGTGGACGTCGGTGTTAGTTGTTGTTTTGGTGAATCAATGACGAGGTAATTGTATATCATTATGATAATGTAAGTATTAAATTTTCTATTTAAAAATAATTTTCATTCTCAATTTTAACTTTTATTATTGTCGATTAATATAAATTATCTCGCGCTAATACATTTTACTATTAGTAATATGTAGAAATTATTAATAATTAAAATGTATCAGTTATTACCTGATGACTGACGCATTTATTACTCTAGTTATTCTACCAGCATTCTACATAGCAGAAAACTTAATAAGTTTTAAATAAAAAACTTATATTTTCAAGTACTAGTTTTGTAATTGTTATTAGTTAAGTAAAGAAGAAAGTATTACTTTATTATTTTCTCTATACAATAAAACTAAAAATTATTCTCCAGCCGAATAGAGATAATCTATAAATTATCTGATTTAAGACTAAGTACAGGATTATTGCTACACAATTTATCATAAATATCCGCAGTAATACTACTTACTATAAAAATTTTTTTTACTTACTGAATTTACAAGCTACTCATGACAATAGTAGCTTTCTATAGTTAGCCCCCTGCTTATTAGCAATTTGCTCTGTGTTATCTAGAAAGAAGACTAATTTTAAATCCTTTTGGATAATCTAATAAGAACTATTTCTGTTATGTATTGAGTAAAAAAAATATTGCATTAAGTATATAATATTTGTTACTCTCTTCGGAGACCTATTTTATATGCTATTTAAAATTAAAATAATTACCCTAGGAATTATACAATATCGATAATTTCTCTTTATGCTCGATGTATCGAAGGCTTTAGCAAAAATGACGTTGCGGATGATATGGCCTTGCTCGATACTTTTGAGCTCCAGCAAGCGTCTCGTCGAATATTTGAAGCTGGACGTATCGAATATATTGTTGCCCATGCTATGGTGCGTAGTGTACTAGCAAATGAACTAGGTGTAGATCCTAGGGATTTTCGATTTGTAAGAGGTAGATACGGTAAGCCTACTGCTTTGCTTGGTGGGACAAAAGCTGCAATTTCTTTTAATCTATCGCACACCAAAGGAATGGTAGTAGTGGGTATAGCACCCAAGAACATAGATTTAGGTGTTGATGTAGAGAATAAACTACGTAAGATTGATTTATCAATAGCTAATCATTATTTTGCACCATCTGAGCTAGCCTGGATAATGGCTCAATCTGCATCAGATCAAGCAAGTGCCTTTATGGCTTTATGGACTTTAAAGGAAGCTTTTATAAAGGCTACAGGAAAGGGATTATCGCAAAAACTAAATCAATTTTGGTTTACGGATCCCTTCATTACCCCAATCCGAATTAATTTCGGAGCGACTATGCGAGAGAGTAGTTGTCTTTGGGGTTTTGAGCAGCGAATATTGTTAAACAAATATTACATTTCAATAGGTTGGCACGGTTTAGGGCATGTCAATTGGATTGAAATAGCATAATAAAAAATAAAATCTAATAAATTAATTTGTTGTGCTGGCAGTAGACAAATAAACTAAAAGCAAATGGAATACTGATGTTAACATAGTAGCTTAAAAAATAAAAACATAGATATATGTTTGTTACAAATTATATTGTCATTATGAACTAACATTAGATAACTTCTAAGAAGTAGAAGAATCTTACGTTATTATGGTAACTATTTTACCTTAACTTATGATTTTTTGTTAGTAATCAGATCACTTGTATTAAAATACATAATTTTGTGATATGTTTGCAATTTATATTGTAAAATGCTAAGTGAAATATATAGTTAATGTATTTCTATTCATTGAATGAAATTTCATTTATTATGATAACAACAACGATCTAAGAGTCATGTCAAACAGAATTTTGTAGAATAAGTGCTATTTTACTTCTAATTAAAACTTATTAAATATAATACCGATATCATCGTTCATTGATATTATGAATATCATCTTTTGATAAAGTCTAGAAACTTAAAAATTATTTAGTAACAACTGACAGTAGTAGAATAATTTTTAATAAAAAAGTTTTTTATCTTATGTTTTTCTGCGGCAAGATAACTTTTATTGGCATAATAACAAATGATCCTATGAAAATTATTATTCCTACAATCACCTTCAGCCACAATATTACTCAATTAATTTATCTTTATTGTTTGCCTGGCAGAGAAGTATAAAGTATTACTGATTTATACTTATTTACCAAGCATTAAAAACATGCTTAACTTTTACACGTTCAAAAATAATTCGTAGAGCATTTCTAGATTTTAACAAGTGAAGAAAACGTTAAGTAATTTTCTTATTTGCTAAACATACTCCAAGCTCTCTTGCGAAATATTGAAGAAATGCTAAGTTACATATAAACAATTATTAGTAAGTGCCCCCATAAATAACAATCGCTTATAATAAAAATGATTTAACGGGTATTTCTAGTTATTCCTAATGATAATATTTACCAACACATAAATTAAAACTAATTGTCTGCTTGTAAAATAAGCTTCTTTAGTTTTGCATAATAGAAACAGTACATTAGCGTAGGCTATTATTTTTCCTAAGTAAATTCGGTTAATAGATGGAAATACTTAAAAATTGTTTCTCTGTGTAGATGGCTAATAGAAGTAATGCCTTTTTAGAATTTGGCAGATAAAATCGTATAAAAGTCATGATCAAAAATATTTAACAATAAGTTAGGATGGAGAACCAGCTTTGTTTTGTAAAGTAAATGAATTTATAGTAGCCTTAAGGCTACACAATAAATTACATCATAATTACTAGATAAACAAAATAACCTTTTTTTCGTTTAGCTATATAAAAATTTTATTAATATAAACAGTCGACGAATTAAATAAAAAATAAATTAAATAAAAAAGCAGCTTACAAAGCTCTATCTTCTAGAGCTAACAAAAGCAAAAGCTTTACAAAAAAACTTTTTTAAAAAATACTATTTATAATAAACAGTATTAATACTGTTTATTATAAATAGTATCATCGCGTATATTTCTAAATTTTACATAAATTATCAAAAAATATTCATTCATCTTTCAGATCAGCATCGTTAGACTGAACCTTAAGTTCAACATTTCTTTCGCCAAAATTAAATCCCCATCTACGACGCAGTTCCTTAGGAACTGGTTTACGTTGCAGCGCAATCATTCTAAAGTTTCTCAGCTGAGATTCTAGTTCAGCTAAGCGATCTTTTAAAGCACTTTGTTCATTAAGTACTTTAGTAGCGATAGCTTCCATCGCATCAAATTCCTCACGCGTTACTAAATTGTGCCCTGCTAAAAACCTCTCAAAGTATTGATTAACAAGCTGCTCAATCTCTGTATGTACATCTGCAAAAGCATTAAAGGCTCCATTAGCCATACGAGCAAAATCATCAAACAAACGGTTACGAGCCCGCATTAATCACCTCCAATAAAGCATGGAATATATAATCAGCAGTTTGCAATATCAAGTATATTTGAATTAATGCTTTCGAACTATTTTTATCAAAAATACTTAAAGTTAATAACATAATTGATGCAATATAATCGAGTGCAATAGTGCACTACTGCTAGTCTAAACAATGCCTTTATTATCTAAACATAACAACTTCAGCCTAAAACAATTTGCTTGTACTCAATACAGATTAGCAATTGCTAGACAAGCAAATATGATTACCTACAACCTTAACAAAATAAATATTGCTTCGTGGGCTATGCAAGAATATAAAAAGATGATCTTCAGAATGTTTACGCTTTGAGTTATACGATGTATAAATTAAGAATACTAAAATTAAAATTTGCGTGTAGAGATTGCACAAAAAAAAATAACTACTCTTAAATAGTTAACTACTTGTATAATCAAGTATATAAAGAATTCCGTTATTGAATTTTAAATAAAAGTATAATGCATAATAAATAAAATTAAGAATTAAAATTGGCATCATTCTTAACTTAGATAGCAATAATTTATCAATCGTTAACATCCTAAAAGTAACAAGATGTATTCGTAATAATATAAATTAGAAGATTGAGTTGCTGATATGCTATAATTCTGAATCACTCAAGATGAATAGCTTTTTTAATCTTGGATAGTTATGCTTTGAACTGTGCTAATCTATTATGCTTATTCTTTAACAATTGAGTAATAAATCGAATTATAGATTATAGAATGATTAGTTATCACCTACATTACTTTACGTAAGCTAATTAGAGCTTATTCAGATCGAGCACTATACAAAATAATTAGTTATTTATGAATAATAAAAATGAGTGCTAAATGAAGAGATTATTTTTCTCCTAATACTCGTATTATCGCTAAAAGAGAGAAGTATATGCAGCTGCTAGCAATTTCTGATTTGCATTTAACCAGCAGGCTCAATCGCTTAGCACTAGAGGATCTACCTTCTTACCCTGAGGATTGGCTGATAATAGCTGGCGACGTTGCTGAACAAATGGATATAGTAGCAGACACGTTAGCTATACTAGCAAACCACTTTGCTAAAGTAATATGGGTTGCTGGCAATCATGAGCTATGGTCACGGCCAAATTCTGGCGAACCTATAGGCGCTAATCGCTACAATGCTTTGGTTGCTCGAGCTAGAGCTCTAGGTGTGATTACTCCAGAAGATCCTTTTCCAGTATGGCCTGGATCTTTACCTCCGGGCGTTAACAAACTAATTATCGTTCCAATGTTCTTACTTTACGATTACAGTTTCCGCCCAGATAACGTGCCACTTGACATTGTAGTTGAATGGGCTGAGGAAACATACAATGTATGTAGCGATGAGATCCTGCTTTCACCAGCAACATATAAAAGCCGCATAGATTGGTGTCACGCTCGTTTGGCCCAGACAGAAATACGACTTAAATTAGAAGTACCAGATAATGCACATACTATTCTAATAAACCACTGGCCTCTACGCCGAGATTTAATAAGCATCCCGCTTGTGCCTCGCTTTACTCCATGGTGCGGCACGCTGCTGACTGAAGATTGGCATATTCGCTTTAATGCATATGCGGTAGTAACTGGTCACCTACACACCAGACGCACAGACATGCTTGGTAGCACCCGATTCGAGGAAGTTTCTCTTGGTTATCCTCGGCAATGGAATTATAAAAAAGGAATATCCAAATACTTACGGTTAATTATAGCATAGGTTTCTAAAACAGATTAAATAAGTACTAGTAAACAAATAATATAATTTTTAGTATTTAACCTATTGCTAATTCAAATGAAAGAAGGCATTTCTTCGTTACTAAATGACAGTAGCTGAATTAAAAATTATGCCAGGTTATTAATAAATTCCAGATATCATCTTTGACTAAATATGCTTTGTTATCATTACTTAAGAGGTGTTAAGTCTAATCCTAGCCAAAATACATTCCTGTCAAAAATACCTCCGCTTACTATCATAATGTTTACAGGATGAAAAAACAACCCAACATTTGATAATTAAACATCTCCAAATAAAACAACAAACATATTTTAGCTATTTCACCGCGAAGTGCCTCCGTTTAGTGTCAACAAACAAAATTCAATATTTTTGATGACTTAATAATATTAACTCTTAACCGTTAACGCTAAAAAGTATGCAAATTATGATAAGTTATTTTTTTCATACTTTTTTTCGCAATGATTAAAGACAAGACGGTTAAGCGCGCGGACACCAAAGCCGGAAGCACCCTTTGGCGCAGTAGGCAGATTCTTGCGCAACCAAGTCACGCCTGCAATATCCATATGAATCCAAGGAAGATCGTTTACGAAACGCTCCAAAAAGCACGCTGCAGTAATTGCGCCAGCCCAACGTGAGCCAGCGTTCTTCATATCAGCTATATCGCTATCCATCTGTTTATTATATACCTCACCCATCGGCATACGCCAAATCGCCTCATCAACAGCATTGGCAGCAGCCTGTAGCTCGCGCGCTATTGCGTCATTATTGGCGAAATAACCACAAGTTTCTTCGCCAAGCGCCACAACAATTGAACCAGTAAGAGTAGCAATATCAATCATGAACTCTGGCTTATACTGATCTTGAGTATACCAAAGCAAATCTGCCAAAATAAGCCGACCTTCTGCATCGGTATTAATAATTTCAATGGTCTGTCCGGACATTGACCGAACAATATCACCTGGTCGCTGCGCCCTACCGTCTGGCATATTTTCAACCAAACCAATCACACCGATCACATTTGCCTTAGCCTTTCTCTTAGCTAATGCACGCATTAAACCGCAAACTACTCCTGCACCGCCCATGTCAA
Organism: Candidatus Endolissoclinum faulkneri L5; assembly: GCF_000510265.1. Classification (GTDB taxonomy): domain Bacteria; phylum Pseudomonadota; class Alphaproteobacteria; order Thalassobaculales; family Thalassobaculaceae; genus Thalassobaculum; species Thalassobaculum faulkneri_A. Next base: position 851,352 of record NZ_CP006745.1, read on the forward strand.
ACTTCATCTCTTCCATGCCGGTAGAAGGCTTCAGAGAGATACCACCAGTATCAAAGCATACCCCTTTACCGATAAACGCAATAGATTTTTGGTTTTTGTCAGCACCTTCCCAGCGCATTGTTACTAGCTTCGATTCGTGTTCACTACCCTGACCAACAGCAAGCATCGCAGACATACCAAGTCTAGCTATTTCCTTTTCTTCTAATATATCAATTTGCAAACCCAAACTTGTCATCAAATCAACTCGCTTAGCGAATTCCGAAGGAAACAAGATATTTGCCGGCTCCGAAACAAGGTCTCGAGTAAAAAATACGCCTTCTGCTACAGCTTCTTCAGATTCATAAACTTTTTTTGCATAAGAATATTTTTCCACAGAGATAAATAAATTAACCAATGAAGGTTTTTCTTCTTTTGTTATTTTAGTCTTATAATAATCAAATCTATAAGAGCGCAATAGCGCTCCCAGTGCCAAATGAGCAGCTATTTCTACACTCTTAAAATCATCCAACTCCATCATAATAGTAGCTTCCTCTTCAGCACTATTAGCCAAAGTTTCATAAATAATGCCTCCAAATTTTTCCGCAAAAGCCAGATTTATTTGAGATGGCTTACCTATACCGATTAACAGTACACGATTGCTTGGCGTAAAAACAGTCAGTGTTTGCTGAGCTTTACCAACAAACTGTGAGCAAGAAATAGCTGCGCTGATAAGACCATTAGTTTCGTTATCTATGGTATAAGCAGTTGGTGATAATTGACCACCTTCCAGATAAGCGCAGACTATCACTCCTTTTTTAGGGCGGCTGAGTTTAATAAAGTTGATATTCATCAAATGTTTCCACAATTGCTAGAAAGTATGTCTTTTGCAATAGACGGTTCAGATATACAATAACCAATGCTCTGATTGAGTTATTATTCACTGTAATAAAATTTGACGCTATTAGCTATCTAACGTACTAATGTGCTTTAAACTTTACGTAATAAGACAAATTGTTACAACGATGTTATTTATAATAATATCGTTAACATTTGTTATCTGGCTATCACAATCCCTGCGCTTTGTCGATCTGGTCGTCAATCGCAACTTATCAATTAATACATTCATATATCTTACCTCTATGCTAATACCTACCTGGCTTTCGATTATACTCCCAATCGCTAGCTTCGCTAGCATGCTATTCGTTTATAATAAAATGACAGTTGATCAAGAAGTGCTCGTGATGGCTGCCGCCGGTCTCAGTCCAATACGTTTGTCACAACCAGCTTTCTTTGTAGCTATCGCTACTACAGCGCTTTGCTTTTTGTTAACCACCTACTTAATTCCAATGAGCTATAGAGTATTTAAGGACTTGCAATGGCAAGTAAGGCATAATATCGCAAATGTTATACCGCACGAAGGTGAATTTTCTTCCTTAGGCAATAATATAATTGTGTATTTCCGCGCTTTTCAAGCAAATGGCAACCTATTTGGCATCATGGTACATGATCAGAGAAATCCTGCTAAGGCGGTAACCTATGTGGCTGAAAAAGGTATAATTGTCGATACACCAAAAGGGCCACATATCGTCATGATCAACGGCAATAGACAAGAGCATGAAGCTGAAAATCAGAGTATTAATATTTTATACTTTGATTATTCTATCATTGATTTTGGTAACAATGAACAGGAAAAACGCAATTATCGTGATATAAGTGAATTATTCATACATCAACTGCTTAATCCCACTGATAGCCGAAACACAAGTAGTAGCACAGCAAGTGAACTAATAGCTGAAGGCTACCAACGCTTGACCAGCCCTTTGCTCTCCATCAGCCTCACTGCGATTGGCTTAGCGGTAATGTTATCAACCAAATTTTCCAGAAACAGGCAATCAACTAAGATTATAGCTGCAGTACTATTAGCCGGTACAACCGAATCTCTGGCTCTTGTAAGCAAGTATTTGGTAACAAAATCACCACTAATGATTCCACTCATGTGGCTGATAGCGATAGTGCCATTAATTTTATCAATTATTGCCCTGTCTTGCGTTAGTCTGCGTACAAGACGTGATCAACTTATCAGGATAGTATCCTAAAAAATGAGATTTTCTTGGATACTATCTTTTTATATTGGACGTCAATTAGCCATCTGGTTGTTTGGAACCTTCGCAGCACTCACAGCAACAGTCTTCTTACTCGACTTTATTGAGCTCTTACGTCGAGGAACAGACAAGGAGGGTGCATATTTCTTGGTTTTATTATACATGGCACTGCTAAAATTGCCAAGCATGGCATGTCAAATTATGCCTTTTGCAATACTATTTGGCTCTATGCTTGCATTTTCTCAACTAACTCGCAGCAACGAACTAGTAGTTGCTCGATCTGTTGGATTCTCCGTTTGGCAGTTTATGATGCCCCCTATTTTTATTGCATTAGCTATGGGAATTATTAACATTACCGTCTTAAACTCAATATCCTCTGTTATGCTCAAACGATTCCAGCAGTTAGAAGATTATATTCTACGTAACCGATCGGATGAATTCCTATCGATGCAATCTAGAGAGTTCTGGATGCGTGAACAGAACGAAAAGCATCACATAGTAATTCATGCACGAAATATGCATTATAAGAATAATGGTCTATTTGACGTAGTAATACTAATTTTTGATTGTGAAAACCATTTCCAGAAACGAATAGATGCTAACAAAGCAACATTATTCGAAGGCAAGTGGGTGCTGAAAGATGTAGTTATAACTGTTGACCAAAGCAGACCAAGGCCAATCGATGAGATTTCCTTTCCGACTAATCTTACCATGGACAATTTTCAGCATTTATACTTGACTCCCAAAACAATGTCACTATGGGAATTGCAGCGATTCATTAAATTGCTTGAAAATACTGGTTTTTTAGCAATTAAATATCGCCTTTATTGGCACGCAAAGTTAGCTTCTCCTCTATTAATGATCGACATGATTATGATTGCAGCAATATTCTCTCTAAGATTAACTAGAAACAATAATATATTGACTTGGGCTGCTGGTGGACTATGCTCTGGTTTTCTAATCTATTTCTTATCAGATATCATTTTCGCGCTAGGAATGGCAACAAAAATTCCAGCATACTTAGCAGCGTGGACTCCCGCAATTACTACAATGTTAGTCGGGATTGCTGGGAATTTACATCTTGAGGATGGATGAAATTTACAAAATTGTTTGCTGTTATCCTGATAGCTTTATCTGCTAATAACACTCTCAAGCAATCTAAAGCGCAAGAAGTCAACGCTGAAAAAAAATCAGCTCTCTTAATTGCGGATGAGATAGTTTATGATGAATCTTTTGGCATATTAACCGCACGTGGTAATGTGGAGCTCAGTCAAAATTCTCATATCCTACGCGCTGATCTAATAAGCTATAATCGAAAAGCTGATACTATTATTGCTATTGGCAATGTCTCTATTATGCAATCATCGGGCGACATAATATTCAGCGAATATATGGAATTAAACAACCAGCTAAAAACCGGTACAATTAATAATTTTCGTAGCTTGTTAGCTGACGGCTCTCGCCTCGCAGCAGTACGAGCTAGACGCACATCTGCTCATCGTACAGAGTTAGAAAAAGCAATATTTTCCCCCTGTAGTATATGCGATAAAGATGAAAGTAAAACACCACTATGGCAAATTAAAGCAGTGAAAGTAATTCATGATGAGATCAACAAAGATATAACTTACAATTTTGCTACAATTGAATTATACGGCTTCCCGATCGCTTTTACACCATATCTTCGACATCCTGATCCAAGTGTCAAGCGTAGTTCTGGTATGCTTGCGCCAACTATTGGTTTATCCGATGAGTTAGGAATTATCTACGGTCAACCATATTACTACGTAATAGATGATGCTAGCGACTTACTAATAGAGCCGAGAATACATTCAGTGGGAGGCCCAATACTTTTGGTCAATTATCGCAAGCAGTTCTCGAATGGAGAAATAGAATTAGACAACTCTATAGCTTATGTAAAGCAGAGTTACAAAGGCACTGCTTCGAAAGATTATGCACTCGAGTGGCATGCTGACTGGACAGGAAAAATTAAAATAAACGAGTCATGGCTTGGCGGTTTTGATTTTGAACAAGCAAGTCAAAGCAGCTATTTGTCTCACTACAACATCAGCGATTCAAGATTGCTGATCAGCAAATTATACGCCGAAAGATTTCATCAACGCAACTACACCTCTTTAGAAGCCTACCAATTCCATAACTTAGAATCTAGTATTCATCCGGACGATACAATGATAACCCCGCTCATCCGATATAGCTATATCGGACATCAAGACAAGTACGGAGGTCATACTAGTATAGATGCCAATCTGCTATCCATAAACAAAAAGTCTGGGAAGAATACTCACCGTGTTTCTGCAATCACTAGGTGGGAATTGCAGTCTATATCGAATGCTGGAGCAATCTATACTCTGAACGCCAACTTACAAACTGACGCTTATTACGTAACTAAGGCTAGTGAATGTTTAAATGACGATGAATATATCGTCGGTCGCATTTTTCCGCAACTCGGACTAAAATGGCAGTATCCGCTTATAAAGCGTAGTGATAGATCAACTACAGTCATTGAGCCAATTGCTAGCTTGGTTCTCGCCCCCTTGGAAGGCAATTCGAAGAAGATCCCAAATGAAGGAAGTCAGCAATTTGAATTTGATGAAACTAAACTATTTCGCTTAAATCGCTATGATGATACGGATAAAGTAACTACTGGTAGCTACTTGAATTATGCTTTGCGTGCTGGCATATACGGTGACGATGGTAGTTCGAGCGAGATTTTAATAGGACAAAGTTATCGATTTTATGGTAGGTGCTCATTTGACTGTGCTTCCGGTCTAGAAGAAGATTTATCAGACTTGGTTGGGGTACTATCGCTGCGTCCGACAAGCGGGCCATTAAAATTGACGTATCGTTTCCGATTGGATCCTGAAGAAGCAATCTTTAACCGTAACGAAGTTGGTTTTTATTTATCTCAAGCAAGATTTCATCTCGGCGGTAATTATGTCAGTATTAGTAGATACTCCGATAATCAATCACCGGTATCTCGTGAACAAATTGAGTTATACGGCCGATTAACAGTTAGTGATCATTGGAGCGTAGATGCTAACTTAAGCAATGACTTGTCGCATGCTCATGATCTTTTGCTTCGCGGTAAATTAGCTCTTACCTATACAAATGAATGCTTATTATTCGGTGTCAACTTTCAACGCTCGAACATAAGCGACGAAGATATCAAAGCTAACGATCGAGTCATGTTTCGTCTTACCTTAACCCATTTAGGCGAATCTTAAGCTACAGCAAATTGAAATATTCATTAAGAAGTTTTGTTGTGGTTAATACGATCATGACTAAAATATTATTGACAACAGTTACATTAACGTAAATATGCTTGGTTCAATTCTTAGGTATCATAACTTCCTGATATTATCACTTACTGTTTGTATAAGTACTTTTGGTATAGAGATAACGGCTTCGCTAGCAGACGACTTAGAGTATATGCAGCGAATTGCTGCAGTAGTAAACGACGAAGTTATTTCTTTTTGGGACCTACGTAATCGAATTGATATGGTGATTATAACCTCAAAGCTTCCGCGAAGCTATGAAACTGCTCTGAAAATTGCACCTAGAATACTGAATAAACTTATTGACGAGCAAATTCAGATCCAAGAAGCAAAAAAAATGAATATAAATATCCAAGATAGTGAAATGGATCGTGCGCTTAGTGACATCGAGAAAAGTAATGGTTTACGGGCAGGCCAGTTTCATAACTTTATTCTTCATCTTGGAATAAATCCTAGCACTGTGGAACATCAGCTTCGCAGCAATCTACTTTGGATTAAGTTGGTAAACCGCCATTTTGCAAATCAGGTCGAAGTTAGCACTGATGAGGTAAATGAGATAAGCTCACGTTTGGCTGATCAGAGTGGACATGAACAAAAATTAGTTTCTGAGATACTACTAACCGTCGATGATCGAGCTAAAGAAAATGAAGTACTCGAGCTTGCTAATCAGCTAGTAAAGTTACTCCGTTATGGTGCATCATTTAAGTTACTTGCGCAGCAATTCTCTCAAGCTTCAAATGCTAGTATCGGTGGCGATATAGGCTGGGTCTTACCTGAAGAGTTTACGCAAGAACTTTCTAAAGCGATACAAGAACTATCCGTAGGGGAAATCACAGAGCCAATACGCACTGTATTTGGCTATCACATTCTTCGAGTAAACAATACAAGAGTAATAGCCAGGCATGATCCTAGACTAATCAATATTAGTCTAGGTCAAATATTCCTATCAATGATAGATCCTGATGATGTCAAAGAGCGCAAGATGTATAATTCCAAGATTAAGAATGTAATAGACAAAGCTAAGAATTGCGAACATTTGGCAGTACTAGCTAAAGAAGCTGGTTCTTCTATAGCACTAAAGCTAGAAAAGTTAAGTATTGCTGAATTGCCAAAAATTTTGCGATCAAAGGTGGAAAATCTGCAGGTTGGAGAGAAAACAGCTCCAATTGATTTGCCAAACGGCGTTTTGGCAGCTATGCTCTGCGAGCGCAATGATCAGAATCCTCCTCTAGAAGATTTAACTCAGATTCGTCGCAATCTCGAAAATCAGCGTCTTAGGGTTCTTGCTCAAGGCTATTTGCGTGAATTACGCCAGGCTTCATTTATTGAAACTCGTGTCTAATACTCTACCACCTATCGCACTCACCCCTGGAGAACCAGCGGGTATTGGCATTGACCTTGTACTTGGTCTATGGGCAGCTCGCAACCAAGAAACGCCAGCATTTTTTCTTATTGATGATCCGCAACGCGTAGCAGAACGTGCACATTTACTTGGATTATCTATACCTTTTGAAATTATGGAAGATCCTTCTCATGCTAGCAATGCATTCTCAAAGGCCTTACCGGTATTGCGACATGATTTTCCAGCTTATACTACTCCTGGCATACCGAATGTAGCAAATACGCTAGCAACGCTGGAAGCAATTAATAGAGCAGTAACTTTAATACGCACAGGGATGGCTTCGGCTGTTGTAACCAATCCAATACAAAAGGAAACTTTATACCAAGCAGGATTTAAGCAGCCTGGCCATACCGAATATCTGGCTACACTATCCGATATTAATCTTACTCCTGTAATGTTAATCGCAGCGCCTGATCTAAAAGTAGTACCAGTAACAATTCATATTCCGTTAGCAGAAGTTTCGCGTCAACTCACAGTAGAAAAAATATTTACTACCGCAATGATTACTTATAACGCTTTGCGTACTGATTTTGGAATCATTTTCCCACGTTTGGCATTGACAGGTCTTAATCCGCATGCAGGAGAAAACGGAATGTTAGGAAGAGAAGATAATGAAGTGATCGCCACCGCTGTTGCAAAATTAACCGCTAAGGGGATTGATGCTTGTGGCCCACTTCCAGCAGATACACTATTTTATGAAGAGGCAAGGAGAAATTATGATGTTGTACTCGGCATGTACCATGATCAGGTTTTGGTGCCAATAAAAACTATTAATTTTTGGAAGGGAGTCAATGTAACTATAGGTCTTCCATTCATTCGTACTTCTCCGAATCACGGCACTGCGCTAAGATTAGCTGGTACCGGTACAGCGCGAATAGATAGTCTAAGAGCTGCTACTGATATGGCCTGGTCCATAGCGCACCGACGTGTAAAATCCAGTGATGGAAGATAGTAGTAATATTGCGGATGAAGTAGCAGTGCTATCTCCAGTGCGCGAAATACTAGCTGCTGCTAAAATTTCTGCTCGCAAGTCGCTTGGTCAACATTTTTTGTTTGATATTAACCTAACTCGTCGAATTGCACGATTAGCAGGCGACATGTCAACTGGTACAACGATAGAAATTGGTCCAGGGCCTGGTGGATTAACTCGTGGACTTTTGTTAGAGGGTGCTAGAGAAGTGGTGGCAATCGAGATTGACTCTAGAGCTGAGAATTTTCTCAAATCGTTAATTACAGCAGCTTCAGGTAGACTAACTCTAATTAAAGAAGACGCATTGAAAATTAATTTTACCGCCATTAGTCGAGTTCCTAGACGCGTCGTTGCCAATTTACCTTACAACATTGCTACATCAATTCTACTTATTTTGCTACGTAACCCACAGGACTTCGAGTCGCTTACCCTAATGTTCCAAAGTGAGGTGGCAGATCGACTAATAGCTACTCCTGGCAGTAAAATTTATGGTCGACTTAGCGTATTAGTCTCTTGGCTATGCACTACTCAAAAATTGATGAACGTACCGCCAAGCGCATTTGTTCCGCAGCCAAAAATTTATTCTAGCGTTGTACGCCTGGTACCGCGTGCTAGACCGCTTGCAGCAGCCAAGCGCACGATTTTGGAAAAAATCACTCAAGCAGCCTTCTCTCAACGCAGAAAAATGTTAAGAAAAAGCTTAAAAAAGTTAGGCGGTGTAACTCTAATCAAAGAAGCAAATCTAGATTATACACTACGTCCAGAAAGCTTAACGGTGCAAGATTTTTGCAGACTAGCTAATGCTTATTCTAAGCTAAGGCATATCTAATAAAAAAAGCAAGATTATATGCTATCTTCATGTTTCGGAATAACTTTTATATTAATAAGAGAAAACATATCTACAATATAATAATAGAGCTATATTGAGTAAGTATTAGATCGTATGTTGTTGTATTAGCACAATACATTGAAAGTTTATAATAATGTTACTTTGATTAGCACAATGCCATAACTGTAACTAAAAAAATTTCAAACGTATTGTTAAAAAATCTCACTCATAGATAGTCAAAAAGGGTGTACATCACATTTATTTTTTTAACATATTTTAACATCGGCATACGACCAATGTATTTTAGTTAAAAATAAAAACTACAAAACATTGTCCAATGCTTTTACTTTCAACTGCTGTGGAAAATATAATTACCAGTAAAATGCATCCAATTGAATCAGGCAGCCTCCAAGCTTGCAAATACAAGCTATAATTGCTAACATTTTTACTTAAAATAAAACTAATTAGAATCTTTAATAATTTAGTGTTAAAAATGCCCTAAGATTCAACTAGCTGTTCTAACTATATGATTTTGTGTACTTATATCAATATTTTTTGTGTACTTATATCAATATTAGAAAAAAGTTAAAATAATTCTTAATTACCTCCTAATATTCTATATTAAGATAATATTATCTCAACTTAATTATAAATTATTGATTTTATATGTAACATTTACTCTTAATATTTACCAATTTACCTTAGCCAATGTCAAAATATTTCATTGTTTCTCGAAGATCTTTATCACGAATAACTTAGTATGCATTATCTCAAAATAACAATCAATATACCAAATACTTAAGACAGTATTTGGTATATTGATTGTTATTTTCTACTACTCAAACTTAACTTTGTTAACTTGTGATCTAATAAATCTGAAGATTTTGCATAAAGATTGGTAGATCAAACACTTTCTTGAAGAAACATAATAATTGACGAAGCATAATAATATAATCTATTTTGTGTCAAAACCAAATATAAAACACAAACAATAAGAATAAATTTTTATTATCATCTAATAATCTACACCAAATAGCATTACCCGGAACTACAATTAATTATGGTAATTAATTTAGTGTCAATGCTAATTTTACTAAACGATCTAACGTATAATTGATTACTGCCGAGAGCTGTCCTCATATTAAAATTATCGCGACACTTATAAACTGTTATTAGGCAGCCTTTCAGGCAAAAAAATAATCTTTATTACTAGCTTAATGTTATAAAGTATGTGTTATTTGGGAATATTTAGAGCAAAACGTAGTATGTTTTGCTTATTCATGTCAATCTACTGGTATATTTCGTATTTTACTATAATGTACAATAACTCTTATTGAATTAATTATCAGACTTATTTGTGTACAAAAATTCTTTAGCATTATATGAAAAATTAATACATAAATGCCAATAAAAATACAATAACATTAATTTAGTTTCAGCTTCAAGAAAGCATTGCTTTAAAGTTAACGTTAAAGTTCCAAATACTATCTATCAGTAAATTTTTACAAGTTATTCACAAATATATGGCATAAACTTAATGTAAACTTGCTGTACAAATTTCTACCCAATGTAACAATAAACTGTTTATTCTGCTTATAGATATCGAGTCCAGTAAAAATAATTTATCAGACCCTACTAGACTTCCAACAAACTAGAAAAATAAAAAAATAATTTCAAGTTATAGATTAATACGATACTTTATCACTTCATAATATTATTTTAGAGCTAAGAGTTCCAAATTAATGCATGAATTGCATTGCTTAATCTGGCAATGCATTGTGCAAAGAATATTTGATAGAAAAAAATATATCCTCAAGAAGGCTGACAAAACAAATAATCATCTCATAAAATGGAAGATATTTTCTCTATTGTGCAACTATTGAAGTACTAAATCAGTAAAATAGCGCACTACCAAAATTCTACACCCTCTGATCTCGCGCAATGACGGTTAGTAATGGTTGAGCGTATTGAATTAGTAGAATTAAACTATTACTAGCTAAAGTTAAAGAATTGCTTGCCATTTTCTCGTAAAATAGGACAATTATCTTAATTTATTAATGTAACAATGAGTCACAAAAATGTGACAAGATCAACCCAGTTAATAAAACAGCAAATTACTGATATCAGTCGACTTATCATATTACGATTTAATAAGCTATTATCACAATGAATTTACATTGTACCATTTGCTTATAACATCAAACAAGTAATAATTCTCTTACAATCGATCCCATCATCTGCAAATTGCATACTATCTCGATAAATTTCTGAACAAATTCTTATAATGCTTGGATAGAAACTGTTGATGATATTCTTCAGCGCGCCAAAAAATATCAAATTTGACAATCTCGGTAGTTACTCTAACACCATTCGCGAGTAAAGCCGCCCTAGCTGCATAAGCAGAGCGTTGTTGCTCTGTATTATCAAAGAATATAACTGAGCGATACTGATTGCCAACATCTAAGCCTTGACGATTAATCAAAGTTGGGTCATGAAAATTAAAAAATATTCTTAGCAACTCTTTATACTGCACCTTGCTAGTGTCGTAGCTAATATTGGCTACTTCTGCATGCCCAGTCTTGCCAGTGCAAACTTCTTCATAAGTCGGATTATCCTTAGTTCCACCAGAATAACCCACGGATACGTCAACCACACCGAAAATACAGCGAAAATGCTCTTCTAATTTCCAAAAGCAGCCTGCTCCAAAGATCGCTTTGGGCATATCAATTCCTCTTAAGTTTACAAATGACAACAATCTATAAGCAATCCTGCTGGGTAGTATATGCTCAGGTATTGTGTAATCTTAGTCTTCCTGGCAATTAAATAGTTTGAGCTATTATAGCTTAAAAGCGTTTTTGACTCGCCTTATCTTCAATCTAATTTGGCAAAATTATAAACCTTTTCGCTAAGCAGCAATAAACTTCAAAGTTAGAACAGCGCCTAAGAGAATTTATTAATCTCGACTACAATATTGCTCTAAGTTTCACTTTTAAAGTAAAGATTCTGTGAATAAAGTTTTATTTATCTTGGACTACCTGCTTTAGTATCGCTTTTTACTATCGTAATAACGTTAGGCAAAAGCAAAAAAAACCAACCTAGGCTAACATTTCAGCAATCAGACAGAGAAAAACAAAAAATAATTAAATTTCATTTTTCTTTAATTAATGCAACAACTTTTAAAAGCAAAATTGTATATCCTTAAATGCCATATTTAACAAATGTATTGGTATACAATAATATCAATAATGCTAATCCTTACGCTAAAACTTAGCGTAACCTCCCAAAAATTTTTAACTAATTTCTCGAGAAAGTACCTTATCAATACCAAAACCGCTTCATTTTAGAAATAACTAGTTGATAAAATACTAAACAACTAATACTGCTCATTGTCCTTGCATATGATAATATTGACAACATAGTTCTAGAACGTTAGAAGCAAACGTAATAACTATATGATCAAGGAGTTAAAGATTTTTCTCTTCTTGCCCCTATTCACAAATATTATTGTAATAAATTTTCTCTGAAATTAGTTAACCACAACGTCAACTCATGCTGCACATGACTTACGTGTCTTGTTTTTGATATTTTATATTGCCCTTCATTAGCTAATAAAATGATTCAACTTTATTTGATAAAAGCATGTTTAGAAATCACTAAAGGTCAATATACGCAAAATAAAGTAACCTTAATGCATATTAAACAAAGCAGAAAGATTATTTACTACTCTATTCAAGTAATATCCTAATTATAATCTTTTTAAAGTCAACTATATTGCTAGTATTGGTTGATTTCCTATAATTATGAATTGGGTTACAGAATTCCACTTATTTATGTCTCTCATTAACAGATGGCTAGACGTAACCTAAAACAAAACCGTTTCAACATTAAGGAGCTATCTAACATTAAGGAGCTATCTAACATTAAGGAGCTATCTAAAATTCTTTTTTAAGAATTAAGAATATAGTAATATATATCATTGATACATAGACTGAATATTTCTAGTAATTTTACTAAGTAACCAATTTATATACGCGATCAATTATCAAAAAACAGCATGTAATCAAAGTTTTGTGATTATTTGATCTTAAAACAATTAAATAATATGTTATTGCTCTAGTAATTGTATTAAGTCTGTTCAAATTTTAAATTTACAATAACTTAAGACTTAGCTTTTGATAACGCATAAATTACACTGCTTAAAATATTATTAGCGTCTTTCCAATAGAAGAGAAAAGATTAATGTTGAGTAAGCAAAAGCTGCCAGTGATCTATTATTAGAATTTTTGTTATATCGGTAGTGAACTAAAAATCAATTTTGGATTGATAGCTCTTGCTGGCTATTACAAGTTTAAAAAATAAATCATAACACTATTGAAATAAACCCATAACACTATTGCTAAATAGCATGTTTACGCACTTAGACCTTAGAGTACATATACGTTAATACAAACGAGGTGTTATTTTACTATAGATTATAACATTTAACCTGCAGATTATAGCATTTAACCTGCTTGTCGTTAAGAACAATCGTGAATTTTAGAGTTGTTGCATTTAATTTGTTTATGGAGTAAAATTATCTTACAATATCAATTTTCAAGATCATTAAGCTAGGTATTTTCCGACGTCAAATCAAATTATTTAGCCTAAAAATTGTGGTTTTACTGGATTTTTGTACATAATGACTTTAAATTTTATTGTACACTAGGTCAGTTTTGAACTGTAGAGCAAATATTAAAAAGCGATTAAAATAATCGATTTATGCTAAGATTTATCGCACTGCTTACACAATAATAGAAAATCTTGAAATGTTTTTTTTTAGGTGAAATTAGACACAAACACTATACGATCTAGGCTAGGGATAGCATTAAAAATACAAACTAAATTTAGTACTTAAAAAGTACATTATGCTGTCTAAGATATATTTGCTGCGATATAGAATATCGCAGCAAATATATCTACTGTACGTGATATGTGCTGCAGTAAGATGCAATAATTGTACTTGGAATGGCTATTAACAGCTTTGGAATTTAAATTTGTGATTGCTTAGATAATCGAATGTTAGCCACGGATTAGGAAACTCCATGAATGATTTTTTGTCGCATGATTTGCTTGCAGATATTTTAACTCGAGCAAAAAAATTCGGAGCTGACGCAGCTGACGCTATTTTGCTCCAAGGAATATCTCAATCAGTATCGCAACGTCTCGGCAATACGGAAGCCATAGAAAGATCAGAAGATTGCAAGCTTGCTTTACGAGTGTTTATTGGCTGTCAAGAGGCAGCAGTTTCTACAACTGACTTTAAAAAAAGTGTTCTAAATAACATGATTGAGCGAGCCATAGCTATGGCAAAAGTAGCACCAAAAAATTCATATGCTGGTCTAGCTGATTCTGCGCAAATAGCTAATAAATGGCCTTACATTGAAATGTTTGATAAAACTGAGCTGAGCGTTGATAACTTGATAGAACGCGCTAAATCTACTGAAGAAGCGGCTCGTGCCGTGCACGGAATTACAAATTCTGAAGGGGCCCAGGCACAGTTTACAGTTTCTGAAATAACTATGGCTGCGACCAACGGTTTTGCTGGAGCTTACAAACAATCTAGCTACTCATTGGGAGTAGCTGTTATAGCTGCTGGTACTGACCAAAAAATGGAGCGTGACTACGATTATAGTACTAAGGTTTTTGACGAAGATTTAGATAAACCAGCTGATGTTGGCCGTAGAGCTGGGGAGCGCGCTGTACGTCGATTAAACCCGCGCCCAGTAAAAACTTGTCTAGTACCAGTTGTTATGGAACCGCGTGTATCCTGCTCGATGCTTAACTATCTTGCATCAGCGATTAGCGGTTTAGCCATCGCTCGGGGTACAAGTTTTCTAAAAAATTCTATGAATAAACAACTATTCTCTGAAGAAATTCGTATTATGGATGAACCACATCGACCTCGAGGTTTCCGCTCTAAGCCGTTTGATGCAGAAGGGCTAGCTACAAGCTCACGTGCAATGATTGATAAAGGCAGACTAACCAGCTGGATCCTAGATCTAACTACTGCTCGACAGCTTGGACTCAATAGTACAGCTAACGCGGTGCGCAGTAGCAACGGTAATATAGAGCCAAACGTTAGCAATTTCTACATGACTCCTGGTAAGGTATCACCCAAGCAGTTAATCAACGAAGTAAGGCAAGGATTATTTGTTACTGACCTAATGGGAACAAGCGTTAATTTAATTACAGGCGATTATAGCCAGGCAGCTATAGGATATTGGATCGATAATGGGGAAATTACTTACCCAGTATCAGAAATAACTATAGGTGGCCACTTAGAAAAAATGTTTACCTCAATAGTCCCAGCTAACGATTTAACATTCCAATATGGAACAGATTGCCCAACAATTCTTATTGATGGTTTAGTGGTTGCTGGTAAGGGTAGATAATCAATTTTATACTATAAAATTAGCATGACATTTTCTTTGATTATTGCTCAATCTGCTTTTAGTCATCAGTTAAAAAATGCACTAACTGGTAAACCAGACTTGTTGATTAATCAAACGGCCATTACCTTCTGTTTTCTGATATCAAGTCAGCATTTTTAAAACTTTGTGTAATAAGATTAAGTACACTGCATCTTAGTATTAAGTTCTTATTCTAAACAATTGCTTATACTCTGATTAATTAGAGTTACCACCTGATAAGAATTAATCAGTAAAATATATATTAGAAAGTGGTAAAGATCACTTTTAGATGCATAATTTGCACTTATCAAAAATACTAAAAGTTACGTATAATAAATAAGTTATAAATGAACTTTATTGTAAAAATAAATCGCACTCAGAATCTGAGAAACTATTTCTAGTTCGTTTTTAGCCAAACTTCAACAACATCAATCGATACATATTGAAAAGCATGTTATTGAATTAATCAAACAAATAGTACTTTTATAATACAGTATTACAGTTATTAATCAATCTCCTTCCTAAAACTATACATTAGTTGGTTAAAAGTAAATAGCTTTTTATTAATGAATGTATCAATAGCTAGTTAGTTTTATATATCACAAATTGCAAAAGCAACCTGTAACAAACTAATCAAGACTGTGCAATTATTCCTTTTGTTAAAATAGATGGCGGACGGAGTGGGATTCGAACCCACGAGGGAATTGCACCCATGGCGGCTTTCAAAACCGCTGCCTTCAACCGCTCGGCCACCCGTCCTTGTAAAGAAAGTATGTGAACATTTCATAGATAATTTATCATGCAACAACAATTCTACTTTGAAGTTATAGTAAATGCAATTGTAAGCTTGGAATAAGCCAAGAAATACTATCAGTAAGCAAAAGCTTTTTCAGCATTTATATGCTATTTCTCATTGCTTATCAAAATACCTTAAAAAAAAGAATACTAATGATTCAATAAATTATTGGCGATAGCTTAATTCAAATTAAATTCATGTAGACTTTAATATTCTAATCATTTTTAATACAGTTAAAGTATATTACAAAAGTTATACAATATTAGCTTTTTAGGACTAAATAAAATCTATATTAAGGAAATAGTAAATTGCCCATTTATAGCTTATGGTCAGCTGATACAAAAAAAAGAAAAACCTACCTTTATTTAAATAGTAGACACCAAAAATAATTAATTTTTAATATTTTAACTAATTAACATATACGCGTAAAAGCTACGCAATTTCATTAAGTTGACAACTGATTACAAGTCGCTTCTTTATTTAAAAACAGTTAATAACAAATCAAATTTTACTAAGCTTTATCTAGTAAGGCTAAAAATATCAATGTAACAAAACTTAACAAGTAATTATAAGAATTAATCAATGATTGAGTTTTGATCAATAAAATCCTCATAAACCTCCGAACAAAAATATCTGAATTTACAATTTCACACTATTGACAGATATTACAAGAAATTAGCATTGCCGAAAACAGATTATACGTAAATTACATAGTCTAGTAAAAACAAAGAATCATTTAATTGTAGATATTGAAACTCATTAATTTAATACTGAAACACTTATCGTATCATAATAATAATTAGTAATATTAAGCTTTACTAAATACAGATCAATCAGTGCATTGATTCTTCTGTCAAAGCATCCCAAGCTTTGGGTTATTATATTAGTAATGTCAAGAATATGTATGAATACCTTCACAAGGTTTTTTGTATTCGTCCATGGACGCTAACGTTAATTTTTATTGTAGCGCTAATTCTGAGCAACTGTTCACAAAAAGATATACTGGAACATACACTCAACACCAATTACGGTCATGCCTACTATGATCATAGAAGAAAATATAAGCTTGGCACTTCTTACAAAGTGAAAGGCGTTTGGTATTATCCGAAGAAAGAATTAAATTACTCAGAAGTCGGCATTGCTTCTTGGTATGGACCAGGCTTCAACGGCAGAAAAACTGCTAATGGAGAAGTTTTTGATGACAACAAATTAACTGCTGCACACCGTACCCTGCCAATGCCGACTCTAATACGTGTAACAAATTTGAGAAACAGACGTTCAATAATCGTACGTATAAACGACCGTGGGCCGTTTATACGTGGTCGAATCATCGACTTATCTCGCCGTAGCGCTCAGCTTTTAGGCTTTGTAAATAAAGGTACTGCTCCGGTTCGTCTCGAAGTGGTAAAATTTAGCAAATATTGAAAGTACTATAACACTGTACGAAAAAATAAATTACTTCTATGTATAAAACTAAATACTAAATTACAGTGTAGTATTTAGTTTGCTGATAACAAATATAACCTTAACTATAAGATAAATCTTGTTATCAGAAAAATCTTGAACTAAAGTAGATATTGGAACCTCTAGCAATTTACTGTATTCGTATGTCAATCACATCAATCAGATAATATAAACAATACCTAATAAGCGTTCACTAATTAATCGTAGTATTCTCTAGCATATAAGATTTACAAAGATCTGATACTCAGGTCTAAGTACGCCGTAGTATTTTTTGTAGTAATGTCCGAACCAAAAATGCTTATGAACGAATTACTCCTAACCCACTTGTACTAACGGATAGCTGCAAATGATAATAAGCACTATTATCCGCATGATTTATTTCATACTTTTCATGATTATTTTGGCGCCATCATTAGCCAATGCAACTAAAACATCAACTAGTGCGCGTGAAGCAATACTGTTAGATTACGATACTGGTTACGTGTTACTACAAAAAAATGCAGACACCCTAATGCAACCAGCATCTATCACTAAGATAATGACTGTATTACTGGCTTTTGAACGATTGGCAGATGGAAGGCTGCACATGCAAGATGAGATTCCGATTTCCGAGAAAGCCTGGAAAAAGGGTGGCTCTAAGATGTTTGTAGAAATTGGTTCAAGAGTAACTGTTCATGATATTCTGCGTGGTATCATAGTACAATCAGGAAACGACGCCGCAATCGCACTTGCCGAAGCAATCGCTGGGACAGAAAATGCTTTTGCGGAACTAATGAACGAAAAAGCTTCTGTTATCGGGATGGGACAAGCTACCTTCTGTAATGCTACGGGTTGGCCAGATCCAAAACACCTAGTTACTGCACGTGGACTTGCGGCTTTAGCTATCGAGACAATCCGAAAATTTCCTGAATACTACAAGATTTATGCGGAAAAAACCTTTAGTTATAATGGCATCAGGCAAAAGAATCGTAATCCTTTACTATACAAAAATATAGGAGCTGATGGGCTTAAGACTGGATATACTGAGATCGCGGGTTATGGGCTAACTGCTAGTGCAAAACGCAACGAACGTAGGTTAATATTAGTTATTAACGGTCTAGAAAGCGCTAACCGACGCTCCAGAGAAGGCGAAAGATTACTGGAATGGGGATTTCGTGAATTTAATAACTATAAACTGTTTAATCCAGGTCAAACTATCGAACAAGCTGACGTTTGGCTTGGTGAACAAAATACGGTATCATTAGTGACAGAAAGAGAACTGATTATCACTATGCCTTGTACAGATCGTAAAAAAATGCAACTTAGCGTGGAATATGATGGGCCGATTCTCGCACCGATTTTGAAGGGTCAGGTATTAGCCAGATTACGTATCTCTGCTCCCAACAGAGAAGATCAGATCGTTCCGCTTGTAGCTAAGAATAATATTGGAAAATTGGAAGGATTAAATCGCATCGCTCGAGCTATACAATATTTAATCTGGGATAGCTATATAGCGCAATTATAAATATACAGTATTAATTATAATTTTGTATTAAATGAAGCGCTATCCTGTATGTAACTAAATTTGTATAATTAGTGATAAAATATCAATACTAGGTTACTAGCTTGTATATTGCATTATACTAGAAGCGAAACTAAAAACCTGGTTTATAATATAACTTAAGATGTTAACTGTGCTCTAAGGTTTATAGATAGAAAATGCTTCATAGAAAAATGTATTTATAACTAATATTAGGCTATACTTCATATATAGCTAGAATATCTAGAAATTATTAGTTGGTATTGTGTGCATAATCTGGGAAATATTACTTAATATTATATATTTTGTACTAGAAATGTTTAATGAAGGATAAAAATCAAAGTTTGCCTCGTCCTTCTGCATCAACCGAACTGCTAGGGCATGAAAAAGAGGAACGCGAGCTTCTCGAAGCTTATAATTCAGGAAGGATGCCTCATGCTTGGCTATTTTCTGGACCACCTGGTATCGGTAAGGAGACTTTGGCTTTTCGTTTAGCGAAATTTATTCTCTCCCAGGAAGAAGATAAGGCACACCAACCATTCAGTCGTGATCTACCTCGCAGTCTTGCGATAGATCCTAATTGCCAAGTTGCTCTTCAAGTTTCCTCTGAATCCCATCCAGATCTTAAAATTTTACGCTGTAAATCAAACGCACAAGGAAAAACAAATTCGATGATTTGTATAGATAGCGTTCGTTCTTTTAAAAGTTCATTGCACCTTAAATCCTCCTCTGGAGGTTGGCGTGTAATAATCATTGATCAAGCTGAAAAGATGAACATTAATGCTGAAAATGCAATTCTTAAATTGCTTGAAGAACCTCCTGAAAAAACGCTAGTAATAATAATTTCCACTGCACCAAATGCTATGTTAGCAACGATTAAATCACGCTGTCGAAAATTAATGCTGAGGCCGATAAATGACAAGTTTATTAGCAGACTAATAACCAAGGTTCATCCATATCTATCAAACAATGACATGAATATGATCTTACGCTCGGCAGAAGGCAGTTCAGGAAAAGCTTTAGCATTCGTAGAAGCCGGTGGAGCAACAATATACCGTAACATTATCAATGTTGTCGCTAAAATGCCTAAAGTAAGTGGAGAAGATGTGCACGCATTAGCAATGAATTGGTGCGAAAAAAAATCAAAAAATACTAATCAAGACATTTTTTATATTGGTATTTACATGTTATTGCGCTGGATAGAACGTGCTATTCTGGCGGTTAATCAAGCCCCCAACATTCAAGAAATCATTCCTGGAGATTTAGAAACTGGGCGAATGTATATCTCCTCCATCGGTCTAGAGTCTGCGTTTCATCGCCGCGATGCTATACAACGACTGATCAAATTAGAAAATGCATTAATACTTGATCGCAAGCAAATCGTAATCGAAGCCTTCTATATTTTAGCACTCGGAGGAAAAAATAAGTATTCCACTTTTCCCCCGAGTGCTAAAATATAGAAGGCTTCGATTACGATTTGCTTTATTTTTAAATATAAACGCCAAAAATAAAATCTTACAACGAAACTGTTGCAAAAAATTTATCAAAAAAGTTAAAATAAAACAAATTATAGCAATTAATAATAATATTCGAATACTAGATCATAAAATTAATCTCTAGAGTGTACGGATCGATAAAAATTAGAAAGCTATTTAAGAATCCACAATAAATTACTGGTCAGTTTTTGAATGCCAGCTACAACACTAATTATTCAAAAAAAAATAGTATTATGATAAACAGAACTGAACAATTAGCCTGTTGATAAATAAGTGTAATAAACTATACTTTATTATTTATTAATAAACTTACATGCAAGGAAGTTTGTCAAAATTAATTAATGCTTCTTAGATTACAAATATTTTACTGAGTAAAATAGCTATAGACTTATTTTGCATTAAAAGTTTTCTATCGTTTTTGTTACTCAAAAATTTTGAAATAATAATTATTGTTACTTGAAAACAATTATAAGTATAAGTTTAGCAAAATTGACAATAGTATGATGCATAACAGAATCTAGTAATTCTATTACCGAGGAAATGAATGCGCCTATCTAGCTATTTTCTACCTACTCTAAAAAATTCACCACGTGAAGCGGATACCATATCGCATCGTTTAATGCTGCGAGCAGGGATGATACAACAATCTAGTACTGGTATTTATTCTTGGCTTCCGCTTGGATTTAAGGTCCTCAAACGCATTGAGCAAATCATACGCGAAGAGCAAAACGCAGCAGGCTGGAACGAAATGCTAATGCCTACCATACAGCCAGCCGAATTGTGGTATAAAAATAATTGTTACAACGATTACGGCCCAGAGATGCTTCGTATTACTGATAGGCATAAACACAACATGCTTTACGGACCTACTAACGAGTGGCAAATTACTGATATTTTTAAAAAACATATCCATAGCTATAAAAAGTTACCCAGCCGACTATACCATATTCAGTGGAAATTTCGTGACGAAGTAAGACCACGCTTTGGTGTAATGCGTGGTCGTGAGTTCCTTATGAAGGACGCCTATTCTTTCGATATTGACAGAGAGACTGCTAAAATCAACTATAATCGCCAGTTTATGGCATATTTACGGACGTTTAATCGGTTAGGCTTGAAAGCACTCCCCGTTAATGCTGATAGCGGTCTAATTGGTGGTAAAATGAACCACGAGTTCGTTATATTAGCCGATAAAGGGGAAAGTGAAGTATTCTGTCAAAAAGATTGGCTTAATGCAGACGTAAATATCGATAAATTTGATTATAATGAAAATCTTCAGCCTGTAGTTGACTCCTATCTCAAGCGTTACTCAGCAACCAAAGCAAGGCATGATCCCGTTAATTGTCCGATTGAGCTAGGAAATCTAATAAATCTTCCCTGCATTGAAGTTGGTCACATTTTTTATTTAGGCAATAAATATTCTGAGCCAATGGGTGCAAGGGTTACCTGTCCAAATGGCAGAAAAAAAGTTGTGCACATGGGTTCATACGGTATCGGAATTTCCCGTTTGGTCGGTGCTATCGTTGAAGCTTACAACGATAAAAACGGTATTGTCTGGCCAGAAAAAATAGCACCGTTCCATCTTGGATTGATCAATTTAAGTGTTGATGATATGACTTGTCGTACCGCTTCAGAAGATATTTACACTAAGCTTTGTTCAGCCGGTGTCGATATTTTGATGGATGACAGTTATTATAGGCCTGGTGTTAAGCTAGCTATCATGGATCTAATAGGCCTACCTTGGCAAATTGTCGTCAGTCCACGTCATGCTGTAAATAAAATCGTAGAAATTAAAAACCGTAGGACGGGCAAACGCGAGGAAATATCGGTCGAGGAAGTGCTTACTCGGTTCGCCCCAGCTAACCAAGCACTAACCTAAAGATCCCATATACTACGATATCGATCGCATATAGCATAGATAATGAAACTTATCACAAAAAGCTAAGTAATGATTTTCGGTGATTTTGAACGAATGCTAGCAATGCGCTATTTGACGGCTCGTCGCCAGGAAGGTTTTATTTCGCTTGTAGTTGGGTTTTCTATACTAGGTATTAGTCTTGGAGTAGCAACCTTAATCATTGTTATGAGCGTAATGAACGGCTTCCGAGACGAGCTAATCAGTAGAATCATTGGACTTAACGGCCATGCTAGCATCTATGCAAGAGATGGGGTAATTAAAAATTACGATAAGCTAATGATGAAAATTGCTTTAGTGCCCGGTGTATTTAGCGTTACCCCATTAGTTGAAGGTCAAGCAATGCTTGCTGCTAATAAAATTGCTTCGGGTAGTATGGTAAGAGGTGTACGAATAAAAGATTTAAAGTCCAAAAAACTTATCGCAAATAATATTAAAGATGGTTCCCTCAAGAATTTTAACGGTATGAATAAAGTAGTACTGGGTTCCCGCTTAGCTCATCGTATGGGATTGCAAGTCGGCGACTATATCACAATGATCTCACCTAGTTTCGCTGTCACAGCAATAGGTAATATGCCAAGAATAAAAACCTATGAGGTAATTGCCTTGTTCGAGATGGGCATGTACGAATACGATAATAATTTCGTTTATATGCCTATAAAGGCAGCTCAAAAGTTTTTCCAACAAGAAAATTCAGTTAATGCACTAGAAATCTTTACAGAAGATCCAAACTTGTTGGATAATATAAGATGTAAGATAATTAAAGAACTGCCATCAACAGTATATTTTTATGACTGGCAGCAAAAAAATAACAGTTTATTTAATGCATTGCAAGTTGAACGCAATGTGATGTTTTTGATCTTAATGCTAATAATTTTAGTTGCAGCATTTAATATAATCAGCTCAATGACTATGCTGGTAAAGGACAATCTCAAGGAAATTGCTGTACTGCGAACCATGGGTGCCTCACGCGGTATCATCACCAGGGTATTCTTTATGACAGGAGCTAGTATAGGCTTTATCGGTACAGCTATGGGTACAGTGCTTGGATTATTATTTATTGCAAAAATAAATACAATTCAGAAATGGATAGAAAACATCTTTGTTACCTCAATATTTCCATCAGAGATATATTTTTTAGCCAATGTACCAGCTAAGATAAACTCAATTGAAGTAATCATGATCCTTATAATGACACTAGCGCTTAGTTTCATGGCAACAATATACCCTGCTTGGCGTGCTGCTCGTACTGATCCAGTTGAAGCTTTACGCTATGAATAAAACGATAAGAGTCTCACAACCAAAAGCATCTGTAATTTCAGATAAAGAAGCTATTGTTCTGAACGAAATAACTCGTATGTTTAGCGTAGGAAACCAGCAACTGCTAGTTTTAAGATGCGTTAATCTAACTCTTAATAAAGGACAAATTATCGGCTTGGTAGGTCCATCTGGCGCTGGTAAATCAACCTTGCTACACATTGCTGGACTTTTGGAACAACCAACCAGTGGCAGGGTTATTGTAAACGGACGCAACTGCTCCGGACTGAGTGATGGAGAACTCACTAGTATTCGCAAAAACACTATTGGTTTTGTCTACCAATTTCACCATTTGTTGCCAGCATTTTCTGCTCGCGAAAATGTCATGATCCCACAAATGATTGCTGGGTATTCCAAGCATAAAGCACGAAAGCAAGCAGACAAATTACTGGATATGGTAGGCTTAAGTTCTCGAGCAAATCATCGGCCTGCTAGGCTTTCCGGAGGAGAACAGCAAAGAGTAGCGATCGTGCGCAGCATAGCTAATTTACCAAGAGTATTGATTGCCGATGAGCCAACTGGTAACCTCGATCAACAAACAGCATATCAAGTATTTAACCAACTCCTCCAGATAGTAAAGAGTACTGGTTTATCAGCCTTGATAGCAACCCATAACATGGATCTAGCAATACAAATGGACCGTATAATCGAGTGTCGTGACGGATTATTAGTTGAACAAAAACCATCCACATGACAGCTTGACTATTCAAGTCCTAGCTGATTCTCGATCAATAAAATCAAATAAAAATTACACTAACACCCAGAATGATAGCGTACTAAATGCTTAATATTTAGCAAATAATTGCGTGGAATAGGTAAGCTCAATTTTATCTGTTTGCAGATGCACAAGCACAAATGGCTGTCTAAAAGTTCATCACTTCATTTATCTTATACCATATTTTTAACTAGTTCAGTAATACCTTATCTCCATTACCAGCAGTTCGGTTTTTTAGTATAATCTTTCTTCTCAAATTAGAACAATCCTAATCTAATGATAATTAGAAATTACATTAAATATAAAATCAAGATTTAAAATTTTATAATTCAGATTAACTAGGTTTTAGTTATTGATTTTATCCTAAAGATAAAAATAATGTTTTTTAATAATAATTAAGGTAATTCAAAATACTTCATGTTACATTAACCAAATTATTTGTTTATGAATTAACTAAATAATTAGCATAGGCAAAATAGAAAATTTCGTTTATGTGGCTTTTTATCTAAAAAACACTAGAATAATCAGAATATTAAAGTGTTACTAAATATTAGAATTTATTTTATGGTTCAAGCAAACTTAATTAGATACACTATATTAGTAATTGAATATTAATATATGCGGTTATTATGTCTTATGCTCAATTTATTCATCTTCGTGTGCATTCAGCGTATTCTATGGCTGAAGGAGCAATTCATGTCAATGAGATTGTAAGGCTCGCCAAGCAAAATGCGATGCCAGCTGTCGCCATAACTGATAGCAGCAACATGTTTGGAGCGTTGGAATTTGCTGTTACAGCTTCCAACGAAGGCGTACAGCCCATAGTAGGAGTACAGCTTAACATTAGCCCGACAATCGATACGAAATTACCGGGCACGTATGGAGTTAGCAATAGTAAGCTGCCGGATCAACTACCGCTGATTGCTCAAAACGAAACGGGCTACATGAATTTGATTAATCTTGTAAGTCAAGCTTTTCTCGATACTACAGAAAATGAAGCTCCTCTAATTTCCCTAGATAACATGGAGGGACGTACCGATGGTCTGATTGCACTAACTGGGGGTCTGAAAGGTAGTTTGGGTCGTTTACTATTGACTAAAGGCGGTAAAATCGAAGCGAATACTATGCTCAGACGTTTAGAGGAACTTTTCCCCAATAGACTTTATATCGAACTACAGCGCCACTTTCTTGAAGAAGAACTCCAAATAGAAAATTCTCTGATTAATTTAGCATATGCTCACAATCTACCTCTGGTAGCTACCAACGATGTATTCTTTGCAGATCTAGATATGCATGAACCACAAGACGTGCTTCTTTGTATAGCACAAGGCACAACAATTAGCAATTTAAACCGCTGGCGAGTTACTCCACATCATCGATTCAAAACCGCTGAAGAGATGCATAGACTGTTTGCAGATTTGCCAGAAGCAATTAACAACACTCTAGTAATCGCAAGACGTTGCGCGGTAATGCCGGAAAAGACTGCACCCATACTACCAAGCTTTGAGACGCAAGATGGTAGAACTGAAGCCGAAGAATTGCGAATAAAAGCTAATGAAGGTCTAGAAAACCGTTTAAACTTTTATGTTTATAATAAGGAGATGAATGCTACTACTCGAGAAAAAACTGCAATTCCCTACCGCAAACGACTCGATATGGAGTTAGCGATTATCGAACAGATGGGATTCTCGGGATATTTTCTTATCGTATCGGACTTCATAAAATGGGCTAAGACAAAAAAGATTCCGGTTGGTCCAGGACGCGGATCAGGCGCAAGTTCACTTGTTGCTTATTCTTTATTAATTACCGACTTAAATCCGCTACGCTGGGGATTACTATTTGAGCGCTTTCTTAACCCAGAGCGCGTATCAATGCCAGACTTTGATATAGACTTTTGCCAAGATCGCCGTGATGAGGTAATCCATTACGTGCAAAAAAAATATGGCCGAGAATGTGTCGCTCAAATTATCACTTTTGGGAAACTTCAAGCTCGTGCCGCTCTGCGCGACGTCGGTCGTGTACTTGAAATTCCCTACAGCCAGGTAAACAGGATTTGCAAATTGGTGCCGAACAACCCTAATAATCCAGTAACCTTGAAACAAGCAGTTCAAAATGAAAAAGAGCTCCAAGTGCAAAGTGCAGCCGATAAAAATGTCGCCAACTTGATCAAGATTGCTCTAAAGTTGGAAGGACTATATCGCAATGCATCTACGCATGCTGCTGGCATAGTAATAGGTAATAAGTCATTAAACAATCTAGTACCTCTCTATCGTGACCCGCGCTCAAATATGTTAGTCACTCAATTTAACATGAAATGGATAGAGCAGGCTGGACTTGTAAAATTTGATTTTTTAGGCTTGAAGACTCTAACCGTACTCAAGTTAGCCGTTGACCTATTAAAAGAACGAGGACTAGAAATAGATCTATCTAAGATTTCTCTTAGCGACGAGCAAACTTATTCCATGCTAACCAAGGGCGATAGTATTGGTGTATTTCAGTTAGAAAGTTCAGGAATGCGTGATGTATTGCGACGCATGCGTCCTGATAGATTTGAAGATATCGTTGCGCTAGTTGCATTGTATCGCCCTGGACCGATGGCAAACATAGAAAAATACATCGCATGTAAGCATGGCGAAGAACAGGTAGATTACATGCATCCTATTTTGGAGCCAGTTCTTAAGGAAACTTTTGGTATAATGATTTACCAAGAGCAAGTGCAGCAAGCTGCTCAGCTACTCTCTGGCTATACCCTCGGTACTGCAGACCTGCTACGCCGAGCTATGGGTAAAAAAATTAAGAAGGAAATGGATGCCCAACGTGATAAATTTATTAGGGGAGCAGCTGCAAATGGAGTAAGCAAAAATCAATCTAATTGTATTTTTGATCAAATCGCTGCTTTTGCAGGATATGGCTTTAACAAATCTCACGCCGTGGCCTATGCTATGATTAGTTACCAAACATCTTATCTAAAAGCTAATTATCCAGTTGAGTTTCTAGCAGCATCAATGACCTATGAAATGAACAATACAGATAAACTAAATGTATTGCGTCAAGAATTAAACAATCTTAATATCAAACTACTACCTCCAGACATTAATAAATCAGGTCAGAATTTTTCAGTCGAAAAGCTTGAAAATGATAACTACGGTATTCGCTATGCTCTTACTGCAATAAAAAATGTTGGCATTTCAGCGATGAGCTTACTAGTCTCTTCACGAGATAAAACCGGGCCGTTTAAAAGTATAATAGATTTTGTTGATCGTATTAACCCCAATCAAGTAAACAAGCGTCTGATCGAAAATTTAATTCGTGCCGGGACTTTCGATGAATTACACAACAATCGTGCAGAATTATTTGAAAATATTAATACAATTATGCTTCGCCTGAACATAGCGGCAAGTGAGCGAAACTCTGAGCAAATAAGTCTTTTTAATCTCGCAAAAGATTCGGCATTACAAAAACAAATCTTACCTAAAAGGAGACCAGACTGGACAAGTATAGATCGCCTGCGTGCGGAATTTGATGCACTTGGATTTTACCTCTCAGCCAATCCGTTAGACTCCTATGCACAAAATTTAGTTAAAATGAAGGTTATCGCTTCTAGCGAAGCATATTCCGAAACCCTATCTAAGAACGGAAAAACAGAACTGATGATGGTTGGAATAGTCATTGGTAAACAAATCCGCACTTCTAAGTTTGGCAAACATTTTGCAGTTATACAATTTACTGATAGTAAAGGTGTATTTGAGTTAACCATGTTTTCAAAACTATTTGCTACATCACAGGATTTATTAGAATCAGGAGACCCACTCCTGATTCGTGCTAACGCAAGAATTAAAGACAACAACTTACAATTATCAGCCTCATCAATAGAATTACTAAACCAGGCGATCGATCGGGTAGCATCCGGGATAGAAATTTTTCTCAGCAATGGTTCATCTCTAGAACAAATTAAACAGTTGATAGAAAAAGAAGTAAACGGATTTGGCCGTATTTATATTATTATCCAAACTAGTCGCGGTAACGTCCGCATCAAACTACCAGACAATTATCAACCTTCCAGTAGTTTGCGTGAAGCTATTAAAGATATGCCAGGTATCAAATATATAACGAATCTTTCCTCGATTTATGTCGATCCTCAGCACTAATGTTTCCACAATTAAATATAAATTTAATCTATCACTTGACTAAACTTCCTTAATATGTGGTAAAATTTTTACCAAAGTCAGCTTAATCTTAAATTGTCCTAAAACAATAGCTTCGTTTGACTTAACGCAGACAATAAAAATTTATTTAAATCGATAATTTAACTGCTTTAATAGTTTAGCCTTTGGCTAATATATGACCATTGTTATTATGTAATAATCATGCAATAATAAAAGTGACTATTCTTAATTGCATAAAAAAGTGTAAGCAATTAAGAATACATTGCTCATACAACCAAATACTACATAGTAAATAAAACTTATTTCAATTATTATATTGCTCATAAAATTGATACTTCAATTGCAAGTAAACATCGTTTCTCTACCTCATAACTAACTAGCTGGATATCTTTTAAATAAATACTAACGACTGTGCTGGCCCTGCATCCAAACTACAAGATCCTTCTCCAAGAAGAGAACCTAATTTTTAGATTAACTCAATATCAAAGCAAAAGCCAAAATTATCTTATTTGATTATCGGATGATAACCCCAAAGCAACGTATATTATTACGGATAATAGCAAAGAAACCCAAGCAAAATCTGTCAATAGCAAATATTAAAAATATTTTACACTAGAATACTATAAGAAATATCACATCATTGTTATTGATAATGTTTATCATCAAGACAAGAATCCATCATACTATGTTATCTGACTTACAACAGTAGCAGTAATTAACTGTAGAAATTTAACAAAACAGTAATTTAAATAAGTGATAAATTCGTTAAATTACCGATTATTTGCTGTTTACTTGTATCCTTCTCTAAATTATACAAGATAGATACAACATTTAAGTTATTGAGTAATTTATTTATTTGATAGTCCTGCAATGATGGCGTACACGAGCAGCATCACCCAATGCTTCAAACAGCGCTCTACTAACAGGGTCAGCAACAGCATTATATTCTGCATGCCACTGCACTCCAATTGCAAAACTAGCAGCATCAGCAATGGAGATTGCTTCAATCGTATCATCGTCAGCAACACCATTGACAATTACTCGGTGACCAGGCCGCATAATTGCCTGGCCGTGCAGTGAATTAGTTACAATATTTTCGGTCCCAAGCATAGTAGCAATTGTTCCGCCTGGGGTTAAACGTACTTTTTCCCGTAAAGCAAAGATAATCTCTGGATCTTTGCAGCCCTTAGGCATGCGATGACGGTGTTTTCCTGGCATATCTCCAATCTCTGGATGAAGTGAACCTCCAAAAGCAACGTTCATTTCCTGAATACCACGACATAGGCCGAGAATTGGAATACCACGTTCTACGCAATTTCGTATCATTGGTAAGGCTACTCGATCTCGACCAAGATCCATTTCGCCATGCTGTTCTGTCAAGTCCTCTCCATAATAGTGAGGGTGTATATTTGCTCGACCTCCGGTCAACACTACCCCATCCAGCACTGCTAGTAGATCATCAATATCTAAAGCATCTGGCATAGAAGGAATTAGAAGTGGCGTGCAACTAGCCACAGCAGCAACTGCCTCAATGCTAAGTTGGCCAACGAGCTGAGCTTCAATTACCCCTTCAGCTAGATAGCGGTTGCATTGAATGCCAATCACAGGCCGTGCCATGTGTTCTCCTTTTAAAATTGAGCAAGAGAGCAATAAATATCCGCTTCTTTGTGTTTAAATCCAAGTCCTCAAAGAGAGAATAAAAATCGCTTAAAAACAATAACATTACACTTGAGGATATAGTCTTCAAAGCCTCCATATTATTCAATCGAACAGCGATTTTTTAAAGTTCATGATTAACCAAAATACCTAGTGCACCATAGCCAATCAACTTAAATTATACATCTATGTATACGATAAAGATATGCAAAAGGCATTCAAAATGCACCAATTAATAGATAATTAGCCCTAACTTCTTCGAGAGAATTTTGTCTTAAAAATTTTATAGACCAATAACTTATCCTTAGGGGTATTCTCTTAACTGTATATCAAACTATTTTTAAACACCTTTTTCAATATTGTTCAATAATGCTGACTAATCCTCATGAAGAATTTTTATTTAATCAGCCAATTAAAAAATTTAAGCGTTTTTACCAAGTAAAGATAGTAAAATATTAATTAACTAGTGAAATAAAAAATAATTACTTAGTTTATCGCATTAGATTTATATTGTCACTTCTTTATTAAGTCTATTTACCTACTATTGAAATGCTTTCATTCTGAAGTAATAGATATTCTTTAGTTAATTGCAATAATCATGCTTCTAATAAGCTGCCCTTAAGATACGGAGCAAATCTATTCATGTAATCGCATACAAAATTTAGCCTATCATTTATCACTTTGTTAATCATTAGATAAAAAGAACAAAAATACGGTTAAGAAAAAGTTATTAGCAGATTATACAATCAATCAGTATAGTAATATCATATAAGTTTAATACCTAATAGTGAATAAAAATAACCCTAAAACGTTAACGCCTATAATAAGCAAACCAATATAATCTTATTGTTTTTTTAAATAGTGCAGTTTAGCTGCATAAATTAAAAATTTAATTAGTCAAGTGATTAAAAAACTTTCTAAGTATAACATAGACTAGACTTAGCGCTACAATCTTCTAGGCTAAAAATTAGACCATGAGTTTAAAGCCGCTTTGATTAAATCAATCAAAATATACTGTAGCATAGCGAGTTGGTAATTTGACTATAAAGATAAGATTAAAATTATCCTAAATAATGCAATTTTATTTGTCCTAAGTCTTAACTTTCCCTTGAGCTAATTTTTAACATATATATAAAAATTATCCCCTTATAGATCTAGCATTACAGCATATTAAAACATCCAAAATCAATAGCACAATGTTTTATTGGTTTCGTATAAGTCTAAACTACATTAATATGCTTATAATTTTATCTTTAAATTCATTAACTATAATGAATAAATACTTTTATTACGCGCAATACTATTTTAGTAGCGCTCTAAAAATTAGAATAACTTTTTTATGCACCTAGTTATATAGGTATTATTAAAATAACTGCTCATGTTATCAAAAACACTAACAATCCTAGAGATTACTTTAGCAAAAGTATTATCAGCCTTATAGATTTAATAGTTGATTAATTAACAGCACATTAATTAGTAAAAATATCTAAGATCTGTTAAGGAATTCTTTTTCGCCTGCATACGCCAAATTATTTAACTTGCGTTTGCATATTTGCGTTAAGAATAATATCTGAGATATTGATAATAAAATCAATAAATAAAAACTATGATTTGCATTAGTTTAATTTAACACAAATTTAAAATATGCTTCCTTCGTTTTTATTATCTCTGGATATATGGAAGGCCTTACATTAATTTAAAAATCGTTCAAATTAATGTAAAATTTTTGCTTATTTTTAAAATAAAGTATTCGATCAAGCTGTTGCAATTGTGCAATACAAGCAGCAAATTTATTACTGCATTATACAATTAGTTGTGCAATACAGTAATTTAATCGTCGGTAATAAGCATTATTTTTACACAAAAAGTAAAAATAAACTATCAACTTATATTTAAAATATTATGTTTTTATTCCTAATATTTTAGCAATCTTGTTACTAACCTTTGCTTAGCGGATTTAAAATTATCATTTTATACCCTAATATAAAGATAATCTTATAATATAAATAGTCGCTTTTTATGATGGTATATTTTTAAGCCCTTAGTATACAATGGTTATCCTGAGTGGATTAATAAATTTCTTCTTCTTGGCTCGCCTTACATTGCCAAGTATATTCTTAAAATGAAATTAGCAGTTAATGACTCTTAGATGATGAACTTTGACCCGTATTAAAATATACGCATACTTTAAAATCAAAGGATTAATACACTAAATGATAACAAAGACTATCAACTGTTGGATCTTCGATATGGACAATACACTATATTCGGCACGTTCTAACATTTTCATACAAATTTCAGATAGGATGACAGAATTTATTAAGGAAAAGTTTGATTTAAAGCTTACATTGGCTAGGAATCTACAGTACGATTTGTTCAATCGTTACGGTACCACTTTACGCGGTTTAATGATCGAATACAATATTGATCCATTGTCTTTTTTAGAATTTGTGCACGATATCGATGTCAATGACATCGATCCAGCGCCAGAGTTGGAAAAATTACTGGCGATGCTGCCAGGCCGTAAAGTTATTTATAGCAATGGGTTAGCAGATCATTGTGCACGAGTAGCAAAAAGACTAGGCATCAATCACCATTTTGATCATATCTATGATATAGTCGCTTCCGATTATGCACCTAAACCTGATCCAGCACCTTACGATAAGCTAATTAGTTTGTTAAGTATTGACCCCAAGACGACAGTAATGATTGAAGATATAGCTAACAACTTAAAACCAGCTGCAGATCTTGGGATGACTACGGTTTGGCTAGAAAACGATTTCAACTGGGCTAAAGCTGGCTGCGATCAACCATACGTGCAAAACATAGCTAAGGATATAATTAGCTTTTTGAGGGCTGTAGTAAATAGAGAAAAATAACTGATGCAAACATTCTCCTACTAGCTTGCTATCTACTTGGATGTAGTATCCTAAGCAACGCTTGATTTTTAAACTGTTAACAAAAATTAAAAATTATGAATAATGATTTACAAAATATCATCGATCATGCCTGGGAAAACCGAAACAACATAAGCGCTTCTAACAAAGGTGAAATCCGTGAAGCCGTCGAAACCGTCTTAGAAAATCTGGACACTGGCTTAATTCGTACTGCCCAGCCTAAAGGTAATCACCAGTGGATGGTTAATCATTGGGTTAAGAAAGCGCTATTACTGTCTTTCCAACTAAACGATATGCAATTATTTTTCGGCGGTCCAGAAGATGCGAAACATGGAAAATATTTATGGTGGGATAAAGTTCCTTTGAAATTCTCTGGATGGAATAAACAACGATTCCTCGATGCCTCCTTTCGTGCGGTTCCACACTGTGTAGTACGCTATTCTGCGCATATCGCTTCAGGCGTAATATTAATGCCATGCTTTGTCAATGTTGGAGCATTCATCGATCATGGCAGTATGATCGATGCTTGGGCTACAGTTGGTTCTTGTGCTCAGATTGGCAAAAATGTGCATATATCCGGCGGTGCTGGGATCGGTGGTGTACTCGAACCGATGCAGGCTGATCCAGTTATTGTTGAAGATAACTGTTTTATCGGTGCCCGTAGTGAGGTGGTTGAAGGCGTGATCGTCGAGGAAGGCGCAGTACTTTCTATGGGAGTTTTTATCTCTAAATCGACCCACATCGTTAATCGCAATACCGGAGAAGTTCATATAGGTCGTGTACCGGCTTATTCAGTTGTAGTGCCTGGATCAATGCCAGGAAGATTGTTACCTAATGGTATGCAAGGTCCATCGCTTTCTTGCGCTGTAGTGATTAAAAATGTGGATGCTCAGACTAGGTCAAAAACATCAATCAATGATTTACTCCGTTATTGATTATATGAAAATATTTATATGTTAAGTTCTTTTCATACCAGCACATCGTTATCACAGTCCCTTGATCCTGTTCAAATTGCTGCAGATTTAATACGCTGTCCCAGCGTGACTCCTGAGGAAGGTGGAGCTATAGATTTATTGCAATCTTTGTTAGAATCGATGGAATTCATATGTCATAGATTATATTTTGAGGAGTATGGAACAGATAAAATTGAAAACCTTTATGCTCGTCGAGGCAACACCGCACCGCATTTCTGTTTCGCTGGTCATTCAGATGTTGTACCAGTTGATGACGTAACATCTTGGAGTGTAAGACCATTTGACGGTATCATAGCTAAAGATCATCTTTGGGGTAGGGGTGCTGTAGATATGAAAGGGGCGATTGCTGCTTTCATCGCTGCAGTTGACAAATATCTCGTTTACGGTGGAAACAAAGGCTCAATCAGCTTGTTGATCACCGGCGACGAAGAATCTCAAGGTATTAACGGCACCATTAAGGTCCTTAATTGGATGGAAGCTAACGGCGAGATTCCTGACATGTGCATCTTGGGAGAACCAACTAACCACACAGTTATGGGAGATACAATAAAGATCGGCCGTCGCGGCTCATTCACAGGACATATTACTTTGCGAGGTATCCAAGGGCACGTCGCTTATCCAGATCTCACCCAGAATCCGGTACACCAACTAATCCGTATATTTACACCATTCATCAATGATAACTTAGACCAGGGTACAATACATTTTGCACCAAGCAATCTATCAATAACAACGATTGA
Organism: Candidatus Endolissoclinum faulkneri L5; assembly: GCF_000510265.1. Classification (GTDB taxonomy): domain Bacteria; phylum Pseudomonadota; class Alphaproteobacteria; order Thalassobaculales; family Thalassobaculaceae; genus Thalassobaculum; species Thalassobaculum faulkneri_A. Next base: position 886,028 of record NZ_CP006745.1, read on the forward strand.
CGTGGGCAATCTAGCCAATAATGTTATTCCAGCCAAGGCACACGCTACCTTCAACGTACGCTTTAACGATAACCATTCATCAGAATCGCTTAACCTTATGTTTCGTAAGTTTTTTGATAATCAGAATGTGTCTTACACGCTCAAAACCGAATGCTTACGTGAGAGTTTCCTTACAGAACCTGGCATACTATCTAAGTTAATATCAGACGCTACGTTTATAATCACCGGAAGACGTCCAGAGCTGAGCACAAATGGCGGTACATCAGATGCTAATTTCATCAAAAGATTGTGTCCGGTAGTAGAATTTGGTTTAGTAGGTAAAACTATGCATCAGGTTGACGAGCACGTACCGCTAGCTGATATTTATACCTTAAAAGATATTTACCTGACTGTACTAAAATGCATCCTTGGCTAATTGTAACACAATTACATGCTGTTAATCAGTAATAAGTTTCACTAAATTTTATCACTTTAGCTAGCGCCATATATTCGAATTAACAGTTATCTCAAACAATACCAACATCCTAGCTGTTATCAATAGCTAGGATGTTGGTATTGCGAAGTAGGTAAAATGTAAACTTGTCACCATCGTTTCAGATGTAGCGAATTAGTAAAAATAAAAATGTTTTTTAAAAAAAATTTAATAATAAGAAATAATAAAGAACGTTAATCTGCTTAAAAATACAATAACTCATTCCTAGGTCCTTTTATTATCGTAATAGATCACTATCCATTATTCTCTTGGCTATAAATATGTAAAAATTGATTCTTTATCATAAGAAGATTAGCTCTATACTTGAGCTATATTTAATTTAATTTTTATCAAAAATATCTTAGTAAACTTATAGATCATTAGTTTCCATAAACTTAAATGGTTATAAGTCTAACAGATTAGGTATGATTGTTGGTTTTTGACCTAAAAACTTTGAATACCTCATCTATCCAAGCCACAAGGATTTATTGTGCCTAACAAATCAAGGAATATACAAATCTTCACAGTAATCATTTTATATAGCAAATATATCGCCTTATAGAAATTTTATTTTCGTCAACGATAAACTGTAAATAGAATCATTTTATCAGTTTTAGCTAATGATGATGAATAAATTTTACTTTAAAAAAAATTAACAAATGCGTCATCGATAGTAATTGTTATTGCTTTGCAATAAGTAAAGTTACTATTTGAATGTTTAATTAAATAATATAATGTAAGTAGTAAAAATAAAAAAAGCTATATTAATATGCACATAAAATAAGCTATTTAAAGAAATAATTATTGTACTACATGTCAGGTAAGTGCAAATTCAGCCCAATTAATTATTGAACTATTAAAATATTAGTTAAGATAACGGTAAAACAGATGATCAACTTTTATACTAATCAGTAATTACCATGCATTAGTGATTAGAATATACTTCACATACCCGGATTACAAACTCTTGATATAATCAACCTTACTACAAGTCAATCTCAGTGCTTCGCAAGCTATGCTTTATTAGTGATTAATAATTAAGTTAAACACACTGCCAACAGTGTAAAGAAACTAAATAAGAAAGCTAAGTAAACGGTATTACTTAAATGTATATAATTTACAAAACAGCTAAAGAAGCTAGGGCCTCTTCAATAGCTGCAATAGCTTTATCGTTCCCGTTGGTTACATTGTAACCGCCAGCTGCCTGAGCCATGTCAAGACGTCCGCCCCCACCTTTGCCACCAATAGCAAATGAAGCAGCTCGAACTAGATCAACTGCGTTAAACCGACCGACCAAATCATTAGTAACACCGACTACCAATGAGGATTTACCATTATTACTACCAATAATAGCAACAACACCAGAGACGATTTGCTGTTTGAGGCCATCAGCTACGCCTTTTAATTCACAAGCAGGAATACCATCAAGCAACCTTATAGTGAAGGTGATTCCGTAGATACTCTTAGTAATACCACCGCTAAAAGCTAATTGCTTTCTGCTATTAACCAAATCACGTTTAAGCCGATGAATCTCTTGGATCAAAGCATGAACCCGAACAGGCAATTGTTCTGGAGTACTTTTTAATTCAGCTGCAACCTTTGTAAGAACCTTTTCGTGGGAATTTATCCAATTTAACGCATCTACGCCAGTTAAAGCCTCAATTCGCCGTACACCAGCAGAAATAGCTATTTCCGAAATGATCTTTACTATACCTATATCCCCTGTCCTTTGCACATGAATTCCACCACAACATTCCACTGACCAAGCAAACTTGTTACCTGATTCAATCCCTCCCCCCATAGACACAACGCGTACTTTTTCACCATACTTTTTGTCAAATAGTGCTGTAGATCCTTCGGTGAGAGCTGATTCCAGTGTCATTTGACGTGTAATCACGGAAGAATTCTGACATACTCGGTGATTAATCTCATTCTCTACCCATAATAAATCATCATTAGACATAGCAGTTGATTGAGTAAAATCAAAACGTAGACGATCATGCTTTACAAACGAGCCCTTTTGAGCAATTTGATTACCAAGCCTTCTACGTAAAGCCTCGTGTAGTAAATGAGTTGCAGAATGATTAGCACGTATTCGATCGCGTCGATCAACGTCGACTAGCATTTCCACCGAGTCACCAATCCTAATTATTCCACCATGACTTATAGCAACATGAACAAAAAGATCGCCAAACTTTTTCTTAGTATCGGTGATTGTTAGAGTAGCAGCATTGGAAGTACGCATAGTACCTGTATCACCAATCTGACCTCCGCTCTCTCCATAAAAGACAGTCTGATTTACGACAACCAAAACGTCGATATTCGACTGTATACTGCTAACCTGCTTACTATCGACGATCAAAGCGCAAATCAGAGCATTTGTTGAGGTACTATCATAGCCTAAAAACTTGGTTGCACCGACATCTTTACGGACCTGAGACCAGATAAGATCTGGAGAAGTCTCGACTAAGCCAAACCAGGATTTACGAGCAGCAGCGCGCTGACGGGCCATAGCTATATCAAAACCAGCCTGATCCAAAGATCTGCCTTGACCACGCAAAATATCAGTAGTAAGATCTAAAGGAAATCCATAGGTATCATATAATTTAAAAGCAAATTCACCACTTAGAGGCTGACCAAACCCAAGCTTATCGGTCTCGTCAGACAAGAGGTTTAGGCCGCGATCCAGAGTTTCCTTAAACTTGGTTTCTTCCGTTTTAATAGTCTCAGTAGCCAAAGCAGATGCGTGCATCAATTCCGGAAATCCTTCACCCATATCGCTCACAATTGTGGGAACCAAGCGATACATAATTGGATCAACACAGCCCATAATATGTATGTGACGCATAGCTCGACGCATAATTCTACGTAAAACATAACCACGACCTTCGCTTGAAGGCAACACACCATCAGCAATTAAGAAAATGCTGGCACGCAAATGATCAGCAATTACGCGGTGAGATACTTTAAACTCTCCATCCGGATCTACCCCTGAAATCTCCGCAGAAGCCTCAATGATATGGCGCATTGTATCGATTTCATAGTTGTCATGCTTTCCCTGCAAAACCGCAGCAATACGTTCCAAACCCATACCGGTATCGATCGATGGTCGAGGTAGCTCAACGCGCTCTTCTTGTGTAATTTGCTCATACTGCATGAAAACTAAATTCCAGATTTCTATAAATCTATCCCCATTTCCGTTGGGCCTACCGGGCAAATCACCAGAGAGAGAAGGTCCATGATCAAAGAATATCTCTGAACATGGACCACATGGACCAGTATCACCCATTGCCCAAAAATTATCTGATGTCGGAATGCAAATAATTCTTCGCTCTGGTAAACCAGCTATTTTGTTCCAGAGCTTAGCAGCTTCGTCGTCTTCAGCATATACAGTTGCCAACAGCTTGTCCTTCGGCAAGCCTAACTCACTAGTTATCATTTTCCAAGCATACTCGATAGCCTCAGCTTTAAAATAATCACCAAAAGAAAAGTTACCAAGCATCTCGAAAAACGTATGATGACGCGCTGTATAACCAACATTATCCAAGTCATTATGCTTACCTCCAGCACGCATGCATTTTTGTGAGGTAGCAACCCTTGTATGCTCGCTGGTTTCCTCACCAGTAAAGACGTTTTTGAATTGAATCATCCCAGAATTAGTAAACATCAGCGTTGAATCGTTGCGAGGAATAAGCGAGCTGGAAGCAACCTCTAAATGTTGGCGATTAGTGAAATAATCGAGAAAAGCTCGGCGTATATCTTTACTTGTAACCACAACATGTCTCCAAAGACTTTAGAAATATCGTTACATATTAAAACATGTAAAACGACTCGATCAAAATTCCTGAATTATACAAGCAAATTACTACGCACTACCATAAATTATTCGATAATTAAGAAGATTACTTTTATTGTTAAAAATACATAATTAAAAAGAAAACGTATATTATACGCGGTTGGATATTTTATTAAAATTATAGTTCTAAATCCTGATAAGTAATTGATTAAATGCTTTTTTGTATAAAGTGATCTAAATAGAGAAATTTTATAATTATTAAATTTTTACCACAGAGTATGGTTAAGTATTCACATTGATAATTTTATTAATTTCCTTCTACCATATGTAGGGAATATTTTTTATAAGTTAGTTTATCAACTAAAGATCATAAAATTTATTAAACAAAACCAAAATTATCGTTTAATGACGAACAGAGCATAAATAGTAAAACATCATGATTATCTTATGTTAATTAAAACTCAAAGGATTATTATATCTATTAACTAAGCTTTCGCTAGCTACCGGGCTATATTAAAAATCTAATATGCTATATGTATCGCTGCTTCAATGTAAAAAATGTTTACTTAATATAAGTAGAATCGGGCTAACAGAATAGTTATTTACTTTAGGATTAACAGCAATACATTGAGTATTACTTCATAATTTTTTCATAATGACATTTTTAATTGAATTTGTTTAATAATAAGCTAATCAATGACAATAAGTTTATTATGTAACTATTGTACGATTAATAAATTCCTTAATTTCTCCAGTAGGTTAAATAATATTACTAAGATAAATAATATTACTAAGAAATCGTTTGTTTTAAGGTTATTAAAATACAAATCGATATGTCTAGGCTGATAATTTAAAAAATAAACTAGCCTAAAACTGCTAACGCATTAAATGTTAAAGATTATGAGTAATACAGAAAACAAATACAGACCTAATCCTACAAATGGGGTAGGGGGGTAGAAAAGTCACAGCAACATAATACCTATTTTGATCTATAAATTAGGTTACTTATCAACTTCAATTATTTTAATTTTAACAGAAGACTATAATATCTTGTAATAAATCAAATAAAGATAACAGTGCCGCAAGAGGGAATTGAACCCCCGCCCCACGCATTACGAATGCGTTGCTCTACCTTCTGAGCTATTGCGGCAAAGAAAAAGTTAATAACCATTAAATTATTTCCCTACATAATTAATTAAAACTAAACGAAAATATAAAGCTTTGGCAATATTAGTAGATTTTTAAGTAGAATAACTTAAACAAATTCCCTCCGGAATACAATTCCGTATAAAGTAAAATACGTGACAATACATTATTAAATAAACTTATAGTTTATGCGTTAAAATAGTAAAGCTACACACAGATTTAAATATAAATAAAAATGCTTCCTTGTATATCTAAAGCTTTTGCTGTTAAATAAATTATAAATAGCGTGCATAATATAACTCATTTATCGCTAATTTAAATATTAATTATGCATTTCTAAAAAATTACTTAGTTTATTACTAACCTTCCGCCTACCCCGCTGATAACGGTTTTCCCAGCCAAAAGGCAATGCAAAAAATAAATCAAACCAATGTCAAAAATATATAAATAAAACTAACAAATAAAGATCTAAGTTTCCTTTATATTCTCTTCCATTCAGCAATATAGAAATAATAATCACTTCATACTGCATGAAAAAATTAGCAGGATTATCTTAAAAATTATTTACTATTTAGTAGATAAACTACGAACATTTTTAATTGAAACTTTATCCTAGTAAAAAATGCAATATTAGTTATAATTATATTAATGACCAGAAGCCCTTTTGACAAAAAAAAGTTTTTAATAGCTTACTAGCTTTTCTTCATACGATTTAACGCCTAAGTTACGCTAAAAATAAATATCGCCTAACCTTAAAGCAAAATATTAAATAAACAAAAACTTAAGTTAGCAAACAAATTTTTGTTTGTTTCAGAAACTCAAGTGTAGATCATCGAAGATCTAGCCGGGTCTATACCATTTCGCGGAAAACTACTTAAGACTGGTGGAAAAATTACTACTGGCGGACGAATCCAAGTAATTGTTTCAAATGTACAGCAATTACTGCATACGAGAGTCCATAAGGGAGTAACTGAGCCACAAGAAATACAAGTCCATGCCGGATCGCTTAAAGAAGAAGATGCCCTTTCCATCCAGTTACGAGATTTCATTAAGTTTCCATGTTCACCCTCTTCTAATCTCGCCCAAAGCATGCATGCTCGAGGTCCAATGTTATCCGGAGCTAAGGAAGCAAGTTGCGCCCTAGCCTCACCCCAAAAATCATTATCTAATGCAGTTTCAGCAACAGCTAAGCGGCTCTCAGTGTGTTCGGGTAAACTTTCCACCATCGCCTGTATTTTACTTAATAACATAGATCCAGCAATCTCATCTTTCCACAAGATACGCATTGATGTAGCCAGGTCTGGGTGAGGTGTTTGTTTCCACTCTTTAGATACTAGCGTGTAGGCTTTATCTTTACGTCCCATAGCCCCTAGTAGCTGCGCTTCTGCCACAATAGCAGGTACAAAATCCGGTTGACTTTCTCGAGCCTTAGCCGCAAAAATCAGAGACATGTCTTGGTTTTTAGCTAATCTTGAACGCTCTATAAGCAGAGCAGCCCGATGTCTTTTACTAGCTAACTTAGAAATAAGTCCTCTCTTAACAAAATCCTGAAGAACGGACTGCGATTCTTCCCATTGACCATCCTGAGCGAGAGCGAACACAATTGTAGTGGCTACTTTAACAGAGGTTGGCCGAAGCTTATTTGCCTTTTTAGCTAGCTGTAGAACATAAGGATAATCACCTCTTGCACTAGCCAACCGCATCAAGCCCAGTAACCCAAAAAATGCAGTATTTTCATTGTCTCTCATAGTAGCAAAATAACGTCCAGCAACAGCTAAATCCCCTCCTAGTACGGCCGCCTGAGTAGAAAGCAATCGAGTTAAACATGAATCGCTTAGAAGATAGTCAGCTTCACGCGAGAAACGTTTAGCATCACCTACTTCACCAACAGCAACTGCTGCCATGCCCTGAACGAGAGCCTGATAGCCAGCTTTATCGCGATAAACTTTACGGTAGTGCCATACTGATAAGAAAATTTGTATAAGCCCATAAATAACCCTCCGCCCAATGAATACTATCGCGATTATCATACTAATTGCTAATAAAAACAATGCGCATGAAGTCTCTAATTGCCAATCCAACCAATCTATCCTAACCCATCCGGGGTACTGGGATAGCCAAACTGCGATAGAGACAAAAGCAACAAGCTGAATAAGATAAAATAGTGATCCTCGCATTTATTCAATCTCCCAAGAGTACAGCAAGAGCTTGCGAATGCAAAGTATGCACTGCTTGATCTACAGCAAAACGCGCCTTTACCGCAGTGATCCATGGCTGTGCTGCCTCGGCAGATTTACCGACTAAAGCGTCCAAATAATTAGCTGCCATCAAAAGATCACCATGATCAGCGGCTGCTTCAGCTCGATTAATTATAGCGTCAAGAGAATTATATTCATCTGTTTTGGTGCGTCGCAATGTTACTAACGAAAATATACGTTTCATTACTTTGTCAACTATATTATTAGAATTACCGATTGAAGATGCGGATTTGATTATCGATTCGGCAAAAGATGGGAAACTATACCGCAAGTCTGCCATCGAAGGTACACCATCCACATGATTGCGTAAAAAAACAATAGCGTCGGCAATTTTCAGCTGATCCCAAGCAGCACCTTCTAATTCGTCGAGTTCTGTCGCAAAAGAAATACCTTTTTGATTAGCTTCCTGTAAAAGATCAATCGCGACCAAGAAAGCCCCAACCTTCTTTTTTTGATTTCGGTATTCTTCTACTTTGTATTCTAGCTCTTTTTGAGCAACAGCTATATCGTCAAGTCGAGCGATCAGATTGGCATCCCTGTCTTCAAAAGAGTTTTGCAAAAATTTTATGCGCTCTTGCAAGATAACAAAATCATCAGAAGAGAAAAGCGGCCATCCAAAATTTTTTTGTCCTTTTATATCTAAAAAACTACGTTCTAAAATAGATAAACGATCCGACAAACCCCAAGCGGTTGGCAAAAATAAATTACTATCTTTCCCGCTGTTCTCTCTGTAGCGAAAAGTTGCTATAGTAGCAAATAGACTTTGAACTTTGCTATCCATCGCATCAATTTGCTCAGTTAGGCTATCGATACTTTTTTTTGTTGAATTAACCCATGCGGTTATTTTGGGCAAAAAATTAGTCTTAGTTTCCAAGACAACTAAGCGCGCTTGCAGCGACTCAAAATCTTTTTTCAACATTGCAAGAGAGTCGAAGAGAGAATCTAAAGATCCGTATTTATTAGTTTGAGATCTAATATCTTCCGACGAATTAGATACATCTGGCTTTAAAAAGCCTATAATAGAATTGATCAATGCCAAAGGCGAGGTTACATCAACCATAGACACATATTGCTCTGCTTTTTCGCGCCACTCCGAATAACTGACATAACCAATGCTTATAGCCAACATAATAAATATAATAATAATTAAACGCATGAAACCAACGCTTAGACTTTGATTCTCATTTGATAGTTTAGCTTTTTTATCACTTACGGTATTATTGCTAGTGTTTGCATCGTTCCCAGTCTGACAATGAGAAACCTTTATCTTTTTGGTACTCGAAGCAGAATTCTGAGATGGCGTGACCATTAAACCCGCATTTTTTCTATCAAAATCACATTTATCATTATAGTTTGCTGTAGGAGAAACAACATTAGAGCTGACAGCTAATGAATCTTTATTACTAACAGATATTAGGCATCCTCTCGGATGCAGTCGGTTTACTAGTAAATATATGGAGCTCCTCCATTCCATGTTCCTCTCCCTCTATTTTATCCTTGAGAGCATTTTTTTTATTCCCCGCCCTAGACTTCTTAACCATAAAATAATCCCTTTCTACAATTGTAGACCAATCAACTAAGAATCATCGCCTGGATAAGAGAAGCTTTTGTCGGCATTTTACATACATGTATAGCGCCCCAGTTAAGTTCTGAAATCACCTGAGCAATAGAATCGCTTAAACAATACGCCGATACCGTTGAACACGCGACCTCTAAAGATCGTTTCCCTACAAGAATCACAAAAGCCTCTGCACTACGTGGAGAAAAAAATAGTATTCCATCTACTAAGCCTGCACGCAAGGCCTCTTCCACTCTTAATGGAATGTTTGTCGACATGATCGTATAGTATGCTATGTGACGATACACTAAGAACCCATAGCCTGCTAAAGTTGCAACCAAATCTGTACTCACTGATTCTCCGCTTATCCAGATCAATGGTCCATTCTTTGGTTTACATACTTTTATAGCCAAGTTGACTAAAGATAGAGAGTCACCTAATGCAGAAGTAACCGCAGTAAAACCTGCCTTAATAGCTACCTGCGCGGTAGCATAGCCAACTGTTAAAACACGCAAATCACGACTTATTCCTAGTCGTACCGCACCCTGCACCCCGTTTCCGCTAGTTAGCAAAACTGCCTGCACATTATCGGTAATAGTTGGCATTTGAACAACTTGTTTAACCGATAACATGGGAGCTGGCAGCACTTCAATCCTATATCGCGCAAGCTCAGAGCGAAAATCATTTATCGCTGCTGCTGGTCGAGTAACTATAACCCGCCGTAATTGCATAAGCTATCAAACAAGAAAATTGCGCCCACAGCGAGATAGAATCTTCTCACCTACCCATCGACCAAGTGATTCTGCTTCACTAGCAATAGCGCTAGCAGTCACAGAATGGCGATGCATTCCATCCAATGACAACACCAAGCCGCTCAAAGTTAGCCGATTACCATTTAACACCGCATGACCGGAAATAGGTGTACGACACGAACCTTGCAATGTTGCTAACATCGAGCGTTCCGCTATTACCCTTGTACGACTTGCCCAATCATCCAAGGCAGAAAGCCACCGAGCAACATCAACCTCACGAGTCGAACTAGTGCCTATTCGGCACTGCACACCAATGGCCCCTTGGCTAACGGCTGGAGGAAATTCATCCGTCCCCATTATTCTAGTAATTTTATGCTCCATATTTAAACGTTTTAAGCCACAAACCGCTAAAAAAGTTGCTTCCGCTTGGCCTTCACGTAACTTACGCAAGCGAGTATTTACGTTACCACGAAACAAAACTACTTGCAAATCTGGTCGTCGACTGCGCACTAAAGCGGCACGTCGGACTGAAGCAGTACCAACTCGCGCGCCACCCGGCAAAGAATCAAAACTATCGACACAGCAAGAAATAAATGCATCCCGCGGATCTGAACGCGGTAATACAGCTTGAAGTACGGTAGCTTTGGCGATAGTAGTTTCCATATCTTTCATCGAGTGTACCGCAGCGTCAATTTTTCCAGAAAGCAATTTGTTCTCCAGCTCCTTGATAAACATGCCCTTGCCACCAAGCTCAATAAGCGGACGATCAATTACAGCATCTCCAGTTGTTTTCACCTTTTGTATTTCGATCGCTCCCTCCTCTCTTAGCTCAGGCCAAGTTGCCATTAACCGTTCGCTAACTTCTCTAGTCTGTTCAAGAGCCAGCAACGATCCGCGCGAGCCAAGAATAATCTTAGCGGTCATGATTATTTCTATTATAAGCCCGCGATCTATAAAATATATCTGAAGATCGCTAAAGCAGCGTAAGCACAGCTCAATTAATGATTCGCAAACGAGGCTAAAAAGCATTGCTCAATCGAGCTATCCTGGATTTTCATGTTCTTAATAGCATACAACCACTTAAGTAGTATCATTTACTAAACCAATCTATTTTTCATAAAGATACATTCTTGTATATTACTGCCTACTTGAGCACGAAGGAAATGATAAGTAAAAGGATTTTGAGCAGTTAATTGTCTTATTAGCACATCTAACAGAGTTGAACTTTAGCCTAGGGCTAGACAGTAAGTGAAGATAAATTGGAGTTTAGTTGTCATTACTAGTGCTTTATCAGCTTTTCCAGCTTTGCTGTTTCAGAATCGAAAATAATTCATTTTAAAAATAAAGTTTTATTTTTCTTGACATTTTGAAAATACGCACCGGTGCTACAATTTAGCTTTTTAAGGCAAAAAGTTATCTTCCAGAACTATTTTGTCACAGCGACAAACAAACAAACAGCTAACTTATTGTACCAGCTTACGACTTTTTTTATAAACTGTAGAAATCATAAACATAAAATAAGGTAATCATTATAATTCCTAACGATAAAAAGCCAAATTGAATAAAAAGCAAATAGAAGCAAACAAAATAAAACAAGCTACAATCAATCAAGTTACAGATAATACAATAGACTTAATTGTTGAATAATTAGTGCTAACTGACCACTAAATAATTGAAATTTATTTCACCCAATAATTTGCCAGATGCAAAGAATAAAATTTTTTTGGTAAAACCACTACAGCATAATCTAACAAGCTCTAAAGATACGACCCTTCTTTAATAACAAGAATACATTAATTATAGTATTTATTAATTACTAGTATTCTCAGCAGTTTATCTATCAATGATTGATTACTTCTTTCTTTATAAAGTATCTTAAGGAGATTCTGACAACAATTCATAAAACCGTTCCAATCGATTTGAAAAGACGCCTAGCATAGCTAATAATAAACAACTGCTAGTAGAGGATAAACAATAAAATTATGGAGCGGACGATGAGACTTGAACTCACGACCCCAACCTTGGCAAGGTTGTGCTCTACCACTGAGCTACGCCCGCTTTATAAAATTGAAGACAATAACAGAGGTTTATTACAAAACTTTGCTAATACGTACTAGTTTTTTTAGTAAAAATTTTTATACGTAACTGATTCATATAAATTAATACTTTATAATAGATACTCATCTGTATTTTTTATTAATGGCCAGTATCTTATCTTATACCTAAAGATCTAAATACAATCATGATTACGCTTTGTTTTAGAGAGAGCACAAATCAATTATAAAATAAGCTATATTAATAAGAAAAATAAACGATAAAAAGCATACTATCAAAGTTTAGGTGCCACTAATCTCAGATTCCACAAAAGCTTGCATCGCGCTGAAAGCATCTTATTCTAGCAAAGCCTTTGATAAAGCTCACAGTATACCTAAATCTATTTTATTTAATTTCTTTAAAGTAAAGATACAAAAGCAAATCGAAATATCAAGCCAAACGTCTTATATCATACCAAATAAAATATGTCTATAAAAACCTTCTGGGTGAACAAGTATAAAAATAAAAATCAAAATAAAAAAAATTTTATATGCTTTATACATTTTATATGCTTCATACATAAAATCAACTTTAGTGGAATTTTAAGGTGTTAACGAATGCACAATTGTTAATCTTCGTAAGCTTATCAAGACTTTAGATAAGTAATTGATGTCATTTTATAGACAAAAATTATCTTATACAAACACAAACCTTTCGACTGGCAGTGCAAGATGCAAAATATACCAACAAATAATTTTAAAAGTTAACCTAAATTAATATCATTCAATCATGGCTATGATTGAATGATATTATCAAACAAATCAAGCGCTAAATTATTTTCTTAGAGTAAACACTAAGATCATCAAAACAATGATAAAAGTAGTATTACGACACAATGCTCGCACTACGCTTACTACAATAGACGCAAGCACAAGCAACAGCAATCTATTGTAAGAATCAAAATATTTATTGATAAATTTAAGTTATTGACGAACTTGCAGACAGTTCCTTTCTATAAATGGGAAAATTCTCTATCTAAAATAAAAATTATTCTATATTCCTCTTCGGAAAGCGCCTAAATTCTATATTCCTCTTCGGAAAGCGCCTAAATTGATGAGAGGAAACATAACGTATTCCCTTAACTAAATAATCCTGACAAGTGAATAGTGTCAGGATTACACCTAGCCACAAACCAACTTCCCCTACTGTTGTGGAGTCTATCCATTTTGGGGAATCATCTCCAATAATTAAAAAGCCGATTGCTATTAAATGAACCGTTGTTTTCCACTTAGCTAAACGACTAATTGGTATGCTAACTCTTAGTTCTGCTAAAAGCTCACGCAAGCCGGAAACTATTATCTCACGCAACATGATTACTAAAGCTGCCAAAACAGTTGTTCCAGAAATATGATCAAGTGCTACTAGTGTCAGCAGTGATGCTACGACCAGCAGTTTATCCGCAATAGGATCAAGTAAACGCCCAATTCCCGACTGAACTTGCATAACTCGTGCAAGATAACCGTCAAAGTAATCGGTAACACTAGCTAATATATATGAGATCAAGGCAACCCATCGTAGAGTTTCTCCACCAAGCCAGAGACATATAGTAATCGGCACTACAGCCAAAATGCGGAAAATAGTCAGCCAATTGGGTAATTGATCTAGCATCTTGCTGCAATTTATCACTTTTAAAGAGAAATTTTTTTTCGTCCACAACAGTATATCACAGCACAGAATCAGAGAAGAAGATCATAAAAATTATGATATTTGCCTTAAATTATGAACGGAAGCAATACATCCATCATAATTTTGTGCCTGCACTTAATATGCTATCAATTTGTTAGCAGCTTACTAAACATCGCATAAACACCAATGTTAGTTATGAAAGATTTAAAGTCAATCTGCAGCCTGTTGATTAAACATTTTAAGTTAACCCAAGTCCAAATTGTAAATTGGTAAAAGCTAAAACTATAAATTAAATAGATTTTCAGCAAAATATATTAGTTAACATTCAATGAAATTTCGTATAAACAGAAATTTTTAAAATAATTTGTTTTCAATGTTTATTATATGAATAAATAAGATGTTTATTATATGAATAAATTAAGACGACGCAATATAAGAATAAATAATATTATAAGAATAAATAATATAATCTAATTACTCATTTGTAAGACTGGAATGATAATAAATTGATATCTATAATGTTATAATTTTTTATTGAAATCTATTACATAATTTTATTATATTAATTATAATGTTATTGCTAATAGTTCGTATGATAATATATATTTAGTAGATTTTTCTTAATCGAAATGCGTAATGTATTTCAATAAAGAGACCTGTTTTTAAGCAAGCATTTTTAACTTTTAAAAACATTTATTGTAATATTTTATTAGAAATAGCTGTCCTGATGGTTAAGAACTTTGTTATACTAACGATCCAGTAAAACCTACTATTCAGGTTCAATGTAACCTTTGCAAATTATACACTGTTCTTTGGAGCAGTGAGTTAGTATTCACATGAAACCGGTTGAAAGTATAGCATTTGCTGAATGGATGCATCATCCACCTTGTAGTCCCGTTTTATCTTTATTAACCAACAGTGGCTATTTAGCGCGGTTTGTCGGCGGAGCAGTTCGCAATCATATGCTTGGCTTGCCGGTTGTTGATTTTGATATAGCCACTAATGCATTGCCTGCTAATATACTTGCTCTATGTACATCAGCGGGTTTGCACGCGGTTCCTACTGGAATAAGACATGGTACTATAACCATCTTTATCGATGGTGCTTTCGTAGAAGTTACTACCCTACGCCGAGATGTGGATACCGACGGCCGTCATGCCATGGTATCCTTCACAGAAGATTGGCTCGAGGACGCCTCCCGTCGAGACTTTACTCTAAACGCAGTTTATCTTGATATGGATGGCAATCTTTACGATCCAACTACTACCGGGATTGCTGATATTCGTGCCAGAAGAATTCGCTTTATTGGTAATCCGCAGATTAGAATTCAAGAGGACTGCTTGCGAATTCTTCGTTTTTTCCGCTTCTATGCTGAGTATGGGGATAAAGAGCTTGATATTGATAGCCTTAAAGCTTGTGTTGATTTGGCGCCAAGTTTATCTTCGCTATCCGGCGAACGAGTATGGAAAGAATTTTCTCGGCTGTTAATTGCTCCAATGGCAGAAGAAGTGATAGTTATCATGGCAGAAAGTGGTGTAGCAAAGTATTTGTGGGATGGTCCATTTGATGCAAGCCAACTCGTAAAATTCATAAATATCGAGCGTTGCTACGGTATGAATCCAAATCCTATTAGTCGTCTTGCTGCTTTACTAGCTGAGTCAAATACAGCTAGATCAGTTGCTAAAAGACTTAAATTTTCTAATGCTGATGCAAAACGCTTAACTGCTGCTATTGCGACACCGAAAAATCCTCTGATGAATACTTACGAGTGCAAAACAACAATATATCGCTTAGGCGCTAAAAACTTTATCAATGCTAGAATGCTTCTCGCAGCAAAAACGGGGAAGGATATTGAAAATGATCTCGCTATTGCCCGACATTGGACACCGCCTGTTTTCCCTCTAACTGGCATTGATATAGTTGCACTCGGCGTTGAGCCTGGGCCAAAAATTGGGGAATTGCTACGTTTAGTAGAAAATTGGTGGATTAGAGGCGGTTTTACTGCAGATAAAAAAGCCTGCAAGTCAAAATTGCGCCGTATAGTATCCAACATCAAGATAAACTAATGATTAATTTGATTACTGACAAAGAAGCTAAAAGCCAATCAGATAGAGCGTAGTAACATTCTACTCTCAAGAAGGAGCTTCTTAACGATTGATGGTACGTAAAATTTTCTAAATTACCGATTGACTTTATTATTGCCTCAATTAAGCTTAATTATATCTTGCAAATCAAATCTAGACAAAATAGCATCCTTGTTAATTTAAAAAACAAATTCTCCTCATGGTTACCGTTATGCTAGGCGAATAAAAGGATCTGATTAATGATAAGACAAAGCGATAGCAATTTATAGATAAGGACGTTAGCACATTCATTAGATTACTCGCTGAGAAATACATAGTCGTATAAGATTGTCAATCTAGAATTTAATCTTAAACAAAATTACCTAACTAATAGACAGATCATTATTTTATGCTTGTGAATGCAGACAGTTTATAGATAAACTGGAAGCATTAGAAATAGCCAAAGTTTTATTTCATAATATATTAGACCGAAAATAAATCCACACTGCTAAAATGTATAGTTTTTAACAAACAAATGTATTAGTTAAACAAACCACTAAACAGTGTTAAAACTTAAAATATAATGATTATTACTGAACCTAGGCTTATAATTTAATTGCGAAAATTTTTGAATAAAAATCGAAGGTAAAAAGCAAAATTTGCTATCTATTCACTACAATCAAACCAGAATTTTGACTAAGTAATTACATTAATTGATAAAAATCAATGATTTTTGACTTTTGTAGTCTATGCTATTGCTTTGTCATTGACAATGAATTATAAGCTTTGAAAGAAGGCTATCATATTTAATTTATCTTTCCTTCGTTCAAATTAGCATATTTACAAGTTTATATTAGTATGGATAATAAATACAAGAATTTATGAATTTAACTAATAATTGAATCTTATTTTTATACTTTAATTAAAAGTATTTTACTTTATGGTATATTATGCTAGGTGGATTTGTACAATTTAAATTGCGAATTTATTCAATGAGAATCATATGACGATGATCTAATATAATTATTGTAACTTTTCGATAATCAATAATTATAGCGCTCACATTCTTGGGCTTATCTTGCTAAAAAGATAGCGACAGCTGTATGGCAAGCTTATCTATTTACATAGATGACATTTAATTATTCGTTATGGTGAACCAACAAAATTCTACCTTAAGAGGTACTTTACAAAGTAAAAGTATAGTTTGATAAAATATCAAGACATTGTTCTTCGTATTATTTAGTGTTTTTTAATGGTGTAAAAAAAATAATATTGATTTTGCTCTTAACTAGAATGCTACAAGTGCAAGCTTGCGGTCTGGAAATTGTTTATGCTAAGCGAAGGGTTGTTTTATTACGTTCTTTTTTTTTAAAGAACGTAATAAAACAACAGAAATTTATCAAAAATTGTCATTTATTTATCAGTTCTCACTAATTAAAAACGATCAATGTTAGTCATTTCGAACAAAGCATTCCTATATTCATAGGACGATAAATTATAGAATATCCTCATCATAAAATATTTTTATTTCTATATTGTTTGACTGCACTGATCAGTCCATTGAACTTAACATCTTAATCGTAAGATTAACGTAATTAGCTATTTTCGCTTAGCATGAATAACATTCAATAATGCCTTGATTAATACACTTTATTAAGGATGCAGTAGAATAATTTGGATCTAGTGAAATATTTTTATCTACTAGTAATACATTAAAAATTACTAAGCATCTATTGGGGATAGTTGAATTTGCCTTTATAGATGCTTCTAAGTATAAAACACTGACTAACTTCTCCACCTTATTTCTAACTATATATTTTTCGAATAAAGATCTCCATCTTACCAGAAACCAATGACATCATTAACTCTTGAAACAATGAAAAGCTTGAAAATTACCTTGTTATAATAAACTTTTATGGCGTGATTAAAGCTTGAGACTATTATTTTATGAATTATCACTTAATCGCTTAATTATAACTGGTTATATTTAGCAAAATAGAGTAAAGTCTAACTTTAGAATTAGACAATATTAATTAACAATGCCTAGCATTGTTAATTAATATTGTCTAATGGATAAATCAATAGTTTAGAATTTATATACAATATTATATTAGATATTCTATATTTAGCACGTAACTCTTAACAGGAAAATTTAATAGTTTAACAACGTTAAAATTTAGATTATAATAATTAATGAAATATAATGATCTGTTTTTTATTAAATCATTTGTATTGTCATTAAATTTTGATTTTTTTAGTAAAATGATCAATCTAGACATATTGCTCAACAATGTGCTAAAAAGCGATTTGCTTTATATAATTTTTTTTCGTTAAATTATTCGGGAATCCTAATGAAGTTTAATGGAAATGCACTACGCATCGGCAACGTGCTGGAGCATAAAAAAAGACTTTGGATTATTACTAAAGCCCAGGCAGTAAAACCAGGCAAAGGTGGAGCCTTTAATCAGGTTGAGATGAAAGACATTAGAAATGGTACGAAAATAAACGAGCGTTTTCGTGCGGGAGAGCAGGTCGAAGTTATACGTCTAGAACAACGTGAAGCAACCTATCTATATGATGACGGCAATATCTTGTACTTTATGGATCCAACTACTTACTCTCAGATAGAGATTGATGCTGGAATGATAGGTGATAAAAGATCATTCTTAAAAAATGGCTTAACGGTAAGTATCGAGTTTTTCGAGCAAGAGCCGCTATCTATTTCCCTACCACACACAGTAGTTATGAGAATTGTCGAAGCAGATTCTGTAATTAAAGGACAAACCTCTGCAGCCTCATATAAGCCTGCTCTTCTAGAAAATGGTTTGAAAATTTTAGTACCACCTTATATTGAAACTGGAGCTTGTATTATTGTGAAAACTGAAGACTTCAGCTACGTTGAGCGCGCGAAGAATGACAATTAATGGTCTGGTTTTTTTTAAAATAATATTTAGCCACAGAGGAATATACTAATGGCCGTTCATTCGGCCTTGTATAATGTAATTTTCAAGGCTTGCCAAAAAGCAGCACGCAACCTACGGCGAGACTTTGGCGAGATTGAAAATTTGCAAGTTTCTAAAAAGACCCCTATAGATTTCGTATTAACTGCCGACAGGCAAACCGAACGGTCACTATACGAAGAGCTGAAGCAAGCTAGACCAAAATACGGTTTCTTAATGAAAGCTAAAGGTACACTTCAAAGTACTGATCCGAATAAACAGCGTTGGATTATTGACTCACTTGACGGTGCCAAGAATTTCTTACATGGAATCCCGCATTTTGCCATCTCTGTTGCACTTGAAGAAAAAGGTGAGATAATTGCTGGTGCAATTTATCAACCATTAAATGATGAATTTTACTGGGCAGAAAAAGGTTCCGGAGCATATCTCAACAATCGTCGCTTACGGGTATCTAGCCGTAGTAACATTCGGCAAGCTTTGTTAGCTACTAACATTCCTACTTCTGCAATTAGTAATAATAAAAATTTATTTAGCATATCGCAAGCTAAACTGCGAGAAACAAGCGCTGGTGTGCGCTGCTTCGGTAGCTCAGCACTAAACCTTGCTTGGGTTGCTTCTGGCCGGCTTGATGGATACTGGGAGAAAAAATTAACCATCAGAAATACAGCGGCTGGTATTTTGCTAGTAAAAGAAGCGGGTGGCTATATTAGCGACTTTAAAGGTAGGGTTGCATTGCTAAAATCGGGAGATTTGATCGCAGCCAACAGCACTTTGCATACTACATTAGTCAATTCGTTAAGCGATATAAATATCTTTTAGATTATAACTGACTAACATATTTAATTCACTTAGAGAATAAGATTTTATCAAGTTTATTTTATTGCAGTAGAGATAAATTAATTAACAAGAGAACAATGTCTGTAGATTATTTCATATTAATTATTATTGCTTTAAAACATTGACTATCTTAACTCATCTGACAATCTGCTTATGTATGCACCCCTCCCCAATTTGGTCATTATTCGATTTTTATTTTAGATCAATAAGAATAACAAGTTTACGTTAAACAAAAAACTGCCTAGATTTGATTACTGCTCAGCTTAAAAGATAAAAATTGATTAATTCAATCCAGTAGAACCAAAACTACCAGTTCCGCGCTTAGTATCCTCTAAAGCATATACCTCTTCCCAAGCTACACTGATGACAGGGGATATCACTAGTTGAGCAATGCGATCGCCGTGTTCAAATGTCACCACTTTCTTACCAAGGTTTATTAGCATCACCTTGATCTCACCACGATAATCACTGTCTATGGTCCCAGGTGCATTATAACAAGCAATGCCGTAGCGAAGCGCTAAGCCTGAGCGTCCTCTTATCTGCCCTTCATAACCCTTAGGTAAAGCAATTGATAACCCAGTAGCAATAACCGCGCGCTCCATTGGCACTAGATTCAACGAAGCGCAAATAGCAGCATGCAAATCCATTCCAGCAGAACCACTAGTTTTATAGGATGGTAACGGTAAGTCCGCTCCATGGGCTAAGCGAACAACACGAATAAAAAGGCTCATGTAAAATTCCTACTCTGAAAATACTCTGCTATGTTGGCGGCAAGACGATGAGCAATTTCAACTTTAGTCATAGTTGGCCAATTTTCTAGTTTATCGTTGCTAAGCAGATAAATAGTATTATTATCACTGCCAAAGGTATTAACTTCAGAAGAAACATTATTAGCTACAACCCAATCACAACCCTTGCGAGTCAACTTAGCCATAGCGTGCTCTAGTACATTTTCTGTCTCCGCTGCAAAACCAACCATTAAAGCTGGTCTACCCTCAGTCTTTTGGGAAAGGATCTGTAATATGTCTGCATTCTCAATAAGTTGTAAAGTTTTAATGCCGCCAGATTCCTTCTTGAGCTTATGTTTGCTTATAGTTTTTACTCGCCAATCACTAATTGCAGCAGCACATACCACGATGTCAACAGGCAAAGCTGCCTCACAAGCTGCTAACATGTCAGTAGCGCTTTCAATCAGTACAGTATTTACTCCGAGAGGATAAGGTTCGCTAGTGGGGCCACTAACTAGAGTAACGTCAGATCCTAAATCTACCAAAGCCTTAGCGATTGAATATCCTTGCTTGCCAGAAGAACGATTAGCAATATAGCGAACTGGGTCAATAGACTCATATGTCGGTCCACTGGTTACAATTGCCTTACGCCCAGCGAGAGAACCAGAGCGCTTGACAAAATAATTTTCCGCCTCCGTAACAATATCAGTTACCTCAGACATACGACCAAATCCATGCTCGCCACATGCCATATATCCCTTATTTGGCCAAGCTATTCGTACTCCTCTGGATATTAGCCTCGTTAAGTTTGTCTTAGTTGCCGGATGCTCCCACATACGCAAATTCATTGCAGGAGCAATTAGCACATCATTATCAGTTGCGAGCAATAAAGTAGAAGCAAGATCTTCACACAATCCATTAGCCATTTTTGCAATTAAATCCGCAGTAGCAGGAGCAACAATAATAAGATCAGAAGAACGAGAAAGATTAATATGTTTCATTTCAGAATCTTCTGTTAATTCAAATAAATTTGTATAAACCTTGTTTTCCGTCAATACTGACAACGATAACCGAGTAACAAAATGTTCAGCTGCCTTAGTCAATATTGCATGGACAATTGCACCACGATCACGCAAACGACGAGTCAAATCAAGTGCTTTATAAGCAGCTATTCCACCGCCTACTATCAAAATAATTTTTTTATTACTTAGCTTCATAATTAAAAAAACCTAGGCAAATACACAGAATGATACATTCTACCCGATCTTTCTCGTGGTCAGAGATTAAATATTTGATATTTTAGCAGCAGCGATAGAAGTATCTATAGAATATAGATTAAAAAAACTAAAATCCATTTCCTAGCCTAAGCAACCAATCGAATTAAAATGATGATTTTAACAAAAAAAAACTAATATTAAGTAAATAAAATATTACTAAAGGTTAATTTATTTTAGGTAGCTGAAGTAATAAACAAAAAAAAATTTTTGCCTAGTTGTATTAGATTTAATTTACTCACCTGAATTACTCTTACTTATAAATAGCTAAGTAATTGAAATACTTGTATAATGCTTGTTAAAGTCAATATATAGCTTACGAGAAAGTCTTAACAAAACTATTAAGAATTAGCTATTATTATCTAATTTAAAGTAATTACTTACTTGAAAGTAACATAATTGAATGATCTGATTTACTCCACTTTGTATCACAAGAAATGCTGAACAACAAAAATATTCTTCGCTAATATCAATCTAGCATTACCGGAATAAGCATTTAGTTTAAAGATGGCTCTGAAATTAAATCAACAGCGCATTCGATATATGCACTTCAGCTGTAATTATGTTTAACAGCTAATTATTTAGCCATATATTTGACATTATTAATTATACGCATAAATTATATTATTTATGTAAAAGTCAAAGTTATGACAAGCACCGTTTCTATTGTTTAGAATAATATATCAGCCAAAACAATTTTAAATTTTATCTATCCAATACCAAAACACAAATAACTTGATGTACGTACCAAAATTCACAATCGCAACTTGTCTGGGCTATAGCACTAATAAAACGCAATAGATAAACTAAGCTGATTATTTTTCTTTACTGGAATAGTCCAATAGTTACCCAAAAACTGAATTACAGTAATCTGCTAAATGTGCATTTCACAACAATTAACAAAATATTGACTCCCTGCTCTAATTATGATGGCATGTCTATGCTGTTCATTGGGATGTATTTATGAGCATACACTTGTACCCTAATGACTACTATTGAAACATAGTGTGATTTACAATAGTGAAAAGCCAAGCGGATGGCCATAAACTAACTATCCAATTAATCAACTATTAAGGCTAAAATAGAACAATAATCGGTAAAGAATTTTTAATTATCATATCTGAATGATGTAGTTTGCTAAAATTTCCTAAGTTTATATTCATGAGTAGCTCTTTAAGAGCCAAACATTATAGTAATAGTGATAAATACTATGTAACACATGTTTTGAGTATAGTACCTTAATTTATATAATCAATTACTCTATATGGATAGAGTAAAATCGACCTAGTATTTCTTTACACCTAAAGAATATAGGGTTTAACTAAACAATGCTATTAATACATTGGCTATAATAGTCTTGTTATTTGAGTTTAATCTTTATGTAGCAAATTAGTAATTAAATTTTACTTACTCCTCATCACTTTATAGTCCCCCACCAATGACAGCACAATAGCCAATAGAGTCAATTTTTGAAGATTTCTTCCCAGCCTGTATGCATAAATGTTCCCCGATAGCAAAGTAGTATATTGCTGAACTAGCCAAGAAAATTAATACATTTAGCAGTAAATAAAGCAATAGGTAATTACAATTTCTAGCCTGTTAGATCATTATGAAATTATTTAATGAATACTTATTATTAAACATAATAAAAAACAAAATCAATCTACCTCTTATAGATGATCATAACATGATTATGACCTTATAATTCGTCAAATAAAATGAAAAATATCTCCATAAAACTCAAAAAAATTCTTCCTATGCATTCCATAATGGATCAGAAAAGAATTTGATATATAGACAAATATACCACTTCTTAATTGAAGTCATTGCTTAATGATAGCAATTACTTCAAACAACCTAACAGCTTCAATAATACAATATTCTTTTAATAGGATCAGTAAAATAGTAAGCAAGAATCTCTAATATATTGCTCTATATAATTAATATAGCAATATAAATTACTGTTTATTCAACTAGTTGACACATATATACAAAATATAGCGAAGATGCTAAAACTAATCAGCCTCTTAGATCATTACGTTTACTCTTTCCTTATCTATTGCTCCACAGATTTTCTAGTTCTCATGATCCAACCACCTCCAAGCAGACGATTGCCAGCATCAGCGTCATAAAAGACTGCTGCTTGTCCTGCAGAAATGCCAAATTGCATCTCGTCAAGAATCAGCTTGACGCTATCCCCAGCCAAATACAAGGTACCCATAGTAATTTCTTGAGAAGATCGAAGTTTTACAAATACGCGAAGACTAGAAGATAGGTTAATATTTTCATCAAGTCCCCCTATAAGCCAGTTTAATTCACCAACCATAACATGATTCGTTCCCAATGCTGAGCGCGGGCCAACAACAACTCGATGTGTTTCAGGAGATAGGCTAATCACGTAAAGAGGATCGGTATGAGATAAACCATCCATAGCTTTTCTACCGCCTATACCAAGGCCACGGCGTTGGCCAATCGTATAGTGAATAATACCCTCATGACGACCAATTACCGTACCATCCATATGTACTATTTCACCTGGTTCATATGCTCCAGGGCGCAATTTTTTAACTACTTCTGAGTATTTGCCATTAGGCACAAAGCAAATATCTTGGCTATCTGGCTTATCTTGCACATTTAGACCAAGCCGATGAGCGTAATCTCTAGTCTGACTTTTCCTAAAATCTCCTAGAGGAAAACGTAAAAATTCAAGCTGTTCTCTTGTAGTAGTAAACAAGAAATAACTTTGATCTTTAGCTAAGTCGATAGCTCTATGAAGTTCAACACCATGAGATCCAAGAACTCTACGTGCATAATGGCCAGTAACCAGCGCAGATGCGCCCAAGCCTCGAGCTGTTGCCAATAAGTCTCTAAACTTAATTGTTTGGTTGCACTGCACACAAGGGATAGGAGTGATGCCTCGCAAATAGCTGTCAGCAAAATTTTCAATCACTCTCTCGCGAAAACGGCTTTCGTAGTCCAACACATAATGCGGAATACCAACTACTTCAGCTACTAATCGAGCATCATAAATATCCTTACCAGAACAACAAGCACCAGCATTACCAATCTTTAAACCATGATCGTAAAGCTGCAAAGTAATGCCAACAACGTCATAACCAGCATGCTTCAATAGACAAGCCGTTGTTGAGCTATCAACGCCACCAGACATTGCTACGACAACACGCTGATCTCTACGCGGATTAGGTAAGTTTAAATCCAAATCAGGAAGCAAATCATTCATAAAGCACAAGCATATCTATACTGATAAAACTATAGAACTGATAAAACTATAAATAAAAACTAGGAAATCATTAGATGATTATAAAATTAATTTCAGCTATAACTGCCAAAGCTTAGTACCCATCTCGAATAATTTTGATATAAAAGCTAAGTATCGTAGTCCCATGTGACATATTTTCAATAGTTCATTAAAAAGATCAACTAGCAATGCTGCAGATACTAGCAAGTTAAAACGACAATTTTAATCTAAGTTATAATTCTAATACAACAAAATTACGCTATTGCTAACTTACCAGCTACAGAATGATTGGTAAAATCTAATACTAACTAAAAATCTATAAAGCAAATTATCACAAAACAGCGCTAGTTAATTCATTAATATAATATGACTACGGATAAGTAATGATTGCTATAAATGATCAAGCGATAATCTTTCATCAATTGAATACATAATAAAATTTCCAAACGAGCGATATATTAGGTATTAAATAAAATTTTTTACAATTTAATCTTAAATAATTACACAAATTACTTATCCTAAGGATAAGTATAAATTAGACAATCACTATCTAGCTAACTAGATAAGATTCCTTTAATGTACACAATATATGTTTTTGCATATATTTTTATGTTTTTGCATATATTTTTACAAATTTTTACTTTGTAACTAATAACAAGCTTTAATCGTAAAAAATAGTAACTAAGATAGTTTGATTTAGCCTCCACCTAATATATTATTACGTACCAATGCAATATTGCCTAAGTTTATGATAATAATCATATCGAAGCGAATTTCATAACAGAAAGCAATATCTTACTGTCTATGATTAACAACAGTGCTCGCAAAAGCTTGAAATAATAAGTTCAATGAAATCTCTTTCAATCAGAGGAAATTTTATGGTAAAAATGGGGGGATATAGATGGTGAGATATAAACAACGATAAAGTCAACCTACACAAAATTTATAACAAATAACACAAATTTGTAGCAAACATAAAGAGTTGCAATTATATTAAAACTGATCTTAGCACTTTTGATGATATCGCCTTAATAGCTTTTGCAGAACATGATATTCACAAAAACACAAAACTGTGAATAACCTTGTTGGAATTAGGTAGGGTATTGTTTGTGTCAATTAATTTCACTTCAAATTACTACTAGATAAATAATCATCCATATACTACCTTTTTGTGTAAAAAAACCTTGTTTATAGAGAAACAGACAAAATATTATACTCTGATAGTAAAGTAAAAGCTTTTAACGAGCCATTTATAGACAGAATTATAAATCCGGATATGGATTTATTTTTTATAACAACTAGCAAAATTGCTCAAAAGAATTAATCGCTCGCCTAAGCAAAACCATCTTAATTATACTACTACGACCTCATGATAATGTCTTAATCTTAGAATCGATAAATGATAGCTAGATAAATAATCGATAATATTTTACTTACAGCATTATTAATCATTATTATATAGAATAAAATAATATTATTAATCTAGCAATAATTTTTACTCGCGACGCAAAAGCCAGTCGATCAAAATATTGCTTACGCTTTTCTCTTTAAAAGCATTATCCATAGCATCACGATCGTAAATTGTTTCTACCCAATTGCGAAAAGTAATTCCACTTTCTTTTTCTGCCTGCAGGTATTGCTCATAAAAAAAATCAATAACTCCTGTTTTAGCTTGTCTGACATGTCCATAACGCAAAGATAAGTGGTTCTTCATAGCCTGGCGTAAAGGAACCTTTTTATGCTGCCATAAATACATCGTTGCCATAAATCCAGTTCTATCTGCTCCAGATTTACAATGCATCAATACTGGATATTCTAAGTTTTTCCAAATATCTATGCTAGCTAGCATAGTTAGCTTGTTTGAGGCTGAGCGTGAACGAATAGGAAAATCGACTAAATTAAGTTTAAGTTCTGCACATGCAGCACGTTCCAGAGTATAGGTAGCGTCATTACGGAAACCTCGTAAATTCAAGATTGTTTTAAAGCCTTCTGCTTTTATTTTGCGCAAATGAGTAGGACTAGGTTGAGCAGAACGCCAAAGATCTTTATCAACCCTGCACTTATTCAAAAAAAATACACGCACAAAGCCATGATCAACTAACATGAGATTCCACCAAGCTGCACGGCGAATAGTATCAGTTATAATATCCAGCATTTTAGCAATCTTTCGCAAGCCTACTGTCAACAAAATCAGAAATCAAATGATCGGTATAAATCACAAAAAAATTAAAATTTTGCTAAAAGACACTTGTACCGACTTGCTATTGTTTCGCTTGTGGAAAACCTTCGTACAAGTATACGCAAAATGGTTAGTTTACGCTACTATTGCCATGGTGATGGTAGCTTTAACAACAGCTGTTACCGCTTGGTTAATGGATCCTATTGTTGATAAAGTCTTCGTAGAAAGAAACTATTCTATGCTATGGCTAGTTAGCTTTGCGGTAATGATAACCTTTGCGGTGAAAGCCTTAGCATCTTTTTTTCAGGAAGCTCTCCTTGCTAAAGTGGGAGGAAGAATTGTAGCAGACGTTCAACTTAGATTGTTCATTCATATCATCAATCAGGATATAGCATTCTTCCAAAGTCAATCTACGGGAGTACTAGTATCACACTTTACTGTCAACGTCCAGGCTTTACGTCAAACAGCTTCTAGTGCCATAGTTGGGTTAATACGTGACGGTTTATCGGCAATATTCTTGTTTGGAGTAATGATATACCAAGATTGGCAGCTATCATTAATCGCTTTGTTGATCACACCGATCACTATCTTGCCTATACAAAAATTAGGTAAACACATGCGGCAAGTTTCTAGTGTAGTACAAGTCTGTATGGGAAATTTAACAACACTGCTAAATCAGTCTTTTCAGAGTATTCGGGTGATCAAAGCCTATGTAATGGAGAGATCAGAAACTAAACGCATTTACGCGTTAAGTAATGAAATTTATCAAATAACTTACCAGCAAAGCCTAGTACGTGCTGCTGTGCAGCCGATTGTCGATGGATTCGGTGGTTTAGCTATAGCAGCCATAATCGTTTATGGAGGATATCAAGTTATTGAAGAAAGAACGACTCCGGGAGCTTTCTTCTCTTTCATTACTGCTATACTAATGATTTATCAACCGTTGCGCGGCCTTGGGAAAGTTAGCACAACTTTGCAGGAAGGTTTGGCAGCGGCTGAGCGGCTATTTGTCCTGTTTGATTATCGTTCAAATACAGTCGAAGCACCTTATGCAAAAGCCATGGTACGAGCTCCAGCCGACATTGCTCTAAAGGATGTGAGATTCAGCTATTCCGAGGGAAATGAAGCGTTAGCTGGTATTAATTTAGTAGCTCCAGCTGGCAAAATTACTGCATTAGTTGGTCCTAGCGGTGCTGGCAAAAGTACTATTATTAATCTTATTCCACGATTTTTTGACGTAGACAGTGGCTCAGTCACTATTGGTGGAAGCGATGTGCGTGCTTTAACTATAAATAGCTTACGTGATTCAATAGCTTTGGTAAGTCAAGAAATTGTCCTTTTTGATGATACCGTTGCTGAAAATATTCGTTTTGCTCGATCCGAAGCTACGGATGAGGAATTGCATGCAGCAGCTCAAGTTGCAGCACACTCTTTTATTACTTCCTTACCAAAGGGCTATAATACTCGAATAGGTGAATGCGGACTTAAGCTATCTGGCGGTCAACGACAACGCATTGCTATTACACGTGCTATACTGAAAAACGCACCAATTTTACTGCTTGATGAAGCAACTAATGCGCTAGATAGCGAATCAGAGCGGCAGATACATAATGCAATTGTAAAACTTATGAAAAATAGAACCGTCTTGATTAGCACACACAGGATATCTACGCTGCTAGAAGCAGATGTCATTCATGCTGTTGAAGGCGGAAAAGTAGTAGAAAGTGGTAACCATCAAGCGCTAATGAAGATAGGAGGAACTTACGCTCAGCTTTACGCTAGACAATCCCAAAATTCTCTGAAGTAGATTCATAATAAACAACGGACAAAGAGATCATTAAAGTCAAAATATAATCCTATAAAAATATTAATTTTAAGTATTAAGGTTTAGATACAAAAATTATAAATAATACTGCTGCAATTAATAAAAATACGTTTTTATAATACGAGTAAATCTATCTGGATAATTTTGTTTTATAAATGGAAGTGTAGACTTCATTTATTTTATAATTAATAATGGGAGCGCTTAATAATTAACTTAAAGCACAAATCATAAATCAAAGAGTAGATAATCGTTTCTACAAAAACGTCTAGCTACCACTTTTCCAATGAACCAAGATAATAACAATCCCCAAATATATAATACATAAGCTATTGCATTATCCTAATCATACATAGGTCTCTTCCGGAATATTTCTACCTTCTCCTCGGCTATCCTTAAAAGATAACGATCAGAATAATCATTAGAATACCAAATACTGATATCAAAAATATATATCTTAAGTATACTGCCCAGTATTTATTGTCCTAGGTTTAAAAAATAATTGAGTTAACAGCGTTAACTTCAACAAATGAAGCAATTATAATTATAAGTAAATACTTATACGCAATCAAAGTATTGTCTTAAAACATAATTTTTTAAGCTAGATCCCCTAAAATCCAAATAACCAAGTTGAGACATAAATAACTAAGAATATAAAAACAAAATTATAATCAAAAAAGTCACATTTTTGTTCTTTGACATTTTAAGGTTTCAATCTAATTTTGAATAGCATTATCGGTTTATAGGCTTTGAATTTTAAAAAACAGAAAACCTCTCTCGCTGCCCTTCTCAAGGTATAAGATTTAATCTTGATAATGTAATTCGAATTATCATTCTAAAGTAAAATTTAATCGTATCCAATACGGCTAATTTTAAGCAAAATATCGGGCAATATATTTTAAATGTATAACAAATAGAATATAGCTGCTCCAGTACTATTATATTCCTGTATGGTGAGTAGGCCGAGATTGCAAATAAAAATAATCGGTAAGATATTACGTCAGTGGAAGAAAACAAGTATGTCGCCCGGAGTAATTTCCCGTTCAATATCTATGGGAATGGTAGTTGGATTTTCACCGACTGTCGGTCTGCAAGCGCTAATATGCTTCCTTATCACATTTATTTGCAACCGTTTATGGCGTCAGGATACTTTTGACTGGATAATTGCCTTAATTGGTTCGTTAGTAGTTAACCCATTAACCTTAGTACCAACTTACACGTTTTATTACTGGGTTGGATGCCACGCGATCAGATGCTCCAATGTGATGGAGGTACAAGATTTTAAAAATATTAGGTATTTTTTGTACGCTTTAAAAGAAGGTACCGCTGCAATATTTCTAGGATCAGTACCATTTATGATTATCGGCTTAGCGTTGGGATATTACATAGGAAAAATAATTGAGCGCCTGTTGGAAACTCGAATACAACGTCGTAAAGAACGTATGCTTAAGAAAAAGCTTAGCAACAAATCCAGTAAAACTGCATACAAATAAAATACTACACAAAGTAAGTAACGAATGATTTACACCACCTAGATAAAAGTGCAATAGTTTCCCTGGAATATGATGCCTCGCATGCTACTCCAAAACTAGCTTACAAGCTATCCAAAACGAATCTTTGGTATTAGCTTAAAGCTATTAATCACAGTATAAATTACAAATAACAAGTTAATTAAGCAGTAGTAATAAGCATAAATTATAAAATACCAAGCAAAAATCTTACTTTTATAGAAAAGCACTTACATTTTCAAGTTTTTCTAAAATATAACTTAATCTTTAATACTATTAAGATATAATTATTATCGAATTAAATTTAATAAAATTATTATGTACTGTAATTGAAATAGTGCAACTGTAGGAGCAATATTAACTTATAATATTTAATTATCTAGATGTTTATGAGAAGAAAAATAACTATTTATTATACTATCCACCAGGGTAAAAATAAAAAAAGCACTATTTTATGTTGTTTTACTAAATTTAGTATTAGATTAATTTTTTTATTCAGACTAAGTTAAAATCAAGATCATTTCTAATTTAGATCAAAGTATTTGATTGAAGCTATTGCTAAAATATCCAGTAGTTTTGGTATTTCATTGCCTTAATCAGATCATAGCGTAATCATTATCAATTAACTAATAAGCAAAATTTATCTGACTGAAAAATTATTTAAAATAAAGATAGCTGAATTTCTTCTTATAAAGAAAAAATGCTTAATGAAAATGTTTGCTGCAAAATAAGCAATGATTATTGTAGAATACTAATGTCTGCAAGCATACAGCAAATCTTAATTAATTATTGAATCACAAGCAAATATAGCAAAAGTCCACGATCTTGTTAAGATTTATCTAGTACAATATACGCTAGGAAACTTGTATTCGTTTGATTGTAGCACAATTTGCTAATTTAAAAAACATTTAATCGAGAAGGATGATAAAATTCTAAATTATGAATAAACTAGCCAAATAAACCTAAAAGAGTACATTAACAGAATAGCACTAACAAAATAGGAGACAAGAGTATATGCGCTATTGCATCTACAATAATATTAAACAGATATTTCTTCTGTTTAGAGACAGCAAAATGACCAAAACGAAGGCTAACTGGCCAGGTCATTAATAAGAATACTTTTCTTAACGAATTTTAGTTCCTTAAGCTTGTTATATGAAATAACTAGCTTAAGAGTGCACTCATAGCTATTTGATATGGTTAAACCATAATTAAGATAATAGTGGTCTTAAAAAGCACTAGCCTATCACTATAATTAAATTGCTAAATGAAACAAAGCTAAGATCAATAAAATAAGCGCTATAGATAGTACCCAGGATTAAAGTAAGCAACCTTACAAAAAACTACAGTAAACTCATTCTTGTTGTCGTTGAGATATACTAATGTTATATTCGATAATGGGAATCTTGCAGCAAGATTCATTCAGCTCATCACCAAAAAAACACTAATAGAATCATTGAAGATCGCAGACTAAACTAGCTGATAAAATTCAGGTTGCTTACTATTATACTTATTTGCTCTCAATCTCATAGAAGTATCCTCGACTAAAAATAAAAATTAAGCTAGACTATAATGCTATTCTCCTTAAATGTAATCTCCCATAATAATGCTACTAAAGATTGCTTTTACTCACCGGAAGATCTTTTGTTAAGTATAAATAAAATTCAGTTCAGTCCTCCTAGGATCAATTTTATGTATGCTGAATTAAATTTTCCCAATAGCTAAGAAGTAGTTTAAAGAATATAAAATACTACGAAGATGATGTAAAATAAAACTTACCCAATGTAAGCATAGCACAGAATTCTGCTACTAATTAAATCAACATTGCTAGCTAAGCAATCATAGTGCAAGGATTTTTCAATAAAAAGCTACACTTTCAATTAGAATAGAAAGTTTGTTGAGCGAACATAATATTCTATAAAACATCAGATCTCATGTCCTAAATAATCAATATCGCGCAAATAAACATTGTTATGATTAGAAAGATTTTTATAGTGATAGGTTTGATTCAAAAAATACTAAACAAAGCAGTAAACTATTGCTTAGCCTAGAACTATGACTTCTGAAGAGACCAAGGAATAATCAATACATCTTTATCTTCTTCGATAAACCGAGCCTCTATACCAAAAACAGAGGCCATAATTCCGATATCGAGTGCCTCAGAAGGAGGCCCCTCAGAAACTATCATCCCCTGATGTAATACATAAATCCGACGGCAAAATCGGGCTGCCAATGTTATGTCATGCAAAACCACCAAGCTACTTCTACCAGTCATAGCAAGCTGATTAAGTAAGATCATAGCTTCTAGTTGGTGACGTGGATCAAGACCTGTTACCGGCTCGTCTAATAGCAGTAGCGATTGATCTCCTGTTAGGGCACGTGCGAGCATAACCCGCATACGTTCGCCGCAAGACAGTGTAGTTACCGCTCTTTTAGTAAGATGTGCAGTATCTGTTGCCAGCATAGCCTTGTTGACTGCGATATGATCTGCTGCAGAAATTTTGGATAATGACGATAGAAAAGGAATACGACCAAGCATAACTACTTCACGTGCTGAAATCGGCCATTCACTATTAGCTCCCTGCGGTAAATAGCCTATCATTTGAGCAATTGATTTGCGATCTAATCCGATAATTGGCTTACCATTCAGTATGACCTCTCCTTCTGATGGCTCAGAAATACAAGCAAGAATTTTTAACAAGGTACTCTTACCAGAACCGTTAGGACCTAGCAAACCAACCACCTCACCTGTTCCTACCGACAAGGTAACTACTTCGAGTAATATTTTATCGCCGTCATATAAACTAATATTCTTTGCGTCAAGGCTAATTGAGGCAGGATTAGATATTAATGCTAGGGAGAAGCTCATAAGATTAGCATTAGTAAATGCTCCTTCCATTACTAAAAACTTAATTTTAGCTATTGTCTTTATCAAGATACATATTTAAACCACTGCGATTAATAGTATTATCTAACCAGATAGTTAATCCAGCCTGTATAATTTTTCTTATAAGTATATTTCAGTTTGGTTGAAATAATCTTGAGACCTCAATTATTCGCTGCAACTAAGCTGCAAGCAATAAATAAGCTTTGTCGCACCAGCTGCGATAAAGCAGTACGATAACTTTACTAATCTCATATATGAAATATATAATATCATCCCTGGTATTAACAAATCAACTATATGGAAATTTGATTTTTCTTGTATAAAACAAAAGTTATAGTTAATGATATTACACAAGTTGTCTGATCAGCTTTTAAAATAAATATTCACAAATACTATTTTAATAAGGCTTAATTGTTGCATTGCTGCCTCTAGTAGTTCCTGAGAGGAATTAAAATGCTGGTTTGTGTAATGCTAAACCATAAAGGTATAGAGATTGTAGTACAATTTCCGCTTCATAGAAATCAAAAAATATTAAGTTATTTCTTAATGATAAAAATAAGTTTTACTAAACTATTTATCAAAAAATAGCGCATTATGCTAAATAAATTTAGCAAAATTTTTTATTAAAATTGTATCTACTTAATTAATTACGATAATAATTACTGTAAAACACATTTGCCATAAGGAACAAATGATAGTTAAAGATTTAAAAGTTAAACAAAAACAATATAAATTGGATATATCATTAAAATACTTCGTCTACATTTTACTTTTTGATTTTATCAAGCGCGCTACACATGACCTCAACACATTAGACTACATTTAAATGATTGTTATCCATCCAAAGCTGAGAAAACATTAGATGAAATATTAATTAAAATAGCAAATCAATCAAAGCATATAGGGATATTTATAGGTATTGCTAATGTTTCGATTAATTACTACAAAAGAACTAGTTTTCAGGCAAACAACAGAAAGCTACCGCTTCGGTTTATTTATTTTTACATCACTGCAACCTACTTAATCCTTTGCTCATAGCATTAAGCCTTAATTTATGTAATTTATTACTATTATGCAGTTATGCTTTATTACTATTATGCAGTTA
The DNA here is from genome assembly GCF_000510265.1 of Candidatus Endolissoclinum faulkneri L5. GTDB lineage: Bacteria > Pseudomonadota > Alphaproteobacteria > Thalassobaculales > Thalassobaculaceae > Thalassobaculum > Thalassobaculum faulkneri_A. The sequence continues at coordinate 920,352 of NZ_CP006745.1, forward strand.
TGCTTTAATATAGTAAGCGAGTCAACTAATATTAATATAGAAGAAACCTAGAAAGTAGGTAGTGATTAAGATAAGCAAATTCATTAAGCTTTAGGTACAGCGGATTAAGCAATTAAAGAAGGTATATTGGGCTATATTAGAATAAATTTATATTAATTTTCCAGCACTACTGCTGTAATAGATTAAAGTTAATTTACTTCTGATTATTTGTATAATTACTACATCAGATAACAAAATTTTGCACAAGGCGAGAAAACGTAGTAAAATACGGTTCGCGCGTGTATCGCGCACATCTATAAAAAAATTAGCTGTAAGCTGAACACTAAGTCGGTCAATATGGCAATTTAAGACAATGGTTGTCTATGGATAGAAATAAAAAAAAGAGCAAGAGATAATGAGAATAATAGTCTGTTCTTTGCGCCTTTAATCTATCCGGCGAACAAGTTTGGGCTAAATCAATCGCCAATCGTAATTAAAGGTGAATAAGAAATTGTTAAAGTTATTATACTATTTCTGATGCTCGGATATATTAAGCCATGCAAATTTTATGACATTTTGGTTGCTGATCATTAGAGCAGCAGAATAAGAATCAATAATCAGCACTGAAAGGTTGTTCAAATACGCAGGAATCCTTTGCTAATTCTTAACAAGAATATTGAAATGCTATCAATGTAAAAGCGATGATAGGAATGCCCACACGTGTTAAGTTTGTAATATACCCCCTATTCTACTATTCAGGGTTTTGGTTTTAATAAGAGCAAGTACATCAAAGTTAGCGCTAATTAGTATTATGTTCAAGCGCTAACTACTCCATTGTAGACTGTGATACTTAATCATTTCAGTGCACCGATGTCTTGTGACAAGACCGCCACTTAATCGTGCTCTATAAGCAAGAGCAATTTTGGCTAAGTTTAGCTCAGACTGAAAATAATCCGCCTAGTTTATGAAAATAACAAAAAAGAATGATCTTTCAACGTTACCTTATAGTAGCACATCTAGTAACAATTAACTATTAGGTTGACTAACTTGTGTAATATATCTCCGCTATTAGGAGCATTTCCCTAAGTTATTAATTTGATGAAGAAGCTATCCTTGAATCGGTAACAACGGCAACGCGCAAAATTAATTGGCGTATTAAATTTATTTTTACTGGAATTGAATACCATTACTCGACGACTTGCCTCTCACAGTCCAATGCCTAGATATAGATGTTAACGCAGAAAGTGTTCGAGTGATTCTTTCTCCTTAATACTACCAGTATCTACAGCGATCTAATTAAAAGATATATCCGCAACCTGTTTACATAAACGTTGAGAAATGATGAAGTGTCTGGTTTTGATCTTGCTGTATTGTGAACAATTCATGCCCTAGAGCTAAAGCACAGACTGCGAGCAAAATCTCGACAATTATGATGGGGTCTTCTCTTGCAAGTCTACAACCTTCATCTAAGATACCGTAATTATTAATAGAAGGCGGTTATTCACTAGAATAACTAATACCACTTGATCAATTTTGCTGGTTTCACACGTTGGGCTTATTGCTATTTTTAGCGCTAATATCTTTTCTAATCTAATTAAGGAGTCTAAATGTCCATAAACCGTAAAGAAACTGACAGCATGGGAACCATGTACGTACCAAACGATAGATATTGGGGAGCCCAAACTCAACGCAGCTTGGAAAACTTTCCAATCAGTTTTGAACGAATACCTAGTGCACTAATACACGCCTTTGCCTTGCAAAAGCAAGCATCGGCCCGAGCTAACAGCAAACTTGGTACCTTAAAAATAGAGCTAGCTAAAGCTATTGAGAAAGCTGCTGCAGAGATTGCGGCAGCAAATTATGACGACGAATTTCCTTTGGTAGTATGGCAAACCGGTTCCGGTACTCACACTAATATGAACTTAAACGAAGTAATTGCAAATCTGGCGAATAAATATCTAGGTAATTTGCCTGGTACAAAAAGCCCAATACATCCTAACGATCACGTTAATCTAGGTCAGTCATCCAATGATAGTTTTCCAACTGCCATGCACATCGCCGGAGTGCGTGAGATTTACGCTCGACTATTGCCTGGACTAAATTGTTTACAAAACGCATTAGCTAAAAAAGCACAAAAATTTCAAGGTATTGTTAAGATTGGTCGCACCCATTTACAAGATGCTACGCCATTACAATTAAGTCAAACGGTCGGCGCCTGGCAATTTCAAGTAAGTACTGGGATAGAACGTTTGGAGGCAGTTCTACCACGACTTTTACAACTTGCTCAAGGAGGTACGGCAGTAGGTACTGGTATAAATACTCATCCGGCATTCGCCGAAAAATTTATAGAAGAGATTAGAGCTCTTACAGGGCTGCCATTTACTTCTGCCACTAACAAATTTGAAGCGCTTGCCGCCCATGACGCCGTAGTAGAGATTTCTGGCGTACTTAATACTGTGGCAGTATCTCTAATGAAGGTGGCAAACGATGTACGCATGCTTGGTTCCGGCCCTCGTTGCGGTATAGGTGAGCTGATTCTACCTACCAATGAGCCTGGTTCTTCCATTATGCCTGGAAAGGTTAACCCAACTCAAGCTGAAGCTATGACTCAAGTCTGTGCTAAGGTAATGGGGAATCACACTACCATCACTGTTTCTGGTTCTAATGGACATTTTGAGCTTAATGTATTTAAGCCAGTAATGGCAGATGCGCTATTGCAGTCAATTCGTTTACTGGGCGACGCAGCAGCTAGCTTTGCTGAACGTTGCGTAGAAGGGATGGAAGCTAACAAAGGACGTATTGCCGATTTATTAAGCCGTAGTTTAATGCTAGTTACCGCCTTAGTACCACATATTGGCTACGATTCAGCAGCTAAGATTGCCCAAAAAGCACACCAAGACGGCATTAGTCTAAAACAGGCTGCTAACGCCCTTGGATTAGTTTCAGAAGCAGATTTTGACAAGTGGGTATGTACAGAAACAATGTTGGAATCGCGGAGACAAACAGCGTTCGATTAGAAGAATTAATTAAAATTTCTCATAATATTATCTGTAAAAACTAGCGAAAGAAACACAAAAAACATTTTCATGCAATCATTGTATTCTTTTAGATGATGTACAACTTTCTTTTCAAATAAAATAGTTGTTTTAAGTTAATGCAACGATTACACCAGATAATAAATTTATCTATGGTGAACAAAAAATTTCTATTTCAGCAAAGGAAATTCATGCTTGAAAACAGGTTAATTACCTAAACTCATCTAGCCATTACTAAAGAAAAGATCTAATAGGTGGATTTCTTCATGGATATTAAACAACGGCATTACAATACTTAAAAAATAATTTAACTACAATTTATAGCACAAAAACAATTTAAAAATCCTAGAAGCTAGGATTATTGTAATAGTCAATAAAATCTATTAAAAATTACACAGTTTATTGAAAGATTGTTTTTGAATTCATTTACAGTACTAAAAAACAAATAAAGAATCGCTAATGACAGTAGTATTTTTCTCCTAATCAACTAAAAGCTAAGTAAGATATGCTTGCCATAAAGTGACTGCGCTTGCTTTCTTGTAGATCATAATTTTTTAATTAAGTTGCTCGACATTTATCACTAAATTATGATTATGCTGTAAAATTTAAAAAGTAATAAGTGATGAATCTGAAATGGTGGGTAATACTTGCAATTCTTTGCTTTATCATTAGCAAATTAATTTGCCGATTAGTGTCCCGTGCTTTCGCAATGAAAAGATAAAATCAGGTATTAACAATTAAATTATAGTTTTTAAAATGATATTTTTATTATCCATTGTTAAAATTTGTAAATAGTGCCTAGAATAGAAAGCTTGATAGGTTATAACCAATCACATACAGAAAAGCGCTTTGTTATTGTATGATGCTTTTATCGTATTTTAATAAATAATTTCCATAGAATCACTAAGGATTCTAGATTAGTAGAAATCTAATAAAGGTCATCTTATTGTTTGCATAAAATATTTAAAATAAATTAAAATTTAACTGTAACACTTAAAAAGATTTATTCTATAAGAATCATAGATAGTTATTTACCCTTATTCTTTGCATTATGTACCTGCAAATTGCAGCGCATTAATCATTAAACAAGCAATTTGGTAAATTATGTCGTATGATATGGCCAGCAATTATTATACTAAATTAATCAGATCCCTGCCAAAATATGGTTGTAAAACATCAGGAACCGATATTGAGCCATCTTCTTTCTGATACGTTTCCAGAATAGCTATCATCGTTCGTTCAATAGCAAGACCGGAACCGTTCAATGTATGGACAAAATCAGTTTTCTTTTTTCCCTTAGCTTTAAATCTGCTTTTCATACGTCGCGCCTGAAAAGAACCACAATTTGAGCAAGATGAAATCTCGCGGTACTGTCCCTTGCCTTCATTTTGACCCGGCAACCAAACCTCCAAGTCATAAGTGCGCTGAGCAGTAAACCCCATATCACCTGCAGATAACTTCATCACACGATATGCCAAGCCAAGCTTTTGTAGAATAGTCTCAGCACAATTAGTCATTCTCTCTAATTCATCGTCTGAATTGTCTGGATGAACTATAGATACTAACTCAACTTTAGTAAACTGACGTTGCCGAATCATACCACGAGTGTCTCTTCCAGCAGCACCTGCTTCTGAACGAAAGCACGGAGTATAAGCTGTAAAACGCAAAGGTAGTTCATTCTCATCAACTATGCTATCTGCAACTAAGTTAGTTAAAGGAACTTCAGCAGTCGGAATCAACCAATATCCATCGATGGTTTGAAATAAACTGTCAGAAAATTTAGGTAATTGTCCAGTGCCATAAACCGCAGCATCACGCACAATGAAAGGTGGAACAATCTCAGTATATCCAAATTCTTTTGTATGAATATCAAGCATAAAGGATGCGATTGATCGCTCTAGTTTAGCTAGATGACTCTTCAATACAACAAATCGAGAGCCAGCAAGCGCAGCACCCAATGAAAAATCCATCATACCTAACCCTTCACCAAGCAAAACATGATCTTTTGGTAAAAAATTAAAACTGCGCGGGGTACCGAATGTACGCATTAAAATATTAGAATTTTCATCTAGGCCATCTGGCACATCATCCGCTGGAATGTTGGGCAAAATCTCAAGCATAGCATTAACTTCAGCGGCAAGCTTCCGCTCTAATTCTTCCAGGTTAGCTATATAATGTTTAATTTGCGATATCTCAGCAATAATGTCTTCAACACCTTCCCCTTTGCATTTAGCAACATATACTTGTCTGGATGCTTCATTACGACTTCGTTGAGCAATCTGTAGCTTAGTAATTATTGCTCTCCATTCTGAATCCTTAGCTAAGACAGCTTTAGAAGGTGAAGCTATGCCTCGTTTGATTAATCCTTTATCGAAAGCGGCACTATGTTTACGTATGCTTTGAATATCGTGCATGATTAAATTATAGGCTAATTACGAATCTTATAAATACATTCTAGGAATTCATCATGACATTTAGTTTAAAAAAACCCCATTGTTTTAACAACTAGATAAGGATTAATAACTTATAACATTAAACCACACCGCACCCTGTTGTCTCTAGATTTTCTTTACGCCTATTTTCGACAAACTGGGCAACAAAAATAGAAAACTCATAAAGAAGAATAATAGGAACGGCAAGCAGAACTTGGCTAACGACGTCGGGGGGGGTTACTATAGCAGCTACTATAAACGACAATACAATGAAATACTTTCGCTTTGCTTTAAGGATCCGAGAATTAACTATACCATACTTAACTAGCAAAATAAGCAATACAGGAAGCTCAAAAGCAACTCCAAAAGCAAAGATTAATCTCATTACCAAAGACAAATACTGATCAACTTTCGGCTCTAACATCATAGCTAAGCGACCATGCGAAGTGGCGATTTCAAAACTGGCAAAGAACTGCCAGGCAACTGGTATAACGACGTAATATACAATAGCTCCACCTAGCAAAAACAACAGCGGAGTAGCTACCATAAAAGGTAATAATGCACGACGCTCCCTCTTGTATAACCCAGGAGCGATAAAAAGCCATATCTGCATCGATACTAACGGAAAAGATAAGCAAGTAGCAAAAAAAAAGCCTAACTTTATGTAAGTAAAGAAAGCCTCATGCAAACCGGTATAAATAAGCTGGCGCTCTGACTGACCAATCCACAATTCTCGTAGAGGCTCAACCAAAAACCAAAAAATCGGCTCAGCCAAATAATAGCCTAAAAAAAAACATGCTAGGAAAGCTGCAATCACATAGATCAACCGCATCCTCAACTCAAGTAAATGAGCGACGAACGGCATTTTCGCATTATTTAGATCATATTTTTGATCTCTTAGAGAATTACTCATACCGATCAATTACTTCTAAAATATTTATTCTCATCAACGCGATGAGTATTAACAGAATCTTCCTCTGGCAGCATAGAAGATAAACTCAAAGTAGTTTTTTCCCGAAAAGATGATAATGTTTTATCAGAATCATCACATGCGATATCAAAAATTCGTGACGGATTATAAATGCCGTTATCAACCTCATTACTAGTGCTATCAAAGATCAATTTTGCATTTACTGACTTGTACATTTCCTTAAAACTATTATGCATAAAACCCCTCTGCTCAGAGGGCACATCGAAGTTTTTGCTAACTATTTCCTCAAAAACCGAACGCATATCAAGTTGCATGCCATCAAGCCCAGGCTCTTCTATAATACGTTGAAATTCTCGTACCATCAAAGCTATTTTACGCATACACCGACCAATTGATCGCATTACGTAAGGCAATTCTTTTGGACCCAGCACAATAATTGTTACAATGGCTATCATAATGCATTCTTGCCATCCAAGTTCAAACATTTATATTTACTCACTCTGTTCGCATTACTATAATACTTCAAGCAGCAGCACTTTAAAAATTTAAGGTCAGCACTTAAAGATTTTTTGATCAAGTCACTTGTTAATCTTACGCTAATCTTTGGTCTTTTCGGATATTAACTTGTTTGTTTTTTGAGCACCAGAGCTATCAGATTCCATGCCTTGTTTAAGATTTTTTATTCCTTTACCGAAGTCACCCATTAAGCTAGAAATTTTACCCTTACCTCCAAACAACAAAAGTAAAACTGCTAACACAACAAGCCAGTGCCATATGCTAAAGCTTCCCATGAAATGTTCCTAAAAATTCTAGCCTAAAATGAATTTATTTAACTGACTTTACCAACGATCTATAGCAAAATCATTATAATTTTAATGAAAGCAAAATATATAAAGCCAGATTATGTTTAGATACCATAGCCTTTCGCTTTTACTTGGGTTCACTATGCGCAAACACAAAAGTTTGAGAAGGATCGATCGTAATCCGTACACGAGTTCCAGGCAATGGCAAAAAAATTCCTGACACACGCGCAATTAAATGCAATGTTTTACCAAATCTCGCATCCTCACTTCTAACACTAAGATTAATTAAGCTAACGCTACCCAGTAATCGGGATTGATTTACTTCACAATAAATACCGCAATTAAATGTGTCAGATGCAGTCTCAATATGCACACCTTCTGGCCTCACAACTACAGTAACATGTTGATCATTAGGCAGTCCACCAGAAGAAAATGCTCCGGCTATAGTATCGACCGTATCACCACGCACTCTACCCTCAATCAAATTCACCTCACCGAACAATGCAGCGACAAAAACTCCAGATGGTGAACAATAAAGCTCAGCAGGACTACCACGCTGAACAATTTGCCCAGCTCTCATGACGACAATCTTGTCAGCCATAAACATAGCTTCCTCAGAATCGTGAGTAACCATTAAACAAGCAGAAAAACTTGATTTCAAAATACGTAGCATTTCTTTTCGTATACGATCCCGCAGTCGAGCATCCAGGCCAGAATACGGTTCATCAAGCAGCACTAAACGCGGCTTCGGAGCTAAAGCGCGAGCTAGTGCAACACGTTGCTGCTGACCGCCGGATAGTTCATGGGGAAAGGCTTTGGCAACATCTTTCAGTCCGACTATTTCTAGCATATATGCCCCGCGAGCCTTACGATCACTAGCTCGCCAATCAATCAAACCAAAGGTTACGTTACCTATCACATCAAGATGCGGAAACAAAGCGTAATCCTGAAAAACTAGTCCAACTCCGCGCTTTTCCGGAGCCAAATTGTTGCCGTTTACCGCCACAACTTGTCCGTTCAGGGATATCTCTCCCTCTTGTATATCCTCTAGTCCAGCTGCCAAGCGTAAGATTGTTGTTTTTCCACAACCAGACGGGCCAAGTAAACAAACTATCTCACCAGGCCTAACAGAAACATTTAATCCATCAATAGCCTGTACCGATCCATAGGCATGGCGAATACAGGTCATGGAAAGAGCTAGAGGAATACGATGCTTGTATGTCATATTAGATGTAGGCAACCCAAAAGTGTCAGCAGCCGTGACTATTACATAAAAAATTTAGTCAAAGAATTGCTTAGATTTGTCTAAAGGATTAACAATTCACTAGTCAGCTATTAAGTAGTAGCTTACCGAAATATCCTAGTAGATAGTCTCCGAGCAAAATTCAAACTAAGACATTACCTTTATTATTGTTTCCTAACAAAAGCATAATTAGGAACTGCCCATACAAGAATGTTTGTTATTGTATTAATAATAAAAATTAAGAATAATTATTAATTTACTGATAGTATTTTTTATTCATTGATAGAGATCTTTTCGATTATTATAACTATAAAAATCTATAATGCAATCGCCAAATTAATAAAGCAAGCAAGCAATTATTTTTACTTACTGGAAAAATTAATATAATTAAGATTATATTAAAGTGATGCTGTAGTGATCATCTAAAAACTAATTGTTAGGCTTATATTCCTAACTGCAATACATAATATTCGTTGTCAAAGACAAAAAAACAAGAATAATGATTTTGCTAGATGTAAAAAATCGCAACTATTAGATTATTGACAGATAGATCAAATCTGATAATAGGTTCTAGCACATAAAAACATAAACTACTTAACATTGTGCAATCGTAAACATTCTCCTACCAATTTACGACTAATTTAAATATAAATTTTTAATAAAAATGATCTAAATTTTAGACCGGTTAATCTTATTAAAGGCGAGCCAGATAATTTTTCCTTACTTAATATGCGCTATAACGCATAACAGTATAAGAATTAATCTAACCTAAAGGAAACTAATAAATCTTTACCTTAGCAACTTTTAATTTCACAGCAATTAGCAAGTTTATACTCATCGAGTGTTATCAAAAAATATTGCGTTAAGCTGCAATGTTTGCGATGCAATCCCCTAAATAGAGTACTTCAACGTAACACAGAATCGATGCGCTAAGAAATAACTAGATCTAAATAACTACAAATGAATTTGTACCTGAAAGAACCCAAACAGTAAATATTAACAACAAATACAAATCTAGATTATCCATCACAGGTCATAGACTTGCTCTGAAAAAAATTAATAACGCATATTGTTCCACTAACTACAAGTCCCTAGCTAATAAGCTAGTATAAGTTCACGAAATTGCAATCAAGAACAACAAGATTCTATCAGTGTAGAATTAAATTAACCTTATGGATTACATAAATCAACGCATGCTTATCTTAATACTTATTATGGCCGTAAGCACAAGATCAGTAAAAAGCGTATTATTAGGATAAGCTCCGGAGACATCTTCTAAATAATTTAATACAAAATATAAATACTTAGAAGTTTTTGGCATTTAAAAATATTCCATAATATAATGAATAATATACTCCATAATATAATAAATAATTAATATAATAAATAATTATTTATTAGCGACCAAACGCACTTTATGACATAAAAAGAGAACACAATTATATGACTATTAGGTCTTTAATAAGGATTTCTTGCTATATTAATCAATATTAATTATCCTAGAAAGATGAAGTATATTAAAAAAAACTTCTTTAGTGAAAGCAGATTTCTATAATTAAATGTAGAATTTTAGTAAATAAAATCTTTGGATTAGTTTGGAGTTAATTAAATTCTAATTACTAAAATAAGATAAAAAAAGTTAACTAATCCGCCTAAACATTTTTTATCTTGGGTGGCTATACTACTGCTAAAGGCAAAAATGCTATTTTACAGACGCTATAGATTAAAAGGTAAAATATCAGCATTGTTTACGGCACTAAGAGGGATATTTGTTTGGCTCTCGTCATTTTGGTAGCATACTACTCTGCTCTTACAAAGGAGCGCATAGTTGTTTGAGCAATGTGCTAACGCTTAATAGCTTGCTTGCTTCCAAGCAATAGCATGCATTTAAGCCGTAAATATAAAATACCTTCACTTATAACAAGTGCTATTAATAAGATCTAAGTCAAGGAAGTTGTTTCTGTTATTAAGTTAAAATATATCAACAAACTATCCTAAATTGAAATAATTTCTTAACCTGAATCTAGGCTAAAGCAAATGCTATTAAAATAAGGAATAATCTTATCCAAGGTCGCTCATGTTAAACTTACTTACCAATTTTATCTGCTATTAGCTGTTGTATTGTTATCAATATACTAAGGTGTATATCAATATTCTTTTCTCATCCCAAGTAAAATAATAACAGCATCACATGGAATAATTTTATACCACGATGATGGTGCAGTGTTAGAGTTTGAATAACTGATTGCATTGAATGTATTGATATTATGAACTATTGTCAATTTATCTTATATTACCACGTCGCGACTTCCTTGTCTTGCATATCGAAAATTGTAAGTTGTAACTATAAAATTCAAAATTCCACTTGTGTCAGTAAGAAATTACTGAATCTAATTGCCTCTAAGCTACATAGCTTAGTCCGTACAAATACCCGACGGTAGATCCAAAATAGTTATTATAAGGCTCTCTTGTGTAATTTACTAATTATTCTTCTTTATCCTCTGAGCTCATCCATAGGTGTAACACCAATGATTTTTAGTCCAGAGGCAATCACCGTAGCTGTTGCACGCACCAGGGCAATCCGTGCCATAGTTATTTCTCGTTCATTTTTTAAAATAAAACGCAACCGAGCATTTTCTCTACCCTTGCTCCAGAGCTCATGAAAGGCAGCGGCAACATTAGCAAGATAGAATGCAACTCGATGTGGTTCGTGTGATGACGCTGCGCTTTCTACGACTCGAGGCCAACTTGCAAGCAGCTTGCTAAGCTTTAACTCATTATGGTCAGTTAATAAATTTATTTCAGCCTGAGAAAGTGCAAAATCCGAGAGATCTTCAGCAACAAAAATTTCCTTAGCGTTACGGATTACTGAACAAGCTCTGGCATGCGCATACTGTACGTAAAACACCGGATTATTTCGGCTTTGCTCGCTAACCTGCCGATAGTCAAATTCCAAAGTTTGATCGTTACGCCGAGTCAACATAATAAAGCGTAGAACATCAGGTCCAACTGTATCTAGTACTTCGGACAAAGTAACAAAATTTCCGGAACGCTTTGACATACGCACCGGCTTGCCGCCGTCCAACATATGCACAATCTGACACAACTTAACGTCCAAATTACCCTGACCAGCAGTTATGGCAGAGACTGCCGCCTTTATTCGATTTACATAGCCTCCGTGATCAGCGCCAAAAACATCGATCATATCCATATAACCGCGTTCCACTTTATCCATATGATAAGCGATATCATTGGAAAAATAAGTCCAGGAACCATCAGGTTTTTGTAGTGGGCGATCAACGTCGTCACCAAACTTGGTTGACCTAAAGAGAAGCTGTGGTCGTGGTTCCCAATCGTCAGGACATTTTCCCTTTGGTGGGGTTAACACACCTCTGTAAACTAACCCAGCCTCTTCTAGTTTAGCTAATGCACGACTAATAACATTTTTTTTTACAATAGCACGCTCAGAGGAAAATCTGTCCATATGAATGCCCATCGTTAGTAGGTCTTTCATAATATTAGTCATTATAAGTTCGACGGCAAAAGTCCGAACAGGTTCTAGCCATTCCTGTTCTAAAGCATTTATCAAATTATCGCCCTCTCGCATTACTAATGCCTTACCAAGATCCTTTAAATATTCACCCGGATAATCGCATTCTGGAATGTTCGAGTTAGCATTCAGCGCTTCTAGATAACGAAAATAAACAGAGTGAGCCATCTTATCTATTTGTGAACCAACATCGTTGACGTAATACTCTCGTACAACTTGAAAGCCAGCTTTCTCTAGCAAGGATGCAAGTGCATCACCAAAAACCGCACCGCGGGCATGAGCAGCATGCAGTGGACCGGTAGGATTTGCAGAAACGTACTCCACGTTTACTTTACGGCCAGCGCCCATCCTAGAGCTCCCAAAATTTTGGCCAAATTCGAGTATTTTGCTAACCTGGGCCAACCAAACACCTGATAATAAGCGAATATTGATAAAGCCTGGCTCGACAATCTCAACGCTTTTGACAGATTCAAGCTTTTTCAACCCTTCTGCCAGCGGTAAATAAATATCGTACGGATCAATCCCAATCGGCTTAGCCAATATCATGGCAGCATTCGTGGCAATATCGCCATTAGAAGCATCGCGCGGAGGCTCAACAGTAATTCGCTCAAATGGTAATTTTTCTGGCCATTTTTTTGAAATAGCTGCGCTTCTTAAACAAGCTTTGATTTCGTACTTGATCCAATTAAATATATTCATTATAACTTACTTATTATTTTTCTCTCTCATTCCAATTATTTACATTAACAGCGCAAACTAAGCTTAGTAAAAAATCTTATGCAGGAAAACGAAGAGTGTCTACGTAAGAAATATACTCCTTTTGTACGTTTAGTCTTTAATAGCTTTATATTGTAAATTACTTACTTAAATTATAATCATATACAAAGTAATTTTTCTCAAGAAAAGTACTATAATTTAAAAAAGATAAGCTTTTGATAGATGATCAATGAAGTAAAATTGATCCTTAATCAAACTCTGATCCACTTCCACATTACTAGGTTAAAATTTTTAGCTTCTCTATTAGTCCGCGAAGAAAAATAAAAATATCAAAACAAACTCTAGTTAATAAGAAACAAACAATATGTATCAACCAGGTACTATGCTATCATAATTACAGTTTTATAGTATAAAATATAATCTTTAATAGCAAAATCTATCTAAGACAAAATGTTAATACAAACAAGTTGTTGTAATTGCTAACAATGCTTTTTATAGTTCATGATTAGCATCTCATTACTGAGACAATTAGATTTTATAGCTCGCACTATTGATCTCAAATAATACAACTAGCAGATGTACGACTAAAATTTACTTTAACAAAATAACTTTCCTGGGCTCTATGCAGTGTAAAATTATAATTTTATAGTAAGTTATTTAAAATATGCTAAGTTTGTGGAATAAAAACCAAACGCTATTATTTAAATCACCGGCGTTTACTAAAAAAGACTTGCAACATTTTTCACTGAGCATTTAGCAAAGTTTTGCTTGTTGTTGTCCAACTATAACAAGAATCAAAAAGACTCAAAGCATTTCTTATTGTCTCATCCCGTATATCTAAAATCCCAAGCATGATAGCTAATGCTTACTCCATCCGAGTACGATAAGTGTAACACATTTTAATTAAAAGTAATTTTTACTAAGCTAAAGTAAAAGTTATTCTAAAAAATGAAAGTTAAATTAACTAAATCATGCTGACCAAAGCTATTGTATGAAAACTCAAAGAATTATCAATTTAACAAACCTATCAATATTTTTTATATCGTCTTATCGCACGTAATTATATAAAAGCTCCATATTACTAACGTTAGCACAAAATTTCAAGAGAACAATTATGAATTATAAGCAGATAATTAATAAAATGATAAATATATTTATCATAAATCATTATTTATAAGCAATAAAAACTAGCAACGTGCATAATGCACACTTTAATAAAACACTTTAGACAACTTAAATCTTAACAAGAATAAAAATAATGCAGTATAATATTGCCGTTGCTGCTAATGTTAACTTTACTATTCTTTTTGATCAATAATAAATCAAGTTATCGTTTGATACCTAAACAGCTCTCAATTTTAAGCATTTTGGTTCTATTATCTGCCTGCGGACAAGTACCACAGCCATTTTCTAAGAACATAGCCAATATAGCTCATGATTCTTTCCTAATCCCCCCTTATACAGAAGGAGTATTGGTACGTCCAGTGATTGGTCTAGCGGATCCCGCTGTAATGAGCCGAATTACAGCTATGGCCGTTAAAGAACTCCAAAAGCGTGGTATACCTGCTAGTTTGGTAGCATCAAACCAGTTAAGTTTAATTCTTATAGTACTAGTTGAGCAACAATCGGATGATAAACTAAAAATCAATTGGACTTTAAAAAAACCAGACGGCAAAGTGGTTGCGGTGCGGAAGGATATGATCGTAAGTAATATCAGTCTTAATCAAGCTCTAAATCAAATGACCTGTTGGATCATGCCAGAAATTATTAGTTGCATTAATATTAAGCCCGCGGATCTAACAATAACAATCAATAAAATTATAGGTGCCCCGGGTAATGGCAACGATTTGCTGCATCATAGTTTGACTGATGCTATAAAAAAAGTTAATGTCAATATTACTAAGTTTCCTGCGAAAAATGGATTTGTGGTACAGGGAACAGTTATGCTAACACCAAATGATATCAATAATGATTTAGTTGTTATTTCTTGGAGTGTAGCAGATGCTTACGGGTACAATCTAGGTAGCATTAAGCAATCCAACGTTGTTGCTCACAAAAAGTTGCTGATGGATTGGTCAGCAGTTGCTTCACAGATTGCTACAGCTGCAGTTCCTGGTCTCTTACACCTTATTAGATCACACTTATATCTTATTGCAAGATAGATAGGTTTAGCTGTCAATTTGACAATTATGTAATACACTTAATTTTTATAGATATCTTGAATAATAAATTAATGAGCAATAATGTCTGCATTGATGATTATGTAATTATCTAATGGCGACTAAAAGCACTGATATCGCTTTTACTAAAGTTATAAAATTACTCAATCATTCTAGGCTAAAAATTAGCAACAGAGCAATTTTATTATAGATTCAGGGATTAGCTTGCAGCAGATAAACTAGAGAAAAATTAACTAATCTTCCCCAGTAGAGATATTTGTGGATCATTTAAGCACTTAATCTTTTCATAAGCCGCTCAAAATATAACAAAATTTAAAATCTTCGATAATTCTGTATTATCTCGAATTATATTTAATAAGATCTATTAGAGTAAAATATTCCACCTTTGTTACGTTACAGAGACCTTTAGTAACGTAACAAAGGTAGTAGATTAGGTGACTGCCTTGTCAAGTTTTCCAAGATTATTTCTAATTAAACATCTAAATACAATCTTAACAATCAAATTATCTTTATAGTACCCATCAATAAAATAATTACATGAAGAATATTACATCCAATCGTTAGATAATTTGTACAATAAACTTTTTATACAACACTTTCTTAGATTATTAGTAACATCAATAAAAGTAAAACTTAGCAATTGGATTTATATATACAGCAAAATTTAATGTTAATTTTATTAAGGCTAACTTGACTAAAGGGTTTTGCGAATTCATTCTGTAGCATACCAAAGACTAATGCTACTAAAACAATATTAAATTTTAACTAACGATTTTAGATAAATACTTCTAGCTACTTAGTGTGAAGCGATGCCAAATAGCTCTATAGCGTAAGAGACAAATATTTAATAAATCCTTCTTTTTGTATTTTACCTAATTTTTTATAATTACATAACTATAGCTAAAAATACATTTTATTGCTTATGTGCTATCCTATTACCAGACAAAAATACTAACAATATCCTAATACCCTAACATCAAGCTCACTAAAAATAAAATAATAAATAAATAATAAAACTATCATATAATTTTTTAAAAAGCAACAAAGCATTTTATTGCTGGTTTAATTAAGTGCATGAAAACTTAAAAATAGCAATAAGATCTAATTTTTATCACTAATTAATCGTTGTTTTAAGTAAAAATATGTTATCTTAACTAGCAGTACTATCGGTACATTAGCAGGTATCATTATACGATCAATCTTCACTAGATTTATCTTTTTAATAAAAAGATTATTACTTTTACCAACAGCTATCTGCTAAAAATCTAACTATATGATACAACTAACAAAAACCTCTGTTCGATTTTTAGTAGATAATCAAATAAATTGAAAGCATAATATATTTCTCCAACTACAGTAACACAAAATTATGTACAAGATTACCTTATTGCTAGAAGCAAATGCATAAAAATAACTGTTTTTATTCTAAAAAAACAAAATTTGATTATTAAGATATCCAGATAGTTATAGATTAACGACTGATAAAATTATTTTCAACGCTTGTTAATTACAAATTAGGTAACCTAAAAGCCTATATATAGCTTATTGCTAAATCATAAAAACAATAGTTACGATTGCCAATCAAGGCAGCGCATTAAATTATTAATAGGATTAAATAGCGAATAAATTAAAAAATAATGATGACTCTATTGTAAGACGACAGATTGATTAGTTATCTTAGATAGATTTGAAATATAAACATTAGGTATACCCATAATCATTATACCGACTGGCTTGCAAAGCAAGCAATCATCCGATTACTTACCGCTAAATATTCAACATAAATATTAGTATTCTTAAAAAAAAGAAAATAAGCGAATTGCTAATCTATTAGCTCACCGGCAATTTATTTTTAATTACAACGCAAAAATACAATATATTAAAAAGCTGGTATGAGGTCTTTCTTCTTAGATTAAAAGCTAAGTTATATTTTGATTAAACTATTTGCTGATAAAGATAAAAACCGAGCAATTATACTTAGCTGCCCAGAGGCGCTGTCGCCTGTTTTAGCCAGTCCTGGTGAATTGGATCCAAATGCGGCAATATTGTGGCAAATACTTCTGCATGATAAGTGTCAAACCAGCTAATTTCCTCCTTTGTCATCAATGATACCTCGATTAACCGCCGATCGATTGGTACAAAACTAATGATCTCAAAACCCAGCATTTCAGTTACTTGATCATTATCTGAAGGTATTGGTACAGTTATCATCAAATTTTCTATACGAATGCCATAAGCACCAGGTTTATAATATCCCGGTTCATTCGATAAAATCATTCCAGCTTCGATGGGAATACTATTTGCAATGGCTATCCTCTGTGGTCCTTCGTGAACACCAAGAAATACTCCCACCCCATGCCCTGTGGCATGATCGAAATCAAGCCCAGCTTTCCACAAAAACTGTCTAGCTAACGCATCAAGCTGACCACCATTAGTTCCAACCGGAAAACGCGCTGAAGCAATGGCTATATGTCCCTTTAAGACCAAAGTAAAGCGCTCCTGTATCTCTTGATTTGGCTCACCTATAGCGATAGTTCGTGTAATATCAGTAGTTCCATCAGAAAATTGAGCACCGCTATCAATCAAATAAAGATTATCATTATATAGCTGACGATTATTCCTTGATGTTGCTCGATAATGCACTATAGCACAGTTAGGGCCAGAGGCAGATATTGGGGGAAAACTAGGACCACGCCAATCAGCAATCTCAGAGCGAAATTTTTCCAATACCTCAATAGCACCTAATTCAGTAGTGTTATTAGCATTACCTTCTAACCACTTCAAAAAGCGTATTACCGCAACTCCATCGCGAATATGAGCATTACGAGTATTAGCTAGTTCAACAACATTCTTGCGCGCCCTAAACATAATACAAGGATCAGAAGCCAAGACAATAACGGCACCAACGTTTTTCAACTTACGACGCATCCACTCAGTAGCGTAATTCGGATCAATTGCTATTTTATTATCCGGCCCTAAAGTAGCTATTTCGTTATTAATGTCCTCGAATGGCCGCAAAGAAAGCATCTTATTATCCAAGATGGTGGATAAGCACTTCTTGCACTTTGCTTCTTCTAAAAATAGCTTAACATGTCCGGTATGATTAATAATAGCATAAGCCAATGGCAAAGGTGTGTACTCTATATCAGCACCACGTAAGTTTAGCAGCCAAGCGATTGATTCTAATTGATTTAATATCATCGAATCTACTTTATAGGTTTCCAGTGTATTTGCAACTAACTTTTGCTTAACTACCGCTTCTAAGCCTGTTAATGTAACTGGAAGTAAATCTACTGGACCAAACGGAGGATATGGTTGATTGGTCCATAACTCATCAATTGGATTGATTTCCAATGGAACCATAACACCGCCCACATCTTGGACTGCAGTAGTCAATTGCTTAATTGTGTTAATCGAATGTAGTTTAGGATCAAAGGCAAGAGATCGGCAGGCAAGATACTTCTGTAAGTAGCTGGTTAGGTTTTTGAGAGAAAAATTTTCCACTTTCCATAGATCAAGGTCAACTTGCTGAACGACTTGATTAGTGTAGCGGCCGTCTACAAATATTACCGCTACATCAGCTAGTATTAACAACACAGCAAATGAACCAGTAAAGCCAGTTAACCAAGATACACGCTCCGCTGAGTATGGGATATATTCACCCATATGTTCGTCCGCTCGAGGCAGAATAAATCCGTTAAGACCTATCTTTGTAAGTGCAGTGCGTAACTGACTTAACCGAGATGAATAGGACTTTGGTCCTGCCTTATAGGTTGTTTGACGTAATGATTCCACCGCATAATCGAGATTATCTGCCAAGGTATTAGGCAAAGCAGAAGTGAAGATTAGCTGATGCCACGCACGAGTTGGATAAGTTCTGGGACTACTCGCGATTCGCATTAAAATTTGAGTTAATTCACAAGCATCAATTTCAATGCCTGTGGCATGCAAAGAAAAGCAAAGAGAAGAGATATAGCTAGGTATTTTCAATTAAAGAAAATCCATCCAAATATGCTTTTTTCTTATGATTTTGATAAAACAAAGAAGAAAAGCAACATTAAATTATTTTAATATTGCTTTTCTTCTAACCAAGTAATAAATAAAGTAAACTCCTAAATAATTCAAACAACTTCATTGTCGATAACACTCTAATTACAAGCAAAACACTTATGGGTTTGCAAGATCTTTAAATTTTTTTTAAAAACATAACAGCCTATTCTAGCAAAAATCTAGGAAAATGAAACAAATATTCATAATTCTTATCTATTAAGGAAAATTAAATCACATCAAAGCATATGCTAACTTAGCTGCTGTCTATGGGTAATATTTAATGCTCATCAACAACATATAAAAATATGGTTATTATAATTTGAGAGGTTTTTGTAATTTTTAAATACTATTGATATGATAAAAATCTATTGATTGATTTTCCTAAAAAATTTACCTGCTTTACATTACTTTTATTTACTCTCAAGAAAAATTAACGAAATAGATATTTCTCATTAAGAGAGCGAATAGGGTTACTTAATAACTACTTTAGTTTAAAAGTAATATTGAAGCAAAATGTATTTTCTTCTTATTAGAACTTATTGATGATAAGCTCAATACTAATACGTAAGCAACATACAATACTAATAAATATTTATACTGACAAAAATTATGAACAATGGAATATTAAAATCAGCTCATTCTCTTAATAGATAAATGAAACTTACTCATCTATAGAGTGTAAGCAAAGTTTTACAAAAGACTTGCATCTTATTATTAATTTAATTATAGAAATTTGTAAAATTATGTAATTTTATCCTTAGGTATATTTAACCTTCAAGCAGATTAAATTGCGTTATTATTTAATAATTTAATTTGGCAAACTATAAATTTTAATATTTTTTAACATCTTGTTATACAACTAATACGCTGAAAAAACTAATGTGCCAGTAGATAAAAAGAAAAGTTAACCAACTAGTGAGTAAATTTAGTATTATACGAACATTAATCCTAAAATTTACTTGATAACAAGGTAAGGCATTAGCTTATGTGGAAAAATAATATAATATTTAATCTTATTAAAGTCTTTTTATTTTAACTGTTCATAGGCTCTCTGCTTAGTCAACTAGAGGTAAAAATTGCTAATTAAGATTTGACAACAGACATTAGCTTACATAAGTAACAGAGTAGATCTATTGCAGTGCTTAACAATTACGATTCATTTACTATGTTTCAAATTACTATGTTCCAAAGCAGATTGTTAGCTTAAATTTACATTTAGTAGTTAATCTATTTTTAGCTTCCTATTATTACAACTAGTTATCTAGTTCATTAAAACTAGTTATCTAGTTGTAATAATTTTTAATTATGCGAAATACAGTCTAGGACTACGATTGATTGTTCGACTTAAAACGCAATTTTAAAAATTGCATGAAGTATGTATTACACAAAGCTCAATATAAATTCTAACACACCTTAACATTGATTTAACGTAGAAAGTTAGGATGTTATTACTTAATCCACATAACTAATAATTATTTTTTACTAATGAGTAATTAATACATTTTTATAATCTTACTTAAGAAAACATACTATATCATTCTACTATAATAAATTGTCAAAAAAAACTATGCATTATCTTAAATTACTTTAACTAGTATAATTACTGTTGATTAAATTATGTTGTATTACATAAAGAAAGCTATCAAAAATGTTTAATGATATAATCAGAACTTAAATTAAGCATAGATGCTATATATTACTTATTAATTAATTCGAGCAGATAAACACCATTCAAATGGTTGAATTTAAATTACCTATTATCTTTATAGGAGGAATTGGGGGCTCAGGCACTCGGGCTGTTGCTAATGCAATGATATCTTTGGGCTACTATGCCGGTGATTGCATTAATAATGCTAACGATAATTTGATTTTTACCGAGCTGTTTAAGAGACCTAACTGGATCCGCCGTGGTGTAGCGCCACAAAAAATTCACCAACGTCTTGCATTATTTGAACAAGTGATGCGGGAAGGTGTTAGCTTAATGTCAATAGCTCGCTGGCCAGCATTGGGGCGATTTTGGCATCGACAACGAAAAGGTTTTGATAGGTTTAAAGATCCCGTTGCTTGGATGACTAAAGAACCAAACTGTCATCTATTTTTGGAACAAATTCTAGATCATTGGCCAAAGGCGCTATTTATTTATGTCACTCGTCATCCACTTGACATGGCTTATAGCAACAATAAGGCTCAACTTGGAAATTGGGGTTGGTTGTTTGATATAGATTTAGATACTTATGCCACACCAGAAACTGCCCAACTTGATTACTGGATTCGTACTCAAAAGCGACTTAATAACATGACCGCACGATATAAAATGCGAATCTATAATTTAAAATTTGATACTTTTGCCGTCAATCCAATGAAAGATATGATTTCACTAGCTGAAAAGTTAAATACATCAATAGATAAAGCTACCTTGGTAAAGGCAACTAGTAAAATTACTGCGCCAGAAACCATTGCTCGATGGCGCAAACATGATTTATCTATTTTTACTCCAGCACAAATTGATTTCTGTCGTACAACCGGATGGCCAGTTGACTAAAGATAGACTAAAGATATTAGTCTTTAATGTCTAAGTTACTATTTCAAGCTTAATTTGCATTTGCTCTCTAAAACATTATTATCAGAAGGCATCGATAAATAATTTATCAAGTATTCGATTAATAAGATTATAGGCTGTAGAAAAAATCATATTTATATTATAAATGTGATTTATATCAATTTCGTGTAATATGCAGACAAGTACAACACATCTACTCTACAATTACTTCTAACTAATGCATAATTAAACGCTTCTTTATAAACCTTGCACTTTATTCTAGTTATTCTCCAACAATTAAAAAATTTAGGCCAACGGCAGAATAAAATAAGCAAGAAAAACAAACATCGCAATAATCTATTTAATTTGCTAGATTTAATTTACTTAGCTTATATTAAATATAACTAATTATCTGTTTATCTGAGATGATCCATATATTACAAAGTATCTAAGAATGATTTAGTATTTAAGTGATCATACTTCTTTAATGATTCAAACACTTAATTACCGAGAGCAATGACAAAAACAGAAATCACAACGATAAGCGTTGAGCACACAATTTTATTACTCAAACGTTCGCTATGAAATATTAGCACTGACAACAGCATAGTAAATATCGGTGAGGTTGCCGCCATAGGCGAAATGAAAACCAAATCACCACGCAACAATCCAACATTCAAGCAAATTATACCAGCTGAGGTCGTTGCTCCACCCAACGCAAACCACTTTATTCCAGGAGCTCGCCAATCTATCAAAGTGGAATCACGGAGCAAGCCTTGTGCTGACCAAGTTATGATCGCGGAAACTGTAAAACCAACAATACTTGCGAAATAAGGATCTGGAATGCCGGACTGCATACCAATTTTTGACAGTAAGTGACCTAAGGCACGTAGCAAAGCAGCACCGATCGGTAAAAATAATGCCCATAACGGCCAGTTGGCCTTAATCTCTCCACGTTTAGATAATAACAAAATGCCGATCATAATACCGACGGTTCCAATCGCCATTAGCCATGTAAATCTTTCTCCTAAAATTAAAACACCCATAACAGTATCGAATAATGGAGAAATAGAAGCTAAAGCATTACCCAATGTAGGCCCAAGATAGCGTATTCCAGCAGCAGCTAGATTTGCAGAGACAGCAGGACGAAAAAGACCAACTGAAGCAAATATCAATACTTCCGGTTCTAGCCAATATTGCCAATGCATAAAAAAAGGAGCAAAAAACCACAGGGTGCAAGTAGCTGCAGTAATTAAAACCATTGCTCCAGTAGACCAGTCTACAGTCGCTAAGCCAATTTTTTGCCATTGAGCCCCAAGGGCAAACATCAGTGATGCAGTTGTTGCTAGGATTATTTGTATATAATCAAAGGAAAAGTTCGTCACCTCTATCATCTTTTATGCTTTTGGCTAAATTATTTAGTATTTAGATATTATGAGATATGGAATAAATATTAAATTTTATTAACGTAACTCGATTAAATTTTATTAACGTAACTCGAAACAACCTACGATTCGTACTAAATTTTCATACAATCACTCATATTGAAATGTCTTACTCAACTAATTCGCGTAACAAGAACACCAGTACTTTTTGTTATATTGAACATTCCTCGGCAGGATATTAAGTTTAAGTTGTATTTATAGTTAAATGTTTTGTTTTTCAAATATATTAGCACCTGAGGACATAATTGCATATAGCCTTAATGGCTTTATAAAATTTTTACAAAAGATACAACTTTAGTCACAAGCAGACTAGCAAATAACTAAGAAATAGCCAAAAAAAAACATACAGAGAATTTTACTGAAACTCTATATCCAAGGCATCAATTTCCTTAGCTGAATCAGAGCTGGTTCATTTTTAAGTCACCATATAGTATTACAGAATAATAATAAATACTTATCTTAAGTGCGATTTTATTTGTAAACGCACAATGATTATGCAATAGCGAATTACTCACAAGTAGAACAACAGCATTAGGATAGATACATACTCAATAACAGTGCTCAAATATAAAAAATATTAGCGGGTAAGTTACAGCATTATATCCTAAAAATATTAGAAGTGATGACAATAGGATCTACGCAGTAAATTATTTTATCGTCTAGTCAATAACTAAAACAGTTCTCTTATTCCTAAGAACTCAGACAACAATTAAGCTAAACAATTACTTATACGATTAACATCTTAAAATATCTGTCCTGTTTGTGGTTAAATTTTATACTTTTTTCTTAAAGAAAATTACTTTAATGCTAGATGCATTGTTGGCAATTGTTTGGTAAAATAAATCGTTATCGGTAATTTTTTATTATTTATCTCAACTACTTAAATGATTATAACCTAACATTAGACAATTCTAATCAGACATACCGCTCGTGTAATACAGTATAAGATATACTTACAAAAGTAAGCTTTTTAAGTGCGATTAGATAATTACCTTTTTATATAAAATCGCATAATTGTTTTTTTATCTAAAAAGATCGATTGCTATTTTTAGAGTATTGTCACTGTAATTTGCTCATAATTTTTTTATTATTGTCTACTTTTAACGACTTAAATTAAAACAATCATTAAATAAAAATCTCTCTGTACTTATGTTTAACTAATGCATATATAGCAAACATTGATTCGGACACATAGCTAACAAGTTTATTCTTCTAGTAATAAACTATATGATCATTCGATTCTGATATCAACTTACAGTCTAGACTGATTTTACTGCCTATAATGTATTATTTGCTAATAATTATCTTTAAAGACTTTAATAAAACCCATACTTAGGGGAATAAAGGTTATCTCATTAACTAGAGCTTACTCTTTATGTAAATACCTCAATTGTTTGCTATTAAGCTTACCTCATAATCATTATTTGTAATAATATACTAAAAATTAAATGTTAGTAGTTCATTGCCAAATTTGATCTTATAGCGCACCGCTAATAACATTTTGCTACTGCGATAAAAAATACATACATCAACGCTAGCTCAAAAAAAAGTAATTGTTATGCTGCTATTGACTATTTAGCACTCATATATTGAACGTATACATCAGTTAGAATAGTTTTGTGAATGACTAAAAGTAAAAATAAATCTATATTAAGTTATTAGCTATAAAGCTTATCTATGACGGCATAATAAAATATTTTTACAAATCTCTAACAACAGGAAAACCGCTTGGAGTGCATGAGGAAATGCTATATTATGACATATGGGGTTATATAATGTTTTATTTCATTATGAAGTTTCTATCTAGAATAAGGATTGCTTTGTGCAAATTGACCATTAGTGTGAAGCACATAGGTAGTTTTGTTTAAAAAACGTAGCCTAAGAACTAGACAATGGTTCGATTTTGAAACAACAGGAAATGTGGTTGGCATGAGACAAGGCCCGCATCAAAAGCGTAATCGCGGACGTAGTAATTGCCGTACGAACACGCCTAATCGTAATCAAACATTTGATAGTAATGGACCTGACGTGCGTATAAGAGGCAACGCTAACCAGGTCTATGAAAAGTATTTAGCTCTCGGACGAGATGCCGCAGCGTCCGGGGATCGGGTCCTTGCAGAAAGCTACTTCCAGCATGCAGATCACTATTATAGAATTGTTAGTGCATTTGCAGAAGATGAAGCTGACCGCCATGATCGTAATAATTTTCAAGTTCAACAGCACAATGGCGCTCCCCGTGATTCGAATGAGGAAGAAGTTGAGGATTCTCGCCTTGCATCTTGCAACAAAACAGGAAATAACCGTATAAATAATAGCGATGATAATTACCGTTCTGAGCGACGATCTTATGATGGTCAATCATCTAGTTTTGAACGGGGTGAAAAACGTAACGTCAAAGCAGTTCCATTAGAACAATCTAAAAAAAAGGACACAAAAACGGCAGCTTCTATCCATCAACTTTCAAGCAAAACCTCTACAAAATCTAACGAGGTAGTAGAATCCGTTAATGATAATGCTGCACAGCAAATACTTCGTGTCTCAAATAATAAGGAAGATGATTTGCTTGCTATTAAGGGTAGAGGCGAAGATGATGAGCCTCGACCGCGCCGAAAACGGCGACGTAGAGGCTCTAATATGGAACAGTCTGTTAACAAAGACATCATAGATACAAATAGCTGATTAGCTTAAATGAGAATGAATTGAATAATTTTACATAATCAAGCGGCTTGTTTTTTATTAAAAATCGTTGATTTAGCTTCATAATCTAACTTTCTATTTATATTCTAATTTATATAACTTTAAATTCTTTTTATAATTTTAGATAATTTATATTATTACTGTTTCTACAAAAACTTCTTCTAATGTGTCAAAAATAGATTTTAAAGCTACTGGTAATAAAAGTTAGTTATTTATCAGGAAAATTGCGCGATTAAACAGATTTTACGTATTAGATGCGTATTTTATACATAAATGATTATGTAATATATTACAAAATATTATAATATGATGTACTGATATTGCTGTTCCTCCTATTTTTAGTATTGTTAATTATTCTATAAAAACTAAGTTAACAATCTGCATTAAGATGATATTAATAAAGAATATTTTAGATTTTGCCTTTGAAATTTTATTCATATTACGAAAATATATCAAATATCTCGTCTATTTATCAGTTTTATCTTGTAATAACAGCAGTGCTTTATTACATAACAATTGTTATGTGAAATTAGTTGTTCTGTTTTTCATATTTGCTACTTTATCCATAAAGTATTAGCCATTCATAATTTTTATCTAATTTAGATTGTCTTAAATCTTAGAAAGATTTTCAGCGTTATTGATTGAATAGTTTTTTTTAAAATTCTTTATGTAGAATTTATTTTTTATTTTACTTTAGTAAATTTTAATTTTTAAATTAGGCGCTTTGATGTATTAAGTGTTGTTCTTGGTAATTTTGAACATGATCAGTTTGATGCTGGTTTTTTCACGTATTAGCTAATGTTTTTGCTTCGATTAATGTTGATCAACTGTTACAGAAAAGCCAAATAGATTAAATATTTCTCTCTGGTTAAGCGTGTAAATATTTCTCTCTGGTTAAGCGTGATATCAACATGCATAATAAATACAGTAGCAATATGTCAAAATTAAAGATAAAGTAACCGCCATTACTTCTAGTTTAATAGATTTATATTTTAACAATTATAAAGTTTAATCTTTAAATTTTAAGAAAAGCTAAAATATAACTAGTTATATCTAGTTATATCTAGTTATATCTAGTTATATCTAGTTATATTGATTTATAAGACAGCAATTAACAAATGCAATTAACAAATATCTATTATTTTTAAACAGACTTATCCTTCTCGCGAGCAAGTTAAATAATTGCAATATTTAACTAAAAAAGCTACATGTTACTATCTAATAAAAAAGGTTAAAATTTATCTAAATCTAGCAAAAACTTTATGCTAGAGATACATACTCATCTGAGGGAAACAAGATGAAAATTTATGTAATAGATAGGGAGGGTAGAGAGCACGAACTTGAAGCAACTCCGGGATGGCGAATAATGGAGATTATTCGTGATTCCGGTCTACCAATTACTGCGGAATGTGGAGGTGCATGTGCTTGTGCTACTTGCCATGTCTACGTTGATCATGAATGGTTGGACAAGCTGGAACCACAAAGTGAAGAAGAGAACAACACGCTAGATCTTGCATTTGAGGTTAGTGGCTATTCTCGGCTTTCTTGTCAAATTTTGTTCAACAAACATTTAGATGGGCTCAAAATGAAACTAGCGCCTGAGTAACTAGTGAATTTAAATAAATAACGATTTGATAACGCATGAGGGAGTATGTTTATCGAGCGATAAAATACAAAAAATAATTCAGCAACATCATAAAGTTATTGTTTATCTAGTGATTATTTTAGCTTATTAATTAATGTCCTATTCGATTTGTGAATTTAAACGATGATTGATTATAAATACCTTATTAGTAAAGTTTTACATCTACTAAGAGCTAAGCTTCTTATACCTTGATTATATTCATATAAAAAACTAATCTTTAACTAATCTTTATTGTTAAATAAAATCGCTTAATTAGCTTGCATAATCTATTATGCAAGCCTTTGATTTTACTATTAAGTAGTAGTTCGTTCTATTGATAGGGAGAAATTAAATTCACTTTTTATAAATGCACCTATCGTGACTTTGCTTTATATTTTAAAAATGAAGAATTTGTGTTTGAGTATGAATTCAACAATAAATACGATAAGTTGAAGATTATTCAATATGAATAAGTTACTGTATTTCATGCAAATAATATATTGTCTGCATTAAGCGATGTGTTTGGTAAAACTGCATATTGTTCTTGAAGAAAAATTACAGTAAAGATTTTGTATGCCATGATAATATTTTCTTGCTTATTACAATGAGGAATATTGTTTATTGATACTGTAAGCTAATCAATCTGACCTATAATATAGCTACAATATACAATACTGATGGAAGCTATCACGAACTATAGTACTATACTACCTTGTGATTTTGTCTTACAATCAAGTTAGTAATTTAATCAAGTATAGGGGCATGAATCTTATACTCTCAAGAATATATGGAAAAGTACGATGTAAGTATTTTGCTTTTCATAGAAAGAGATTTCTAATTCACATTTTTGTCAGATCATTGCAAGATCCAAATCAATGTATCAAAAAGCATTTGATCCATTTGTATCACATAAATATATAACCTATTATTCATCAAAGTTAATATCAAACAGTTTTTTTAGAGTACTAAAAATTAAATTGCTTCATTATTACTTTAAACACTTTGATAATATCATTTCTATTACATTATTTCAAGATATAATATAAAGCTACAGTTTTGATAAATGATATAAACTATACAAAAAAAATTATTTCTTATTAATAAATTCTATTTAAAGCTAGATAATAGCTCTGCTTTTACAATTATTTATTTAACTACAAAGCTTTAAAAATATAATTTTAGATTTTTATATAATTAAGCTCAACTTGAGTGTAGTATTTTAGTAGTAAACTTGATTATTAATTTTTATTGGTACAAAGATATTTTGAATACTGTTTCTAGAAAAAGATTTTGTGAAGCGATAATGATTTAATGAAATAATAAAATTAGATTTTCATAAGAAACATTATACTGGTCAAGATAGAGTTTTGTTATTTTATTATTTAAAAATGTAAATAATAAAATAAGTTAATATCTTTACTTGATTCATATACACAAATAATACTTATTTAGGTAATTGAATTTACTATTAAAATATAAATATACTAGCTTTAGAAATGAAATTTTGAATCTTCTATGATCAATGTACGGGCTAAATCAAAAAATAATATTGTATTTTGCATCTAACATTATTAAGCTCTACCGCTTAAAAACGTAATTAGCCATTTTATTTTTGCATCTCTGATACAAAAATTTAGGTCAGTTATGTAAACTAGTATTTTCTGATAAAATCATTTTAATTGGTTGTTAGTTTATTTCTTATTTAAAACAGAATTGTAAAAAACATATGTTTTGCTATATTAGCTACTTAGAAATTGCTATAATTACCCTTGATGAGTTAGTGTTTACTATTTTATTTGTGATTAAGTTAGGCAATTATTATAGGAATAACAAGTCCAATTACTCATTATATTAATTGGTCATGGCTAGTACTAGTGATTAACAAAATCAAGGACAAAAACATCATACTTTTGGTATTATCATAGCCTAGCAGATTAACATTCAAAGGTAACTCTGATTTATCAAAAATTAATTTAATGGGATTTAGTAAGTAACAACCGTTCATTCTTAGTATAAAATAGCTATCTGTTGTTAAATAACTACCATGATCAATTAACCATATTAGGGAAAATATATATTTTATCTTTATTCAACAAGAGTAATCTTTGCATGTGCTTGAAATAATTGCATATTGTTTAATATGCAATTACCAAAAGAATTCTTTAGGCTGTATTATATACTATATGATGAACATAAAAATTGTTAATTTTATTTAACAGCCGCTTTGTATGCTATCGATTTTTTAAATTAAGAAAAGATCTTATATTTTCCTACTACTTTAAGTATCAATTTGTATTAGCCTCTAGATGGCCCCGTGGCAGAGTGGTTATGCAAAGGACTGCAAATCCTTGTACATCGGTTCGATACCGGTCGGGGCCTCCAAAGAAGAAAGATAAGTTGTTTATCTTAAGCTATAATTTTAGAAACAACTTGTACAACCTTGACATCTAATCCCGGGTAGCTCAGTGGTAGAGTCGGCGGCTGTTAACCGCTTGGTCGGGGGTTCGAATCCCTCCCCGGGAGCCATTTGTCTATTAGATACCGTAGGTCGTTAAATTAGTTTTTTTGTTTTCGAAAATTGATATCATCTTAGTACTAAATTAGTAAAATATTATTTTGTTAAAAATTTTAACTTTAAAGAATAATTAAAAGCCTATCAAACCAATTGATACTATGCTATTAGTGGTATCAGAAAATGACGTAGAATCTTTTATAATGAAGATAATCGTCAAGCTATATTGTTTCTATATTTAGACAACAGCAAGAGTGAGTTACTCTTAGTGAAACACTCAATACTAGATTATTTAAAACTTAATTTGCATGTAAGTTAAAGATTATTTTGAAATATAACTACATTATAAATAAAAAATTTGGAGAATATATTAGCTTTATCAAGGCTAGATTTTAAATTAGTTGAATATTATTCACATAGCATCATGCCAAGAACATCAAAATCATATTCTATGATGATTAGTAAACTTCAGTTAGCAGCTAAAATCTTAGCCAATCTTAAGTTTTGATTATTATTGGCTATGTACGAACAGTTAATATAACAAATATACAACTAGCTGTCTTTAACTAATACTAATCTTATATAAGATTAGTATTAGTTAAAGACAGTGATTTATTTGCATTATATTGGGAAGCATATCAAAAATGATATTGCCATGTAAAAATTAGTGATAGATGATTCAAATTCATACTTACATAGTTGTTAATTAAAGCCATAAGTATACTTAATCCAAGAGGGATTTTTTAAAAAGGCAAGCCGCTAATCATGTAAGAGATGAAAGAGCAGCTTTTATCTTGCTAGAAGATTATCTGGAAAACACGATACTGCGATTAACTACTGCTCAAATCGAATTGTATACCTGAAGACTATGGTTTATTAGATAAATACTCTAATAAACCACTCGTTGCATTATAAAGAACAATAAATATTATAATATTGATCATGATTTTTCGATTCTCTCTGCAGAGCAGAAGTGTATCTAAGCAACAACAGCGTCTAATTATTTTTATAGTATAACCCAGAGTCAAAGTTTAATTCATAGTTAAGAAAGTTCTATTATACTGTAGGCAAGTGTGCAATTTTACACGTGACGATCAAAAGACTACAGCAGAACTAGTGTAAAACAAGAACATAACACGATACAAGCTATATTTCCTTAATTTGCTAATGGATATAGATTCATTTAAGATAATTATCAATTATAATATGCCACACATATTTAAACCTTTAACTTGTGTATTCTACGAATGTATGGTTACAATACAAAAAAAATTACGGCGGATTAAATGATAAATAAAATCAATAAGTCTAATTCTGAGTGGAAATCTGAATTAACTCCTGAGCAGTATAAAGTCACACGAGAGCATGGAACTGAGCAGCCATTCGTGAATAAATATTACACAACCACAACACAGGGAATATATGCATGCGTATGCTGCGATCAGCCATTATTTGACAGCAATACTAAATACAAAAGCGCTTCGGGTTGGCCTAGTTTCTCGTCTCCAATTGTAGACAGCGCAATCGGTACTAAGATAGACTACTCTTTCTCTATGAAACGCAAAGAGATACACTGCAGTAAGTGTCGAGCTCATCTTGGACATTTATTCTCAGATGGCCCCCCGCCCACAGGGCTACGGTACTGTATAAACTCAACCAGTATAAATCTAAAAAAATCGAAAATATAATACACAAATTGGCGCACAAATATGCTAATAATTTTATTATTAGTGAGTTGTCTATATGATAAATTTAAAATCTTATTCTAAACTAGCCTTAGATTAACACATCAAATCTATTAATCGAGATGATTAATAGAAATTAGTAATATTTTTGCATTAAAATGAATTAAACTTAATCCTTGATTAATTTTTGCTTTTCCTTAAAAACACACTCTATTTGATTTAATATTTGTAAAAGATATTTTTTGATATATACAATACGCTTCGGCTATATTTTGAAAAGAAATTATACAATTTTAATGGAACCTAATAAATCTTTTTATTTAAAAGTCCTAGACCTAATATAAGAGTTTAAAATAAACTGTGATTGAAATTATTATTTTAAATGCAGTGCCTATTTTCTCATTTGTATAAAACACCAAGCAACTTAAGAAATATATAAATAAAAAATTTCTTATAATTTGCAATAACCGGATTATTTAGATAGTTTTTGATATTTCGCTTGAGTAAATAGGATTAATCAAAAGAACTTTATCTAAATAAAAGATTCAGATAGTTGTTTTTATGCTTAATTAAAGGCGCATGACTGCACTAAGTACCATAATGTACAAATAGTAAATACTAATTTATCTGTTACTAAAACAACCTAACAGTTATACAATTAGCCATAAGTGAATATCTAAATTCAATAGAGACAATTTGCTATAATCTTAAGTTATAAAAAATCTCTGATAAAACATTACAATAATTAACTTCGTTACGTAATGATATGCGAATGCACTTAAGCTATTGCAAATCATAAAAAGTTAGTTAAATTATTCGTTAATTATTAATTAAAACTCGCTATTCGCGTAAATACCCTATCCAATAAAAGTATAGTTTTTGTAAAAGATTAAAGAAAATTAAGAAGAAAAATCTTAATTTATCTAGCTAAAAGAAGTATTAATGCCCATAATATCAATTATATCTAACGTACAAAAGTATCTGAAAATTATTTTTTACTAATGAATACTTCCGTCGATTATTAAGATTATATGTTCATAAAATCAACTTCTAATACTGATTACTTCTTGTTTTAAGTATTACTCGTTATATGAGTAATACTTAAAAATATGAATTTATGTGTAGAAGATAATACAATAGTCTAATAAACACAAGAGCTGAGCTAATAAATAATTGGCATTATAAATTTA
This sequence comes from Candidatus Endolissoclinum faulkneri L5, assembly GCF_000510265.1. Classification (GTDB taxonomy): domain Bacteria; phylum Pseudomonadota; class Alphaproteobacteria; order Thalassobaculales; family Thalassobaculaceae; genus Thalassobaculum; species Thalassobaculum faulkneri_A. The sequence continues at coordinate 952,964 of NZ_CP006745.1, forward strand.
TTAAGCCTAACCTTATTAACTACTAAAATTTTTGCCCTTTAGTTAAAGCACGCCATTAACACTCTAATATCAATAATCAAAAATATATCAATGATTGACTGTATCAGATATTATAACAGGTCAAAGGCAATCAGAATAACAAACAACTTATTATTAATACAATAATAAGTTGTGAAACAAATATAAACAGCATTATACCAAATAATTTTGATTACTTAATTTGATTGAATACGATCATAGAATTTAGTTAATCTCATTAGTCTAATAAAAAAAAATAATTTTAAAATTTTAAATTAATTTAAACATAGAATAATCTTTATTTTAGGTTCGAATTATATACAGCTATTTAATAGCTCACTTCTCAAGTTCTATTCTAAATTAGAATATATTTTTTGCACTGTAATTGCTTGGTGGAGAGGATAATCTAAAAAAAATACAACAATATTTAATCAATCCGATTAAATAAGACTTAATTTTACTTTAACAGCAAAACTATGCTTTATCTGCTTAGCGCCCAAGCCGTAACAGTGCAAAAAAAATAAAATAGCTTAAAACATTATTTTAATAAATAAGCAAGTATAAAATAGCTCAACATATTTTATACTATTTTTAAGAAAAAAATCAAATGTAATTATATTACATTTGGCTATAATTGCTTATAGCTCGCCTAATAAGGGATACTATCCATTTAGAAAAATAAATAAAAAGTACTTTATAATTGCTTCAAAAATTAAATATTAAAACTGATTGTTGGCTTCAAATAACAAATCAAAAATTTAAAGAGATTGGTAGGTTATTTGATCTCGTCAAGTTTAAGCAGATAAGATAAATAGTGATCTTCATTACGTATAATAACAGATCCTAAAGGAAATTATAAGTTTATTATATCATTAAAGGGTTAAAATATAATGAATAATCATTTTCTATAACTCTACTCCTTTTTTCTAGCGAAAGATTTCATTCAAAATTATTGTTAGTCATGCAAATTAGCTATCGAATCAATACAAGCGAATAAGTTTATAATTTATGCATATTACGTAAATACAAATGCTAAAAACTAGCTTTAGTCTAGCAAAAGCAAAGCATTGATTGATCCGTTAATATAATCTATTTTATAGAATAGTATATTTTAAATAACAACTGTAAAGAAAAAGATTAAGCTCAACATTATATTACTCAATTTTTATTTTATATAAATTAATAATTTTATTCGTTTGATCTTTAGCTTAAAAGCTTTTACCTTTGCATTTTCTACTTCCTAGTTGTTTTACTAAGTACTTTTTAAACTAAAAACACCATATACTAATGAGCAATAGATAGTAGTTAAAAAAAATCACGCTTAGATAAAAGCATTATTTCAGCATAATATAATAACTTGTAGTAATTATGAATTTAAATTCATAAAATTTTTTATAGCTAATGAATAACTTAATAATCCACCATTTATTTTTTTAAGTTTACTTTATCTATCGATAGATAGAACTTACTAAGTATAATATAAAATACTATATTAAATAATATGCGTTGATCGCATGTGCCTTATTCTATCTTTTATTAAAGTACATTAGAAATTTGAAAAACATCTATTAAGATTTGCATGAACAAGCTATATACAGCAGATTCTAATGCAATAGAAATTTTCTATTACATGGTTAAAATCCAATTAACTACTTTACTTGTTGCGTCTTAAACCTTCAAAATAATATTTAAGCAAACAATTTTATCTATTTGTTTTTAGCTAAAATTCAGCTAAGTATCCATCTTCAATCGAAGTTAACAACAACTAGAATATGACAACTAGATAAATAACTTATTCTAAGGCACTCAATGATACGAAACTGTATTCCAGGTGCCATTAATAATAATTTTTTCACTAAAGCTACCAAAGGATTCGCCAGGAGCAATCAATTCCACAGCGGTACTGCCAACATAATCAATTTCAGCACCATCAGCAAGAATTTTTAGTGCTTTAGCCAACTCACCAGGATAAATCTTCTCGCCCGGAGAGTTGGCAACCTTATTTATATGGTATTTGTATACATTGCTATCGGTAGTACCAGCGGACTGCATAGCAAGCAGCATAATTGCGCATGCGTCATATGCTTCCCTAAAATAAGGATCGTTTCCATTAAATCCCTTCCTTTTAGCAAGCTCAACTAACATCTTCGAACCAAGGCTATCATTGCCCTGTACAATACCAATTGATCCGTCCATAGTTTTACCAAAAGTATTAGTCAAGGAATCACCAACCATACCATCTGGTAACATAAATTTTTCGAAAGCACCGGTATCCATAGCAGCCTGGATTACTCTCTTGCCGCCCTGATCTAGATATCCTACTACAATTAATATATCCCCCCCAGCCGAAGCCATAGTAGCGACTTCAGCTGTATAATCTGCTTTCCCATCTTCATGAGCAACAACAACAGTAATTTTGCCACCATTCTTTTCAAAAGATGCCCGAATAGCTTCAGCAAGACCCTTCCCATAATCATTATTTGTGTAAGTAAGAGCCGCAGACTTAATCCCCTTAGCAAATAAAATATCTCCAATAATTTCTCCTTGACGAGCATCAGACGGAGCAGTGCGAAAAAACAAACCGTCATCCTCAAGGAGGCTTAGTGCTGGGGATGTTGCGGATGGAGAAATCATAACAACGCCATGTGGTCTTACAACGTTATTAAGAACGGCCGTAGTTGCACCAGAGCAAGTAGTACCGATTATACCTGCTACTCCCTCTAATGTGATTAAACGATCAGCTGTAGCTGTAGCGGCTGCAGTATCTATGCAAGTAGTATCGCCTCTTACTGAGAGTATCTTCTTTCCGCCAAGAAATAAACCACTGTCAGAAATTTCTTCAATGGCCAATTCACCGCCCGACACTATCGGAATAACTAAAGACTCGGTAGGGCCAGTAAATCCTTGAAGCATACCTATTTTGCAGTAATCTTGGATGGGGACAGCAGCTGACAAGAATACAGCAAACAACAACAATAATAATAGTTTAGTAAATTGTAAAAATAATTTCACTTTAAAAAAAATCTTTAACTCATCTGAGATGAATGAGTAGAATTGCGTTTTTATGCAACTTGTGAATTGTGATGATAATATAATTATATTACAAAAGTATATAATTTTTTACAAAGGTATATAATTTTGCGTAACTTTAATTACAGCATTGTAAGAATAAAATTATACAAATGTACTTAAGAAGGCTAGAGGCAATACTACTATACATAGTTAGATTTATAACACATCTCTAAAAATAATCAATCACACAAGCTAATAATAGCTAACATTTTCCTCAGTCTATAGTTACTATCATCATTGATGAATGATGAACCACAACGCAAAAACGTTAAGATGTTTTATTAATTTTCACCTCTCTCGCTTCCGGCGATCGCAAAAATTATTAGATATATTATGGTTATACATCAACACAAAAACTGCATCAAACATGTTGAATCAGTCTCTAATATGTCAATAACAATGTTCCAATTAATCCGCATTAAATAAGTAAAAATTAAGACTTCAGCATGACCAATTAAAAAACAGAATTAGCAAGCGCATTTCATCGCTGCTTGCAATTATTGCTAGTATCATTAAATCCATTAACTAGCTGATAAATTTAATGTTAAATGCATTCTGCATTTTATATCAGTAAGCAGATCCATTAATAGAATAAATTTATCACAATACCATACCTACATAATCTAAAAAGAACTATAGACAGAAATTTATAAAAATAACATTTTGTTAGTTATCCCTTGTAATTTTAAAAACTAAACTGCTTTCTGTCATAGCAATTAAAATATTTCATTAATCATTACTTGTAATACAATAATTATCCAAAGACTAATTTGAGTGGGATAGATTAACTAATTTAAAATATTAATAAATTTTCTCAAACAAAAATCATTAAAAATAAATTATTCATTAAACTAGCTAATGTCTAGCTCTTATCATTTTAATAGTTAATTAAAAACAAACAACTAGTATAAAATTAACTATTCAGTACAATAAGATCAAAAATGACCTATAATTAATACTTAAACAAATTATTTAATTACGAACATAAGAGATACAATTAAAAGATTGTATAATCAAATGCAACAAGCTAAGTTAACAATAATAATCTCTCCTATTATCAATTTCCTAGCCTAGGATTAACTCCGTAAGCAAGTATGAAATTATTTTGCGTAGTAATAAATAATCTAACTTATTAGGGAGCCGTAAAAATCTATCCAATATAGTTTAGATTTAATAATCTATACTGTAGCAGTTATTCAATTTACTTAGTCATGATATATAAAAACCATCATCCTGTTGACTTACCTGGAATAGGTAAAAATTAAACCTATAATGCTAACCAAGCGACACTTGATTACCTCTATACAAAATTAAAATAATAAAAAACAAAATTATACAATTACATCTTTATATAAAATTTATCTTAAACTTTAATTTAAAAACATGCAATATGTATGATTTGCTAAATTAAAGTTTAAATCTATCAAATAGATATACATACTTTTCATCAAAATGCATTGTCACACGTTTAGTCACTCAAGTGAGTTATAAAATAGATGAAAAGTTAAGTAAATACTTCATCAAAGGAGTAATTTTTTTTACTGCTATAAGCAAAGGCTAGCTTTGAATTAATGTTTTGTTTTAGCTAGATGCAAATAAAGGGAAAATTTATAATTTTATTAGTTAAGATCCAAGATAGAATAATTTATAATTAAAATATAATAAACTTCTTATTCGCATATGGATCAATAATCTTTTAAATAAAAAAATTTAGGAAAGCATTGATAAATTTGCCTTTATATTAAAGTATTACAACTTTAGCGTTATATTCATTTAGCTCATTGATATAAAATTCAAATTAAAAATTGGCTATTTCTCTAGTTTAGTTATTTTTAGATGAGGGTAAAAACTGGTAATGCCTATCAAGATTTCACGCAACCTACCCGCTCGAACTCAGCTAGAAGCAGAAGGAGTCATAGTGATCGACGAATCTACTGCAGTTCGTCAGAGTCTACGACCAATTAAAATTGGTTTGTTAAATCTGATGCCAAATAAAATTCGCACAGAGACTCAGTTTGCTCGTCTTTTAGGAGCAACGCCACTTCAAGTTAATCTCACTTTAGTGAAAATCACGAATCACATCTCCCGTAACACTTCAAACAAGCACATCGTCTCCTTTTATCGAAACTGGGAGGATATTCGAAACCAGCAATTCGACGGATTTATTATTACTGGAGCACCGATAGAAAGGCTAAAGTATGAGGAAGTTACTTACTGGGAGGAAATGTGTCACATTTTTGACTGGACTCAAACTAATGTGCATGGATGCATTAACATATGCTGGGGAGCACAAGCAGCTCTTTACCATTTTTACAGGATGCAAAAATACGATTTATCGAAAAAAGCTTTTGGTGTATTCCGTAATTACGCATTAGATCAAACCTCGCAGTATTTGCTTGGTTTTCCAGATAATTTTGTTATTCCAACTTCCCGTTGGACGGAAGTTCGAGCTGAGGATATCCCAGTCAACAGCGGAATAAAAACCTTAATGGTCTCGAAAGATACTGGCCTATGCTTACTAGACGACCCGCAACATAAATCACTGCACATGTTTAATCATATTGAATATGATTTGTTTTCTTTAAGTGAGGAGTATTTTCGCGATTTGGAGCGAGGCGAATCTACAGAAATGCCTCACGATTACTTCCCTAATAATGATACATCCCTACCCCCCAAAAATCGATGGCATAATGAAGCTAAGTTATTGTTTTGCAACTGGCTTAATGATATTTACCAAACTACACCGTTTGACCTTAAAGAAGGTGAATAGTTTGGTTCGATCGCATAGTACTTCGTTTAATAAAATGCTAAGAAAAATCCTCAATCGGGGGATTGACGGATTATTACCATATTCGCTCAAAGCAAGTTTTCATCACTATCAGGAAAACGTTGTCTTTGCATTTTTGCTCACAAATTATATTATCAAATAACCCTTTATACAATCGAAGTCAAATAATCATGTCGATCCACTAATCTCGAAGATACTAAAAAAATTATGTTATGTATATAGTAACGTTCCATTAATGTTGATGCAGGATTATTACACCATTATCTCATAAACAAGTAAATAACACCACAACTAAACATCCCAAGTATATTGTAAAGCCTAATATTAAAAAAAAGCAAGCGACATTTAACAATAAAAGCAAAATAAGTTTTTGCAAAAAAAATACTATTTAATGATTAAAAAAAACTATAACAGCCTCCAAAAGTTTAATTGTTAAACTTAACAACAATCTTTTAGATACATTAGCGCTTAGTAAAGAACAAAATAAAAACTCACTTTGAGTGATAAGATCTTCGTCTAGTGCATTACAGTAAAGATTACTTTTCTACAAAAAGAAATACTTTGTATGCATAATTTTACTAGAATAACATAGATTATTAATTTGTAATTAAAAACTAAGAAAACGCGTAATATCAATGCATAAGAATAGATTATTAAGTAATGCTAGAACGATTATTTTAAAATTTTAGTTAAAAACAGCCAAAATCAGCGACGTAAGATTGTAGCAGATACTATTAATAAAATAATGCATAAATTAGCGAACTTAGCTTTTTCAGTAGTATGTTATGCTTTCTTCCCAAAGAGAAGAAAGCATAACATACTACTGTTTATGCAAAGAATGTAAAGATAAATTGGTGCAATAGGCACAAAAACTAAGCAACGTGAGTAAATCTCTCCAAAAAATTTCAGATTGAGCTAAATTTAATACATTTAGCAGGTGCAGGGTTATTACCTAGTTTATTCATAATTTTTCTTTCTGCAATCAGCAGAATACATTTTATTACAAATTACTTAGCTTTATGATAAATTAAAATTATACAAAAACGTAAATCGATTAGCAATTATTAATAAATATTGTTCTACTTTAAAAGTAATACACAATCAAATAACGAGCATTATATACTATACTTAAGTACTCTATAAGTTATATCGTATGTGTTACCAGAGATACTCTTAATTATCATATGACTAAAAATATGACCACTAAAGTAGTTTGGGGCAAATCTACTCCGTAGTCTAAGATAATTAATAACCTTCTTGAAGAGAAAGTTATTAATTATGCTTCGATAACTTGTATTGTATTAATTCGTAAAATAATTCTGTTATTCCTTAGTTCTTGAGGAATTTTAAATCATAAAACCAATAATCGAGAGTCACATTATATAATTTTATAAAAGCTATTGCGCAAAAATCCTGGAATGGGTTATCAAAATAAATATTAAGCATTTACCTAAAGTTTTTGCAGTAAAACTTGCTAGGATCTATAATGTCACAACCTTTGTAATGCAATTTATTTAAAAAATCTAAAATCAGATCGAGGAAAAATCAACTTACAAAATGTATTTTATACACATTGATTAGATTGGTTCTATAGCCCACAGTGTAATGAAGAAGTATCCAGCTATTTTGCTAAAAAATTTTAATTTTATATGTATACAAAAAAATAATGGAACAACAGCATAAAGGATAGTTAATCGTGAATATGGAATGTGTTGTTGTCGAAGTTGATACTGCTGCATTGGCAACACTACAAACCGATCGTATCGATAGCTGGCTTACTATGGCTTGCAAGCAGCTAAAAAATTTACCTACACAATTATCTCGCTCCCAGCTAAAGTCTTTGATTAAGCAAGGTAAAGTTAGTGACGGAGTAAAAACAATAACCAGTCCATCATCTCGAGTTAAACCAGGCGCAAAGTATAGAATTTTTTTAAAACCCCTACCGGAAATCTATCATCCCAAAGCTCAGAATCTACCTTTGAACATCTTATTTGAAGATTCAGAGCTAATAGTTATAGACAAACCTGCTGGTATGTCTATGCACCCAGCCCCTGGGTCGTTAAACAACACCCTAGTAAACGCACTGATCTATCATTATGGAGATCATTTATCAAGTATAAATGGGGTACACCGTCCAGGAATTGTACATCGAATAGACAAAGACACATCGGGTCTAGTGGTAATAGCTAAAACAGATACGGCACATGCCGCTTTGGCTACTTGCTTTGCTGCCCATGATATAAAACGAGTATATCAAGCTATTTGTTTCGGGAATCCAATTCCACTAAATGGCACTGTTAATTTGCCTATAGGACGCGATTCTAAAAATCGTAAGCGTATGGCTGTGGTTGATCGATACAGTGGACGTTATGCTATTACTCATTATCAGTCGTTAAAACGAATGAATGGTGGTAGTTTACTAGAATGCCAACTAAAAACAGGAAGAACTCACCAGATCCGAGTTCATTTAAGCCATATAGGGCATCCGCTAATTGGTGATCAACTTTATGGTCGATACCATAAAGTTGAAATATTAGGTAGATCATCTACTGCACACAACATAGCTCGGCATCTTTCACGTCAAGCTCTGCATGCAACTATACTAGGGTTTAATCATCCAGCAACTGGCGAGTCATTAACTTTTAAAAGTCAGCTTCCAGAGGACTTAACGAGACTTCTACAGGTACTGGAGACAACTTAAATATACAATCAAATCCCCATTGAATACGCTAAAATCTAAGAATAGACTAATATGATATACTAAAATGACACTTTATCTATCTGCGTATTAAGCTATGCGGCACTATAAAAAGTTGTAATCGAAAGGAAATCGCATGAAATCAAACGGCAACACATTACCCACGATTAATACAGAAGGTAATCTATCACGATATCTACAAGAGATACGTAATTTTCCAATGCTAGAACCGGAGGAAGAGTACATTTTAGCTAAAAACTGGAGAGAGCAAGGAGATACAGATTCAGCTCATAAGTTAGTAACTAGTCACCTCCGTCTTGTTGCCAAAATTGCTATGGGTTACCGTGGCTATGGACTCCCTGTTGCAGAATTAATTTCAGAAGGTAATGTTGGCATGATGCAAGCGGTAAAGCGCTTTGATCCAGAGCGAGGATTTCGTTTAGCTACTTATGCAATGTGGTGGATAAGAGCATCTATTCAGGAATACATTTTGCATTCCTGGTCGCTTGTTAAAATGGGCACCACAGCAGCTCAAAAAAAGCTTTTTTTCAATTTGCGTAAGCTTAAAGGACAAATGCAAGCTATTGAAGACCGTGATCTGCCACCAGAAAAGGTTACAGCAATAGCCAAGCGCCTCGATGTTGCAGAGGCAGATGTAATATCTATGAATCGTCGCCTAACGAGCCCAGATCATTCATTAAATGCTCCACTAAGAATTGATGGAGAAGGTGAATGGTTAGAATGGCTTGTTGATGACGAGCAAATCAACCAGGAAACTCGCTTAGCTGAGGATGAAGATTTAAATAAACGCTTATTACTTCTCAACAAAGCAATGGATAGTTTAAAAGATCGTGAGCGACACATATTGACAGAACGTCGCCTAAGAGATAATCCTACTACACTAGAGGATCTAAGTCAAGAATATAGCATTAGCCGTGAACGAGTACGTCAAATAGAGGTAAGAGCCTTTGAGAAATTACAAAAGTTAATCAGAAATGCAGCAATGGATCAAAAAATTCCGTAATATGGCTTGCTCAAAGCAATATCGTGTATTGTCAAAATTTTGTACATTTTAGGCCGGAGAAAAATTATTTTAACGTTAGGTCAAGTTAATTGTTGCAAATAGTACCAGCACTTATAATTTTTAGATAATTGTCGCTTTTAATCAAAAATAACATAAAGAAAATATAATTAATTGCTTAAAAGTTATGATAAATTATAATGAAGTGTTTTTCTGTCATTTAGCATTTTAACAAATTTCGATGTATTTTTTAAGAAATCAGCACAGCTCTTTTTAAGAGCCATAAATCTATTCCGAAGAATAGATTTATTTTTCCGTATAAAAGCTTGTTATTGCTAAAGTGCGATAAAAAATTTGCGTGCGAGAATGAATTTCTTGTACTACAGATATTCAAACAGCTTAAAAATTAATCATAAACAATTTTATAAATTATTCTAATTTGCTGTTTCATTTAACGTGAAAAAACATAAAAATAAATTAAAAATCGATTATCAATGAAGCAAAGACAAGCAGTCGAATAGAAATTATTGCGGTAGTAATGTCAGTATATTCTTAGTTCAAATACAATCAGATAAAATATTTCTTATTATATAATGTCTTAATGTTGACCCCAATTGAAATTGAGGCCTATCCCTGTAGTTATATCAGATTTTAACCCAAAATAATTTAATTATTTTTTTCAAAATTGTTTACAGAGTAATTTTTAAACAAAATATTTACAAAATATAAGTAAAAATACCATGAGCATGGAGTAATAGATAGATTACTGAATAAATCAGATGCTTTTAATTTCAATGTGAGCTTAAATGTGATACTTTCACTCTATCGTGCACTTGTTTACGATAAAAAATTTTATTATCTTATTCGCTGACAAATTAATAGATGTTTTTTCGATTAAACTATTTTTCGATTAAACTATAAGAGTAACTCTTTTATCCAAAAATTAATTATAATAAAGACCACTATTAGCTATGCTGGCATCGTATATTGAAATTCTGCGACATAAGGTACCATTAGTACAAAATATTACTAATTTTGTTGCTATGAATCTGGTTGCCAATACGCAGATTGCGGTTGGCGCTTCGCCAGCCATGGTACATTCAATGGAAGAAGTAACTGAGTTTATAGAAATTGCTGATGCACTGACAATAAATATTGGTACCGTTGATACTGACTGGGGAAAATCAATGCTTGCTGCTGCATCAATCGCTTCAAAAATAAACAAACCTTGGGTGTTAGACCCAGTAGCTTTGGGTACAACTAAATTTCGCCATCAATTAGCATCGCGCTTACTTGCAATTAAACCAACAGTGCTGCGAGGTAATGCCTCAGAAATCATAGCGCTAAATGCTAGCTGGAAGCGACGTGGTAAAGGCGTAGATTCTATTGATACCGTGACAGATGCTGAAAATGCTGCTAAGCAGCTAGCAAGATGTATTGCTGGAGTAGTTGCAGTCAGTGGATCAGTTGATTTTATAACCAATGGTGAGCACTCAATGCGAGTCTTTGGCGGTAGTGAAATGATGAGTAAGGTAACTGCTATAGGATGCGCACTAACCGGCGTAATCGGTGCATTTATAGTTGATCAACAACCTTTTGGTGCTACGATTGCGGCTCACGCTTGCTTTAACTACGCTGGTAGTATTGCTGCTCAATATGCAGCTGGACCCGCTACTTTCAATTCCGCCATGATTGACGCGCTATATAGCATAAAACCATCTGCGATTAATAATGAAATTAAAATTGAAGAGGCCTGATTGCCAAACAATTAATTTAATTGTACTCCATATTTTTAAAATAAGCAACATTTGCAAACTGCACAGCTCAATCAAAAACCCGACGTCGCCTAAAACCATCCATTTCACAGTTTTACTTTAATTTTATCACAAAGGTAATCAAAACAAGCAACATTACAACGTATACTACTAACGACCAGCGTACCACGTTATCTGCATCAAATTAAATAAAAAAAGCAACATCATTTTAAGTTAATTACCTTAGATAAAATCTATAGCAAATCTAAGACTAAATAGTCAATTAATAATTTGATCCAAAACTTAATTAGTCTTATTAAACCAATAATCAAAGTCAAATAGTAATTTTCTGCTCTTTTATCTTCTTCAAAAACGATGCTAACGTGTTAAATTATTTACTTTTAGTCGAGCTATTGTGTTAAAATATCTTAATTAGTCTACGCAACAGCAAGTTAATTTTGTAACATTATCCCAGTAAAACTATAATAATAAAAACAGTACTATAATAGTAATATACGTGCTATTTAATGCAGATTAAAAATAAATATACCAATTTATCATGATTTTGAGGATAACCGCAAGCCAACTACTTGTTACATATCCACTAACACTAAAAAATAAGCTACAATTTGTCGTACATTAGTCTAATAATTTAAAATATTTTAATTTAAAGATAATTCTAGGTACTTAAATAATGTCCCTTTATATCAATGCCGCTTATAAGATACCTTCGATTAAGCTACTGATCTTTATCTTGGTAAACAAAATCACTAAAAACTTAATCATCGATTAAATTATAATGAAAAATTAGCTAATGCTAGATAAAGTTAAGAGCGAATGTAAGTTATACATTGATATGTCAAACAATCATTAATCTAAATTGACTACTTCAATAAAATCTAGCTCTATAAGAAAATTATATACTTACGACTATAACTATCAAACAGCTAGTGCAGCAGACGCATCAATGTACTACAAATTTTAAATTAAAAAATAATTTAATACTCTCATCAGCTTTCTCTATTATCCAACACAAGAACAGTATAATCAAATTAACGATATTTAATCTTTTATTTCAGTTTGATATTACCATATATTTTCGATATGCGGTAGTGTAGTTTCAGTTATCAATACCAACAAACCATTCTTATCGAAATAATTAGAAACATTGAAGTCAAGTATAAAAAGCCCCACCAAGTTTTAATTAGCGAGGCTTTTTTTATATTCTATCTCTGCTAAAGCCTAAAGGCCTAAGTAGTTGACAAATTACCCGCAAAAACCTTATTCCGACGCGGATCCGATTGTAACTCGTATGAGATTTTTTGGCCCTCATTCAGGCTATGCATTCCGGACTGCTCAACAGCACTGATATGCACAAAAACATCCGCACCGCCATCTTCCGGCTGAATGAATCCATAACCCTTGGTGGTGTTGAACCACTTCACCGTACCAGTGGCCATAACTGTAGCTCCTTTCATATTAACGTTGATTGGTATCCAATCCGCCAGCTCAGGTTCCGGAGAATGGAATCCCTGTCCTTTGCCGCTGCGGTGGTTTGCGATCAGCAAATCGAACAATCTCAGAATTAAGTTCATTGCTGTTCAAGCATTCCGTTCTCTGGAGATTTTTGTTATTTAGCTTCTTCTGCCGCTTCCCGTTTTTAAGCGCGTATTTCGATCGATTGACGCCTCTATTTTTAATCTGTTTTTGATAATTTCCAGCAAAAATTTGTTGTTTTAGATCATTCTTATCATTAACTTGTCGCACATTAGTAACAGAGCGATGACGATCGCAATTTACTTCTTTTTTAGTTAATCTGCCCAAACGTGATCTATGTCTGCAAAAGTCAACAGCTTTATCAGTTAACAGAGATCGACCAATAAGACGCTCTATGGCAGTAAGCAACTCCATTTCTTGATTATCTACCAAAGATATAGCTACACCCCCCGCGCCAGCTCGCCCTGTGCGGCCGATTCGATGAATATAACTCTCTGGGACAACAGGTAATTCATAGTTAACCACATGAGTTACGCCGATAACATCAATACCACGAGCAGCAACATCCGTTGCAACTAATATTCTAAATTTACCGGCTTTAAAATTCTTCAATACGCGCTCTCTCTGAGCATGACTCCTGTTACCATGAATAGCGTCACTTTCAAAGCCAGCATTGCTCAAGTATCGAGCGATATGATCAGCGGCTCGCTTAGTTCGTGTGAAAACAATGGCACGTTTAACAGCAACATCCGACAATATTTTAATTAACGTTTTGCCTTTATTGGAGCGAGACGCTTGCACGATACTCTGTCTGATTAAATCAATCGGCACAGCATCCGGTAACAGTTCTATCTCAAAAGTATTGGTCAAAAATTCCTTGGCCAGAGCACGGATCTGATAAGGCATAGTCGCAGAGAATAAGAGCGTTTGCCTTTTTCCCGGTATCATCGATAATATACTGCGTATTGCTGGCATAAAACCTAAATCTAACATTTGATCAGCTTCATCCAACACAACAATCCTAGTACTAGTCAAATCTATAGTACCTGACCTAATATGATCAAGCAATCGACCTGGAGTAGCTACCAAAAAGTCAACGCCTGGGGCACATTTGCGAATTTGTACACAAGATTTTGCACCACCAATAATAACGGCTGAGCGTAGACGTAAATTTTTACCATAGATCAAAATAGCTTGATGGATCTGAGTCGCTAGTTCGCGAGTTGGAGAAAGCACTAATACACTAGTACAATTTGGTCTTGATATACCACCAATTTGATCCAAACGACTGAGCAAAGGTAAAAGAAAAGCAGCAGTCTTACCAGTCCCTGTCTGTGCAACAGCAACAACATCACGTCCTTCAATAATGAAGGGTATAGCCTTAACTTGTATGGGGGTTGGTGCGTCATATCCTTCGGACAAAACAGCCTGAACTACAGCCTTAGCCAAACCAAGAGCATTAAAATTGGTCAAATGATATCTTTCACTCTACATTAATCCCGTCACAGCAGACGGTATCCAAAAACTTTTTAATTGAGCACGCCAAACACTTGCTATAATAAACCTATAATGGCACAAAGGCTCAGTAATAAATTTGCAGATTATAATAGCAATATGCTGGCTTCACATTATAAGGTTATATTACTGAATTCGCGTTACAGCCTCCCTTTATAGATAATCCACTCGTTTAGGGCAACATGGGCCTTGCAGCCAGGATTGCAAGGTAATTCGTAAATCTTGTGATTTACTGCACATCATTATATAGTTCTAGAAGAAGCTTTCTTAATTAGGTTTATTCTAAAATAATTAGTATTTACAGCACTTTAGTTGTAGTACTTAATATTATTTTAGTGGTTGGTCTGATTTACCAAAATTTTAAAAGTAGATAAAAATTATCAAAATTTAATCATCTAATTCTAATAGAGGGTTTTGGTATCTCATGCTTTGAAAATAACAAACGTTAGGGTATTTATATTAGATATCATCGAACCTGCTATACTCTAAATATTTGCGATAAAGTACTGTTATAATGCTCAATTTTATTTAAGATTTAGCTTGAAAAACAGTCTATTCTGCTATCTTTGTTTATTCTTCAGATTTTTAGAAAATCAGTATTACAACTACAAAAGTTTAGTTTCTAAATTATAAAAGTTGATAATTCCAGGAATAGACTAAAATGTTAGTTTTCCTGATAAAGTTTATCCCTGTTCCTACTCAGGAAGAGGGTTGATTGTTCTGAGCCCATGCGTTTTTAAAATACCAATCTAAGAAGCAATTAGACGGATGCAACTCACATAACAACAAGCAATTAAATTTTCTTAATTTACTAAAATATCTAAACAATAACATTTCTCTTCTTATTAAAACAAGGATATTAAGAAGTCTGCTTAAAGTTGTCCAAGATTACAAAACAATTAATTTTTCTAGTCGAAATATCTTATTAGCTAATTTAATTAATTAAATTAGGGTTCATAATGAAATAAATATTCAAAGTTTATCATACTTAATACTAATGTACACTTTTAAAGTAAAAAATTTATACTAGATATACTTAATAACTAGATATAATTTATACTAGATATACTTAATAACTAGATATACTTAATATAAAATATTATTACGAAGTAAGTTTCACTTTAAGTAATAAATAATAATTTTTTCATAAGTAGAATAATGAATAATTCAAAATAATTAAGGTAGTTAATTTGGCTATATATTTATTTTTTTAATAAACGCATAAATTTTATCTACATTACAATTATGTGCTTTTAAATATAATTTTATCGGATCTATAATCCTCATATATTCGATAAACTCATAGGGATTAAACTAAAGTTTAAGCTAGCGCAGAACTTAGTAGACAAGCAGAATTTTAATATTCTACTAGAATAGCTATCCTCCCTACAAGTAATAAACTGAAGCTTGCAGCAACACAGCTTGCATAGAAAATTAATAAACATTGTATGTTATAAATCGAGCAAGTGTCTGATTCATTAACATTCACAAAACCAATAATTAATCCTTTAAAACTCAAAGATACAGATTATGCTCTATATTGCTTAAATAAAAAAGTACGATTTAGTAGAGATATTGTAGAAAATAATTTAGACAATCAAATAGAAATAATAATTTTTTGAAAAAAATTATACAAAAGTAAGCAATCGTTCCTTGAAAAGGGGCGGAATAATAAGAAGAAAGTTAATATTAACATATATTTCAATAAAATATTATTAAAATATGATCCATATACAATCAACATGGCTAGCTTTTTTTAAAAAGATATTATTAGTTTTTTTAATTATGAAGCGATTGCCAATTGTATTAGTAGCTATTATAAGCTGGACTAGACCAGCTGCTTCGATGCTATCTGCTACCACCGTAGTATCTTTAGATTATTGTTCAGACCAATACGTCCTAGAAATAGCTGATCAAACGCAAATTCGCGGAGTATCGCACGAAGCTAGCAAACCTTTCTCTTATCATCAAAAACTAGCTATTGGCTTACCGACAATTAGGCCAACAGCCGAAGCTATATTAGCAATATCTCCAGAAATTGTCGTATACTCTTGGGCAGGAAACCAATACCTTGTCTCTATCCTGACGCGTGCCGGCATCAAGACGATTAATATTTCAAACTGTCAGAATTACAAGACAATCTTTACCAATTTTACTAAGGTTGCTGAAGCACTTAATCGACCGATAACCTCAATAATTACGGAACAACAATCCCGTATTTCCACTTTAAAATCCCAACCAAAGTTGAGTATGAGAGCTCTTTACATCACACCTAGCGGCACTACTGGCGGTATCGGTAGCGATATAGATGCAATGATTAGACTGGCAGGACTAGAAAACATGGCTGCCAGTTTAGGTTATTTGGGTTGGCGTACAATTCCTATAGAACAAATAATTACTAACCCACCTGATTTATATATCGTAAGTTTCTTTAACGCTCACGAAGTGTCTCTCTCTTATTGGTCATCAACACGAAACCCATACATCGCAAGATCTATGGGTGAAATTAAAACGGTATCAATACCAAGCCGATTTTTGTCTTGTAACGGAATGTTTTCTGTCAAAGCAGCAGAATACCTCCGCGCATCCCTAGATTAGGTAATGTAGAATGATCCAGTTAGTAGAGATTAGTGATCGTGTATTACTAAGCATTCTAGCAATCACACTCGCAGTAGTAGCACTAATTTCATTATACTTAGGTCCCGCGCAGCTAACAATATTGGAGATAATATCTGCACTATTTGGCAAGGGGACTAATGTACAGCGTATTATTGTCATTGAATTAAGATTTCCCAGAGTAATACTGGGTATTATGCTTGGTGGAATGCTAGGATTTTCCGGTGCAGCATTGCAAGGACTTTTGCGCAATCCACTGGCAGACCCCGGTATTATAGGTGTAACGGCGGCAGCTGGTATGGGTGCTGTGATTGCTATCGGTTTTGGTATGGCGGCTATCTCATTAATAATGATACCATTGGCGGCAATTATCAGCGCTGCATTAGCTACTATGCTACTTTGTATTATCGCTATACGCAACGACAATATGTTAGTGCTTATCTTAACCGGTATTAGCATTTCTAGTTTATCTACGGCACTAACTTCGCTTGCATTTAATTTAGCACCAGATCCAATTACTTTACGCGATATGATTTTATGGTTACTTGGTTCGCTTGAAAATCGTACTACCACAGACCTTGCAATTTCTGCTCCATTCGTATTGCTAGGTTGGCTTATTATGGCAAATATTGGACGCAGTTTAGATGCAATGAGCCTGGGTGAAGAAACCGCCAAATCACTTGGTATCAATGTAAAATTGCTGCGTTGGCGAATAATATTAGGCGTATCGACTTCGGTAGGAGCAATTGTATCAGTATGTGGCGCGGTTGGCTTTGTCGGTCTTGTAATACCGCATATGGTCAGGCCATTCGTAGGATATCAACCAAGACGCTTACTTTTGGCTAGCGCACTGGGCGGGGCTATTCTGATAACCCTAGCTGATTTGGTTACCCGTATACCTACTGAAGGTATTCCAATTCAACTTGGTGTAGTAACTGCATTAATTGGCTCACCTATGTTTATTTGGATAATTCAACGATATCAGATAAACAACAGATAAATAGCCAGTTAGTTACTTAACTATTTAAATTACTATTATAAATTATGTAACTTATTCGTTAAAATTCGTATTATATATTAATTCATCTAACAATAGTTTATATTTTTAACTTAAAATAAATAAGATAAAAATATAAACTAGAGAAAATATAATACAGGATAGACCTAATGTATATTTTATGCATTAAAGTTATGATAGTTTCCTGAACTATTTAATTCCATTCTCAATTATAGTAAATATTACATAACAGATCATTGATTATTATAAAATAAAATTTGTTATTAAATAAGAAAATACATTTAAAAAACAAAGTATATCAATATCCTGCGATAATTCAAAAATTATCCGAGACATAAATAGAATATGCATATTAGCATAATAATCAAACAATAATGTAAAAGCGATTTGCTCAGATTATACTAAGCAATGAGATAAAACATTCTAATTTCAGAAATTAATATTATAATGCTAGTACAAATAATAAGGAAAATTTTCTAAATAACAATCTAACCATTTGTGCTATAATACTCTCTCGAACTAGGAAGCTACTAAGAAAAAACCATCAATTTTTTAACTGAATAAAAAATGCTAATTTTTAAAATTAATAATTAAAACTTGCTTAAAATGGAATATAGCAATAATTACCAATAAACTTTGAAATAATGTTATTGTCTCAAATAAACTACTGCTTGGATTATAAACTTAACTGTTCTTTGATTAGCGACAATTTAATTGTCGAAGTTCACGCGAGAAAATTAAACCAATTGTAAGATCATATATAAAACAGCAAATTTGCTGTAGTAATATTATAAAATTGATAACTAAAATATTAATCTTGATCTAAAATAGATTAATTATTATGCTTAGCCGATTAATTTTTAGTTTAAATATTTCTTAAACTTTGCCCTAGGCAATTTTATTGGTAAAGTATAGAAGTAAATTTTACAATAAGATTTCTTGTAGATAATGCTGTGTTGCTCTTCGCTGTAATTTTTAATACCTAATAGTGGTCTAGTTATTTTTCTGTAATAAAAATATTATGGTAAAAGCGATGCTGCAAATCTATTAACCTTATATCATTTGCTAAATTTATTGAATGATGATATACATTATAAAATATAGCAAGGATATTAATAATTAAAAAAATCTTTTCATTGGAATCCTAACAAGGAATTCTGTGGTAATACTTCAAAAAAAATTCTTTCATAAGAGAATCATGCTAATTTTAAATTCCATACTTGTATTAAAAAAATAATTATAGAATATGAATCCGTTCTAAAACTTTAGCTGGGTAAAATAGCTCTCGCCTTATATAGATTAATAATCTATAATTATTAATCTATAATTAAACTTGAATTGAAATTTGAATAAAAATTTACTTTAGGAGTAATCAACAAGTTACCGATTGTTTAATATAATTCTTAATATGCAATGACTTTATTTAATAAATATTAAAATTTAATTTCAGCACCAGTCCAGCAATCCTAAATTATTACCCCAATTATCTTCTTGCTATATAAAATATATAAGCTAGTTCGTTATTTTTACTTCAAAAATATTTAGGATAATTTTTAAATTAGAATTGTATATTTAAACTACCCAAAAGCTTAATATAACTTAGTCAACAATAATTACTAATTGTTGTGTTAAAGAAAGTTAAAGCAAAAAATCATTATGCTATTAATAAATTTTAAAATTATTTTAAGTCAGTAAACTACTATGTGAATTATTTTAGCTAGATAATTTCACAAAAGATAACTCTATGACTGAGTCAAGCAACAATTAACAGATAAAATAAAAACAATAGCCATCGTTGTTATATGGAAAGTGTAATCTATATTTCCCAATAGTAAATTTCTTTACTCAATACAATTGGTACATGATATTTAATCTAAATTAGCTAGGTAGTTAAAAAATTATTATTTAAACGTTAACTGATCACGCTAAAAAACGAATGCGTTCTTTCTTAAAGAACAACCACTGACAAGCTGCGTAAACTTACTAGCATATATAAAGCCAAGTTAAAATTTAGTTAATAATCAGCATCAAAAAGCTTTATTGAAAATATAATACCTATTAAAAGTAATAAAGTATAAACAATTAGGCAAAGATAATATTTAGATAAAGATAATATTTTTTTAAATAATCTATAAGGCATTAAGCAGCGTTAAGATCTTTCTTGTCATAAGCATCCACTATAGTGACAAAAACCTTCATCGCATCGCGAACACCTTCGATACCATTAACAGTAACCAAAGCATCTTCAACGACAAAAGGCGCAGCTTTCCATATAGCTCCATTAGCCTCAAGCTCCTCTCGCACATTTACGGATGAAGTTACAGTAAGGCCATGCACTATTTCTGTTCGAGCTAACAATCTGCCTGCATCACCTACAATAATAGTCGGCATGGAGGCGCGCATAAAAGCCTTTAGGATGCGTTGGCTATGCGGATCATCTATCATTTTATCTATTGCATGCATGCCACCGGGAATAATTAAACCGTCATAATCAACCGATAATGTTTCTGCTAGATCAACGTCAACCGGGAAAAAATGACCCCAGGAATCTTCATACCAACCATTAACCAAGCCATTTGCACGCGATACCACTTTAGTAGTAGCACCAGCTTCTATTAAGCTCTTCTGAGGTTCAGTAAACTCAATTTCATTAAATCCATTAGCGAGCATAACTGCAACAATACGGCCGCTTAAAAGCTTATCTGCCATATCTTCCTCTTCATTAATAATTTTATTGCTTCTCGATCAAACTATCCAAGGGTGCTAAATGATAATACTCGAAATACCAAAAGAAAACAATTAAAAATTGTCGAAATATAGTAGTAGATGCAATTCAACTAGATAAATCTCTGAACAGAGAGGTACTTTAGCTACTTATTTCAACAATAAACAACAAATGGCAAGCAAAATATATTATATCGCGTTAAATAAACTTTAAATTATTCTTTTTTATTCTAGGCTAAGCTTAAGTAATTCCCCACTAACGTTAGTCATCTACCGACTAAATAAAATGCTCTAAGCTTTATCAAAAAATTAAAATTATTGGAATTAATTCTTAGCATACAGGTTTTGTAACAGGCAAGGTAAATAAATAAAAAAATACGCAAACATCCTTACTTAATTATAATACTGCAGTAAATAAGAAATAATTCATTATTAGTTTATAATAAATATAAAAAATATCTGATCCTAATGACTTAATTATCACTATGGTAAAAATATGAAGGATAACAAAAAATCTTAGTTAGATGCTTTGAGTTAGTCAAATGACATTTCTCGTAGCATATTTTGATTATCTCAGTAACAGTTAACTTAGAGAAAAAAATAATTTACTAAAAATAAATTCAACGATGTGTTTAATTTATAAAGAATAAATGTAATATTTGTGGCATTTTTCGTTTTAATAAGAAGTATGTTGATTAACATGATATCTTTTGATAAAGAATGCACTATTAATAATAAACTACAACTAAATAATATTTTTGTGCATTAAAGTAAAAGCTATAGAATAAACAGCTAATGATTAAGCTATGTTAATGGATCACATATTGTTATTCCATTAACATATTAGATAATAGCCGATTATAGCATATCCACTGATTGCCCTACCCTCTTTTAAGGAAACTTAGTTAAGTTTAATTATTGTTTAACGTTAAATCTATAGCATACTGTTAAAAGTATGACTAACTATTATGGCTTGATATAATATTGTATTTATTAATCATTAAACATGCATATATATAAAGTCTTTAACAAAGATATTTATTATTAAACAATAAATATAAGGATTTATGAATTAGCTTGATTGTCGATAAATAATAAAAACAGAAATTTACCTATTGTTAAAGTACATTCGACACCTTACTAATCTTACCAATCTATAGACAATGTATAAGTAATTTATATTAAGCTAAACTATACTTCCAATACAAGCTTATTTGTAAGTATTAGACTATATTTCAATATTATCAGTCTTGATAAAAATAATAAATTGATAACTATCCAGTAAATCAGTACCTTTTCGGTTTAACTATTTTATTAATTCTAGTCTACAAAATTCATTTTTATTCTTGGTCCGCTAAGCGAATTATACCAATCGCCATTGCGCGCAATGCTGTGAATTACATGCAATGGCGATTGGTAAATAGTAGTACATATTTACTTGTTATTCAAAATTTTTTATTTTATCAATGATAAGATCACTTTAATAGCTACAACAACTAACCAAAAATTGAATTATTATACCCAATCTGCTTAAGAAAAAGGGATTTCTATAATAATTTATTGATATTAAACAAATAATAATTATAATCAACTATAACTTTACAAAAAACAATTACTCTATTATAAAAGTAACCAATTTATTAGAATAATCAAAATAAATATTTTATATAATATTTCAGTATTTTTAACGATCATATAATAAAAGAAGAAGATTTGACCAAAAGCACTCGAATATTTTTGATAAGGACAATTGCGCTAAACGCTATTCCTTCAATAGGAAGGCGGAATTTAGTATATAATCCAACATTGAAATGGTTTTAATTTACTCAGATTGACATTAAAGAATGTTAATCTTTAAACATAAGGTCATCATAACTAATATCAATTGATATTAGTTATGATGACCTTATGTAATAACATTATTAATAAGTTTTGAAATAGGTCAATCATCCTTTTGCGTTACACACGCTATCAAGTAGACAAACACGATGACCAAGCAATTTAAGCATCAAAATTACGCGATTTAACTATTAACTAATGGTTATTCAAGAGTCAAATCGAGAAATAAGCTGGTAAATCGGCTAATGATGGATGTGTTTTATCCTTCTCAGAAATAGTTAACTTAACGCCTGTCAGCGGCCATTCAATACCTATCGCTGGATCATTCCAAGCAATTCCCCTCTCGTTTTCCGGAGAATAAGGGGAAGTAACCTTATAGATAACCTCTGTATCTGGTTCCATCGTAATAAATCCGTGAGCAAAACCAATGGGCACTAAAATTTGATTTCGAGCTACGGATGATATCTCTACACCAACCCACATACCATAGGTGTGCGAGCCTTGGCGGATATCAACTGCTACATCGAAAATCCTACCTTTAATGACACGTAATAGCTTGTCTTGAGCAAATCGCGAAATTTGGAAATGCAACCCACGTAGGACACCTGCTGATCTTGAAATGGAATGATTATCTTGAACAAAATCAAGATTTATTCCATGATTAGCCAGAGTTATCTTGCTGTAAGTCTCCGATAAATTACCACGAGCATCTATAAATTGCTTTGGTGTCATAACCTTAACATCCGTAATGGATAACGATTTTATTTGCATGGCGCACATTTCCTTTGATACAGTCCAAGCATTAATTAAGATAGTCTAATTTTGCAGATCGCAAAATATTACGATCTCTATCGTTGTTGTTCTTCGGTGGTTTTAATTAAGTAAGAAAATTTTTAATTATAGCGCTTTTAGCTCGTATTCGTGTTGACGATTCTTCGCATTGTGAAGTATGTAAAAATGCCCAAGCTGGAGGTTTCTTTCGCGCTAATATTTGTAAATTGCTATTTAAAATTCTTACCTTAGCAAATCGCTTAGCTGTTTGACTTGCTAAAGAACATAAAGAATATGTAGGGCGATCAAAAACTGCAATCACAACCATATGAAATATATGCAACCATCGCTCCCAACGATGAAATATCACTAAATTATCTGCACCCATAATCCATACAAATGACATATTAGGGCAAAGGAGACGCAAAGCAGCAAGAGTATCTGCGGTATAATAGGTACCAAGGTGCGATTCAATGTCCTTAATCTTGATACGCGGATGAAGAGCCATTTTCCTAGCGCACTCCAGGCGCGCAGAAAAGGGCGCCATGTCTGTTCGTGATTTCAGGGGGTTTTGTAGACTTACCAACCACCAAACCTCCTTCACTCCTAGCCGTTTCATAGCGGTTTTAGCAACATAGCGATGACCCTCATGGGCTGGATTAAAAGATCCACCCATTAGTCCGACCGTGATTCGCCTTCTATCTGCTAAAGTATAAGGTAATTCAGTAATCTCTTCTCAGCCTTATATGGTATAATCGGTGATCCGGAACAGAACAAACAAGACAATAGCTTTTTATAAGAATCATCAATAAATTTATAAAAAGAATAATTATCTGAATAGTACTGTTGTTAGCAAAGCTAATGCCGAATCTGACCACTTCCGCGTACTAAATATTTAAAACTGGTTAAATGTTCAGCGCTGATCGGGCCTCGAGCATGTATGCGCCCAGTAGAGATTCCGATCTCAGCACCAAATCCGAACTCTCCGCCGTCGGCAAACTGAGTGGAAGCATTGTGCAAAACGATAGCGCTATCTACCTCAAGCAAAAACTTCTCTGCAACTATTTTATTCTCAGTAACAATGCTATCTGTATGATGAGATCCGTGCGAGTTAATATGAGCAATGGCACCAGACACACCATCAACTAATGAAACCGACATAATGGCGTCAAGATACTCAGTATCCCAATCGCTATCACTAGCAATTTCCATATTATCACCTACAATGGACCGTGCATTTTTATCACCACGTAATATACAGCCAGCCATAGTAAGAGCTTCGGCCACCGGAGGTAATAACTTGGAAGCTACGCTCCGATCAATCAGTAAGACCTCAGCTGCATTGCATACCGAAGTACGGCGCATTTTAGCATTCAGCGTTATAGCTATAGCTTTTTCTGGATCAGCCCCAGAGTCAAGATATACATGACAAAGTCCGTTCAAATGAGCAAACAGTGGTACACGGCTCTCATTATGCACGCGCTCAATTAACGATCGTCCACCGCGAGGTACTATTACGTCGACATATTGTGGCATAGTAATCAACTTACTTACAGCAGTTCGATCGTTAGTCGGAACTAATTGGATTGCATCTTTAGGTAATCCAGCGGATATCAAGCCGTAATGCATTGCTGCGGTAATGGCTTTAGCAGAATTATAACTTTCCGATCCACAACGCAAAATCACTGCGTTGCCCGCCTTCAAGCATAAAGCACCAGCATCAGCGGTTACATTTGGCCGGCTTTCGTATATAACACCGATCACGCCTAATGGTACGCGACGACACTCGAAATAAAGGCCGTTCGGTCGAGTCCATTTTTTTATAATTAGGCCCACCGGATCAGATAGCCGTGCTACAACATTCAACCCAGCAGACATATCTCTTATACGACTATCAGTTAGCAATAGTCTATCGATCATCGATTCCCTAAGTCCATTTTTTTTAGCTAAAGAAACGTCTCGGGAATTAGCATCAAGAATCTTCGACATTTCCTTCAACAGAGCAGTAGCAGCGTTACGTAAAGCCTGATCCTTTTGTTCGGAATAAGCATGAGCTAAGACCACAGAAGCAATACGAGCACGCTTGCCTATATCCAACATAATTGCTTCTATTTCGTTTTCGGAAAAATCTACTGAATCCTTAACAAGGAAATCTTTTACAAAATCCATTATATTTTAAGCCCACTATTTAGGAATACTACATGCAATTAACACAAGATCGTTCCGATGAACAATTTCATCGGAACTACAGTAACCAAGAATAGTTTCTATTTCACAAGACTTTAGTCCAGCAATTTGTCGTGCATCATGAGAAGCATAAGAGATTAGACCTCGACCACATAATGCACCATCAGGAGCATGTAATGTTACTACGTCACCTCTTTCAAAAGTACCAACTACTTCGATTACTCCTGCAGGTAATAAGCTCTTGCCGGCAATCAATGCATCCAGTGCCCCAGCATCGAGAATAAGCTGACCACGAGGATCAAGCGAGCTAGCAATCCAGCGTTTACGAGTAGTTAAAGATGAAGCAAACTCATGAAACCAAGTACAACGTGCCCCATTATCAATACGATAAATTGGGTTTGGTTCCAATCCATTAGAAATAACCGTTCGGCAGCCTATCGTAGCGGCTATTTTAGCGGCAGCAAGCTTAGTGATCATACCACCGGATGTGTAGTTACTACCGGCATCACCAGCCATTGCTTCAATCTCAGAGGTTATACACTTGACCTCAGGTATATGATGGGCAGTTGAATTAGATCGAGGATCAGCGGTATATAAGCCATCTATATCTGATAAAATAATTAGAGTATCAGCGTTTGCTAGCTGAGCTAGCCTTGCACCAAGCCTATCGTTGTCGCCAAAGCGGAAACCAGTAGTCGAAACTGTATCGTTTTCATTGATCACTGGCACTACACCAAGTGCTAGCAAATCATTTATAGTAGAGCGAAGATATAAATGAAGCTTCCTCTGTTCGGTATTGTCCGTTGAAAGCAAGATCTGCGCTGTAGTTATGTCGTGACGAAACATTACCTCTTGATAGGCATGAGCTAGTATAATTTGGCCAATGGCAGCAGTGGGTTGCCTTGCCTTAATCTTTGATCGAATATGATTAATGCCTAATCGCCGGCAGCCAAGCGCAATAGCTCCGGAGGAGACAATCAAGACTTCTACCCCCGCGTGTCGTAGACAATTAAGGTCAACTGCTAAGGATTCCATCCAGCCTGTACGCACTAAGCCACTTTTCTTATCTACTAGTAGAGCTGAGCCAATCTTGATCACTACCCGACGAGACCCATAAATCCGATGAGGAGAGGAAGCAAACTTTATGACAGGAACAGTGCTCATGGTATCAATGCATGATTCTTTTTTTGATCTTTAGCTTTCTTATTGTTCACCTCTTGCCCATCGCGGCTCAGACGAATTCGATCAATTAATTTTTTTAAAACGTATCGTACTCCTTGACCAGAAGCACTAGATAAAGCGATGGGACGCTCACAAATTTCTTCTTCAAATAGGTCTTGTAACGCCTTGACATCGTACGCAGCAAGAGTATCAGTTTTGCTAAACACTAAAATTTCTGATTTGCTTTCTAATTGTGACCCATAGGATTTAATTTCTTCTCGCACAATCTTCCAAGCTGTCAGTGGATCTTCGCCATTAACATCAATTAAATGAAGCAAAACACTACAACGCTCAATATGCGCTAAAAAGCGATCACCAAGTCCTGCCCCCATATGAGCATCATGAATCAATCCTGGAATATCAGCCAAAACAAACTCCTCGTCAGCGATATTAACAACACCGAGACTAGGATGGATAGTAGTAAATGGATAACTTGCAATCTTCGGATTAGCAGCACTAACAGATGATAAAAAAGTAGATTTACCGGCATTAGGCAAACCGATTAGTCCAGCATCAGCAATTAATTTTAAGCGTAACCAGATCCACATTTCTTTGCCTGGCCAACCTAACGTTGTTTTGCGTGGAGTTCGGTTAATAGATGATTTAAAGTGTGCGTTTCCTAACCCACCATCTCCGCCACGGGCAAGGACTATTTGCTGACCTATCTTAGTCATATCAGCCAATAAAAATTTATTTTTTTCATCCCAAATTTGAGTGCCGAGCGGAATAGACAATGTAACATCTTTACCAGATTCACCCGTCATATCTTTACCCATACCGTGATGACCGTTCATGGCTTTAAAATGCTGCTGATAGCGAAAACTAATTAATGTATTCAAAGCAGCCACGCATTCCAGTATTACATCACCGCCTCGGCCCCCATTACCGCCGTTTGGTCCTCCAAACTCCAGATTAGGCTCACGTCTAAAGCTTAAACACCCATTCCCTCCATTACCGCTACGGATAAAAACCTTAGCTTGATCAAGGAATTTCATACAAACTCCTTTGTATAATCTATAAAGGCAAACGGAAAACTATAAGCGGGGGTGGCAATAACAGCGACGCATTCCATGAAGATAGAAATATAGAGCTTTTGTGAGTTATTTTTGCTAACTAATTTAGTATTACAACATCAATATAGGAACGACTACGCGTATGACGAAACTCAACCTTGCCCTTAGCTTTCGCAAAAATCGTGTGATCTTTTCCTATGCCCACATTATTACCTGGGTGAAACTTAGTACCTCTCTGACGAACCAAAATATTACCAGGAATAACTAACTCACCGCCAAACTTTTTAACCCCCAAGCGACGACCTTCAGAGTCGCGACCATTACGAGAACTACCACCTGCCTTTTTATGAGCCATCGCTGCCACACCTTCCGATTTGACTAAGCAGCATCATTGATAGCTATCACACGCAAAACAGTAATATTTTGTCGATGCCCGCTTATACGTCGATGGTTTTTCCGACGCTTTTTCTTAAAAATTATAATTTTTGGACCCTTACGCTGATCTAAAACTTCAAAAGCAACTGAAGCGCCAAACACTAATGGGGAACCAATGGTTAGCTTAGTGTCGCTGCTAATCAACATAATCTCATCAATCTCAAACTTTGTTCCAATAACAGCGTCAATACGTTCAACTTTAATAACATCTCCAGAGGCAACTCTATACTGCTTGCCGCCCGTTTTAACGACAGCTAACATTAGCTAAGATCCTAACACAAAATTTAATATCCGCCTGTTTTATAAAATTATTGACTTAGGGTACATTGCACCAAGATATCAACATAAGAACAAGTTCAGGTATAATCTGAATAAATTTTTTAGATACACAATATATCTTAAATTACATAATATCATTAGTCAGTCTTTTAGTAATCAAAACGAAAGATTGCGACCTTAAACAAACAAATATTTCATAGCTGTACCTCAAACTTCAGAATGAAGTATATATTTCGATGAATCTTCATTGCAACTCAATTGTTACTGAATAAGATTACATTTATTGTATTAAAATGATAAAAGTACATTTTATTATATAAAACTGAGAGTAAAAAGCTTGTAAAGTGGAGTACACCTAGCAAGCTCATTGAAAGGAATTGAGCTGTTTTCACGTGCGCTATTAAATATAAACAACAAACAATCTTATATCAATGTAGTTATTTTATATCAATGAATGTAGTTATTTTAAATAATATCTTTTATATCTCTTTTAAATAAAATCTTTTAAAATAAATTTTTCTCCTATCAGGACGCTCTATGGCAATAAATTAATTAACTCTAAAAAATAATTAGTTTTTTATAACTTTATTAAACATCTATTATATAGATACATTAATCGTATAATTTTAAGATACATTATGTATAATTATAGATACATTATTTATATTAATTCATATTATATTCATTAATTTTTTTATAGTGTTCTTAGTTACTTAAAACAATAATGCATTATTGTTTTAATAAGTTACTTGAATTCAAAATACACTGGATCGCAGCACGGCCTTTATTAATTTATCAACCATACTTATAACATTAGTGATTTGCGGAGAGGTGCCGGAGTGGTTGAACGGGGCGGTCTCGAAAACCGTTGTGGGTGTGAACTCACCGAGGGTTCAAATCCCTCTCTCTCCGCCAAAAATGTTCTTTCTAAGCAGTGATATTAAAACACAAGCGGCAGAGATAAAATACTATAAATGATTTAAATTTAGGATTGATGGTTCAATTCTCTGAGTGTATTATTTTATAACTTTTGTTGCTCATTTTAGTTGAAAATTAATCAAATATTAAGCTAATATGTGAGTTGGCATCTACTCATTGAATAGCAACGTTATACTAAATAAAAGGCGTTTTAAGTTAATTAACTAATTTCCTCAATCAAGTCAAAAAAATGCTTAGTTTAAGGAATCGTTGACATATCTTTGCAATAAATTTAGCAAAGTCATTAAATCTTTAATTTACATTTAGCTTCACTTTAACTACAAATGTAATGATCTGATTTTATAATATTATAATAACATTATAACTTAAACTTTATTGTTATAAAGTAACATGATCTATTTTCTAGATTAGTATTTTATTTAGTTGTCAGATTGACAAAACAGATTTAATGATCAGCCTGGAAGGACAATAAATCATGCATAAACAAAAACTGCATTACTTTGGAATATAAGCTTCAACCATTAACATTAAGTAAAAACCGTGCTATTAAAACATTAGTTTTTAAAGTATTATTCAAAATTAAAATCTAATAACGCTAGAGATTGAATTACTTTTTAAAAATATATAACAAGAATATAAGCGCAATAAAATACAATATTTTATGTTAATTAGCTTTTGCTAGCAGTTGCCTAGCTTTTTAATATTTAGTATATCAGATCATTGATCCTTATCCGAAAAAATAACCAATATAGCATTTTAGCAAAGTTTAGTGTATTGAGGAGTGATTTAGTTGAATCAGTCATTACTAGAGCATCAAACGAAATAAATGCTACTTTCTTGCTTAATCTCTCTGTCTTAAACTTCAGATTGTATTATAGTGATTGCTCTTAAGTGATTGCTCTTAATTTTGATTATTCTAATATAAAATGCCGCAGAATTTTTATTAGATACTAACCACTTGCTAACTTTAAATCCTACGTTATAATCTAATTTGGTAGATATATTGCGCTGAGTACATTTAATGATTACTCGAATTATTATTATGGATTTTGGAAGCCAAGTAACCGAACTGATTGCCCGCCGGATACGAAAGTCTGGTGTTTATTGTGAAATTTTTCCATTTAATATTAACCTTAAGGTAATTAAGAATTTTGGTGCTTCTGGTGTTATTTTATCAGGAGGGCCTTATTCAGTTTACGACAAGAATGCACCCAGAGTACCAAACTCTGTATTTGACATGAAAGTTCCAATCCTTGGCATCTGCTATGGCGCCCAGCTACTATGCCACCAGCTTGGTGGCATAGTAGCGCAAAGTAAAGAGCAGGAATTTGGTCGAGCCGAAATTACTATCAAGAATAGTTGTCTACTATTCGATAAATTATTGCCACTCGGTACGATTCAAACAGTTTGGATGAGTCATAAAGATCGTATCACCTCAGTTCCTCCCGGTTTTAAAGCTGTTGCAACCACCCCTTCATCACCGTTTGCCTCTTTTGCTAACGATCAAAGAAGAATATATGGATTACTTTTTCATCCAGAAGTAGCGCATACGCCTTGTGGAAGTCAGCTTTTGCATAACTTTACCTATAAGGTTGTTGGGGGAAGAGCTAACTGGAATATGACTAACTATAAAGATCAGGTAATCGCAAAAATCCGTAAGCAAGTCGGAAATGATAAGGTAATATGTGGATTATCAGGCGGTGTTGATAGCTTGGTAGCAGCCTTGTTAATTCATAAGGCGATTGACAATCAATTAACCTGCATTTTTGTCGACAACGGTTTGATGCGTTCTGGAGAGGCAGAAGAATTCAATCGTTTATTTCGCAAACAATACAATATCCCCCTAATTACCCTTAACGCAAGCGATGAATTTCTGAATGAGCTAGAAGGAATTGATAACCCAGAAGTTAAGCGAAAAATTATTGGTAAATTATTTATTAAAATCTTTGATTCGGAAGCTAAAAAAATTGGAGGAGCGAAATTTCTAGCCCAGGGCACTTTGTACACAGACGTGATCGAGAGCGTGTCTAACATTAACGGACCTTTAGTCTCTATCAAGTCTCACCACAATGTGGGTGGTTTACCCAATGTAATGAAGATGGAACTTGTAGAACCATTGAGAAAGCTTTTTAAAGATGAAGTCCGAGCGTTAGGTCGTGAATTAGGCATACCAGATAATTTAATCAATCGTCATCCATTTCCTGGGCCAGGCCTCGCTATTCGCTTGATTGGTACTATTACCAAAGAAAAGCTCAGTATATTAATTAGTGCTGACTCGATTTATCTTGACGAGATCCGTAAAGCTGGACTGTACGATGAAATCTGGCAAGCTTTTGTAGTATTATTACCGATGCGTACAGTTGGTGTGATGGGAGATTCTCGTACTTATGATTATGCTTGTGTGCTCCGTGCGGTGACTGCGAGCGATGGTATGACAGCAGATTACTATCAATTTTCACATGACTTTCTCGGCCGCACTGCTACTCGTATAGTTAACGAGGTACGTGGTATTAATCGAGTAACCTACGACATTACAAGTAAACCACCTAGCACAATTGAATGGGAATAATTTTTTAAAAATCCAATAATATTGGATATTATAATAGATTAATTGTAATAATACTTAAAGTTAAGATGAGCATAAGTAATATTTATGAAATTTTTTGTAAATTACAAAAATAATTTGTTGTTGATTTTATATATCAATCTTTGATTTGATGTATAATTTTTTTTATTTAATCGTAATTAAATAATCATCGTATTATTAGATATTAAACAACAAAATTTGCAACTTGCTCAATAAAAGGTCAAAAGTTATAAACACTTTTAATAATTTGTACAATGAATTAACAAGATGTGTTAAGTTTTTCGTGAGATTTTATTTTTAATCTAATATTATTTTTAATCTAATATTGTTTAAAATGCAAGCATGGGCAGAAGGATAATGACTATCTTAGTTGCACTCTAATTAAAACATTTACAATTCCTAATATTTATAACGACTGTGATATAGTTATATATTATTTAATAAAAACGGAATAAGAATAGCACAATACTGAAGCATCATAGCGCCAGGGTAAAATCAACTTTCCTAGCTCTGCAGCTTACTCAAAAAAGACCAAGTAGTATAACAATTTTAAAAAAATATTGTATTAATCTAAGTTAATATCGATATCAAGCATTGTCATATTAAACTGATAACAAATATCACCATCCTCATCGTCTCGAAAGATAACGCCAAGAAACTCTTCATCAAGCATTACTTCAGCAGAATCATTTTTGTTAGTTCGCGGAATAATAATAATTTTTTTGTTAGAAAATCGATTACGCAAGTATGCCTGTACTTGAGCAATTTCTTTGGGCGTCATCTCGATCTCCTTCCTTCATAGACATTCCCGCGCGCTGCCATTACTTAATCCATTAGAATAGAATCTTTTATAGCCAATCATTGATTGTTCTACAATATAATTAAAAATTGATTAATTAGCATTGATAGTTTTACTATCTCACAATTATGTTAATTGTAAAAAACTATTTCAGATAAATAAATTTCCCCACGGTTGGGGACAGTAATATGATATTAATCCAATTATTACGAATCATGAAAATACTGCCAATGATTTTACTCAAAAATGGATAAAATAAATCATATTTGCTAAGCTCTACCCTTTGTAATAAAGCAAATTATTATAACTTCAAGTAAATCAATATAAAATAACTGATTAACATTAAACGAGCATCAATAAGTAATATATTTAACAAATAGCATATGATTTAAAGTCAAATATTAATCAGATATATTGATATCTACTAACTTGATCACATAGATTTACTAATCAGCTTATAATAAGCCAAGATAATCTTGGCTACTTTAAATAGAATTTAACAGATAAAAAATTTGATCCGAAAAGCTATAATACTAACCTAATCTTTATTCTTAAACATAACGATAAAACAATAAATAGTACCAAAAACAAAAAAAGTTTTATTGTTTAACTAATTAGTAAAACTTAATTTCATATTAATACTTTCTTCTTTTAGAGCAAATTAACATTTGATATTAACTTCAATTGTCCAAAAAACTATATTTTTCACAGTAAAGATATGCTTAATCATCCTTAAGGATTATACCCCAAAATTAAAATTTTTTATGCGCTCGCTAATGAATCTTAATATATTATGCTGTACTAATAGCTTGTTTATATTGGCAAAAACTTTGCGCCAATTTATTATCTTATGATATGATACACACATCATGCCAAAATATTAAATATTTATACGAATGTAATTAGCTATCTAAAGTAATACAGTATAAGTCTATGCGATTTGCTATCTATTGCATAAAATATTTTAATCATAACCATAAAAGATCTTTATCTACTTTCTCATTCGCTCTTGGATTAATATTTAAAACTTAAATACGTGATAGTATTTTCTTGCTAATTACTTAATTT
Organism: Candidatus Endolissoclinum faulkneri L5; assembly: GCF_000510265.1. GTDB lineage: Bacteria > Pseudomonadota > Alphaproteobacteria > Thalassobaculales > Thalassobaculaceae > Thalassobaculum > Thalassobaculum faulkneri_A. Next base: position 986,823 of record NZ_CP006745.1, read on the forward strand.
AGAAGTAGTATAAAAGATGCTGTCTTTCCCCAGGAGCGGTTTAGAGTGACTTCCAAAATTTACGGCTGGCGCCGTGCAACTAACCTTGTCCGCGCTGGCCTGGCTCGTACTTTAAACAATGAAACTACTGAAACACTCTACCTCAACTCAGGATTTGTCTTTAATTCCGCAGCCGAAGCCGAAGCAGCATTCAAGGGTGAAAATGACGTTTATATATATTCGCGCTACGGTAATCCTACTGTTAACGTCTTTGAACAACGCTTGGCTGCAATAGAAGGGGCAGAAATGTGTAGAGCTACTGCAACTGGAATGGCAGCTGTTTTCTCTGCATTATCCTGCCAACTAAAAAGCGGTGACCGCATTGTAGCAGCACGCGAGCTATTTGGATCCTGCCATCATATTCTTTCAGAGATCTTGCCAAGATGGGGTATAGAAACTGCATTCGTGAACGGTTCTAACTTAGATTCTTGGAGAATTGCACTATCGAAACCAGCTAACGCTGTCTTCTTAGAAAGCCCCTCAAACCCGATGCTTGACCTAGTAGATATAGCAGCTGTAGCTGAATTAGCTCATAGTGCCGGTGCTAAAGTTATTGTTGATAATGTCTTAGCCACACCACTTTTTCAAAACCCACTAGCGCTTGGCGCAGATATAGTTGTCTATTCCTCCACTAAGCACATCGATGGTCATGGTCGATGTCTTGGTGGAGCAGTCTTAAGCTCAGCTGCCTGGATGAATGAGCATTTTATTCCTTTTTATCGGAATACTGGACCTTCTATTAGTTCATTCAACGCTTGGATTATGGCAAAATCCCTAGAAACTATGGAATTACGCGTTGAACGTATGACGTCAACAGCTAGTAAAATTGCTAGTTGGCTAAGTGGTCATGAAAAAGTTTTACAGGTTCGCTATCCTGGTCTAGCTAACCATCCTCAGCATTACTTAGCAAGAAGGCAAATGATTGACTATAGCAACATAGTTACTATAGAAGTAGCTGGAGGTAAGAGGGGTGCATTTAATGTACTTGACTCCTTTAGTTTAATTGATTTATCTAATAATCTTGGCGATGCGAAATCACTTGCTTGTCATCCAGCGACCACAACCCATGCAAGAATTCCAGCAGATGAACGAATTGATTGTGGTATAACTGACGGGATACTAAGAATATCTGTAGGTCTTGAACACATTGACGACTTAATGGAAGATCTACTGCAAGCGCTAGCAAAAGCCTGCTGATTATTTTTCACTCACATCTTATAGCATTATTAATAATTTTATTAAATAATTTGAAGTTTGATACTATTCATATTAACAATTTACAAGCTAGCTTTATCAAAAGCTAAATACTACTTAAGGTAATTGCAATGCTATTTAATAAGACAATTATGCTATAATTAACATATAATCAAATGAATATCTAGATTACCCTAATCGCTTAACCTCTTAATTTTATGTTACGGTACATTACCGCAATAGTGCATCAACAGTAATAATAAGTTAACCTTTATTAGGTTCCTATACCCATCTTAAATTAAAGAACCATGTTTACTGCGACCTTGTCCGCATGGTAAACTAAAGAAGCTATTCTAGTATTAGATAATTTTTTTACGAAATAAAAAATTAAATTGTATAAAAGTTATGAGAAAATAATCAGGTCAACGAATGTATGTTTTTTCTTGTAAATCAAAAACTTATACCGTCGATTTGAACACATCCATCGATTAGGAGATCGACTACTTAAACGTCTATTGATTAGGGCAATCAGGCGATAATAACCTCAATATCAACGGCAGAATAAAAATAATCTATAAAAAAGCAAATTTTTGCGTATTTGCAAGACAAATATAGTGAATAAGTTAAAGAAAATTTATGGCTATAAATCCTTTTGGCATCAAATGTACTATTACTAAAGATATTTCTTTTCGTGTATTTCTATAATTGCCTATAAGGCTAACAAAAGTTACAAAGCGATCATTAAACTATCAGCATTTACTATTAATTTCACGCTAACAGGATAATATTTTATATATCTAATATAACAAAATATAGATATAGATATAGATATAGATGAATTGCAGAAAGAATGTTTTTATTTTTTTTAAAATTTTTTAATTACAATCAAATTAAGTTAATACAACTTAATAAAACTGACCATTAAACAGTATAGTATATTACAATAGTAATAAATGTTATGATACACTAAGCGATGGTTTATTAATAGTATGCTGGCATCTTACTGTTACTAAAAATTGCTACTGCAATAAACTATTATTATAATTAAATCGAAAAAGGCACCTTAAAATTGCAATTCATCCCTAAAATGGACACATATTAAATATAAAGCTTTAGAATCTGAAAGACCTAAATTTATCACTGATTAGTTAAAACCACTCAATCTGTGGACATTAGTAAAAATAACCTAAAGAACAATAATTTCCCACTTGTAATTTACAGCTGCTGTTGTATAGATCACATGCTCTTCAAAGCTTGATAGCCTGTGATATCTTATCCGCTGATATTTTTTAATTCTACACTAATTGCTCTTAACAGCTAATGATCATAAGTGAAAATATATTAACAAATCATACTTCGAATGAGTATCAAATTCATGTGTACCATCTAAGACTAAAAGCTAAATCGGTATTTTAAATTTAAAAGTTAAGGCACGCTAAAACGTTTTTCATCGCAGCATCCCCACAACTTTTCCAGTATATAATACAGCATTGCGTTTAATAAGGCCATTATTACTGCTATAGTAACATACTTTAAAAAAAAGAAAATTATAGTAAAAGATAACTTGTATGTTACACGAGCGACTAAATTATACTACTTCTAATTAAAAAATTAAATTGAATTGACCCTAGTTTTAGCCAAAGAAGGATATCGACAATATGGAATAGTCGGTAGTAGATTATAAGTATAATCTTTAAAACGTAACCGATGCTTATCTTTATCCTCAAGAATCATTTTTGATGTTTTGTAGTATTCTGATATACAAAATTAATCAAGTAATTAAGTGCACGTGTGCATTTTAGGCAAAGCAACCAATAATTTAAATTAAAACATTAAATTATATTGCAGCATCTTAGTTTTAAGATAATGATAATAAGTAATAGTCATATTGTTTCTTAGGATTATCCGGTAGAGCTTGCATTACAAATTATATTCAATGCGGATAGCATAGTATAAAATATAATGTATCCCTTTGAAAGAATCTTAAAAACATTATGGGATACAATCCCATGCACTATAATCTTTGCTTTCAATATTATAATATGCGATAGTGCAATGAGCTTTTAATATTAATTTCATTTTACGAATGATTCAAAACGGCTCAAGGATGAATCCCCTCGCAGCAATTGGTCGAAGTACTATCACTTTTCTTATTAATATTGGTAGAGTCGTGCTATTTGCTTTATCGACAATCTGCCATTGCTTACAACCACCGTTCTATTTTCGGTTAATATTGCGACAATTTATCGAAATTGGATATAATTCTTTACCGATAGTCGGAATGACTACTTTATGCTCAGGCATGGTAGTAGCATTACAAAGCTATACAGGATTCGCTAAATTTTTTGCCGAAGAAGCGGTAGCAACAGTTGTTGTGATATCTATGCTTCGTGAACTTTCTCCAATACTCACAGGATTGATGGTTGCCGGAAGAGTCGGAGCTACAATGGCTGCAGAAATAGGCGCAATGCAAGTAGCCGAACAAATAGATGCGCTAACAACATTGTCAACAAACCCTTATAAATATCTAATTGTCCCTCGGGTCATTGCATCCATCATCATCCTACCATTTTTGGTGTTGATAGGTGACATAACAGGTGTTTTTGGCGGATTTATAATCGGTATTTACAAATTAAATTTTAACCCTGCTAGCTACATTTTTTTTATTGTACAGTATCTGGAAAAAATCGACGTAATTACCGGCATGATAAAAGCATCAATATTTGGATTTTTGATTACAATAATGGGTTGTTACCAAGGATTCAATGCTCGTAAAGGAGCAAGAGGAGTTGGCGTCGCTACTACTAATGCTGTAGTAACCGCTTCAATAATGATCTTGCTAACAAATTACATTATTACTGAGATTTTTTTTATTAATTAAGGGCGAAGCAGATGACTAATATAATTAAGCTGCGCATACGCAACTTAAAGAAAAGCTTTGGCTCCAAGGTAGTGCTAGACGGTGTTAATCTAGATATATACGAAGGTAAAAGCTTAGTAGTAATTGGTGCTTCCGGCACTGGCAAATCAGTATTATTAAAATGCATTATTGGTTTACTCAAGCCTGATTCCGGTGTTGTTGAAATTGACGGTAAAAATGTAATTAGCTTACCGAGTTATGAGCGCGAAGCTTGTATGCGCAAATTTGGTGTACTATTTCAGGGCGGTGCTTTGTTCGATAGTCTTTCAGTTTGGGAAAACGTTGCGTTTGGATTAATAGCAGATAGAGATATAAATCGATCTACTGCCCGCAGTATCGCTTTAAAAAAGCTTGCTCAGGTTGGTCTTAATGAAGATGTAGCTAATTTATCAATTTCGGATCTTTCCGGCGGTATGCAAAAGCGTGTATCGTTAGCTCGCTCCATAGCAAACGATCCGAAATTTATCTTCTTTGATGAACCAACTACTGGACTAGACCCAATTATGACTAACATCATCAATAAACTAATCGTTAAATGCACACGCGATCTAGGGATAACAGGCTTATTGATAACCCATGACATAGGAAGTGCACGTAAAATTGCCGACAGGATAGCTATGCTCTATCATGGTAAGATCATTTGGGAAGGAGCTGTTAATAAGATAGACACTTCAGGAAACAAATATGTCAATCAATTTATCAATGGAGAAGCTGAATTAAGGTAGCAATCTAAAGCTAAGAAGTGCACTAGAATTTATAGAATAAATTAAACTATTCTAGTCGTTTATTTGAAATGCTCATTCATTTAGAATGAATTAACTGCCAATTACAATTTCTATCTCTAAAAATCTAATTTTGATTAAAAATTGTTACCAAGACTGCTCTAAAAAGCATGAAACTGTAAATAAAGTTATTGCTAGTAGTATTATTTAACGAAGCAATCGCGATTAATAACTTCTCCAGGTTAGTTATATCAATTGTCAATCTAAGGAATATTAATGATAATTAGCTGAAGGGTTATAAAATACGCAGACGTATAGCCTAAGGTTAATGTTAAGCAGAAGGTTATTCTTTGAGACATATTTATCTAATTATACAAACCTATCATTAACACACTCGATTCTCATTAGTCTAATATATAAGTTCCTATAAAATCATTTAGCTATTTAGCAAACTTACAAACTTATTTGACTCAATAAACAAAGATACTACATGATTGGCAGTAGCTGATTAACCAACCAAGCAAAATGTAATTATCAATACCGTTGCGCAGGAGCAGACATAGAAATAAAACTCTATAATATTATTTCGGATGCTTTGCAGAACAGAATGGTACATGAAATGTAGCTTTCATCCAACATCGACAACTCAATAATTAGCTAAAAGCTGAGAAAATACAACGCTTTCCTAGACAAGAAAAGCAAATTAAGCAAAATAATTATTTACTGAAGTTATTCATGATCCTGTTCAATAACAATCCATCGTAAACACTCGCAGCCATTACTGCCACAATCGGATCATTCTCTTTTGTTAATTGCATTAAGCTAGTAAGTTTAGCAGTACTTTGACATGTTTGCGAAACATGCGCTGTTACTAAAGTAAAGTACAATGAACAATATTCCACACACAACCTACCAACATATCGTCAATGCCAAGCCAGCCGAAGGAATAGATTACAACCAAAACTTGCACTACAATAAGTTCAACAATTGTATTCACTATTACATTTTTATTATTTCAAACAAACATGATTAATAACTAGCAGATGAATTTTAGTCCCTTTAAGTACTTTTATTAAATAAAATAAAACAATCAATATAGCTGAGACTATAATTAGCATCTTATGAAATAAAAGTTGACCAACAGTTTAGGCATAACACTAGTTAAGCAATATATCAGCAAGTAATTAATTTCCTTAGCAAAAAAAATGTTTAACTATAGCAACTTTATATTGAATAAGTTTTATTCATACCAATCGCTACAGAAACAAATAAAGATACATCTCATCAAGATTAAAATAGTATTTTTGAGCATTATTTCACTAGTTAGTATCTGTCTGTTTTGTATAGCAAAAACTGTAGTCTTCATGCACGGCGTTCTAAACAAAATACTGATCACTCAACATCTACAAGAGCTTTCACCAATGTAGCATAAGATCGAGAACATGTAAATAATTTTAATTTTGCTATAAAAACATAATCAATAAACTTGATTTAGCAAATAACTGTATTTATAGTTTCAAAAATAATTAAGATTAAAATATTAAGATTAAAATTCGGAAATTACTTGGATAAAATCTAAGTAAAATATCATTTATTATAATCTTTAGCAAATCAATTAAACCAATATTATTTTTAAAAATATGCTAATGTGACTATTAGGCTTTGATTTACACAATTTACTCTAGTAAAAAGTAATTATTTTTTAATTAATTTCAACACACCGGCATCAGTCATAAGAGATATTATGATCAATATTATTGATATAGCAATAATTACCATTATAATTTTTTCTACCTTGCCAGCCCTCATTAGAGGTTTTATTTATGAAATATCCTATGTATTTGCCTGGATTAGCGCTTTATTAGTATTAATTTATGCTTACAACCTTATCACTGTATATCTAGCAAACTTTATAGCAATAGACGCTTCACTCGAAATATTGATCGCCGGCAGTATTTTTTTTCTGTTATTCTTAATAGTGTTTATAAATCTTGGAAAGTCAGCTAATACAATGATGCCTATGATAAAATTCAATTTGGTAAATCGAATACTAGGCTTCATTTTTGGAATAGTTCGTGGATTAGTGATTATCTATCTTATCTACTCTCTAGTTTCATGGATCGAGCCTAACTCTGAAAATTATCCAACATTTTTGAAAGAAGCGCAATTACTGCCGATAATTGTAGCAGGATCAGATAGACTAAACGCCCTAGTTCCTCAATCTCTAAAAACCAAGTTAGTCGAAAAGCAAAACATTTAAAAAAGCATTAGAAAATAAAAACGCTATCTAGATAAAAACAATTATTTGAATTATTACCAAAATATAGAAACTATGAATTATGCTATATTGGGGAAATGTAATATTCACTTTACTAGACAGTAAAGTGAATAAATTAACCGCATGAGCTTTAGAATTATCTAAATATCTTGATAGGCAATTTATTTAAGAAATTGCTGTCCGTCGAATGTAACTGTGGTTTTGCTTTAGTCATTATATGCTGACAAAGCAAAGAATGGATGTTAACATGACAATCATAAATTCATCATCTAACGATGATCATTTTCACGAAGAATGTGCGATTTACGGAATTTTTGGTACATCTGAAGCGGCTGCACACACCGCTTTAGGGTTACACGCTCTACAACATCGTGGTCAAGAAGCTGCCGGAATCGTAGCTACTGACGGTCAATCCTTCAACATACATAGAGGTCTTGGTCATGTTAGTGAAAATTTTGGCGAAAAAAGACAGTCTTTCCTAGCTCAGTTAGTTGGGCATTTAGCGATTGGCCATACTCGCTACTCTACTACTGGCGAAACAGCTTTACGCAATGTTCAGCCGCTATTTGCTGATCTAGAATTCGGTGGCTTCGCGCTTTGTCATAATGGTAATCTAACTAATGCGTTACAAATACGAGAAAACTTGGTTAGCAATGGCTCAATTTTCCATTCTACAATTGATACTGAAGTTATTATCCACTTAATAGCGCGATCTCGAAATGCATCACTAGTTGATCGACTAATCGAAGCTATACGTCAAATTGATGGTGGCTATTCTCTGATTTGCATGAGTAAAGATATACTTATTGGAGTGCGTGATCCATTCGGGGTGCGTCCACTCGTACTTGGTAATGTTGATGGAGCGTATATTCTGTGCTCAGAAACTTGTGGATTAGACATTATCGGGGCTGATTTCATACGTGATATCCATAGAGGAGAGTTAATAATTATCGATAACAAAGGAATTCAATCCTTGTTTCCATTCCCTACTCGTCCTAGTAGATTTTGTCTCTTTGAGTATATTTACTTTGCTCGCCCTGATAGTTTTGTGGAAGGTAATAGTGTCTATACAGCTCGCAAAAACATAGGCAAGTACCTCGCTTATGAAAGCGGTGTGGATGCTGATGTAGTTGTTCCAGTACCAGATTCTGGTGTACCTGCAGCTATTGGATATTCCGAAGCCTCAAATCTCCCCTTTGATTTAGGTATTATACGTAACCACTATGTTGGTCGTACATTTATTCAACCGAATGACAAGGTACGCCACCTTGGCGTAAAACTAAAACATAACGCTAACCGCAAGCAGCTTGAAGGCAAGCGGGTTATTTTAGTGGATGATTCTATTGTACGCGGCACTACTTCAAGCAAGATTGTTGCAATGGTTCGAGGAGCAGGAGCTACCGAGTTACATTTACGTATCGCCAGCCCACCAACTACCCATTCGTGTTTTTACGGTGTCAACACGCCAAAACGAGAAGAACTATTAGCCGCACAGCTTGATGTCCAAGATATGGCTAGTAAGATTGGTGTCGACAGTCTTGCCTTTATATCAATTGATGGTTTATACAACGCTATGGGAAAAACTTCACGAAAAAGTGATAATCCGCAATTCTGTGATGCCTGTTTTACCGGCGAATATCCAATCTCACTAACCGATTACGACAGTGGAAGAATAAGACATAACGTTTGATAATAAACATAGTTAGTTATATTTTTATTTTGCAAAACGCGACTAATGAAAAATTCAATTTCCTTTAAGGAATTTGCTGTACATAAATGCTGATTGCTAAAACCACATTGCCTAAGTTTTTGTAATTGCGTTGACCACTTCAGTTATCTATTCTAACAAATAAGTATGAGTTGCAACATTATAAAATTGAGAATGTCATTTAACTAATAACATTAGACAATAAATTATATTGTGTGCTTTACTATCTATGGATTAATATTCAGTTAATTTTATGAGAATTTTACTATTGAAATAAGGTTATTAACTAAATAATTAGTATACTCTAATCGGCCAATGATTGACTAATGTTTGCACCAAATTTCATGGTAAAAATATTTTATTATAGATACTTTGCCGTAAAATTTGATAGGTTAAAGAAAGTATCTATTTTATTATTTTAGTTAATCAATTTAATAAAAATATTTCACTAATACGAGTAGAAGTTAGGCATAATCCGAACTGTTAGCAAATTTTATTTATATTTAACCCATTTAATTACATAAATAAAAATATTATCTTGCAATAATTTTAGTATAAAACATCCTTACTGCAGTAAGCTAACAATAAAGATGATAAAATACTCGCCATTTTTCTTTTTTAAGATATTCAACATATAAACTAACATTTATATTGTAAAAATACTCTATATTAAATAATCCAACGTTCATAATTAGTATGAGTATAACAGCTGTCAAAATAAATAAATCATATTGTCGTGGATTATTGTATCAACAATCCGAGCAAAAATTACAAAACGATATATTAATGATATCGACTAATAAAGCATATTTAATTGATAAATTGCAAATAGCATAAATTTTTAATGATTATACCATCAGTAAGTTAGCAAGTATGATACTGCTAAGTACTGATGGTACTGTTCGAGTAGGATGGTAAGTAACCATTCTCCTATCGCGATGGCAGCTAGATAAAGAAGATGTAATGTTCTATTATCGCTTAATTTTATTATACTTTCATACTAACAATAGAAAGATGCAGGCAAAAGAATAAAAATTCTGTAATTCTATACTGTCTAATGTATTTTTCAGATATATTTTCTCAATACTCTAGCATAACAACACAATTTTACGTTTTCCTAAAACCAACTATAAACATCGATCAAGAAGGATAAAAATTGCTTACTGAGTGTCAGTTACCCCAGGTTACTTATTCACTATCTATATGTTTTTACCTTATTTACTTACAATATTATTTATTAAATAATATTGTAAGTAAATGTTGCAGGTAGACAATACAGATTATTAATCACATAATCATGAAAAAATATATCCTAGCCATACAATCAACCAAATTGCGCAAAAAAAAGCTTTGCAGATTGTAGTAATAAATTAAATAAAAGTACAATAGCATTTAACTTAGAATGTAGACATAGTAATTATACTATGCTAGTAACTAGCCCTATGCCTTATACATTAGTATTATATTCCTAACCAAAACGCCCAGTGATATATCCCTGGGTGCAGCTATTAATAGGATTAGTGAAAATTGTCTTAGTATCTCCAACCTCGAGTAACTCTCCAAGGTGGAAAAAAGCGGTACGCTGCGATACACGAGCTGCTTGTTGCATTGAATGAGTAACGATAATAATAGTGAAATTCTCACGCAACTCCTCGATTAACTCCTCAATGCGAGCAGTAGCAATAGGATCAAGTGCTGAACATGGCTCATCCATCAAAATTACTTCTGGATTTACTGCTATGGCTCTAGCAATGCAGAGGCGTTGCTGCTGTCCACCTGACAAGTTGGTACCAGGCTGCTCAAGACGATCACTGACTTCTTTCCATAATCCAGCACGATCCAAGCAGTTCTGCACAATCTCATCTAGCTCGGCTTTACCATAAGCGATACCATGTATACGAGGACCATAGGCGATGTTATCATATATCGATTTTGGAAAAGGATTTGGTTTCTGAAAAACCATACCAACTCGCGCTCTAAGCTGTACTACGTCAAGAGATGAGTTGTAAATATCATAATCATCTAGCGTAATTTTGCCAGTAACTTTACAAATATCGATTACATCATTCATCCGATTTAGACAGCGCAAAAAAGTAGACTTACCGCATCCAGAGGGACCAATTAGTGCGGTTACCTCATTCTTATAGACACTTAAATTAACATGCTTCAAAGCATGTTTATTTCCATAATAAACGTTGACATCTCGTGATTCAATTTTAGTGAAACGCTTAGCTGACTGTTTTGAGCTCGATAATTTTAGCGCTAAATTATTATTGGCTGCTTGCATAGCTATGTTAATCATTTTATATCTCTCTACCATCGAAACTCAAATCGTTTGCGCAACAATATAGCGGCTGCGTTCATTAAAACTAAAAAACCAAGCAAAACCATAATACCTGCTGATGTCCGTTCAACAAAAGCTCGCTCTGGACTATCGGACCAGATATAAACCTGAACCGACATAACAGTAGCTGGATCGGTGAAAGTTCGCGGAATATCTACGATAAAAGCGACCATGCCAATCATTAACAATGGAGCGGTTTCTCCCAAAGCTTGTGCCATACCGATAATTGTACCACTAAGTATCCCAGGCATCGCCATAGGCAGCACGTGATGAGTAACAACCTGCAGAGGCGAAGCACCAAGGCTAAGAGCGGCTTCACGAATTGAGGGTGATACAGCCTTCAAAGCAGATCTGGCTGCAATAATTATAGTAGGCAATGTCATCAATGCTAAAACTAAACCACCAACTAACGGGGCCGATCGTGGTAAACCAAAAAAGTTTAGAAAAACAGCTAGACCTAACACACCAAATACAACAGAAGGAACGGCCGCTAAGTTGTTAATATTAATCTCAATAAAATCAATAAATCTATTATTTGGGGCAAATTCCTCCAAATAAATAGCAGACATTACTCCAAGTGGAAAAGAAATTAATAAGGTAACAGTCAAAGTTAAAATTGAACCAATTAATGAACTATAAATACCGGCTTCTTCAGGATTTCTACTGTCACCAGTAGTAAAAAAGTCAGCATTAAATACCGAATGAATATGACCTTCTGATTGTAATTGATCATGCCAGTTGATTTCAAGATCCTTTATTCTGCGATCACTTTCCGGTAAATCGCGATTAATAAAACCCTTAGATAAGCTATCCCAATCATCAGAAAGTTTTAACAAAACCTTCTTGGTTGTTCCAATTAGAGAAGGATTGCTCAATACCATGTCACGCAAAACCAAGTCAGCTTTTGGTGCAATCATCCCGTAAAGCATACGAATTTTACGACGATTTCCAACAGCTGCGGGAAACTTTTCTTTTAGAGCATTATGAATCAATGCTAAATAATTTGCTTGTTTTAACTTTACCTCTTCAAGTGTACTCCCATCGGGATTTAACACTTCAGCACTAAATGTTATATTTAGCTCAACTTTGTGTAACCAAAAGGCTGAATAGCCTTTAGATACAATACTGCTCAACAAAATGAGCAAAATTATCCCAGCGACTCCCACGCTAGCAATGCCTAAAATACGAAAACGTCGTTCGCTAGCATAACGTTTAGCAAGATGTGAACCGCTGAAATCTGGTAAACGAATAGTTTGACTAGATGCAGATTTATTTAAAGAAGTAGAAAGTGTATTATTCATAATGCTCTCTGTACTTGCGTACCACTCTGAGGGCAAGGAGATTAAGGGCAAACGTGATCAAGAATAGTATCATACCTAAAGCAAATGCTGACAAGGTTTTAGCACTGTCAAATTCTTGATCGCCAGCTAACAAAGTAACAATTTGTACCGTGACAGTAGTTACTGCCTCAAACGGATTAAATGTTAAATTAGAAGTTAGGCCAGCAGCCATAACCACAATCATCGTTTCACCAATTGCTCTACTAACAGCAAGAAGAAGAGCGCCCACGATACCAGGCAAGGCAGCAGGCATAACAACCAAACGAATTGTCTCCGATTTAGTAGCACCAAGACCGTAGGATCCATCACGTAGAGAATGAGGAACAGCTTTAATCACATCATCTGATAAGGATGAAACGAATGGGATGATCATAATTCCCATTACTACTCCAGCAGCTAATGCACTTTCAGATGAAGTGTTAAGCCCAACACTTTCTTGTACTGCTATCCGAAAGGCTGGCGCAACGGTCGTAGCTGCAAAAAAACCATAAACCACCGTCGGTATACCAGCCAGCACCTCCAGCATAGGTTTGGCAAATGCCCGAAATCTCGGTTTTGCATATTCAGCCATGTAAATTGCCGACATCAGACCAATTGGTACCGCCACTAACATGGCTATAAAAGTAATCAGCAAGGTGCCAGCAAATAGTGGCACTGCACCAAAAGCACCAGAAGCGCCAACTTGCTCGGCGTGAATAGCAATTTGTGGACTCCAATTCAAACCAAACAAGAATTCATGGAGTGGAATCTTAGTGAAGAAAATAACGCTTTCAAACATCAACGAAACAACAATGCCCAACGTGGTCAAAATGGCAATTAATGAGCTTATTATTAATATAAAATTAATTATCTTTTCCACGATGTTGCGCGCTCTCATAACTGGGCTAATACGATTACGAGCGAATATTAAACCGCTGACGCCTACACAAAAAACTGTGCTCGCCATCAGCATAAAACTTATTTGACGCAAACTGTTAACTTGTTTGGCTGCAGCGATAATGTTTGGATCATTTCTTCTTGAAAAAATACTTCCATTGGCAGTATTGTGTATATTATTGAGTAACAGGCTATATTCGGAGGTAGAAAGGTTTTGAGTTATACTTACCGGCAAGTCGCTCATAACAACTTCATCAATGACATGAGGTTGCACGATGAGCCAAATAACAAGCATAACTAATGAAGGAACTCCGATCCATATAGCAGTATAATAGCCATAATAACTTGGTATGGAATGCAAATCCTTCACAATACCGCCCACAGTCATAATTGCTCGGGCGCGTCCTATGGTATATCCGATGGTAGCGAAGCCAATCAGTCCAATCACCACAATAGAAGTATGCATTGATCCTGGCCCCCCAAGAGCTATCCCGCTCTGGCACTATAGTCAGTGTTGGATAAAGGGTCTAAAGAAAAGATATTTTAATAATATTATAGCGGGATCAAAGAACTGGATACAAAGATTCTTGATAAACAATAAACAGTAATAAACGATTAAACAAAAATTTGTAACTGTAAACAGCATGTAATCAAGTCAAGTAATTCCATACTACAAATGTAATAAAAATTAAATTTTTAAGATAAAAATTTTTATGAGTATAATGTCATTTTGACAAGACCTAGTATTGACATATATCCATTTAAAAAAGTTTGGCATTGGCGTAACCCACTGCTGAAGGATAGGAATTCTTTAACTATTTAGTATCTACTTACATGAATCCAAATCCGGCCAAATACTAAGTTAGCAATCATTACTTAGCTGTTGCGTAGTAATAAATGCCTAAGGATACCAACAAAATCTACGCATCGATTAAATTGCTAAGCAAATCAATGATTAACTCTTGAATTCATTGGAATTAATCTTTACTCAACAGCATAATAATCCAGCTAATTTTTGAGATTAATCACACTTAGATGAATAGGTTTCAGGCAGCACAACTAAGATATTTCAAACAAAGAAACATGATATGCCTACGCTTAAGAAGGTCTCCGAAAAGTTTACTTAAGTCTCTAATTCCTATACCATTAGGACACCTTGAGAAATAGGCAACAACCAAATTTCATAATCTCCTCTAATAAGATACAAATATTTAATTTATCAAAAGCCTCCTGACTAACACTTTACAGCAATATATTGCTGTAAAGTGTTAGTCAGGAGGCAGATTAAGCAAAAATTCATTATAATCAGTATCATTATAACAAAGTCAACCGGTTAAAATTAACTGTAAGTTTCTTCAAAAGAACTTATCATAAACATCTAATCTCAATTCATAACATAAACACTTCAGTGCAAGATAATATACAAATCCTAAATCAAAATACCTGCTAGTACGATTTACTTTATGATTCTTTCGAATCTATGCTTGATTCAATTGTTTTAAACCTATGAGCTAATTCTGATAGCGGAATTAGACCATTAATAGTTAGATATCCTTCCTTGCCAACGGCTTCATCACTAATAAACTCAGATACATATTCTTTTATACCAGGTATAAAATCGATATGGGCATTTTTTATGTACAAAAATAGAGAGCGTACAATGGGGTAAGAACCGTTAGCGATCGAATCAAATGTTGGAGCAATACCTTCGATAAAAGAACCATGTATCTTATCAGTATTTTGATCAAGAAAAGAAAAGCTAAAGATTCCTATTGCAGACGGGTTTGATTCTAGCTTACGAACAATTAGATTATCATTCTCACCGACTTCGATAAACTTACCATCTTCACGCATAGAGGCAAAGACCTGCTTAAACTTACTCTGATCATCATTAGACAATTTATCCAAAAATTCGAACTTTTTAGCGCCTATTTTCATTACCTGTTCAACGAAGGCATCGCGAGTGCCGGAAGTTGGCGCAGGACCAAGCACCTCAATTTTGATATCAGGCAAATTTGTGTTGATCTGCGACCATTTAGTATATGGATTAATGACTAATTTATCATTAAGTGGTATTTTCTTCGCTAAAGCTAAGAAAATATCCTTATAACTGAGATTAAATATCTCAGCTTGTTTAGAATTAGCTAATACAATACCATCAAAGCCAATCTTGATTTCGTTAATTTTCCTTACGCCATTTTTGCCACACAAAGTAATCTCTGTATTCTTGATCTGACGAGATGAGTTAGTTATATCTGGATATTTAACACCAATACCTTGACAAAAAAGTTTTATGCCAGCACCTGAGCCGGTTGATTCAATCACTGGAGTTTTAAAGTCCGTCTTTTTAGCAAAATTCTCAGCAACTAGCGTAGCAAATGGAAACACCGTCGAAGAACCAACTATGCGAATTTGATCACGAGCCTGAACAGGAGTCGTGATCGTAGTAAGAAATAATCCAATAATCACTGATAACTTGCTCAATGATAGAATCATTATATAATCCAACTTAAAATTTGCAAAACACAATGGCATAAATTGCTTGCCAAATAGCATACAATTAGCAGTTTACTCAAGAAGTAATCGTAATGTATTATTCAGAATCTTTTCACGAGTGGCGTTTTATAATCTAAATCATGCTAGCTGTCAAACAGCAGATTTTTAAAGATATACTTAAAACAAATTCTTCATAATGGCAGCTCAGAAATCAGTATGCATTATGTAAAACATTTTTATAATTTTAGCTTATCCCCCAAGCATTTATTATAACATTAATCGAGCAAAATTAAGCTAATGGAGCTTGTGGAAAATAGACTACTTTGTCGACTTATAGAATTTAGTTTATTTACTGAGAAATGTATTAATCATAAAATTAATATTCGTATTCGAGATAAAATGAATTAATTTTTAAAAGCCTAGAATGTTTTTCTAATAGCAATAACAAGTTATTTTTAATAGCAATCTTGAACATGGTGCGCAGTATTAATATAAAATACTACTAACTTAGTATAAAATACTACTAACTTAGTAGTTGCTACAAAGAAGGAGGATAAATTAGCGACACTACGAAAATATCTATAAGACCCTTACTAACGTAATCCTGCACTCTCATTTAAAGCTTATCCAATTTACCATATCATTAGGCGTAAGATTTACAACTAATCGACTGATTAAAGTATTTCAACAAGTACTGTAAATCGCGCTATACTATCAGTCATTATCCCAACTACAACAAACTATTAAGATTTCATTTAGAAATAGCCTGTAGGATCCTGTCAGTATTGTACGACATCATCTCTACATAAGTTGAAGCATTACCATTACTTTCTGACAGTGCTTCAGAATACAGCTCACCGCCAAATTTCGCTCCGGTAGCATTAGCTACCTGTATTAGCAAGCGAGAATTGCTAGAACGCTCAAAAAAATATACTTTAACATGATTGCTCTTAACTCGTTCAATCAATTCAGCGATATCGGCGGCAGAAGCTTCATTATCGTTCGAAGGACTTAGTGGCGCAAGAAAAGTTACGCCATATTCACTACCATAATAACCAAAAGCTTTGTGACTAGTTAAAATCACGCGCTGTTCTTTCGGTATCTGAAGCATCCTAGCTTTGATGCTAAAATGAAGTTGCTTAAGCTGCTGACGATATGCTGTAGCGTTAGCCTTAATAGCTATTGCATCCTGCGGATCAGCTTTAATCAAAGCTGATTCAATATTATCAACCCAAACCAATACATTAGCTACACTATTCCATACATGTGGATCATTTATAATCCTACCTTTTTTCTCAAAAGACTGAATATTTATTCCACGAGATACAATAACTGGCTTCCTATTAATACCTGTTGCTGCAACTAAACGCTTAAACCAAACCTCAAAATCATCCAAATTCATAAAAGTAACAACAGAGTTTTCAACATACTTAGCGTCTTCAGGAGATGGTTCAAAATTATGCGGATCACCGTTAGCCGGCACTAAACTCTTCACACAAACATGATTACCTCCGACATTACGGACTACATCGGCAATAATCGTAAAGCTAGCAACAACGTCAATAACTTTTGCTGACGCTGAGGAAGAAAAATATAAAATGAGTGAGATAAATATGACAGGAAATATGAATACTTTTTTATATACCATTTACTTTTTGTAACTAAGATAACATCTCTAGAGAGATCGATTATAAATACTAGTGCGGGCGCCGTACGGTGCAAAAATTAGAGAAAGAATGTAAATCAAGCTTGCAGATATAATAATAGATGGGCCAGAAGCAAACCCTAAATGATAGGAGGCAAGCAATCCAAAAAAACCAGAAGTAACTGCGCTTACAGCAGCGATTAATGTCATCGCAGGTAGAGTACGCGCCCAAAGCTTAGCAATTACCGCGGGTAGTATCATCATGCCAACAGCCATTAAGCTGCCTAGGGCCTGGAAACCGGCTACTAAGTTAATCACAACGAGAAACAAAAACAATAGATGATAGATAGACCCACGCTCACCTACGGAACGCAAAAAGCTTGGATCATAGCACTGCACAACCAAAGGTCGATAAATTAACGCCAAAGTAATCAAAGTAAAAGAAGCTATTCCGCCAACCAAAAAAATATCCTGCGTATTAACGGCAAGAATCGTGCCGAATAGTACATGTAACAATTCAATATTAGATCCATTTAAAGAAAGGATTAGTACACCCAGAGCTAAAGACATTAAATAAAAACTAGCAAAACTGGCATCCTCCTTTAGGATAGTTGTTTGACTAACAATGCCAGCAAAAAAAGCTACGATGAGACTTGCTATAAGACTTCCCAACCACATTGCAAACATGGAAATACTACCTACAACCAAAAAAGCTATAGCAGCACCTGGTAACACTGCGTGACTTATAGCATCGCCAATCATACTCATACGACGCAGCATCAACAAAACACCCAAAGGGCCGAAGCCCAAACCCAATGCTACAGAAGAAACTAACGCACGCCGCATAAACCCATAATGAACAAATGGCTCGATTAGTATAGCTGACATAGTCATCTTTTAAATCTCCAGCAAACTTACTAGTAAAGCTCGGGTTCTTTGAACCAGCTATCAGCAATAGATTGTGCGGTAAGCAAATTGGCAGATGATAAGGTATTGTCCGTTGGTCCCCATGCAATTGGCTTACGCGCAAGCAGCAAAGTATTGGGGAAATGCGCACGAATCTGCTCAAAATTGTGTAGAATTATTATAATCGTACGCCTTTCATCACGCCAACGCGTAATAATATGTAATAGATCTCCAGTAGTTCGAGTATCAATTAAATTAAATGGTTCATCGAGAAGGATTACTTTAGGATCCTGGAGCAACAACCTAGCGAAAAGAACTCTCTGAAATTGTCCGGCAGACAAAGTGCAAATTGATCGTCTATCAAAACCGTTCAAGCCAACTGCTGATAGCGCATCAGCCGCCTCGTATTCCATCTTCGAAGTTACTCCGCCAAACGGGCCGATTCTTTGCCATGCTCCTAAGATAACAGTGTCGATAACACTGACCGGAAAACTACGATCAATTGTAAGTGATTGCGGTAAATATCCCAAAGCGCTAATGGATATTCCACCTCGGTCAATTTTTCCAGTATTCGGCAAAAGTTCACCCATAATAGTTTTGATCAGTGTTGATTTGCCAGCTCCATTAGGGCCAGTAATTGCAGTCATGGTGCCAAATTTAAATATCCCAGACAGATCATCGATAACGCGCTGTCTATTATAATAAACAGATACATTCTGAAAACAAATACCAGAATGAGTCACGGCAAAGAAACTGCCCAGAGTATGGCTATCCACAAAGCAACGATGACAATAAACACATTTAACAATCTAATATATGCTGAGCTTGAAATCAAAGAATTAAAAAATGAACAAATCTGCGGCATTATTTCACCTAAAATAAGGCTAAAGCCTTAATGATAGTAAAATCCTCCAACAAGTAATAACTTAGGAAGCAAGATTACTATACATTAGGAAGTTAAGATCATCACTAGATGTTATAACATAACAATATAATATGTCAAATGACATGCAGTTAATTCCTGCTTCATAATCAATCAAAGTTAACGCAAAAATTATTGTATATAATCAGACGTATAGTAATTGAACTAAACTTATTTGAAAAAACGCTAGTTAATTAGATTGTTGTTTTACTAGAAGAATTTTAAACGCTGGAGTAAATAGAATAGAATCAATTAATTAGCTTATTTAATAATCATTTTTAGTAAAACTAGAAAGTTTTCATGCTTCTGTAAGAATTTAGTTTATTATAGTCTGATTATAGCCTAAGTTATCTACGCTACAAGTTTTCTTTAATGAAAAACGGTCTATGCTTGCGTCAATCCATTAAAAATTAATATTAATTATCTAAGATAAAACAAGCCCATTCTTGACGTATTTAAAATATTAGCATTGGCCGAAGTATTTATTTTTGTAAAAAATCACTCCTTCTGCTAAATTGTATAGTATTCCGATTGTTATACAAAATTTAATTACCTCTTAAATATTAGCCAATTTTTAAAGCAATAGTAGCAAAAAAGCTTTTAAGTGTTATAAGTAATGTTGCTAATTAGCTGTTAAATAATATTGCATAACAGATTATTGATCTCAACTACTTAGATTTTTACGTATTAATCCTAGACACTTTCGAAGTTGTGAAGTGAAACAATGATAATTAATTATCAGCAATAATAATTATCTAAGCTAATTTATAAATGCTAGTGTTGTGTTTGTCTTCTTGAAGGTTGTCTGTGACAATAAAGAGTTAATTTGTAAAATAAAAATAATAAATTAACAAATTACCAGCATATTAATTTTAATTGAATTTTTAATTAGCTAATTTTCAGCTTAACTCAATACAAATTATTTTTTACATCACAAATGTAATCAATAAAATACATCAAAGTAAGACAAAAATAAACCTTTAAGAGTTAATTTTTTTATAAATAAAAATTACTCTTTAATAAGACAGGCTTTTGCTTTAATGAAAATTAAAGCAAATTTATTTGCAAGATTACAAAAATAATTTTAGTCGTACATTTTACAACGAAAATTAGTAATATTTTTTAAAGATATAAACACAGAATATCAAATATATTTTATACCAGTATTTGCGAATACATAAATAAAACTACGCCATAAACAAAGACTTGCCTCAAGTGCTACTTTGATTAATACAAAGCTAATGGATTAGGATAAATAGCATGCATATCAATAAGTCCATTGCTATGGCAATCATTTTAGTAGTTATCGCGATTGCCTGGATCATTTCTGGTCAAATATTCAATATAAGAACAACGATAACTCACCACGATGATAAGATCTCTGATTCGTTCACAAATACTTTAATGCGCGTTGGTATCAGTAAAACATCTGCCAGTGCATTTATTCCTTCCATAATAATATCTGGACATACTGAAGCTGCGCGAATCATTACTCTGAAGGCTGAAACTGCTGGTCGAGTCGTAGCCACTCCAATATCAAAAGGATCAAAAGTCTTAAAAGGAGCAGAAATAGTACATATCGATGTATCTGATCGTAATGCATTAATGGATAAAGCTAATTCTCGCATTAGCCATCGTCAAATAGAATACAACGTAACTTCTAACTTAGTAGCTAAAGGATTTAAAGCAAAAACAGCCCTGGTCGCTATTAAAGCTGAGCTAGATGCAGCAAAATCTGAACGCCGAACGATTGAAATTGATCTTGAACGTACACGAGTACGTGCCCCAATTCGCGGCGTACTTAACGACCTTATGGTTGGAGTAGGAGACTATTTGACTGTGGGAGATGCTGTCGCAAAAATAATAGATCTTAATCCGCTACTTGTAGTAGCGCAGATCTCCGAACGTCAAGCGGCACTGATTGAAATCGGTATGTCAGCCCGTGTTCATCTGTCTACCGGAGCAAAGCTTACTGGCATAGTAAGCTATATCTCAAACGTTGCGGATGAGAAAACTAGAACTTTCCGTATTGAAATCAATGTTGATAATCCTGCCAGTAAATTTGGCCATGGCTTCACAGCAGAAATAAATATTGATTTACCATCAAAAAACAGTCATCGAATAAGTCCATCGATATTCCGACGAGAAAAATTAGGACAATTGGGGGTGATGATCGTCGACAAAAATAATCAAGCTCACTTCATTCCAATCACAATTATAGGAACTGATGATAAGGGAACTTGGGTTAGTGGTCTGCCCAACAATACAAGAGTTATCGTCGTCGGGCAAGATATGGTCAAAGAAGGCGAGATCGTAGAACCAGTAGAAACCAGCAATGGAACGATTTCATGAAAGCCTTAATTTCCTATGCTTTATTGCACAACAGAACCATATTATCTCTTCTTTTGCTAATCTTAATTGCTGGCAGCGCTTCTTATATAGCAATTCCGAAAGAGTCTGATCCTGACATCAATATACCAATAATTTATGTATCCATCACACTCGAAGGCATAGCGCCGGAAGATTCAGAGCGTCTTTTATTACAACCTATGGAAGAAGAGCTTCGTGCTATCGCTAGCATAGAAGAAATGCGGTCAACTGCTTATGAAGGTGGTGCTAATATTACATTAAAATTCAATGCAGGTTTTGATCCTGTCCAGGCTATAAATGATGTCAGAGAGAAAGTTGATATTGCTAAGCTAGATTTGCCTAAAAATGCAGATGAACCGAGAGTGCATGAAGTCAACTTCTCACTCTTTCCAGTCTTAATTGTTACTTTATCTGGTAATGTTGATGAGCATATACTCCTGCAAACATCACGCAAACTGCAAAAGCTGGTGGAAGAGATTCCTTCAGTTCTTGCAGTCCATCTTGTCGGTTATCGTGAAGAAGCAATTGAAGTTTTGATTAATCCACTAGAACTAGAAAGCTACAATTTGCAAGCAAATGACCTGCTGGAAATCTTTCAGCGTTCAAACAACTTAATTACTAGCGCAGCTCTAGACAATGGTACCGGCCGCTTCCCTATTAAAATGCCAGGCCTATACCAGAATATAACAGATATTCTTAATCAGCCGATTAAAGCTAACGGAGATGCAATTGTTCGAATTCGCGATATCGGTACAGTTCATCGTAGCTTTAGGGATCGCCAAACCTATGCGCGTTTTAACGGACAACCAACAATTGCTCTCGAAATCTCCAAACGCTCAGGGCAAAACATCATTGATGCTACAGAGAATATTCGTGCTGTAGTAAATAATGCAGAAAAAGATTTCCCGGCAGGGATCAGATTAAATTTTAGCCAAGACAAATCTAACAACATTCAAAATATGCTGAACGACCTGCAAAATAATGTTATAACTGCCACTTTGCTAGTAATAACCGTTATTATAGGAGCCTTGGGTATTCGTAGCGCCTGGCTAATTGGCATGGCGATTCCTGGTTCATTATTGTTAAGTATCTTAGTGCTGTCTTCTCTGGGTATTACTATCAATATCGTTGTCTTGTTCAGCCTAATTCTAGCAGTTGGTATGATGGTTGACGGTGCGATTGTAGTTACTGAATTTGCCGAACGCAAAATAATATCGGGTGTTAGTAGACCAAAGGCTTATCTTCTGGCTAGTCAGCGGATGGCCTGGCCAATAATAACTTCTACTGCAACAACTATAGCTGCTTTTTTCCCATTGCTATTTTGGCCTGGTCTAGTCGGAGAATTCATGAAATTTTTGCCAATCACACTATTAACAACATTGCTAGCTTCACTGCTAATGGCGTTAATATTTATACCAGCTTTAGGTGCACAAATTGGAGGAACGATTACCCTAAACAGTTCTTATAGTCTACAGATTGCTGCTTCTGAAACTGGCGATCTAAATAATATCAAAGGCTTAACTGCTTGTTATTTAAAATTACTCAAAACTGCCTTACGCATACCTAAAATAGTTTTACTAATATCAATTGCAACTTTGATTGCAATTCAATATTATTATATCAGCTACGGTAAAGGAATAGAGTTCTTTCCTAATGTTGAGCCTGACAATGCTCAAATATATGTACATGCCAGAGGTAACCTTTCAATAGAAGAAAAACTTAGTCTTGTCCTGCCCGTCGAGCAGATAATTATGAAGTTAGGAGGGCTTAAATCAATTTATACCTGTATAGGAGCAACTAAACAAAGTGAAGAAGGGGAGTTGTCTAACGACATAATTGGCAGCATCCAAGTAGAATTTATTGATTGGCAACAAAGACTACCAGCTAAACAGATTTTAGCTAAGATTGCCAGACAGACTTCTAGTCTGCCTGGCATTGTTGTCGAGACGCGCACAGAGGGTAATGTGCTAACAACAGGTAGTCCGGTGCAAATACAGCTTTATTCTAGAAATCGCGAAGCATTGGAAGAAGCAGCAAACGATATGCTAGCAAAGCTTCATACAATACCCGGTCTGCTAGCTCTGGAAGATACTCGTGATTTTCCAGGTATCGAATGGGAAATTAGCATTAATCGAGAAAAAGCCGCAATATATGCAGCTGATATGATGCTAACTGGTCAGTACGTACAGCTGATTACCAAAGGATTAAAAATTAGCGACTATCGTCCAAAAGATAGTGATAAAGAGATCGATGTTATCTTGCGTTATCCAGATTACTACAGGACTTTTGAGCAGCTCGATCAAACTCGCATGAAAACTTTAAATGGTCTAGTCCCAATCTCAAACTTTGTAGAACGTAGGGCTAAAGCAAAAATCGGTAAAGTACGTCGTATCGATACTTACCGAGCAATTACAATTAAGGCGGATGTACTAGATGGTGTACTGCCAAACGACAAAGTGATGGAAATACGTGATTGGCTTGTTAGCAAGCCGCTACCACAGAGTGTAAAAGTAGTCTTCAAAGGCGAAGAGAAGAAACAAAAAGAAGCACATAATTTTTTGATAAAATCATTTGGAATTTCCATATTTGTCATGGCTATCATTTTGGTTACTCAATTTAATAGTTTTTATTCTGTCCTAGTAACTCTATCGGCAGTAGTTATGTCAACTATTGGGGTAATGTTTGGATTAATAATTACCAAATCCCCATTCAGTATTGTCATGAATGGTATTGGGATTATAGCGTTATCTGGAATAGTAGTGAATAACAATATTGTGTTAATCGATACTTTTGACAAAATTAAGTCAAATTGCTCAGATACCAGAGAGGCGATCCTACGCACCGGAGCTCAAAGACTACGCCCAGTATTACTTACTACTCTTACCACAATTTTAGGGCTGCTGCCGATGGTTATGCGTACTAATATAGACTTTATGTCACGCCACATAAATATCGGTGCACCATCCACTCAGATATGGGTATCATTAGCTAATGCTATTGTCTACGGACTGGCTTTTTCTACAGTGCTGACTCTATTAGTTACTCCATGTGCTTTGATCTTCAAAACTAGCATAGATAAAAATATGCCATAAAATACAGATTTGCCTATCTAAGCTAGATTAAGTATTACATTAATTATGGTACACTCGATAAGTTGATTAAAATCATAATCGTATTCTGACTATAAGCTTCTATAGCTTGTTACAAGTATAATGCAATAAAGTATTAAATACAATCAGCAAAAGTCTTTAGTTGTGATGCGATATTTTCAGAGTAATTGTACCTAAGTCAGTTAAAGTATAGCTATATTGCAATTAATTACGGCTTAACGTTTATAGTTTGTATTATAAAATAAGAATATAATCATAATTTATTTTATTAAAACAACTTTTAGAACACTAATTGTATCTATCTTAACACTGAAGATAAAGAATCAGGCAGTATATTCATTTTTAGTGTATGAACTATAATTCATTTTCAACATTAACCTGTTATCTAAAGAATAATAGATTCAATCTATTTGAAATATTAGAATAAAATAGCTAGTAGTTAAACTAGTAGTTAGTTTAATTAAAGCATTTAATCAAGCTAACTGTCATTCTAATAACAATTTAGATTCATTTTATTTATCAAATAATCTTCCAGCTAAACCCCAAGGCTATGAGCAAATGTAATTTCGCGATTATAGTTGTAAAAAACAGCGTCAATTAACTTTATGACATACATTGCTAACTTTAAATCGCCTACAATATAATCAAAAGCAGATTCAACTATTAATTGAATCTGCTTTTGATTATATTGTAGGCGATTTAAACAGCTAGATTCTAGCTAAAAATAATCTATATCTATAAGATTATGTAATTATCATAATTAAAACAAGTAATTAAGATCCATAATAAAAGAAAATAATAGTGCTACTAATTATAGAGTAAAAACATAACACTACAAATTCGGTGCATAGAAAAACAAAAAATCAATAAAATTAACCAACTTTTTTATAAAAAATGATAATTTAAAAAAATTTTTAATGAATTATTCTTAACCTAAGAATAAAATGTAGATTGGCATTTTGCTAATTTATAATAAAATAATAAGTTAAAATTTATTAGACAAGTATTCCATTTAACGGAAATGCCCAGTATTTATTTTTACCAGAAAAGAAATAAGATTTGCCTCTTCACCAAGAGTTCATATAATTTTTTAGTGTCTTAAAAGAGTAAGCGATATAATCTAAGCAGATTAATTTTTTAAAAATATATTTTTTACTTAAAAAGTAACTATAATAGTGTATTATAAATTAAGTTGTTTTACTAAAAATTAGTAATTATTTATTCAGATAATATATCAAGGTACATGACCTAATATTCCTGCAATAACAAAACAATCATATACTACAAATTATTTTTAGTGATAACCCGTATTGACTTACATTATATTTCTATTAACACGATTATTAATTCCGAACTACTTAATTCCAAGTAAAATTAGGGATATTCATCTTTACAAGATAGTGCTAGAAAAGTAGCTACTCACTTCATTATGTAGATTGCTAAATTATTGAGATTAAATTAAGCTAATTTGATGTGAAATGCTATTAAATCCATGTAATTAGCCAATTCGATATCCAGATCTGTTACTCCGCCAATAGTATGCGTACTAAGTTCAACCACAACCTTATTATAAGAATTTGACCAATTTGGATGATGATTCATACTACAGACTTTAATAGTTACCTTAGTCATAAACCTCCATGCATCATCAAAGCTATTAAATTTAAAGGTCTTGATGATCGCACTAGCATCATTCTCTTTAATCCACCCATCCATGGATGCAAGGTAGTTATTAATCTCTTTAACACTGAGTTTCTCTAGCATTATAGGATTATTCCCTTTTTAAATTTTACTATTTTAAACGTAAAGGCTAAAATTCTTTTTAAATTTGTTAAAGTAATAAGATAAAATAATATCACTCGCTACGGTAATGTCTTTATTATTTTGATTGAAATAATGGCTAGTTGAATAAACAAAATGCTTGATTTTATTTATTCATAATAGAGTGTTAGAAATTTAACCAATGAATATGATGTTTTATATCATAGCCTGACTTATAAAAGTTCATTAATCGATAATGTTTTACAAACAAGTAATGCGCTATTTGTTACTAAAAATCAAAGATAAATTAACAATTTATTAAAAAACTAATAGTTATAGTCAAACGATTTAATTGGCAATGTTATTATAAAAATAATTTTAAATATAGCCTTTATGTTACTATAAAGGTAACAATTTCTTTCAGAAAGCCAATATTCTTGTTAATATCAATAGTTTAATTAATAGTTAACAATTAATAAATAAAGGCTTTTTAGCTTTTTATATAATAGTAACGCTGATACTAGAGTATAACAGTAAAAGTAAATACTAGAAAAACAGCAAAGTTTTGCGGCTTACACTTTTGCTATTGTACTTAAAAATTATTTAAGTTATTTGCCTAGATTACTAATTATGATTTCAAGCGATATCTTGATGCTTAAGAAAGCAAGATATTAAGCAATATGGTTGCAAGCATCTAAAATGCTTGCTAACTTTTAAATAATTAAAATGCTTCGGTAATAACAGCAATATTAATGTGTAATAATTATACTATTTATTTTTGATATTATTATCAATTAGCATAAATTTATTATTGATTTTTATTAACTAAATCCATCAAAGAATGTTTAGTGCTAACGATAAGATTCTTTCTAAGAATGCTAAAACTTTATTACTGACAAACAATATTGACTATGATACGTTAGGAATTGATAATTGTTTTGTTTTTGTAGTTAGTTGATTATTCATAGCAACTAAATGACAGTTTTCTGCTATTTAAAATTAACTACGCAACATGTCGTGCGTGGTTTTTTATGTTGTCCCTTTAGGCAGCAAACTTTCTCCTTAAAGAGAAAGGGGTTATAGCTGCGCTTATGTGCGCGCAGAAAGCTCGTCCAGAAATCCTTGCCCCAACCATCGAACAGATGGCTGCTTTGGCGGAGGATGCTTTATCAAATATCCCTCAAAAACTCCTTAAACCACTCTCTGGTCTTGCTATTTTAGTAGAAGATTTCCCCGATGAGGAGATGTGTGAAACAATGAACCTTGAAACACCGTTTGATTTGCTCAGCTTCTATCAAGGATTATCACTTGACTATCATTCTACAAAAGATGGATTATCAAAATTTGATAGGTTATTTTTGTTTCGTCGATCAATCCTCAATTATTGGATCGATAGCGGCGATGATCTTTACACGGTAGTGCGTCACGTCTTAATCTATGAGATTGGTCATCATTACGGATACAGCGATAGTGAAATGGAAGAAATAGAACGTCTTGCGAACGAGGAAGAAGCCAATGCTCCAGCAGGACGAGCCTAAAACCTAAATTATTCTCAGGAAATTTATTCTAAAAGTATCTCTAAAATTATTTTTACAGCGCGAATAAATGGATTACTAGTAATCAGAACAGCAAGTAAAATTGTTACTATTAAAGCTAGTACAGTATAAAAAGATAATTTTTACATGTAAATACACTATAAAAATTATCTAGCAAAGAACACTTTAAGGTTTACGCTTATATCAAAAAACCTCGCTAACTTATGTAATCATAATGTTTAATATTGGCATACCTAACAAAGATTAATATATAATTTAAGTTGGATTGATTTACTTACTGAAGTAAAAGATTCAAATATGCTTATTATTGCTAACTTAAGTCATTTAATCTTTTTAACGATAATTATTAATATCAATTAATCTAGTAAATAAAAATCATAAAATAATTACATATATTTTAGCTGGCCGAATATTATCATTCGATATAAATTATAATGAACTACTATAACCAAGCATAATTAAATATTTTATTTAAAATTAATTATGCTTGGTATATAAAGTCATATGCAGAAACTTACCTATTTAAAGACCTAGACTAGTTAACAATTAAAGTAAATTACATAATTATCTAATGCATTAATAAGCTAACATAATAAAGTATTTTTACAAAATACAACATTATACATATGCTAAAGATACCAAACAATTACACCCAATTTTCATCAAGATCAAATATTGCTGGTATATTAGCTATATCAGTGTTTTAGATTATTGAAATATATAATACCAACCATCAAATTATAAAAACGCGCTTTCGAACCTACTAACTTCAATTATCTATTGATTACAAATATAATCACACTGAATATATCAATGACTAGTTCATAGAAGTATTATTGTCGTCGCTAATCAAACGAAACGCATGTAAGATACTTTGAATAACTAAAGCTAATTGCAGCATTTATTGACATCTTCGCTTGCCATTACCGCGGAGTTATCACCATTATCATTTGTTTGCCTTCAAGCTTGGGGTATGACTCTACCTTAGTAATATCAGCCATATCTTCCTGTACGCGCTTCAATACATTTAAACCAATTTCTTGGTGTGCCATTTCACGACCACGAAATCGCATAGTTAATTTAACTTTATCTCCGCCGGTTAAGAAACGAATTACGCTACGCATCTTCGTTTGATAATCATGCTCATTAATGTTGGGGCGCATCTTGATCTCTTTGATCTCAATGACCTTTTGTTTTTTCTTTGCTTCATTGCTTTTCTTCTGTGCTTCGTACTTAAATTTTCCATAACCCAAAATCTTGCAAACAGGTGGATCAGCGTTAGGCGACACCTCTACTAAGTCAAGGCCAAATTTTTCCGCTTGCTCAATAGCCTCATCGACACTCATCAAGCCTAAAATATCACCATCAGGACCAACGCAGCGCACTTTAGGCACACGAATGTCACGGTTGACCCGAGGGCCGTTTTTTTTGGACTGGGTCAGATTAAATGTTGATCTAGCTATAGTTTACCTCCTGTTTTTACTCAGTAAAGCGACTGGCAGAACAATCTGGAGCCAACGCTTCAATACTTAGTTTATGAACAGCTTTATCAAGAGTAAGAATTTCTTGCGCCCTTTCACCTATGCGACGAATTACCACTTGCTTGCTTTTGGCTTCTCGAGTACCGATAATAAGCAAGGCAGGAATCTTTGTCTCAGAATGCTCGCGAACTTTGTAATTAATCTTTTCGTTCCGCAAATCTAGAGCTACACGGCACCCGACAGCCTTGCAACTGGCGGCTACCTCAAGTGCATAATCTTGAACCGTATTAGTAATCGTTGCCACTACGAGCTGAACTGGCGATAGCCACATCGGAAAACGGCCAGCAAATTGCTCGATTAATATACCAATCCAGCGCTCCATAGAACCCAGAATAGCTCTGTGCAATATAACAGGCCGCTTTCGATCACCACTTTCAGCTACATAGGTAGCGTCCAAACGTTCCGGCAATACAAAATCAACCTGCAAGGTACCACACTGCCAATCACGGCCAATGGCGTCACGTAAAATAAATTCAATCTTTGGGCCATAAAAAGCACCTTCGCCAGGATTCAGAATAGTTTCCAAACCAGCAGCGATACATGCATCGCGCAAGGCACTCTCAGCTCGATCCCACACCTCTTCTGTACCCGCGCGAATAGCTGGCCGATCAGAAAAGTTGATTCGAATATCGTGAAAGCTAAAATCGGCATAAATAGATTTTAGCAAATCACAAAACTTTATGCTCTCCTCGGTAATTTGAGATTCTGTACAAAAGATATGAGCATCATCCTGAGTAAAAGAACGTACTCGCATAACTCCGTGCAAAGCTCCCGATGGTTCGTTACGATGACATGAGCCAAACTCAGCCAAACGAAGAGGCAGATCGCGATAAGACTTTATACCTTGTTTGTAAACTTGTACATGCCCAGGACAATTCATCGGTTTCAGCGCTAATAGCTTATCATTTTTAGCACTAGTGGTGAACATATTCTCGTTAAACTTATGCCAATGACCAGAAGCTTCCCATAATGCCTGGTCAATTAACTGCGGCGTCCTAACTTCCTGATATCCCGCCATATCCAAACGACGACGTAAATACATTTCAATTTCACGATACAATATCCAGCCCTTAGGATGCCAAAATACAGAACCGACTGCATCCTCTTGGATGTGAAACAAATCAAGCTCACGGCCTATTCGGCGGTGATCGCGTTTTTCAGTCTCTTTCAGCGTTTTAATATGCAACTGCAAAGCCTTCTCATCAGCAAAAACTGTACCATAAATCCGTTGAAGTTGCTCGCATTTACTGTCTCCGCACCAATAAGCACCCGCCAAATTCATAAGCTTAAAAGCATGACCAACATCCTTTGTCGATTGACCATGAGGGCCAAGGCAAAGATCAAGAAAATTACCCTGTCGATAAAAAATAATTGTTTCTTCAACAGAGATTTTTTTCGTCAATTCAACCTTGAATAATTCTTTTTTTTGCTTGTAATATTCTAATGCTTGATCTCGCGTCCATTCTTCGCGCACAATATTTTCATCACTATCAACAATCTCATGCATGCGCTGCTCAATCTTATTGAGATCATCAAGCGTGAACGACTGGCAACGGTAAAAATCATAATAAAAGCCACTATCAATCGATAGCCCTGTGGTTGCTTGAGCATCAGGATATAAATCCAGAACAGCCTCAGCTAAAATATGCGCGCAGTCGTGACGAATATAGGCAAGTGCTCTTTCTTCTTTACGATCAATCAAAACAAGCTTAGCATCCTCGACAATAACAGAGTTAATATCGACTATCTTACCGTTAATCTCAGCGAGAAAAGCATCTTTTGAAAGACTAGAGGCAACATCAGCAGCAACAGTAAGTGGAGTAACCGGTAAATCATAATAAAGGACTGAACCGTCAGAAAGGCTAATAGCTGGCATTAAAAGTTCTCTATCAAGGGAAGCAGCACAATATTAACAAAATAGCACCATATCTCCAATAGACAGAACATTTATTTAAGTAGTAAAACAAAGCTAAAAGATTCAAAAAATATGACAAAACATATTAGATAATGCTCTACTGTGAGGATATGCAGCCTGAGCGCTTCAAACTAATATAATGAAGTTTAAGCTAGTAAAATAAACAGACAATAGCCTAGACTTCAGTAAATATTTTTAAGTGCTTAAGACCTTTTTGGTATCTTCATTGCGTCAAAATACAACAAGTTTTTCTCGATCAGTTTTAACAAACTTTCCTAAATCGTATCAAAAAGTTAGCTACGAATAACAGCGAATAACTAGATTAATCACGACAATCTATCCAATCTAGAATCAACCATACTATGATCGTAAAACAATCATTACCGAATGCTATTTTCTTATTTTTTTTTAATTAATAAATTAACTTAACAAAATTATTATAACATCAAGTTTGACCATACATTAAAAAATAATTAGCAAATCTAATACTAAATAGCAGTAGAAAATATCCACATCTATTCTAATAGATGGAAAATGCATATAGGGTTATCTACACTTAATGACAACAATTGCAATAATATTAAATTTTTAGTATAATGAGCTATTGAAGATTCGAGGGAAAATTATTCTATATCTAACAGATGTTCGATTATTCTAGCATTAATAACTTCTCAATAGCATAGGCTAGTAAGCCTATGCTATTGCCATAACTATGTTAAACGTTTACTTTAGCATTTTTGATATCACGGCTAATTCCTCCAATCTGGCTTGACTAGCAAACACAAGCAGAAGGCACCATCGGATTAACAATATATTATATAGATGAAGCTTTTTAATATAAAAACTAAAAAATAACATCTAGCGCTATGCTCCTATGTTAGTTTTTATATTTTACAATCAAGGACTTAATCATCTCGATAGATAATTAATAGCAGCAAAACTACGTTAACTTTATATCCATAAACCTTTATGACAACAAAATAAAATGACTGACTTAGTAAATTATTCGTTCATACTAAACAATACCAAAATTATTCAGCCACAACCGATTCAAAGCTAACTATAGATAAAAGCTGGCAACAATAAAGCATTGCCTTATGAAATTAGATTTTCTAAAGTACTGATTTGTTAATCTTCTACTTAATAAATTTTACATCTTGCCAATAGCGTATAACTTCAATTGCACTATTGAGCATGTTAGTGAAAAGCAGTAGACTAGTACATAATAGTCACTTATCCTTAAACAACTATATTAATAAATCTTAACAAAAAATCAGGTTAAGTACTATAATAACATAAATTTATAGAATTAAAGAAACAAAATGCGCCACAGTTTTCTACAATAACCTATAAACTAAGTGTATATATAACTTTCTTAATTAAAGAAAACTTCATCGAGCAGTTAATTAAAGGTTAATAGATTGCTTCCATAGCTATTCCAGAAAAACTTAAAGAATTATTAAAATCGCTCAAGAGCTAT
This sequence comes from Candidatus Endolissoclinum faulkneri L5, assembly GCF_000510265.1. Taxonomy (GTDB): domain Bacteria; phylum Pseudomonadota; class Alphaproteobacteria; order Thalassobaculales; family Thalassobaculaceae; genus Thalassobaculum; species Thalassobaculum faulkneri_A. Next base: position 1,019,946 of record NZ_CP006745.1, read on the forward strand.
TATAGCCGTTAATCTCATTCCGAATATTGGGTAATGTTAAATATATTTTCCTTACATAGATAGCTATACTAAACTTCACTAGCACAAAATCTTAAATGCAAGAAAGCATCACTTTCGATTAACAATTGTTTATTTATTAACAAGTGTTAATCGAACCGTTTTCTGTATATTATAGAAGAGGGTAGATACACTGTAACCACCTTCAAAATTATCTTCTATTTATAAATAAAGTAGTAAAAATAAGGTTGATCGATTTTGGTATTACTTACCTATTATGTCTGATGTTACAACTAGTTTAACTTTAAAAACTTCATAGCAAAAATATATTAAGCGTGCTCTAGAAGGCATTACTTATAAATCAGGCTAGGATATTGAAGTTATTGTTTAAGTTAGCAAAACCTAAAAAATAATAAATAAATATACAAGCGCTGGAAACGATCAAATATTTTCTCTATTATCACGTAGAAAATGCAAAGCAGATAACGTTTAATGATCTTGCGTAATACAGGATATTGTTCCGACAAAAAAAGACATTCTTCTGTGTTTTTATAAAACAAACATAATTAATAAATCGACATGAGATTAACATAACACCTAAACAAAATCTTATTTATTGTTGTTGTAATAGATAACTTTAAAAATTTCATTTCAAACATCAATTCTATGCTAAATACGAAGTAAGATATTTGAAATGCAATCAGGCAATGAATACACCCACCCTAGATAGCAGACTTTTGAATAGCGAATGATTAACTACAAAATAATAATTTTAGCACAAAAAGTAAAAAACCAAGCTATGAACCAATTGATATGCTCATGCTAGTTTAAAAAATTATTAAGACAATAAACAACGAAGGTATTATCTCATAATAAACTCATTAGGATCCTATTCAAAGATTAATCGATGAGATAGGTAATAATTAAGGCATCCAGATCAGCTCTAATAAAGCTTAATAAACTATCTGATACATCGTATAAGATTTTACTCTTTTAAGTGAGGATAATAAATAATTCTGCAATAACGCTGCTGTCTAAATTATATTGGCTATTTTATAATAAAAACATGAGAACATCTTCAAGTCGGTAAGGTCATTTTAGGATAATAATTTATCTATAAATACGAGTATAGAAAAGGAAATAGCACATAATAAGATTATTCAAACAAAAGTACTAAAACTATTAATTTATTTTAAGTAAATTAAGATTATGACGCCATGAGCGCTCCTTTAAACCAAAGCACAATAGCAATTAATTGCAAAATGCTTAGTCAGTACGATTTAGTCGTTAGCCAAATCAGCACATTCTTACGATAGAGCAAATTCTTAAGAAAGTTTTAAGGAAGTATCTATTTGTTTCTATACCTACAGCGAAGTAAGAAAAATTAAGCTCTAATCTTTCGGCAAGGTGCTATATATATACTAATCTTTCGGCAAGATGCTATATATTATACGAATCTGGCACATTATCCGAAATGTTAGCTATACGCTGATATAAACGGTAAGCAATTCATGTGGATCACACTAGATAATCAAAGCAAAACTTTATCCAATCCTAACTGAATACTAAGCTAATCTTAGCTAATGGAATTGCTTAAAAGGAATTAGTTATCTATTTTAATTTTTACTACCGTAAGATATAATTAATGACAGCAGAAAACATTCTAAGTATTATCTCTCCGCTCGAAATACTTCAAAAAAAATTATAATGAACTAGTTATGAAGTCCAAATCAAAGCTCCTTTTAAAAAAGGAAGCTCAAGAATACAGTAAATGATAATTTACAACAGATTATCGCTTAGGATAGCCTTAATTCGCATTTATTATATTTTAATGCAAAAAAAATAACGTGACGATACAATAATCAGCTATACTTCGGCTATTCTCTTTATCTAACTAACGTTTTTTTTAAGAATATTAGCAAGTGTTATCATGCAAAATTTTAGGAGCAGTGATTAGTGATGGCAAAGCGCGATTATTATGAAATATTAGGAGTAAGCCGAAACGCTGATAAAAATACCCTTAAAAAGGCGTATCGCAATCTTGCAATGCGCTACCATCCAGATCGTAATCAAGGAAATACAGATGCAGAACATAAATTTAAAGAACTTAATGAAGCTTACGATATTCTAAAAGACGACGAAAAAAAAGCAGCATATGATCGTTTAGGACATGCGGCATTCGAAGGTGGAGGTTCAAGTCCTGGCCAAGGAAGCGGCGGTTTTGCTGATATTTTTGAAGAGATGTTTGGAGATTTCATGGGTGGAGGAACAGGACGCCGGAGTACTAGCCCTGGACGTGGTTCTGATTTACGCTACAACATGAAGATTAGTCTAGAGGATGCATTTAATGGCAAACAGACCGAAATCCGTGTGCCAAATTTCGTTACTTGCAGTACATGTGATGGAGTAGGCGCAGAAAAAGGATCAAAGCCAGTTAATTGTCTAATCTGTGGCGGACGAGGTAAGACTAGCAATCAACAGGGTTTCTTTACCATTGAGCGAACCTGTTCTAGCTGTGGTGGTGCTGGACAAGTTATTGATAATCCTTGTAAAACATGTAACGGTTCTGGTCGTCAACGTAAAGAGAAAACCCTTTCGGTAAATATTCCAGCCGGCGTGGAGGACGGAACTCGCATCCGCTTGCAAAGCGAAGGCGAAGCTGGTATACGTGGCGCTGCACCAGGAGATCTTTATTTGTTTTTGAATATACAATCACATCCAATTTTTCAGCGGGAAGGTTCTGATATTTACTGCAGAGTACCATTAGAAATGGTTACCGCTTCTTTAGGCGGAGCAATCCATGTGCCAACAATTGATAGTAAGAGAGCCAAAGTTGCTGTACCATCTGGTACCCAAACTGGGCGACAGTTTCGCTTACGCGGCAAAGGCATGTCAGTGTTGCGTTCAGTATCGCGTGGTGATATGTATGTAGAGGTGGAGGTAGAAACTCCAGTCAATCTTACTGATCGACAACGCGAATTATTAGAGGAATTTAAAAAAGACAGTGGAGTAGAAAAGACTAGTCCACAAAGCCATGGTTTTTTCAATAAAGTAAGGGAACTTTGGGAAGATCTACGCTACTAGGCTTTTAATTCAAATTATCAAAATATTCTGGATTTTATTAATCATTTATTTATATACTCGGATATTGCTCTGCAAAAATAGGATTCTTATTATGAATATAATATATTCAATGGGATAAATAATTAGAGTGCTTTATTAGCGTGGATAAATTAATCTTTACGCTAATAAATTTACCAAACTAGTATTAATTTATTATCGGAAATAATAATAGAGTTTATAAAAAATGAAAGAATAAATTTGCTTACAAACGGAAGTAACCCAACTTACCCGGTTAACAAAGGTAAAATCAGATAATCCAAAAATAGCCCTTCCTAGTTAATCTCCCAAAGAGCTAACAAATTATGTTATAAAATGATAGTATAAGTAGGCTTAAATATTTAATAGGACAATGTTACTAGATAGCTAACAAAACACTAAAACTAATAAGCAGATTTCCTATTAAGTTATCTTCTATTATATACTTTATTTGATAGAAATCATAGCTTTATTTTAAAGCTTTAGTAGATGATTATAATAAGTATTAACGAAATATTAAATAAAAAACAATCCGCTATAAAAATTACACCTTTAAATTTCCTGATTAAGCTATGCTCCAATAAATTCCATTACATGTAGATTACATAAACTTATCGAATATTACTTACCGATATTAGATAAATAGAACTTCTTCTATTTATCTAATTAGATAAAATAATTTCATCAGAAAGATTTGATAATATAACCACTCAAAAATAACGGCTGTAACAATTCAAAGTACTTAATTTATTAAGGTTTAACTTTCACTCCTAAAAATAATAAACAAAACATAATAAAACCACCTCTAACAAGAGAATTCACTCCTTTAGATAGATATCTATTAAGTAACTTCAAATAAACTCTTCATTTAATCTCCTTATATTAAAGGGAATCATACTACCTAATTTACCATAAAAGGTACCACAATCCCCTTAAACAAAACCGCTCATGAAAAACCAATTAAAAAAAGTAAAAACACAAAAATCCTATTTTTCTGGCTGTATCTGACTATAAGGATCATGAAGATTTATTGCGTTCCTGATCATTGACTTCTTCAAAATCTGCATCGACAACATTGTTGCTTCCTTCAGAAGAGGATTTAGAGCGAGTAGCAGAACTACCTGCATCAGCAGAACCGTCAGCGCTTATATTATCTGCAACATTAGACACAGTCTGCTCTTGCTGCTGAGCCTTGTACATCGCCTCACCTAACTTCATGGAAGACTGCTGTAAGGCTAGTTTCTTGGAGTTAATATGATCAATATCATCTCCTTCTATCGCAGTCTTTAGCGCTGCTATATCAGACTGAATAGATGCTTTATCCGAAGAATCAAATTTATCGCCAAAATCAGCTATAGTTTTCTCTGTAGAACTGATAATATTATCAGCTTGATTTCTTGCATCGATTAATTCGCGGCGTTTCTTGTCTTTTGTAGCATTCACCTCTGCGTCTTTGATCATATTCTCAATATCAGTATCAGATAGGCCACCAGAAGCCTGAATACGAATTTGTTGCTCTTTACCAGTAGCATTATCCTTTGCAGATACGTTAACAATACCATTAGCATCTATATCAAAAGTTACTTCGATCTGTGGTACTCCACGCGGTGCCGAAGAAATACCAAGCAAATCAAATTGACCAAGCATTTTGTTATCAGATGCCATTTCACGTTCACCCTGAAAAACTCTGATAGTCACTGCTGTTTGATTATCCTCGGCAGTTGAAAATGTCTGGCTTTTTTTGGTTGGAATCGTTGTATTGCGGTCTATCAATCGAGTAAAAACTCCACCTAAAGTCTCAATTCCTAACGAAAGTGGAGTTACATCAAGCAACAATACGTCTTTTACTTCACCTTTTAGTACACCAGCTTGTATCGCAGCCCCTGATGCAACCACTTCATCAGGATTTACACCACGATTTGGATCTTTCTCAAAGAAGCTTTTTACCATATCAATAATTTTAGGCATACGGGTCATGCCACCAACCATGATTACTTCGTCTACATCACGAGCCGATAAGCTAGCATCCTTTAAAGCAGATTCACATGGCGAGATTGTACGTTGAACCAGGTCTTCTACAATTGCCTCTAGTTTAGCGCGAGTAATTTTTATATTAAGATGCTTTGGACCTGATTGGTCTGCAGTAATAAACGGTAAGTTAACTTCAGTTTGTTGGGAAGAGGATAGCTCAATCTTTGCTTTTTCAGCAGCTTCCTTCAAACGTTGAAGCGCTAGACGATCATTACGCAAATCTATGCCGTTAGCTTTATTAAATTCATCAGCTAAATAGTCGATTAAGCGCTGATCAAAATCTTCACCACCTAAAAAAGTATCGCCATTAGTTGACTTAACCTCAAAAACCCCGTCTCCGATTTCTAAAACGGAAACGTCAAAAGTACCACCTCCTAAGTCATAAACGACTATAGTTCCGGATGCTTTTTTATCTAAACCATAAGCAAGAGATGCGGCAGTTGGCTCATTGATAATGCGTAATACTTCAAGGCCGGCAATCTTACCTGCATCCTTAGTTGCCTGGCGTTGAGCATCATTAAAGTACGCCGGCACAGTAATGACTGCTTGACTAACACTCTCACCCAAATAAGCCTCAGCATCATCCTTCATTTTACCAAGAATCATTGCAGAAATTTGCGCTGGACTATACTTACTTTCAGCAATCTCCACCCAAGCATCACCGTTATCGCCCACGACAACATTATAGGGAACAAGCTCATTAAATTTTTTGGACGCAACATCATCAGCGCGACGACCAAGTAAACGCTTAATGGCGAATAGAGTTTTTTCTGGATTAGTAACTGCTTGACGCTTTGCAGACTGACCAATAAGCCGTTCACCACTTTCAGTAAAAGCTACCATAGAAGGTGTAGTACGAGCACCCTCGGCGTTTTCAATAATCTTAGCATTTACTCCATCCATGACAGCTACGCACGAATTTGTCGTGCCTAGATCGATACCAATAAACTTGCTCATACCTTCCTCTTTTGATAAGCGGCAGGTGCCATTAGCCTCGAAAGCGCCTCTGGCTCCCCCATCAGGTTAATAATATAACATATTTAGGTCATGATTAGAACATATTATAGTTTTTAGCACTCACTGATGCAATAGTTGCCCAACAGCGATTAAACCAATCCTAGTTGGTGTTTTTATTCATCCCGCGCTTTAACGGTTACGATCGATTCATACTAACCTAATTTGTGATTTAATGTAGATTATATAGTCTGTGATTTAATGTAGATTATATAGTCTAGATTATATAGTCAATTTTCAGTATAACAAGTAGATGTTATCTACTTCTCTCAATACAAATTTTCATCTAACAACGAAATATGTTGATTTTAAAGTAGAAAATGCAATACTGTATAAATGATTTCAAGATAAATTACCCGATAGCATCTGCTGTCAGCATGCTAAACAATCTCAGTTTTGCTCACCGAAACGGTTTTTACGGCTTAAATTTTAAGAAATGGAGAATCAATATTAAGGAGTTTTCCCATGGTGCAATCCATTAAAAGCTAATCTATAATTAGAAAATCTTTAGTTAGGCCTCCAAGAAAAAGTAAAAATCATTACTGTTTTTGAGGCACAAATGGAGTATTTCGACAAGAATAATGCTCTAGGATTATTTAATCTCATTGCTGAATAATTAAAATAATTATTGTTATGTTATTGATAAAAATAATTTTTAATTTTTTTGAAAAAAAGTGAGTCAATGACAGGGTTCAACAGGTTTAATATTTTACGAAACAAGATATTTTACTGATATTCTTAGCATTGTTTGGTGTCCTTCTAATGTTTGAATTGTTCAATTATTTAATAATAATCGTGCGTAAATTTCTGGTAGTACAATATGAGAGTATAATTAGATTAACGAAGTAAGCCTTAAAAAACTTAACTAGCTTGCTTTGAATATGTCATGCTAACGGTTGCGCATGCTAGCGCACTACTAAATTTCATTCTATAACGAATAATAAACTAGTAATAATGGCCGGAATCGTTCGTATCATTCTGCGGATCAATCTTTTACTTATCTCGTTGAGCAAAAAAAATCACAACTCAATTAAAACAACGAAACTTACACATGCAAATCAAGTAACTTGAAGCTAATTTAGAATTAATACTACGCCTAGATGCAAAAGATTTTGCATCTAGGCGTAGTATTTTAGCGAAACTTTCCCAATTACTTTAAAATCTTGTTTTGTTAATCAAAAGCAGAGAATAATCATTTATTGCTAAATTCATTAAGCTAGTGACTAAATTAACTATAACTATAAAAACTTAAACAAATCATAAATTATTTACCTCAACTAGTAGTTGTTCAAAAAAACATTTATTAATTTTTAAAAGCAAGATTTCAATAACAAAACACTTTTATCTAAAAAAACCATATTAAAGGCAATAATCCCTAGAACAAAGCTAAATATCTTTACTAATCTTGGATTATGCTTCGACATTACTGATCGAATAGTAAGTGTTCGACCAACAAAAGAATAAAAACTAACGACTAAAGCTAGTAATACATACTTTTAACGACGAACTACTCGATTCATTTATAAAATGACTACTTAGTCATTTTGCTTAACTATTCTAATGACAATTTCTTCTAATATTCGAAGGAAAGAAAATTTGAATTTTTCACATAGCTAACATAGAAAATTAAATAAATAAAAACATTTTTATATAATACCTAATAAGCACATAGTAGATCAAACAAACATACTATGATTGCTGAGGTCTAATATTAGTTTATAATTAAAAGTAACTTACCGAACAATGATAATTATTGACTAGATTATAAATATACTTAGCATTATATGTATAAGGAAATAATCATACTTATTGATTTAAGGCAAAGATTGCATTCATTAATTAAGAAATTATTTATTCTAATAAGCTAGTCTTTAGTCATCGAATAAGGAGTAACATTTATCTACGATCCTATGACAACCTAGACTATATCACGGAACTAATTACAGAGCTAACAATTCTGCAAAAACATGCTGATAAAGCTAAAAGCATATTAGCCCATCGCGACGATAAAGATGCTTTTAGCTGTCCTCATTACGATCCATCCTAAAATTAGTTAGTATAGTAAGAATCTCGAATTAACTTCTAGTGCTCTAACAGCAGCTATAAGTTTTTTTTTTGAAACTCACTAAATTAATACGATAAACAAAGCTACCGTATTAATCATGGGATGGCAATTGTATAAAACAAGCAAAACTCATTACCTTATTTTTATTTCAACTAATGTCTGAATACAAACACTCTAAATATTTTATCGTGTTTGACCCTAACATTAATAAATCGGTCTATAAAAAACTACTTTGCCCACAAAGTAACAAGTAGTTCATCTAATTTCCTTACATAAGCTACAATTTAATTAACTAAGATCGATTGAATAAACTGGACGCAAATAATCTTCCAATAATCAATCAAATTAGTTCAGTCATTAGCGCCCTAGTTAACAAATTAATCAAATCAGAATACCCGCCTAATAATACAAATTTTCGCAATGAATTCAGGCAAAGCAGATGACTTGGCCTCTAATAATATTTTAAATTAATAGCGAACTCTTCGTCAAAGCATCAGCCAATTAACGCCAAATAACCCACACTAACCTAATATCTTAGTGCTAGGCATAGCCTAGTGCGATCAAATAGAGGGGAAATACATAATAAGAATTACTCATAAATCTTAAAAAATCCGTTCTAGTTTCAGAAGTATGTACAACCTAAGATAAGAAAACGATCTATTCAAGATTTATTAGGTATAACAATTTAGTAAATCAATAAATCGTACCCGAGTCAATCAAAGTGTATTCTATGGTGTACCCCAGAAAGCCGACATTATACGCTATAGAATGTAAGTTAGTTCAAGTCTATATCGAAATTACAATATTAATCTTACATTAAGCTGCCAGCCGAACAATAATGCATGGAAGCCATGCTCTTTACAAATTAAATCAAGTTAATCAACGATAACTGCTGTTCGTTATTGTTCAGAAGGGGAAAATCAAGAAAGTATCTGATACGCTAGCGGCATGTAAAATCTGAAGAACAACGCTGAAATTTATAAGAGTCAAATCTTAATTTCTTAGATATCCGCCGAAGTGGATATGGAATACAACTGATACTACGCATCCTAGCCAGTTAACCATCAAATAATAAATCAACGCATGTCTTCAGAAAGAATTAGGATAGATAATTTGTATCAAAATTTGCTTTTATTCCGCATAAATCAACAGTTAATTCTGAAAGCCAGTGGAAAACATTAAATCAGGCAATATAAAAATATATTGTCTTTTGGGCCAAGTGGTCAAATAATTCATTTAACAAGCGCGATTAAAGCATCGACTCCGTTAACTATACCTGGTGTAATAATGCGAATTACTGTATCTCCAAATATTATCTTGCTAACATGTTTTCGTTTTAATTGCATAATCCGTTTGTTTAAACATTAGACTATTTGCAATCCTGACTAATAATTCTTGAAAATAGTTTTCAGCTCTTTGATAAATAACGTCAAATATCGGTTATCGCACTCTACTGATCTTTAGGATTATCGTGTAAAAATAACATTCACTTGGAGAATAGGCAGTACTCAGATACCTAAAAGAAGAGTTTGTAAAAATCATCGATGCGGTATAAAACAGCAAAGGATCTGAATATAGGTGCGCTTAAATTTTAAATACTGCTTTAATATTTAATGTGGTGGTCTAAGCAATGGTCTAAAATTTTGCTTCAAAATTATCCATTACTAGAGAAGTAAGCTCAGCAAATAGCGATCGATTTTTCACTATTTATAATTCCGAAAATAGTATATACCAAGACATATACTTGAACAATAAAGGCGTTAAGCATAATAAAAAAAATCTTATTTAATAGTAAGTTCGTGAACTTATTATTAAAAATACCATTCCAAATGTTTTTTTATATCTAATTTTTACAATTGAAATCAGCCAAGTGGTCAAAATACTAAAAATCAAGCTGATATTATAGATCAGAAAATTATTTAGTGCTAAGTTTAGAACCGCCTGTAAACATTAATAAGTGATACTTTGACATAACAATTGTTGAAGTTTAGCAATTAGCATATGATCCCGAGTAGGATTCAAGAGTCCTAATTCCAAAAATAATCAAAATATCTTGTGTGAATTTTTTAAATCACAGCAATGCAAAGTGTCTTTTTGGTCAGACTAATTTTCTTATCATTTTATTACCCGATGACTACACTACCGCAATCAACACGGATTATAAATCTGATTATTTATCTAAAAGCAGACAGTAAGTATTAGGTAAAAATAGTATCTCATAACTAATAGCTTTTTTACATCTAAACGAGAGATCCTAATTTCATATCAGAAAGATTGAAATCACAAATGATTTTAATCCTATGGGCCTTGTTTACATTAAACTGCAAAAATTAACTTTTATAGATTATTGGTATAATTAGTCACTGTGCTATTGGTTTCGATGTAAGTCAATCGAAATAATAACAACTTTAGCATTATTATTATTTATATACCGCAAACCATCTCTAATCTATTTGCTGAACAGGAATCAATGCTATTCAAGTCTTTTTAGTAAAAATTAAATGATGAGAATGTAAAACGCATATAGCAATTATTATGCAAATAGCGATATTGTATAAGCTTAAACTTAAGTGTGTGTAATTTTAGCTGAGATATACAAAACATCTACTCTTTCTAAACAAGACATCTAAAGATCGCCTGAAGTTACAGGTACCTTCAGTGCATAAAGTGCTGTGTTCAAAATCGATTCCGCATCTAATCCAGCGTCTTTGTATTGAGCAATCTGATTGTCGTGATCAATCGGCCTATCAGGTAACACCATCAAGCGTACAGCTAATCCGATATCTAACAGTCCAGCTTGAGCTAAATGATGCAGCACTTGAGTAGCAAAACCACCGATAGCATTCTCTTCCACAGTGATAAGTACTGCGTGTTCTTTAGCTAGACGACTGATAAGTTCGACGTCAATCGGCTTAGCGAATCGTGCGTCGGCCACTGTAGTGGATATTCCTCGAGCCTGTAAAGCATCCGCTGCAGACACCGCCTCTTGTAATCTAGTACCAAGAGATAATATAGCGACGGTTGTGCCCTCACGTACAACTCTTCCCTTACCAATCTGCAGTATCGACCCAACCTTGGGTAATTCTACGCCAACACTTTCTCCACGTGGGTAACGCACAGCTGAGGGGCCATCATCAATTGCAACAGCGGTGGCAATCATGTGTTTTAACTCTGCTTCGTCAGATGGCGCCATAATAATAAAATTTGGCAAACACCCAAGATAAGTCAGATCAAAGGTCCCAGCATGAGGAGCACCATCCTCACCAACTAATCCAGCCCGATCGATAATAAAACGCACTGGTAAATCATGCAACATCACATCATGAACCACCTGATCGTAACCACGTTGCAAAAAGGTTGAATAAATTGCTGCGAATGGCTTCATTCCCTCACATGCCATACCAGCAGCGAATGTCACTGCATGCTGCTCAGCGATACCGACATCAAAACTACGTTTTGGGAAGCGTTCAGCAAACTTGTTAAGTCCCGTACCAGATGGCATGGCAGCAGTAATTGCAACAATACGGTCATCTACCTCTGCAGCTTGAATTAAGCTTTCAGCAAAAACGTTAGTGTAACTTGGGGCATTTAATTGCGGCTTAATCTGCTTGCCAGTAATCGGATTAAATTTAGCAACTGCATGGTATTTTTCAGCATTATTCTCAGTAAACGGGTGTCCCCGACCCTTTTCGGTAACTATGTGTAAAAGTACAGGCCCATGTTTGCTAACCTTTAGTGTCTTTAAAATTAGAACAAGATGGTCCATATTATGCCCATCGATCGGGCCAATATAGAAAAAACCCATTTTCTCAAATAGAGTACTTTCCGCAAATACGCCTCTGGCAAACTTTTTCACCTGGCGATTAACCAGTTCCAGATAGCTCGGAAATTGCTGAGTAAGTTGTTTTTTAAGCTCATGAAAAGAGGGAAAAGAATGTGAAGATATGATCTTCGATAGGTAAGCACTTATGGCGCCGACAGGCTGGGAAATTGACATCTCATTGTCGTTTAAAATGACTAAAATGCTACTGGCAGATACGCCAGCATTATTCATAGCCTCATAAGCCATACCAGCACTCATTGACCCATCGCCAATTACTGAAACCACATCAAAATCCTTGCCCAGCAGATCGCGTGCCGCGGCCATGCCTAGGCCGGAGGAAATAGAAGTTGAACTATGCCCTGCGCCAAAGGAATCGTATTCGCTCTCTGAACGCTTTGTGAACCCTGATAATCCTCCTTTCTGACGAAGTGTACGGATACGGTCGCGGCGACCAGTTAATATCTTGTGGGGATAAGCTTGATGGCCAACATCCAAAATCACTTTGTCATGTGGTGTATCAAATACATGATGCAAAGCTACGGTTAACTCAACTATACCAAGACCAGCACCTAAATGCCCACCAGTAACCGACACCGCTGAAATTGTCTCAGCACGCAGTTCATCAGCCACTTGACGTAATTGGCTAACGCTTAACTCTTTCAAATCATTTGGGGTAGAGATTAAATCCAGGAGCGGAGTATCTGGCCGATAGCTCATAATTTGTTACCATCCAGTCAGTTAGTGCAATTTGTAAAATAGCGAGCAGCCTCACGTAGCGGATTAGCTAATTCATCGAATACCTCGAGCGCACTGATTGCGTTATCAACTAATAAACTAACATGCGCTCGCGTCCTCTCCACACCTAAAACCGAAACGAAAGTTGCTTTACCATCCACAGCATCTTGTCCAATCGCGTTACAAAGCTTTTTCTGATCAGCTTCCACGTCCAATAAATCATCAGTAATCTGAAAAGCTAAACCGAATTCCTGCGCAAAATCATGCAATGCCATATAAGATCTATAAGAACCTTTGCCCATAATAGATCCAGCAACTGAAGAAAATGTAAACATTTTACTAGTTTTTAAATACTGCAAGCGGGTAATTTTGCTAATGTTTAACTCATCTATCCGCTCAGAAAGCAGATCGATCATTTGCCCACCGCACATACCATTTACACCAACTGCTTGAGACAATTTTCGCACCAGCTCTATCCTTACAGCGGGATCAACATGAGTTTCTGGCGCAGAAAGAACCTCAAAAGCTAGAGCCTGGAGTGCATCACCAGCCAAAATAGCAGTTGCTTCATCGAATTGCCTGTGACAACTTGGCTTACCACGTCGAGTATCGGCATTGTCCATCGCCGGTAAGTCATCATGAATTAAAGAATAGGTATGCATAAATTCTACAGCAGCTGCAACCCGAGCTGCGCAATTCTTATCGACGCTAAATAGTGCTGAAGAATGGGTTACAAGAAACGGCCGCAGCCTTTTGCCACCTGTAGTGTAGGAGTAACGCATCGCTTCAAAAAGCCGCATTTCAGTGTCTTTCGTTCGCGATAGCAGCATATCCATAGTTTCATCAACGACAGCAATACACTCAGCTAGCAGAGTAGGCAGATCAGACATCCAGTTTCTCCTAATGGCATTTCAATCTGCATTACCAGAAGGCTGAATGCCTTCATTAAGACTAACTTGCTTAGCCTTAAGCAAGACCTTCTTTAATTCATTTTTGCAATACCTTTTTAGAGCAATACCACGATCATAAGCGGCAATAGTATCATGGAGCGACGACTCACCTTGCTGCAAATTATCGACTATTACTTCGAGTTCGCACAAAGCGTTTTCGAAGGTTATAGTATCGATAGGCTCCGATGGCTGGAATAAATTATACATCAATCATCCCTGTTCACTGAAAATGCAGGAAAATTTATATAATCTAATTTACCAATTCATAAAACCGCATTTCTCTTCTTAGAGAGGAGAGCAGTTTTTATGAAAAAAAGGTAATCAAGCAAGTACTTGTCTTCCTCTATAACAAAAGTAAAAATAAATTAGCAATTATCTGAATTAAATAAATAAATTGTTTGGAATTACTTATAGTGCTTAGTATCAAACATCACTAAAACATGAAATTTTCTTACTGTCTGGCATAAATTTAACGCTGTCTTTTGAAATGATTTATCGGTAAATTCTTCAAGAATTACCTGGCAGCAAAATCTGAGCTCCATAAGGAGTATAGTAAGCATTTCTAATAGCCTCTCGTGGCTTAATGTAAAACGACCTTAACTTAGCTTTCAGCTACTATAACAAGAGCATAATTTATTAATTAAAAAAACCTGAATAATAAACTCATTATCTAATTATCGTGCTACTGGAATTAACAAAGAAAATTTTTATTAAGCTAAAATGAAATGACAGTTACATATTTTTGAAGTTTACGAAGTGCTAATTCTTAAAATCTAAACAAGCCTAGATTACCTCTAGGGTCTAAATTTAAAAATAACGGTAACTGTCCACCTAATAAACTAAAAATTAATATGGTCAGCTTTAAAGAAGTAATCTTTAGTCTTTAGCAAATAGAATATCAAAGGATATACAAAATCAAACCTCTACTAATAAAGTAAATTAAAGTTTTTTTTATAAAGATTTATACTATACCTTATTTAAGTCTAATCTTTAATTTTATTAAGGATTATTTGCTATATTGTATAGCAATGTTAAACTAAATAGCAACAGTGAAAATTCACTATAAGTCAACAAATAAAACGTAATTTTTATAAACATTAAGTCAAAGCATACCAAAAGAAAACTACAAACTACTCAAAACTTTTTTTTGGAGAAACCTAAATAGACAAAGATATTTGCTTATTTTACTTAAGTTTATAGCGCCAATGACCGCTTAAATCTAAGTTACGTTCTATTTTTCCAGTCTCTATCAAATAATTTAAATGCGCAAGCGTTTCGCCAATAGCAAAGCTAAGTTGACTTGTTTCAAACTGACGTTTAAACATCTTATAAGTAATATCTATCGCTGTAGAAGGCACGGAACAAACCTCTAGGGCTAATTTAAGTTGTTCCCTGTGATGAGAAAGCAGCGCAGAACAACGTTTTTGCAGGCCATTATAAGGAAGCTCGTGCCCTGGTAAAACTAAAATGCTTAATGACATGTAGTTCAAGCTTTCCAAAAATTGAATGTAGTCACCTAGTGGGTTAACTTCTGGTTCATTCCACCAAACAGATACGTTTGGTGAAATCTGCGGTAGTAAAAAATCACCGCCAATTAAAACGTTACTTTCATCACAATACAGGCAAACGTGCTCAGGAGAATGTCCTTCGGAGAGAATGGGAACCCAAGTTTTACCACTAATTAAGAAGGAGGTTTTCGCACTTATTCGGCTATAGGTCGGAGGTATTGGCGAAACGAGTTGATGAAACTGACGAGCGAAACCATTTACTTCAAAAGTAGATAAGTCAGAAATACCGGCTAAACTATAAAAATTTTGAGCATCTTCTTGAAAAGATTCTTGTCGCTCTACTAGGGTAATTCTGGCTGACAACCACTCAGTACGACTCATGCACAACTGTGCGCCAGTACGTTTGCACAACCAACCAGCATTACCAACATGGTCTGGGTGAAAATGAGTAACGAAAATACGTGATATCTGCTTATCACATAGCTCGTTAGCTAAAATTAACTCCCATAAATCTTGAGTCAGCTTTGATGCAACTCCAGTATCTACTAGAACCCAACCATCCATTCCGTCATCAAGCAAAAATAAGTTAACATGATCGAGAGCGAACGGAAGCGGCATCCTAATCCAACGGATCCCAGGATAGACTTCCATGGTAGTACCTGGATTAGGCAAGGTATTGCCATAGATGTAATCAACGTTAGTTTTCATAGACAAGATCGTAACCACTTTCTAAAGGCGCAATATAATTGCTTAAAGCATACAATGATTATAGCAATATAACGACTTAAATACTAAAGCAAAAATTATTTATCTAGGCTATTTTAGAAAATACTTCTAAAAAGATTGTAATACTATGATCAAATACTAAAGACTAAAGTAAGGCTATCGAAAATCGCACCTTACTATTTATTGACTCAAACACTTTTATGCCTAAAGCACAGTGTTGACAAGTACAAACTGTTTTTTTTAATTTGACGATCTTCCTCGAGAAACAGGATCTACTGATAATGAATGGCCTCATGGATAAAAATTTCAATGTATAAAAGCAATCACAAGTTTGTTGTATATTAAATAATCTGGAAATTGTATACAAAAAAAATCGCAATAATTTTCACTTATAATTGATATAGTTATATAATTGTTAAGATTGTTATTATTTAGTATACTTTACTGTAAAAAAAACCTTGCTAAAGCGCTATAATTTTGACCAAAGTCCTAGAAATCAAACAAACTAGTCTATTACCTTCAACTTTGCTGAATGAAATCCCATATAACATGTATTACTGATAAAATAACAAGAGCTGTGTAGCGTAGTTTTTAAAAAAATTTAAATATTATAATCATTTGTTTTAAATGAACACTAAACCAAACAATAAACAGGCAATCGGTTGTTTTTTATCGTTCGTTAAAATTTTAACAGTAAGCTTTTCTCATAAAAATAAATTTATAGTCACTTAATACAGTTTAATGTCTATCATCTTTCGACTACTAAATATGTGGATTATTCTTGAACTCTTGATAACATCCTAAATAAACAAGTAAATCAATATTCGAATAATCGATTTGATAGGCAACAAGATGCTTATTTTTAAGTAACTTGTTGCCTATCTAAAGTCAAAAGTCTCAGTTGTTATTAAGCTGATGATAAAACAGCACATCAAAATCCATACACCTTTTGTTGAGGTGTATTAAGTGATTATTGCAGCGTACAATCTTAAAAAATTGTTTAAAAATTATATTAAGAACCATAACTTTACGCACGCGAGAAAATACAATTACCTAAATAATTACTGGACATAAAACCATTCAAAAATAACTTCCTAAAATACGTAAATTGCTAATCATCTATGAAAATTAATCAAATTAATATAAATGCTATATTTTCATATTGTTGATTAGTCAGTTTTTCCCAAAATAGTACCAACGAGAATTTGAGCAATTCAACGCAATATTTAATTTTTAATATACTCTTCAATAATACATTTAGAGCAAATTCATAATGCGTAAAATTACAGCACATATATAAAAGCATAATCGGTAATTGATAATTCATTTGATATTATCTCCTTGAATTATCTCTACCGTAAATTATCCAGCGTCAATTAATGTGATTGCCATTATGTACTATAACCGATTAAGCCGATAGAATTCATTTATTTCACAACTTTAGGGATATATTACTTAAATCATAATTATTACTAAATCATAATTTAAAAAATTAATGGAAGATGTGAAAGTTTGCTCAATATCATTTTAATACAACAACGCTAGAATTAAAGCAGAAATCTATATTGCATTGATTAATAAAAGCAATGATATTAGCCCGATAGCTGATTGAGTGTAGTTAATTACGCAAAACCTGAGAGCCTTAGAATATAATATTAACTTGTTAAACTTTTACGGCATTAAGTTTAATGAAATAAAATTTTCTTAATAATGAGACTTCTTGCAAGATCAAAGATCTTAATAAAGCCTGAGCACATCTCAATATTAAATAATTACTCTTAAGATACATAAATACAATTACTCTAAGATACATACATACTAAGTTTTAATTATTATATACATTAATAGTATTATATTATATACATTAATAGAATAGTATTATATTATATACATTAATAGTATTATAATTTTATTATAGAAATAGAGTATTGTAATTATAGAAATAGCAATAAACTAATCATTAATTAGTTTATTGCAAAAGAAAATTATTATTTTAACTATATTGATGTAAAAATAATCAT
Organism: Candidatus Endolissoclinum faulkneri L5; assembly: GCF_000510265.1. Classification (GTDB taxonomy): domain Bacteria; phylum Pseudomonadota; class Alphaproteobacteria; order Thalassobaculales; family Thalassobaculaceae; genus Thalassobaculum; species Thalassobaculum faulkneri_A. The sequence goes on from NZ_CP006745.1 coordinate 1,037,915, forward strand.
ATCAGCTTAGCTATATTTTTAATACAACATTAATATCTGACTAATTACCCAATGATCTTGAGCATAATCTGTGGTTAATCCCTGGTATAATCTCACGCTAAATAATAAATACATATTTTAATTTATTAATAAGTTTGTTACAAACCCTGATCTGCGATCATATTAACAACTACAGTTAGCATAAAACATCGAAATAAACTACAAAAAGATGGATGCTCTGCGAGCAGAAGCGTTTAATTTTAAATTGTAAGAATACATTACATAACTTAAAGGTAACTATTAAATTACCAGCTTTTGGAGAATAAACCAAATAAATTAAAATTGATAATAGCAATTTTAATTTATTATCTATATAAATGGTGTATAAAATCTATATAAATGGTGTATAAAATAATAATTAATATAGATAGCTTTTTAAGCTATACTTAAACTAGATGTTTAATAATAATTTAACAGCTAATTAATATTCAACCGATTAAGGCCAATTTCTTCGAAACAAACTGACTATGCTTCTATTACAACCAAAAAATAAACTATAGTTTGATTGTATAGTCCGTAAAATATAAAGTTAGAGCTGCTATGCATAAAATTACAGCCTATATTTATCAGAATTCAATGAGTATGAACATATTGTATTGTGTTATTTATATTAATTAACAGGCAAATAATTGTTTACGGTGCACTTTTGTATGTATTGCTTGTACATGTAAAGACATTGTAAATTAGTAAGTGTTTTATTATTCAATAAATTTGAGTATTATTAAATAAATTATTCTTCTCATGACGTGATTGATTGGCTATTAACAAAGGTTAAACTTTAAATCATTTATTAATAGGTTATGGAAAATATTATCTTTGTCTTTAGTAGTTATCGATTTTTAGGCTGAAAAATGTGATATATTATGATTCAAGAATACAATGATTCGAGCCCGAAAACAGACTTTGCTTTAGCACGGATATTGTTCGCTCGCAAATGTAATTTCATTGCCTCATCAGCTACAAGTATGCAGCTGCCAAAGGAAAATCTACCAGAAGTTGCCTTTATAGGGCGCTCTAATGTGGGTAAATCAAGTTTAGTCAATGCGCTTACAGGCCGTAAAAATATGGCCAGAAAATCTAATACTCCTGGGCGTACTCAAGAAATTATTTTCTTTAACTTAAGCAACCAGATAATTCTAGTAGACTTACCAGGATACGGCTATGCAAAAGCATCTAAGGTAAAACAAGCAAAGTGGCTAAAAAATATATTCAACTATCTGCGCTATAGGGGAACATTATATCGGGTTAGTTTGCTGATTGACAGTCGACATGGGGCAACAGATAAAGATGATGTATTTATGGATATGTTAGATCGCCTGGCTGTTTCTTACCAGGTAGTATTAACTAAGGTAGATAAAGTTAAGCAGATTGATCTCAACGTAATGATAAAAACAATAATTACTAGGATATTGCATCGTCCAGCAGCATATCCAATAATAGGTGCAACCAGCGCTGTTACTGGCGTCGGTATTCTAGAATTACAAGCAGAATTAACCCGCGTTACTAACATTAAATTAAATGACTTAAAAAATTAGCCTTTTGATTAGCTAGACTTGTTGCTAAAACACAATTTTTTATCTTTGTATTACAGACGCCTATCGGTTACTGAGAAACCTCAATATTTAAATTTAAGTCTTTATAGTATTCTGATTATTTATAGTATTCTGATTATTTATAGTATTCTGAGTATTAATATAATTAATATATAATACCTAATTGTTATATAATACCTATTTGTAAATTTATATTATGAATACTTTGATAGCAAAGTACATGGGAAAACGAATTTTGCTTTAATTCTTGAAAAGTAAGCGATCAATTGGATTCATTCTGGGGTGAATACTATAGTTTATTGTGCCTGGCATTACTCTATAATTTTAAATATATAATACTTAATATAATAAATTGGATAACAATCCAGACAGTAAAAAATAAATAAAATGCAAAGTATATTTAAATTACAATATATCATCTTTTAATAATTTAGACAATTTATAACGATTATGGCAATTACAATTTTGCTATAATCGTTATAAATTGTCTTTTGTACAAAACTTTGCTATGCAGATTATCTTCCTAACTCAGGGTTGATCAAAACAATTTGAATTAAAGGTTATTCTGGTGTAGAATTTATTGATTAAAAATATATTCAAGAAACTATCAAAAGATAGTTTTACGCTTTGCTTCTCCCTATCGTGTCATAAGTTAATGCCATGTCAAGAATCGTTACCGTCGCTGCCACTCAAATGTCCTGCTGTGATAATTATGCCGATAATCTTGACCGTGCTGAAGAAATGATAAGGCGCGCGGTAAAAGAGGGAGCCCAAATCGTCCTGCTACAAGAGTTGTTTGAGATGCCATATTTTTGCAAAGACCAAGATGGATCTTATTTTAGCTTGGCGCGACCCTTAAAAGATAACAAGGTTATTGCTCGTTTTTCAAGCATTGCTCGAGAATTATCTGTGGTATTGCCGTTTAGTTTTTTTGAAGAGAGTTATAATACGCATTTCAATAGCTTAGTAATGATAGATGCAGACGGGTCTGTTCTAGATCTGTATCGTAAGTCGCATATACCCGATGGGCCAGGATATCAAGAGAAATTCTACTTCACTCCTGGAGATACTGGTTTGCTAGTTTGGGATACGATTTACGGTCGTCTTGGATGCGCAATTTGTTGGGACCAGTGGTTTCCTGAAGTTGCTCGTGTTATGGCCTTACAGGGCGCTGAGCTTTTGTTGTACCCAAGTGCTATAGGCAACGAACCTATGACGAATTCACAAGTTAATAACCCTGATCACTGGCGCAGAGTTATGCAGGGACATGCAGGTGCTAACTTAATTCCACTTATTGTCAGTAATCGCGTAGGTATTGAGACTGGTCACACATTAGATCTTACTTTCTACGGTACCTCTTTTATCACCGACGCAACTGGAGCGGTGATAGCTGATGCTAAGCAAAAAGAAGGGGCGGTTATTCTTGGAACTTTTAATTTAGATGAATTGCGCTTGGAACGAATCAAATGGGGTATATTTCGTGACCGTCGACCGCAATTATATAGTGTTATTACTGCTAAAAATATTTTCAGCGAAAACAAAAGCACTAAAAAAACTTTTAGTAAGTAAAAATCACTGTAATTATTTGTAGTCTACAAAAAAAGAAATATTGGTAATATTTTAATTAATTAGCCAATTTTATTAAGCTAGTAATTGCCTAAAATAAATAATTCTTATTTAAAAACTCGTGAGATTAATAATATTTTGCTAAATTATAATGGTAATCTGTATCTTAGTAAGATGAATTACTCTTAGCTAAATATTTGTATCAAAATTATTTAATAAACAATCACTTAGACTAAAACGATACTTCATTTGCTTTTAGCTCGCTTTTGCCAAACAAACCTTATTATGTACTAAAAGTTCATAATAAGGTTTGTTATTAGTTAGTACACTTTAATCTTATACTTTTAATTATTATTCTATTATCTGGACTAGGGTAGCATGCTTATTCTCTGGATAAATAGAGCAAAAAATCTCTCAGTATTGATAGTAATCGCCGTTAAAGATAAATTATTTTTCTATCTACTGTACAGTGCTTAGTAGGAGCAATCAAATTAGTGTTTACTAAATAAGAATAAGGAGAATTATATAATATATAACATACAATACTTAGATAATAAAATATGGATATATGATTTAAACGATTGTTGATGATATAAAACGCTAACTTGTTTGTTGTATGTATAATAACTAAGAAAAATTTCTCGTAGTCCAATAAAATAACAAACTTTTTTGATTATCTCGAAGCACCAACTTTTTTGCGATAAAAATATGATAACCATATGTTTTTATTAAAATATTAGCTAACAGCTAATCTAAGGCAAGATATAAGCATATAGCTTGTAATCAATTACTTTTTTCTTATGACAAATTAGCTTATAGTGAGTTAATCTAAAACACTTTATAAATTAAAAATAATGTTTAATGAAAACTAAAGCGCCTAGTCTATGGCCAATGTAATAGATGAATAAAACGCTTAACAAATAAAAGTTATATTTGTATTTAGATAAATTAACTGCTTACTGATAATAGATAATAAATAATATTAAGTCTTAGACTGCTTTATCGACTAAGCATTTTTGCGTTTAAATTCAGATTTTTTCATTGCTATAATTCAAATTATAAGCCTAGCAGATTTTTACCAAAAACACATTAAGCTAAGACAAAAATATTTTTTAAATAAAAAAGCTAGATAAACTAATCATCATTGCTTTGATTTATAAATATTTTCACAATAATCTTAGATGATCTCTGAGTATATTCAGATTAATATTAAAGCTATTAATTGCACCAAAATGATCTTTTTGATATTATCGAGAAGATAGATAGTCCATCGTTTTAGACGAAGAGTATGGCCATTAGCATTAATTACTATAACTAAGCAAAACTATCTACATAGCTAAGTTAATTTTACTTTAGTAATTTTAATGTTTTGTAGAGTTATATTGATGTGAAAAGAAGTAAATTAAAAAATTAATCATCAACTGGACAAAGCCTTGCAAGATCTAGCTAACCTTCACTTTTGTCGTCTTAGGTAAACAAAATAAATAACTAATTTTATTTATAAATAACTTAATATAGATCGTTAGAGCATTTAACAGGAAAGTGCCCCCTGATTTAATTACATTAAAGCTTTTTAAGGTAATTAAAAAATACAGAAAATTTTTTAATGAAAAAATCATAGTCAATTGATTACGTAGGCAATCAAGCCTTTTGAAGGGCTAATAACGATTACGAATATTAAATATTCGTAATCAACTAATGTAAAAAATATTTTTAGCATTAGTTGATACATCGTTCTATCTAGGTAACATGCTTAGATTTTTATCTAGATCAATAAATTGCTTGTGTATTAAATACTATGCATAAAGAGTCATAGCTTACTTACAGAGCGAATTCGATCTAAACAAAATGAATTGTGTTACTGGCAATATAAGCGGATCATAATTAGACCAGTACAATAAAATCATATTTTACAACGTAGTATGCATACTAATCAACTATTAAACATGTTATCTAGTAGTATTAAATTTAGCCTTGTTAATTAATGCATTGTGATCATGACAAGACTATACAATAAAAAAGTAAATATTTTTAATGCTTGCAATATAACTTTTATACAACTACGTTTAATGTAGTTGTATCAGTGGATTTTGGCTAAATTATAGCTAGTAAATTATGCGATAAATAAGTTAAAACGTTCGCTAGCTACTTAAGGCACAACCCCACACAAGCGCTCAGCTATTAAAGCTTAAGTAAATTAATGTTGATATTGAGAACTACAAAATGATTATATAAAAAATATATAAAGAAAGAAAATCTAGTGCAATTACAACGTTGGCTAAACAATTATTTTTTACTCGATTAGCTAAAAGGTTTTAGAAAGTTCCGGCCGTGCATTATCTTATTAAGATAAAAACGAAATAAAAGCGATAATATTAAGATACAACTTTTAAAACACTAATCACAAATATGGCTATAAATTAAAATAATAACCTGGATCATTGTTCCCACTGTAAACTAAAAATAACTAGTTTTGTGTAAAAACACCACAGATAGAGCATAAAATAAATTTTTCTTCTCTAAATATGCTCAGCTGTCCTTAAAGAGAAGGATGATCTCTTAGTGATAATATCAATAAGTTAAATCCTACTATATATAATATAATACTCATCTTCTTAACTAAAGCTTGTATAATTCATATTAATGATTCTAGACAGAAGATTAAAATTTAAGTTATTATCTGCGACAGTGGTATGTGAACCATCCAATGTAAAAATTTTTAATTTTTTCTTAATTATTACTCCTAAATAACTTTAACTGAGTATTGTTCCACGTAAAAACACCCAAAACTCATTATTAATGTCAAAGCTAAATCCTTTTGTCGGCCAATAACTCTATAACTAGCAAGCTGCCTCTGAAAAGTATAACTTAGCTTATTTTCTAATCTTAAGCATCTTAATACTTCAAATGCATGTCAATTTAGTGCAATCACTAATACAAATAATGCTTAAAAATATAAAAATTTAACGTTTAATCTAGTAGATTAATGATTAATAGTGTCATTCTTACTACACATACCTTAATATAATATTACTGTTTATTATTCATGGTATTTCTATAATATCTTAATAACAATTCGAAAATTGATTAAGCAACATCTGTCTGGCGAATAAGCTAATTGATATAAAAAATGTTTAATGCAAATCACAATACTATTGGATTATAATATACCATAGTTAAATTAAAAATCTATTCTAGATAACAGTTAAATAATACCAAAATAAAATACAAGAAGCCTTATAAGCTCCGAATAGAGTTACTAGCATTTGCATATTTTTTAAATTAAGCCAATTCAACGATTAATAATATGGCTATCTCTTAATTATTATATCAAAAATAATCTCGTATCTAGCTACAAAGCTAAATTGTAAATACTACTGGATACAGAATGATAACAATATGGTAAAAATTTTGGCATCAGATATGCATTGACACGATACAAAGGTTAAATTTTATATTGATAATTCAACAACATAGTTTTAAAATTTAACTTACTTATTGAAGCTTTTGTTAATATGATAGCAGGACTGTAGTGTTCATCCTCTTATAAACTTATGCATTCTAAAATAATCATTAATTGATTATAAAACGAAATGAATTAGCCCTTATCTTAATCTTGTCTGTCACTATAACTTAGTGGTGCTTCCTGCCACTGTCAACGACAGAGATAATTTGAAAAAATCAATGACAATACTAATCATTAATTGTAGTCACATAAGATTAATACGCTCACAAAATAATAATCTACAACATTATTGATTTACAGTAAACTAACTGGTTATTAACAGCTATTTGTCCAACTCAATAAATCAAGAACTAGTAAAGATATTATTCGCGGTCATTACAGTAATATTAAGTTTGATTATGATATTTCTTCATTTTGTTCTGTTCTATAAGATAGACGTCTAATTAATGTAAGCTGTTAATAAATAAATATTTTCACTATCTGTTAGAATGTGACAATAGTACATAGTAAAAATTTACACTAGAATTGTCATAAGTAATATTTATAAAAATCAAGTGTTATAGTGGAAAAGAATATTCAGGGTTATTTGCTACGACCGCATATAAGTTATATATGGATATAAGACATATTAAATTTAGAAGTAAGCCAGAATTGAGTACTGATAAAAATAATTTTTAATATAGCAAAGAAACATTATACAAAAAAATATTAGGACAATATAATGAATGACTACCCCATCGATATGACGATAGCCCCTGACATAGAAGCTTTTTTTGAACCAGAAAGCAATACAATAAGTTATGTAGTAAGTGATCCAAACTCCTTATCATGCGCCGTGATCGATTCTGTAATGCAGATAAATTACACGGTGGGCCAAATAAACTATTGCCATGCCAATAAAATAATTGATTACATTCGTAGTAATAGATTGAAAATAGATTGGATTATTGAAACCCATGTTCATGCCGACCACCTCTCGGGAGCAACTTATATAAAAAAAAATCTAGGAGGCAAAATAGCAATTGGCCAAGAAATCAAAGTCGTACAAAAGACTTTTGCTGTATTATTTAACGAAGGAAGCGAATTCAAGAGGGATGGTAGCCAGTTTGATTATCTTTTTGGTCATGGAGACACCTATCAGATAGGTACTATAGATGCATTTACTATGCATACACCAGGTCATACACCAGCTTGCATGACGCATGTTATAGGTAACTCAGCCTTTATCGGGGATACTTTATTTATGCCAGATAGCGGCAGTGCACGAGCTGATTTCCCTGGCGGTAATTCCGGTAGATTATACGATTCAATCCAAAATTTACTTAACTTACCGGATAATATGCGTTTATTTATGTGTCATGACTACGGACCTAATGGTCGGGCCTTTCACTGGGAAAGCACGGTTGGTGCAGAAAAAGCGAATAATATCCACGTAGGCAAAGGGATATCTCGCGAAAATTTCATAGCCATCCGAGAGGCCAGTGATGCTAAACTAGAAATGCCGCGCCTTATCATACCATCGTTACAGATAAATATGCGCGCTGGTCAAATGCCACCTAAGGATAAAGATGGCTGTACTTTTTTAAAGTTGCCGATCAATAGTTTATTGAACTTTTTAAGTTAGTAAAAATATTTTTAAGTTAGTAAAAATAAAAAACCTGGCAGGTATTCACTTTAAAAAAAATATTATATTATATTGATCAGCGCAGGTAATTATAAATTTAAAGTAATTATTATTAATTTTTGTAATTATACTATCTACAAGATACCATTAAAACATCATAGCTAAAGAGCTTGACTCAACTCAATTTGGCTAATATTTACTTGTCATCTATTTATAATTTACTCAAACAGTTAATAAGGGTTATCTTCCTAGTATAAGTAATTGTATCAACTGCTACAAACAGTAAACTAACTGAGTAATGCTTGAGTAATCTTTTACCTTGATAGCCTTCAAAAGAAAATAAAAATATTTAATAACATTAAACATTTTTATTCATAGTGTTGTAATAGTTTATCAAATCTAAATTATTTACAAATTTTTACTAATAATCCACTAAATTGGTATAAATTTAGGAAAATTATTTTCCAAATAACATTTGCGTTTCCTTTTGCTATATGTTTTATATCATGTACCTATAAAATTCTTTCGAAATTTTAATTCTAACTTTTAATAGTTATTTAAAATCCATAAAGTATGTTGTGGTTGTTAGTTTACTATTAGTTTTTTGTACTTGAAAATTTCAATCTACACTTGCTAAGTATGAATAGCATTATTGAAATTATCTTTCTGAAATCATTAGGGACTTGAAGCAAGTATTCTCTTATTTTATATTTAGGAACTAAAAAAACTAAATCGGCTAGATTAAGTCGCCTTCTAAGCTACTAGCTATCAATACCCAAGTAATTGCTTGAATCCGGTCTTCTTTAATTATGACTGTAGTTAAAGCATACTAAATCAGAGAAAAATATCTCCGGAAATCTTGCTAACATAGCAAATAAAATTCTTCATAAATCATCCTTAGGTACTTAAGGATGATAACGTAAATATATTAGAGAAATAACTATAATATTAAACCAACGAAGAGGCATTAATTGAATAATTCTAAACAAAAAGGCATTTAGTAGATAACCTTATTAATACTGGAACGATGATACAAAATTTGTTTAGCTAAACAAATTGATTTATTTTTAATTAATTATTAAGGTTTCTGCTATTTACTGCGCAACTAGCAACTTATTGATGTAAATAATTAATATTACATCAATACTAAAAGTACAATGTATGTGCTGTAGCTTATTATAAATCAAGCCACATTTAGCATGGTTTAGCTTACTAATACTATGTCGATCGAAGTATATATTCAATATTTTATGGAAAGCTAATAAACTACGAAATACTACATTTACGAAATACTACATTAAAAAATCTTTCCGAGCTAGTCAGCCGATATTCTAGTATTTACATGATACAATGGGGTGATTTGTATTATCTAGAGTTTCCTGTAATTTATTTCTGTTTGGCAGATTAACAAGTGAATCAATTGTAAAAACTTGTTTAACGCAAAGGCTGCTTTAAAATAGCTAACAAATTTTAACATCAGAAATAATATCAGAGGGCAATAAACCGGCAATATAACTCTATAGTAATAATCTACTAAATAATTGTATTATGCTATATTTAATCATTTCAATAAACTATATCTTCCTAATTAACCGTTAAGACTCGGATTTTATTTTTGTAGCACACGCTAAATAATAAACGATTAAAGCTCTAAAGCATGTTACTCATTTTCTTCTTAGCCAGCAAAGCCTAAGCATTTGATAATATCATAAAATTCAGCAAAAATAACTTGATAATTAATATATTTTAAATTAGTTTACTCTTCAATTATTCGCAATATTTATTAGAATCCTTAAATTATTTACTAACTTTCGTATAAAGCTAAATAATATAATAAAATTATGCTTAAACAAATACCTTTACAATAAACAAAGTCCTAAACTAATGATTAGAATCCTCAATCATGCTAATACATAACTATTAGTATTGATGGCAAAACATACTTTTATTAAAAGCTTAACTAAAACTAATAATCGTTAGATAATCATCGGGAAATAGGCATTGATCTGATAACTTGGAGATCACGTTAATGGCTAAAAGCTACAAGCTCTACGAAGGTAAAGCCAAAATTATGTATGAAGGGCCAGAACCAGGTACAATCATTCAATACTTCAAAGACGATGCTACGGCCTTTAATAATCAAAAGCATGATTTGATCGCTGGAAAGGGTGTTATCAACAATCGCATCAGCGAATATTTAATGACAAAGTTGACAGAGATTGGTGTGCCTAATCACTTCATTCGTCGGCTCAATATGCGCGAACAGCTTATACATGAGGTAGAAATGCTTCCGCTAGAAATTGTGGTACGCAACGTAGTTGCTGGCTCATTAGCAAAACGATTTGGATTAGAAGAAAGTACTCAGCTTCAACGCTCGATTATCGAGTACTATTACAAATCAGATAAACTAGGCGATCCGCTAATTTCTGAAGGGCATATTAGTTGTTTTGGTTGGGCTACTACTCAGGATATTGATGACATAATTACTTTATCCCTTCGAATAAATGATTTTTTACTGGGATTGTTTCTTGGGATTGGAATACGACTAGTTGACTTTAAACTAGAATTCGGTCGTTGGTATAATAATAATGAGGCAGCGCAGATCATACTTGCTGATGAGATTAGTCCAGATAATTGCCGATTATGGGATCTTGCAACTAACAAAAAGATGGACAAGGATCGCTTCAGGCGCGATCTAGGTGGTGTTAAGGAAGCCTATCAGGAAGTAGCAAGTCGCTTAGGAGTGTTACCAGAAATTAATAATGTTGATTTGAATAATCATAGCAGCGTATCAGTAAAAGAGCTTGTAACATAATGCTAAATAATTATAGCGCGATCAGTTTATTGATATGACTTTTTAAAACTTACCACAAATCAAGTTTAGCTAATTGGCTTTTACAATCGAGTTAGCCTTTCATCAAGAGATGATCAATTCGGATATTGGCATAATTCTACGGATATTCTTAATGAAGCTCTCTCTAATTAAACAAATAGATTTTACTAAGCCCAATGAAACGATCTGCATTAAGTAATTTACATTATTAGATTAATCTAAGTTAGCATTTTAACGATACTAGCCAATCAAATTTAGAAGAAAGATGCTACTTATGATAGTAATATTTTTATATAGTTACTTTATTTGAATTAATTTTTAATATTAAAATCTCACAGAATAAATGATGCAATCAACTTAATTTAAGGTATATTCAGTGAGTTAAAGTACCTAATCATTTTATCAAATATCCTTGCTGATATTTCAGTATAACTTAATACAGTAGGCTAAGTAATCTTAATTGACAAAATACTCCAAGAGAAATAACAAACTAATCCGATCAAAAATGCTTTATCAGCGATTGATTTTTAGGCTAATTAAGGTTATTTCCTTGACATTATACTAATCGAAATTATTGTATCTGATAATACAAAGTTACGCCTTTGCAAATTCATTTACCTTAGTGTCATTCCATGAAATTGAAATGTCTATCCAACGATAAATACTACTTCACTAGTTTAGTAGTATTTATCGTTGGATATAGATAGTGCGAATAGCATAAAACAGAGATAAGTAATTTATCTCAGCCAGCTATTAATTTTTATGACAAGTGCGCTTATTAATCAATTTGTATTAGTCTAGCCTGTATAGCTCTTTTAGAATAATTGTAAATCAAAGCCCTAGGTTTACAATTTTGGTTCTATTACTCAACTATCTTACTATACTCGCATAACTAACTTGCGTTAGCTTGGCAATTATCTCACCACATGAGTAATATCATGACAAGAAGCTTTCGGTCAGTTAGAGCGATGCTATAGCAGTAAGGATAACTAGTATCAGAAACATTCATTATAACAAAACCAACAATAAACTTTTATATCAAAGCCTACCTCTCGCACATCGTAATATAAAATTCCTAGCATTACTAGCATTTTTAAATTAAATTAATCCATAAAATGAGAGCCGCGACATTCTATATATGTTACTATTAGAAGAAAACACTCCCTTAACGTATACTAAGTTAACAAAATTCTAAATATTAAGTAATCAGTTATTTTAAGTAGTTTGGTACAACTAAAATAGTTTGATTTACTAGAGAATTAAAACTAATTAGAAATAGCGCACATAATTACCAGTAATAACTGTATCGCTCAATAGGCATAATTTAAAATCTAGCAGTGTTATTGAAACTAATTGGGTAATTACCACAAGGTAAAAGATTTAAAGTCGCTAACTTTTATAACAAAACAAAAATATATTTTAGAAAAAATTACTGAAGACTAATATAAATTTAAAGTTAGTTCGGTTACTGCATGCTTCTACTTAAGTAAGATTAATAATTATCCAGATATTATTAATCTTGGTAGATCTTATCCAGAGCTCAATGTCTACAAAGACCTGTAATAAAACAACGAACTAGTACAGTTGATAACATTAATAAAAATTATTATTCAATTTATACACAAATATATATTTTGATGATTTTTATTAATTCATTGAAAGCTAATCGACCGACATTGTAATTGATTAGAGCTAGCTAGGGAATGATATAATTCATGCTTAATGAAATTACACTTAAGCAATTCCAAGTGATCAATAATATTAGTTATATAATATTTTATCATGAACTTATGTAAAAAAATATAAGATTGCTGTAGCATAATTAAAACCTTAAGATTAGCTATTAGCGTAAATATATAAAAAAAATAAAGACTTATTTTTATAAATCAAAATCAACTATTAGCAAAAATTAACACTAAGCTTTAAAATACTTGCTACCTTGCTATAAACAACTTAAATAATATCCTTAATAAAACAGTAATAAATCTATATTACAATACACGTCGATTAACTAATTAACAGATTTTAAACCTATCGATTTATGCTTAGATAATTAATAATATAAACTATATTATACCTAATATATTCCGTTTAATACCTAAAATTATATAAAAGTGATAGACGATTTCATTAAAAAGCGAGATATAAGCTATTCTATAATATAGTAATTTAGCAATGATATCATACACTTATAAATTTTTTCAACCAAAAGATTTTAATTATTTTCTTTGTCGCTTACTAAATAAACTGCTGTATTAGATATTGGTCATGGGATATCAAATTTACCTAAGTTAGCTATAAAAAGATTAACAAAATTTATTTTGTGAGAAATAAACTCAATTACACAGTCAATTTAATTAAAGCAAGTAGTAGACTTTATGGGAATAATTAAATTACCACAATTAAATAATTGGATAGCATTATGAGAGTTACCGTTTACATCAAAATTAAACCAGAAGTACTCGATCCACAAGGAACAGCAATTGCTCGCGCGCTCTCTGATTTAGGATTTGCTGGAATTAACAAAGTTCGTCAGGGCAAAATAATCGAAATTGATCTTGACAAAACTAATGCCATTAAAGCTGTATCAGATACAGAAAGTATGTGTGAACGTCTATTAGCGAATACAATTATTGAAGATTACAGTATCAGTATTGGAGAATAATCTAATTAGTACTTTCTCATATTAGTTATAAAATAAGTTAATGATAAGTACACGGATTAAAAAAATTTAGCACCACCCAAGATATTAAATTAAATATTGATTACATAGTTAGAATAACTCATACATCACATAAAAATTTTTACTAACAGGATGTATTATCCTAGTAGATAAAGTCAGCTTAAGTTTCTCGCCTGAGATATAAATATTGTTATTTTAAGATGTTTTTATAAGAGTGTTCATTCAAAAATATAAACCCTATTACGACCACAAAGAAGTCAATATCTCTCCTAGGATTTACTTTGAATACTTGATATCTTAATCAATTCTGCTTTTCGTCTAAAACAATAAAAAGCTTAAAAAATCAGTTATATCGCGTAGCCACAATACTCAAGAAATTTGATTGGTAACATAAGAAAGACGTACAGCAATATTTATTGTAACACTAATATACTTATCTTAAATTAATCATCTTATTAATTCAACTACAACTCAAGTGCTATATGATGATAATGCCTAATTATTCACTACCTTTCACAGCTAAAGTAATTCTACCATAAATTGCAAACAAGTCTTATAAACATTAAAAGATTAAACCTAAATCTTTACGTTATCGATAGAATACACTTAAAATTTAAATTAGATGGCATTAATAAGTACTGCTTAAGTGATATTCTTCAAAAAATAAACTAAAAATGCATTATGATCTCATGAGTGAAGCGCCGGTTAATTAGATAGCGAAAAAATTTTGTAACAAGCATCAATCATAGTTAATAACTTGATAGTAATATCAAAAAATTAAACGAATGTTTTGCGTTCTAATGTTTAGAAAAATAGCGCAAATGTTGATTTTTGGTTACTAACAGTGATTAAATCGCCTGATCATATATTCAGCAATAAAGATTAATAGTGTGTCATGTAATAAATTAACAATGATTATAGGAGAATGTACTGTGCTAATCAAAGCAGTTATTCGTTTATTCGATTTTATTAACTAGACTAGAGTTACACTATTATAATTCAATTACAAATATATTTTTCTTAGTGATAAGAAAGAAACATAACGAATATACTTTCGACGGAAATTTCCGATTTAATACAGTTACTTATTAAGCAGTATATTAGCCGCTAATGCAGCTTGGCTCATTATTATTCACATATTTCTGAGGGAAAAGTATTTTAGAAAAAGCAACCTTAAATCAAAACTAATATCGTCGAATGAATTTTTATGTGGTAATTTATCTATTAAGAGACTTAACATATATCAATTTAATAAGCTAGAGTATTTTTAATTTGTTCAATTATACGAATTATGTCATTATTTATACGCTGAATATTGCAATAGCAAGATGCCTTTGCCCCGGAGAACGAAATGAAAGCAGCAATCGTTATATTTCCTGGATCTAACCGGGATCGGGATATGGCTGTTGCCATACGTCAATCTTTTGGTAATTACCCAATTATTATTTGGCATAAAGAAACCGAAATTCCGAAAGTAGATTTAATTGTTATTCCGGGAGGGTTCTCTTATGGTGATCACCTGCGCTCCGGTGCGATTAGCGCATTATCACCTGTAATGCGTACAGTGGAGATGCAGGCCCGAAAGGGCGTACCCGTGTTGGGAGTCTGCAACGGCTTCCAGATTTTAACCGAGACGGGAATATTACCAGGTATTCTTATGCGTAATATTGAATTAAAGTTTGTCTGTAAGACAATCAGGTTAAAGGTAGAAAATTCTTCCGGTATATTCACTGCTGGGTATACTAGTGGGCAAATTCTTTCGTTACCTGTTGCACATAACGATGGTAGTTATTTTGCTGATAACGACACACTTAATAGGCTAGAAGACAGGGATCAGGTAGCCTTTCGCTATATTAGGACTGAAGGTGTTTTATTTGGAAATCCAAACGGGTCCATGCGTGACATCGCTGGCATTTACAATGATAACAAGACAGTACTTGGTTTAATGCCTCATCCTGAGAATGCTATCTATCCTTTTAATGGAAAAGCGGATGGTCAAATTTTTTTTGACAATTTAGTATCATCATTATAATACACAATACTAGAACTTGGTTACAATTTTTAGAGTTAGTTACATATTTTTTATGTTGCTAACTAAGGATCTAACTTCTGAATAATTTAATTGTACTCCACTAATTGATAATTCTAGTACTACTCAAGTAATACTTATAAAAAAGTAGCACATAACGTATTGCATAAACCAAATCTCCACTATTAACTTCCTAAGTAAAAAAAGCTCAGAATTGATAACACGCCGACTAAAAATTTTTAGCAACCGCCTAAAGTATGTTTATCAAATAACAACAAAACCATGACATTATGTCACTTATAGTGATAGCTAGAGTTCTTTATACTATAGCAAAGATTTTACCTCTGTAACCTACGACAAATAATACACTAGAGCATAATCTATGACAACAAACAATATAGCATTTTTTTCTTCGTTGTTTATTAATTATAGGCGCTTAACAGAATGATATACACTGGTGCGCTTCAAGATCATTGTATGAGTTTTGTATATTATATAATCTCGCGTAATTATTAGTAACTCGCTTAAAATGATGCACCTTGCGTCTATCATAGTATGATAATCTTATAGTTTAAGATATAGCTATACTAGTTTATACAATTTATGGCTTAGAATTTGGAAAACTTCTCGTGCAATATAAAGTCTAATCCAGTATTGCAGAATCTAGTGCTGAGTGAATTATACGCCATTATCAACAATAATTTACTTTGGTAAGAGTAAATCAAAGATTATCTACAAATTCTAGATTAATTTATAGAAATCAATAGGATAAATTTTAAGAGTTAACATTAAGGAAACACAACTATTAGTGCACGTAAAAAAAATTAAGCATAGAACGAGGTGATAACGCAGAATGCTAGTTCAAAGATATCATCTACATTTACTTTGATTATTGATAAATTGCTAAATGTTATTTCCAAATAGAAAAAGCATTTGTTTATATAAAATAAACTAACTAAAAATAAATGCTTTTAATAAATCAGAATAATTGCAAAATACAAATAATGCTAAGTATTATTGCTATGATAAGTCAAAACTACAAGACTAATGCAATAAACGATATTGCAGCAAACATCAGTAAATTTATACTACAATATTCTTAATAATAAATTTTAAAACTTAAAGAGGGAAAAGTTTCTAGCAAGCTCATATTCCACAGTCAGTAAAATACTAACGAAGTATAAGATACTCTTAAAATTCTGCATTAAGTTAGCTTCTCATCCCAGTGAATTAGAAAGTCAGAACTACAAGAAGATTATTTTATTAGCATTAATAATTACTAACATCAACACGCTATTATAATTGAATATACAAAACATCTAAAAACAGTTTTCTCACATAAATAGGCATTTCTAAGCTTGTTTCTGTAAAAGATAGCCATGTATTATAATACAATCACTTTTTTACGAAAAACTAGAATAATCCTAACAGAAGATTCGCTATCTGAGGTAACATAAAATTAAATGTATTATAACTTACGTTAAATCTGCAAGCTGCTACTGATCAATGCATTAATTTTAGCTAAGCAATAAATAACATACAATAAATTACTTAATACAAATATGATACTAAATAACAACAGTTATTTCACGAGCACAACTAGAACCCGTTTAAGATATGTTAAGCTGAAATATAAATAAAAATCATAATAAAGTTGCCTATAATCGCAAAAAAATTAAAGATAAGTTTGTAGAATAAAATAACTCTTGTAGATTAATATTCTATGTAGCTTTCGTTAAGATCTGATTATAACAAATGCATAATCTAATCATAAATTCATTAACTAAAGTATTAAATATCTAATGTTGAGATAAAATATGCTGTCAATATTAGAATTTTTCATTATATTTTATGCATCATTGAGCAGTTAATTAAAAATGTAGATTAAAATACAACGAAACCCTCTTGCTATTATGGATATTTATAAAACTGTTAAGCAGATATAAAAATCTTAGGTTTTCTTTATAGCAAAAAAAAGATGAGCTAATACTAATTGCATTTCTAAATATATTAAAATACACTAAATTTCCATGCTACACTTGATACACAGGAAAATTTTTTAGCTATAATTAAATACTACTAGCGTTAGTATCATAGCTCTCTGGATAAACACAAGTTAGGACTATTAGACACACAGCATAGTGTAATCCACCCATATAAAGCGAAACTCATCGCTTATTGTGTAGCAAAACAACCATAAATCTTGTTACTTCTAGTTCAAAACTTGAGAGCTAGGAATAAATCGGGGTATATTCTTATCAAGTAAGAACATTTGATAACCTTACTAACTGCCTCTAAGCTCTTTTTATCTCAATTATTATAAAGAGTTAATATTCTTATTTATTTTGTAACCTATTACGTAAAAAACAAATTTGAGCACTTTTGATACTATTAATTAGAATAAAAATTACTAAAATTACACCTTCTTATTTCGTAAAGCCTTAGATATTATATTAAGCAGGTAATCCATACGTAAAGATTAATGCTGGTTTTTTTCTAGAAAAACATGATAGCGCTATAAGAAAACTCTAACGACTAAAAAGAATTAATTAACTTTTTAGTACGACCATCACGGCCATCTTACTTCTGGGGGCAAGCTCATCATAATTGCCTCCACATTACCTCCTGTCTCCAATCCAAAAATAGTACCACGATCATAAAGTAGATTAAATTCTACATAGCGGCCGCGTCGAACAAGCTGATAATCACGTTCTTCTAATGTCCAATCCTCATTCATACGCCTAGCAGCTATTTTTGGATAAACAGCAAGAAATGCAAGTCCAACATCCTTGGTAAAAGCAAAAGCGCTATCGAAATCTTCATCTAAATAGTCGTAAAATATCCCACCACTTCCACGCGGCTCACCTCGATGCTTAATATAAAAGTATTCATCGCACCATCTTTTAAATTTAGGGTAGTATCCTAAATCATGCCTATCACAAGCATCCTTTAGGCTCGCATGGAAAAAATTAGTATCGATCGGATCAAAAACTATAGGAGTTAAATCAGTACCTCCGCCAAACCAACTTTTAGTGGTAGTAATATAGCGATTATTCATATGGACTGCAGGTACTTTTGGTGATTGCATATGTGCTACCAGCGATATGCCTGTAGCAAAGAAACTAGGGTCTTCGTTTGCCCCGGGAATTTGTTTGCGAAATTCTCCAGATAATTCACCATATACAGTTGAGATGTTAACACCAACCTTGTCAAATACACGGCCTTTCATTATTGACATTATACCGCCGCCGCCGCCATCGCGCTTCCATTTCTTAGCCTTAAACCTTCCAGGTTCTCGGTTATTTAGCTTGCCATCATATACATCTTCTAATGATTCGAATGCTTTGCAAATTTGATTACGCAAACTTTTAAACCAGGCTTGGACAGTAACCTGTTGATTATCTGATGCAACATACATAATACATCCTTATTTGAATTTTTCACTGTACAACCAACAATATAATTAAACTATTCCAGATCTAATCTTAAAGCTGTATTATCTATACTACTATAAGCTTAAGCAATTGTAGCGTAAACAGCAAAAATACAAAATACTTATATTAAACATGTGTATAAAGAAAATAAATCATATAATATCGGTCAGCATTTTTAACACTAATTAATAAAAAATCGTTAGATCTATTTGTAAAAATAAAGTAAATTATTACTACTATTTTATAATTGAAATTTTCTTCTATTCACAGTATACACTTAAATGACGATGATTGGAAATCATTATAAAATGAACTGATGTTGGAGATATTAAAATAGTCAACTAAAGCATGTATAATACAGTAGGCGTATGATTTTTCTGGCTAACCAAGCAAAACACTCTTTTTAAATAATTACTTAAATAAACCACTGATATCAAATAAGCTATTTGTCAGCTAATCGAAATTAGCCATATCGTAATCAAGAAAAATTAACCCTAAAGCAACAATAGTTCGAGAAAAAACTTATCCATCTAAAGATTAACATCCTTCCTAAATTATAATAAAGATTCTTAAAAATATCCAAATTGGCTAAATAATTGATAAAATCTTTGACTTGTAACACAACCTGCAATAGTCGTTAATAACAATTTTTAAAAACGAACTATAGTGGCTTAAGCAAATAGTAGCAAGCTAAATACGAAATTTTAATAACATATTTTTTATATTTAAAAAAACGATCTACCCATATAGCAGCTAGTATTTAGTCAGAATTCTAGATTTATAATTTATTTGATTATCAAAAACCGTAAGTTCGACCTATAAATAATTCACATGTAGAGCCTTTTGAGTGTTTATTTATTAGACAAAATAGCTTATACCCTGGATTTTTATAAAAGATTTAGTAAATTATTGTTCATCAAAAATACTAATTAACTCTAGTTCTTCTGTTAAAAGCCCACAATGTTATAAGCATAAAATCAGCAAAACAATATTTTTTAAATAGGAAAACGATTCTATTACTTATTGTTTATTTCGTTTTCTCTTATTATTTTACAAATAGTACCAGTAAAGCTTTACTTATACGATTAGCTGCAATATGCAAAGCCTTTGTTTTGCATTATTAAATTCAGATAACATAAAAATTATATCGCCAGAATATAAATTTATCCTAGTAGAGCGCTACAATAGTGCTATTAGCACAACCATTAAAGCTAAAACAAGCTGTAAATTGTTTAAATCAAGTAAATTATCATCTGTGATGAAATCAGTTTATATTGATTAAAACAAAACATTTAGTAGATTTGAATTGGCAAATTGCTATTTTTCTTAGCCTTTATTTATTAATAAATATTTGTATTATTGCTATAATCATATTTTTACTATGCTGTAAAATAATTTAGTTTATCAATATAAAGCTCATTAATAAATATTCGCTGTAATGGATCATTATACAAAAAACATTAAATGCTTTAATAACTTATTATTCGATAATGTAAATATAATAAAAGTATATAATCCATTTTATTGCTTATATTAACGATAAGTTAGTTTGCTAATTTGATAATTACATTTATTAAATTAACAAATTTATATGCATTACTAAGTGAACCTATATTTCATATTAGTAGTAAAACATATTAAATATCCTGATGACAAAAGGACTATCAATTATGTCAAATTAACACTAACGTATAATAAATAATAAAAATCTAAAAATACGCAGCAATACAAACTTATAATTCATAAATCTTACGCTAAGCTTGATAATATGCGATATTTTTAAACAAGAGAAAGATCTCATTTCTATTAAATCAACTTTTACTTATTTTACTTCAAGGCGTTAATTAATTTTATTTGATTCTATAGCTACTGAACAACTTCTAAAAATGTAAGTATAAGGCTAACAATAGAAATTAAATTTATAAATATTACTTCTAGTTTAATGCAAATATAAAATTTATGAATTTATTAGCTATCAGACAAAAACTTATTGCTGCTACCAGATTTCGACAATTATTTATTCATATCTGCCGTTATCTAAATATTAAGACGTTATCCTTAAAAACATTTTAAAAATGTTTTTAAGGATAACCACAATAATACAATTGTCTAATCACACTATTTAAATCTTACTCAAAAAAATAAATAGCACGTCCAGGCATCAATCAAAGATTTGAATATGCAAGCAAATTTGAAATACTTCTGTATTTCATCTTAATTACATGGCTACACGTTTTAGCTTTTAAGCTATTATTATTTTTGTTACTGTAGCAAAATAAAGAGCCTTTTATTATAATTCCTGCCTGCTCAGCAGGAATAGCAAAATTAGCGACTTTTACTGAGTGCTATCTAATCTAGTTGATAATAAAACCAACATTTACTAGATAAAATTATTTTTAATATTATAGCAGAAATAACAACTATGTTAGCTACAGCCATTGGTGCAACCACAAGTAACACATTTTAAACAACTGCCATTATGTATTAGAGTAAAGTTTCCGCACTCAACACAACCTTCACCTTCGTAGCCTTTAATCTTTGCTTCCATCTTCATAGATAAATCTATCTCGTTAATATCGTTAATTGCCCTACTACTAGCAGCTATAGAACAATTACTCGCAGTAAGATCTTCCGATTTAGCTATTGCAGCCTTCATCTTAGTATCAGAAAGTGGGATAACGCCCTGTCTCTTACGAGTTATAACATCTACTAAATTCGAGCGAACATCAGACCGGACAAAACCACGACTAGCGAGGTCAGTGACTTTATCTAGGATTGCATTTGTTCTGAAAGCTTCATATTCCTCACCCTCACCGTCACCAACAGTATCCGGAGTTAAATCTTCTTGCTTCACATGGGCTAAATCATGGCGATCTAAATAAGAAATAGCTAATTCACGAAACATGTAGTCGAGAATCGACGTTGATATCTTAATGGCGTCATTACCTTGAACGATACCTTGCGGTTCAAATCTGGTAAATGTAAAAGCATCGACATATTCTTCTAGTGGTACTCCGTATTGTAATCCAATAGATACTGCAATAGCAAAGTTATTCATCAACGAGCGAAAGGCAGCGCCTTCTTTGTGCATATCTATAAAAATTTCACCAAGCGAACCATCCGCATATTCACCAGTACGCAAGTAAACCTTATGACCCCCAACAATTGCTTTCTGAGTGTAACCCTTACGACGTTGAGGTAAACGATCACGTTCAGCTCGCTTTCTTATAATCTTATTAACCGCCTTATTAACAACACGTTCTACAACTACTCCAACCTTTCTGGCGGTTGAGCGCGTAACAAATTCGTTAATCTCCTGCTCATCTTCAAAACCAAATACTGCAGCAGAAAGCGGCTGGCTAAGCTTAGAACCATTACGATACAAAGCATTGGCTTTCAGACCTAGCCGCCAAGACAACATGTAAGCATTTTTACAGTCCTCGACCGTAGCACTAGCCGGTAAGTTAATAGTTTTTGATATTGCTCCAGAAATGAAAGGTTGAGCCGCAGCCATCATATAAATATGGCTGTCCACCGAGAGACAACGCTTACCTCTACGACCACAAGGATTAGCACAGTCAAATACAGCCAAGTGCTTCTCTTGTAGGTGTGGCGCACCTTCTAAAGTCATTGCTCCGCAAACATAGCTATTCGCAGCCTCAATTTCTAACTTAGAAAAACCAATACTGCTCAGCATATCAAAGGATATGTCATTGAGTTGCTTGTCAGTTAAACTGAGTATTTCCTTACAAAATTTTTCGCCTAGTGTCCACTTGTTAAAAACAAACTTGAGATCAAAAGCCGATACTATCGCTTGTTCTAATGCAGAAATTTGTTCATCAGCAAATCCTTTAGCCATTAGTGCAGAATGATTCATAATAGGAGCATTTTTCAAAGAACCATGACCTATAGCATAAAGCACAATATCTTTAATATGCTCATCACTATAGCCCAATGTGCGCAATGCTCTGGGTATAAGGCTATTAATTATCTTAAAATACCCACCTCCTGCAAGTTTCTTAAATTTTACAATTGCGAAATCCGGCTCAATGCCGGTAGTATCGCAATCCATGACTAAACCAATCGTACCAGTCGGTGCAATAACTGTAACCTGAGCATTCCTAAAGCCATTCTTTTTGCCTAAATTCAAAGCTGCGCCCCAAGATTCCCGAGCAGCTGTAATCAAAGAGCTCTGAGAACAATTGCTAGCATCCAGCACAACAGGAGATACAGAAAGATTTTCATAACCGTCATTGTCACCATAAGCGGCACGACAATGATTGCGAATTACTCGGAGCATACTATCAGTATTAGCCTTGTATTCAGGAAAAGCGCCAATTTCGCCAGCGATTTCAGCAGAAGTAGCATAAGAAACGCCAGTCATCAACGCAGTAATTGCAGCGCAAAGCGCGCGGCCACTATCACTATCATAGGGCAATCCCATAGCGATTAGAAGACCGCCAATATTAGCGTAACCTAATCCTAGTGTGCGATATTCATAAGACAATTTAGCAATTTTCTTAGAAGGAAATTGTGCCATAAGCACCGAGATCTCTAGTGTAATAGTCCATAGCCGCGAGGCATGAGTGAATTTAACAATGTTAAAGTTTCCATCATCGTCTAAAAAACGAATCAAATTCATCGAAGCCAGATTACAAGCAGTATCATCAAGAAACATATATTCCGAACAAGGATTAGAAGCGTTGATGCGACCACCAGATGGACAAGTATGCCAAGAGTTGATTGTAGTATCATATTGCAACCCTGGATCTGCACTATGCCAAGCAGCCTCAGAGATCTTTTCCCAGAGATCCTTAGCCCGCAAAGTTGCATGAACCTTGCCATCAGTACGACGAATCAAGTTCCACTCAGCATCAGCCTCAACCGCGTTCAAAAACTCATCACTGACACGAACTGAGTTGTTTGAGTTTTGGCCAGAAACGGTAAGATAGGCTTCACTATCCCAATCAGTTTCATAGGTGTCAAATTCAACTTCTGTAAATCCTTGACGAGCGAACTGAATAGCTCTCTGTATGTAATTTGTCGGTAACATAGCATTTTTAGCACCCTGAATAGCTACTTTTAGCTCAGGGTTTTTCTTCGGTTCAAATGCATTATTGCCAAGAGTTTTGATTCCACCTACACAAGCTGCCATTATAGATTGCATAGCGCTCACGATAAGCTTAGATCCGGAAACAAGTGCTGCAACTTTTTGCTCTTCAACTACTTTCCACTTAATATATGCCAGAATATCTGGATGATTAATATCAACAACAACCATCTTAGCAGCGCGACGAGTGGTGCCACCTGACTTAATAGCACCAGCAGCCCTATCTCCAATCTTTAGAAAACTAAGCAAACCCGAAGACTTACCTCCACCGGATAGCGGTTCGCTTTCGCCACGCAATTGAGAAAAATTGGAACCAGTTCCCGAACCATACTTAAATAAACGCGCCTCGCGAATCCAAAGGTCCATTATACCGCCATCTTCCACCAGATTATCTTGTACGCTCTGTATAAAACATGCATGAGGTTGCGGATGCTCGTAAGCGGATTGCGAAAAGGTCAATTTGCCAGTCTCAAAATCAACGTAGTAATGGCCTTGGGCTGGACCATTGATGCCATATGCCCAGTATAAACCAGTATTAAACCACTGTGGAGAATTTGGTGCCGCTATTTGACGAGCAAGCATTACGTACATCTCTTCATAATAAATACGAGCATCTTGTTCAGTATCAAAGTAACCACCTTTCCACCCCCAATAGGTCCAAGTACCTGCTAAACGATTAAAAATCTGCTTAGCACTGTTTTCACCAGTAGTACGCCTTTCTTTCGGCAAAGCAGCAAGTTTCTCTTCATCTGGAATTGCGCGAGATAACCAATTAGGAACATTCCTTTCCTGCAGCTTTTTAAGGGCAACTGGGATACCTGCTTTACGAAAATATTTCTGCGCCAAAATATCGCTTGCAACCTGAGACCAATCGTTTGGTACCTCTATGTTATTGCAACGAAATATAACAGTGCCGTCTAGATGACGAATCTCGCTAGTTGTTCTTCGAAAATCGATGCCATCTAATACATCCTTACCGGCTGTTGTGAAGCATCTTTCAATCTTCATGCTTAAACTCCCACATGAGATGGGTAATGCCAAATTGATTCTTTAAAATTGAAAACACATATTATACAAACTTTAGTAAAGTCCGTCGCGTTCGATAATATCAGTTAAAATATTAAGTTTGTATAATATCTAATTTATTTGACACAGAAGAATAAAATTTAATAAATCATTATAGATAATAACTATATTTTAATAATAGATAATACACTATATATTTTAATATTAGATATTAATACAACTATATTTAGTAATAAAATAATGCTTTGCTTAATTCTAGATAATATTACTTATTGAGTTGTAACCTGCAATAATACCCAGATTGTCATCTGAAATCGATTAATTCTTCCTCCAATGACGCACTATACTGTGTTTAAAAAATTAAATTGCAATATATGCCTAGTAAAATTAATACGTTGATTTAATCTAGCGAATTATAAAATAGTTCAAATTGCTAATTTGCCAAAAGAAAGCGTAAAAATAAGCATAGCTCCTTAATGAACTTATAATTAGTATAAGCAAGGCTAAACGCTTTTTATTAAAGCGTCTTTGATGCAATTATCCATCCTGTTGAGAAATATCAATGATATTATCATTATAAAATGCTTATTTGCAAGAATTGACAGCAATAAATGCTTTATAATTAACAATAAAAATGTTACTTAAACTTATTGATAATAATTATTTTTTAGATAAATTGCTAATGATTGGCCAAATAAAGCGAATTGTTTATTCTTTGTCTTGACTAAATCTTAAAAATAGTGATCTGTTTGTAGAAAGATAAGAACATTAATTGCTGAAATAATCGCACAATCAGCTCGATGACATTAATAAAAAGGCATCGCAAAAATTGATTTACTAAATAAAATCTAACAGGTCTCTTAGAGAAAGTTCGAGCTGGGTGGGTCTTAATAATAATTTCCCTGCATTAACACAACTCGCTGAATACTTTTAGTCCAGTACAATCTGCCTTTCATAATGAAGTATTATAGCATTAAGTATTATAGCAAAAAATTTAGATATTACATATTTTAATTTGATATCTTTCTAAGTATCTTTCTAAAATTTCAAAATATTTTAAAATAAAAAGTACTTAAAGATAACGACCGCAATTAACGCAATTATCCTATCCACATTAAGTAGCAAATCTACTCCGTAATCTTAACATGATGCTTAATATCTTAAAAATACGTCAATATAATCGATCAATTAGCAGAAATTAACTAAGTAAATGAACAACATATTATATTTTAACTAAGATTTACACGCAGAATATATTCATTGGATGTCAACGAGGGTTGAACGCATCTTTTAAGTAAAAAGATCCCTTAACTAAAAGGAAACTTTAGTAAACTAAGCAACTTTTCTGGAACACTTTTTAAAGTGCAACGTAAGTATCAGCCCTCTTTTATCCAGACATAAATTATTTTATGTTAATCTAATTTCTAATGCTATTTTAATTATTAATTAAAATAGCATTGTATTCTAGAGTTAGGGGTAAGTATTAAAAAAAATAATACGGTAAAATTTTCAGCTAAGCTTGAATATTTTTATAACAAAATGCGCTATCTAACTACACATATTACAAATTAAAGATTGATTAGCTAAATTAGCTATAATTTAGAAAATCTACAACGTAAGAGTTTATGACCAATAGTACTAAATTTCCTCTAAGGCTAGAGAAAGTATTTAGAATAGTTTGTGAATTTCTCATTGAGGTTCACTTAAAATATATTTTTATTTATAAAAATATATAACCTGGCAAATAATTTTTAATTATTTGATTCTTTTGCCAAAGAAGCAATTAAGTAATAAAAAACAATATCATCTTAAGGCTAAAGTAATCTTAATACCCTGGTCTTACATTCATTATAACATACTATATTATATAATATAGTATAAATTATTTAGTGAATTGTGAATAAAGGCTTAATACACAAGTATTAATTCAAACATCTTGTCTGATGGAGGGGGTTAATTAAAAAATTCTGAATGCTAATATTTTACATACGGTTAAATAGTTTAGCTATAGCCTTATTTGGTTTAGCATTGATTGTTTCTGCATGTTCTATTCAGAAACAATCAATGCCGCAACTTATTCCACAGATGAAGCAGAGCTGGTTAAATATTAAACAAGGTCAAGCAAAAAAAAATCTTTCTGAGTTGCCAAAAGTAGCACTTCTGTTACCCATGAGCGGTCAAGCTACGATAATTGGCAGAGCTATGCGCAATGCTGCAGAATTGGCGTTATTCGATAAAGGGTCTGATAATTTTACTTTATCGTTTTATGATACCGTTTCTGATCCTCAAACAGCGGCACGCATGGCTGAACTTGCGATTAACGAAGGGGCTGATATGATTATTGGTCCACTTTTTTCAGATGAGGTCTTGGCTATTCGTCCGATTACTCAAATATCCGGTATTCCAGTTTTATCGTTTTCTAACGATCGATCAATAGCCAGCAATGGTGTTTGGGTATTTGGAATTCTACCAAGCGAACAAATTAAAATAATAGTTCGCTATGCTGCTATGAAGGGCTATCGCCGCATCGGTATATTAGCGCCTTTTAATACGTATGGATTTGAAACGACAAGAGCGGCAATAGAGACTGCAAAAATTAGCGGTGCAAGTATTCATCCTATGCGATTGTATACACCAGAGTCATCCGATTCATTATCCGATATGATCAAGAGCTTAGCTGCATCCCGTGACTATGATGCAGTTTTATTGCCAGAAGGAGGGCAAAAGATACTTAATTTAGCAGCGCTTATGGCCTATCACGATATTGATTCGCATAAGGTGAAATTTCTTGGTTCATCCTTATGGGCAAATCCAGCTCTTCTGCATGAGCCAACGCTAATTGGGGGATGGTTTGCTGCACCTGATCCAGGAAATCGTAAACCATTTCTCGAACACTATCGCTCAGTTTACGGAAATTTCCCAGAAGGTTTAGCCTCGTTAGCTTATGATACCGTAAGTTTAGTAGCGATATTAGCTCAGCAGCCAAACAAATCTGGCTTTTCCGCAAACTACCTAACTCAGCCATCAGGTTTCAATGGGGTTGATGGTCCATTTCGTCTGTTAGAGGATGGAACAAACCAACGCAGTCTTGCAATTTTACAGCTTACTACAAAAGGTATCAAAGTGATAGAGCCTACATCGCCTAGTTTTCTTAAACCTTCTTATTAAAGAACTCGTAAACTGCCACAATAGAAAGCATGAAAACTATAGATTTTAAAGAACTCAATTCTAGCACCATTAAGAAGAAAAATTCAATTATTTGACACGACAGTAAAATCGATAGGAATCAGGTTTACTGAAAGATTTGTTAAAATTGAAAATATATCTCACCTAGTTATCCAGCATTATCTAAATATAAGACTTTATCGCTAAAGGAGATAATTTAGAACAAGAGCCAACAACATATACTGTAAGCAAAATAGCAGAATTTCCTGCAGCCGCCTATTTGGTTAATAAGTTCCTGCAATTAATAAAACTCCCAAACTAAGCACAGCAGCGGCTTGGCTTATCGGAAAATAACTAACTAGGCGTGCAACCAGCATGATTGCTACACTATCAGTCAACTAAAAATTAATTTTATTGTGTATAGCAGATCAAAGGCAATAGGCCTGCTAGGTTAATATTCTTTCTTTAATCGCGTAAATTTTTAAGTCAAAAATAAGCATAAATTAAATACATAAAAATCAGCAGGCAAGCAAAGTCTAAACTACTTAAAGTATTATCGAGCATTAAACTCAATTTTCCCGCTCGCTTAACGCGAAACCATTATTTGTTAACTAATATCAGACACTGTAACTTGCTGGCCTGAAAAATAGTTTAAAACTAAACTGTAATCTTAAAATCTTGCTAGAAGTATAATATTTTTGCTATATTGCTCAATCTTTTAGCAATTTTCTCTAGATTCAAGAGAAAACCAAATAGAAACAGCGTACTTGATCTTATCAAATACTCGTTGGCAAATAGCTGCCTAGAATTTGAATATTCAGTGTTTTTATATCTTGCGAGAATTTAATTCTCGCCTAAAAAGATAATAAAGAAAATAACATCATCTTTCATCAAAAGATCTACTATCAAGGCGTCGATCAACAAGCTGCGCAAAAGCGTCAGTTCTGTGACTCATTAAATGTTTTTTATCCGCACTAGATTCGCCAAAAGTTTCCATATTTTTGCCATCTGGCACAAACATCGAATCATAACCAAAACCATTATCACCTCGCGGTGGCCATACGACACGACCATAAACATAACCTTCAGCACTTTCACAATAACCATCTGGCCAAGCTAAGGCGAGTGCGCAAGTGAACCAGGCTTGAGTATCATCGGATTTACTAAGTATCATTTTATAGTGGACCAATTCCATAGCCAAACCAAAATCTTTTTGTGGGCCAGCCCAACGAGCTGAATATATACCCGGAGCAGCTTCAAGAGCAGCAACGCTAAATCCAGAGTCATCGGCGATAGCAGGTACCCCTGAAGCTTTTGCCGCTGTCAATGCTTTTAATTTAGCATTAGCTACAAAAGTGCTTCCAGTTTCTTCAGGGCTAGGTAGTTCAAGATCTACTGCTGAAAGCACACTCAGATGGTAAGGTTTTAGCAAAGCAGTAAGCTCTGCAATTTTTCCTGGATTATAAGTAGCAAGCACTAATATTTTACTATCCAGTTTACGCAGCAACATTTAAGACAATCTCCCCGATAACACCACATTGGATTGCAATATCTTTGATATGATAGCATCAATCTGATCATAATTTAAGAAGTTAAAGATAAAGCAAGACTATTAATCACCAGATTCTAGTCAAAATAACTTTTTTGTAAAACAACTTAATATAAGCATAAAACTTAATATAAGCATAACTTAATATAAGCATAACTAGTTATAAAGATTAAATTACTTTGTGCGTATGAAGTGTTTATTGATGTTTTCTTAAAACCATTTTATAATAGTTATTGCAAGCAATAATTATTATTTCTCTAATAAATTACTCCTTGTTAAGATTTATCGGAAATTAATTTTATAGTGAATAGACGTCATGCATTAGGATCAATTCTAGCATGATATTAGAAAAACCATTCCATATTTAAGATGATGAGCTACAAATTAATTTGTATTACCAAATTATTAGACTAATTTTTATTTCTATCATCAAGCTAAAACTTAAGATAAAATATCAGGTGCTGTATAAAAATAGCAAAAATTCTGACATTTATATCTAAATAAAAAATGCTAATATTCTACCATTATTTAAACTTGTTGCTGATTAGTTAAAAGTATACTAATTAGTTATGAAGTATATATCTTAATATGTAATATCTTAATATAAAACCGTACAAGTTAATTGGGTTTGGCAAAAGACTTTAAAATTATGCTAAATTTAGTTCATTTCGTCTGAAAAATAGAATTAAGTTATTGGCTTAATAAACTAGAATTTGTATTATTTACATACAATTTATTCTGCTAACGGAAAACAACTAAATATAGCTAAGTAAAAATGATCATATCAGATTGATTGAAAATCAAGAATTCATTGATATCATATCAAAAGAACTAGATAATTGCCAATCTTGAAAATCGTTGCTTTTCGCTCATTGGTGCAATTAAATATTAATTTAATTTATCTGCTTTAAGATTCTTTCCTTGCAAATTTATTTCTACTTGTTTATAATAGTTGTGTGAATTATTGATTAACGCGAACTAAATTAATATTTTCATTAGGGTTAAATTTGAAACTAATTATCAATTAGCTCTGCGCGAGCGATTACTTTAAAAATGGTTCTAACAAAAGAGTCATTTAAAGAGTGTTATAACCTGAAAAATCGCAAATAACGTGTTCCTTATAATATATATTTTGGACTTAAGGATATATTTTGGACTAAGGATTGTTATAGCTGAATAAATATTGAGTAGTGATCATGGTAAAAAACACAAAAAATAAGAAGATGTCTGCACAAAAATCATCCGATGAGGAGCGGACACCCGCGGATTATTTACAAGATAAAATCGTCGATAAATTAATTAACGAAGAATTTAACGTAAAAGAGGAAGATATAATTGAATCTGAAGAAGATATAATTGAATCTAATGAACAGGAAGATACAGTTGCTTCTAATAACATAGAAGAAGATCCTCAAGCCATACGAATCGCCAATCTTGAGCAGCAGCTAGCGAAATTTAAAGATCAAGCATTAAGAGCCTTGGCAGAAGCAGAAAACTTACGAAGACGTACTGAACGTGAAAAAGAGCAATGGCGTAGATTAGCATCTGCTGATCTTGCCAAAGATTTACTTAACGCAGTTGACAACTTGCGTCGAGCGATAGATGCTATGCCTACTGATCGCGAATTGCTTGAGGATTCAATAAAGAACGTCATCATTGGAGTAGAAATGACTGAAAAAGAAATACTGTCTGTTTTCGATAAGCATAATATAAAACAAATTAATCCGCTTGGCGAAAAGTTTGATTACAACATACATCAAGCAATGTTTGAAGTTGAAGACGTGAGCAAGCCGCTGGGCACTATAGTACAAGTACTAGCGCCTGGTTACGTTCTACACGATCGACTATTACGTGCTGCACTAGTAGGAGTCTCTAAAACAAGTGACCAAGGAAAACAGGCAAGTGAATCAGACACGGTAGCAAGCAAGTGACTACTTCCAATTTATTTTTAAATCACAATTCATAGATCTCTAAGATTTTTTAGGCTGTATGATATTTGGATATTTGTCAAGTTACTTTAGAAGCATATTATAAGCGTAAGTATATATTTTCGTTGCTGCAATTATAAAGTAATAAATTATAAAATTTATTATAACTGCAAAATATTTGTTAGATACCAGCACAATCAACCGTCGTATACTGATAATTTTATAACAACCAGTGCAATATCTCTTTTTGTGCAAAAAGGAATTTGTTGTCTGATTAAAACGATGATGGATAATTTATGCCGCTAAATAATGTTCTCTATGTTGAAATTTACGATAATCGATTAATCAACTTTTAATCATATTTTTGTCAAACAAGCGATCAATCCTTACTTAAAATAGATATTCTTGATGTTTTGCTTAAAGTATTTAATACTAAATTTGTTTTTTAAACTATAGCTACATTTGGGTTATATAATTGGTTTTAATGGATTAAGATTAGTATCTACCTAATACATTTAGTTTACTAATATAGTACTCATGACAAAAGTCGCTTTTATATAATCCTGTAATTATCATAATCCTAAATAAAGTAACGCATTTCAATTTGGCAACCTTACAAAGATCAATGTTTCAGAAAGATTAGTGGCAGAATCTTCGTTATTATCTTGCTTAAACTGAAATAATATATCAAATATACTACATATTTATTTATATGGAATATTATAGTATAACTCAAAAAACTCTATTGGTTATCTAAGATAGATAATAAATTTTTAATCGCAAAATTATGTTTAACATCAAAACTTTAGAGACTGAATTACTAAATAGGATCGCTTGCGCCGAAGACCTTGATTCATTAGAAAAAATTCGAATTTTTGCTCTAGGGAAAAGAGGGCGGATTACTGCAGAAATGAAAAATTTAGCTGCTATGAATCCGCAAGCGCGCAAAAAAACTGGCAAAGCACTAAACCAACTTAAATGCTTAGTAAAAAACACATTGCTTGCCCGTAAGACTGCACTATCTTCAGTAATTATGGATGATTGCATTCTCGCTAATAGAGTAGATATTTCATTGCCGGTTCCTCCGGAAATGAAAGGCCGAATCCATCCCATTACCCAAACTACTGACGAAATAATAACTATTTTCGCAGCGATGGGATTCGTAGTCGTAGAGGGCCCAGATATAGAAAGCGATTACTATAATTTTGAAGCACTGAACTTTACACCTAATCATCCAGCTCGTCAAGATCAAGATACTTTGTACTTAAAGCCTGATAAAAATGGTGAACGCAAAGTTTTACGTACGCACACCAGTGCAGTACAAATTCGCACCATGGAGAAACAATCTCCTCCGATTCGCATAATTGTACCTGGACGCACTTTTCGTTCTGACCACGACGCTACCCATTCGCCGATGTTTCATCAAGTAGAAGGTCTGGTTATCGACAAAGTAAGCCATATGGGGCACTTGAAGGGCTGCTTGATTGATTTTTGTCAAGCATTCTTTGGTATTAAAGATTTACCAATACGGTTTCGTCCTAGTTACTTCCCTTTTACTGAGCCATCAGCTGAATTAGATATTGGCTGTTTACGAATCGGTCATGAACTAAAGATTGGTCATTACGGTGATTGGTTAGAAATTCTTGGTTCCGGTATGGTGCATCCAAATGTTCTTCGCAATTCTGGGCTTAATCCAAGCAAGTACCAAGGATTCGCGTTTGGCATTGGTTTAGAACGGATTAGCATGTTAAAATATGGTATTCCTGACTTGCGTCCTTTTTATGAGAATAACTTACGCTGGATGCATCATTATGGCTTCCTCTCATTTGCTCAACCAACTATTGCCGGAGGAGTTTAAGCCATGAAATTTACTCTATCTTGGCTTAATGATCATTTAGAGAGTAATTCATCTCTCAAAGCAATCACTGATAAGCTTACCATGCTAGGTTTTGAGGTTGAAAAAGTGCAAGCTCCATCAAAAGTTTTTTCTAACTTTTTTGTAGTTCAAATTGTGGAAGCAATGCCGCATCCAACTGTTGATCAGCTAAGTATATGTAAAGTTGATATTGGCGAAAACATTATACAAGTAATGTCTCATGCTACAAATACACACAGCGGAATGAAGAGTATTTTTGCTCCACCAGGAAGTTATGCACCAGAATATGAACTTATATTAGAACAATATAAGAATTACGATGCAAATAATAGTGGCATTTTGATGTCTGAAGGACAATTAGGAATCGGCAATAATCATAACAATATCATTGATCTGCCAAAGGATGCACCAATAGGCATAGATTATGCTACCTATGCTGGCTTAGACGACCCAATTATTGAAATTAGCGTCACTCCAAATCGAGGAGATTGTCTTAGTGTGCGTGGCATCGCTCGCGATTTAGCTGCTTCTGGAATTGGTACTTTGAAGTCTATCGATACTTCACCAGTGAATGGAACTTTTGTGAGCCCATTGCGCTTTGAGATCGATTTACCAGCTAAGCAGGCATACGTTTGCCCAACAGTTATCAGCCGTTGTTTTCGTAATGTTAAAAATGGCCCTGCTCCATTTTGGATGCAAAAGCGCTTGCGCGCAGTCGGTGTATCTCCCGTTTCTGCTTTAATCGATATCACAAACTACCTTATGCTTGATCTTGGGCAGCCTCTACATATTTATGATGCTGCTAAGTTACATGGCAATCCAAGTATTCGTTTAGCAAAAAACGGAGAAAGATATCTGGGTATAAATGGAACAGAATATACATTAGAGACTGATATGTTAGTAATCAGTGATGCTAAAGGAATCGAAAGTATAGCTGGAATAATGGGCGGCAAGCGAACTAGTGTTAACGAGGATACAACTTGCATGTTCTTAGAAGCTGCAATCTTTGATCAAATTTCTATTGCTAACACCGGACGTAGACTTGGCATCTTATCAGGTTCCCGCTATCGGTTTGAGCGTGGACTTGACTATACTAGTCCACGGTGGGGAGTAGAAATTGTTGCTCGTATGATACTAAAAATTTGTGGCGGCGAGGCTAGCGAAACAGTTGTAAATGTCAAAGAAAAATTATGCCAACGCAAGCTAACCATGAAATATTCTCGAATTGCAGCTATTTCTGGCGTCGATCTACCTAGTGATAAAACAGAGAGCATTCTGTCAGCTCTAGGCTTCAAAGTCAATAGCTCAAGCGATAGCATAAGTGTTATTCCTCCACCTTGGAGAAACGACGTGATAGGAGAAGCTGAATTAGTAGAAGATATCGTTAGGGTTTTTGGTTATGATAAAATACCCTCGGCTTCTATGGAACATACCAGCTTAATTAGCCAGCCAACTTTAACCGTTGAGCAAAATTTTCGCCGTATCATTAAGCGATATTTAACAAGTCGGGGCATGATGGAGGCAGTTACTTTCTCTTTTTTGCCTTTGAGACATGCAGAACTTTTTGGTGGGGGAACACAAGCTTTACAGATAGTTAATCCAATTAGCATTGATCTAGCAGCAATGCGACCATCAATTTTACCAAACTTAATTACCGCCGCTACACGCAACATTAATGTGGGTTATCCTGATATCGCAATGTTTGAAGTTGGCCCACAATATACCGGTGATCAGCCGGAAGACCAATCCCAAGTAGCTGTTGGTTTACGGGTCGGTCGTACAGGCAGACGTGATTGGCGCAATTTTGATCGGGCAGTAGATCTTTTTGACGTCAAAGCTGATGTAATTGCTTTATTAGAGATGATTGAAGTATCGGTGATTAAATTACATTTATCACAAAAAACGCCAAACTGGTATCATCCAGCTCGTTCAGGATGTTTTTGTCTCGGATCCAAAATTATAGCCTATTTTGGCGACCTACATCCGTATATTCTCAAGTATTTTGATCTTAATGCTCCAGCAGTAGCTTTTGAAGTATTGTTAGATAATCTTCCCATACCAGAGCAAAAAAAACCGCAACGTCCGTTATTAGAAGATAATATATTTCAGTCAATAGTTCGTGATTTCGCTTTTATAGTGGCAGACGATTTACCAGCAGACAGGGTAACCCAAGCAGTGGTAAATGCCGACAAGACTATAATCAATAGCGTTCACGTATTTGACCAATATAGGGGACCTAGTATTCCTAAAGGAACAAAATCTATCGCAGTGGAGGTAACTATGCAGTCGCTTTATGGAACTATGAACAATGACCAGATTAAAACAACTTCCGCTAAGATCATCGCTAATGTGAAAAAAAATACCAAAGGCATACTAAGAAATTAGTACTTTAGATACTAATAAAATACTAGAAAATCGTCATTATTGTATCAAAACGTATCTAAAAATTCTATTAAAATGTATGGATTATATCACGTAGCCAGTAAAAATACTTTACTAAGAGTAAGCTTTATTTTTATTAAAAAATAAAATAAATCAATAAATTTATCCCTCAGTCAAGGAATACGTTTGACAAAATCATCATCTTTCGCGTAAACAAGAAACTTACTATGTAATCGTAAGTAAAAACATTACGAGAAACATATTACGATACATTAAAGCAAAGGTTAATACGTAATTTTAGATTAATATTAAGCAAAAAGAGTTAGTAAGTGACTACTAATAATAATATAAACCATCATGCTCAACGCATTTTCATATTATTTCTCTAGAAATTTTATTTTTTAGATCCTCCGATTAAACCATTCTAGTCAAAAAGATTGATGCTATCGTTTGTTTTTGCAAAAAGTGCTATATAAAAAATAATAGATAAAACTTAACCTTAAACGCAGTCAAACTTTATCATTCAACTAAAATACTTTTAACACATACATGGGTGCGAATATTTATTCATGATCAGAAGAATCTTCATACATAACTATTTAGTTAATCACATAAGCAAAAAACTTATTCTAAACTACTAAATTAACATCGAATTTTACTATATGCGATTTTCGATACAGTGATCATAGATTTATAACAGCAAATCATAGCCCAGCTGAGCAATTATTAAATATAACGCTTGACTTATTTTAAGGTAATAAGATAGACTATATAATAATCAATTTTACTTAATATGTTTTATTCATTTCTTTTAAAAACTATTAAATATATATGATAATAATATGATTATAGGTTATAAGGAAATGATATTTAAGAATTGCTGTTGCTAGTATCAAAAGCAACGTTTAAATACAATTAAAATAACTAAGTAGATATATAAAAGAAGTGTAATTTGCTCATCGAGCACATACTATTTGCGTATTTTGATAATCAAATTATATGTTTTCTACTTTATATTACTCTTAGTAGATATAAAGGCAGCATAATATAATTAAAATTCTAAGAAATATTAATTGCAAAAATATTAATCTAAATAAGATTCAATCGTTACTAAAATAGCTTGCATTTAGATGTAAATGACTAAAGTATTGCATTATGTTGGAATCTTTCTAGAAAGACCCCAATGTTGACTAATTGAATTATCCAGTCTATACTAGTAGACACGGGTTAATTTACTAAAATGCTAGTATCTTGTAGTAATTTTTATGATATGTCTGTTTAACATTTATTATTTCTGATCTAGGCATTTAGTAAAAATTCGCAACTAATTGGTATTGGTATTGGTATTGGTATTGCATCTTTGGTAGGATGATCAATCGTTGATAACTTTTAAAGTTATTATTTATAATCATAATAAATGATGATGGGTTCAACAATTTAAGGAAAATAAATTGATAAAGTAATGAATAAAAATATTTTAAATCTTTCGCTTTATTATTTATAAAAATAACTTAATTTATAATGGCGTGGATTTTTGAAACATTCTAAAAGCGCTAAATTATAATATTGTCTTAACAAGCTTAACAAGAATAATTTACCACTATACGATTATTACTATACTATTATTGTTTTTTTATTTCATTCTCTAATCTTACTGTTTAAGACAGCTGACAACTTTTATTAGATGAGTTGCTACTTAGGATCCAAGCTAGCTCGTAGCTGTACAGTAGTAATTGTCTCTTACCACACAGGTGAAATACTTTTACACAGTGTGCAGTCAGCTATTCAGCAAAATGGGGTATCTTCTGTTGTCCTAGTAGATAACGGAAACTCTTCAGATACACAATGCGCTATAGATCTACTCGCTGCACAGAATCAAACTCTAATGGTCATTCGTGGGCAAGGTAATGTTGGCTTTGCACGTGGGTGCAATATGGGCGTTGTTCATGCTAATACCGCCTATGTACTTTTGCTAAATCCTGACTGCATCCTGCATCCTAATGTAGTCGTGCGTGTCTTCTCGGTATTTGAGGAAAATTCTTCTGCGGCAATGGCAACAGTATTAGTTAAAAACCCCGATGGTAGTGAACAAGATGAATGTCATCGTAATTTAATGACGCCATGGTCATGCTTGGTAGATTTATTTAAATTACAATGGTTAACTTTTAATTATATAAATTTAAAACAATTTAATATAAAAAAAACTCAAAGATTTAGCAGAGTTAGTACTGTTCAGTGTATTTCTGGAGCTTTCATGATGATACCGACCAATACTTATAATAAGTTAGGTGGCATGGACGAAGACTATTTCCTGCACGTGGAGGACATAGACCTATGTATGCGAATAGCTAAATCCGGCAGGGATATTCTTTACGTTCCCGACACTTTTGTTACTCACATAAAAAGTACTAGTCGAGTTTCACCGTTTATCATAGAATGGTATAAATCAATAAGTGCTATAAAATATTTTCGTAAGCACTTCCGTACTAAACATGCTTATCCCATCTTGCTAATTATTAATGTAACAATATTTATTCGCTTAGCTGCACGAATATTTCCAATCATTTTATACTGGATTAATAAAAGATTACTTAGTGGTATTCGTTAGATATATTTTACTGTAAATTTTTTGCTAATTTTAAATAATTTATAAAGTTTGCTAAAGAAAAAGCAAAACATTTTATGTAATTTACAATGTTATAGGTAATCGCTCAATTTATTGTTAGTTTAGTAAGCAAATAAATTAGTATTATTTTACTATTTATCAATAAAACAATTGTAATAGATTATTCAGAGATATTAAGCAGTAGTACTGCCATCACTAAATATAGTATTTATTTAGTGAATTAAAAAAATCAAGCAATCAAAGTATTGCCACGGATAGTTTCTAGTTTATTATCCAACCACCCTCAGGGAGCCTTTTGTATAATTGGAAAACAATAGCTATACAAGATACACTAAAAATAAATTTTAGTTCTTAACTCAGTAGCAGTAAGGGGATTATTGATTATTTAAGTTTAAGAGGCTTAATTGTGTTTAGCGCCAGCATGCGACGAGTAATGCTGGTAAATATTTATGAAGATAATTATAATGGAAAAATTAATTCAATGCTAATTGACTTAATTTTATGTTTTTCGCAAGAAAAAAAATAAACTTAGTGATCAAACTATTTATCAAATAGCTTACTAAAGACTATAATTTCAACCAAAAAAAAAATAATTATATCTTACTGTCTTTAATAGTATATAAAAAAACTATCTCATTACTCTAGCTAAAATTATTTGTAAGTAATTTTGCTTTAAATGTATGCTTAATTAACTCTTAATATTTTTGAAAAATTTGTTACCAATTTATTAAATTAAAAATACTCTATTTATCTTTATAATATAAAAAGCTTTTAAATGTTATTATTGTGCTCTTACAATAGCAAGATATAGGTGTATTAAACAGTCTTATGCTATTATATTAGATTTTATGCAATAAATGATGATTAATTTGCTTGAAATGATAAATTATCGTAATAATTTTATTGCTAATTACAGCATTAGTACAATAGCTCCAGTTAATTAATATTAGTAATACTATAAAAATGTTATTATATGCTTAATTTTTAAAAGCAAAAAAAATTATTACTTAAAAATCGAAAAAGATTTATGTTGTTATCTTCTTGAACCACCATAATTAAAGAACTTAATTGTTTGTTAAATATACTTTTAGATTATCTAAAAGATAAGAAAATTTTATAATCTTGTGCAATATTTATAATTGTTGTAATTAGAATATACTTTGCGTTTAATCCTCTGTGTTAAGGCAATATAATTATTTTTTAGTTAAAATCTTATAAAAGTTATAATTACCTATAAAAGTATAGTTATAGTAGCTTCACAGTATCATCTGTTGTTATTCGAAAAAAAAATTTTCGTACAAAAATGATTAATTATCGTACATCTTGTTTCGATTACTCATATGCTAAAGCAATTCTAAGAACTTGTTTGTTAAATGCTAAATTTGTTTATTCAACAAGTATAATAAAAACATTACGCCAATAAAAATGAAAAACAATATCCATTGAGTACTCAAATAGCTACATTTATTATGATAATAAAATAGCAAAAATGTATTTATTTTTGAAATATTTTACATTTTATAAAATCTAGATAGATCAATAATCTACCTTATGTTTTTACAACTAAAGCATATAGCTTCTTCATACTTTTGAAAAAAATATTACTTTATCTACAAGTTTCTTCTATTAGTGATTAGGCTAGTGCTAATGAACCAGATACACTCTCATAATCTTTTAGCTATGTCTCGACGCCAAGCAAAACCACGTAAATTTATCAAATATCAACGCACCCGTTTCTGGAAGCCCCGTAAGGGGAAAATAATACGTTCGGCTGCAATGATTATCGGTATTATAGTTGCATTAACCTCTGGATCCAAAAAATTTAATCCAATACATAAGCAATTTGACCGTGCACTTTATCGTCATTGGAGCGATTTTGATAAAGACTGCCGAGATACTCGTCAAGAAGTTCTGATTTCCGAAAGTTTAAAAACTCCGGTGCTAAGTCGTGATGGTTGTAAGGTAATATCTGGCAAATGGTACGATCCATTTAATGGCAAAAGCTTCAATGATCCTTCGGATCTTGATATAGATCATCTAGTTCCATTATCAGAAGCACACCGCTCAGGTGCCTCTCGTTGGAACGCTAGCCGACGCGAAGCTTATGCTAACGATCTTTCCCATCCTGATACATTAATAGCTATTGATAAAAAAACAAACAGATCTAAAGGAGACTCTGATCCACTATCTTGGATGCCACCCAAGCTGAGTTATTGGTGCCAGTATGTAGCTAATTGGCGCGCTACAAAAAAACGTTGGAAGCTAAAAGAGGACTTATTAGAAAGCTTGTGGATCAATATAGTAATAAAAAGCTGCTCGCTTAAAGATACTCATAATAAGATCATGATGGTCCTTAGGTCCTATTTAGATTAGCACTCTTCTCCCCAATGCTAAACTGCGATTAGAAAATTGATTGTTGACCACCAAGTTAAATGGGTTATATTGTTTAATTTTGATACAATTAAAAATAAAAAATATAACCTTCTATGATAATAGTAATAAATGACAAGACAACACTATAAACAACTAAAACAAAACTAATTAATATCAGTTAATGTAAATTGCTAGTTTATTAGCCTCTTTATAGCAAGATCAATTTAAAACATATTATTAGATAAAAATCAAGTTTAGTTTTTGTAAAACGGCTAAAAATATTGACCTATTTAATGACTTAAGCTCATATTAGAATCAACAATCTCTTACTATTTTTAATAATAATTTATTGTTGTATAGCTTAGTTTATGTGTTAATGCAAAAATTCTTATCGACCCTCTCAAGATATTACAGCTCAGGAACGAGTATTTTTACAAAATATTATAAAAAACCAGATATAAACAGCTAATTAGATGGAAAAGTTAGCTGCATTAGCAAGCAAGTAGAAAGACAATAGCTTGTACTGCTACTTATTTAGACAGCACAAGCTATTGTCTTAATTTTTAGACCAAGCATTTAAAATACACGCAGCGATAATACTTTTTAAGTAAGCAACCTGAAAATTTCATGGCATTATTTTAGTCATACTGCGGTCTGCTAAAGTACACCAAACTGGCGTGTGGTCACTTGCCTTCTTTTGACCACGCGGATTGGTATCAATACCGGCATCCTCCAGTCTATCAGCTGCTTGAGGGGATAATAGCAAATGATCGATAAGAAAGCCACGATTATTTTGCCAAGCCCGGCCACTGTAATCCCAGTAACTGTACCTGTGCTTGGTAGGGTTTTTGGCGCGAAAGGCATCAGTATACCCAAGCCAAAGAATTTCACGGAAAGCAGCCCTAATTTCCGGCTTAATAACTGCATTCCCTTGTAATTCATTGTGATCATAGACATCATCATCAGTAGGAATTACGTTATAGTCACCACCAAGAATTACAGGCATTTCATCAATCAACAACTCCTTTGCACGCATCTTTAAGCGCTTCATCCAGCTAAGTTTATATATGTATTTTTCACTATTAGCTGGATTACCATTAGGTAGATATATATTGACTACACGTACATCATCTATTGTAGCCTCTAAATAGCGTGCATCTTCCTCTTTACCACCTGGAAGATAAGGCAAAACGTCGCCAAAGCCACGATTAGAAAGTATTGCGACACCATTATATCCTTTCTGGCCGTGAACAATACATTGGTAGCCCAGTTCTTGAATCTTTAAACGCGGGAAGCATTCATCGACCACCTTAATTTCCTGTAACATAACCACGTTTGGATTAGCTGCTCTTAGCCAGCTTAAAACATTTGAAATACGAGCTCTAATTGAATTGACGTTCCAAGTAGCAAACTTCACAAACTTTAACCCACATTTCGGCACAAAAAAGCAAGCTCCTAATGCTTAAAAAGCCTTATATTATCAATTAATTGCTTAAGAAGCAAGGAGTTGTTTAACTTACCGAAAAACTTGTCCCGCAACCGCAAGATGATTTAGCATTAGGATTTTTTACAGCAAAATAAGCACCCATAAGCTCTTCCTTATAATCAAGCTGAGCCCCCGTTAGCAGATTTAAGGAGAGGTCATCAACCAAAACTTCGACTCCATTACTTTCGAAGATATGATCATCATCGTTCATTATACTGTCAAAATCAAAAACATAATGAAAGCCAGCACATCCTCCGCCAAGAACAGATATTCTCATTCGTAAATCACGCAAGCTACTTTCTTTACTTTTTAAGAAAGCAATTCGCTTAGCTGCATTTTCCGTAATGATAAATGTACGCTCCTGCGACGAGCATTTTGTCATTATTGAGTGTCCTGATAAAAATAAACAACAGTAAGGTAAGCGCTGTAATCTACAGCTTCAATAACTAACTCAATGAAAATTACATCAAAGCGATAGTTTATTAAAGCAACTATAAAAGCAAGTCCGCTTATAGCAAAGATCCAAGATAAACGCAAATTAAGTTTTAAGGTTAGAAAACTTGTAATAAATTTATAGTATAGCGTATCTTTAATGTTAGCTACAGCTATAGCGTATCTTTAATGTTAGCTACAGCTAAATAATTTATTGCAGTTTTTGAGCGATAGTTTGATTCATAACATAAATTAAGAAAACAAATGGTATTTATCCACTATAGGTTATCAGCACAGTAATATCTTATGCAAAAAAAAATATAACTAAAGATTTATTGTAAAAAGACAATCACTCAACCAAAGCAAATTAAAAAAAATAATAACCTAAGCAATTATTGTTTCAGTTGAAAATTGATGCGACTAGCTTAATTTATTTTAGTCAATAATATGGTATAAATACTCCATAAAATTGACGGCAAATATAACATTACCATTTAAAATGCCCATACTATGAAATGAATCATTCTTCTTTGAAGTTAGTGATTTGGTTTAATTATTTTAATTAACATAGAAAATAGACTATAAAACGTTTTCTATGCACTTACTATCTAAATAAAAGTAAAAATCTTGATGTATTATTTACAACAGCAAGCGGAACAAATTTCATCCTTTGATGTTGCTCAGAAGAACTAGTATATTAATTAAGTACCTTTCCAAGACACGGCTGCGCACGCCTGTAGCAATCTGGCAACGTATTAACTATAAACTGGCTATACTATCTCAACCAATCAAGAGATCTTCGACAAAAACTACTTTTATATATTAACTCAACAATTTGAGTGTGATTATTTATAACTTAAACCATATTCTTAAACAAAACCTTAAACTTTGTAAAACTTTAAACTTTATAATCTAAACAATTCATCATCGGATGATTTACCGCCAAATATTTTATCTTAATTTTCGCATGCTATTGTAGTAACTAGCTAGTTTAATTTATTTAAAACAAATAGCACTTAATTGCGGCAGATTTTTACAATAAAAAATAATTCTAATAAAGCAAATTTCTAGATTAATTATTGCCTATCTTGTCAAACAAATTCCTTTCGACTCACACTCTAATATCAAGCATTATTTATGCTAAAATTACTCACATCCACTATTAGCTTTCAGCAAGCGTTTGACTGTTACACTACCTGGGTAATTGATAAATTTCTTTAATGCTTTAGATCATATCTATCGAGAAGGTTTACTAAAATTCTAATTTTAGCTATTAATATCCTCCAAATTTCGATATAAAAATTAGACTGTCGACTGACATTATCATTTTTTTTACAGTA
Organism: Candidatus Endolissoclinum faulkneri L5; assembly: GCF_000510265.1. Classification (GTDB taxonomy): domain Bacteria; phylum Pseudomonadota; class Alphaproteobacteria; order Thalassobaculales; family Thalassobaculaceae; genus Thalassobaculum; species Thalassobaculum faulkneri_A. Next base: position 1,082,435 of record NZ_CP006745.1, read on the forward strand.
ACAGTCAAAATACATGCAGCAATTGTATAAATTGATTACCCCTCCCCTAATAATTGCTGTAGTTTTACTAGATAGTATTTTCTAACTAAAAATTAAATTTTGTTTTATATAAACATAATTTTATATAAAACATATTATAAATTTACCATGTTATCTAGCATATCAAAAGCAACTTCTCTTGTTACTGTCTTGATGAGGTATACTATATCAGGCTGATTTGTCCACTAGGAGTAGATAACACGGAATATATAGTGGAATTTTATTAAGCATCTCGCTCGAAGTTCATAAATTTTTTATTCATGTTGCCCTAATAAATTAAATATGGGTCCATTCTTTAAGACAATCATAAGGTAGGCAGTTAAAGTGGAAATAATTAATAATTTCAAGGCATAAATCTCTAAAATATACATACTTTTTATAATAAATATCTTACTTATAGATAAGTAATTAAATAAATATCTTACTTATAGATAAGTAATTATTATAAACGATGTAGAACATATTAGCCTACCAATTAATATTTAGATTAAAAATATCAGGAATGTATCTAGAGAAATTAAGCGGTAGTCTAAAATGACGATCGGTTTGCAGCATCAGCTATTTATAGCGAATGACGCTGCAGCCAAGATATATGTAAACAATAATTGAATTATTTTTAGGTAAATTAGATGAATGATATCAAACGAATCATAGATCGTAACCGTCAATGGGCAACGCGTATAAAAACTGCTGATCCTAGCTATTTTGATCAAAATTCTCTTCAACAAACCCCTGATATTTTATGGATAGGCTGCTCGGACAGTCGATTGCCTGTTAACCAAATTTTGGATCTACCTTCTGGGGAAGTATTTGTCCATCGCAATATAGCAAACCTGATTGTGCCCTCCGACCTGAATTGTTTGTCTGTTATACAGTTTGCCGTAGAAGTGCTTGGTATCATTAACATCTTAGTATGCGGTCATTATGGCTGTGGTGGTATACGTGCAGCAATGGCTGGTAATAATAACAATTTAATTGATAACTGGCTAAATCATATACGACTAGTGCATCGTTTGCATGTACGAGAATTGCCAGAAAATATGCTCCAAGAAAAGGCCCTTGAACAGCTTGCAGAGTTTAATGTTATCGAGCAAGTAGATAATCTATGTCACACCACGATTGTGCAAAATGCTTGGTCGAATTCTATTAATTTGCAGGTTTACGGTCTTATGTATGATATGAGAAATGGAATTTTAAGTGAATTGTGCCGAAGGGATTGTTGAACAAGGTATTTATTAAAAATTTTCACCATTCAGAGGTTTTGCAAAAATTGAATAAATTTTTATGGAAGATAGCAACTATATAAACTACTTCCAAAACAAGCTTTATAATTGTTATAGTAATTGTATTTTTAACAATCTGCCCTAGATCTTAATTTCTAAGAATTAAAAATTGTTGCCTGTAAGAAAGTGTCTTAAAATTGACTTTGATATTTTTAAATTTACGCACTGTGGCGTTCTAAACAAAATCAAGATATCTACAATAAATTCGCTTAAATTATAATCAATAAATTGAAAATAAGCGTTAATTTATACAACTTAGTTCATCTATAAAATGGCAAATTGCTTTTTCTTATTTCTAATAAGTTTATTTTACAAAATAGCTTTTCAGTAATACATCAGAGGTAGTTGCATAAGCATAATCTTTTATAATTGCTTATATAAGCTGCAACATAAGTAGTATTATTATTTGAGCTATATCTTTTCAACAAATAAGAAAAGAATAAAATAACATGTAAATAATCATAAATGTTTATATTATTAATTATGTAGATTGTAAATTTTAACATTTATACTTAGTGATTATTCAATAGTATACTCTATCAGATATCAAATGATAATACCAAAAATGAACCTAATAACTTGGTAATCTTTAATGTTACCAGAAAATTCATGCTGCTTTTTAATTATTAAGAACAAAACGTTGTTTTATTTAGCAAGTTAAAGTTTAATTTTCTATATTATTGAATAAACTAAACACGTAAGCATAACAAATTTTTATAGTACTATTAGAGATTGTAGTGTCATAAAAAAGTTAGATTGCCTTTTGTTACGATTTATGATGATCAATGATTATAATTTACGACCAAGGAAAGCAATTGAAGAAACCTTAAACTACAAAATTAAATCATTCAAAAAGTTAATTTATTCACGATATGTTAAACCAAACATTAGCTTATCTAGCCAGCTTGCTATAACCAAGTAAATCAACAATGAGTTTACTTGGTTATTTATGAATATTTTATTAAGAATATTATTAAAAATACTCACGCAAAAACCTTCACCGCAAACACAGCTATAATTTCGAACAATGTTTTGCTATTACTTAACAATTACTCTAAAATATAAATTAACTTATTTTATCGTTACCGATATTACGTATTTTGATTATCGCTAGCGGTCAATACTAGAAACAAAATTTAGTAAATCTTCGAGGGAAAGTTTCGTGAAATTTCTAAATAGAATAATAGATTTTACCTACACACTCGAACTAATCAATTAGTTTTTTTTAGTCAAAAAAATTATATCATAAGCTAAGATAAGTAATACGCTACCGCAAACCACTATTTCCTATCTATAGAATAGCCCAGTAAACAAGCATAATTTTATATAAAAACTAACTGCCGGTCGTTGATTAGTTGAAGGAAAATATATTATCATAGCAGCATATTTGATATAGATTTAGCAGCAGCAGCAGGATTAGGTGCTTGAGTTATGGGCCTACCAATTACTAAATAGTCAGCTCCAGCAGCAATCGCTGCTTTTGGGGTCATTTTCCTTTTTTGGTCATCCTTGGTCAAATCAAATGGCCGTATACCTGGAACAACTAACCTAAAACCATCCCCGCAATTTAGTCTAAGTATCCGAATCTCATGAGGAGAACAAACTACCCCGTCGCAGCCCGATTTCTTGGCTAGTAGCGCTAAACGTTTAACTTGAATACGAGATGGACAAGATTGTCCAATCATTGCAAGATCATCGTCATCAATGCTTGTAAGCACAGTAACTGCGATCATCAGCGGCGGAGTAATACCGATCTTGTCCGCAGTTTCTAGATTAGCTTCGACTGCCGCCAACATCATCGCTACTCCGCCTGAGGCGTGAACATTAATGATCTTTGGCCTACAAACGCTCACAGCGGAACGAACAGCTCCTGCAACAGTATTAGGAATATCGTGATATTTTAGGTCAAGAAAAAGCGGTATATCCTCAGCAATTTTTCTAACTCCGTCATGTCCATTAGTGTTATGAAAATTGATACCTAATTTAATGCCACCTACGTGCTTACGCAGCCTGGTGACTAAAGATTTAGCTTCCTCCATGTCCGTAGTGTCAATAGCAACAAATATTCTTTCGCAAGTATTCATTAGCTTATTTGTTTATCAATAAAATTAAAACTCTTGGATGCTTTTGGCAACTGAGTCCGGATCTCTTCTTCACGAACACGCATAAAAGTAAGCTCACTTTCCAAAGTTTTTAATCGCTTCTCAGCTCGATTAGCGCGCATATTATGATTAAACCCCCAGCTCCAAGCGATCACCGCCCCTACAATAAAGCCAATAACGAGCGCCAACACGAATACAAGGGACATCGGAATATCTAATACTCCTGGCAAAGGCCATAGCTTCAACGATATCGATTTCCAATTAGATACGGCAAAAAGTATTACCGCAGCAGTAATTGGAAGCTTAATACAAAAATAAATTAAAGTAAGCACCCAATTATTAACATACCTCATTATAAACCTCTAAGGGTACTGTAAGCTGAAGTCAAACACAATGTCGTAATCGAATGACAACTACAAGCATACTTTTAATTAATAAGTATATTATGTCAAGATAACTTGAAATTATGTGCAGTTAGAATTGCAAATAAACAATTTATTACAAAACTGCTTAAAATGCTCTACTTCTTAGATTTAAGAAACAAAAATAATCTACATGTTAAAGTAATTATTAGCTAACTACGAGCAAAGTATAAATTTGCATCAATCAAGTATAGTAACTTAATAAAAAAAACTTAATAAAACTTGCTCTGGTTAACTATCTGATACTTATCCCAGTTAAGTTATGCAAAATAGATATTGTTCTACAATAAAACGATAAATCGACCGTCATATAATTATTTGATTAGCTGTTCTATCTTGCTCGTATAAAATAATCTCATTATTTTATACGAGAGCAGTGCACTATTTTGTAAAAAGCTACTAATAAAAGCTAAGATTGATTATTGGAAAGTAAGATCTAAAAGATGCTTGAAGATACATCACTAAAATGAAGTTTTTTTGGTAAAAATTAATCAAATCCAACTCAAAATTAGTAGTACCAAAATAAATGCAAGTTATGTTCTAGAGCTCTAAAATGTCGGAGGTCTTAAGATAAATATCTTAGACCTAAGTATTTAGCATGCCTTTTGATTTACTTTAATATTGAACATAGGCAATAAACTGCTCTGATTGAGCATAGGAAAATATAATGAAGGCGAATAATCGAGAGAAATTGTAAAAATATGCTATATGTTACCTTAAGAAAAATCAAGAGTCAAGTTTAATAATAGTTTACCTTTAGAAGTGTGGAAACAAGAATTAATGGGAGAGGGCAAAATAAATCGCAAAATGCATAAATAAGCACTATATTTGAGAGATTTAGAATATTCAATTGATCTTAAAGAATTATTTTTAAATCCTCTTGACTGCTTGTTCAAATTCGACCTATAGTGATTAGGTCAATGGGTTACTTAAAGTATTTAATGTAGCCAAGAATCACTAAGTCCTAACATTCTTCTATGGTGTTAAGACTAACATTCTTCTATGGTGTTAAGACTACCTTACTAGTCTTAACACCATAGACTTCGAGAAATATTTTACTTAGCTTAATTGATTATGTCCAACTATACTTTTCATCATTAATTTTTACTTTTAGGAAACAACTATTTTAGGAATCAACTATGATAGTTTATAAATAGGGGGTTAAATTATATGCAGACTAAGAGGTCATTGGAGCTTGATTCAAAAACCAAAACGGAACAGTGCAATGATGCATTAGATGGCAATCATCGCACTGACAACATTGTTCTTCTTCCTTCGACTAGCTTTACTAGCTCAGATGAACGCTTCGATCATTTTGTTAAACGTGATGGGCTAACGTTTGCCGGTACTCATTTAGTCATTGATCTATGGGGAGCATCACAAATTGATGATATAGAACATATAGAAACAACGCTAAAGCAATGTGTAAAAGAAGCTGGGGCAACCTTATTAAATATTCACTTGCATCGTTTCTCGCCAAATGGCGGTGTATCCGGTGTAGTTGTGCTTGCAGAATCTCATATCTCAGTACATACTTGGCCAGAATGCTACTATGCGGCATTTGACATTTTCATGTGCGGAGAAGCTCAACCGTACAAATCAGTGGATGTGCTTAAAACAGCCTTTAAGCCTGAACGCATTAATGTAGGCGATCATCGTCGGGGTATTGTAGCGTGACTAATTGGTTTATCGAAACTTTACATCCCTGGTGGAACCAGGGCCTTCGTACCGGAAAACTTCTTTACCGCGGGGAAACTAACCATCAGGAATTGATCATATTTGAGAATGCAAAATTTGGTAGAGTGCTTGCGCTTGATAATGTAATCCAAACTACCGAAGGAGATGAGTTTATTTATCACGAGATGATGACTCATGTGCCATTAAATGCTCACGGTAATGCTAAACGTGTATTGATAATTGGCGGCGGCGATGGTGGCATGATTCGTGAAGTACTTAAACATCCCGAGGTTGAGCAGGTGACGATGGTAGAAATTGATCGCGTAGTGGTTGATATGAGCAAAGTGTATCTACCATCTATTAGCTCAGGTGCTTTTACGGATTCGCGTTTGGAGCTGATAATTACGAATGGTGCTAGCTATATCACTGAAACACGTCGTCGATTTGATGTTATTATAATCGATAGCACCGACCCTGTTGGCCCAGGTGAAGTTCTATTCACTGAAGAATTCTATAACGCATGTAGTCGTTGTCTAACGGATGACGGAATTGTGGTAACACAAAATGGTGTTCCTTACTTGCAAGGCTCATTGATAACCGATTCTTGGAACCGTCTTAGAAAAAGTTTCATAGATGTTTGGTTCTTTGTTGCTCCAATACCAACCTATCAGGGTGGTTTCATGGCATTCGGTTGGGCAGCTAATAATAAAAGAGCACGTAATATTAAACTCTCTACTATTGAGAATAGATTTGCTAATGTTAGTTTTAAAACCCAATATTATACGCCGTTGATCCATTTAGGTAGTTTTGCTTTACCAAAGTTTGTCTTGGACTTATTGCAGTAGATTTTTTTAAGATAGATCGAGGATGTAGTGTATTTTTATCTTTGATAATTCTGATTATAGGATCCGTATTTTATGCTTTAGATTGGCTTTGTACTATCTGCTATAAATACTGATGATTTATTCTGATTTAGTTTTAATTATCTTGATATAGCTTGTATGATTAATAAATTCCTTCGATAATCTTTTTCTTTTGTATAAAGAGTAATTGCATGTCGATAGTAATGGCTTGATATTCGATATCATCTATTCTTTATAATTAAATTGCATTATTTAATAATAATTTAAAACCTACCTGGACTTTTTTAAAAAGTCACCCCAATTTAGGTCGAGCTAGGTTCTTGTCAGACAAGAATTTGTGATAGTTAGCTACGAACATATTTCATTAAAGTTATACTAGGTATGGTACCAGAAATTTCTTGGCTAGTATCATAAAGTGCATTTAGCCGTTTAGTAAAAAATTTGTACCTTATGTGATCATTGCCTTATGTCAAAAGTTGAACATAAGTTGTGCAGCTGTTTTCTTGAACAGAAGGTAAGCATGACATCGAAAATATTTAGAGAGTCATAACTACAGATAAAATCGTTGTCTATCTACCATTCTTACAAAATGCGTTAAATATTTTATCTTGATGTTATAATTTAAGCATTAAATACTAAAGCTAAATCCGTCGAATGTAACTTGCGATTCAGAAATAATCATCTAAAAAAACTGGCAACATAAATTTATAATTATTAAACTTAAGCTGTATCAGATTGAAAGAATCTATCATCGCTGGATGATAATAGAAGAGTTTAGTAAGTTTATCGCTACTGATAGCTTTACTTTAGATTATACACAAGATATCATAATATACAAGATATCATAACAATTATGACTAGATAGACACAAATGTTTCTATGTATATTATGCTACGAAGTTTTGGATACTTTATAGAGTAAGCTAGTGAAGGCCGCGCCGGTATCACATACTTTTGCATCTATTTTAATTGTGGCGTATCAGTCTGGCTTTAATCTAGGTCGCTGTCTAAAAGCTCTAGATCATCAAAGCAGAAGAGCGTTTGAGGTGATCTTGGTTGATAATGCGTCAACAGATGGTTCGATTGAATCAATCCCCTATTACAATTGGTTACGAATAGTAAGCTTACCAAATAATATAGGCTTTGCGGCCGGTATTAATTTAGCAGTAAAATTAGCCAAAGGAAATTACCTGGTAACACTGAACCCAGATGCTTTCGCTACACCTGGATGGTTAGATGCTCTTGTTGCTGCAGCTAATCGTCACCCCGAAGCGGCCGCTATCGCCTCCGTACAACTTAGCGAGAAGAATACAAACAAGTTAGACGGAATGGGCGATATGTATTCTCCCTGGGGGGCAGCATGGCGAGGAGGAAAAAATAGTCTAGCAGTCCCAATAAAAGAAAGTATAGTTTTTGGCGCATGCGCTACTGCTGCATTGTACCGGCGTGAAGCATTCGATATGGTAGGAGGATTCTGTGAACGATTTTTTTGCTATTATGAGGATGTAGACCTTGCCCTACGGCTAAGAAGAGCCGGATGGCAAGCGGTAATTACTCCATGGGCAGTTGTGCAGCATGTAGAATCAAGCTCAGCATCTTCAAATTTTGTCTTACGATTTGCCACAAGAAATCGTGTTTGGACTTATGTGCGATGTATGCCTGGTTTAACGGCTTTAATGTTTTCTCCAGTAATGATTGTTCTAGCGCTTGCAAGTGTGTTAAAAGTACTTTTGTGCGGTAAATTTGTAAATGCAAGAATACGAGTAAGTGCACTACGAGAGGCGATTCAAGCTTTTCCAGAAATCTTACGAGAACGTTCAATTATTTCTCAAACGAGTAAAGTAAGCGCACTTGATGCTATGACTTGGTCTCCGCTACGTTTCTTACAAAGAGGAATTGATGCGCGACCAATTTCTAATAACCTACAAGACCATTGCTTAGCAAGCAGCCCGAATAGCGAAATTATTATCTCAGTAGTTGTTAGTCATGAGCCGGATACAAGGTTAAATGATGTCCTACAGTCTGCTTTAGCACAAAGCTCTCAGGTCATTCTGGTGGACAATGCAAGCACAAAAAATGTACGCCAGTATCTACGCAAGAAAATAACAACAGATTCAGCGTTAATAATTATTGAAAATACTACTAACCTGGGAATAGCATCTGCCCAGAACCAGGGGCTGGAAATTGCCCGTAGTGCAGGAGCTGACTGGATCTTGCTACTAGATGACGATAGTGTCCCAGCAGATGATATGGTAGTTAAATTGCTCGATGGCTGGCGATCACTAGCTTCAGATCGTAAATACGTAGGTCTATTATCGCCTAGACTCTGCGATGCAAGGGGGAATCTAAAACAATATATGTTATCCAGCGACACAGGCTGGGATTTACATCGCACTGCAATGCTACCCGGGCAACTGGTCCGTTCTGCCATCTTCGCTATTGCTTCAGGTAGCCTAATTAGACGAGATGTGCTTGATTTGGTTGGATGGATGCCAGTGCCGTTCTTTATCGACTACGTTGATATCGAGTTTTGCCTGCGCATGCGTCAGACAAAATTTGAGATAATTGGCGTAGGCAACGCAACACTTGATCATCGATTAGGGGATTTTCAACATATCACATTACTTGGATGTAAATTCGCAATAATTACTCATCCAACATGGCGAATCCATATGATTTACCGCAACCGAGTAAGAGTTTGGCGAAAATTTTTTTCTGAAGTTCCGGCGTGGGTCGCATGGGATTTTTGTGCTGCGCTGTATTATGTATGGAAAGTGATAGTCTACGATACTAACACAATTACTAAACTTTATGCTGTCTTTCGTGGTTTTTTAGCTGGTTGGCGGAAATAGGTTACGGATTAAGAATCTAATTCTAAATCCATATTCAGATTATTCTATTCTACCTTCCCTGCGAAAATGTATTAATGCTATGCTCACAAGAAATCAATTATTTTTAGTATATTAATTGTTTGGTATGAGAATATATAGCAGATATTGTTAATAATATTTTAAAGATTATTGCGTGCTTTTGCATGATGTTACATGCTCTTAACTTTTTATTCAAAAATTAACAATAGTAGTCTTAAGGTTGATATTTCTTCAAAATTAAGTCATGCGTAATTTTTGTAATTAGTAATAGAAAGATTGTTAGGTAAAATTGAATCACTTTCAGTGAGCTATGAGTATAAAAGCACCCTAGAATAGAATAAACCATAAATTTAGCCGAATTAATAGTGCTTGTTGTATAATTTTCATTTAAAATCTTCTAAGAAGAATTTTTGCATGTAAGCAATAATACAAATACAACTCACCGTTATTTATATGACATTGCTAATAAAGATTTATGATGCAGATAGTTTACTACTTGTATGACCTTTTATAGTTTCTTCAATGCACACTAAGTTCAATGCATCACTTTATTATACATTGTTATTGTTCCTCACATCAATAGGTAATTATAATTGTACATGGTTACGATGGTTGTATAATAAGTGCATTAAGGTATATCTGGCTAATACGAGGAAGCCCATCTCTACTTCAACATAAAGATCGTTATTTTTATCTAAAAAAAACAAATAGTAATTATTGCTACTTCAATTACTGCTATTAATTTATAAAGAATTAGCCTACACAGCTTTTTATTTGATTTTAAAATAATCCTAACATAAATTGAGCAAGCTTTGTTGCTGTTCCACTTAAGTAATAGCGTTTGCTAAACACAAAATCTATGGTACTAAAAATATTTGCACAGTCAAAAAACATTGACCTTTTGCATTAAAGGCCTTGTTGGCAGCAAAAACCAGTAAACTTAGCTATAATCCAACGTATCTAGCTATATTAAGCAATACTATATGTCAATATAAGAATATTGACAATAAGAAAATTTACCTAATAATCATTATTTAATAATTTTGCTTGATTATGTAAATAAAGTTATATTGACACATAAAGCTCTAAATTTGAAAAATAACAATAACCTGTGCGAAAGAACTTGGTTGTTGATTAAAACTTATAGCTTATTAAATTTTGAATGGAACTTTGCATATTGATTAGATAAACGCTTAGTTTTCTATATATCATTGACTTGTATATTAAATGGATTGAATTCTATATTATTCTATATACAATTTTTATCACGACAATTCATTAAGTTAATATGATTTATTTAATAAACATAAGTTTAAAAAATTTATAGCTAATTACTCTTTTAATAAAGACTACGCATCCGATAAGTAAGGTAGTTTGTATGGATAAGTTCGCTATAGCACGAATGAATATGGTTAAAAGCCAAATTCTAGCTAATAAAGTAACCAATCAAGATTTAATCAACGTCTTTCATACCATCCCTCGTGAACTCTTCGTACCAAAAGCTATGAAAGAAATTGCTTATGTAGATAAAGCGCTAGAAATTGGTGATGGTCGTTACATCTTGGAACCAATGGTGTTAGCACGTTTATTACAGGCAGCTTTGCCAAAATCAAATGACGTAGTATTAGATATTGCTTGTGGAACCGGTTACTCTACTGTGATTATATCTCAATTAGTCTCTTTTGTCATAGGGGTAGATGATATGCAAGGCATGGTAGATGCAGGAAATTTTAATCTACAAACCTTGAATATAGACAACGCACTTATCATTAACGTTCCGCTTACTTTGGGATGCGCTAAGCAAGCTCCTTATGACATAATCATCATTGATGGCGGTGTTGAAACTATTTCACAGAGTCTATTAGATAAACTATCTGACAAAGGAAGACTTGTCACGGTTGAGTATGATTTACCTAACGGACCTGGCATAGCAGTACTATATGAAAAAGTCAAATCACATATAGGACGAAGAGTTCTTTTTAACGCAAACACTCCTTTACTCTCTAACTTCCGTACAAAGACAAGGTTCGTATTTTAAGAAAATTATATTATGATATTAATCTATGATTTTTTATCTTTTTATAAAATACACCTAATTAAAGAGAGTGCCATGATATTGCTTGCTAAGTTACTCAATTTTCCAGCCAAGAGCTTAGCCCTACTAACCTTAGTTGCTGTGATAAGCGGCATTTCAATTGCTCAAGGACAAAATTTGAAAGAAGCTTTATCACTAGCGTATGAAACTAATCCTGAATTGCATGCGGCGTGCCTACGTCTACGTCAAACAAATGAATATGTTGCTCAGGCTAAAAGCGGTTGGCAGCCCACCATCAACCTTACAGCTAATTTTGGAATTACCCATGTTAATGCAGCCAGCGCTGGTGTAAAGACAGCAGATAGCAGTTCTTACCCGATTACTGGATTACTTACTGTCGATCAACCTCTTTACACATTTGGCAGAGTTGCTTCAGAAATAAATAAAGCAAAAATCAATGTAAAGATGGATCGTACTGACCTGTTTCAAACCGAACAAAATACGTTATATGACGCGGTTGTTGCATACATGAACGTTATAAGAGATGCCGCGATTCTTGATCTACAAATAAACAATACTCAACACTTAAATAAGCAATTAGAAGTTACGAAAGATAGGCTCAGATTAGGTGAAACCACCCATACAGACGTCGCGCAGTCTAAGGCCCGTCAAGCTAGCGCTCAGGCAGAACGCACCAAGGCAGAAAGCGATTTAATCAAATCACGTATCGCTTTCGAGCGTGTTATTGGTAGCTTGCCAACTGCACTAACTAAACCAAAAATCCCGAATGGTTTGCCGGATACTAGAGAAGAAGCAATCAATATCGCTGTACGCGAAAACTATAGCATAAGTCAAGCAAAATCTAAGGAAATGGAAGCGCAGTATGCCCTATCTCACGCTGAATCTGAGCTTTTACCGAAAGTTTCGTTAATTGCTCAAGCAGAACAATCTTATAATACAAGAGGATACGACAATAATACAACTGCTCTGACCGCTGAGCTTCAACTTGTTGTGCCCATTTACCAGAAAGGTATCGTGTATTCTCAAATTAGATCCGCTAAAGAAGAAATTAATCGATTGCGCCTATTGATAGACTATACACGTCGTGCAGTAATAGAAAAAGCTACTAACGCTTACGAAGATTATAAAACTGCAATAGAGCAAATTAAATCGCTAAAATTAGCGGTTATTTCCTCCCAACTAGCGCTTGAAGGGATACGCCAAGAGGCGAATATCGGTAACCGTAGCGTGCTAGACATTCTCGATGCTGAACATGAGCGATTGAAGACTAAAGTAGCTTTAGTAACTGCTGATAGAAATGCTGTCGTCGCAGCTTTCTCACTACTTGCTTCACTGGGACGCCTGTCAGCTCAAAAACTAGCTTTACCAGTCAAGATTTATGACTATAGCTAACACTGTACAGAAAATTAAATAATTCAAGGTATATAGTTTAGGTATTAAATATATAATTATGTATAGGTATTTAAGTATATAATTATGTATTAAGGCGCAAAAATCTTGAAAATTCTACTTAGCAAGTAATTAAAAAATTAATCTCAAATATTATGTTACGAAATGTGCTTACGTATAAAGAATGTATAATTAAGGGGATGTATAAATTCAACCGGGCTAATCATTAGTCTATTGCTTTAACGCGGCCACTAAGGCATATCACATAAAATATATTACTAACTCTATCTGACATAAAACTATCTTTAGAAATTCGGGTGGCTAGAGTAAATCCAACTTTACATCTAGATTTACAATATCGCCAGCAGTCCTCATAGAAATGTATGACTACTTTGAGTTAGATCACGGCAACATATCCTGTCGATAATCTTTCAGAAAAATTTTTTGTGATCTAATGAAGTATTAGTTTAATTGAACAGGCATGATGGTTGCATTATTACGAAGTAAAAGTTAAACATTTTGTAGAATATTAGCAAGGAAATTATACAAGTCAACCTTTTACTTTGCATAAGTATACTCTAAAAGATAGATTCTTCAACAGCTAAATTTATGGAATAAACTAATTTAGAAAACTGTTTCTAAAATAAATATCCATATCTAGTATCGATGGATACAGAGAATAGGCATTAATTTATATTTAAATAAATGCCTATTGGCTATAATCTGCACGCTTTAATTTTAGGAAAATTATATCGATAACATGATAAAATCACTTTTAATAAAACCCACTTGAGATTTTTTTTAATCATTAATTGTGCTTTAAGCATACGCTTTATGATAAAAAATCCCAAATAAGATTGAATTGCATACAAAAAAGTGCTACATTCTAGCTCTTTGTATGCTGATGCAGTTATCTATACTTTAGTAGTAATTGATGAATTCTTAAAAATTTATCAAAACATGCTAGAGTTAATTTAAGTATTTTAACAGTAAATTGCATTATCAGCCACCTGTTAAGAATTTATAAATGCAATTTTATTGGTTGTATATTTTTATTAACTAAGATTGATATCTAATCTCAAAGATGTTTAGGAAATATAAACAAGCAATACACTAAATTACTCTGATTAAATTTAGTTTGCTAATAAATATACAGCTTATTGAATTAATGTTTATTTTAACAGTCTTTAGTGTAGATTTAGTAATTATTCAGGCATTGTTTATACCTTAATTAAGCGTGGTATAAGCAGGAGTTATGTTGAGGGAAAGAAATATTTATTCACAATATTAATAAGGTATCTTATTAAGATATCTTAATTAAGGAAGGTAATAATTAGTCAAATTTGTTACTATAAATCTAACTGCTTGGTTTGCTTATTGGATTTACCAAGAAAAATCTCAGTATTCTAGTGAATGCAAACAAACTGATTGGCCCCTTTAAAGCCATAATAAATTACGATTAATGCATATTGGTGCTTTTTTGTAAGATTATTTATCTGTATTTCATTGATTATGCGCAATCGTACGCTGAATTGATTGTAGTTTAGTGATAATTTATCGCGATAAGGAATACAAAAAATGCTACGCAAGACTAACTTCTACATCAATGGCACTTGGACTCCTCCCATGGTTCCTAACGATTTTGATGTAATTAATCCAGCGACTGAAGCTCCCTTTTGTGTAATCTCGTTAGGATCTAGTCACGATGTTAATAAAGCAGTTGCTGCAGCAAAAAATTCGTTCGAAGTCTGGAATGATACCCCAATAGAAGAGCGTATACTAAAAATTGAGAAGCTAGCAGAAATTTATGAACTTCGCGTCGAAGAAATGGCAAAAGCAATTTCCATGGAGATGGGAGCTCCTATTGATTTAGCAATTAACGCTCAAGCTGCAGCTGGACTAGGACACATTAAATCATTTATTCGAGTGCTAAGGGAGTTCAAATTTGAACATCGTTTACGTGATAACACACCAGATGAATTCCTGATACATGAGCCAGTGGGTGTTTGTGGGTTGATTACTCCATGGAATTGGCCAATGAATCAAGTAACAATGAAAGTTGTACCTGCGTTAGGAGTTGGCTGTACCGTAGTCCTGAAACCATCAGAGATTGCGCCTATGTCTTCGCTACTTTTTGCAGAGTTTATGGAAGAAGCTGGTTTTTTAAACGGTGTATTCAACTTGGTAAATGGTGATGGTCCAACCGTAGGTGAGGCAATAGGCAGCCACCCCGATGTTGACATGATAAGCTTTACCGGATCTACAAAAGTTGGTATTGCTTTAACTAGATCCTCTGCCAATACAGTTAAACGCGTAGCTCTAGAAATGGGTGGAAAAGGAGCAAACATTATATTTGCTGATGCTAATATCCCTGAAGCAGTCAAGCGTGGTGCTATCCACTGCTTCAACAATACCGGACAATCATGTAACGCTCCAACCAGAATGTTGGTAGAACGCTCAGTTTATGACAAAGCACTAGAAATTGCCTCTGCTACAGCTAAAAGCACTGCTGTAGGTCAACCAAATGAGCACGGTACTCATATTGGCCCTCTAGTTTCTGAAACGCAATTTAACAAAGTACAAGGCCTCATTCAATCTGGTATCGACGAAGGAGCGCGTCTAATAGCCGGAGGTATTGGTCGGCCAGATGGCTTTAATATCGGATATTTTGTGCAAGCAACAGTTTTTGCCGATGTAGATAATGCAATGAGAATTGCTCGCGAAGAAATCTTTGGGCCTGTCTTATCGATAATGCCATTCGATAACGAAGAAGAAGCAGTAAGGATCTCGAATGATACTAGATATGGTCTGACTAACTATGTGCAGAGTGGTGACATAGCTCGTGCTCAGCGTATAGCTCGTCGCCTACGTTCCGGTATGGTTGTAGTAAATGGAGCTTCTCGACACTCAGAAAGTCCATTTGGTGGCTATAAGCAATCCGGCAAGGGTCGTGAAGGAGGGATATATGGACTAGAAGAGTTTCTAGAAATTAAGGCAGTATCAGGATGGAATACACCAATACTGTAACAGGATTATTGTTTTGAAGTAGCAACACATATCCATGAAGTCCACTATAAACTAAAATAGCATTATATTTCTCTTTTGTAGTTAAATAAGTTCTAACCTCACCTACAATATATCTTAAACAACAGGGACAGCTACTTTAAACTACTCGTATTTTAACCAAGGCCCTCTGTAGATATACTTATGCAGTTCAGCATAATAAGTAACCAGCCTTAAAGTAGAACATATGTAAATCCAAATTAAAAAAATAAAGAGAACACGATGATAGTTCGAAATGGCTTAGATTATCGATGGTTAAAAACTTCTGTAAGTAATAGTCTCCGTTATAACAGTCTACATCATCTTATTCTATGATAACTTGAAAAACATTTTTACAAACAAAAAACTTATCGTCTTCTGTAAAAAGGTAGATTTTTAATCTCAGTTAAATAATCAAATCAAGATTTATACTTAATATATTATATTTCTTCAATAAAAAAACTAGACTAAGCTATAGAGTTATATTGCTTTTCTTAAAAAGGATTCTTAGAAGTATATCTTCACTTAACTATTAACAACTCAAAAGCTAGATAATTAGCTTATAGAGTAATAAAACTTACTTAAGTATTTAAACCGTATGATAGTTGTTTTTGGATAATTCATCAAAAATCATTGCTTAAATTCGATAATATTTCTTATAACTAACATACAAAACGACCTTTGACTTTTTTTTAATTACACTATGAAGAATTTATAACAGATAAACAACTATAAAGAGTGTAATTTACTTTACTGAATTTATCAACTTTGGTCAATATCAAATTAAGTAAGCGAAAATATTTCACAAATAGCAACTTTTTAAAGTAAAAACAAGTATTTATATCGATCACTATCAGTTTATTATTGCCTTTTCACTTTAAGATAACAATAATAACTATACTATTAGTATCATTTTCTCAATTGAATTGAAATCTATTACAGCGTCCCTGCTAATATACGAAGCGTCTATTGTAACGTTAGAATTTTGAATTAAGTCGTCGATCACATTGCAAATATAGCCTCATATCTTGACAAAGAATTTAATAAATAATTAAAGAGATTACTGTTAATTATTTATTAGTACGTATAAAAAGAACCAAAAATATGAACAACTTTCTATAGTTTAACAATAAAAAGTGATGATTTAGCTTAACTCAGCCACTATTTTCTAGCGAAATACATTCCTAAAGAAAAAAACATACCATGTTAAAGTATATAATAATAAGCCAACCGATTTAGTCAGGGGTAACGACTACACTTGCTCTACTAGTAGTAATTTTAAATTAAATCGAAGATCATAGTCTTATTCAAATAAAATGGCTGTATCAACTGGCTAGTACAAATATGAGTAAACTATTAAGAGAACAAAGTAACGGTTGTTATTAAATATGCTTAGAGCACCTTACCAGGATTAAAAATCCCACCCGGATCCATGACATTTTTGATAGTTTTCATAAGATCCATAGAAACTTTATCTTTATAACGAGCAAGTTCTTTTCGTTTAAGACGGCCTATACCATGCTCAGCACTGATAGATCCTCCCATTTCCAAAACAATATCGTTGATAACCCCATTAAACTCTTCACAACGAGCTAAGAAGGCATTCTTTTCACTGTGTTCTGGAATTTGTAAATTGTAATGCAAATTGCCGTCACCAATATGACCAAAAGCAACCAACCGTATATTAGGTTCCATTTCTGCGACCTTAATCCAAGCAATATCATAAAACTCAGCGATGCGCGATATTGGCACTGAAATGTCGTTTTTGATCGAAGCACCCTCAATTCTTTGGCTTTCGGAAGCATTTTCACGCAGCTTCCAAAATGCTTGGCGCTGGGTTTCGTTCTGAGCAATAGCGGCATCAATCACTAGCCCAGATTCAAAAGCATTACTCAAAATCAATTCTAGCCGCTCTGATAACCTAATATCTAGCGAAGCAGTGGATACTAATTCCAGTAAAACGTAGAAATCATAGCGCTCACTCAAAGGATCCTTGCAATCCGCAATATGTTTAATTACTAGATCAATCATCAAACGAGGCATCAACTCAAAAGTTTCTACCGCATCGCCACTCTCGCTTCGAGCAAGTTCTAACAAAGCAACCGCAGCAGCAACATTGGGTACAGCACAGAATGCACTGCAAACTTCAGTTGGTTCAGGAAAGATTTTTAAGACGGCTGCGGTTATAATACCAAGTGTTCCCTCGGAGCCAAGAAAAAGCTGCTTAAGGTCATAGCCAGTATTATCTTTTCGCAATCCACGTAGCCCGTTCCATATCCGCCCATCCGATAGTACAACTTCGAGTCCAAGAACCAGATCACGAGCATTTCCATATCTTAGTACGTTGGTACCTCCGGCATTAGTAGATAAATTACCGCCTATCATCGCGCTACCTTCAGCAGCCAAGGATAAAGGAAAGTAGCGTTTAGCTTTAGAAGCAGCATGCTGTAAATCTTTAAGAATGCAACCAGCTTCTACAGTTATAGTGTAATTATCAGGATCAATATTTCTAACTTTATTCATTCGTGCAAGCGAGACGATAATCTCGTTACCACTATTCTGTGGTATTGACCCACCACATAGCGAAGTGTTACCGCCTTGAGGAATAATCGAGATAGATGCTTCTGCACAGAGCGCAACTAATTTAGCAATCTCCTCTGTATTTTTAGGCCTAACTACCATAAGAGCTTCGGTTCCACACATACCGCGCCAATCTGTCATATATGGCAGCATAGACTCAAGATCATTAGTCCAACCTTTTGGTCCAACTACTTGCTTAATACGTTTCAGCGCCTCAATAAAATCTACTCTATTGGCAGTAACCGAAGCCATAGTTCTTCTCCTCATAACGAGGTAATAAAAATTTTATAAAAAGTTAACACAAAACCCTACTAAAGCACAAACAAGATACACTATTGAATTGATAATAATAAAAGCAAAACCTTTAATCAGCAACAATCTTCCTTACAATGAATGCATTACCTAATTGATTATTAAAACTTAGTATTCGCATTATTTTTGTGCAATTATAATCATACAATCAAGCTGCAGCACGCTGCAGACGATCATTAATAGCGATTCCAACTCCTGTACGAGGAATAGGAGCTACTGCAATAGTTTTAATTCCTGGCGAATCAAGAGCGTGCAAATAAGCAAATAAATTAGATGCAGCTTCCAACAAATCACCTAATGCACTAAGATCTACAGCTAAGCCTAGCTGGCCAGCAAAATCTAAGCCTACCTCTCCATCCCACAATTCGGTAGCGTTTAACCGCAGGGATGCAATTGGTGCATAATGACTAGCAAGCATTCCAGGAGACAATAGTCCAACATTATTATTGGTAAGTTCGATAGGGCCTACTACTGCCTCTATTTGCTCCTGAGTAATAGCTCCTGGACGTAGTAATCTTGGTATCGCGCCAGAAACATCTAAAACAGTACTTTCCACTCCAATCGCGCAACAACCGCCATCTAAAATAATTTTTAATCCATCAAAATCTTCTGCTACTACATGATCAGCTGTAGTCGGACTCAAACGTCCAGAGCGATTAGCACTCGGAGCAGCAACAGGTCGACCAATTTCAGAAAGCAAAGCTCGAGTTGTAGGATCGCCTGGTATTCGAATAGCAACAGTACTCATATTTGCTGACGTTAAACAAGCAAGCGGAAATCCATCCATTAGTTTCATCACTAACGTTAACGGGCCAGGCCAAAAAACATCTGCCATAGCAAGCGCTGCAGAAGTAGCTTGACCAATAGCAAAAGCAGATCTCACATCATGTACATGGCTAATAAGTGGATTATACAAAGGACGTGCTTTATAAGCAAATATCTTCGCTACAGCCGTTTCATTGGTTGCATCTCCACCAAGTCCATATACTGTCTCAGTAGCAAAAGCAACCAAACCTCCACTAAGTATAACTCTTCCAGCTTCGGCTCGAGCAATTGGATCTTTTATAGAATAAACACGTGCATTCATAAACTATTATAACACTTAAAAAGTGCAGCAAAAAATAAACTTAAATTGCGGAGTTAATAACGCATAACAGATAATTATCATATAGTAATAACAACAATTAAACGCACATACTAGCGAATACTTTGGCATAATCAAAAAGGATTAATCAAAAATACGGCTGAGATTGCAAGAAATATCTGTGCATTAAGGATATTTTCTCCTAGGCGAATGAGGCATTTAGCAATAAAACGCAAATGATAAAACCAAAAAAAAGATATCCAACTGTAAAATATTTTATGCAATAAGGGATACTCTACAGAGGGGATTAAAGATCGAGATCATTTCATAATCAATTTAACAAAACATTAACAAGAAAAACCCTCCCCTAATATCCGTAGTTAATTTATCGGTATTTGATAATACCGATAAATTAACTTTGAATCTTTTTCATAATAATTCTCTATTGTTAGGATAATAGCTTAAAGCTGAAAAGCTTGTTAAAAAAGCTGCTTATTATACAACCATTGCTTATTTTGTATTATATTAACGAGATTATTAATTAGCAAGAAAAATCAACTAAATAATTTCAAATAAGTAGATTTGAACTTCGTTTAGTTGTATGATATCGTTCTTTCATAGATAATCTCTAACTAGATAGAGAGCCTGGTGAGTAGAAATACACTACACAAATTATTTTTTGGGACTTATCACAATCTTATTTTGAATTACACGTTTTTAGCCTATACTTAGGAAATAAATTACTAAATTAATTATTATATTCTTGAACACATAAGCTTATACTAAAATCAGCTCTTTAGAATTTTAATCTAAAATTGAATACTGAGTAGTTTTTAGAAAATAATAATTGTTACTTTATAAGCCTAAAGTTTATATTGTACCTAAAGTTTATATTGTAACTTTAAAAAATTATGATTAGCTGCAATTCAAGGAAAATTTCCATGAAGAGTAATTTGGATGAAAATTTGATTCGCAAATTAGTCGAATTATTAAAAAGTAATGAATTAGGCGAACTGGAGTACGCAACAAATGATCTACGCATTCGCATATCTAATACAAAGATTAATGCAGCTTATGCTACACAAGTACCCGCTTCTTCTACTACACCTAAAGCAATATCAGCTTCAACGACAAGCAAAAACACAGTAGAGGATGGCGATGTTATACAATCACCAATGGTTGGAACCGCCTATCTTGCCCCAGAAGCAAATGCAGCAGCCTTTGCGCCCATTGGTTCAAGCGTACTTACTGGCCAAACAATTATGATAGTCGAAGCTATGAAAACCATGAACCCAATCTCTGCTCCAAGAGACGGTAAAGTTAAGGCAGTCCATGTAAAAAATGGTCAGCCTGTAGAATTTGGTCAGCCGCTTTTGGTGTTAGAATAATCTGTTTTATTGCTCAGGGAGCTAGCAAAGCGTGTTTAGTAAGATAATGATCGCCAACCGCGGGGAAATTGCTCTTCGTATCCATCGCGCTTGTCGAGAAATGAATATCAAAACAGTAGCTATACACTCCACTGCAGATGCTAATGCCATGCATGTAAGATTAGCAGACGAAAGTGTATGTATAGGCCCAGCATCAGCCATAGATAGTTATCTCAATATACCAGCTATTTTATCAGCAGCTGCTATCACTAATGTTGATGCAATTCATCCAGGTGTTGGCTTCCTATCGGAAAACGCAGCCTTTGCTGAAATTGTTGAGGCTCATGGTATTACGTTCATTGGACCTAGGTCAAAGCATATCCATTGTATGGGCAACAAAATTACAGCTAAAAAAACAATGACTAAACTTGGAATTCCGTGTGTACCTGGATCTGAAGATCCAGTAGATGGAATAAAAACAGCTAAAGATGAAGCCAATCGCATCGGCTATCCTGTGCTAATTAAAGCTGCGAATGGCGGCGGCGGGCGCGGTATGAAAGTTGCAAACAGTCCAAATAACATTGAAGAAGCATATACAACTGCTCGGCGAGAAAGTGCTGCTGCCTTTGGCAATGAGGCAGTATATATGGAGAGATATCTTGAACGTCCTCGACATATCGAAATTCAAATTGCTGCTGACAACCACAACAACGTAGTCCATCTTGGAGAGCGCGATTGCTCTATTCAGCGACGTCACCAAAAAATCATCGAAGAAGCTCCATCTCTAGTTCTTACGCCGGACGAGCGCGATAAGATCGGTAGACGGATTGTCACTGCAATCTGCAATATGGGATATTCCAGCCTTGGTACTATGGAATTTCTTTACGAAGATGGTGAGTTTTACTTTATCGAGATGAATACTCGATTACAAGTTGAACACCCGATCACCGAAGCGATAACCGGCATCGACTTGGTACGTCTACAAATTGAAATAGCAGCTAACAAATCGCTAGAGATCACACAACAGGACATAATTTTTAACGGACATGCTATTGAATGTCGTATAAATGCTGAAGATCCTTACACATTTCAACCACACCCAGGAAAAATTAATGATTATCATCAACCTGGTGGTTTAGGTGTGCGTGTAGATAGCGCACTCTATGCTGGTTATAGTGTGCCAGCACATTACGATAGCTTAATAGCCAAAATAATCATACACGGTAGCAATCGTCAAGAATGTCTAATGCGTGCTGAGCGAGCGTTAGGTGAGTACGTAATCAGCGGAATTTCGACAACTATTCCGCTACATGCAAATCTGCTGCTAGATCCGGTTTTTCGTAGCGGTGAATACTACATTCGTTGGCTGGAAAAGAATTATCTAAAATCCTAATTAATCTTCTTGCTAGCAGATCAATTAATAATTGATCAAATATCTGATATACAAAAGAAACTAGTACTTCAATACTGTAACAGTAGATATTTTTCCTCATTGCTAGAAAAGCCAAAACCACCTAAAATATTTCTCTTTGACCATCCAAATAGTTTGACACTATTCCATTTTAAAAACTTAAATATATCAACCAATATTAGCAATAACATAACATTCATCGATATCAAATTAAATACACGTAGGATTTTAGGATTATCGTCTGTAACTGTGTAAAACTGAGAGACTAACATTTTAATAAATGAATTAGTCAAGATATTCAATGATTTTTAGATGGCTTTGTATAATCACAGTTTGCTTCTTCTATGAAGTTTTGACAACAGAGCAATTTGATAGTGATTTTTTTTAAAGCATTGTTACGCTAAGCATTTTCTCTACAGAATGCTCATTTAAATCTGGTAATCGATACTTAAAAATAACATAATTATTTCAATTGCTTAACTTAAAAACAAGTTACTTTACTTTATTGATATTGAGTTCGCTAGCAATTATCCAGTCTTTTTCAATATAATAACAGTTCTCTGCATATAAACAGAGGCGTTAATGCTTGATATTAACAATAGCAAAAATCATATAGCCTTAGCTATAAGAAAATTACTAGTCATCTATAAAATCACTTCTACAAGACATTAACCAAACACTGTAGACAGAATGTTCTACCGCATGCAAACTGACGCTAGAAGCAAACATCCAGCCATTAAACACATCATGTGTTTCTTCATCCGGCAGCTGATCTTCAATGTGCAAAAATGCTGCACTTTCTGGCGGCAGAGTTGGAGGTAAGTCTTGACAAGTATCAACGCGTATTTTAAATGTGCCAAAATATGCAACATTCCCAAGCATCACCTTAAAAGTAGAAACTCTCCCCGTCACCTTATCCAATCCCCGCAAAACAGCAACATTATGCTGGCGCCATTCGTTTTTGAGTCTAATAATGTGGGGACAAACAGCAATGGATTGTAGGTTCACACTAGTCACCACACACACACATGCAAGAACTCTTAATAAACCTGATTTACTCATTCTTTACGCAAAGAAATAAATACTCTATTTTCTCAATAATTTCTATTCTTCTGTAAAGAAGAGATTTATATTTTGATCACAAATCAATCTTTCTTTAAATCTAATTACTAATTAATTATTCAAAATATATTGATATTAATTAAAATGGTATTTTAAATTTTTTTAAAAAGCTAATATGTTTACATATTTCTCAAATATATTCTGAAACAGCCACTTCAGCGAAGTTAAATAAAAACTATTTGTACCGCTAAGGCGTTTAATCATTATGAGTTAATATTTTCAATTAAAAAATATAAAATAATTAATTAGCTTAAGATGAAACTAATTATGAATTCCACATACTTGTCAGCTTACCTGCATAAAGTGAATTTATACAAAAAATTAATTAAACCAAAAGTACTGCATTAAAAAATAATCTTTAATAATATGTATATTATACGATTTTAACTAAAAATAATCACAAAATTTAAACAAGAAACACAACAAGATTTTGATGCAACATCGATTAATCCTGGTATTAATCTACTTCACTCACTGAGTACATTTTAATGATCATCTAAAGCATATACCAAAAATAAGGCTAATCTATTGATAATATTTAAAGACAAATAGGTTTGTAAATTCTTTTATCTTCAACTTAAAAAAAACGAAACACCCATTAAAATATCTATGCAAAATGCATACTATTTAAGGTTTGAAGCTTTGTGAAGACTAAAAAACTAACTTGCCTGATTGGATCTCTTACGAGGATTCACCTCGCTTAAGCGGGATCCGCTACCTATTCCACCTGACTGGAACATAAAACGACTCATCATCTGAACAAAATCAATAGCTTCTTGAGTTATTTCGATCCTTTCACCAGGCTTAAGTATCTTCTTATCGCCCCCAGGCACCAGATTAACATAATTATTACCGAATAATCCATCAATGGAAATAGCAGCGCTAGTATCTACAGGAAGTTTAATTGAATTGTTAATACTCAAAGTAACTTTTGCTAAATAGGTCTTTGAATCCAAAGATTGCCTCGATACGGTACCGATTTTAAGCCCAGAAATACGAACATCGCTACCTGGCTTTAGCCCTCCTACAGTAGTGAAATGAGCAATGACATCATATTCATTTCTGGTGCTGAATTGCGAAACGGTATATACATAGAATAGAAACATTCCAGCAATGGCTAAAACGATCGCTCCCATCAAAGTTTCAACTACATATTTACTCAATGGATCATTTTCCTGCCAAATCAATCAATCGGGGGTCCATGCTTCGTAATCTCCTGTTGCTTTATCGCGCTTACCAGCCTTTAAAAGGTGGCCTTGTGGGCGATAGGCATAGAGTGTGCCAGTAAGATTTGGAACATGTTTCTTCTGCCAAGCAAAGCGACATGAATCGTTACCATCGGGCACATCATCGGTAACATGATGTAGCCAGTGATGCCAATTCGGTGGAATTTTAGATGCTTCTACAAGACCATTATAGATAACCCACCTCATCTCGCGACCATTCCGCAAAGCACCGCGGCAGTGGATATAATATTTGTTACCATAAATATCTTTGCCAACAAATTTGCCATTTATAAATGTATAAATCCTCATTTCAAATTTCATTGTTCAGCCTTAATTAGCATATTAGTTAGCATATTAGATTATAATTATCCCTAAGCACTTTCGTAAATTCGATATAATTTTTGGTAGTGATAATTTAGTTTAGTAACTTAACCAAAGCTACTAAACATTAAACTTAACAATTAAAATAATACCTAAAATACACCAAAATATAAGCAAATTAACGAACAGATAAAAACTAACGGCTCGATAATAGACTATAGTTATTTTACTTAAATAAACAGCACAAACTTAAACATTATTTTATAACAAGCACTATGTCATATAAAAACATTCGAAGCTAGAAAACTTTCACAAAAACCTATATTCACCACAGAATACTCCATCACTTAAAGAATAATATAGCATTATAAATCGCAATTTATAATGCGTAAAAATATTCTAGCAGAAGAATATTCCTCGAAAATAACAGTAGCTGAGCTCTTGATAAGCTAGTATAAAGTAAAAACTAAGGTTACAAAGATAGCATCCAATTTATCTTTCTATAGAGGCATAGAATACTAAATTTAAGTACTGCCAGCAAATACAATAAAATATTTACAAATTCACTAAGAATTAATTAAAAATTATTAGAAATAGAATACTAAACTAGTAGTGTGTTAGAGATAATCTAAAAATTAATTCGTCGAAAGTAATTTCGAATATTTATTTGTTTTCGTCAAATATCAATCAACCTTGTTTATGCAATAAAGAATCTTTTTTCACTTCTTTGTAGGCAGACCAAATAATTCTTTAAATTTCCAGCAAATCTTTTTGACGACTATCGACAAAAATTTTTACACAGGCTTGGCAAGACTTAAACAATAAAGCTGAGCGTCTAGGCCAAGTGGTCAATTGCAGTTTCGATCCGTAAACATAATCTAAATGGCTGTATCAATTGAGTAAAATACGCTTGCTATACAAAGATTACGTTTAATTTTATTCCAATTCAATAAAATATTGAACAAAATATTGAACTAAGAACAGAATAATTAATCTATTAATATTAGTGCCAATAATCCTTAAGATTTGCAAAGCAAATTATACTTAAAATTTACACTCTAACTAAATTATCTGAATGTATTAATATCTTAAGCCTAGAAAAGCAATAAAAAATTAACAATTATTACGGCCAAATAAATGTTTGGAAATTCTACCGGTGAAAAATAAATAAAACACAGTAGAATAATAGATAAGATATCTGAAATATATTAAAAACTAATTGAATGTAACTAAAGATTAACATAAGCAAAATATTATATCAAATCAAAATACCGTATCTTGCTTACATTACTCCAACTTAGTTAATGCAGATAAATAGCATTACAGTCACTATCTCGTACTGACGGCTAAAATGATTGCTCTATCTTAATAAATTATTTTATGTACATAATGATCGTATCAAAGCATTCACTTAAATTGAAGTATAAAATCTAGCTCTAATCAAAACTGCTTGCACCTAGCTCATTAAAAAAATTACCAGTTGGAAAAATGAGCAAAGAATCCAATTATTCATATAAAAACAACTACTTGGTGCCCCCGGTTCGACTCGAACGAACAATTTCTTGCGAAAAACAGATTTTGAGTCTGTCGCGTATACCATATTCCGCCACGGGGGCAAGAAGCTACATTCATACCATATAATTTTGGATAAGTCAATATAAATTATTAACGCTACATCACACCGAAAATTAATCCAAAATATTATTGCTAATTCTTATCAATTAAGCATGCTAGCTTATTCAAATACAATTACAGTACTCGATTGCCATATTAGTTTATGGAGTATATTGATGTACTAACACATAAAGTACTCTGAGAAGAAACGTGAATTATTCAGCAAATAATTCAAAAGCCTCTTGCGCAAGAACTATAGAAGTTAGACATAAAGCTACATAATCAAATGTACGATTTTATCAGTTAATAACTTCCATGAGTAAAATTACCTCAAACGTTTAATGGCTAATTGACTAGCACTTTACAACTATGAAAATAATAAATTACTTATCGCATTGATACACACTTTACGATTAAAAGAAATAATAATGATAACTTTAAGAAGAAACTACTAACTTATAAAATCAATCGATTAGTTTTGTATCTTTTAAAAAAATCCTATTAAACTGAGTAGGAGAATTAGTTTTTAATAAAAAAAAATAATTGTTTAGTTACACTAAAGACAACTAAATGAAAAATTCGAAGCGGACTACCTAAAAACTTAAAATTAAAGTCAGCAATTATACTCCAGACAAATCAAAGCCTGTCTCTTAGCTATGAGAGAATAAAAATATTTATATCTTTTCCGTATAGGCTATTAAGTTACAATATAAGTTTATGAATCATAAAAGTATTTAAAAAATTTTATTGACTTGCTTATCAAGCAGAATCTTTTTAAAAATACTAAGTAGCAATAAAAAATTATTTATTATTTAATAATTATGAAAACAAAAAAACTATACTATAAATGAACTTAATCTAATGTTTTATTATAATAAATTTAAACGAGTACGACATTAGATTATTTTTTGTTGTTTGGTGGCCCCGGAGGGACTCGAACCCTCACGCCAAAAGCCCGCGATTTTAAGTCGCGTGCGTCTACCGATTCCGCCACGGGGCCGTAATATCATGCAGGCAAACCACTCGTAAGTATGTCTTATCAATAATTTCTTTTAAATCTAATTTATTCTGATTCTACCTGAATAGCATTTTGCTATGTGAAGCTTAATATATTTATATGAACATATAAATATCTAATTTATTCTGATTCTACCTGAATAGCATTTTGCTATGTGAAGCTTAATATATTTATATGAACATATTAATATATTATTAATAAAGATATTATTAATAAAGATATTATTAATAAAGCAAAAATAGAACCTAAAATCTCAATTTTCTCTAATTGGCTAGTTAATATATCATAACAAAACAACTAAGATATATATCTTACTAAGTCAAATGTACTACATTTCATATAACTAACAAAATAATTTATTGTTTTCGTCTATCTTAGAAGAAAAACTCAGTACTATCATATATGGCATTAATTATTTTTACATGATCAAAAATATATTGATTTATGATTATTAAAATTAAAGTAATCAAACTTATAAGATTAATAATGTATATACAATATTGTTTTTATACTAACAAAACCTTTAACTATAATAGAATACTACCGTATTTAAACAAAATTTTTTATCTATCTTCTAATAATCTTCCAAATTAACCTACTAAGATTTTTAATAAACTTAAGATTAAAGTAAGAAATAATGAATAATAAAATACATATTCCTGTGCTGTTATCTGAAGTATTGAATGCACTAGCACCTACTTCAGGGAAGTGCTATCTAGATGGTACTTTTGGGTCTGGCGGTTACACTCGAGCAATACTAGAAAAAACTGATTGTACTGTTCTTGCCATTGATCGAGATCCTGACTCAATTGCTCGTGCCAAGATCATGAAAAAAGAATTTGACTATAGAAAGGGCAAGCATCTAATCCCTTTGCAAGGCAGGTTTAGCGAAATGTATATGCTTGCTAAAAATGCTGGATATTCTACTGTAGACGGTGTAACTCTTGATTTAGGCTTTTCTTCTATACAAATGGATGAGGCTGAACGCGGCTTTTCTTTTCGCTGCGATGGTCCACTTGATATGCGCATGGAGAGTAGCGGGATAACAGCAGCTGATTTAGTCAACACAGCAAGCAAAAAAAAATTGTCTGATATTATTTTCTATTTAGGCGAAGAGCGTTATGCCTGTCGCATTGTTAAAGCAATTATCAGGGCAAGGAAGATTGCTCCCATTCATAGGACAAGTCAGCTTGCAACTCTTGTCCGCCGTTCAATACCTTATTCAGGTCATAAAAATATTGATCCTGCTACTCGTACCTTTCAAGCCTTACGCATTTATGTAAACAATGAGCTAGAAGAGCTCGAGCATGGTTTGGATGCCGCAGAACGACTGCTAGCACCAGGTGGTAAGCTTGCAGTCGTTTCCTTTCATTCACTGGAAGATCGTAAGGTAAAGCTTCTATTACGTAAACGTTCTGGACATACTTCCAACCCATCGCGGCATAATCTAGAAGCTATTGCTGGCAATTATGCAGGGCTTTTGCCTACTTTTGCCATTACAGCAACGCAACTAATCCTTCCAAAAAAAGATGAGATCTCTCACAACCCGCGTGCTCGTTCTGCTCGTTTACGGATTGCTCATCGGACTGAAGCTTTGCCATGGCAATCACAAACAAAACAATAAAATTGCTTAGCGTTTTTCTTTGGTTATCGATCAGTAAATAGTATTAAATAATGATCATTATTTAATACTATTTACTGATCGATAACTTATGATATGCAATCCTAGCACCAATCCAACTGTGTTAATTAATAAATATTCTTAACTTAATTAGTTTTTTTAATTATCATTTCTCTTGCGATATCTACGTAACTTATATTCTTTTTAAAAAATCTACTTATTGTTAAACTGTTTTTACATATCGCCGTTACTGTATAAATTTTTATCCAATATACTATCTATTACTACACAGACCATCGCAACCTAATGCAGATGACAATTAGTTCGCAAATTATCTAAATTTACAATACTGACTTCAAAAATTACTAGTTGATTCTTATTAAGATATACATTGGTCATGCACCTAAAGATACTCATCTAATCGGAATAACGAACGTCCATTGTAACAAATAGATAGCAAATTCATTATACAAAAAAGATTATAACCATCCCTCACATAAGAAGCTAAATAGCATCTTAATTGGAGATTAGTGGGTAAATTCGTTTTTTTTTGCTGAACACAAATTATTGCATGCTTTATCACCGTAAGAGTAATATAGTGGGATATTTTTTAAAGTAGCTAGAAGCTAGGACATTAAAGGAATGTGCAAACTAGCAAATAAGTCATTTAGACTTACCTTAAGTAACTTTAACTTCAACATAATTATAAACTAGCGTTATTAAGTAATACTTAATAAATTATAAATTACGATAAAATCATAAACTGTGCTATATTAAGTCGTTTATGTATTATTAAAAATTAGTAATGCTATCTTTAAAGATAGACTAACCACGCAAAGTGGTTAAAATTTTTTACTTAAATCATTATAAATTATATAAATGGCTAAATAAACTGTGTACTTGAAAGTACACAGTTTATTTCTTTGGATAATATGCTTGTAAAAAACAAGTTTTATCATTTTTACGACAATGTTATCTATTGAACAATCTGCATTATATATATTTGAAATATTCAAAAGTATATCGCATTATCATCTAAACCATTTATTTAACATAAAAATACAATAGCTGAGATCGTTTTGTTTATTATGAATGGTTTTAAATTTTAACTCTATCTATGATTTAATTTACCTAAATGCTGGAGGTAGAGCCTTGCGTCTTTCTGCTCTTATTAATTATCAAGATTTGTCTTCTATAGCACTGATTTCAGAAGATCCAGAAATACTCGGATTAACAACAGATAGCCGTAAGATACAGCCCGGATTTTTATTTGCTGCCATACCCGGCTCTAGAGTAGACGGCCGAAACTATATACCTGAAGCTATCGCTAACGGTGCGGTAGTTGTATTAACTACACCAAATATTATTGAATGCGCAGTCGGAATACTACGCGACAAAAACCCTCGCCGACAACTAGCTTTAATTGCCGCTCGCTTTTACGGCAAGCAGCCGAAGATATGCGTCGCTGTAACTGGTACTAACGGAAAAACCTCAGTAGCTGATTTTACCAGACAAATATGGAATAGTGCTGGGTATTTAGCAGCATCGATCGGCACCTTAGGAATCACTATCGAAGACATCATTACCAATCCAAACTTAACTACTCCGGACGCAGTAGAACTTCACAGGACACTGCACAATCTCGTTCAAATAAATATTAATCATGCTGTTTTAGAAGCTTCTAGTCACGGACTAGACCAGTCTAGGCTTGATGGTGTTGATATTAAAGCTGCTGCTTTTACTAATCTAACTCGCGATCATTTCGACTACCATGTCAATATTGAGGATTATCGTACAGCTAAACTTAGCTTGTTTGAAAAAGTAATGCCCCCGGGCGGGACTGCTGTAATAAACATCGATTCGCCAGAATTTAATAATTTCTGTGAGGCAGCAAAGCATAATCAACACAAGATTTTATCCTACGGAATGCGTCCGAGTGCCAGATTGCGTATCATTAGACAAAGGATCCAATCGAACGGCCAAGAAGTAGAAATTACTATTGATGGAAATTACTATTTGATTAAAATGGCCCTGCTTGGTAATTTCCAAGCTTGGAATGCTCTATGCGCCTTGGGTCTAGCGATAAGTAGCGGTACGCCAATAAGACTGGCTTTAGAAGCCTTGCCTTTTTTAACCAGCGTACGTGGACGCTTAGAGCGAGTAGCAGTACTAGAAAATGAAGCTACAATTTATGTCGACTACGCTCATACTTCAGATGCCCTGAGAACGGTTTTGCAAGCAATGCGGCCTCATACAAGTGGGAAACTATGGTGTATATTGGGCTGTGGTGGCGATCGTGATCCTGGGAAACGATCAATAATGGGTGCTACTGCTGGCGAATACGCTGACCGAACAATCATTACTGATGATAATCCTCGTTCCGAGGACCCGGCCAGTATTCGGGCCGCCATTCTTGCAGCCTGCAAGAATGGCGTAGAAATTGCTGACCGTCGTACTGCAATATACGAGACTATTGCCCAACTCGATACTGGGGACGTACTAATAATAGCCGGAAAAGGTCATGAGAATGTACAGGAGATTAACGGGATAAAATATTCATTAAATGAGTCATACATTGTTCGTGATGCAATTGCCGCACAAAAGTATTTAGGATGAGTGCCCTATGGACACGTACCGCGGCCACTGAGGCGACCAAAGCTCAGGTATTCGGGAACGATTGGTTTGCTTATGGAATAAGTATCGACAGTCGTAAAATTAAAATAGGTGATATTTTTATTGCACTACCTGGAAAACGTGTGGACGGTCATCAGTTTGTCATCTCTGCCCTGAATGCAGGCGCTTCTGCCGCTCTGGTCTCACATGTACCAAGTGGCCTAGATAATGCGCCTTTGTTAGTAGTAAAGGATGTCTTCGAAGCGCTGAAAAATTTAGCACACATGGCGCGAGCACGCTCTCATGCTCGAATAATCGCTGTAACCGGCAGCATCGGTAAAACTACGACCAAGGAAATGCTAGCCAGTATGCTTAGTGCACATGGAAAAACCATAGCCAGCGTTGGCAATCTAAACAATTCTATAGGCGCCCCAATATCCTTAGCTCGCTTACCGGCAGATTGCGATTTTGCAGTGTTTGAACTTGGTATGAACCATGCCAATGAAATTAGACCTCTGGCCCAAATGATAGCGCCGCACGCTGCTATCATAACTAATGTTGAACCCGTGCATACTGAGTTTTTTGATAGCATCAACGATATTGCTGACTCCAAAGCTGAAATCATGGAAGGACTTCTACCTGGCGGAGTGATCGTCTTGAATGCTGATAACAATAGCTTTGTAAGATTAAGCAAAAGAGCTCAAGCGCTATGCATAAATCGAATCGTTACTTTTGGGCATAGTGCAATCTGCGATATACGTAGTATAAAAATTGAAACTTTTAGCGATGGTACAAAAGTAATTGCTAGTGTAGAAGGTAAAGAAATTAACTGGACAGTCAGATGCATCGGTCGTCACTGGGGCTTGAATAGCCTTGGAGCTATTGCCGTCCTTCATGCCTTAGATCTTTCATTTGTACCATTACTCAACCAATTATCTGTATTTTCACCCATAAGTGGTCGAGGTAATCAGGTAATGATTCATACTATAGATAACGGCACTGCTTTATTGATCGACGAAACCTATAATGCTAACCCGAAAAGTATGCGAATAGCGTTGTCTGTATTTGCTGTAACCCAAGGAAAGCGTAAAATTGTGGTACTAGGTGATATGCTAGAGCTAGGTACCATATCCGCGATTGCACATGTTAACTTAAAAAATGCTATTGAGGAGATAAAACCAGACTTAATCTACTTATGCGGAGACGCCATGTCGTATTTACGTGACGCCTTGGGTAGAGAGCGAATAACCTTATGGACTAAGACAGCCAACGCACTTGCAAAATCAGTCGCAAATAACATAATGAATGGTGATGTAATTCTGATAAAAGGGGCTTTTGCAATGGGTATGCAAGAGATTGTATCTACTCTTAAAAGTAAGAGAAAGATTTTGTAGAAATGCGGCATTAAAATAATAACCACAATATGATCTACGATTTTATCACTAATAAATTTAATATTATTAACATATTAAGCCCTTTAAGCTTCCGCTGCAGCGGAGCCGTGCTAACGGCATTATTTATTTCTTTTATACTTGGGCCATCAGCTATCCATTGGTTAAAAAGTAACCAAGTGAACGGCCAACCCATTCGAGATAACGGACCAGAAAGCCATCCTATAAGTAAAAAAGGTACACCTACTATGGGTGGATTGCTCATTTTGAGCGCGCTAATAATCTCCACTGTATTATGGGCAAAACTATCAAATGTATATATTTGGATTACTTTATTTATTAATATTAGCTTTGGCGCAATTGGCTTCCTTGACGATTGGCTAAAGATAAATAGAAAGAATATCAAGGGATTAAAAGTTAAATTGAAGTTAGCAGCCCAAGTTGCTGTTGCGACTGGAGCAACTTTGGCTATCCTTTCCACCTTCGAAAGGACAACAGCCTTTGATATAGTCTTACCATTCTTTAATAATGTACTATTAGATCTAGGATGGTTTTTTATCCCATTTGCTGTTTTTACGATAATTGGCGCTGCAAACGCAGTAAATCTAACCGATGGTCTTGACGGGTTAGCTATAATGCCAGTAATAATCATTGGTAGTGTATTTGCTTTGATATCTTATATTGTCAGTAACACAATACTAGCGAGTCATCTACATATTTACCACTTACCGAACACTAGCGAACTGACAATTTTATGCAGTGGGCTGGTAGGAGCATGCTTAGGTTTTCTATGGTTTAACGCTCCGCCAGCTATGGTATTCATGGGAGACACTGGATCATTATCTTTAGGAGCAACGCTTGGAACCATAAGCATCATCACTAAGCAAGAATTAATGTTAGCGATTATTGGTGGTTTATTCGTATTTGAAACAATTTCAGTAATCATCCAGGTCGCTTCTTTTAAGCTAACGGGCAAACGCGTCTTCCGCATGGCTCCATTACATCACCACTTCGAAAAAATAGGTTGGAAAGAATCCGCTATAGTAATCCGATTTTGGATTATCGCAATCATTTTAGCTTTGACCGGTTTATCCATAATAAATTTTAGTTTTGCGTAATGATAAAATTAGATTTCGCAAAAAATAAGTGTTACGCTGTCATGGGACTCGGGATATCTGGGAGATTAGCGGCTCGAGCACTAGCAAAGGCCGGTGCTAATGTTTTAGCCTGGGATGATATAGATAATGCTCGCAATCAAGTTTTGGGCATAAAAGGTGTGCAACTAGAAAATCTAAATTTTCATGGACTTGATAAAGTCCATGCTTTAATTCTTTCCCCTGGCATCCCTCATACCTACCCAAAACCACATCCAGTAGCTGCAGAAGCCAAGAGAAGAGGTTTACCGATCATAGGTGACATAGAGCTATTACTTCGTGCTCTGCCTAATCGCAAAAATATAATCATTACAGGCACCAACGGGAAATCTACCACTACTGCACTAATCAGCCACCTATTAACCTCAAATGGACTAAGAGTTGAAGTCGGTGGCAATCTGGGACGTCCTGTATTAAATTTTAATGACCCAGGCCGCGATGGGATACTAGTATTAGAACTAAGTTCATACCAACTTGAACTTACCCCGTCAATTGCACCGACTATAGCAGTATGGCTTAATATAAGTATTGATCACATAGAGCGGCACGGTAACTTGGCTGGCTACGTTGCAGCTAAACAACGAATATTTGCTAACCAATGTTCCGACAATATAGCTATAGTAGTTGTTGATGATGAGCAATCTAGTATAGTCGCTAATACATTGCGCCAAAATGGAAATAATTTAATTGAGGTCTCTAATAAAAGACCAATCCTTGGTGGTATTTATGTTGATCAAGGCTTTCTAATCGACGCACGATCAAGCCAACCAAATAAAATATTTGATCTTAAGTCTGTTCAATCCTTGCCGGGTGCGCATAATGAACAAAACGCCGCCGCAGCTACTGCCGCTTGCTTGGCTCTCGGCTTTAGAAAAGAAGTAATAGCAAGAACTATTACTTCTTTTCTAGGACTAGCACATCGTCTAGAATTAGTTGCTGTGTACGACAATGTCACTTATGTGAATGATAGTAAAGCAACCAATGCTATTGCTACAGCACAGGCGCTTGCCACCTACAATCCAATTTATTGGATTGTAGGTGGACGCGCTAAGGAAGGTGGTATTGAGAGATTAACGCCTTGGCTTAATCGAATTAAGCGAGCATATCTAATCGGCGAAAGTGCAAAAAATTTTTTACGCCAAATTGGCAATAATTGCCCTACTGTACTATCTTACACACTCGAAAATGCAACATGGCAAGCACATGCTGAAGCACAGGAAGATAATATTTTGGGTGCAACAGTACTGCTATCACCAGCCGCAGCTAGCTTCGATCAATTCCCTAATTTTGAAGTACGCGGTGAACAATTCAAGGCGCTAGTCCGCGCCCTAACTTACAATTACAGTAAAAAATATTAACATTTGTGTAAATAATTCTATAAATAATATTTAATGATATCAACTATTCAGATTGCTGATAGCAATAAAAAGCAATACGCTTATTACTTATTTCGTTAATTAATATAATGAGTAGTATCCTTCTCTATTTTACGCATGGCTAAGCCAATTAACATCAAAAATTATTAGTTGACAAATAAATAATTTATTAAATTGTTATTATATAATTACCAGAATAATGGCTATTAAGCCATTTGCTAAGCTATATGTTATTGTAAATAGCGATATTATTAGATCACATTCTGTAAAAAATATTGCTAGCTATACAAACCATTATCTAGTTCAAAAAACTATTCATAATTGATATTATCTTTGATTGTTTGCTTCAAAGTTTTATTATACAGCTAAGAAATTGCTATAGAATAGAACAACTTTATAATAGTTATTTATTTAATTTAATACATTATTGTAATGTATACTTTAGGCAAAATGAATACTTTGATATTTTAGCATAAATTATCATTATTATGGCTTTATAGCTTAATCGCTATCGCAATAGCGCAATATTTCTATTTAAGAAATAACCTTTTGTACTTATTATTCTCAGTAATAGGGAAACATGCTTGTCAAGCAAAGCAGAATAAAGTAACCTTAAGACAGCATAAAAATGCAAGATGCTTGCATTAAGTACCATCTCTTAAACGTAATGCCATTATACAGAACCTTTACTTCGTTATTATCATAATACTGAGTATTAAATTCTACTCTGGCGAAGATTAAGAAATTAATAATAGAATGATCGATAAGCGTACTATTGTACTAGCTGCCGGAGGCACTGGGGGACATTTCTATCCAACTCAAGCTTTGGCTGAATTGTTAGTTGCAAGCGGTTACCGAGTAGTCCTAATCACTGACACTCGTGGCTACTCTTTCAAAGAATCATTGCCCGATATTGAGGTTTATATAATCAAAGCATGCGGCATTGCCAAACTCAGCATTATTAAAAAAATAAAAGGTGCAACTAAACTATTGTTTGGATATTTTGATGCTTGTCGATTAATAAGTGAATTACATCCTACCGCTGTACTTAGCTTTGGAGGATATGCCTGCGTACCTACAGTACTTGCAGCGAGTCGCCGCGGTATTCCTATTATTCTTCACGAACAAAACGCTATAGCTGGTAGAAGTAATCAGCTATTGGCTAAAAAAGCTTCAATTATAGCTACTAGCTTTGAGCGAATCGAAAAAATTCACGAGCAAGATCAATACAAGATTATATTAGTCGGTAATCCAGTGCGCGCAGAGATTAGAGCTATCCGGACAATGGATCCGCCACCGCTAACACCAGATGGCCCATGCGAAATTTTAGTGACTGGAGGTAGTCAAGGTGCTAGTATCTTTGCTAAGCTGATCCCAGATGCTATTGCCCTAATGCCAAAGCGAATTAGCTCTCGAATACGCATAGTTCAACAAGCTAGATTAAACGAAATTAACCAAGTAATAGCTGCTTATCGTAAGATAGGTATTAATGCTGATGTAAGCCAATTCTTCAACGATATGCCACAACGTCTTCGCGCAGCAAACTTGCTGATTTGTCGCTCTGGTGCTTCCACATTAGCAGAAAATACAGTCGCTGGGCGTCCAGCGCTGCTAGTCCCATACCCTAACTCAGTTGACGATCATCAAACCGCTAATGCTCGTGCTGTAGAAGCAGCAGGAGGCGGTATGCTTT
The DNA here is from genome assembly GCF_000510265.1 of Candidatus Endolissoclinum faulkneri L5. Classification (GTDB taxonomy): domain Bacteria; phylum Pseudomonadota; class Alphaproteobacteria; order Thalassobaculales; family Thalassobaculaceae; genus Thalassobaculum; species Thalassobaculum faulkneri_A. The sequence continues at coordinate 1,120,080 of NZ_CP006745.1, forward strand.
TACCTCAGGCTAATCTTACGCCAAAATATCTCGCTCAATTACTCACAGATTTATTGAACAACACTAAACAGTTATCTTACATGTCATCTGCTGCTCGCGCCTATGGCAGGCCAAACGCGGCAAAAGATCTCGCAAGCATTCTTCTATCTGTTATTGGTTTAGATAAAAATCTTTCAACTTAACACTAAAACTAGCTCCCAGTATCATAACAAAGTATCCTTGCATGAACACCATACCTTTTACAATAGGTATTATACATTTTATCGGCATTGGCGGCATAGGAATGAGCAGTATCGCTGAAATACTGCATAGCCTTAGTTATCAGGTGCAAGGAAGTGACATTGTCGAAAATACAAATACAAAACGACTTGAGCAACTTGGTATTGGTATATTTATAGGTCATTCTGCAAATAATATAATTGATGCTTCCGTTGTGGTTATTTCTACCGCTATTAAGCTAGATAATCCAGAATTGATTGCCGCTCGAGAACGAATAATACCCGTAGTACATCGCGCTGATATGCTGAAAGAACTAATGCGCCTAAAAAGATCTATTGTAATCGCTGGGACTCACGGCAAGACGACGACTACTTCCATAGTTTCAGCAGTATTAAATAGTGGTGGAATTGACCCTACGGTAATTAATGGGGGTATTATCAATGCTTATGGTACTAACGCTCACCTGGGGAAAAGCGAGTGGATAGTACTAGAGAGCGACGAGAGCGACGGTAGTTTTACGAAACTACATGCAACAATTGCAATAATAACCAGCATTGACCATGAACACCTAGACTTCCACGGCTCCTTAGATAACCTAAAGCAAGCCTTTGAAATATTTGTGCTAAATACATCATTCTACGGCTTCGTCGTACTTTGCCTAGACCATAAAGCGGTTAAGAGTATAATTTCGCAAGTATCAGATAGAAGAATTATTACTTATGGATTTAGCGCGCAGGCAGATATTCGCGCCGTTGACGTGAATACAACCTCAAACGGAGTAAACTTTACGGCAGTAATTACCGACCGTACACACAGACAAACAAGGAGCATAGATAATATATTTTTTCCAATGTATGGAAGACACAACATCCAAAACGCATTAGCTTCTATTGCTATAGCTGCTAACTTGGGTATTGATGATAGTCAAGTCCGCAATGCATTAAAAAAATTCACGGGTGTGCAACGTAGATTCACCACAAGAGGTGAATCTGCCGGCATAAAAGTGATAGACGATTATGCACACCATCCCGCAGAAATTGCTGCTTTATTATCCGCTGTTCGAGATATAACCAGGAAAAATCAAATAATTGCAGTTGTTCAACCGCACCGTTATACTCGTCTACGCGACCTATTTGAAGATTTCTGCTCTTGTTTTAATGAAGCCGACGCTGTAATTGTCTCTGAAGTCTATGCTGCGGGCGAAACAAGCATAACAGGCATTAGCCGAGATGATCTGGTATCTGGTATACGAGCCCATGGTCACCGCAAAGTAATAGCGTTAATCAATCCCATAGAACTTGCAGGCATGATAGTTAATCTTTGCGAGAAAGGTGATATAGTAGTTTGTCTTGGCGCAGGTAGCGTTACTGAATGGGCTCAGGCTTTGCCAGCCCAAATTGATCATATTATCAGCAGAAATGCATCCCAGAAATTAGCAACAGTATAGTAATCTACAGCTCTGTTGATTATTTAGCTGTCTAACAAATTAAGTAATAAATTCTTCATATTTGAGTAAACCATTAATACAGCTAGCAATGAGTAAACTTATCGATCAACTTCCTCAACTACGCGGTCAATATTATGAAAACATCTCACTCGCACCGTTAACATGGTTTAAAGTTGGCGGCCCCGCTGAAATTTTATACTATCCTGCTGATGAAAAAGATTTGATTTTTTTGCTTACTAATAAGCCCAAAGGCATGCCAGTAACAGTGATTGGTATCGGTTCTAATCTGCTGATTCGCTCCGGTGGGCTAGATGGTATAGTAATTCGTTTACGCAAACCATTTGCCAAGATCACAATTAATGATGACAAAATAATCGCTGGCGCAGGTGCTTTAGATGTGACAGTCGCCGCTAAAGCACAAAAATCTGGATTAAGTGGAGTAGAATTCTTATCCGGAATTCCGGGATCTATAGGTGGTGCACTGCGGATGAATGCTGGTGCTTATGGTAAAGAAGTATGCGATGCACTAATATCAGCACAAGTCATAGATCCGCTTGGCAAGCTTTATACTCTTTCTACTAAAGATATGGGTCTTTCATACCGTAATAGCAATTTACCACTTGATTGGATTATCATGAACGCAACTTTCCAGGTAAAACCTGGGATTGATCCGGAAAATATTTCTAAAACGATGCGCGAAATTCAGAATGCTCGTAATAGCACTCAGCCATGCCATGAACGTACATGCGGGTCTACCTTTACTAATCCTGTAGGATATAAAGCATGGAAATTGATCAATAAAGCCGGCTGCAGCGGTTTGCGCATAGGCAGCGCTATGGTATCAGAATTACACTGTAATTTTTTGATTAATACTGGCAACGCTACCTCAGATGATATCGAAAGTCTTGGAGAAGAAGTACGTTTTCGGGTTAAGAAAACAAGCGGCCTTGAACTAGATTGGGAAATTCACAGAATTGGCAAAGCACTAGATATAGGTAAGTAAAAATGAATCGTAAAAGTATTCATGTAGCTGTTCTAAAAAATGGCTTTTCGCTAGAAAGATCAGTATCTCTATCGTCTGCTCAGTCATGCGTCAAGGCTTTGCACCAAGCAGAATTTCAGGTTACTGAGATTGATGTCGATCGTAACATTATCTGTAAACTGAAAGAAGTACAGCCAGATGTGTGCTTCAACGCTTTGCATGGATCATTTGGCGAAGATGGTACAATCCAAGGTCTGCTAAACATATTGAATATCCCATACACTCACTCTGGCGTACTTGCTTCTGCTATAGCAATGAATAAACAAATAGCAAAAGCTACCTTTGTTAGCATAGGGTTACGCTGTCCTAGCGATAAAGTAGTTACACCTATCTCGTTTAAATATAGCGAACCGATGGAGCCACCCTACGTAATAAAACCACTTGACCAAGGTTCTAGTATCGGCATTCATGTTATCAAAAAAGGTGATAGTTGCCTTCCAGCTTGGGATAAATGGAATTTCGGTAATCGAGTTTTAGTAGAAAAATTCATTGACGGCCGTGAATTAACTGTCTCTATTCTTGACAATAATCCACTAGAAGTAACTGAAATAACCTCTTCAAACAAGTTTTACGATTATGACGCTAAGTATGGCAAAGAAAAATCGCATCATGCTACACCAGCTCAAATACCTTCATCAATTCGTAATGAAGCATTGAATATGGCTGTTCAAGCACATAAATTTATCGGCTGTCGTGGAGTGACCCGCTGCGATTTTCGTTATGATGATACTAAATTAGATCCCGGTACCTTATACCTTCTAGAATTAAACACACAACCAGGTATGACACCAACATCCATCCTAGCAAAACAAGCTGCTTATTGTGGAATATCTTTTCCAGAACTAGTTACTCGCATGGTAAATAGTGCTCAATGTGACCATTAACCTATTCGTTTGTCCCAAAAGAACATCTGTCACTATATAAATCTTGGCATAAACTTACAAATAATCCACAGTGAAGATGATTAATGCTAGGAATGACAATGGCGATACGATTTTCAAAATATAAGGCAACGTTTTGTCAAAAAACTCTTAAGCAATCCATTGCCTGTAGCGGAGTAGGGCTACACTCAGGCAAGGATGTTACTATGAGACTCTGTCCAGCTCCGATAAATCATGGAATAGTCTTTCATCGTACCGATATAACTGATTGTAAGCAACTAATATCTGCAAGATACGATAATGTAGTTGATACAAAACTTTGTACAGTTATCGCTAATAAAGACAATATCTGCGTCGGTACGATTGAGCATTTGATGGCTGCCTTTGCTGGTTGTGAAATTAACAATGCATTAGTTGAAGTTGATTGTACCGAACTAGCGATCATGGACGGATCTTCTGAGCCCTTTGTCTGCATGATTGATTGTGCTGGCATCGTCGAGCAAGATGCACCTCGCCAAGTCATTGAGATCCGCAAACCGATTACTGTTGACATAGACGATAAAAGAGTAACTTTAAGTCCTTCTAACTGCTACGCAATCGATTTTGAGATTGATTTTGCAAGTAAAGCTATTGGTCGTACTGTATGGGGAGTAGAGATGGTAAATGGTACATTCCGTCATGAGATTGCCCAGGCACGCACTTTTGGATTATTAGAAGAAGTAGAACGCCTACAAGCTAACGGATTAGCGCGTGGTGGAAGCTTAGATAACGCTATCGTAGTTGACGGAGACAAAGTATTAAACCATGAAGGTCTGCGCTTTAAGGATGAGTTCGTACGCCATAAAGTACTAGATTGTGTAGGTGATTTATACCTTGCTGTTGCACCGTTAATTGGCCGTGTAAACGCAGTAAAAGCAGGCCACCAGATAAACAACGCTGCCCTGCGAGCCCTTTTCGCTGATCCAAGTGCATACAAGATTGTCGACTATGAGGATAGTCATGCTATCGAATAGCTGATATCAAGGAGATAAATTTAACCACCCTATTAAACAATAGAAACCTTCAAATAAACATTAGCTTGAAATTATATAACTAGCAAAATTCAAAACAAATGATTTAAACGCTCCGCGAAGATGTAATTATCTAAAAAAAATATTATCTGATAACAAAAATCCTATAAGGTATTTTAAAAATAGCAATCTAATTTACACTATATCTCCCGCAGCGATAGACTGCTTTGACTTGGCATCTATCCCACAGTTATTAAATAATTCAACCAGTTCACCCGAATCAAACATTTCACGCACGATATCACATCCACCAATAAACTCACCTTTTACGTAAAGCTGAGGAATAGTAGGCCATTTCGAGTACTCTTTAATAGCTTCACGAATCATTTGGTCTTTGAGTACATTGACGCCTTTAAATTTAACACTAAGATTGGATAAAATTTGCACGACCATAGAAGAAAAACCACATTGCGGAAATGCCGGAGTACCTTTCATAAACAATAAGACATCACTTTTAGCAATTTCCTCATTAATTTTTCGTTTTATACAGTCATCAAGCATTTTAAACCTTCCTTTTAGTTTTTAGAATTTTAACCACTTCATGATATCGTTTTATATGAATAATAAGCACGAAAAATATTATTTAATCGGTACTTATTAGGTTAGTTATCGACAAACTCTTATCTGGTATCTTCTAACTGCTCTTCATGTAAGAAAATACTTATCACAATTAAAATATCGAAATACAGAACATAAAAAACTATCTTCTACAACAAAATAACTTTTTTCAATCAAATCCTTTAAGGAAAAGCAGCTTTGTTAGCGTAAATAAGCCAAATTTCCATAGGCTTGTATAGTTTTTGTTCCTATTCAGCTTACTCTATAGTTAATTTTTATAACTCATGTATCCTGGCAGCCATTTTTCATACTGATAGCTTAATTCTTTCACAGTAATTATAATCTCCCCATTAAGTGTCAACATACCACTTTTATTCACAACACCAACTACAGCTGCAGGAACACTGGCTGATAATGCAGCTTCAATAACTTTCATAGGAGATGAAGTAGCAACAATGTATCGACCTTGATCCTCCCCAAAGCCCCACGCATGCACCAAGATGTCCTCAGGTGTAACTATATCGACGCCAAAAACTTTTAAGACTAGTGCCATCTCGGCGATTGACACCAACAATCCTCCATCAGAAACGTCATGACAAGCACTTATTGTATTTTCAGCGATTAAATTACGGACCAAATTACCGGCTTGCTTTTCAGCAACAAAATCAATTGGTGGAGGTGCGCCCTCTTCCCGACCTTCTATTTCACGCAAATAAAGTGAAGAGCCAAGCCAACCGTCCTTGCGATTAGCCGGCTGTCCAAGAGCTAAAAGAGTATCTCCGACATTTCTTAGGGCTGAAGTAACAATTTTAGAACAATTATCAATCACACCAACACCACCAACAACTGGGGTAGGTAAAATTGCATTACCATTTGTTTCATTATACAGTGATACATTACCTGATACGATGGGATAATCTAAAGCCTTGCAAGCCTCTCCCATGCCTTTTATACATCCTACCATTTGACCCATAATGGTAGGATTTTGGGGGTTACCAAAATTTAAGTTATTTGTCACCCCTAGTGGGGTAGCACCAACTGCAATAATGTTGCGCCAAGTTTCTACCACTGCTTGGGCACTACCGATTTTTGGATCAGCTAAACAGTATCGCGGAGTAGAATCAACTGTGACGGCTAAGCATCGTTGAGTATCATTGATGCGTATAACGCCACTATCAGCTTCTCCCGGCTTGATCATAGTGCACCCCATCACTAGATGATCGTACTGTTCCCATATCCAACGCCGGCTAGCAGTATCCGGGCATGAGATTAACTTAACTAAAACCTCTCCCAGGGAAAACTGCGGTGCGGGAACATCGGCAGCTGCAATCACCGAAGGAGACAATATCGGTAAGTAGGGGCGGTTATATTCTGGCGCTTCGCCAACCAATCTTCTAATTGGGATATCACACTGCACAGTGCCATCCTTTTTCAATACCAGACGCCCAGTTTCAGTCACAGAACCAATTATTGCAAAATCCAATTCCCATTTTTTAAATATCTCCTGTGCTTTATCCACACTTTCCCAGCGCATGATCATAAGCATACGTTCCTGGCTCTCTGAGAGCATGATCTCATATGTACTCATTCTTAACTCGCGCACTGGAACGCGATCTAGGTCAAGTTCTATACCAACACTCCCCTTGTCTGCCATTTCAAGGCTTGCAGAGGTAAGGCCAGCAGCGCCCATATCTTGGATAGCAATTATGCATTCTCTCTCCATAAGTTCCAAGCATGCTTCTAATAAGAGTTTTTCAGTAAATGGATCACCTACTTGGACTGTAGGCCGACTATCCTCACTATTCTTGTCAAATTCCTTTGACGCCATAGTAGCTCCATGAATGCCATCACGACCAGTCTTAGCACCTACATAAACTACTGGGTTACCTGGTCCAGCAGCAGCTGAATAAAAAATCCGATCAGTTGTAGTTATACCTACAGTCATAGTATTAACCAGAATATTATCATTATAGGAAGGATGAAAGTTAACCTCGCCAGCTACAGTCGGTACGCCAACGCAGTTGCTATAGCCCCCTATGCCAGCTACTACACCTGAGAGTAAATGACGGGTCTTAGAATGCTGTGGATCCCCAAAACGCAAAGCGTTTAGATTTGCTATTGGCCTAGCACCCATTGTGAATATGTCGCGTAAAATGCCGCCAACACCAGTAGCAGCTCCCTGGTATGGGTCGATAAAGGATGGATGATTGTGGCTTTCAATCTTAAAAACTACCGCAATACCACCGCCAATATCGATAACTCCAGCGTTTTCTCCTGGTCCCTGAATAACATGACTGGCTTTTGTTTCCAGCGTCTTCAACCAACGTTTAGATGATTTGTAAGAACAATGCTCTGACCACATTACTGAGAATATACCCAACTCATTTAAGTTAGGCTTTCTACCAAGTATATTTATTATCACTTTATACTCTTCTTGTGTCAAGCCGTGCCTAGATACAACATCTTCAGTAATAACAGTGTCTACAATCATCTTGTTTGGTTCATAATCATAAAAATCAAAGATTAGTTGCTCTAATTATAATTAAAAATATCAAAGATTAGTTGCATCTTTGATGCTCTATAGGGATAATCAAAACAGTCAGATATACAAGGCTTGGGTAATGTCAAGGCATATCACAGATCAAATAAAATCTATTGCATTGCCCAACATAACTGTTTAATGAATATAAGTCTACTGTATCCAAGGAATTTTACGCTTATAAACTTACCATTTGTTATTAAAAGCTGTAATGGTTAGTGAAAATCTTTCTTAATTATGACTGCGACAAAGCTTGATCGATTGCATCGCTTTGCTCTCCTTTTGTAGGAGGAGGGGGAGGTAGAGCAAATAATTAACTTGGGTGTTAACTAAGATGCTAATTTTATAGATTTTAATCCTTAAACACTGTTTTTTGATGTACTTACGCTGGAAAATCTTAATTAAACAATGAAGAAGGTAGTTAAATAATAACTGTTTTTGCAAGAAAAATTCACTAGCTTTATAAAATGCTATACATTAACTAAATCTTGCTGAGATTTAGTTAATGTATAGCATTTTCCTATTCTTCCTTATATGCAGAACATAAAACTTTAAGGATTAATGTTTGGCAAGTAATTTTAAGAAAGATTTTAAAAAATCCTCTAAAATATTACATTACCTACTAGCGTATAAATTGATAAAAAGATAAACGATCTTGCTACAAATTAAATTTTAAACCATAAAATATATATTTTTAATGACAATAATAATTAACAATAATAACGGTATACATAAATTTACATAGCTTAACACTCCCGTATTTGCTTGTTTTAAATTAATCACCCTAATACTAAAGCTTTAGTTGAAAGTTGGCGTTATTCTTAACTAAGTCGTCATTCAAATTAAGCGATAGTCTACCGAGTATTAAAATAGTGGGCTATGACGTTAGTGGGAAAAATAAAGTTGTTTGGCAATTAGAATCTTCTTCATAACTTCTTAGCTATCAGAAAGAATAGTTTTTGACTTTTATACTATATAATAAAACAATTTAATTAGAATATTAAGATAAATTAAGAATAGCATTTTCGATAGCAATCCCCGCCTAAGCTTTCTAAGCGCATTTTTGCTTAAAAGTATTGCTATAACGTCAGCTAGAATAATTGAACAAAAATACTAACTTTCCAAAAAGTTGTTAAAGTTATTAATAATAAAATTACTACACATAATAATTTATTCAACCTAGCTGTATGTATTTTACAATGATTATTATTAGAAAATAATCTTATCGCTGATGAATAATAAATTTTATTTATTAACAAATTTTTTATAAGTTCAATTTTATAAGATAATTATAAGCATGATTACTTTGGAGTAGCGGTTTGCATGGTAAGAGCATGAATATCCTTGCCTAGAAGTCCCCGAAGAGCATTATACACTATCTGATGCTGTTGTACACGACTTTTCCCCTCGAAAGCAGAAGATTCGACGTAACAAGAATAATTATTGTCATGCAAATTTTTAATCGATACACAAGCGTCTGGAATAGCTTGTTTGATTAAATAGTTAATTTCATTTACCTTCATAAACATTGTAACCTTTGACCCATTGATATTAAATTTAACTATTTCTTCTCGTATATAGTCTAGATCATAATCAATATGCTTAATGAATTAAATTTTAACTAATTTATTTAAAATCATATCTTGCCACAGCAACTGAATATAATTTCAGCTGTAAAATCAGCTATTCAATAATAAAATTAAACACAACCAATTCAAGTTAGGAACTTAATAAAATTAACATAGCGTCGACAAAAATTTGCTTTAGCTTACAATCATACTATTCAGAATACATGAAAAAACTTGCAAATCCTACTGCTTAACATGCTTCTCCAAAAAGAGATAAAATTCTAATTGAACTACTATGAATCAATCATGATATTGGTAGCTACGCCAAGATTATTAAATGATGCGTTAAAAATAAAAATAGTCTAATAACCCATTGTTATTAGAGAATGCTTGTATTTTTATTGATCTACAAAGTAACCATAATACCTACAAATCCAATGTATCTAGCTCGGCATATTTTAATTCATAAAATGCAACATTCATACACTGCAAAGTGTATCCTTGATATCACGTTTATGAGTAAAAATTATTCTATAATCTTCATAAAAACTATCGTATACACAATCATCAAACAATTTAATACTATTTTTTAAGTTTATATTGGCGACAAGAATATAATAATTTAAAAATATTATAAGGCTATTTTATAGCTAAAGTAAAATAAAAGATATTTAGAAAGAAATAAATATCAAAAAGCATCATACTCAATTGAATCAAAGTTAGTAAATAGCAATTTTAGTTGCATATCATTTTTTTGAATAGATTTTAACAAATCTAACCGTTTGTAATAAACAAAATGATTTTTATTAAAAAATAAAGCATGAGATTAAAATTAAATATATGACATAACTTGTTAGCACTTGTTTTTTTTTGATACTAAGTCGAATAGCTTTCTTATTTATTCACAAGACAAAATCTAAATCTTTTATTTTACTTGATTAATAACAGCACATATTATTAATGCACTGACATTGATGATTACGATAGAAATATATTCTACTATCTTAATTAAGATACTAATGTAGCGATCAGCACATTAGTAATATTCAATGAGATATACAAAATTAATAATTTGCTATGCTAGTAGTAATTTTAAAAGCTAGGCTTTATTATTGAATTATTTAGATATAGAGAAAAGAAACTTGTCCCCATAGTAATTCAATTAATTTATTGTGCTGATAGAAATCCTGAATAAATAAAAATTATATTGACTTGCTTAAAAATTAATTCTTACTCAAATAGAATACACAAACTGCTCATATAAATATATTGTAGCACACAAAGCCAGTACTAATATCTTTTATCTTTTTTGATGCAAAAAAGTTACTCACGCAGACAGCTGCAATAAATCATTTATGAAGATTAATTAATAATTACTTGAGGTAATTTAAAATCCTCAAGGACTGCGTGAAGAAATTCAGCAAAAATTTTTGCTCGATAGCTCGTAGACGAACTGCGTTAGTCTTACATTTCGTAAAATACAAACTCCATAAAATCTTTTTTTACAGTTCAGCAGGTATTCTATTATAGACATACCATTAAGTTATTGATTTTAGTAATTGCTCCTTGTTTAAATTGCATAACCTATGCCTTGTATAGATAACTATTTATTGTTAGATAAATAGTTATCTATACACATAAGCAAATATTGGATTACATTATAGTGTTTATTGGTATCCTGTTAACCAGTATATTTTTAACAGTCTTTCCAAATGTAGAGGTATTAGGTTAGTAATTTATTTAGACTCACTTCTATAAAGAATTAAAGTAGATTCAAGAATTAACACCTGCAAAATTTTAATTTTACCAATCAATAAAAGCCTATTCTTAAAACACTAAGAATAAATTGCTTTTAGCTATAACTTTAAAACAACAAACAAAAACTTCTATTTAGCACAGTTTGCTCCAGTGTGTACAATACAAGCAGATGTTACTACAATAACCTTAATTTAGTATACTGAAAAGATATTCCAAACGAGGCTAATGTATTATGAAAGGAATACCTTTTTAAGCTTACATCAAAATAAGCCATAGATAAGGCAAAACCAACAGAACATTTTAATAAAAAGCGATAATACTGTCAAGGAAGATAGTTCAATAACAAATGCATAGCCGCTAAGAGCGTTTACCTCGTAGTAATATCAGTAAGATGCTGTTATAAATAATAACCAAATTGCTATTTTATTCTCACGGCTAATTATAATTTATATAGCATAATCAACAGTATTCTAATTAATTGATAATGTTTTAAAAAATAATAATTTATCTTATGTACTCTATCTTGCAAATAAAAATTTATTTTATAGCTAATCAAAACACATTACTGTATATTTCACCCCGCCTGACTTATCGAAACAACCTAATTAGACGAAACCTTATCCTTATCGGAATAAGAAATAAGACTAATTTAAATAATTAAAAATTAAAATAACTATACCTATTAAAACAAAAAACAATACAAGTGGTATTAAAATATAATTTGTATTGCGCCATACAAGTTTACTACATCTCTTGCATTTAAGATTCATTTTTAGTTAACAGCATTCTTTCTTAAGAGTACAAAGCAAAAAAAAGATTCAGACGGTCTATAAGCCGGGTTCTGTACCTAGAAAACCTAGGTGACGGCCATTCATCTAGGACGGTCGTTACCGACCATCTCACGCAACCCACCCGATGACTACGCGGGAACGCGTCTACCTAATCTTTTACAAAACTAGCATGTCATCCCTATTCGGTCTTGCTCCCGGTGGGGTTTACCTTGCCAATCCCGTTGCCGGCATCGCGGTGAGCTCTTAACCGCACCCTTTCACCCTTACCTAGAAGCTCCAATTCAAGAGGGCTAGGCGGTTTACTTTCTGTGGCACTATCCCTAGAGTCGCCTCCGCCGGGCATTACCCGGCACCGTGTTCCCGTGGAGCCCGGACTTTCCTCCCATACCATTTTAACTGTATCGGTGGCCGTCCAACCGACTGATTGGCCATAAAATAATTTATGTTTTTATAAATGTCAAGCAAGCGATTAGCTTATAAAAAACCACTCGTCTTTAATTGCATTCATTGCAAGCAAGTTAATATACCAGATCAAAATTTGATGGCTTGCGGCATAAGTAGCGCAGAATTATGTTCAAATCCATACCTTGCAGCCAATACAAAATAATAGTTACCTTGAAGCTAATAAACGCCATATAAGAATATTATCTATTATCAAAGTAAACCTAAACTATCTTAGTATATAAGAAAACAACATATGATAGCACAAAAATTAATTTTTAATAAACTTTACAAAAGTTACATGTGCTAACAAAATTACTAGTATTAAGATATTTTAAAACAGCAGCTTACAAAACAAGCTTTTGCCAACTTGCTAAATTAATAGCAAGTATATTAAGCAATCTTAAAACGATCTCTTTGTGCACAAAAACTATTTTACGATAACAAAACTACCAGTAAACAAAGATTACTGACATACTTTTTATCAGCATAGTGATTTCTGTATTAGAGAATAGTTTTTCATGATTCTAGCTACTCGCTAAGCAACAATTATAACACCATGATTAATAACATTGCTGGCAATTAAGTATTAAATCCTATTACGCTTATGATGTTACTGATGCTATAAAATCTCTCAACCGTAAAGACTAACACACTCAAGGGAAGAATCAGCTACCATTGTATAATTATGGATTTTTGTTTTAGAAATGTAACATATTTAACTACAGAAATTTACTTGATGAAATAATATATTGATTTTGCTAGCCTTAGCCAACAAGCATAAGCAAGTTAAAATTCCATCTTCAGGAACATGGACCTAATATAGCACCTGTTTATATCTTAAGACGATCTAGTAAACCATAATGCACTAGATAATGACGATAGATGATAGCTAGTCAGCACTATACTTATTTAAAGCATAGTCGTTATTTATATTTTAGGTGTATTCTGTGCACTAAAATAGCTTTGGTGTATGAAGTGTTATCCATCAAACAATCAACAAGATAAACTACCTGAACATTATCAGTGGATTTATAATAGCAAAGATCCCTCTTCCGTTAAGCTGCATTCTGCTCCAGATTGCAATAATCTGCTCTCTTGCCGATAATAACTAAAAGTATTCACGTAAAAATCCGCGCTTATCCTGGTTTTATTAGCCTTATCCTTATAAAAAACAAGCCTGAACACTGCCATTATTTTGCGTAAATAAAAGCCAGGCTGCAAGCGAACATTAATTAATGTTTGCTATTGAGTGAGATTCTTATATTCATTACCTGAAGCTATTACTAAATCGCAGATAACTTTTATAATCTCATCAAATAACTGCGCTACTAGACGCCATAATTTATTAGATTATTTAGTAATTATCCTATAAAATATCTGTAATTATCCTAAAATATCTATTGTTAATATGCTAATCTCCACCTGGTACACTGAACAACAAAGTAGAATTAGAAAACTATTTATGTATTGCCTCTAAGGCATCCACAACTACTATATATTCTAGTTGTGGATGTTGTCTTCTAATGAAATAAGTAAACAAATTTGCAATCATAGCAGATAAGGATTACAATAGCAGTTTGCCAGTTTGTTTTTTGATTATTAAAAATAATACTACTCTTAATTAACGAAATATTTTTGAGTAATTATTTATCGGCTAACATAACAAAAACCTTACCATCCTCCTCTCTGATTTAAAACGTTGGTTTAATGGCTTCTCATTCAATGAAATATTAGACTTTTTAATAACAAACAATCATTCATTTAATTAATGAAACGATTTTCAATCGAAAGCAAATTTTATACTTCTGCTCTTTAACAAAGAGCGACTAGAATAACGCCTTTGCGAAGAAATACGTCAAACACATAGCTAAGATGATTGTAATTTCTTTATCTTAATAATAATCCACAATTAGAAATTAATTATTGTTGCTTAGCTATACCTCTAGCAGATCAGAAGTTGCTCTCATCAACAATGTGAGATCAGAATCATTTAACAATCGGTGTCCACCATCCTTTACAAGATGCACCTGAACATCTTCGCTTTCTAAACGATCTGCCAAAATAATTGATAGTTGATACGGTACGCTAGTATCACGCATACCATGAAGCAAACGAACTGGCGCTTTAATTTGTATTGGCTCACGCATAATAAGATGATTACGACCGTCCTCAATTAAATCCATTGTGATAATATAAGGTTCATCAAAAGAATCTGAGTTTTCTAGATACACTCCCTCAGTAACAAGAGTGTGCCGAATATTTTCTTCAAACTTTGCCCACATCAAATCTTCAGTAAAATCTGGCGCGGCAGCAACGCCCACTATTCCAACAATCCGCTCAGGGCGGGCTAAGGCAATTAGCAAAGCTATCCATCCTCCCATAGAAGAACCTACTAAAACTACTGGCCCTGACGTCAATGAATCAAGAACGGTAATCGCATCCTTTTTCCATTTACTAATATTGCCTTCACAAAACAAACCTGATGATTGACCATGGCCACGATAATCAAATCGAGTAAAGGCTTGGCCACGTTTCCGAGCAAACTTTTCTAGTGCCATAGATCTAGTACCAGTCATATCAGACATAAAACCGCCACAAAACATTATACAAGGTTTCCTTCCCAGAAGGTGATAATATGCGATTCTTTCCCCATCTTGCGTAATCATAGTATCAACCACAGCCGCCTCTATTTTTATTATATGACAATTAGCTCTTGTTAAAATTAATTTACGATATATCATCAAAAGTTGATGTACTTGCTTATGGTAAACGGTAACAAAAAAACTTAACTGCTTTTAGCATTTACTTGAAAGATTTTGAAACATTTTCAGCCAAAACCGTAATATGAATAGTCCAACTATCTTACAATTGCTGCCTACTCTAGTTTCTGGAGGTACTGAACGCGGTGCTCTAGATATGGCTAAATCTATTGTCCAGGCTAATTGGCGTTCGCTAATAGTTTCGTCAGGTGGTCCACTTGTGCATGAAGTAGAGCAAATAGGTGCGACTCACATAAAACTTCCTATTCATTCTAAAAACCCTCTACACTGGCGAGCGATATTTAATTCATTAGTTAATCTGATTTATAGTGAAAATATCGATTTAATTCATGCACGTTCCCGCATTCCCGCTTGGATTGGGCTAAAAGTAACGAAAAAGACCCGATTACCATTTGTTACCACCTTTCATCAACACCCAAGCACCTCTAATTTTATAAAACAAACTTACAACTCAGTAATGGTACGTGGAGATAGAGTAATTGCAATCTCGCAGTATATAGCCAATCGTTTACTTATCGAATACAAAATAGATAAAGCTCGGCTGAGGATAATTCCACGCGGAGTGGATCTAGAATTATTTGCTCCAAACAAAGTGCCAATAGAGCGTATGATTAGGTTGATCAACAAATGGCAAATACCTCAGAGTATACCAATACTCCTGATACCAGGACGCCTTTCCGAATGGAAAGGCCATCGACTTGTGATTGATATGCTAGCTCATCACCTAAAGCGTGGTTCTCTATATTGCTTAATCGTCGGTGACTACATGGCTAAGCCAAAAATTAAGAAAGAGCTAGAATCTTATGCTCGTACTTGCGGTATAGATGAATTTATTCGAATCACTGGCTGTACTGACGATATGCCTGCTGTCTATAAGTTATCTGATGTGGTTGTTTCAGCCAGCCTAATCCCCGAACCATTCGGTAGAGCAATGATCGAAGCTCAAGCTATGGGTCGACCAATTGTTGCTTTCGATCATGGTGGTGCGCGAGAGACAGTGATTACGGGTGAAACTGGTTGGTTAGTAAAACCAGGCGATCCTAAAGCATTAGCTAAAGGAGTACTTACAGCACTTAGTTTAAATAAGCGCGAGCGCGCATCTCTTTCCATAAAAGCGATAGATAACGTACGAGCACATTTCTCATGCAGCAAAATGTGCAACAGCACACTAGCAGTCTACAAAGAACTATTAAATACAAGAGGGTATAAGCATTTATGAATATTATTAAAAATATCGCCCTCGATGATAATGCTTGGCTGCATTCTGTTTTACATGGTTGTAAAAAAGATTAAAACACGACAGATAATGCGAAACTCAGTATATTAGCTCAGTATATTAGTAGAACTAATACATAATAGATTAAGCAAGAAAATCCGCTGATTATTAAATAAACCTAACTATCTTCTTCAACATTCATTTAAAATATAAGAAAGATTAGACAATATGTGTTATCTGTACAATCATCTAATTAAGTACTCATCGTTTAATAGTACGATAACTTTGATTAAAAAATCAACTATTTTTTATCACCTGCATAATCTAAAAAGAATTTAAGCTAAATATAAAATTATTATTTTTCATATTGTTATAATATTTTATAAATAAAAATTATAAAATAAATCTTTGCTAAAGAATTTTATTATGTAACATTACATATGTTTGATTTTTAAAGTTATCTATCAGCCAGATAGATAACTTTCTTACGAAGTGTACTTAATTAGTTAATCCTTATTCCCTACTGTTAGAACAGTCGTATAAGTTGAATTAAATTCAATATTTATGAACTGATATACTTCTATACTAATCAATTGACATATTAGCTATAAAATTTGCCTAATTAATACAAACCCAGCAAAGTAGCTTAATAGCTTAGCGCGCCTGAATATTCATGATAATGTTATTGCTCTACAGTATTTGGCATTAATTCCATACTAGTATGGCAAATTTTTAAAGACTCAACATTTAGCTAATATCTCTTCTTAAATACAGTTAAGTGCCGTTCGAGAACGGATAAAGAAATTAGCTATGTTGCAATATACTAAATATTATATTATGACAGCTATTTTTAGGTTTATCTAACGATGAATTAATCAAAGTGATGCGATGGTTTTTAAACTTTGTTAAACTAGGGTAAATAAATTGCTAGCGGAATACTTATTAGTTTTTAATTTGTTTGATCATCATCCTATATTGTATTCTCTCATCTGTTATAAGTAATTTTTTGCGTCATACTACAAAAAAATTACTTATAACAGATTTAGCTATTGGTTAGCATTTAACCTAATCACCCAGCTAGTAGAATATTAAAAGTATTATTATAAAGTATTGATTTTATAGTTGTTTATTGTACAATTATCTTTAATGATTGCTTCCATGTTACTATAAATCAAATTTTTAGTTACTGAAATAACTTTTGTATTCACTAGAAAAAATCATCAGCTGATGCGCTGGTATAGTTTCCGTGCTATCAAGGCAGCTGTATTGTGGCTTGTCTTGATAACAGATAAGATGCAGTATACTTATAAATCGAAGTTATGCATATAATATTAATATTTACTGTTTTTGCTGCTTTACTTTCCTTCTTTGCAACACAAGTTCTGCTGAATATATTGCGACATTCAGCATTCCTTGACTATCCTAACAATCGTTCCAGTCATGCGATCCCAACCCCGCGGGGAGGGGGAATAGCAGTAATCGCTACTATTACAGTTACGGCTATAAGCTGGGAGATTTGCTTTGGAAAAACCAATGGTAACCTCAGTATTATGCTTTGTACTACAATAGCACTCAGCGTTATCTCTTTCATCAACGACTTGAGTAACCTAACTGCTAGTTTACGTCTTATCGCTCATGGCATAGCTGTGATGGTAGGGCTTTGGTCGTTAGGAGGTCGTGGAGCTTTTGGAGCTTATTTACCGCAAATAGCAGATCTAACCTTAAGTGCAATAGCATGGATCTGGTTTATAAACCTTTATAATTTTATGGATGGGATAGACGGCATAGTTGCTGGCGAGACGGCATTTCTTGGTTTTGGCATCGAGAGTCTTGCTTATCTCGGGCTAGCTCCAACCTCATTAGTAAGTTTAAGTGTAGCTATCTTCGGCACTTCTTTAGGATTTTTAATGTGGAATTGGCATCAAGCAAAAATATTTCTTGGCGACTCAGGAAGTATACCTCTTGGCTTCATGATAGGCTATTTACTAATAGCCACTGCAAAATTGGGAGGTCCTGCTTTAGTAGCTTCTCTGATTTTACCGCTAGTTTTCGTAGTAGATAGTTCACTAACCTTGTTGCGGAGAGTTATTCAAGGAAATAAAATGACAGCAGCACATCGAGAACACGCCTATCAGTTAGCTACTCAGGCTGGTTGGTCACATGATAGTGTTTGCCTAATAGTATTGGCTACTAACTGCATTCTTATGGTTTTATCATGGGGGGTATTATTAATAAACCCCTTGTTTTCACTATTCCTTGGAATGATTGTAGCTTTAGGATGTTTTTTCTTTCTTTTAAAGATTGGAACTAGAGCTCAAAGAACTGCATAAGAATTGCTGTCTCAGGACAAAAAACAACACATGCTAGAATTTATTTTAAATACATTAATCAGATAGCCTTTTATAAAAATATTTAGTCGGGTAGACTAGCATAAAGAAAAGCGTACAGGTATAAAAATACGTATTGCTAATCAATTATTATTTTTACTAACTTGCAGATATACTAAAAATCAATCTAGTTACGCTTCTCTCTTCGAGAACTGTCACTAAAAATAGGCGCAGAAAATAACGCAATCTAACAAAATGACTAAACCTTATAGTCTAATCCTCTTAACTGCGTATATATACTAGATTGTAGCTGAAGATTATACCCTAACCGCATAGCCGGTTTTTGTTTTATCTATTAGAGTAATAAATTTTTTAAGCTATTAAAGTGAGAATAAATTATAGCTAGTAAAATATGCTTAATAATTTTTATTAAAAATTTGGCATTGTTTGTGGATAAACAAGTAAAGTATACTTTTATAAGAAATACATTTTATTTAAAGAAGCATATTTTTTTGACAACTTAATTTAAGAATGCAAAGGCATTCTTAAATTAAGTTGTCATTTTTTATTGTACGGTATCTTTTAATAAAGAGTATCAAATTAAGTTGGATAAAAATCCGGCTTTCGTATTTACCAAAATACAATCTAGAAATGAGTGAAACTTGTACAGTCCTCTAATTAAATAATTTATCTATATGATTTATAATAAGTTTATATTATAATTTATTGTTATTCATTCAAACCTTGAAAATTTACTATATCATAAATAACAATCTTAAGTAAATTTCATGATTTATTTAATTTAGGGGGTACAGAAGCTAACTGCTTAGCTATTATATAAATATTGTTTTAACAACTAGTAACAATGAACTCTCCCTAATTGCTAAGATATCACGTTCCATACTACTTACTCGATATCTAGTAACATATAGCTATGATTGGATCCTAACTTGTTTAATATTGCAATTATAAAATGCAGTAAAAATAAATAATTAATGATCGTTAAATACAATTAATATATAATTGAAAAGATAATGAAGCTTCTAAAGTAAAAATAATAAGCGCTTCATATTCCAAAAAATTATACAGAAATATATCAATTTAAAAAATTGACGAAACTCGTAAGTTAGTATTCGATAGGTATTTTTTGTTAAATTCAACCTTAAACATATATTATGTACAACAGTAATAATATATCAATCAATAAAATACATTTATTTAATTCAATCTAACTTAAAGCTTAAATAACAATCTTCAATAACTAATATAATTTAATGACAAAGCTATGACCCATTTGCGGGATGATACACTATAAAAACTATTATGTATGATTAATTAGCGTGTTAAAAATAAATCATACCACATGTTTTACTTATACTATATTCAGCAAATCATAGATGAAAAATTTGTTTAATGTACATCTAAGTGAAGGATAACCTTGGTATTTGCTAATTTTACTGTGAATTAGTTGTAAATACAGTTTCTAATCTATAGAAATCGAAATTGCGTCATCATATGCTGTGTTTGAATTATTTTTAATCTCACTAACTTACGACCTACTACATGAAAGCACGTGCTTTCCGACGTTCTCTGCTGATTTTTGCCCATGATACAGGAGTGGCAGCGATTTCCTTTCCATTAGCACTGTACCTGCAAATTGGGGAGAAAATCACCAGGTGGTCAATACAATTGATTTACACTTGGATACTAATATTTACCTTGCTTACGCTTGGAGTGTTCATTCTAATGCGACTGGATACTGCAATATGGCGCTACACCTCAATCGGTGATCTAGGACGTATTGTACAAGCGGTGTTAATAAATGTTTCCTGTTTTTTCTTACTACTACAACAGTCAAACATTGCCCACTTTGATGCCTTACCCCCCTCATTTTCAGTTATTCAGGCCACTATTTTATCGATCTTATTAATACTGCCACGTATTGGATATAAATTGCTAAAGAATGGAACTATTACAGCAATCTTTAAGTATAAAAACACAGAAGGCAAAGTACCAGTTCTATTAATCGGCGCAGGCGATGAAGCTGAATTATTTATCCGAGAAACCACTCCAAAGCATCGATTTCCGTATATGGTAGTAGGTATTATCGATAATCGAAATTCTCGAACTGGAAGGCAAATCCGCGGTGTGCCAATCTATGGGGGAATTAGCCAATTAGAAGAAGTAATTGAAAAATTGACCATCCATGGCCTACGTCCCCAACGTATCGTCATTACAAAACACAAACTCAATATAATGACAACACGCAAACTAGTACAACTAGCAGATGCAATAGGCATACCAGTAAGTCGTATGCCTGTTTTGAGTATGTTGGAAAGCGTTCACACAAATGAACAGAAAATGTACCTGCGTCCTATTAATATGGAAGATGTGCTTGGTAGACCACAAGCAATCCTTGACAGGCCATCTATGCAAAAACTAATTGAGGGGAAAAGAGTACTAATTACCGGGGCTGGTGGTACAATTGGATCTGAATTAGTCCGCCAAATTGTTAGCCTTAAACCGACATGTATCACCTTAGTTGAGCAGTCAGAATACGCTTTATATCGCATTGATCTCGAACTCGCAGAAATTGCTTCAAATCTACATCATACTGCAATGATTGGTGACATACGTGACCAAGCAAGAATAAACGAGATTTTAAAAGCTACTAAGCCAGAGATCCTCTTCCACGCTGCTGCGCTAAAGCATGTCCCCTTAATGGAAAATAATATTTGCGATGCTGTGCTGACAAATGCTATTGGTACTCGCATTATTGCGGATGCAGCCTGCTTTGCCGCGGTTAAAACCGTGGTAGTAATTTCAACCGATAAAGCAGTAAACCCAACAAATGCTATGGGCGCTACTAAAAAACTTGCTGAATACTATTGCCAAGCTCGCGACCTAGAAGGTGGTACTCGTTTTGTAACCACGCGTTTCGGTAACGTTCTAGGCTCAACTGGCTCGATAGTGCCGCTGTTTCAGCGGCAATTAGAACGTGGAGGGCCACTGACTGTCGCACATCCAGATATCACCCGTTATTTTATGACTGTACGTGAGGCGGTAGAATTAGTTCTGCAAGCCGCTTCTTTGGAAAATAAGCGAGGTGGAATCACTGTTCTGGATATGGGAGAGCCAATAAAAATTGTTGATTTAGCCTCTCGAATGATTAGACTAGCTGGGCTAACTCCTGGGAAAGATATCCAAATAGTCTTTACGGGCCTTCGTCCCGGAGATAAACTACACGAAGAACTGTTTCAAATGAATGAAACGCTAAAGGCTACAAAAATCCCCGCCATACGTCATGCAAATCCTCGCATTACAAATCGCCCACTTATACAAAGCGCTATGAAAGAATTGGAAGCAGCAGCTTCCTCCAGACAAACAATGGCGACCATACAAATCCTAAGTCGGATAGTGCCAGAATATAAAGTTAGTATGCTTAAAGCAAAAATGGATCATAAGGCAATCTAGCCAAGCAACTATACTCACAAATCAGTTTATCCTTTAACTTGATATTTTTTTAAAATAATCTTTAATCATCATATCTTATAACAATACAATAAATAGTTTGTATTTAATTTTAGACATTAGAGTAATAAATTGGGTATAGTATAATTTTTTTTAAAAATTAGATTAAGCATAATACTGCAGTATTAAGCATAATCTGCAGTATTATGCTTAATCTATTGAATATCAAAAGATATCTAAGATAATTTAAAAAACCTTATTAATAAGATATTTGCCAATTTGAACATACAAATATAAATACTTTAATCTTTTTAAACTATTAGATATGATTATATCTAATAGTTTAAAAAGATTAAAAATCTTAATTAATAAAAATAAATACTCCATAATTATAAAGCAAGATTATATTATTAAAAATAATAATAGTTTTTTTTGATTATTCATCAAAAGTCTTGATTAAAAACTGCACAAAAGATCAAATAATATTTGTTAATACCAATATTATTTATCAAATACATAAATTTTTATAATTAATAAATTACAACAGATTTGCTCTTAATTTTAGAGCTTTTTCTATGGCAAACTGTTGAATTTACTTATGTTTAGTAAGTATTTTAATGCAATATTAAATATTCAAGTATATTGGATAAAATAGTAATTTTCTTTAAGTTCATGATCTTTTGTTAAAAAAAAGATCATGAACTTAGTGTTTTAAGTTTATTGAAGAACCTTCATTTACTAATTACAAGATAAAAAATACAGAAAGCTTTTTTTGCTGATATTTTGTCAAAATTTGTCTTTAAAAATAAAATTTTTAGTTGTAGCTTTCAAAAAAGCACGATAGCGCTTTTAATTACGACTTCCTAATTGCAGCAAACAATACTAGTGTTATTATCAGTAAATGATTAATATTTTGAGAAAATTACTTCATAAAATAGCTTAGTTGTTGAACTAAAGATAATTAACTCATTAATCAACATTAATTCTTATTATGAGTAGAAAGAAAAAATTATCTTTACTAGTTATTTACCTGCACAAGAACACATCTTCCTATCATTTGAAACGAGCAAATAATTATTTTCTTATAGTAATTATTGAATGAAGTCTAGAATTGATTTCTAGATCAACCGACATCATTAACCATGCAATTAAGCTAGGTAAGATTAAAGTTTTATAGAGCTAGAAGTATTTATTATAAAACTTAATCATAAGATTATAGGCACATAACTACTAACGCCTACAAAGAGACAATTGCGTTATTTCATAACATGTATTACGAGAAGATTTTTGGTTAGTTATAGATTTTCTTTATTAAGCTCATCGCAATAAGGAGTTTAGGAGGAGTATGAATTCTTTGACTAGTTAGCTTGTATATGCAAGCGCAGTAAAACTGCATACGATACTCACCAGTAATTGAAAAAAATCACAAATGGCATCTATTAGTATCTAATAAGGAGATAAATGATGGTCAACTGCACACGAACAACTCGTAAGCGTTCTCTTGCCAAAACCTTGACTTGGCGAGCAATGGCAACCTTAGATACATTCCTGATCAGTTTGATCATAACTGATAGCTTTGCTTGGGCAAGCTCGATTGCTAGTATAGAAGTTCTAACCAAAATGTTCTTATACTATGGTCACGAGCGATTGTGGTCACGATTTGGATGGGGTATCGATTGATACATGATTAACAAAAACGCCAATATCGTGAATATGATGTTTGGCGAATACTATCTATTTTTAGATGTTTTAGCAATTTATTACATGGTGTATAACAAATAATATAAATATCTTTGTACTTAAAAATCCTATTTTGATATAACAAGCAAATATCTTTTTTTAAAAAATTTTAACCAATTTATTTCACAGCTTATATAATTATAGAGATCTCAGTTTAATTATAATGCGAAGTTATCATTTCTTAAATATTATTAGATATTATCTTAATTTTAACTCAAGATAATATCTAATAATATTTATATACATCAAAAGCTTAATAGATAGAATTCATCTCCTATTTTAAGGATAGGAGTTTAATTAGGCGAACAATAAAATTACTAAAAAAATAAATAGATGCTATAACTTACACCAAGTAATCTTTAATTTTGCTAACCTGAGATAAGTGCCTATAAACAGATTAAGAGTTGATTTTTAGTGCAGCCCTATAGTGAGTTAATTTAGAATTAAACTAATTGTGGCTAATGAATTTTATTTGCTTAGTGCTGATTAATTAATTGATTCACTTTAAGTGTTTAATCTTACAAAACCAGAACCAAACAAAAAGCGAAAAATTCTTTCAACATTTTAAAATAGTTTTGATTAACTTAGCAAAGTCGCTACTTAAATCTATACACAAATAAAGCTTTATAAATTAGTAACTGGAAATATTAACTGATAATTGCAATGGCTGGGGCGGCAGGATTCGAACCTGCGCATAACGATATCAAAAACCGCTGCCTTACCGCTTGGCTACGCCCCACACAAAAGATACAATAAGCAACTCGCACTAAATTGTTAGTATTAAGCTTAATCTATTTTATTAGGTAGTAGTATATTTCGCCTTTTAAAAAACGCTAAAATTTGCTTTTAATAATCTATATCGGATTAATTATTTTTAGGACATGTTCATAACATAACAGATAAGCCAACTATGTATAGTTTTGGTTAAATCAGTATATCTAATCCAATAATTAGGAAATTAAACATGTTATTAATCATGCGCAAGCTCAATTTTGCATAAAAGTCATTCTTAAGATATAAATCTTTTTATTGCTTGATTATTAGTATCAATCTCAATTTACTTTAGGTAATCAACTATAGCAGTTTAGTAATTTTAATCGAATATAAGTATTTTTACACTAAAGAATGCTTATACGAAAAATTCTTTATAATAAGAAAAAGAAAATTTCAATTAGCTTACAGTAAGCGAATTTGGCTAGTAAACTAAACCTAAAAATACTTTTGATTTAATTTGCCAATAAAGAATTATCTTTGTTATGACAATTTTTATAAAGAGTGAACTTATGTCTATTAATCATTATTATGTACCATGTACTTGCTATCTAACAATTTAGAACTCTCTTTGAAAAGAGCACCCAGATGACAAGTTGTTTTTAAGGGAGAATGTTTAAGTGCTTCTTTATAATCAAACTCTCTTTACAAATTTTTGGCATGAATTGTAAGGCTACATTGTAATATACTATGCTTGATCTCCTCAAGAAATCTCATCAAAGGTGATAAAGCATGTTATAAATAATGAATAGACGGTATTCTTATTCACACTTAAATATCAAACATATGACTTGGTCTTCTGGATCATAATCATATACAGTATGTGCTTTACTGTGATATAAATTTAGGGCTATAGTACTTTTTCGATCAATTTATTAGTTAATTGTAGGTTGTGGATTAACAATAATCTGCAATGATATTAAATGTTCATCTAGTAGCAGTATATTTTCTATAATACTATAGCAGGTATATAATTAATATTAAGATAACACTAGTCAAGCAATCTTGACCTAAAATACAATGCTTCATCTTTTATAAAAGCGTATTACCTTTTTTGTGCGCTCTAGGTGCCAGAAACCTTAGCTATTTACATTTAAAAAATGTTTTATAGATATAAATGCACTCAAACAAAAAGTATTCGTTTCGGATTAATCCGAAAGAGTGTATTTTGCATCGAGCTACTCCTAGTATAATATTAAAATATTCGAAATTTTAAACTAAACTTAATATTGGCCTAAACTTAATAAAAATTATTTTGGAAATAATCGGTATTTAAATGGAAAGCTGTTGTTTAAAATTTAAGGCATATAAGCAAAAGAAATATTAACAGCAACTTATATTTAAGTCCATTTTCCATTAGGATATTATTTATTTAACTTATTCAAGTGGATTATAATATCCATCTCTTCTATTAAAAATTTTTTACTTTATTGCATAAATTATTCGAATAAAAGCTATATTTTCTATGCTATTTTTTAGCACTTATCGCTAATAGACCGATTAGTTGATTTATTATTTTAAGATTTAATTATAATAGTCATTTTATATTAGAAATATTTTTACTCTGAATAATTTAAATCACACTAATTAGCAAAATTTATTTAAATAATTTTCACCGATTTTATAGCGTGTCATATGCTATAAAATGCCTAGGACGATGCTTTTACTATCAAACGTCGATTGTGATCAAGTACTTTAAATCAAAATTCTAGATATATTTTTTATATGCGCAAAACTTTTACTTTAAGAATTTACTTTAAAAAAAAGTGCCTATTTAGTTAATTTTTTGCAATAATCATTGCTTAACGCTTAAATTTAACGTAATATAGTCTCGTGTTTTTCTAAATTTGAGTGATTTGCAAAACCTCCTTCTTACAATTAAGAGGAAATAAAGGAAAAATTAACTGAAATGAATGCTAAATTTATTCTGATTTACTTTACGTTAATTAGTGGGATGTTTTACATGATGCCCAGTTTTCTATCCACTAATCAAGGTATCGATAATGCTCTTGCTACCCCTTCATCAAATAAGACAATTCCTAATAAAAATATCGATTGCGCTGGCTCTAATGCTGTCATGAGTAAAGGTATTTGCATCGAAAATGCTTTTTCGCGAGCTAGTGTGGGTTCTATTAAGAATGGCGCAGCCTTCCTAACCATTAAGAACATGAATATTGAAGTGGACAATCTTATTGGAGCAAAAACTCCGATTGCTGACCGTGCAGAGCTACATACGCATCTAAATAAAAACGGCGTAATGAAAATGCGTAGATTAGATTCAATATTTCTACCAAGCAAAGGTTTGCTGAGTATGCAGCCTGGTGGCAACCATATCATGTTGCTAGGCTTGAAAAGCTCCTTAAAGAAAGGAGATAGCTTTTGTTTGACTTTAATTTTTGAAAAAGCAGGCGAAATTACTTGTAACGTATCAATTGGGGAAATTGATGCGATGCACAGTCCAGCCGCTACTTGATAGCTTATTAGTATGCGAAAAGAATAGCCATAAGTAATAAATTGATCGTTAATTAGGTTTTTTTCTAACTGTGTTTTTGTATCATTGTATATATAGGAGTAATGTACCTTTTTATTAGGTAAAAATTAATGATTCATATATAATTAAAAATTTAGTGCAATAACTTATATAGCACTAGTTGTTATCACATTATTATGTTAGCTAGCTACCATTCAGATTATTTTTGCAGCTTATTGTAGTAAACCTGGTATTTTGAGTGTGGTTTAATTGTATGTTAGTAAAATAATATAGAATTTTATAGCACTCAGTATTAAATAATTTTTGGTGCGCTATATTATAACTAATTGAATGATTATGATAGTTTGCTTGCTTTTATAAAAAAAAATAAAGCTATTTTAAAACTTTGACAAAAGTTGTTTGAGTTATTGAAACCTAATCATTTCGAAGTATGATAAGTAGCTAAATTGAAAAAAGTAGTAGAGTTATTTGTTAATTTTTAAACCACTTACGGTATTTAGCATCGCTAAGATCCTAGGATTAAAAAAGAATTGCTTTTTGAGAGTTATAAAATTTTTTATTATAATAAATTCTATCTATAACGTACAGTGGTACCACGTATATTTTTTATTTACGTAGTTTTACTGCACCAATTTGTTTCTAATTATTATGAAACACTTCTAACGATGAACATTAAAAATTTTCCGCTATAAAATTTAGCCATAATTCATAATTAACTATGACAGTTACAGATATAAAAACTTCTTACCTTATTTTTCATCCTTGCCAATATAGTTTCACTACCTAGTAACAATGGAAGAAATTCTAGATCTTAATACTTGTAAATACATATTGCAATAAGTAAAGTTATTGTCAGCTAATAATTGTAGCATATTTGATTATTCGCTGGGTTGTTTTGACTGAGATAAAATTGCTATAGATCGAACAGATTAATTGACCTAATATAACCATCTTAGGACATAAGGAAGTTAATTTTTTTGACTCAGACACGAATACGCATAACGTCTCAAGAATACGCATAACGTCTCAAACCAAATTATATTTAAGTATGACAATCACAACATATTGCCGATATTAATATCGGCAATATGTAACAATCATATTTTATCATTATACAAGAGATGCAAACTCATAAAAGGTCTTGATAATATAAAAAAATACAATAACAAGAAGGTAAAAAAATTTTTATAAAGAGCATTGTATTTTATTTATTGCCCACACAAAAGTTCTCTAGCACTTAGTAAACTAATTCTTACTCTATAACATTACTTAACTACACTTTTTAGGTGAGTATAATGCTCCGAACCAATACGGCTAAGCAAATCAAGCTGGGTCTTAAGATAATTCATGTGCTCTTCTTCGTCTTCAAGAATCTCCACTAGAAGCTTACTACTTACATAATCGCTAATCAATTGAGCATCAGCAATGGCATCTCGAAGAAACGGCAAAGCATCAAGTTCAACCGCAAGATCACATTCAATAATTTCCTTAACATTTTTACCTATACGCAAAGTCTTTAGCGTTTGTAGGTCAGGTAAGCCTTCGAGGAATAAGATGCGTTTGATTAACTTATCAGCGTGCTCCATCTCTTCCATTGCTTCTAAATAAGCTTTCTTCGAAAGATCATTTACTCCCCATTCTCCTAGAATGCGAGAATGCAAAAAAAATTGACTGATTGCGGTCAACTCGTTTTTAAGAATGCCATTCAGCTGTTCAATGATTGTTTTTGCGCTTTGCACGATACCTTAGGCCTCCGTAAACTTTAGAACGAAAATATATAGTACAACAACTAGCAACCACAAGCAATGCAAATCCGAAGAGCATAAATTATTTAACTAGCATATATAACAAATAATTACTGATTTTTCTTAAAATTAATTTTTTCTATAACTTTAACTAATTATAATGATTATAATTAGTTATGCTAATTGCTAAAAGCGCTCTGCTACTATCATTACCATTATTCGAGAAAATTTTTCTTATTTTTAATGAATAAATATGCTCAGCCCCACCTATAATCTATATACACATCCAACAATAATTTCTTTGCATAACAAAAAATAAATTCTTTAACTAAACATTATCATATAAAACAAATAAATAACATATTGTTGTATAATTTACGACAAAGATAATTTAAGATTATGTTAACACAAGCTATATATTTTCTTAAGCTAAGCCCAAGGGATAAATTAAATAACAAACATACACTCTAACATTACTGTGACCAAAACAATAAGCCTTCTAAAGGATAGAGTTGGTCAATATTTATAATATAAAATTAATAAAAATATCTATTCGTTATGTAATTTAATATGTTGAATTGATAATTATTTTTTAAACTACTTTACATACGACTATGTAAATCTAAGTTTTTAGATTGAAAGGCAATATCTTTATTTAAGATATGATCATAACATGAATTTATTGATTACCTGAATAATTTGCTAGCTAAGCTAAAAGTTTATCTTGATCTATAAAGTATTTTAATTATTGCTTAGAATTATGATGAGTTAGCGATGAAGATTTTAAGTTTTTTGAATAATAACAATGCTATACAGCCTAAAACTTGTTTGCTATTTTTGCATAAATAGGCTTTGTGAATTTTGACATGTGAATGTATAATCGTGCTCAAATAATTTAAAAATAACTATCAGCAATAAAATTTCTCTGAAAAATACCAAATCTGATTAATTATTAGCTGTTTAATTGCTTTATAGGTCATAAATAATTACCTAAGCGTTAGTATCTCATAGATTCCAGTGCTTAATTAACCGCAGATCTTTGAATAAAGATAAGCTTTATTTTTTTAACAACTGCCGAGTATTAATCACATGACTCCTCCTGATTTGATTCATATTTCTCGAGCATTAATTTCTGTTTCTTGCAAAATTGGTCTTACTGAGTTTGCCTTAGCTTTGTCGCAGATGGGGGTTGAAATTCTATCTACTGGCGGCAGTTGCAAGAAGATCGCCGATGCTGGAATTCCAGTAGTGGACGTAGCAAAAATAACTGGCTTTCCGGAGATGATGGATGGGCGTATAAAAACTTTACATCCATCGATTCACGGAGGACTGCTTGCTCGGCGTGATAAGGATGATCATATTGCTGCTATGAATGAGTATGGAATATCTCAGATTGATCTTTTGGTAGTTGATCTTTATCCCTTTGAGATAAGTCAATCTCATGGAGCAGATTACGATGAGAGTGTGGAAAACATTGATATCGGAGGACAAGCTATGATTCGTGCAGCCTCTAAGAATCATGAATTCGTAACAGTTATAGTAGATGTGGATGATTATGGTCTGTTACTCGATGAAATGTATGCACACAATGGTTCTACTAGAATGGCTCTCCGTCGCAAACTAGCAGCTATCGCTTATGGTCGTACTGCAGCTTATGATGCTGCAATTTCCCTTTGGTTAACCCGCGAAACAGGCGAAATATTTCCACGTCGCTTTACTCTATCCGGCTTTGCTCCTCGGATGTTACGTTACGGGGAAAATCCTCACCAAGAAGCTGCTTTTTACCATACAGCAGAAAAAAGATTCGGAGTATCTAATGCTGAGCAAATTCAAGGCAAAAAGCTTAGCTATAATAACTTGAACGATACTGCTGCTGCTTTTGAATTGGTAGCTGAGCTCGAGAGTCCAGGAATTGTTATCATAAAGCACGCAAATCCATGTGGTGTAGCTGTCGCTAATTTATTGAGCGAAGCTTGGGACGCTGCACTCGCTAGTGATCCTATTAGTGCCTTTGGTGGCATAGTTGCGGCTAATCGCAAGATAGACTTTGCTACTGCAACAAAGATTGCTACGATTTTTGTAGAAGTAGTAATTGCACCGTATTTTGATCCAAGAGCATTAGAGGTTCTTATAGGAAAGAAAAATCTGCGACTTCTAAAGACCGGCGGCATGCCTGATCCTACGTCTTCTGGTCTGATTATTAATAATTTATCCGGAGGATTACTAGTTCAATCACGTGATGCGGGAAAAGTGAATCAAGATAAGCTAAAGGTAGTTACTAACCGTTATCCGAGCGAAGCAGAAATACGTGATTTACTGTTAGCTTTTCGTGTTTGTAAACATGCAAAGTCAAACGCTATCGTTTATGTAAAAGACGGATCTACCGCTGCTATTGGTGCAGGTCAAACAAGCCGAGTAGATGCTGCTAAAATTGCTGCCTTGAAGGCTAAAGACATAGCTGAATTAGCTGGCCGAGCGGAACCACGTACGCTTGGCTCGGTTGTTGCTTCTGATGCTTTTCTTCCTTTTGTAGATACTTTGATTACTGTTGCTGAAGCTGGAGCGACTGCAATCATTCAGCCAGGGGGATCAGTTCGCGACAAAGAGATTATTGCGGCTGCCAATGAACGCAATCTCGCAATGGTTTTAACCGGTATGCGACACTTACTTCATTAAAATTCAACACATACATAGTTTTTTACGAGATATTAGACTATTGTGTTATAACTAATTGATAATGTTTTGTTAACTAAGAATATTACTGAATCAACTTACCTAATAGGCTGATTAATTAAAAATTATTATTAATTCAATTATCTTCTAAAAAAAATTTCAACATAAATTAATCATGTTACTCAGAAATGCTATCAAATAATAAATTCATAGTATACCATTATATAAATAAAATTCTGTTAGACTAACTTTTTTCGAATCAGTAAATAAAGTCATTAAGCAATTATGCATCTGTGGTATTTAACTGATAATATTACAAAAACTAACAATTATTGCTTAAATGTTATTTTACTTAAATCTTGCAAATAGTTTGTAGCATCTCCGTCTTAAACAATAAAGCTAGTGATTAGTGTTTAAATAAATTATCTCCTAAGTGAAATCGGCTATATTTTTATATAGCACTAAATGTAAGTAAATTTTTATCTGTTTAGCAGGTTAAACACTGCTCAGGTGTACGAATGAATGGAATCATTATTTGCAAAGGATAATAGATGGTATTATTTTAATTTAAAATACTTTGTTCAATAACAAACAAATATAGAATATTCACCAATATCAGCAAGTAATGTTCGCAAATCAGCATGCAAACAAAGAAGAAGTTATCTGATCTCGCTATATGCTTGTCAGCAAATAAATGTCCAAGTTTCCTTTATGCTAAAACAAGTTGTTTATTCCAATAGTTAGTTAGCTAGTGATATATAGCCAAAGTATTTGAAAAAAAGGTAAGATTATTCCTTTAGTTTATTCTATAAAACTGTGATTATAGTAGATATACAACAATCATTTTTGCTTGAATAATATATTAGGAATCTTTTAGGTTAAACGTATCCAAACTTGCTAAAATTAGGGGTTATTTTTTTTAGTATACCCCAAGTATGCTTTTCCCTAATGTTGCATCAAAAAATTTTAATAAGCAAAATGTTTAACAATACTTGAGATCGTTAATTTATCTACATTATCAAATTATTTTTAGAAGAAAATGGTTGTTTGATAATGGATACTACAGCCAGTATTAACAGATGAAAGGCTAAACCCATCGATTCGCTGTATCAGCTTATTATTGTCTTCTAGGAATGTGCATTATTTACTATTAACTAGAATAAAAGTCTGGCATTTGCTTCCAAGTTCTTTTATAAAATCAAAAATATTCGTTTATTTTTTTTGCTATAAGCAATTAATATTTTTGAAATTCTAGTTTACCTTAATTAAAAGTTTTATCTTTACTATCAACTAATTACTTTTCTACAACCTAAATTCGCAATTGAAATTTATCAAACATCAATAATCATGTTAACGTAGATAAACTTTAATCACTGTAAGCTTATTAAGAGTTAAGCAAAAATTAACATATCCAAGAATTTTCTTTACTAAGTAGTAAAAGAAGTGACGAAATTTTCGTATATCATTAATATGCTTATAAGCATCTTATATTTACTCTAAAAAAACAATAATTTTTAATCGATAAGAATTAGCTTCAATCTAGGAATCTATATTATATTAATGTAACAGAATAAAATAGTAAAAATATTAATTAGAATGGCTATTATCGTTAAATAGACTTGGTATTTCAAATACTTATTTCCTATCAATTTCTTTGATTCATTTTAATTAATTATTTTCAAAATAAAATTTTTTATAATTAAAGTGTTTCTTCGGTTATTTGTATTATAGAAAGAACAATTTTTTAACATTCTAAAGCACAAACTTGTATATTATAATGAGATGATATTTTTTGTATAAAACTGCGAATCCCCAAATCATACTTCAAGATAATTAAAAATAGTTCATAAAGATTAATATATATTATTTAAAAAAAAGTTTTTACTGACAAAAGCAGTAAAAAATTATACCAATAAACTCAAGTTAGCTATACATGTAAGCAATGATCTGATTGGAATTTTAATTGCTCGAGGTTTGTTAATAATGGTTCAATATTTATTGAAATGACAATGCTGACCAATAGCACAAAAACAGAACAAACAAGTCATTATTTTTTAATCCAATGGTAGTAAAGCTTTAAAATTTCAATGCAATTAATTTAACAAAATACTAATAAAGTACTAATTTATAGATCAATACAATGTTGATTATTTTATCACTCAACAATAAACCGTGCATTAGAGTTTTAGCAATCATTTTGTAGAAAAACTCCTTAAACGAGTATGGCAACAAAGAAGGTTAAAGCGAGAATAATAATTGTCTGTAATTACTAAAGAATAAATATATCAGTTATAGATAGAGCAGGGTTCTCTAGGATTAAAAGTATAATTAAGATATATTACTTGCCGATAGAAGTCTTATACTATAATAAATTAATCCTTTCCCAAACAGCAAACCATGTCTGCCACAATCACCATATTGTTTGCTGCCAAATTAAAAAAAGCTAAACAATCAATATCTTACAAAGATTTTATTATTATGTACAGCCAAACAATGATTAGTCAGCTAAAATCCAGCTATACACTATTGTAATAATAGTTTATTTATTATTACAATAGTGTAATTCTTACTATCGTATTCCACAAGTTAACCATATCAAGAATAAAATCTAGTTTATAATAGGAAATTTTATTCAAACTACTTTGCATAAAATCATCTATGTATATGTAACAATTCTATTATGTTCGTGTATTCATGACTTGAATATTATAGATATAAAATGATCAATAAATTAGGTATAGAGTATTTTACAGTATATAAAAAGGTTTGACAGATTGTGTATTGAGTTATAGCTTGATTTAAGGAATCAAAAAATGCCAAAAATGAAGACAAAAAGCAGCATTAAACGCCGCTTTCGTATGACTAAGTCGGGTAATATTAAAGGTAACGCGGCGTACAAACGTCATATGTTGCGCCGACGTTCCCAAAAAATGAAGCGACAAGCTAGCGGAACTTTTCTACTATCTGATCCGGATCAAAAAATAATTAGAAGATTTATGCCCTACTGTTAAGGAACAAATAGATGGCAAAAATTAAGAGAGGTACTACCACACATGCGCGACACAAAAAAGTGATAAATTCAGCCAAGGGATACTACGGTCGCCGCAAGAATGTATTCCGAATCGCTGTTCAGGCAGTTGAAAAAAGTCGACAATACGCTTACCGTGACCGACGCACGCGTAAGCGTAATTTTCGAGCATTATGGATCCAACGTATCAATGCTGGGGTGCGGCAGCACGGCATAACTTATTCGCGTTTTATGAACGGACTTAAACTTGCACAAATTGAATTAGATCGCAAGATTCTTGCAGACCTAGCAATTCACAGCCCCATTACATTCAAAAATATTATAAAACATCTTGAAAGTACTCAAAAACTAAATAAACATAGCAAATAGAATAATAAATTAATCTATCTTAAAATTTATTTGCTATATAGCAGCAAAACCCCAAGGACAACACTTTCAACCATATCTCCAGGATTAGAATTAAGTCAGGTTATACTAAGAAGCAGATCGGGTTTTAATTGACTAACTGCGAAGATAGTCTGCCGAAAGCAAATTAATTAATACTTATTTATCTTCCTTCCGAAGCAGATTTGCAGATAAAAATTTTTCTTAGGAAGGAAGAAATTGCTTTAAATTTTTACTTCATTGCTTTCGATAAACGAATAAAAAAACCTTAGTAACAGTTAAAATAATTAACCTTCTTATCTTCAAATAAGGATATCTTCTTATTAAAAATCATCAGTAATACACTTAATCTTAGTCATCAAAGAGAATAAAATATTTGTTACCCTAAAAATTAAATTAGCAATGCTGGCGCAAAAGACCAATTTACTGTTGATCATTTACTTTTAGCGACAACCAAGCTTATAAACAATTCATTCCATAACTTTTATGTAAAAACTTATCGCTCTAGTAAATAAGATAAAAAATTATTTTAATCAAAAATGTATTAAACTATTTGCTAATAACAATAAATATATGAGAAGATTGATAATTGTCTTGCCCTTAAATCATCTAAAAACAGTATATTAGCTTCGTCAAGTTTCATTTTTAATTTATAAAAAAATATTTTACATTAATTTTCAACAATTTTCTCTTTAATATATAAAACTTAATCAAAGATTGAAAAAATATCGCTACTGTTTTAGTAATTAACGGTAATAAAGTAACTGTAATTACTAAGTAGTAATTACAGTTACTTTATATTTAATTATTTATAATATCTATTTACTTTATTCATAAAAATTTGCAACACGCTATAACTGGAACCTAAGGATGAAAAATCCTTTCAATAGTAATTGAAACCCTACTAAAATAGACAAATGAGTATCATTCTAAGCTGATTAAAACTTACAAAGAAGAGATATTTTATTGTATTAAATCATGTTGATTATTTTAATTACTAGCGGTTGATGAAATAAATAACCCTTTTGTTATTTATTGAATTTAATAATAAAATAATAATACTATACTCGGCATCTAAAATCTAAGGTAGGTGAAGCTTTTATAGGTAAAATAAATTTTGAACTTTATCGTTTAAACTATTTTAGTAATGCTTGTTGCTCCGTCTGAGAGCAAAGACTAGGTAATCAAATCTACAACCACCATTCACAAAAACATCTAACGTTATGATTATTTTGTGTATGAAGAACTACAAGGTATTAGCGAATACTGGAGAAAATAATTAATTAGATCCATAAGCTAAAAGTGTAATAGTTAGTCTTAAAAACCATAACAAAACGGGCCTCCAAAGTCTGACTAATCAGTGCAGCTCTTAATTAAGAAAAAATTTAACTAGCTTATCAACAAATACGCCACTCTTTAGCAAAAAATTATAGAAAATTAGTAAATCCTCTAAATAACTATAGGCGTCAATAAATAATTTAGCTTAATGTAAAACAAATGGTAGAGAGATTATTAAAATGTCGAGATAATATAAACAGTCTAAAAACAGACAGCAATTTTGTTTATCCAGTTTTACTTTAGCCTAAAGGGCTTAATACAATTGGAATTGACTCAATTATAATAAAAACTAATCTATATTTTAAATTATTAAGTAACTTAGTAACCCAAAAAAATTCATTGATAATTATTTAAATCAGCCATTAATCAACGAGCAGTCATAACTAACGGCACACCACCAGCTGGACCAGCGACCGCGTCAATTAATTTGTGTTTAGGAGGAAGTTTGTCATCACTTAGCAAAACATCATAGCCTTCTACTAAAATCGCTAATGCAAGTTTCATTTCAGTTAAACCTAGATTTGCACCAAGACAATGTCGTACTCCTCCTCCAAATGGAATTGATCTTGACTTAGCGGCTTGATTATCACCAAGATAACGTTCGGGTCGAAACATATCAGGTTCAGGGAAAGCTGTTAGATCGCTATGAGCAAGAGGGACTGATAATCCAATCACCGTACCCTCCGGTAACATACGTCCAGCAAGATCTAATGGTCGTGCTAACTTACGGCCAATCACTGGACCAATCGGTCGCAACCGCAATACTTCTCGACAAACCGCATCTAAATAATCAAGACGAACTATCCTATCAGGATCTGTTCCCACCGAAGCAAGTTCTTCTCTAAGTCGAGCAAGAATTTTAAAATCAGCATAAACATGCCAAATTGCCCAAGTTAATGCTTGAGCGGTAGAAGCGTGTCCAGCAGACAAAAGGGTAAAGAGTTGGTCGCGCAAAGCATCTACTCCCAAAGCTGGATCTGTAGATTCCCTTGCTGCGCGCGCAATGGCTAAGAAAGGATGAGAGTCTTCTTCACCTCGATAAATAGCATGCTCTATCGACTGTGCTATAATATGATCTACAGTAGCACGAGCCCTTTTCAATTTGCCCCAAGGGGACCATGGACCAAGATCTAGCTGTAAAATTGGCAAAAAATGAAGCATGAAACTCGCTTTCGATTGCAAAGCTGCATAAGCTACAGCAAAACGAGCCTCTTCTTGCTCTGGCAAAATGCCAATAACGCTACGTAAAATTACATGAAGTGTAAGCCGCTTAGCTACTTCAATCATCAATACGCGCCTTCCGGTAGACTTGGCATAAACACGCCGAGCAATATCTTGGATGATAGAGCCATTGTTACGGCGTAAAGGATTCATAACCAAGGGTGCTACCTGCTTCCGAGAGGCAGAATGGGCTGCACCATTTAGGCGCACTAAACTATAAACCCCCATAACTTCGATACCAACATCCAATACGCTAAATGCATCAATCGGCAAGGCTAGAACTTGGAGAATAGAACTTGCATCTCCAATCACCATCATCCGCATGCCAGGTAAGCGAAGAGTAAATGGATCACCATAACGCGCAGCGAAAGCTCGATGAGCACCAACTGGATCGGCAGCAAATTTCATCATCGGCCCGATTAATCCACGTGGTCCAGGTGGAAGAGTGTCTTTCAAAGTAACCTGCCATGGTAAGTTGCACGTAAAGGCGTTTTAGGCCCAAGCAAAAAGCCGGTACGAAGCAACGTTGGAAATTTGTTATCTTTTAACTCAATACGACAAGTTTTTAGTACTGTCGCAAGCAATACCTTAAGCTCCATCGGAGCAAATGTATTCCCTACACAAACTCTCTCACCACCGCCAAATGGATAATACTCAAAGGCAGTGTATCGCCTATCCAAAAACCGCCCTGGATTAAAATCCCAAGGATTTTCATAAATATTAGGATCAAAATGAGTAAGCCATACACAAGCACATACTTGTGTTCCTTCTGGGATAGAATAGCCCATTAACTCAACAGGCTTAGCTACCAAACGTAGAACGTCTGGTACCGGGGTCCAGAATCGCAAAACTTCCTTAATCACTGCGTTCATATACGGTAAATTATGCACTGCATTTGGGTTTACTTCCAAATCAACATCAGCCAATTCTGACATCAGTTTATCATACACCTCTGGAGTTCCCAACACTGCCTGTACCGCCCAGCCAAAACTAAGTGCCGAAGTTTCATGACCGGCAATTAGCATTGTAATCATATTATCAGCCATCTCTATGTCAGCAAACGCAGGCGAGCCATCATCTCGTTTAGCTAATACCATGTGAGCTAGCAACCCGTCATGGTTACCAGGATCAGCGCGAATATCGGCAATAGTTTGCAGCAGCAAGTCTTGAAATTGCTGACGCACGTGAATAAACTTGCCCTGAGAAGGCACTGCTGGGTGCAGTAAACCCATCATTGATGTAAACAAAAACAGCTTATTACTTAACTGCTCGGAGAATGCCCTCACAGCTTTTTTACGCTTTTCAATTCCATCCCGGTCATGAACACTAAACAATGCTCGAATAATAATTTCAAGAGCAATAGCCATGCCTTCTTCGACCAAATCCAATGATTGGCCTAAATGCCAAGTTTCCATACGCAAACGAGCTGC
The DNA here is from genome assembly GCF_000510265.1 of Candidatus Endolissoclinum faulkneri L5. GTDB lineage: Bacteria > Pseudomonadota > Alphaproteobacteria > Thalassobaculales > Thalassobaculaceae > Thalassobaculum > Thalassobaculum faulkneri_A. The sequence continues at coordinate 1,159,012 of NZ_CP006745.1, forward strand.
ATTAACCATTTGTCCTGCTAATCGATGCAAAGCATCAGTCCGCAAACCAGGCGCAAGTAGAGCACGCTGACGGCGATGTTCCGCACCAGAATGGCCGGTGAATGCCTTGCCGAGAACTTGTTTTTGCGCTTCAACCTGAAGCGGCAAAAAACAATCAGTTGGAGATGTAAAAATTTGCTTTACTCCTGCTGGATCAGCAGTAAAGACAGTTTTCGCAGAGGTTGTAATGCAAAAAGGATCACCGTACTTATCCTTCATTTGCGAGAACAAACTTATCGGATCACGCAAATAGCCAATCTTACTAAAAAGTGAAAAGCGTGGTCCTGGAGGTAAAGTCATGCGGGGAGCAAAGTCAGTGGCATTTGTTGTCATCGTTCATCTTCTCTCACACGAGTATACTAGTTAGTAAGAACCGACGACTTAGCATTGATTGCTATGTCGTCGCGGGCATTCTGCAATGAATTTATAAATTCTCTACTCTCAAAGAGAAATTTATACCCAAAATAGTCAATCGTTTGATGTAGTTTTACAGTTTCTGATACAACTTGATAGCGCGGTAAAATATCATTTTTTCTATAACGAGATTTTATTAGAATAATTAATTATTCACCAAATATAATTTAAAATCCGCCTTAACCCATAAAAACAAGTAATAACTGCTGTGCAGCAATGTAAATCTAAAACTACCTTAGCCTCAGAAAATCAGTTCCTTTCCTGAATGATCTTAAAAAATTTAACCAACGAAGACTTAAGTCAAATTTCCTAGAAAAGAAACTAAACCGGATTCCTGTAAGATGATCTCTATAATACAACCTGACAGTCTTCAACATGTAGAATAAACTGTGATCTACCCCATCTATTTAATAAAATCTATTTAATAAAAAATACCTTTTTCATTTTAAAATCAACTAAACACAACAAGCGCCAACCTAATGCAAGATATACCCATAAAACTAACCACTGAGCTATATAATGCTAATCTCAACCGGACAAGCAATATACAACATCTCCTTAAATTTTAATGTTAAAACTTCTTAGAGTTAATGCTTTATTTTAATTTAAAGGCATTTGTAGCGATATATTTTAAATCATAAAAATATCGCTAAATCCACCTTAATTGCGACATTAAATATACACATAATGATTTAACAATCTAGTAATTGATCAATAAATTATATACAATCGCAGTATAATCTGAAACATTATGCATAATTAAAGCAAATTATTAATAGTCTATAATTATTTTTCACTAATACAGCAAGATAATTGAACTCATTCAAAAAATGACTATCACAATCAGATCATGCTTAGAATATATTTGCTTAATAACATATTTTTAGTGGATTTCATAATTATTGCCCTAACAAAAAATTGCATCATTGTTCCGCCCTTCAATAGGCTAGAGGTAACCATAAGCGTTATAGCTATTTTATTAAAAATTAGCTATAACTTAAAAATTAGCTATAATGCTAAAAGTGTTAGGATTTAAATAGCAGCAATAACTCTACTTATTATGTAGCAAATTACTGATATTGTCGAGTGTTTGTTATTAAAAATCATTGAAGTTATTCGATTTACAATAAATCGTGAAAAACTTAAGGTAATTAATGCGGTTATGAAAAATATATTTAGAATTCTCTTGTTAATATTTAGCCGCAACCTCAGTAAATTAACTTTTAGTTATAAGCAAAAGGATTTATGAACTTGACCTTAATATACAATTGAGCTAAAAGCCTTTTAACAGATTAAATTTTTGTAGTAGAAGAAAAACCAAACCTAAATCCTTGTACTAAAAGAGAAAGAATTTTTTTTTAACAAAAAACTGTAAATACCGAATAAAATAACTATTCATAGTGGAGAAAAATTTCATTTTCTTAATTGCTTAATATACATTAAGCGTCAGAGATTTATCAAGAATATAAAATCTTATGTTAAAAGTACCAACTTTTAACATATTTGACAAATTTCTTAATTCCACTACTTACCGCACGATCTCTCCCCTACTACATTCCTAATCCAACTAAAGAAAATAACCTAATAATAATAGGAAATAATCTATTGGCTATCAGTGAGAAAAACTAAGACATTGCTTTAACTAGAAGAAGATAGCAAAACAATTTATTTCGAATAGATAAACTATAGTATTTATAATTATTAAACAATGATTTTGCAAAAGATAATTTTTGTAGATAAGCTAAGCCTTTTGATTAAATCAACAAATGCCAACCAAAAGGTTGGCAATTAATTCTAATTTATGCTATAATCGCAAATGCAAGTAAGACAAAATTCTTTACTGATTCAGCATAAATATAATAAAATGAATTATTAATTTCGAGAGTTTTTTTTGATCCTAGAAACTGGGTACAATCTACGCTTAATTATTAATTGACTTATTGGTTTATTAACTCTGATTGCCCATTTTAGCATGGAGAATGGATCAGCTTTAAAGTTTGCTTCCTTCGACACATAGTTGAATTTATTATAGGCTAACATAAGCAATTTGCTAAGCTTCCAGTTAGTGTATCCCAATCTAAGTATTAACTATACGTAGTGCGCTCTGTTACGATCAACGGATTTATAGTTTTCCTACTTAAGTGACACCTAACAATACATATATCATCACTTGAGAATCTATAATGCTGTCATTTAACAAACATTTAAATTGCCTCTAAATGTAGAATTTACAATATTAACTCAGTTTATGCTACAATTATAGACGGTCTGCAACACGATCTTGCTAGATTGTTATACACATTATAAGCTAACTATCTCTTTAATTATCTAATAAAAATATAATAAATACAAATAATTTAATTAATAATAATTATTATATTTTGATGTTTAAGCACTTTTATGATTCAAAATTATTGTTAGTTAATTTACATGCGCTATAATTAGCGTTTATTTTTTTTTGTAAATTCTTTTCTCTATTATTTGCTGTTAAATGGGATGCTAAAATGGTCGATGATCAAGATATTGAAACTGATAGCATTCGTTTTAGCGATGCAGCTGCTTTAGTAACAACTTTAAAACCAAGCTATCCAGTTTATTGTTTTAGGCCGCACAAGATAAGAGCTGTAGTACAACATTTTATTGAAACTTTTCCTGGTAAAGTGGTCTATGCTGTAAAATGCAATATTGAGCCGAGGATGTTGAGCTGGGTGTCCGAAGCTGGGGTTACTGCTTTTGACACTGCCTCGTTAACTGAAATCGCTGCTGTACGAAAGCAACTACCAGACGCCGATGCTTTGTTTATGCATCCAGTAAAAAGCCGAGCATCTATACTAGCCGCTGATCAAGTCTATGACGTGTCGACTTATTGCGTTGATTCTATGGCTGAGCTAGAAAAAGTCTTACAAGTCGCTAAACGACGAGACCTAAAGATATTTGTGCGAGTTGCTACCCCAAGGAGCAAAGCTACTTTTGAGCTATCCGCTAAATTCGGTGCTACTCAGACTGAAGCAATTGAGATACTTGATCGTGTAGCCAAGGAGAGAATGCAAGCAGGCATCGCTTTTCATATTGGCTCTCAATGCATAAATCCACGAGCTTTTCGTACCGCTTTTGCTGTAATCTCTGATGTTTGGCGTGCTACAAAGGCTGAAGTGCGTGAGATTGACGTTGGCAGCGGTTTTCCTGTTGCCTATGCAGGTCAGTCTGTGCCACCTCTAGAAGATTTCGTCAAGGAAATCGTTGAAGGAAGACGTGAAACAGGGATAGATGAAGATGTAGCACTGCTGTGCGAGCCAGGTCGTGCTCTAGTAGCAGATGGCTGCTCTATGCTTTGTCAAGTATACTTGCGCAAAGGCAACAAATTATATTTAAACGACGGACTTTATGGAAATTTATCAGAACCATACTGGGCAAGAATTCGCTTACCGGCTAGATTGATTCGTGCAAAGAATGAAATTCACAAAACAAACAATGCACCACTTCAAGACTTTACTATATTTGGCCCAACCTGCGATGGAAACGATTTTCTACCTACTCCATTTCGCCTCCCCCATGATGTCAGAGAAGGAGACTGGATTGAAGTTGGACAAATTGGAGCTTATGGAGCAGCTCTATCTACAAAATTTAATGGATTCTTTACCAATGTTCAGGTTGAACTTTCTGATGAGCCACCTCCTACTGGGTAAATTTGGTTATTGAAATAAATATTGCTTTTAATCCTGTAAAATTAATAGAATAATCCAGAATATAATACAGCAATGTTGCTATTGATTTTTTATCAAAAAAAATTTTGCTGTATAAACATACAATTAAAATTGTTTAATGAGTTGATTGATAATTAATTTTTTATTTATCTGCTTTTAATTAGAATAAATTAAAGGTTATAGCCGATAGTATGCTAACTTACATGCAGAAAGCAGCAAATATAAAAATGCATTTTCTGCCAAATAAGCTTAGAATAAGGTAGGGAAGGTTATTCTATGCATTAGCATTACTCCTCATCACTAACAATTATCACAGCTTTTCTGGATTAAGGTTTAAGTATAATCCATAATTAGAAATAATACTTTAGTTATTACATATTCGTGAAACAAACTTTATTTTATTAGTAAATAATCTAAAAACTGCTAGGCTATTAAAAACGAACAATGTTATTTTATAAACCAAATTATTTACTAGCATTACAATAGAGCAAAATAAATTTTTTAATACAGCAAAAAATTAATTATTATTTATTTTTAATACGAAAGTATTTACAAGTATATCTATAAATACTTAATTAAATTTAAAAATAGTAACTTGTTGTTTAATACTATCCTCTGTGTTTAATTGACCAATATTTCGCTTACTAAAATAAAATACCTTTCTAAATAAGTGATGAAGTATAAGGTATTTATTGTACATTAAGTTTTATCAGTTTTACGACTAATGAACTAATCAATAATAAATAAATCTCCGCCTTGATAATACTTAACTAAAAAATAAATTATAGCAAATGATTGATTTTTAGTTAAGTAAAAAAATAAGCGTAGTTTATGCTATTTAGCATAAAAATAGATTAATCTTTACTGTTCTACCTTAAGCTTTTGTAGGCCATACTCCAGTTTTGGAGTAGCACTTAACTAAAAATGCATATAATTCCGAATTATATTGCTATCTAAAATCTAAGTTTTGCTTTATAATATATTATCTAATTTTCTATAAAACAATATATCTCAAAAAGATAAATAATATACATAATTATAAATAAATAATTTAGATATAAAGTTGTGGCTTTTTATGCTCGAATAAAGTTACCATGCTATAGATAATTTTTATTTTTCTGCAAATTGCTTATATGAAAAGATTCATTCATATTAACAAATAGTAGTTATAAAGCATACAAAAATGCTATCCCATAAAAAGCAACAATAGTTAATAAGTAATATATTAAGATAAATAATATATTAAGAATAATTTTTAACGTATTTTATCCCAATTTATTGTGTTTATTAATGTCAAAATTAACTAAAATATTATTAGTTTGCTAGGCGTAAATTAATTGCAGTTTAGTTTATACTGAATTAATGTAAACCTATAATAAGGCTAAGAGGTTTAAATGCGGATTGGCTTACCAAAGGAAATTAAAAACCATGAATACCGAGTCGGTCTTGTACCCTCTAGCGTAAATGAACTTGTAGCCCATGGACATGAAGTAGCTGTAGAAACTCATGCTGGGTACGATATCGGCTTAAATGATGATCATTACCAAGCAGCTGGAGCTAATATTTTACCTGGCCCAGAGGAGGTTTTTTCTTTTGCTGATATGATCATAAAAGTGAAAGAGCCTCAGCCTGTAGAAATCAGCAGACTGCGTCCTGGACAAATATTGTTTACCTACTTACATCTTGCACCAGATCTAGAGCAAACTAGGGGATTAATTAACAGCGGCTGCACCGCTATTGCTTACGAAACAGTTACTGACGCCTATTGTCACTTGCCTTTACTAGTCCCAATGAGTGAAGTAGCAGGTAGAATGTCAATTCATGCCGGCGCTCATTGCTTGGAAAAAGCCCAAGGTGGTAATGGAATGCTACTTGGTGGTGTGCCTGGTGTACCAGCTGCTAATGTAGTCATCCTTGGTGGCGGAGTAGTCGGTGCGAACGCAGCACGTATGGCTATTGGACTGCAAGCAAAAGTTAGTATATTTGACGTATCGCTGTACAAATTGTACAAGTTAGATATGAATTTTGGATCAACATTAAACACTATTTTTGCCACAAGAGACGCTGTGGAGGAATACGTGCTCAATGCTGACCTGGTAATCGGTGCTGTATTAGTAACCGGTGCAACGGCACCAAAACTAATAACGCGAAAGATCGTATCGCAAATGAAAAGAGGTTCTGTATTAGTAGACGTAGCGATTGACCAGGGTGGCTGTTTTGAAACGTCAAGACCTACTACCCACGCAAATCCAACCTATGTTATAGAAGACGTGGTGCATTATTGCGTAGCAAACATGCCGGGTGCGGTAGCAAGAACTTCTACATTTGCGCTAAACAACGCAACCTTACCGTTTACCTTAGCCTTAGCAAACAAGGGATTACGCCAAGCAATGCTTGATAATGAGTATTTACGTAAGGGCCTCAACATTTACAAACGTCAGGTGACCTATAAAGCAGTAGCGGAAGCTCATGGTCTCGCCTTTACTCCAGTTGAGGAAGCCTTACAGTTATAATAAATAACCTGCTATAAGTTACTTTTTTTATTGGCCAAACTAACAACTTGCTAATAAGTGGTTAATGTACTTTATAAAGTAAATCAATTTTACCGTGAGTAATCTAGCATATAGCTGTTCAAGTGTCATATACTTAACCAGTCTCGTATTTTTGCCCAACTCATTCCAGCCATTAGTGCAGGTGTCCGCAACCATCCACCGGGGAATGGCCGATGACGAACGGTCTCGAACAATTTTAATCGACTATCGCTAGATGTTATTGCTTCGGCAATGATCTTCCCGGCAAAACCGGTCAGCGCTATACCATGCCCAGAAAAACCGTGAGCGTAAAAAGTGTTATTCGACAATCTTCCAATATCGGGAATACGATTGATGGTAATGCCAATTAATCCCCCCCATTGATAATCTATCGTAATGTCACCCATCTCCGGAAATATTCGAACAATTTTTCGCTTCATTGTATGAACTAAGCCAGGAGGTGTGATAGCCGAATAGCTTGCGCCAGAACCAAACAATAAACGACGATCATGAGTCAATCGAAAATAATCAAGCGCTATGTTACAATCTGCAACCGCTACATCCTGAGGAAATATTGCAGCTACAAGGCTAGCAGAAAGTTGCTCAGTCACAGAAATAAAAGATGCTATCGGCATAATCTTAGAGTATAGTTTGCTTTCCAGCTTCCCGAGATAGGCATTACAACAATATACTATATGCTTTGCTGTAACCACACCAGCGTCTGTCTGCACAATCGTGCCCTTAACTTTACGCGCAGCACTATGCTCAAACAAAACCGCTCCAGCTTCCTCAGCCCCCCTTGCTAAACCCAAAAGGTAACGCAATGAATGGATTTGTCCACTCTCTGGATCAATCATAGCACCAAAATATCGATCAGAGCCTAGCCAATCCCGTACCTCTGAACGAGTAATCATTCTTGGGCCTGTATAACCCCATGCGTGCAATGCCGCACAAAAACTTTGCATAGTCTTAAACTGCTGATTATTTAATGTAAGGTGTAAGTATCCAAAGCGTAAATCAGCTTCGGGTGCATGACGAGCAGTACGTTCCTTCAAATCATCTACCGCCTCACGGGCCATTTGAAAAAAAATACGAGCGCTTTCTTTGCCAACATATTGCTCAATCACTGCAATATCAACAGCAAAGCCTTGCACTACTTGACCGCCGTTACGCCCAGATGCGCCAAAGCCGATTGTCTCAGACTCAAGCAAAACGACATTCAGTCCACGTTCAGCACAATTTAAAGCAGTTGAAACGCCAGTAAGACCACCGCCGATGACGCACACATCACAACGCAGATCCCCATTTAATCTATTGCGCTCAGATATATCAGCAGTAGCGTGATACCAGGTAATCGGAGACACTGTCACTCTCCAGTCTACATTACGATATTTTAGGGATAGAAAACATGTTATTTTCAGGATATTAATTTAAAAATTAAATTTTTGCTTCATTCTAGATAATACAACAAATTACCAATATAATATCTTTATTTTGCTAAAATTAATCATTGACTCAAAATTTTTTCCATTCCTTATTCTCTAACATAAAAATAATGCGCATCGCAGCTAAAATTCCGATATTCATTAAATCATAATTTGTTGCTCGGTAATAATTTATTTTGCCTTAGATATGAGCACTAATGATCATTCAAGATCAATAGCTTCGTTAATATAGCACCACAAGTAATTTAATTTATAATTGCAACATAGATTTATAAACTACAACATCTATACAAAACTAATTTCACCATTCTAAGAGACATCTCACACTTTGTTAACCGTTTCGTAATCTAATTATAGTAGCCTCTGTTTGACTTTACTTATTATACAATAATCCAAAGTAAAATTGATTAACAATGGTCTTTGTTTTAACCATTTAGATGGAAAAATTTAAATAAAAATCTTTTATTTATGTTAGTATCCAAGTAAGCTTGTACTATAAAGAGGTTATAAGAAATTAAAGTTCTTCCATCTAGTGCTGCAATAATGCATTTACACAAAATACTTATAGACTAAGCAAACCAAATATCTACAGATGTTTGGTAATAATTAGATGAATTTTCGCTATCCATTTGCATAGTAAAACCTATTTGATGCAAATCAAAATAAAGATAGACTAAAATAAATTAAGTAGCTTATACAATTATAAGCTCACAACTTATCGAATATCGTTGCTTAAACCAATTGCATGATAAAATCATTTGGCCTGAGCATTAACATTCTCTATATCAATCTTAGTTACTTTTTATGCATAAATTTTTAAGGATATTGCGTCCATAAGCAGTATCCTTGAAAGGATCACGGTAAAATCCATTATTAGAATTTAAGAACTCTGCTCGACAAAAACAAATTCAGCAATACTATTTCTAAAATATTTTAAAGTTAAGAAGCATTACTTCTAATACTTATTGGGAAGACTAACAATGTTAAAAATTGTAACATTTTACACAATGCTCATACCTTATCTATGCAATGCTTTTTATTATCTATCTACGACAGATTAAACATTTAATTTATAACAGTTTTTCCTTGTATATTTTATATCATAAAAGTTTAACTTCATCTTAAGTTTAGGAGCATGCTCAATTTTCTATAGCATAATATTAGCATAATATTCCGGTAGTTTTTATAATAAACTTATTGATAAGCAGCAAGAAAAAATTTTTGGAATCTAGTCTAAAGTCGGTCTTTCACTAAAAATTAAATTATACCTCCGAGAATCAAATTTCATAGGGGAAATTATTCGCTCGCCAGAAAATATATTTTCCAAAATAACAAACGATATTTAATCAATTGACTGTTATCACAATAATTTATTTACCAAAATTACTGCTATTTAAGCAAATTACCTCTAAAAGAGTAAAATCTTTCAGTAATCTATTAGATTACTGAATCTAATAGATATTTAGCTAAAATATAGCACTTTGAGGTTAATATTATTCCAGATATAAATTAAGGATGATCAAGAGCAAATTTATTTATAGAATAACTTAAATAAATATAATCAATTTGATAAATAATCAAAAATATTTACTTTATTAAGGTAGTAATAATTACACATAAATTATTTAATTAAATTAAAAATTTTTTGCTATAATTGCCGCGCCCTTAAGTTAAATATTAAGCAATTTTCAATTGTATACTGTATTTATACTAGCTGTGCACAAAATATCCACTTTTATACTAGGAAACAACTCGCTTGTGCTATACACTATCCAGATTAATCTCGGTTGGAACCATTATAGCTAAAATCGCCAGTAAGCTTATGATATGATCTATTATAGATTAACAAAGATAAATAGTTTAATTTAATAAATATTCAGTATATTATATATTAGTGATATTTATTAAATATAAACTATTTATCTTGGCTGTTTCCTTATGAAAATTGATCTCGATTCCTGGATACGTAAAAATCAAATCAAGGAAGTGGAATGTTTAGTTTCTGACTTATCTGGCATTGCTAGAGGTAAAATTCTTCCAGCCCAAAAGTTCTTATGTGCAACACGTGATCAGGGATTACGTTTACCTGAATCAATCTTTGGTCAAACAGTCACTGGGGACTATATTGATGAAATTGATCTTGATCCACGCGCAAGCGATGTGTTACTGCGACCGATAACCGAAACTATCCGAATGGTTCCATGGTATGCTGAGCCAACAGCTCAGATAATTCATGAGGCTTATTATTTTGATGGTACGCCTGTTGACATCGCAGCTCGATCCGTCCTCCGCCGTGTACTGGATCTTTACGTTGAAAAGAGTTGGACTCCAATTGTAGCTCCAGAGTTAGAATTTTTTTTGGTGAAGGTAAACGAAGACCCTGACTATCCTCTAGAACCGCCAATTGGTCGTTCCGGACGCCCAGAAATAGCACGCCAAGCTTATGGTATCGACGCAGTTAACGAGTTCGATCCGCTTTTTGAAAAAATCTATGATTACTGCAAGGCGCAGGAAATTGATATTGATACCTTAATTCACGAAAGCGGTGCTGCACAAATGGAGATAAATTTTAATCACGGTAACGCGCTGGATTTAGCTGATCAAACTTTTTTATTTAAGCGTACAGTACGTCAAGCCGCACTAGATCATAAGATATACGCTACCTTTATGGCTAAACCGATGCAATACGAACCCGGTAGCTCAATGCATATACATATTTCTGTAGTTCATAGTGAAAATGGTCAGAACTTATTTGCTGGTAAAGATGGAAAGAATTCTGATTTCTTTCTTAATTTTATAGGGGGTATGCAAAAATATGTACCACCTTCAATGGCCTTATTCGCACCTTATGTAAACTCTTATCGTCGCTTAGTGCAAGATTCTGACGCACCAGTGAACGTCCATTGGGGAATTGATAACAGAACTACTGGATTTCGAGTACCAGAATCTCGCCCTGAAAGCAGACGGATTGAAAATCGGGTTCCTGGCGCCGATGCAAATCCATACTTGGCTTTCGCTGCTTCACTGGCTTGCGGATATCTTGGAATAATAGAGAAACAAGAGGCATCCAAACCAGTTGATGGTAGCGCTTACAACCTAGCTGCTAGCTTGCCGCGTCACTTAGAGGATGCGCTATTGCGGTTAAACCGATCAAAACAGCTCCGTGATATCCTCGGACAGCGTTTTATCAAAGTACTTACTCAAATAAAAGAGCAAGAATCACGGACTTATCTTGAGGTAATTAGCGCCTGGGAACGACAATATTTGCTTCTTAACGTCTAATCATTACTTAATAATAATGTAATATTTCTCTTTCATTAGCTGCAAAGAAAAACGATTAGATAATCATTTAACAACAACGATATAAACCATCCAGACAACTAAACTTCCCTCGCCAAGCAAATGTTTAGCTATTTTGGAACAGGTATATCAAAACCTTTGGTAACAGTGTAAAAGCCACTACTGCATTAACATTCCTAAACCTTACCAAGAGTAAGGCTCGTTTGTTGATCACATTCAAGCAAGTAACTTTAAATTATTAATCTCAAATTAAAAACAATAAGATTTATTTGTTGGTAGTAGACTACAAGAATGTTTATCATAGCTTTCATTTTGAAGTACAAAGAAATCTACAAGACATTCTTCTAATCTGTTGTAATAGCTTTTACAAAAAAGTACATTTAATGTTTATAATTTCTCGTCTATTATCCATTTAAATTTTAATTGTTAAGTCTAGTTAATGTAAATAAGAGCAATTTAAACCGCAGATAAACTTAAATCTACATGTTTTAATAATACAATACAGCATTAATCACTATCGACTTATAAGCAGAAACAAATTCATAATGGATTGAGGTATTAAAAATTTAATGACAATCTGTTAACGATTACAATGTAATACTATGTGTAATTAATGTAACATTACATAATATACAGAAACTTTGTAATTAAAGTAGTATTTGACTTTAATTAATAATATACCTAGCTTATATCCAGTTTTTTGGATACATGCTTAACTAAAGAACAAACCGATATCTATAAGTAAATATAAAATGTACAAACGAAATAAACTAGATCAAGCAAAATACACAATAAAAGAATTATTTAACTATCTTAATGTGATCTATTGTCTGTTCAATTTTCATAAAATTAATTGTCAGCAAACCGGGACATAGCTTAGAATAGGGTAACTCTAAGCTATAAAACAATAGACTAATTTTATAAATTCAATGCATGGCATGCTATATCATGACGATTAAAACCTTCAGGCCAATCAATCTTATTAATAGCTGAATAAACCTTTTCTCTAGCCTGAACTATATTCTTGCCAAGTGCAGTTATTCCAAGTACTCGTCCACCGGTGGCTAGCAACCTTCCTTCTCTATCCCAAGAAGTTCCGGCGTGAAATACGACTACGTCATCACTTTCTATCTCGCTAATTTTATTAATTACTGAGTTCTTTTGATAGGATCCAGGATATCCTCTGGAAGCCATAACGACACAAAGTGAAGTATAATCATGCCAATTCAAATGAATATTGCAAATTTTTTCATTGGTTGTAGCAATCAAAGCAGAAAGAAAATCACTCTTCAAAAGCAATATCAACGCTTGACATTCAGGATCACCAAAACGAACGTTATACTCAATAACCTTAGGTCCAGAATCAGTGATCATTAGCCCGGCATACAACACACCTCGAAATTTTCGACCTTCAGCTGCCATACCAGCAATAGTTGGACTGATAATCTCATTAATAATTTTTATGCTCAGAAGATCATCTATAATCGGAGCTGGAGAACATGCGCCCATCCCACCGGTATTCGGTCCAGTATCACCTTCGCCTACTCGTTTGTAATCCTGAGCACTTATCATTGGTAGTATTACATCGCCATCTGTTAGTGTAAAAAAACTAACCTCTTGACCAATCATACATTCCTCGATAATGATTTCTTTTCCAGATTTGCCGAATACTCCATCAATCATAATTCTATCTACAATATCCATAGCTTGATTGATTCTTTCAGCTATAAATACCCCCTTACCAGCAGCAAGTCCATCGGTCTTAATAACTATTGGTAATGATTGTTTACGTATGTAAGCTTTGGCAGTATCTGCATCAGTAAAGTGAGCGTAGGAGGCGGTAGGAATGTTATGACGAATACAAAAATCCTTAGCAAAGACCTTAGAACCTTCCAGCGTAGCAGCAGCAGCATTTGGCCCAAAACTCTGAATGCCAGCATCTCCCAACTTATCTACTAAACCGTCTACTAAGGGACCTTCTGGACCAATCACAACAAAATCAATTACTTTATCGATACAAAATGCTACTAGTCCATCATAATCATCAGCAGCAATAGAAACACACTCTGCCTCGCGCTCTATGCCAGCATTACCAGGCGCACAAAATAATTTGGTCAAAAATGGTGAACCAGAAATAGCCCAACACATAGCATGTTCACGACCGCCAGAACCAACAACAAGAATGCGCATATTAATCTTTATCCTAGCACTATTAATGATTTTTTCAAATCAACCAAACTAAGAGATAATTGACTGATCTTCCCTCTGAGCATTAAAAACAAGTTGTTGCTCTACCATTTATAACTAAAAGCAAGAAGCAGCCTTCTGGATTCAGAAGGCAATCGGGGTAACTTGTTTTCGTAGCTCACTCAATCAAAAAAAACGCTTAAGACTTTAGTAAACTTAGAATTATACTAAGAAATATTATTTTATGAATAATATTTATCGCTAAGATAAACTAAATCGAATAACAAAGTATTTAAGGTAATAAAATTAATGAAAGATTTTTGGTAGGTTAATTAACTACAATTACCAACAACTATTTCTATATAACACAATACTCAAGTATAAAACAAAGCTATCCAGCATTCAAGTCTAAAAACCCAATTTATATAAGAAAGCTACTGAAGAACTATATAATAATTTATACGTAAAATCATACCAATAAAAGCTTAGATCGCACTAAATTTGCACAAACATTTTTTACTATACCGATACATTCATTAACTATTTTGTTAATTGCCGTCTGTTTTAAAAAAATTGGCCTAGAATCTCAAACAAATATTATTTTATAATGCTCTGCCTAAAGCCAAGACGAGAACAAAAAATTTTTAACATTCATATTATCGATACAAATGTATTATTTTAGTGCTGATAATAATCAAGCTATTAATTCAATCGATATTACGTCGTTAATACCAAAGAGCGTTAAGCCTGTTTTATCTATAGGTTAGATACTAAGTCTAAAGTAATTTTTTTTACATTAACATAAATTAATAACATAAATTAATAAGCTTTTACATCTATTCTCTCTAAAGCATTTAGCTTATACTTTTTCTACTACAGTAGAATATTAGCCAGATAGATCTCTCTGAAAAATTTTATTCATCCGAGATGATGAAGGTATCCCTTATTGCCAAATTATAGTTAAAAAGTTGTCAAGAATAAACAAAACAAATTAAACTGCCTGAGCAAGGTCATCTATTACAAGCTGCACTTTATAATTACCACGAGAATTATTCAGCCTTAAATAGCCTGCTACATGCATAGGGCCTTTATGTACTTGCAACAAGCTAGAACCAATAGTATTGCCAACAGCATGGAAAGCAATAGATTCTATTCGAACAGAATGATATCCTACCAAAGTACACTTTACATGTTTATTGTTAACTATACCGCTTGATTCAACCTTAGCATGAGAAACTATAAAACGCGGCTCCAAATTACCAACGCCAAATGGCGCAAGTAATGATATAGAACGAGCCAATTCCACCGTAGTTTCACTTGGCGCTAAAAGCGCATCCACGGACAGATCAGAATGCATCAAAGGTGAGCAAATGTTAAGTGAAGCAAACCACTCGATCAGGAAAGCGGTAAATTCATCGATACGACTTGCAGCAACAGTAAAGCCTACAGCCATAGCATGGCCACCACCGCTTTCTAATAATCCAACCCGATGAGCAGCAATAATTGCATCTGCCAAATTTATACCAGGCACCGAGCGACCAGAGCCCCTTCCAATACCTTTTTCGTCGATACTAATCACACAAGCAGGAAGATAAAATCGATCTTTTAAGCGACTAGCAATAATGCCGATCACGCCAGAATGCCATCCATTTCCCGACACCACAAGCAGTGGTGCATCTCTAGCGCTTTTCGCTTGAGCAATAGCACTTCTCAAAAGTCCTGCTTCAATTACTTTACGTTTATTATTACAGTAATCCAACGTTTTAGCAATTCGGCGAGCCTCAACAATATTCTTAGTAGAAAGCAACTTAGCGCCAAGGTCAGATTTACCCATACGCCCACCAGCATTAATTCTTGGCCCCAAAACAAAGCCCAGATGATAAGCAGTTGGCTTAGTAGGACCAAGTCCAGCAACATCCGCTAAGGCTGCTAATCCGATATTCGAGCGTCTTGCCATAACCTTCAAGCCTTGAACAACAAAAGCCCGGTTGAGTCCAGTAAGAGGCACAACGTCACAAACAGTTCCCAGAGCAGTCAAATCAAGAATAAATTTTAGATCAGGCTCAGCATGCCTAGTAAACCAACCCTTATCTCGTAATGCACGATTAACAGCTACTAGCGTCAGAAAAGTAACACCACATGCCGCCAAATAGCCAAATCCTGCTAATTCATCTAACCGATTAGGATTAACAACCGCTATAGCAGCTGGTAATTCTGAACCAGCTACATGATGATCGACAACAATTACATCTATCCTAGCCTTCATTGCCTGAGCCAGAGTTTCGATAGCGAGAATGCCACAATCCAAGCAAACCACTACTTTAGCACCCCGTATAACTAGATCTTGTAACGCTGGCATACTTGGACCATAACCTTCGTCAATACGATCAGGAACATAAATGAGCACTGATGCACCAACTGCACGAAAGTATCTCGTCATACTGGCTGCTGAAGTAGCGCCATCTACGTCATAATCCGCAAACAGCCCGATAATCTGTCCTAAAAGAACAGCTTCAACCAACCTATTAACGGCAAATTCCATATCAATAAATCGTTTAGGATCCGGAAGCTCAACCTTTAATGTTGGGCGCAAAAAACACTCAACTGCATCCAATTCAATGCCGCGCTGAGCCATAATTTGTCCTACAGTTTCCGGAAGGGCGAATTGGTGCGCAATCGCTAAACCAAGCTTATCAACATTTTTTATCTTACCGTTGGTATTCAATACCCAACGACGCAAAGTCAGTGATTGTTCAACACCTAGAAATGCATTGGATTGCGACACGAGCTTTCCTATTTATTTTAATACTTGCCATTTCTTTATATGAACACTTGGCTGGTCAAAGATTTGCGAGTAAGATTATGTGTTGTTTCTATCATCCGTACAATACCGGTTTTTGAGTGCATAACAATTGAATGGGTCGTCGCACTATCAACATAACGCCGTACACCACGTAAGATGGAACCATCAGTTACACCAGTAGCAGCAAACACTACCTCACTGCCAGACAATTCCATCATATCGTATTTTTTGTTAATATCAGTTATACCACAATTATATGCTCTTGATTTCTCAACATCATTTCGGAATATTAAGCGACCCTGTACCTGACCACCAATGCAGCGCATAGCAGCAGCTGCCAGTACTCCTTCTGGCGCACCACCCAAACCCATGTAAATATCTATTCCACTGTTTGGTCTAGCAGTAGCAATAGCAGCAGCAATGTCGCCATCAGAGATTAGCGCAATTCTTGTTCCTGTCTCGCGCACACGAGCAATAAGCTGAGCATGGCGCGGTCGATCCAGGATACAAGCAACCATATCTGATATTTCAACACTCTTCTCATTCGCCAAATTTTTTAGGTTTTCCTCTACAGTATTATCAAGGTCGATAATGCCTTTTGGTATACTACAACCAACAGCAATCTTATCCATATAAACATCTGGAGCGTTAAGAAATCCACTCTCCGAAGAAAAAGCAATCACTGAGAGCGCATTTTGAGAATACTTAGCGGTGTTAGTCGTTCCTTCCAGGGGATCCAACGCAATATCAATTTTTGCACCACCTTTGCCAACCTTTTCACCGGTATAAAATCTAGGAGCTTCATCTCGCTCGCCCTCGCCAATTACAACTGTACCTTCAATATCAAGATTGTTTAACGCAGCACGCATGGCATCTACCGCTTTTTGATCAGCCATTTTTTCATCGCCCTTACCAATAAGTAAGGAAGCTGCAAGAGCGCTTGCCTCAGTAACCTCGACAGCTGCCAAAACAAGATTGGAATTAACAGTAAAATTTTTGCCCTCATCGAACATAACTTTATTCTCTAAATTTATTAGTGCAATTATATCTATTTTAGTTAAAATATATTTTAGTTAAAAAAAATTTATTGCGTCAATAAATCAATTTGCTATCATTAGTTAGCTAATAAATACCAAATAAAATACTCTTAAAGCTAGCTTATTTAGTGCATCACAAATCGACAATCCGTATCATTACTGTTACTTTTTGATCATCGTTAAGATTAACAATTTCTGTTATTGCTTTACGCAATAACTTTTCTTCAGCCTCGTGTATGATAAAGACTAACAACATTCTTTCGCGCTGATTATAATCATTATGTATGAATAAATCCATAGAAACATCTTGATTACTCATAATATTTCTAACATGTGTAAGAACACCTGGTCGGTCAATCACACCTACACGAAGATAATATCTGCAACGCATTAATTCTTGTCTTGCTTTTTGGCTGACAAATAGTTTGTCAACCGGCAAACCAAAGACTGGGGTACCGCGGCCTAAGGCAATTTCGATAATATCACTTATAACCGCAGAAGCAGTCGGACCTGCACCAGCACCACGACCATAATGCAAAGTTGCTCCAACCGACTCACCATCAACAATAATAGCGTTGAATACACCCTCTACTTTAGCAATAAGAGTGTCTTTAGCAACCATGCAAGGATGTACTCTCTGGCGTATTCCATCATTAGTCTTTTCGGCAAAACCTAACAGCTTGATTCGATAACCAAATTTTTCGGCATAAGCTATATCGATAGCGGAGATGGAACGTATGCCTTCGATATCCACAGCCTTAAAATCAACAGTATGCCCAAATGCAAGTGCTGATAGCAATGATAGCTTATAACCGGCATCTATTCCGTCAATATCACATGTCGGATCACCCTCTGTGTAACCAAGTTCTTGTGCTTCAGCAAGCACTTCGTTAAAATCTCTACCACTCTCATGCATAGCAGTTAAAATATAATTACTTGTTCCATTAAAGATACCATAAACACGACTAAGTTCGTTAGCTACTAAGCCATCACGTACGGCACGTATGATCGGAATGCCAGCAGCTACTGCTGCTTCATATGCTAAAATCACTCCACAATTTTCAGCTTTACTAGCCAACTCGGTACCGTAATGAGCCAACATAGCCTTATTAGCGGTAACCACTGACTTGCCAGATGCTATGGCTGCTTCAACCACATTCTTAGCCACCCCATCGGATCCACCGATCAGCTCACAAACCACATCAACGTCATCGCGCATAGCCAAGGCCAAAGGGTCATCAGCCCAATCAATACCATTTAAATCTAACCCACGATCTTTGCTTTTGCTATTAGCAGAAACTGCCACTAATGCTACCGGTCGACCAGCATGTGACGATATTATTGTACGTCGTTTTGTTAGTAGTCGCACAGTTTCCGCACCAACCGTCCCCAAACCAGCAATAGCAACACGTAGCGTCTTGCTCATCAGTTCATCCATATCTTAGAAAATGAGTCAATTAGCATAAAACTTCACCAATATTCTATCGATATGTAAGCTTATCACTATGAATAATTGCTAATTATGCTTATTCTATTATAGTCCCTTTGCTAATTATTTATCCGTATGGAAACCCAATTTTTAATATATTCTACTCTGAATTATCGTTGTACAATAATTCAGTATCATTGATAAATAGACAATTTAATTGCGTTTTAAAATAAATAAGCAAAACTTAGTCACCTAATTTAGCTTGCTCACTAAACTTAAGGAAATACTTAAGCGTAATGATATAACTAATTCATAAAATTTTTATTGTATTATAATATTATTTAGTTAATAATCTTGAATACAAGTTAATTATTATCGAGATAAAGCTCGGTTAAAAAGATTGTTAACATAAAACTTCTATAATAAAGTGTTCAGAATAATGATTTATTAGAACTATATATTACCAATAAATGAATATAATTTATGCTTAATTAAGCAACATAACATGCATTTAGGTGCAAACTTTAGTAGTATTATTCACTTTTATTCCTTTTGCTGTTTTATTAAAAGTTTATAAGTTTTGTACTATCTTGTTTTATTTATAACTTAACGCTAATTTGTGCAATTAGCATCGTGCATGCTAATTTTTGTATTTTTCTTAATGTGTTGCGCACTAGCGTGGTCTGCGGCTAATTTTTGCTGAATTGCAACACGTTCTGTTTCATCAGTTGAATATTTTGGTCGATTAGGAACGCTTGCTAAATTTGGAAACGATTTATCATCAGTTAACAGTTCTTCAGTAAAAAAATTAGCTGGTTTGACTGTTTGCGTTCGTCTATTCCAGAATGCATTATTGATAACTTCCATGCTCGTATTTCTGGCAATGTACTTATAGTAATTTAGAGGACTAATTGTAGAAGATAGCGAAAAGCAACTCAACGATGCCAACAGTATTGTCAAGGAATAAATAGTCGACAATAGTATGATCACTCCAAACCTAATAATTTTTACCCACCGAAACTGCTAATCTGCTTTTACCAGTTGTTTGAATATTCTTATTTGCCTAGTTGATCAAGTCATTGAAAAAATTATACGCTAATATGGGCGTAGTTCTTTGTAGATTACTAAACCTCAAAAATTAAATTATCGATCTCATAAATAATAATTATCGACCTCATAAATAATATAGATATGACTAAAAATTAGATTTATAATTGCCTAACTAGCAATGTATCTACAAATTAACGGATATAAAGTACCGATCATTGATGTACAATTAATAAAATTAAGTCCAAAATATAAAAATTAAGAATAATTAAATAAAAAAACAAAATACAACATCCCCTAATAATTATATTAATTTTTAATGGATAAACTGCGTTTCCAAATTATATAGCATATTCATTACTTACGCAGTATAAAATAAATTGCTGCCTATTTTATGTTAACAAAAAAAATTTGCTAAATATTTGTTTCTTATTTAGAACAAATCACCTGATAATTAATTATCATACTGCGGTTAATCATAAATACATCAAATCTAAACTATGCTATATAAAATATAATATATCTATGTAAATCTTCATTCAACTTCTTTGAATAATTTATTATTGTATTATCAAAAGATAATATTCATATTAAAAGACATTTAATACAGGTCTTTAAAATAATAAAGTATAATTAAAAATTATTACTTTATCTACAAGATATCATCAACTAATTGTATAATATAAAATAGCAAATAAAAATTATCAAAATTACAATTGCATTATTAAATATTATTTGTTACATAGTAATTATATGGAATATATAATCCAATATACGTTACTAACTGTTTGAAACCATCATTGAGCGTATTCAATCTAAAAACCGTCTAATATCCAAATATATAGATTTATCAATTAAATACGTTCTCTAAATAAATACTTTAGCTAAAATAATTTAACCTAAGCCGATCAACAAATTTACTAAAATTAGTATTACAAGAATTAATATTTTACATTGTACGATAAACAACAAAATGTCTGTTTTTTATAAATAAAATGAATATAGCTTCATTGTTTTTATAATACTTAAAAGTTAAATCACTTTCACTTGATCGTATCTTCCGTATAATATAACAGGATTTAATTAATTAAAGCCATTAGTCTAATTTAATTAATCATTGGCTAAGGATAATTGAACAATAACTACAATAACTTCTATATACTTGCTTCGCGAAAGGCTAATTTAATGCTTAATAACCGTAATCTTCTAAATAACATGAAAAACATATTTTCGTGTATATTATGAAAAACCTAGTTTACAATATAACCCTTCAATATAACCCTTCTTTAAAATTGCTGAAATAAACACCAAAATATACTAACTATAATGGAGAATATTTACTCAAGAAAATACTAGCCACCATAACTAATTTTTTCAAAAATCGTGAAAATACTAATATTTAGCAACGCTAATAGTATACCACGTACGTAAAAGTGTTATACAAACAGGCTAGCCTACGAGTTTAACGATAGCTTTATAGCATCACATAAACTCAATACTTACTCTTGTAGCCAAGATTAGCTAAACTTTCCCTTGCTTAAAAAATCATTTAAACACAATTATATGTCTGACATATTGTCTAAATAGATTAATGAGAAAAATATTATAACGATGCGGTTATCCTAGCAAACATTTAACTTTAGCTAAGCTAATCTTTTAAATAATTATTGTCTATGATAAGCGACTATGATTAATTGCACACGAACAACGCTTTTGCATAATAGAAAGATAGTTTTTTTTAATCCTTAAACTGCAATAGAGTATTTTCCTACACGTCAAGCTAAAGCAAAAAATAACATGGTATTAATGATAATAACCTATAATAATAAAATAATTAACTAAGTATTTGCACTTTTGATTAATTATACTACTCTACTCGAGTTTATTGTTCTATAAGCTTATAATAAATATATGTATGCTATCTTCTTCATAAGTATGAATATACCTAATAACAATATGATTATACGAACACTCTAGTAAGAAATATTGTCTATAAGCTTAAATCAAATTAAGCACATCATCTTAAGCCATACGCATTATATAATGCACAAGTCTGTCGTAATCTAATCTGTTTCTTACAAAAAAGCCTTTGGCATGATAGACAGTGTTTAATAAAATTAACCTACAGTAAATCTAATTAGAAATTAAAAAATTTGTTTTTTTGTAAACGCTATGGCGTAAAATCAAACACTATAAAAATATTTTACCAACTTAACAAGTTTAAATTGTTAAATAAAAAAGTCAGATAACAAGAGATGAAAAAATATCTTATTGCAAGAAATAGCATTATCAAAGTCTGACGATAACTTTTCTGCATTGAATATTCTAGCGAGAGCACATAATTAAATTACCATAAGATAATTATTAAAAATAATTTTGTTATTGTTATTTGCTTAAATCTTTATGATTTTGACGAAAACTTAATACTTTTCTATGAAAAGAAGAAGATTTAAAGAAAATACTACTACATAGTGTTTTTATTATTAAAAAATTACAGCGCATTGCTATCAATAGCTTTACTATTTGCGGAAGTCACTATTTGCGGAAGTCAAAATATAAACCAAAGGTTTCATTCTGTGAATCCTTAAAAATCTCTCCAACGTTTTATAATAATTTAAAAAGCAGAAAAAAAACATTACGCTGTCTATCAAACAGTATTAAAAGTCAAGTAAGGTACATTGCAAAAAATTGCCCATTGATTTGTTAATCAATCCTAATGCTTACTAGGTATATATCTATAAATAAGAATAGTAACTTAAGCCTTATAAGAATAAAAAAATAGCATCTTGAAAAAAGCTTAATAAATTAATCAAAAAATATGTCACAAGCTATTTTGCTATTATTCATATATAATGAATCAAATTTAACAAATGGAAATACCAATGTTGGTCAGTTAAATTCAGAAAAAATCAGAATTATAGCAGGCAATTTAAAAAAGGAACTAATACAGGTGCTAGCACAAACCAATCAAAAATCATAAACATACATGAAATACAATAGTACAGCTATAATTACAAACTATAAGATCTCTCTACATGCAAAATTAATTATTGTTAACTTCGACCAAAAACTCGATTAAAAATCGTATCAACATGCTTAGTATGATAATTGATCTCAAATAATTCCTTAAGCTGCTCAATACTAATCTCAGCCCTAATTTCCTTGTCTGCAGCAACCAAATCATAAAAGTCCTTACCTTCGCGAACAGCCATCGCGTTGCGCTGCACCAAAGCATATGCATTCTCTCGGGTCAAACCAGCCTGAGTTAAAGCTAACATTACCCGCTGACTATAAATCAAACCGCCTAACTTATTTAAATTTAATTGCATATTAGCCGAATAGACTATTAATTTATCGACTACTTCCGTTAGACGAACAAGAGCAAAATCTAGAGTTACCGTAGCAGTTGGCGCAATTACTCTTTCTACCGATGAATGAGAAATATCTCGCTCATGCCATAGAACAACATCTTCCATCGCTGGATTTACTGTCATGCGTACCAATCTAGCGAGGCCAGTTAGATTTTCGCTCAACACTGGGTTCCGTTTATGTGGCATTGCAGAAGAACCTTTCTGGCATTCACTAAAAAATTCTTCCACCTCGCAAACTTCAGTACGCTGAAGATGACGAATTTCAGTAGCTAGTCTTTCAACAGAAGAAGCGATAACACCAAGTACAGCAAAAAACATCGCATGTCGATCACGCGGTATAACTTGCGTAGAAATTGGTTCCACCTGTAAACCCATAGCCTTAGATACATACTCTTCGACGAATGGGTCAATATTAGCAAAAGTACCTACAGCACCTGAAATAGCACAAGTAGCTATTTCCTTGCGAGCATTAATTAGTCGCTCGCGACAGCGCTGAAACTCCGCATAATGAGAAGTTAATGTCAATCCAAAAGTAGTCGGCTCTGCATGAATGCCATGACTACGACCAATTTTAATAGTATTCTTGTGTTCAAAAGCCCTTCGTTCCAAAACAACCAGTAAAGCATTCACATCTTCGATTAAGATATCCGATACTCTGCTGAGTTGAATGGCTAAACAAGTATCGAGCACATCCGAGCTTGTCATTCCCTGATGAATAAAACGCGCTTCAGGACCTATCTGCTCAGCAAGATTAGTCAAAAAGGCTATGATCTCATGCTTTACATCTGCTTCTATAGCTTTAATTCGATCAATAGCAAACGCTCCATGTTTCCATATCGCATCAGCCGAACTCTTAGGAATCACCCCCAATTCAGCTTGTGCATCGCAGGCATGCGCTTCAATTTCTAGCCAAATTCGGAACTTCGACTTATTTGACCATATGCATGACATTTTTTCGCGAGAGTAACGCGAAATCATAATTTTATCACCGCTACTTTAAAACAACCAATCTATCTATATAGACACTCACCTAATATACTAATAATCCTTGTAGTCAAACAAAAATATAGACAATCACAATAAAAATATCCTAATCATGTATAAAACTTATAAATTACTTTGGTATAAATACATTATGCCTTTATAATGACTAAAACAAATTTTTAGGTGAGCTTAACTACATAAGATCTCCCTTTTCCTAAAATTCACTCAAAAAGAATATAACCAAATGCTGATTTGCAATCGTACCAACATAAATTTCCTAATTCAAAAATAACACCCGAACACTTTAAAGGTTGGAACATAATATCAATAATGAAATAAAGCAATATTATATATATTGATATTTATATATATTGATATATATTGATCATCCTTCTAATGCGCTAATAGCAATTCTTTGGACCGATAATCAGATATACTCAATATCTAATATATACTCAATATCTAATATTGTCTAATGCCTTAATGCCAATAGCAGTATCAGTGTTTGTGACAATAGTACCCTTAAAAGCCATCCCATCGTATCAATTAATAAATTGAAATTTTTTAACACCACGCAAAATATTTACGAATTTATATTCGGGTACCTTGCAAATAGCTTATTTTAGGATCCGTAAATAAAAATCAGGATACTTCCATAGAGCTTCAACTCATTTGTTATACACTTAAATTAGAAAGAAAAATAATTAAAATTGATTTTATTGCTAATGACATAAAAATTTTCACATCATGTAATTAATAATCTTATTAAATTGCATTAATCGCATCCTTGACGAGAGCCTTAGCAAAAATCTGCTTTTAAACAAGAACCTTGACTTGCATTTACTTTGACAGATCTGAATAATTCAACTAACGCTTTAAAAAACAAAATAATCTAATTGATTGCCATACTACACAAGCGCATAGATGAAATTTAAAATTAAGATTATTCTCACTTACTCGGTTATAAAAATCAGTAAAAGTTTAAATTATTGGCCTACTTGAATTAACGTACAAAGCGTCATTAACGTGGGATTATTCATTACGTTTTGGAGTTAAATAGCACTATTGCAAGCAAATTAATTTTAGCTAAATTGCATTTAGCTATTGCAATCTGTTTATTTGCATTAGTGAGTTATTCATGCTCAGTAATTAGAAGAATGATTAAGTAAATAGTAAAACTTTTATAAATAAAAAAAGTTATACAAGCGTAATACGGTAAAATTTTTATCATCTACTTCGCACAAACAATCTAAGGAACAATTAGCTGTATAATAAATATCGTATAAGCTTATCGTAAATAAAATTTAAGTTTATTTAAAATGAATAGCTCATTTCAGAAAATGACATGCACTGCATAATAAAATTTGTTAAAGAAAGATCTAATCATCGCAATAGCGTTAAAGTACAAATCATGCTTAATGTAAAGCTTATACTTAGATGTAGTATAATTTAAAAAATTATAATGTCTTTTCAGCTTATCTCTAATACAGGATTAAATAATATGCTTGATATTAAGTTATTGAGGATTACAATACAGTAAACTATGTAGTTCTTATTAAGCTAATATCTAAACAGATAGTTTAGATATTAGCTTAATAAGAACTACTCACTCTAAATGAAATAGAAAAAATAATAAAACCGATTTAGGATAAAATCTATTTAACCAAATACTTCCAACAGAGGATTTGTTGGAAGATCAACCAAGGATAAAATTTATCGGTTAAATTGAATTCATAATAAAGCTATTCCACAGCTGTTTGATAAACTAATGAATTAACAGGTGCTACTCAAAAATAAAAACTAAACTTTTAGATTTGTACTCCAATCAAATACATTTATCGCGGGTTAAAAGTATCTAGTGGAAAAACATAGAAGAATACTTTTTAAAGTAAGGAAAAATTATAAAATAATAATAAACAAAACTCCTAGTGTATAAACAGCAAACACTATTATTCAGTAATACTTTTATATCGGATGATAAAGAATAAAAAATTAAAAGTTAATCATTACATAACATTTGTATCGTGCAAAAATTTATTAAAAATAATCAATACTATTGAATAATAATTCAAAGATAAAATCTACAATCCAAGTTAAACAATTTATAGATAAAACTGTAATAAGTATTATTGCTGTGTTAAATATTTCATTTTTAGATCAAAAAATTTACTATCAAAATTAATTTAGTAACCATTCTAGTTAGTTTCTTTTACAAATGGATAAAAATAAATAGTTGCAATAAACTGCTAGTCTTATTTCAAATTAGCAAAAAGCTTAGTAAGCTCTATTTCGTTTAAGCGAAAATTACTCGTTGTGAGTTAAGCATAATCTTAATCGTTAAGAAATAAGCAAATCCTTCAATAATAATACAAATTGTTTGTTACTTTAATCAATTGTGCAAGATAATAAAACAGTATTTACCTAATTTAAAGATATTATTTTAATATTAAATTACACATAATTTACTTCCTCACTACCTAATATTAAATTACACATAATTTACTTCCTCACTACCTACGTAAGTAATTTTAAAAAACAAAAATACTTATTATTTTAATCAACAAAAAACTTAGTAAAGGCTAGTTAATTATTATGTATTTTTAAAATATACCGCATCCACTAGACATTGTATACCAGAAATATTAACCATAGACTACCAGAAATATTAACCATAGACTACCAGAAATATTAACCATAGACAAAATCAATTTTGCCTAGCAAGCAGAATTTATATTTAATATCTAAAATTAAGTACTACTAATTACAAATAATAATTATTTCCCCTTAAGTACTATCACAATAGTGATAAAAGAATATAATTCAGAAAAATTTATTATCGCATTTAATCATCCTCCTAGCAGGATTTTCTTAAGTTAAGTAAAACTTTTGGATCTTTGAGATTCCTTTTATAGTGAAAGAAAATTAAATGTATAACAAAATAAACGCATCTTTAAATATAGATCTTTTGTGTTGGGTACTTAGTGATGATATCGTTGGAAAACACATACAGTGTCTGGGGCTTGCAGCTGCAGCTGGCTTAAATCCGATAATTAAACACATTAAACCAAGCTGGTTACTACGAGCTATGCCATTGCTCGGGCAGGTGGCATCTATATTACCGACAATCAGTTGCGGTAATATAGATAAACGTTGGCCAGAAGTGATTATTTCCTGCGGTCGAAGAACCGCTGGAGTAGCTTTAGCAATACGTTCCTTAGCTAGTTCACGACCATTTTTGGCTCATATACAAGATCCGCATATTCATCCACGTAATTTCGATATGCTTATAGTTCCAGAACACGATAATATACGAGGAAAAAATGTTATCACGACATTTGGCTCGCTTAATTATCAAGAACCACAACAGCTAGCTGAAGCAGCAAAGCCTTGGTTAACTAAAGTAGCTAACTTACCTAGTCCATTAATCGCAGTAAATGTCGGTGGATCGAATAAGCGCTATAATTTTTCGCCTAAAGCTGTAAATAGCTTTGTGAAAGATTTGCGGACAATGTCGCAAAGTAGCCGTGGATCCTTACTCATCGCCTGTTCGCGTCGTACAAGCGAAGCAACTAAAGTTGCACTCTTGAATGGACTGAGCGATCTTCCTGGTATCATCTGGACTGGTTTAGGTAAGAACCCTTATCTTGCTTTCTTACACTTATGCGAAGCAATTGTAGTTACATCTGATTCAGTCAACATGATATCAGAAGCCTGCAGTACAGGTAAGCCATTGCACATCGCAACTATCGAGCAAGAAACTGGAAAGCTCGCAGCCTTTCATAAAAGATTAAGAAATGAAGGCTATACTAGGCCATTCGTCGGACGACTAGAACATTGGACTTACGAGCCCCTGCGTGAAACAAGCAGAGTTGCTGCAATTATGCTAAAACTTTTAGCCAAAAGATTTTTCCTTCTAAAGAAATAATTACAATAATTACTAAGATATACTAATTGGCGATATTACAAATATCAGCATGATTGCCATTTTGATGAGGTACAGTACTTAGTTTTATCGATTAGAGAGTGCGGTGCTAAAGTTATACTTTAAGTAATAATGATTCACATATAAAAATTAATATAACAAAACAAGTATACATCTTTCTAAAACAATTAATCTATTCGCTGCCTTCATTATTGTTTCTCTACAAACCAACCTTTGGTTGAACCTGTTTAGCTCGTTAAAAAGGTACCAATCGTAACCTTAGGTTACAATCAGTGTAGATAATTCATTTAAGGGTTAAACAAACCAAAGGCATTTTTATTAAAATACGACTAATACATTTACAAAAAGAAGTTTTGAAAGATTTGACTGGTATCCTTTTATGGATAAGCTAATAGACCCTATCAATGCTGCAACAAATATACCTGGAAGTAAGTAAATTACTATTAATCAATCGCAATTGTATGTAGTGCTGCTTATTTTTCAATGCATTTAAATTTTGCTAAGTAATCTAGCTAGCATAACAATCGATTTCTACTATATTACCGCTAGTTCCATAAAAAAAGATGCTAAATTTTCATCCCTTAAGAGGATAGTAGCTAGCGGATAAAATCAAGCTATATCAAATATATTAGACTACTTATGACATATTGGAGAATATATAGAACTATTATCTGATGTTGTCACCGATCAAATTTATAATTTTAAAACCATATTTAATTAAAGATTTTATTTCTACTATCGTATTAGAATTTCTGATTTGAAATTCTGCTTTTACTTTAGGCGCTAATCAGTTTTTATAAAATAAAAATTTTTTGATTTTAGAATCCTAATTATAAAAATAATACTTTAAAGTAAAATCCTGCATTATGCCTCACTCGCTAGAGGCTATTTTTAATATTTAGCATGCAATTTGCATTTCATTGTAACTAAATTAGTTTTGTTACTAAAATTAATTTAGTTACAAAACTACTTCATGTTTCTAGCAATTGGTTTATTTGTATGCAGGACCGTTAATGAACTTATGTCTAAGCAGTAATTATTAGAGCATTAATCATTGTGCAAATTACTATAATGCAAAAGACAGTCTGCGGCTATAATAGCATATGCGTCCAACGCGCGTCTAGTGAGCTTTTCAAAATTGTTTTTATTAGTATCGATATTACACAAAGTGGTTTATTTTTATCATTTTGTGTAATTAATTCTTACACGTTCTACCGTAATTATTTGTATAATACAAATTAAAAATGTGTAAATTATATAAAATTTAGGTTAAAGTAAGACATTATTAGCTAAGCTTTCTTCTCTCTGTGCAGCCAGACATTCAATATCAATTTCATTTATAAACCTTAAAAAATTTAAGCAAGATAGAATAGATCAAAACATAAATACATGGTATCAATATTTGTTCAAATTAAATCAAAATAATAAGTAGAATTTTAACTACTACAATCATTTAACAGTTATTTATTGTAAAACCTCATATCAAAATGCATAAAGAACACTTTTTTATGATAATAAATTTTAAATTTAAGTAGCTTATGTTAAGTGCAATATTTATTATTGCTTAAATATTTTAATTTTAATAATAAAGTCGGTTTAAAATTCTTAACAGGAATAACTGTGGCCTTAAATTTTCTTACTTTAGTTAATCAACTTAACATTAAACGATTTGGCAAAGCATAAATTAATAAATTTATATTGTAGTATACGCTGTGAGAAAAATTGCTTAATCACAATTTTAGTAGTAACGTTACTAAATTTTCCTACATAGCAATTCTAAGCTTTATATTATGATAAACCAACCAGATATCCAAATTTATTATGAAAGTAAAGGTATAGGATCTATAATCGAAAAGTAATATTATTAAAAATAATCAACTAATTACCCCATAAGCACGAGTAATAACAAACAGGATATTTAAATTATAAATATTACTGATTCAATGGTATTAAATTAAGCTTTTTGCACACAAAAAAAAGATTTACGTCAGATTCAGAAGATGAATTTAGTGTTGAGATCATAGAAAACGATTTATTTTTTTTGATTAAAAAAATCTATATACATGTTATCAATTAATAAAAATTAGCCATTAGCTAAATATTTTAGGCAGCAGGAGTATAATACTCTGAACTATAAAACTCAGACAAGCAGCTAATAAATTGATTATGGTAAAACAGTCACGGCGCAGAGATACATTGGCAAATTAATTTTTTCTACAACAGCATGGCTATAATAAAAGAGATATTTTACTTAGCAAAAACATACTAGATGTAAAAAAAACTATGATGCCAATCCTTTTACAAATTTAAAAAAACCAAAATGTTCTTCATATTTTCGCAAAAACAACAATTTTTATTACTGGCCTCAATTTTACCTTAATATGGCCATACGTATTAATGTGTAAGAATTTTATCAATATCAAGTTTTGGCGACTTTTCAATTAGATAAAAACATAATTTTGTTTATCTTTAAACAAAATTAAATAGATATTGCCTGCGTACGATGTTTAAATGATATTAAAAATAATGTGTTAATTACACAAAACAGTGATGTTATCTAATTTTATATGATTTTATACTTTTCATTATAAAATGCATATAAAGTAAAAATAAGTTTTAAGATAACATTAGCAAATTGATTTATTTAAGCTAGCGAAATACCTTCTTCCCATATGAGCTAAACACCTTGTTGAATGCATCAGCTAATGCTTCATCCACTTCACTCATTTTTGCCGATACCCCAAGATCTATAAGACTAGTGATACCGTGATTGGATATCCCACAAGGAACGATGCCATCGAAATGCGATAGATCAGGATTAACGTTTAAAGCAACGCCGTGTAAAGTTACCCAACGCTGCACTCTTACACCAATTGCTGCGAGTTTGTCTTCACGTATTGGATCACCTAAGTCAATACGGCGCACCCAAATACCTACTCTACCCTCACGTCGCTCTCCTTGCACTCCAAAATGTTGTAATGCTTGAATTAACCATTCTTCCAGTGCATGTACATAGGCTCGCACATTTAAGTGACGACGCTTCAAGTCCAAGAAAACATAAGCTATCCGTTGTCCTGGACCATGATATGCGAACTCACCACCTCTTCCAGTACGAAATACCGGGAAACGATCCGGCTTTAGCAAGTCAGAATTATCCGCACTCGTGCCAGCAGTATAAATTGGCGGATGCTCCAGTAACCAGACAGTTTCTAGAGCATCACCTTGACGAATGGCCTTAACTAATCGCTCCATTTTGGCTACTGCCGTTTGATATTCTACCATTCCGTTATCACGACACCAATTGATTTCTTTAAAAAATGTCTGCTCGACCTGATTTGTGAAATATGCTAGTGTCATGGAAGATAGATGCTGTTTTTAACAAGAACTTTATGGAGATAACTTGATTAGATGTATTTATATTGTCGTAAGTTTAACTTATTACTAAATAACTGACAAGATGCGGTCGTGGCGGAATTTGGTAGACGCGCAGCGTTGAGGTCGCTGTCCGGTAGTACGGGTGGAAGTTCAAGTCTTCTCGACCGCACCACATTCTTTTTATTCATTTTAAAAAAACGATAAAGCCGCTCGGGGCGATAACGCAGGCTTTATTTATGTTAAAAGATACCATCATACCCCTGTCAATAACCTATTAGTGCGTTTAAGTAGGTTATATAGCAAGATCAAGCACACTAAAACGCATGCCTAGTGGAGTTAGGAATGGCGCAAAATCTTAAAGACTCTGCATTATATTATCATGAGAAACCAGTGCCTGGAAAAATGGCCATGGTACCTACAAAGCCGATGGCAACGCAACACGATTTATCCTTAGCATATTCTCCAGGAGTTGCACACCCATGCATCGCCCTCGCAGAAGATCCTACTACAGCAGCACTTTATACTGCTCGTCAAAATCTCGTTGGCGTGATAACCAACGGCACAGCTGTACTTGGTCTTGGTAATATTGGTCCGCTCGCTTCCAAACCAGTAATGGAGGGTAAAGCTGTATTATTTAAGAAATTCGCAGATATTAACGTTTTTGACATAGAGATTGCTGAACCGGAAGTCGATCGCTTTGTTGATGTAGTTGCTGCTTTAGAGCCAACATTTGGAGGAATTAATCTGGAAGACATCAAAGCGCCCGAATGCTTCGAAATCGAAAGTAAATTACGAAAACGTATGAATATTCCAGTATTTCATGATGATCAGCACGGCACAGCCATTTGCGTAGCAGCTGCAATATTTAATGCTTTGCGTTTAGTTGACAAACAATTCGATTCTATTCGATTAGTAACCTCAGGTGCGGGTGCTGCTGCCATGGCTTGTGTAAATCTACTGGTAGTAATGGGACTAAAAATCGAAAACGTAATACTGACCGACATTGACGGCGTAGTTTATACTGGCCGCCCTCAAATGAACCAAGTAATCGCCCGCTACGCAAGAAATACACCTATGCGCACCCTAGCCGAAGCGATAAAAGGAGCCGATATTTTCCTCGGCCTATCTGTTCCAGGTGTTCTAAAGCCAAACATGATAAAGTCTATGAATGTCAACCCTATCATTATGTCATTAGCAAATCCTATACCAGAAATCATGCCAGAAGAAGCTAAAGCGGTACGTGAAGACGTCATTATAGCAACCGGCCGTTCTGACTATCCAAACCAAGTGAACAACGTTTTATGTTTTCCTTTTATATTCCGCGGCGCACTTGACGTAGGAGCTACCACTATCAACGAAGAGATGAAAATAGCTGCTGTATCTGCTATAGCAGATTTGGCGATGCATGAAGCTTCAGATGTGGTCGCTTCTGCTTACAGCGGCCAAGAAGAACTATCTTTTGGGTCAGAATATCTGATTCCCAAGCCATTTGATCCACGATTAATCATAGAAATCGCTCCGCGTGTTGCACAGGCGGCAATGAATAGTAAAGTAGCTACCAGACCTATTAAAGATTTTAGCGCTTATCGTCAAAAACTGTCGCAATTTGTTTACCGCTCCGGACAAGTAATGCACCCAATCTTTTCTAAGGCTCGAGAGCTGCCTAAGCGAGTAGTGTTTGCAGAAGGAGAAGAAGAACGAGTACTGCGCGCAGTGCAATCAATACTAGATGAGAAGTTAGCCTATCCTATTTTAATAGGGCGCCCAGACGTAATTGAGAATAATTTAGCTAAATTGGGTTTAAGGCTAAAGATTGGTTGCGAAGTAGATGTAATAGATATCAACAAAGAGTCAAGATATGAGCTATATTGTACTGCATACCATAAACTTATGGAGCGCCGCGGAGTATCGCTCAAAAAGGCTCTTGAGATAGTACGTACTAATAACACAGTTATCGCTAGCTTAATGATGCAACTTGGCGAAGCTGAAGCAGCTATCTGCGGTACGGTGGGTCAATATTGGGACCATCTAGATCATGTGCGTCAAATAATTGGCACCAGGAATGGAATAAACGAACTTGCAGCTGTTAGTCTACTGATTCTACCACAAGGTCCATACTTTATGGTTGATACTCACGTCACTCCAGACCCAAGCGCAGACGCACTCGTCGAGATGGTTGATTTGGTAATAAATGAAGTGCTCTCATTTGGTATAGAGCCTAAGGTAGCTTTTGTTTCTCACTCCCATTTTGGTTCGTCTGACAAACCTTCGGCTCGCAAGATGCGTGAAGCAGTATCAAAATTAGCAATTAAACATCCTAGTCTCGAAGTTGAAGGTGAAATGCAGGCTGATAGCGCACTATCCGAGGTAGTGCGCAATCGCACTTTCCCTAATTCTCGCTTAAGTGGAACAGCTAACATTTTAGTGATGCCTACGTTAGATTCTGCTAACGTAGCGTTTAATTTAATGAAAACTGCTGCCCAGGGTTTGTCTGTGGGGCCGATGCTTATTGGATCAGCAAAACCAATTCATATACTTACTCAGTCAGTAACTGTGCGTGGGATAATCAATATGACTGCCGTCGCTGTGGTTGATGCTCAAGCAAATCAGATCGCACGTTAAATTATCTACATCATAATAGTTATTAACTGCTATATAAAATGAAATAAAGATCAATTGTTTTTATATTTACTGAAAAAATCAATTATCAACAATGATTTTTAGCAAAAAATTTGTATTTGTACGCAATTTTAAGCATCGATTTGCGCTTATACACTACCACAGCCATCCATGATTTCTCGATAATTATTATCTATCCGTATGTTTTATCTTATAACTATTTAATTTTTGCATTTATTCAACACCAAAAATATTATACTTGATAGGTTAAACTTTTGAATTGTATAAGAGTGAGTTTATGAATTGATGATCCAACTTTTGCTATTATAGCCAGCTCTTAGCTTTAGCAAGATATATAACTAATAAATAATAAGGTTTTTGTT
The DNA here is from genome assembly GCF_000510265.1 of Candidatus Endolissoclinum faulkneri L5. Lineage (GTDB taxonomy): Bacteria > Pseudomonadota > Alphaproteobacteria > Thalassobaculales > Thalassobaculaceae > Thalassobaculum > Thalassobaculum faulkneri_A. The sequence continues at coordinate 1,193,623 of NZ_CP006745.1, forward strand.
GTCGTAACAACACTCTTAGCTTGTGCTAAATTAGTTAATCTATTGTACAAGTATGGTTTGAATATTTACAAGAATTGTTAAGTTTTCTGCTAAAAAATAATCTGTATTTAAAAAAAATACAGCTAACATTTTAACAAAAATTAAAAATTAATTAAATCTTTAATCAAGATAATAAATAATCAATAATTATTATTGATTATTTATAGTGAAGTAATAATCAAGAGTTTATTACTTACTTTTTTTAAATTAAGATGTATAGCATTATACTATAAATTTATAGTTTTGCCGTTATTGAAAGAAAGTACTGATTTGTGTTAACTATTTATAAATATAATGACAACACAACATTAAAAAAAATAGAGTTCGTATCCGCAATCAATAGTAGATTACATTTGGTATATTATTTAACCTTACTTACTTTTACACAGAAATTACATTAAGTACAAATAATTGCGTAAATTGATTAGTGTAAAGTACAATTAAAACCTATTATCAGCCAATACAACTAACTTTATAAAGTAATAAAAACATTATCAATGTAATTTATAATGATCAATATCATGTTATTATTATTTAAATAATGGTAATTATTTTACATAATTTATTATTATATGCTGTATAATTCACATACCAAGAATAATTTATAAAATATTGCTTAAATGGTCGTTAACTATTATAAAAATCATGATAAAAATAAATGATTTATATTCTCATTTAGCAATTTTATCTTATAAAGGAATATAATCAATAATTCACTATAAAGTAATTATATTTCTAGATTTTTAAAAAATAAAAATTAATTAGCAAAATCAGATAATTTTTATAAGAGTTAATTTAACACTACAAGTCTATTTATTTATTGACAGATGAACGTAGCTTTATTTGCTGTCTATCAGCGCAGGTTAATAATTAAGTGTCTATCAAATCAAGATTTATTAATTTGACATTATAAGTATAAAATCTAAATACTTTCACAATTTAAAAAATTGTGTACTTATTTATTCATGAACCTTATCAACGATACGCAAACCTTATCAGCAGTTTGCAACCGCATTGCAGAAGAGCCTTATGTTGCAATAGATACAGAATTCCTCAGAAACAAAACATATTATTCTAAACTTTGTTTAGTTCAACTTGCTGGCGAACATGATGTCGTTGCAGTCGATATCCTGGCACCTGATATAAACCCAATGCCACTTTTTGATCTGATGGCTAATCATAATGTGCTTAAAGTTTTTCACGCGGCTCGTCAAGATACTGAGATATTCGTACATATGACTAATCAGGTCCCAGTGCCAATGTTCGATACTCAGGTTGCTGGAATGGTGTGTGGCCTTGGTAACGCTGTGAGTTACGATCGCATGGTGCGAGTAATAACTGGAGTAATCTTAGACAAATCCTATCGTTTCACTGACTGGAGTCAAAGGCCATTGTCAACCCAACAAATCGATTATGCGCTAGGCGATGTAATCCATCTCCGTCCTTGCTACGAATGCTTATCGAATCGGCTAATTAAAACTAATCGCTTAAAATGGCTTGAAGAAGAGATGGCAATACTAACTGATATTTCGACTTACATTATAAAACCAGAAGAGTGCTGGAAAAGAATAAAAACCCGCTCCAATAAACAAAACTTTCTTGTTGTACTACGCGCCTTAGCTGCATGGCGAGAATTGAAAGCTCAAAAAAGCGATATTCCTCGGAATTATATCCTGAAAGACGATGCATTAGTATACATTGCTTCGCAATTACCAACTTCTAGCACCGAATTGTCGTGCTCTCAATTTTTCAATCGCAAATCCCTCAATAACAGAATGATTAAGGAAATACTGGAGGTTATAAAAATAGCCCTAGAATCACCGAAGAACACCTGGCCTAAGGCAATTCCTAATCAAGGTAAAGCACAAGAGCGTCAACCAATAGTTGAAATGTTACAAGTCCTACTAAAATTACAGTGCAAAAAGTACAACGTAGCCCCAAAGCTAGTAGCTAACGCTAACGATCTAGATGCTATAGCGGCTGAAGATACTGCAGATTTACCTGCTATGAAAGGCTGGCGTAGAGAAATATTCGGTAAAGTAGCCTTGGCAGTTAAGCAAGGCAAGCTCGCATTTGCCTTCGACACAATAAATAATCGACTGACACTGATCAAAGTTCCTAAATAAAAGAAGAAAGATTAAAAATTCACTATTGCTGAACTGTAAGATAAGCTAGTTTAAGTGTAATTGCGTACCTCAAATAAACTCATAGAAACCGTTCAAGTTAATTCAAAATATTATTTGCAGATTAATATAATTTATAAACTATCACAAATTTTGCTAAATAAAGGTGGTCTGTGTATGTAACAGTAAATTTTTACGCGTATAGTTTGGGATAGAGGAATTTTTAATAATAAAAAACCAAATATAAAATGCATAGCAGAATATTGTTTTTATTAATTAGCCACTCAAGTAATAAATAGAAAATTTTTAATTACAATCTGTGATCGGTATAAGCACTAGAAAGCACTCATTACAATGATAAACATTATACAGCAGATTAAAGCAATTAAAAGCCAATTTTACTAATTGGGAGAATTCATTTCTTGTTAGTGACATTATAATAAGGATAGAATTGTTTTTTGTTTATCCAAAAATATTGCTATATTTTTGAATAACTTAAAAAAAGATTAATAATAATCAAAAAAAAATAAATTAATTATTATACTCCAGTATATTAATATTTGGTAAAATACTAGATCTTAAGCTAGTCTACTCTTATAGATAATTAAATAAAAATACGATCCCTTAAAATATCTTTAGTTTTAATTGATTGTCCTAATGCTAAATTAGTCATGATAAATGGAAAACTTTTGTTAATTAGATTAAATAAATAATTACCATCGTTATATGGTTCTTCGAAACAAATATTATTCATAAACTATTAATTAATTAAACTACTCAGCAGTTTTGCGATTGTTAACAAAACTTGTATTTGTTAGCATTATAATTAGAGATTTAGTGATTAAGCACAATATTGCATTAGCATAGTACAGCTTCCAGCCAACTGCTATTAGCACTCACTGAACTAATTAATCTAACAAGTGAAGCAAATTAAAGAAAGTTCTATGCATTTTGACTTATTAAAAATATTCTTCTTAAGATATTTGCTAAATTCTTCGCATCGATTAATAGTTCTTTTAAGTATTCAGACACAAAATGATTAATATCTTTAATCAGATAAATAAACAGCTGCCTGTCGCAATAACCCATTCTTTAAAAAAAAAAGACCAAACTTTTATGTTAAAAAATATGCATATTGCTAATATAGCAAGTTTTTGTCTTTAATAAATTAAATAATCTTCGAACAACAATGTCTGGTTGTTTATTAAATTAGGCAATTGAAACTCAACTCTCCCAAAAAACTATGTAATTTTTAATATTCATGGAAACATAATACGATATCTTTGTAATCATTATTCTTTAGCTAGTTATTCACTTAACTCCTTGTTATAATTAAATATTGCTAACATCATACCTAAAAGTACTTAAGTTTTAATGGCTCATAGAAATAAACTAAATTGTATTATCAGAATGATTTAAAAAAAATCTTCTGGGATTTGCTTATAAGCAATAAATTTTACCCGGCCAACATAACTAATAATTTAACGAGTCAAAATTAGCATATCCTACTAATGATATTATCTGTAATAAAATTAGATTAACTTATGCTTTAAACAAATGCACAATAAATTGCTTTTCCTTTGCTAATTGTCTTAAAAATGTAACATACTTTGAATTACAGATATAATAAAAATCTGCTATTGAAGGGTATAAGATAATTATAGTAATAAATTTCTTGAATAAATCTAATTTAATGTATTAATTAGATTTACTAATTGTTAGATCAAAATCTTCCTAAAGAAGATCCCTGCATGTATTCTGTTTAGAGTAAATTATTATTTTTTACTAAAAACTAAATCATGTGGCTATCAAAAACTATATTTATAAAATTCCGACACAAACAATAATTCAACTTTGAATACAATCTTATAAAAAGAACAAAACTTTTAGTTAGATGGTTATTAGTTCGCTCAATAACTTATTCGTAATCGGTTAAACCTGCACAGCTTTTAGCTTGAATGTACAAAATTGTTGGGGGTCATCATTAACAAACCGCGTCGTCGCATAGAAGACACAACAAATCTGGTAAGACTAAAATGGCCGCCGTTCGATAAGCGGAAATTAAGAAATTAGCGACTTCACCGCGCGGAAAATAATGTTCACAATGCCTTCAAACATACGACCGATTGTCCATCAACAATTGACTTCATTAATCCAATCAGATCCAGAGTAACAACATCCAACTTTTTCAACCGATCACCTAATCTAATAATGGAAAAAATTATCTGCGGATCAAGCAACAACATTGCTAACAAGCACATCCAGTATATCTAGCCACTAGCTAGACGAGATTCTAGTTATAGAAATAACAATAAATTTACTCTATTAATATTTAATAATATTTACTCTATGAATCTTATCTAGTAGTTCATCTAAAATGAAATGAATATGAGGATCAATTAATATTATCCAATCATCAGCTCTTCTTAAGCTTAAGCAGATACTTTAGACGGTATCTTACTTACATCCACAACAACGCGTTAGCCTACATTTATCTATAAATCCATTAAATTATTGTCTTTGCAATAGAGTATGGTTTTTAAGTAATTTAAATTATTGAATTTTATTACTAAATATTTATACACTTTCTTAAGTGTAGATTAGGCAAATATTTGAATAAATACCATTTGTTTTCTTTATAGTTTAAAAATTAATCTAATGCTTACCCCTCCTTCAGGAGCTTAAGAAATAATTAAGATAATTTATTTTTTTATTTGATCTTTTAATTATTAGACAATAGTAATTTTTACAAAAAAATTCTTAAAATGAAATAATTTCATGCTTAATTTTGCTCCTAACAGAATAGCAACTCTTACCATTGGCAATAAAATATTGTTAACTTTATTTTGCTAAAGTCAATTTTGCTGTAGATATTTTGCTGTAGATAAAAATATGTTTAATTTTATTTTCACGTTTAACTTATTAACATACAGAACAGTAGCTCTTTTAGGCGTTTAGAGTCAGCAACTGATTATAATAAAACTAAAATTACTCTCTATCGTTAAAATTTACTTATGACCTTAGGTTATTAATTAAATCAATAAAACGGACACTTAAACTCTAATTTCTACCATGATACCCTAAAAGCAAATAGGAGAAACTAAATTAAAGTAGATTTTGTTTTAGTGCATAAACGAAATTTACTTAATTAACAATAATAATACAACGGAATCGTTGATCGATTAATTTAGTAAAGATATTTACAGAAATAATTTATATCTTACAATAGAGATATATCTTACAATAGAGATCGATTTCTAAGACTAGCTTTACTTTTTTAAGAACTTATTCTAAAATAGCAACCTAAATTAATGTTTGATCTTCCGGGAGATAGATAAAAATAAGATACAATCAGCATTTATTTAATAAACAATAATAGTGATAAATGGCTGTTAATTTTTTACAAAAGCTACTCAATTTACTTAGGATGATTTTCTACTTTGGTGTCATTTTCTAAATATATCTTGCCCCTCATTGCAGCAATAAAACTAAAAATACCTAATCAGAAAAAGGCATTGCGCTCAAACGAATTAAAAATTTCTCCGGTTAATAAATAAATACAACATTGTTTATGCAAAAAAGTAAATACTATAAACCTTAAAGTAATAAGTAAAACACTATACCTTAAAAGTATAAATTTACTGTGCAACAATCCACCTCATTCGAACAATTTGGTGCTGGCTGCCGACGGCTAAAGTTGAAAAGTTTAGCCGCAAGTAAGTTAACTGCATAGCGACTTATTACGATATACATATCTTCTGTAAAGATAAATAAAAGATTAAAAATTTAATACTCTGCATTTCAAATAAATCATTGATTAATTTTCTCACAACATTAAAGACTGACATTGTCAGAGATAGAGCAATAGATAAACTACATAAGCGACACAAAGCCACTTAAATTCATAAATAAGTTTGGACTATGATATATTTGTCGTCCACAGAAATAATACGTAAATTCTTCTGCTCCAAAGCAATGCCCAACTGTTTTACTGTACCACGGATCCGCAAATTAATAAGCGCATTTTTTTTGCTTAATTGAACCACATCATACTTAAGCAAAACAATAATATTGTCTAGCACCTTACGAATGGCTACCCAATGCCGCATGCTATCAATCGGCACTATAGCTGTAATCTGCGATTCTAATTTACCCTGTATTAAATTTTCACTTTTCCATGACTCCTGTATCATTCCTATCGCATATTGAACTAGTGCATCATAATTATATTCACTGTCGTCTACTAATATATTTTTCTTCATTGTGTTGCTAGAACCAAATAATCCAATCCTACGAATAAATAAGTCTATAGAGTTGTTGCTCGGTTTAGCAACAACAATAATAGTATCACGAGCACCGTAAGTCCGAGCAAAATTAGTCAAAGCTTCCAGGTTGCCACCCATAGCATCATCAGTGCTCAAATCATTAATATCAGAAATACTGCTGCGTGGAATAATTATAGGAACTAATCCAACGTCAAGTAACGCTTTAGCCCAAGCCTTGCGAAAAACATTACTTTCCTCCCAAAGTACTGGCCCATTATCATTATCCAGCACTGGAATAATCAACACAGGGGCACTGGAAGTTTCAGCGAATGACAAATTATTATGCACTAAAAAATTACGCAACAATACCGGATCAAAAGTAAAGCTTATGTTCGCAATATATCGCATTGATGTGCTGTTCTCATTGGCAACTTCGAATCCGATAATTAAATTATCCAGCGTCTGGTCTGATTGTTCTTCTAGAGCTTTAGCTGAATTTAATGGCACTAGCCGATTGATCATACGCTCAAAAGCGATGTGTCGGCCATTAGCAATTGCTTTCGCTTTAGCTGCTGAGGGATTGTCAGCAAATGCCTCAACTGGGATGTCGCGAACAGTATAGATCTCCTCAGCTGAAGCCCAGTTAATATATAGCGTAATCAGTAAGGGCGTAAAAAAAACGATAAGAAAAGATTTATAATACAATGCTTCTCCTCAGTTGTTAAAAAGTTATGGATATTAACTTATAGAGTCGCAATTATTCACTTGTCGAATAATAGATTATTATCCATAATGATCTATTATTCTTTGCTCTTAACTCAATGGAGAAAACCATAGTAAAACTTACTAAAAACCAGGTAATCAAAAAAGATAGCACACATTTTACCTACCGCGATGCTGGTGTTAATATAAACGCTGGTAAAAGGCTAGTAAACAACCTTAAACCACTTACTGCCTCAACTTCTCGCCCGGGTGCGAGCACGTATATTGGTGGCTTTGGTGGACTTTTTGACCCGAAGGCAGCTGGTTATTCAGATCCAATACTAGTAGCATGTACTGATGGTGTTGGTACTAAGTTAAGAATAGCATTAAATTCCGGTATACATAATACAATTGGAATTGATCTAGTTGCAATGTGTGTTAACGATCTATTAGTTCATGGTGCTGAACCATTAATATTTCTTGATTACTACGCAACAGGCAAATTAGATCTAGGAGTTGCTAAAGAAGTTATAACTGGCATTGTCGACGGTTGCAAGCAAGCTGGGTGCGGACTAATCGGAGGAGAAACCGCTGAAATGCCAGGAATGTACCACGAAGGCGATTACGAACTAGTGGGTTTTGCAGTTGGAGCTGTCAAGCGATTTCAACTGCTAGAGCGCAAAAAAATTAAAGCAGGTGACATTGTTCTGGGTCTCAAGTCATCCGGCCTACATTCCAACGGATATTCATTAGTACATCAAGTTATGGAGCGCACAGGAATTACCTGGAAGCAAAAAGCCCCATTTGAAGATAGTAAAACAATAGCTGAATCATTGCTTGCACCAACAAAAATATATGTTAAAGCATGCCTTGCCGCTCTGGCAACTAATGCTGTGCAAGGTTTTGTACATATTACCGGTGGTGGGTTGCTAGAAAACCCACCACGAATTTTCGATAAAAATTTAGCTTTAAGGTTGGATTTAACAAGTTGGACAACTCCCAGGGTATTTACTTGGATTGCTAAGGAAGGTAAGATTGATAAACGGGAAATGCTCCGCACTTTCAACTGTGGGCTTGGAATGCTAGTCTTAGTGCGTCCTAGTGACGTAGATACTGTTCAATCGATATTAAACACACATGGAGAAAATTCACTGCGAGTTGGATTTATTGAACAACGCAGCGAAGAATCGGTAGTATTATGCGGTCTCGATTCTATATTCACTTAGCATGAGTGTACGTAAGCGTGTTGGTGTATTAATCTCTGGAAACGGTAGCAATCTGCAAGCGCTTATTGATGCTTCTTACGAGCAAGAATATCCAGCTAAGATCGCTTTGGTAATCTCCAACAAATCAAATGCCTTTGGACTTCGACGTGCGGCTAAGGCGGCAATTCCAACGTGTATATTTGAAAATAAAGCGTACTCTAACAGAGAAAACTTAGAGCGCGATATAAACTTAGCTCTGCACAAAGCAGATTGTGATATTGTTTGTCTTGCTGGCTTTATGCAGATTTTTTCTCAAAAGTTTGCTGAAACATGGGAGGGGAAAATATTAAATATTCACCCCTCCCTATTACCATCCTTCAAAGGTTTGCATGCGCAACGTCAAGCGCTAGAAGCTGGAGTAAAAATTACCGGATGCACAGTCCATTTAGTCACTGCAAAAGTAGATGATGGCCCAATTATTCTACAAGCCGCTGTCCCAGTTATGGATAAAGATAATGAGGCATCTTTGTCAGCAAGAATTTTAGAACAGGAACATCAAATTTACCAAAAAGGACTTGCAATCCTAGCTACTGGGTTAATACAGATAAAAGGAAGACGTACTTTTATAGCCCAAGCCTCTAGCAATATGCAGCACCAAGCGTTTTCTTGTTAGACAAGAAAACGCTTGGTTATTTAATCTACTTCAATCTAGTCTAATGTTTAGCGTAGTAGCACAATGAATTTCATATGCCATAAGAAGAAAGCTAAATCTCACTTGCTAATTCTCATAACTTACTCGGATAATGTCGAATTTATTACAATCTAAATTTATTGCACTTGTTGCAGCAGTTGCTTTTTTGAAACAAAATAGTAATATACTTTAACAAAGTAGATATACCATATTATCTCAAGTGATGCATGAATGTTGTTCTAGTTATAAATAAATATTAGACAGTTGTATGATTATCAAATTTATAATAATCAGTTAATCTTATCATGGATTAACATTTAGCTTAACACCTATTAATTCTAGACAACTTATTTAAAAAATAAGTGGATAACAGTAAGAGATTGGTTTTTTACTTTAGATTAAGAAAATTACCTTGACTGTGCTCAATTACTTAAGCAGAAAACTATAATTACCAATAAATCAATTGAAGATATTTGCAATTATTACGTTACAAAACATGCAGCTTAGGTTATCTACCCTGCATACAAAGTGCGATAATTTTTCGCCATACAATCTTTGATGCCATGCACCGCTACCGCACACATGATTCTCGTAATATTCTTGAAACTAAAATCGGCGAAACTGTGCGACTAGCTGGCTGGATTCACCGTCGACGTGATCATGGACAACTGGTATTTCTCGATCTGCGCGACCATTACGGTATTATTCAATGCGTAACTGACGTTAAAGAATTATCATTCCAGCAAGTAGAAAAAATTAGATTAGAAAGTGTAGTTTGCATTACTGGCCGTGTGCTTAGGCGTAGCAAAGAGACCGTTAATGTAAGTTTAGCAACAGGTGAAATAGAAGTCCGTATTAATGATTTGGAAGTGCTATCCCCAGCAGAACAAATACCATTGCAGGTCAATTCTGAAGAAAATGCCGGTGAAGAAACGAGACTACGATATCGATATCTTGATCTGCGTCGAAAAAGGATGCATGATAATATCATTTTACGTTCGAACGTAATTTCTTCTATTCGTCGTCATATGAATGCACAAGGTTTTATTGAGTTTCAAACACCGATTCTGACTGTTTCATCGCCAGAAGGTGCACGGGATTTCCTAGTGCCTTCTCGTTCGCATCTAGGTAAGTTCTACGCGCTACCTCAAGCTCCTCAACAGTTCAAGCAGCTTATTATGGCTTCTGGTTTTGACCGGTACTTTCAGATCGCTCCCTGCTTCCGTGACGAAGATAGTCGTGCTGATCGTTCCCCAGGGGAGTTTTATCAGCTTGACGTGGAAATGAGTTTTGTGGAGCAAGAAGATGTATTTTCCGCTGTCGAACAAATTTTATCAAGCGTGTTTAAAGAATTCTCCGACTGGAACATATCAAATACCTTCCCACGAATTGCTTACCGAGAGGCAATGCTTAAGTATGGATCTGACAAACCTGATCTACGCATCCCTATTGAGATCGCTGATGTAAGCGATATCTTTCAAAAAGCTGCTTTTGCCACATTCTCAAACATTATACAAAGTGGCGGTGTAGTTCGTGCGATCCCAGGGCCTAAGTGTGGTAGTAGAGCATTTTGTGATCGCATTAATTCTTGGGCTAAAGATCAAGGCATGATAGGTCTTGGCTACATTATTTTCAACAAAGGCAAAGCTAATGGACCGATTGCTAATTATTTAAAAACCGATGAAATTAAACAACTACAATTAATTACCGGTATGAAAGACGGAGATGCCATATTTTTTGCCGCAGGAGAAGAGTTAGAAACGGCTAAGATAGCTGGCCAAGCTCGTCTAAAGCTAGGTGCTGATCTTAATATCATAGACGTTAAAGTATTTAAGATGTGTTGGATTGTTGACTTTCCGATGTATAAAATCAATGAAGTTACTGGCAGTATTGATTTTTTACACAATCCCTTCTCTATGCCGCAGGGTGGTCTAGAATCGCTAGAAAATATGAATCCGTTAGAGATACTAGCTTTCCAATATGATTTAGTGTGTAATGGTGTCGAGCTATCTTCTGGCGCTATCCGAAATCATCGACCAGAAATCATGTATAAAGCGTTTGAGATTGCTGGACACAACCAAGAATTTGTGAATGATAAATTCGCTGCTATTATCAACGCTTTTAAGTTTGGTACTCCACCACACGGTGGTATTGCTCCTGGCATTGATCGTATAGTGATGATGTTAGCTGATGAGAATAATCTGCGTGAGGTGATCCTATTCCCAATGAATCAGCAGGCCGAGGATTTGATTATGAACGCGCCAAGCAAAGTGCATACAGAACAGCTTAATGAACTACATATAAAGCTTGTAGAACCTTTCGGAGCGGCAAAGGGTTCTAGTATCAAAGAAGAAAGCTAACCATTAAGCGTCTTAACCTTTATGAGTGAAGACTAACATGCTACGGCATCCGTGCTTATGCGTACCAAGTATCACTTTACTCAAAAAAATGAATTGTATACAATTAATGATATCTCAGCTAGACAATTATCTGAGTTATTGTAACAAACTTTTTGGGGATATACCACTATCTGATATGAAAATAGTTAGTTTATACTCAGTTGGAGTACAGCGCAATTTAATAATCACAAAACAAAATGATCATCACATCAGCTTGCATATGCTAAAATAATCAGCATCTTAATGGCTGATTATTTTTTTTTGTTGAAACAGTTTTATAACAAAACCATCCGGGCGCATGAGTAAGCAGGATCATGGCATATTAAATGCTTAAGGAGGTTTTTTTAATTGATATATTTCTATCTCTGTATTACTTAAAGAATGTAGTAGTACGTAATTTCTAGAAGTTTTTTGTGCTCTCTTCTAAGAAAAAGATCTAATGTCTATTAATATAAAATGTAATTTTGCGATAAATGCTAAAACTTGGCCATGTGTCGAAGCACGCAAAATAATTAAGCGTTACAACACTGAGCCACCTAAAAAGGGATATGTCTTGCTATCAACTGGTTACGGCCCATCTGGATTACCACATATCGGTACCTATGGTGAGTTTGCTCGCACTAACATGGTACGTCAAGCCTTTGAAATGATGAGTGATATACCAACTAAGCTTATCGCTTTTGCTGACGATATGGATGGAATGCGTAAGGTTCCAACTAACATCCCGAACCAACAGATGGTAGCTCAGCACTTGAACAAGCCACTCACAAAAGTTCCCGATCCTTTTGGTACACACGAAAGCTTTGGAGATCACAACAACTCTCGTCTGAGAGAATTTTTAGATAGATTTGAATTCAATTATGACTTCTACTCAGCAACTGAATGCTACACTTCAGGTATGTTTAATGATGCCTTATTACAAATACTGCGCAAATACGACGAAATTATGAATATCGTACTTCCTACACTAGGCCATGAGAGAAGAGCAACTTATTCACCTTTTTTACCAATCTGTTCTCGTACAGGTCATGTCCTTCAAGTGCCTATTGTCGATAGGGATGTGAGCTCTGGAACAATATCTTATCACGATCCTTTCACCCATAAGCGCATTACTATTCCAATTACCAACGGTAACTGTAAACTGCAGTGGAAGTGCGACTGGGCTATGCGTTGGTTTGCGCTAGGAGTAGATTATGAGATGTTTGGCAAGGACCTAATCGAGTCAGTAAAACTATCTTCCCAAATAGTCAAAATCCTCGGCTATCCCGCACCGGCTGGCTTCAATTACGAACTGTTTCTAGATGCTAATGGCCAAAAAATTTCCAAATCCAAAGGCAATGGCTTATCTGTAGAGCAGTGGATAAAATATGGTCCACCAGAAAGTCTTGCTCTATTTATGTATAAACAACCTCAACGAGCCAAACGAATACATTTTCACGTCATTCCAAAGACTATTGATGAATACTTAATTTTTCTATCCAAATTCTCAGAAGAAAGCACTGAAAAGCGCATCGAGAATCCAGTATGGCATATCCATAACGGCACGCCTCCTAATCCAGAATCCTCTGGCTTATCTTTCTCACTGCTAATAAACCTAGCAAACGCTTGCCGGGCCGATAACAAAAAAATAATTTGGAGCTATGTTAACCGATACTCTCCAAGAGCAACTCCAGAAGCAAATCCATTACTAGATAGAATGTTGACCTATGTGATAAGATATTACCAAGACTTTGTGCGTCCATATAACAAATATCGTACTCCGAATAAATTAGAGCGTGCGGCACTAGAAGATCTGAAAATTGTATTGAAGACTCTTAATTCAGATGCTTCTGCAGATTATCTACAAGTCAAAATATACGAAATCGGAAAACGACATAAATTTGATAATTTGCGAGAATGGTTTAAAGCTCTATATGAAATTCTACTCGGTCAGTCCGACGGTCCGCGTTTAGGCTCATTTATTTTGCTTTATGGAATCAAAGACACAATTAATTTGCTCGATAAAGTTTTGACTAGCGATTCTATCACAGCATGAGGGCATTTTAATTTTACGGTATTTTCTAGTTTAAACCCTCACTTAATGGCAAAAGCATCGTTGATTTAACTTCCATTTTAAAGGTAAATACTTAAAAATATATTAATGAATTAAACCAATTGCTAAATTTTTAAAATTATTTGCATTAAAATACTAATGCGGAATTGTACAGCATAGCAAAAATGTTTTTTCAGAAAAAGTTCTCGTAAACTGACAACATTCAAAATTAACAAAGAATATACAGCATTAACCATAATAAATTAGACTAAAATCATTATTGATGGCTATATAATTCGATGATATGACCATCTGTTAATGATGGAGTTTTACGCTACTTTAGAAAAGTAGTTAAGCTAAGCAGCTAATTTACTCTCGCAAGAGAGTAATTTGTTATTTTGGTAAATAACCAGTCTAGCACTGGGATAGCAAATTAATAAGAACATTAAATATTAATACCAATAGGAGCTTATACGCACACAGCGATGCACAGATACTCCAAGCAGTAATCCCAGACCAATCATTATCGTTAGCATTGCTGTACCACCATAACTAAGCATTGGTAGCGGTACGCCAACTACCGGTATTAACCCAACTGTCATAGCAATATTAATGAACAAATAGAGAAAGAGTGTTGTGGTTACGCCAAGCGCTACCAAACGACCAAACTGACTAGATGAGCGTATAGCAACAAAAAAACCATATGCTAGTATTAGTGTGTAAAGCCCAATTAAGCAAGTGCCACCAAAGATACCAAACTCTTCTGCTAGCATGGTGAAAATAAAATCTGTCTGTTTTGCGGGTAAAAAATTTAAATGGCTCTGACTACCCCTTAGAAAGCCCTTTCCGAAGATTCCGCCGGAGCCTAAAGCAATTTTGGATTGCAGAATATGATAACCGCTGCTAGATTCATTCTTATCTGGATTTAAGAAAGTTAATATACGTTTCTGTTGGTATTCGCGCAAAAAATGCCAGCTTAACGGAAAGCTGAGCATAGCAGTTACGATCAACACAAAGAACTTCCAGATGCGTACTCCTGCAAGAAAAAAAATCGTCGCTGACTCAGCAATCATTATTAGTGCCGTGCCAAGGTCTGGCTCTTTTAAGACGAGAAAAACTGGAATACCTACCATAAGTAACGGTATTATTAATTTCAGTTTTTTACCTATCTCCTCGTAAGTTAATCCATTGAAATACCTTGATAATGCTAATATTAAACAAATCTTCATGAATTCTGAAGGTTGAAAATGAAATAAGCTAAACTTAATCCAACGTTGTGCTCCCATAGCAATCTCACCCATGAGACTCACTACAAGAAGAAAGAATAGAATGATCATATATAGCAGATAAGCGTTTCTCATCCAAAATCTAATATCAACTACAGCAATCGATAACATGAGAGTCATTCCGATGCTAAAGCGAATAACGTGACTATAAGCCCATGGAAACCAAGACCCGTTAGCTGCCGAGTATAACATCAAGCAGCCAATCCCTGAAATCACTGCAACAAGAAAAACTATAAACCAATTCAGCGATAATAACTTACGGGAAATAGTTAGATTAGACTGATTCATAATATTAGATCAAAAAGTATGATAAGCCATATAGCTAAATCTAGTTAATCATCTCACTGTTAAACACTCTTTAATCCGCGCTGTCTACACAATCAACTCGCATTACTTCGCGTAATACGTCTGCAGCAATCGGAGCTGCAACATATGAACCACCAGTACCATGTTCAACAACAACTGATATAGCATAACGCGGTGCCTTCACAGGGACAAAACCAACAAATAAAGAATGATCTCTATAAAGCCATGGCTTATTATTTTCATGATGATGGCTCGCCGACTGCTGCTCGAGCATACTGATGCGCCGTACCTGAGCAGTACCTGTCTTGCCAGCTATCTTTATGTCGTTCTTACCTCCCTTAATTTTACGCCCAGTTCCAAGTGGACTATTTATTGACTGATACATAGCCATGCAAACCAGATTCAAGTGATTTTGATTTATACCCATATCTTCGATAGGTCGATTCGCAATACTAGAAATTTTTATATAAGGAACAATAGCTTTACCGCCGTTAGCCAGCCTAGCTGTCATCAAAGCAAGTTGTAGTGGTGTAGCCAGATCAAACCCTTGACCGATTCCTGATACTAACGTATCACCTATATGCCAAGGTTCCCCGGTGGTTGCGAGTTTCCAGTCGCGGGTCGGAATTAAGCCTGCGCTTTCGCCAGGAAGATCTAATCCAGTTACTTTCCCTAAACCAAAACTTTTTGCAGTATTTGCAATACAATCAATACCAATTTTATTAGCTAAATCATAATAATAAACGTCACAACTCTGTGCAATAGATTGCTCCATGTCAATCCAGCCATGGCCATAGTGAAGCCAACAATGAAATCGATTATTGCCAAGTGATAAATAGCCTGGACAATAAAACTTTGTATCCATTGTTGCCTTACCAGATTCTAAAGCAGCTAACATAACTAGCATTTTAAAAGTAGAACCTGGAGGATACTGCCCAGACACTGCCTTATTGTTAAGCAACCCACGAGGATTATTCGATATTTTTTTCCATTCTTTATGAGACCAACCAGAATTAAAGCGATTTGGATCATATCCAGGAAGCGATGCCAGCACCAGCAATGCTCCGTTACGTACATCTATAACTACAACCGCACCACTCTCTGCTTCTACTGCCTTGCCATTAGAGCTCACTAGAACTGTCTTCTGGTCCATATAATAATCACGAATCGTTGGCTCAGCTTGTTTCAATGCGCGTTGAGCACGAGGATCATTTATTAATAGCAATTTTGCATTACCTCGTGCCAAGCGTTCGGCTGCAAATCGCTGCAAATTGATGTCCAGTGTGAGTTTAATATCGCAACCTGCCTTACCGTCATCAACTGGTAACTTGCGAATAACTCTACCAAGCGCATTAACTTCCACTTGTCGCCGACCAGCTGTACCACGTATCTCTGACTCATGCATCTTTTCAAGACCGCTCTTACCGATACGAAAGTTTGGCAATCCTAGTACTGGATCACCAGTCAATTCTTCTTCTGAAACAGTGGAGACATATCCTATAATATGAACAGCAATATCTGCGAAAGGATAGTATCGTAAATAATTAACATTAATAGATACGCCTGGCAGATACGGAGCATTAACTGCTACCCGATCAATTTCTTTACGAGTTAAATTCTTCGCGATAATTACCGGCGTAAAAGCATGATTACACTTCACATCCTCAAGGATTCGCCTAATATCCCGTTCTGTTATATCAATAATAGAACTCAAAGCAGATAAAGTTGCAGATACGTCTTTAGTTCTTTCACGAACAATTTCAAGTTGAAAAATATGTTGATTATCAGCAAGCGCCACGCCATGACGATCGAAAATTCGTCCGCGAACTGGCAATATAATTTCACTGTTAAACTGGTTGTTAAGTGATAGCAATTGATATCGCTCTCCTTCAACTACCTGAAGATAATAAAGACGAGCAGCTAAAGTGCTTATCAAGCCAAGCTTGCCGCAGGCTAATATAAAAGCTCGACGGGTGAATACCTTTTGAAGGTTGCGTTCATTTACCCTAAACATGATTGTTTATTCAATTACGTAACAGCGAACATAAAAAAGAAACCGCATCATAATTGGAAAGCCAAATACAGTAATCAAATAGCGATATACTGCTGGATCTGGCAAAATTAGACAAAAATGCAATAGTGACATAATTAGCCAGCTCAAAATAGAGATAAGTAGTTGAATTAACATGAAGGCAAAACAGATAAATAGGAATGGCTTCTTAATTAAAAGCTGCTGCTGCGATAAAGTTAAACGATGAAGCAATAGTAAACTAACAACAGTTAGACCAAGAGGATTACCGCATATGATGTCTTGCAACAAACCGATTATAAACAAAAGCGAAATTGGCTGAAGATCTGGACAAAATACCGTCCAATAAAAAACAGCCATTGAAGTATAGTCAGCAGCTATCGAAGCATAGCCAGGAATTTTGATCGAAACTACAGACAGTGCAGCTAGCATAGCAACCAAAGCTATTGGTATTGATCTTCGTATCCAGATGCTAAATGATTTAGCTAATGTAAGACGCATCATTGCTTTATTTAGCAAAGCATGTTAGAGTTTTCGGTCTTTTAATCATAGATGGCAATAACTTAGCAATATTTGAGCGTACAATGCCATCGTAACCGGTTTTCAAAACACTAACGTATTCTAGTCTTTCCCAGTCGACAAATGGCGTAACAGAAATTAATCCATCATTGATCATCGTTACAACACCTACTGCTAATCCCGATGGGAATACACCGCCTTGACCAGAAGTAATGATTCGATCGCCAAGGACTACTTGGGAATATAAAGGAAGATAGACAACACGAGGTGCACGAGTATTATTACCAATTAGCAAACCGGGATCTCTTGTCCTATCAATCTTTATGGGGATATATGAATTAAGATCAGTGATCAACAATACCCTACTATATGCCTCACCAACTTCGATAACACCTCCTACCAAACCATCGCCACTAACTACAGCATTGCCTAAGGTAAGCCCGTCTTTATTACCAGCGGTTATCAGAATGTTACGCACAAAAACACCGCTACTATCCCCAATGACCCGAGCACTAACAAATTCAATATCTTTAGGGGGTGTAAAATTAGTCAGAGAACGCAGTGCTAAATTTTCTGCTTCAAGTAGCTGGACTACTTGCTGCCAACGGTATAATCGCTTATTTTCTAAAATAAGCCGAGAATTTTCAGCCTGTAAATAGTGTAAATCTCGGATTTGTTGGATTAATTTGTTAAGCAAAGAAATTGGTCTAGTTGTCAATTCTATAGCCGGTGTTAGCGCATCGATTACTAAAATACGGGCATGCTCTACCAAAAACACATCCAACTTACTCAAGATTATAAGAATAGAACTACTAATTAGTAGTGTCGCAAAGAAAAAATGCCTCCGCAGCGAGCGCATTGGTTCTGCCAAGCTATTAAATGATTCTGCTCGCTTCGCCATGATTACAATTCACCTCATAAGATGAAAAGAAAGCTATAGCGTACCTGATCAGCAAAGCACTAGTAAGCACCAATTAGCACGTTTTGAAGGATCTTCATTTCCTCTAAACATCGCCCAGTTCCAAGCGCAACGCATGAGAGCGGATCATCAGCGATCATAACAGGTAAACCGGTCACATGACGTAGTACAAAGTCGATATTAGCAAGTAATGCCCCTCCGCCTGTTAACACAATCCCCTTGTCAACTATATCAGCCGCTAATTCCGGTGGTGTTTGTTCCAAAGCAACCCTTACAGCATCAACTATTTGACTCACCGGCTCAGCCATGCTATCAGCGATTTGCGACTGGTCAATGATAATTTCCTTTGGAACACCATTCAAAAGATCACGCCCTTTAATTTGCCATCCATTATATGTTTCATTTTCTGGTGAATAAGCCGAACCAACATCTTTTTTGATCCGTTCAGCACTACTTTCACCAACCAAAAGATTATGATTACGGCGAATATAGGCAATTATTGCTTCGTCCATCTTGTCGCCGCCAACTCGTACAGAGCGAGAATAAACAATACCCCCTAAAGATAACACAGCTACTTCTGTAGTCCCACCACCGATATCAACAATCATAGAGCCTGTTGGTTCAGTAACTGGAAGATTAGCACCTATTGCAGCAGCCATAGGCTCTTCAATAAGGAATACTCGACGAGCGCCAGCGCTTTCCGCACTTTCCTGAATTGCCCTCCGTTCTACTGCAGTTGATCCTGAAGGCACGCAGATGATAATCTGGGGGCTTACGAATGAGCGACGATTATGAACTTTACGAATAAAATGCTTAATCATCTCTTCAGCGACCTCAAAGTCAGCTATAACACCATCTCGCAGAGGACGAATTGCTTGAATATTTCCAGGAGTACGTCCAAGCATTTGTTTAGCCTCGTCGCCAACTGCTAAAACCTGCTTCTTACCACGAACGGTACCGATAGCGACTACTGAAGGTTCGTTAAGCACAATGCCGCGACCCTTGACGTAAACCAAGGTATTGGCTGTGCCAAGATCGATCGCCATGTCGGCAGAAAGCATTCCGAAGAGATTGGCGAAGAACATCGTTTTATTCCTGGCGATAATACAATCCGATTCATATTGGCTGATTTTATGACTGTCTAATAATATCTTATCTTGCCTGCTATGCCATAGACTATCAATCTAGCCTTTTTAATAGTACTTCAAAACTTATTATTTTAAGCGTTACTAAAGAAATTAGCCTTTAAGTACCTATAATTTAGCTGTTTTATTATTTGTGCTGCTTTGACCACAGTTATAAAACGAATGATCTCAGTACTTACATAACAGTCTTTGAGATACTTTGACGTATGATTGGTTAAAATTAATATCTATAACATGCGCTTTAAGAATAAAATATTATTGCTATAGGAGAAAACATATTCAACCATCTAACAAAATAACTTTCTGAATTAATTATTTAACTGCAATCAATAATTAATAGCGTTCTACTTTCTTCGAATAATTCAACTAGGGCATATTTTTATATTATCCTTATTTGCTGCCATCATAATGTCAAAATAGCAAAACCTATTTATTTGCATTAAGTAGTGTTATAAATTAATCTAATTACTTGGTTATATGGCTTGTAACAGATTTTCTGAAAAATAACTTAATTTATTTTAAAATATGACTTAGTTTAATATCCTACTAAACTAGCAAGTATATGTATGTACACAGCATACAGCAAAACAGACAAAGCTCCATTACAATGGGAATAAGGCATTTACTATTTTTGCAGGTAAATTTGTATAGTATAACGATTGCCCGTAACATTAAATATCTAATGAGACACGCTTTATATTGTTCGGTTACCAGCAATACTTATTACTCATCTATTAGGCAGCAATAGCCGTTGCTTATGAATGCAGAAGCACATTGATGTATTAAATGCCTTTATGCAACAAAAAGCCAAAATCCAAATATGTATCTTGATAAAGAAACTACACCCTTAAATATTATCCGTTAGCAATATAGTTTTCTTCGTTTAGACTACAAGTTTGATAATATCATAAAATGAGTAGTATACCAGGAAGTATTTTGCTAAAAATCAATAACTTTTACCTGTTAAGGAGATAAACACTCTGGTTTTAGCAATTTATTAAAATTTGCAATGCATTCTTAATAATGCCAATGATCAAACTTTTAAATTAATTAGCTAATATTTCTTGGAATAAGGCTCACGTTGCAGAAAACTTGTAATAACAAACGTCAATTATAATAATTTAGGTAAGATTTCTATAATGCGTAAACATTATACATATTACTATAGTATAGTACTATTGTTATATATGATCCAGCAACTTAGCAAATTCTTATACGTCAATCTTCAAGCAGCTGTTAGCTTTAAGAACATTTATAAATGTTCTTAAAGCTAACAGCTGCTTGAATAAAATTTAATTCCTCAGATAATCAGCACAATAAGATGAGCATAACTACAATCCATAAAATACGCTCTTTCAGCGGAAGCTGAAGCGGTTAAGCTTTAAATCTATTTTATAAGTCTACAAAGAATGTTTTATAATAGGCAAAATTATTTGGAGAATGAATTACATCATTTAGGGCAAAAATTAATAGTTGCTATCAGTCAATCGATTGCTACTCTATTGTAAAGCAGAAAAATACGAATCATAAAATACTTAATACTAAAACAGCTTCTTACGTAAGAAATTATTTAAGAAAATTAATAGTTGTTAATTTATATTGCATACATTACAGATATCAGATATATCTAGTAAATATAAACGCTTCATTTTTTTTAATAAAAAATTTTAAATTAAAAAAAGAGAACAGATAAGACCAGAATGAAGCTTTTTGCAAAACTGTAACCGTGAATGAAAAAAAGTAACAATACTTATCTAGTAAACCTAGATAAGTTAAATCTTAGTTCACCTAAAAAAAAGATTGTTACGCTTTCCTAGTCGTAGTATAGCTAAAGCCGTAGCTAACACGAATGGGATATATACAACACAATGAAATCGACCTGCCATCTATGATTATGATGAGCTTTGCAGTTACTGTTACTAATTTGATAACGCCTCAGCGTGAATATGTAATGAGATCAGTAACTTTGCCTTCTCTGACTTAATATATTTCCCAAAAGCCACCCAAAAAAAATTAGCTGCTCGTCAATTTAGTCTATGGAGTCAGTGGCGTGAATGAGCAGAAAAACGATTTTCTTTGAATCTATCAATTACATTTAAGTATAATGCCTATACGCCAACTGAAAACTAACTTGCAAGTCCTCAGGAATGCAGTGAAAGAAATAGAAGACTAGCATCCAGTGCCGCTGCATACAGCAACATCAATTTACAGGTTCGGTTAATACTAGCACTGGCCTTGCTTGATGCTGAGCCAAAAGCTGATGAGTTAATCAAAATATCACAGATTGACGAAATAATTCAGGCAGGTAGATGGGGGAGAACCGTTATATCTTAAATCGTTGTTTTTATATGCTAAAAAATAGAAGAAGCTGAACAATTTAACATATTATTAAATAAATAAACTCACTTACAGAGTAAAATTCTTATTGCAGACCTACAGTAATTTTACATTTAATTTTTTAATATAGTTAGATACTCTATCGCGGATTTTAATTTTAAACTATATTAGTTTGGCTAACTTACACTAAACTACATACTGTTGTGCATCTAGTTATATAATAGATCGCAATCAACTTGCTAACTCTGTATAAAACTAAACTAGCAATACATAATTGCCTCTATCTAAATAAGAACAAAATAGAATATGATTTTATTGGAGCTAATTTATAACTTATTCGAGTTGCCAAAACAAGTATTCATCATTCGCATTTAATCGAAAAGTAGGGAAAATCATATTCTATAATTTTTATAAACAATTTACTAATTACGGCAAGAAAAATTGTGAACATCGTAATAATAAAAAATTATCTAAAAATTTATGTTACGACAAAGAAAAGATCTACTTAACAGTTAAGTGAAGCATGAGGCCACAAGCAAAGTCAGGTGTTAAAAATCTATTAAGACAAGATAAGGCTTCTTGTTAATTGCTATCACATTAGTGATATTATAACCGGCAATATATCAACTAATATTTTAGTTAATCCTATAAGAAATCATATTTAATAACAACTTAGTGCTGTAATCTATAGCTAAATCGCAAACTCGCTGAACTAAAAATTAGTAGTTTTCTGATAAAAATCAGAATAATGTTAGGTTAATTACAAAAAAACACACCTAGAATTTTATTAAAAACGCTATAAAATAATTTGAATTTACTAAGTACAAACAAAGCAAATGATTAAAGCGGTAACGACAAGTATCAATCGATCGGGATATTGCTAAGTAATGCTTCATTTTTAATAAATCACTTGATATCCATCAATATATCCCAAAGATAAAAATTTGATCTAACACATCAGTCATTTATTCCATCAAGTCATACGATAAAAATAATTTTCATCTTTGTGTAAATTGTTTAAGAGTTGAAATTGAATAATTAGTAGATCAAACCGATATTCCCTATATCGTTGGAGTGTTTATTAAATTTCTTAATTGATTTTTACGAATGGTTCTACTTAATCTAGTACATTGAGTAGAACTATCATTTTTGATTAATTACTACTTAAGTAAGTAACTATATCGCTTATCTAAGGACGAGCTTAGTTAACAAAACTATTCGATCTTTTAACATTGTTTCTCTATAAATTCAAAAGAAATACTGCTATTTATAACGACAAGTTTTTACATATTATAATGAGTTCATATACATACACAAATCATCAACTTAAAAGTATAAAAGGTCGTTCATGCAAATACTAATCCCAGCAAATTATTATATCTCAAATTGAATCATCTAAGTAATAAAAAAAATGCAAATCCTTCAAATATAACTTTTAGCAAGTTTATATCTTTATTGTAATTAAAAATTGCTAAATATGCTACTTAGCGTGGCATCATTTATTTAAAAGCATAAAATATGATAGTCGAGTTATCCTATAAATTATACAATAAAGCCTCTACAGTTGCCTACAGCATACACGGGATCTATCTTCTCATTTTTTATTCTGACATCAACAATAAAAAAATGCTTAAAAACAGCTAGCATTGCTAAGCTTAGCAGCAACCACAATAATAAGATTACTACGATCATGTATTTTGGTATAAACTTAACCGAGATAACGATGATAGCATCCAAAGAAACAATGACCTTTATAACTGAAAAATCGCTTACAAAGGAACAAAATAAAATAATTGAACCACTTTACACAGTACAGATCAGTGGGTTAGTAGTTAATTTTCAGATCGGCATTCATACTTATGAACAGGGGGTGCGCCAGCGTGTACGTCTGGATATTGCTGTTGATGTAAGCAAGCCTAAAGGCGGTTTTAACGATGATTATACAAAAGTTTACTGCTACGAAAAGATTGTTAAATCAGTTCGCTCGCTTGCTGACCACGGACATATAAGGCTAGTAGAGACTTTAGCTAATCAAGTGGCTAAGATATGCTTGACTGATATACGGGCGAAAAGAGCTAAGGTTACGGCTTCCAAATTAGATGTCTCCCAAGATATTGAGAGTGTAGGAGTAGAGGTGGTACATTTTCGTAGCTTTTAAAAAAAGAGCTACTGCATCTGTGGTTTGTTTATCTATGGATAACGCATTAAAGTACCATAAAATGTTATTTCTATTAGAATTTTATACTTACTATTCATTATCCTTAATAATTATGATCCTCTAACTTTGTATAACGTCAAAGTAAGATATATTAACCTAATTATATTGCAGCAAAATTATAATGGTATAGTGCTTTATAAAAACATAAAGTATGACTTTGACACTTTAGCCAGTGATTTTCCTATATTAATAAAAATATAACAACTATCTTATTTATACTCAAATTACCTAGTTATTATTAGCCAATAATGTTTACCGTATAGTTATTGCTTCTTCATCTCAAAAGTAAATTACTCTTACAACTATAATCGTCGTAATCTTTCTGCTCGTATAGAATTAGCAAAAGCTATAGTCATTAATATATATGTGTATTTCTATTCATGCAGTAATAAATACAAAATATTATTTTTTATTAAGATTAAAGAAGGTAAATTACTAAGTATTTAATAAATAAACATCAATTATTGGTTAAAAATGATAAGTACCGGTTTTCAAAAAGCATTAGCAATATCATCATTATGATCGATATATCCTTAATAAACAAACAGCGATTATTAAACAATAAACTACCTCTGCAATTATTATTACTCGACTACATCAGATTTATAATAAAATTAGCTTGAATAAAATTTATTTTAAATAGCAGATAAGATTAATAGAAGCTATAAGCTAAAATAAAGTAAGGCCGAAGCACTTTGTAGCAAGTTTTTATAAAAATTAAAAGTAACTAATTTTTTGTCAAAAAATAGTTAAAATTTTACAACAATAAAAAGATTGAAGTTTAATGAACTTAAATTATCAAGTATTAGCATGCAATAATACCATTGTGAATTATTTCAGCAATTCAAACAGTGAGTTAATATGTCACCCATGAATAACTGTTTACTTTTCAAGTGTATAATACAAGTAACATATAATGTACCCTTTACCAACAAAAAATAAAATTTAAAAATCATACTACACCAAGCTTGGTATGCAGATCAGTAGAAGAAGTAGTATACTGAAAGCGAATCTTTTTATCAGGATAAACAATACGTGCAGCAGCCCGACTCATCAACGCCGCCTCATGAAAGCCAGAAAGAATTAATTTTAGTTTTCCAGGATAAGTATTAATATCACCAATAGCAAAAATGCCTGGTACTGATGTCTCAAACTTTTCAGTATCTACCAAAACCAAGTTGCGTTCTAAATTTAACCCAAAAGTAGCTATTGGGCCAAGCTTCATAGTTAATCCGTAAAAAGCTAACAACACATCACAATCTATTAACCATTCACCACGTACTTTGTCTTTCAATTTCACTCTAGTAAGTTGACCATTCTTGCCATCGATGCAAGAAATTTGAGCACAGTGAAAAACCATCTTTTTATCATTTAGCAAAGCACGCATCCTATTGATGCTATCTGGAACGGCGCTAAATTCATCACGTCGATGAACCAGAGTAATTGACTTAGCTATTGGCTGTAAGTTAATTGTCCAATCAAGTGCACTATCCCCGCCACCCGCTATGACTAAGTTCTTGTCTCGAAACTGTTCGGCTGTGTTTACAGAGTAAAAAACGCTAATGCCTTCATAAGCGTCAATACCGGGAATTGGCGGCTTTTTAGGAACAAATGATCCACCGCCAGCAGCGATAACTATGGCCTTACTGTCAAGTATTACGCTATTATCGGTAATCAATCGCCAATTACCGTTCTTTAGTTTATTTAACTTTTCAGCCCTCTGTTTAAGATGGAATACGGGATTAAACGGAGTAATCTGCTGAATTAATCTTTGGATTAATTGACTTCCTGTGCAAACGGGAACAGCGGGGATATCATAAATAGGCTTATCGGGATACAGTTCGGAGCATTGCCCTCCTGGATGATCGAGAATATCAACGAGATGACATTTTATATCCAATAATCCAAGCACGAATACAGCGAATAGACCACAAGGACCAGCACCAATAATCGTGACATCAGTCTGATACGGACAAGCACTTTTAGAAGTGTCCATCTCGGTTATATATTCAATAGACATAAATCATCTTATTAATTAATATTATAGACAATTCGTTAATAATAAACCATGGATATAACAAGATCTATCTAAATTAGATAGATCTAAAATTGTAAGGAAATTTAAACAAAGAAAAAAACTAAAAGTAATCAAGACATTAAATAAAAAAACATTTATTTAGAACTATTAATAATTATAATCTTTTAAAGAGGAAAAGCTTTTATCAAGCAAAAATAATTGAAGATAAACGATGATTTTTCTAAAAGAATAATAATTCTACTATTCTACCATATATAAATTGAATTCTGTAAATGCAATAGCTTTATTCGATTCCGTTTTATACTACTGTATATTTATTTCATACTAATTTTTTACACTAATCCAAATAATAATTACACCTTAAAAAACTGTTGTTACTAAGAATGCCGATAACTAATATTTGATAGTCAAATATTAGTTATCGGCATTCTTAGTATGGCTATATAGTACTGTTCTACTATATTATAGTAAACAATTATCAAATTCCATCAGATAATGTAAAATTTATCTTGAATAAAAATAAATATTACTTGCGGATAAAGTGAAAAATTAAGTATTACGTAAGATTTATGCTCTTTTATGATAAAGCAAACTAGTATAGTAGCTAAAAACAATTTTATCGTGATATCTCTTAGTCTACCAAAGATCCTGCTGTAATCAATATAAAAGATCTTATTTGCTAATGATACGAATCTTTGATTATTAAATTATAATTGATAGCACTAGATAACAAGTTAACACTATTATCATTAATCTAGCCATATACAAAATATTATGGCGCTATAATTGCATTGTGCATACTATAAAAATTTTTAGTTGTTAATAATAAAACATAGAGGGCATAGAATGCAAAAGAAAGCTTTCGTTTTAGACGATAGTGTATGCGGTAAATAAACAAAGTATAGATATCTACACAATTAATGGGGTCATTCTATTCAAATAATTAACAATCTTTTGTCTATTGTTATGCCCATATACAATAAAATATACTACAAACATGTCAAAATTTCATTTGAATGATAAAGTCCTATTTCAAATTAAATTAGCTATTAATAACTACCTCACTGCTTCATCGAAGGGAAAATTAACAAAATCTGAACGCTTAAACCCTTGTAAATATAGCAAACCACGCAAATCTGCATGATTGATGATAAATCTAGACTCAGAACGCACAAATGGTTTGGCACGAAAAGCTACACCAATCCCCGCAACTTTTAGCATTGCTAAATCATTACTCCCATCGCCCACTGCTAAAGTGGCATCCATAGTCAAACCATGCTCGATGCATAGTTTTTTCATGATTTTAAGTTTAGCATTACGACCAAGTATTGGCTCATCAACTGTACCAACAATAACACTATTGGCTGTATGCAATATATTAGAATAATCATCATCGAAGCCAACTCTTTGGCGAATCACGCTTGTGATAGGCTTAAAGCTTCCGGAAACCAATACACAATAAGCACCGATCATTTTCATAGTTGCAACCAGCTCTTTTGCTCCAGGAGTAAGTCGAATATTTTCTAAAACTTTAGCTATTTTTATCGTCGAGACGCCTTTTAGCATACTAACGCGCTTCTTTAAAGCATGTTCAAAAGATAATTCACCGCACATAGCCGAGGAAGTAATTGCAGCAATTTCCTCAGCAAAATCAGAATATTTAGCCAGTTCGTCTAGTGACTCACCAATGACAATCGTACTATCCATATCAGCTATCAGCAACTGCTTACGCCGTCCTGCTAATAATCCACAATTAACATCAACTGAAATTTCTGCTAGATTAATACGTAGATAATCTAGCAGTTCTATTGGCCTTTCCGCATTAAACTGAATTTCTGCGGCTTCTTTTGGAGCCAACCAGAAAATATCACCGACTTGTGCACCAGCTGCAATCAATAGCTGTGTAGCCAGTACTACACAATCAGAAGTTAGCCCACCTGGCGCCGAGCACAAAGTTATAAACCACCGCATAATTTATAACTATCGTATAACAAATAATATGTCTAGCTTTATCATGCCATCGAGTAAAAAATTCTTACTTATAATAGCTGGCCCTACATCTAGCGGCAAAACATCTTTATCCATAAAGCTAGCGCAATTACTCAACGGAGTAGTAATTAATGCTGATAGCGCCCAAGTATACCGGGAACTAAGAATTCTTACCAATCGACCATCGCCTCTAGAGGAAAGCCAAGTATCTCATCGGCTTTTTGGAGTATTATCAGCCGCTAAGCGCGGCTCAGTAGTCTGGTGGCGGAATAAAGCAGTTAGTGAAATTGATGCAGCGTTGAATGCTGGACAAATGCCAATACTTTGTGGAGGCAGTGGAATGTATATTAACACACTAATTCGTGGAATTGCCAGAGTACCTTCGATAAGGGATACAGTGATTGAAGAAGCAGCTCATCATTATCAGAAAATAGGATGTGAGCGCTTTAAAAATGAGCTCCTTGCCCTCGATCCTATATTAGGGTCAAAGCTAAAATCAGGAGACTCACAGCGATTACAGCGAGCATGGGCAGTCGCAGTTTCAACGGGCAAACCATTATCTTACTGGCAAGCTCAACCACCAATCGAATTGCGGAAAGATTTGATTTTCTGCCGAGTGCTTTTATTTCCGCCTCGCGATGTATTGTTTAAATCTGTCAAAATCCGATATCAAAAAATGATTGAAAAAGGCGCTATAGATGAGGTCAAAGGTTTGATTAAGCTTGGTATTAACAATTCTTTACCAGCTATGCGAATTATTGGAGTTCCACAATTAATAAATTACATTGAAGCAAAAACTAAATTACCCGCAGCCATAGAATCATCAGTAACTGCTACCCAACAATACATAAAACGACAGCGTACGTGGTTTACTAATAAGTTTCAATATGAAATTAAAAGTGAAAAAGAATTTTCAGCAAGTAAATGTGAACAAATATGTGAAAAAATTGTGTATTGGTTATTCACACAATAATTTCAAGCATTTCTTAAAATATTGTTTTAATCAACTAATTAACATATTTTAAACATAAAGTTATTAAAATTCGATATACCGATTACAATAAGACCTATGATAACAAAGTACTTATATTTTTATTATTCACTTTACTTCGGAAGAGTAACATAACTAATAACAGGTGCTAATTATTTCTGAAAAATATATTTACTAATTAGCAATGCGCTCATCAATATTTTTATACTTCATAGTAAACTTGATTACATCTTTAGACAATATGTAAAGAAATATATAAAGAGAAAAAGAAAAAGAGATACAATTATTTGTCCATTATGAAAAAAAAGAGTAATCAATCATCATTATCATTATTTTATAACGCACTACAAGTCTTAATAAATAAAGCCTATCTTACATAGGTAAGACGTACTTTTCAAAGAAAAAGGTTAATCATTTTATTGATATTAGCCTTATCACAGATAGTTGTTTTTCAACAAATAGTGGCTATAAATGCATAAAAATTAATAAGATACTTTGTTCTCGGGAAAAATTTATGTAATTAGTCATTACAAGACTGTATTTCTTTGTTTGTCTACAAGTTATTCAGATAAAAATCATAAACAAACGATTACTGCACATCCTAGAAATAATTTCGAGTCATAATTACTCGCAATAGTTAATATTATCTAAGTCAAGTATAGGCGAAGTAAATGATAATAGCTTAATGATAAATAAGCAAAATATACTTACTTACCATACTAATAGTCGTTGAAATTTCCTAAATAAGTTCTTAATCCCATAAAAATTAGGTAATAATAATCCATCTTTATGATTTAAAATTTATCAACTCTTCCACTAAAGCGCAGGAAGATCATCAGGCACTAATAAACATTTCAATAAATATTGAATGCCTCCTTTAGACGATCAGTAAGTAATGCCCATTAAAATACTATGATTTGAAAATGGTGCATTTTATCATTAGCTACGAACATTTGGTAATTTAAATACAAAACAAATGCCCTATCAATTGTTACATAAAAACAGCATTAAGCAGCTAATAAATCACTACTTATCAATGATAATCTTAAGTAAAAGAACTACATGCTGCACAATATGACAAGTATTATTTTAATAATTAACCAATAAAAAATTATTGTAATATTTCGTTTTATTAAGTATATGAAATAGTTAAGTTTGATGTAGCAAATTATATGTGCTTTTGATGCAAATTATTAATTTATTTATCTAATAAAGTTACAGAAAATGCAACTATCTAAGACAACTGACCATCTCAAGCGCGCACATAAGCTGTCTAAGTTATTTAAAGCATACTTAATTTTATAGTATGGGATAGAAAATTCTACAAAAATCTACTATTTATCACTCTCAATAGAAAATTTCTCTTGAATATAGCTAAGCATTTTTTCAATAGACTGGTTTATAGATTGTTTACAGGTGTTGACCTCTAATTCTGGAGAAGCAGGTATCTCGTATGGCGAAGAAATACCAGTAAATTCAATAATTTCTCCCTTATTTGCCTTTTTATACAGTCCCTTGGGGTCACGCTTCTTGCAAGTATCTAGGCTGGCATTCACATAAATCTCGTGAAATAGAGTAGGAATGAGTGCTCTAGCACGAGCGCGATCGGAACGATATGGCGAAATAAATGAGGTTATCACCAAAACGCCTGCATTAGCAAATAAACTAGCTATTTCTCCGACACGACGAATATTTTCATATCGATCTGCAGGAGAGTATCCGAGATCAGCCGATAAACCAGAACGAATATTATCACCATCGAGTACAAAAACTTGCCAACCCTTTCTAAACAATATATTCTCTAATGCTAACGCTAAAGTCGATTTACCTGAACCAGATAATCCGGTCAGCCAAAGTATGCCCGATTTATGGCCGTTAGCTCTCCACCGATTATCTATGGTTACATAACTCCCTACAGTAGAAATTTGTTGCAATGACTGAGAACTAGTTAAACCTAATTCTTGCAATTTATCTGTAAAAACTAATCCACCAGCCACAATATCATAGCCATCAAATAATACAAAACGCCCCAAGCGTGGATTAAAAGTAAATTCATCTAAGGACAAAACAGCACGCGCGTGTAATACCACCTCGCCGATCATGTTACGCTCAATTCGACTAGTTGAGTGCTCCGATAAATCAAATACATCGATTACCTTTTCAATTTTGTACACCTCCACGATGCGCTCAATAGTAGTTAACTTGAGCTTATAGCGCCGACCGAGTTCTAAAGGAGTATCGGCAAGCCAAAAGATACGCGCACGAAAAAAATAGGTTTGCAACGCAGGGTCAGTATTATGGCTAGCTAAGAAACCGCGTTCAAGAAAAATATGATCTTCTAAGGTAATACCAACACATTGGCCAGACGAAGCTGCTAAAACTGGCAGGTTAGTTCCCCATGCCTCTATGGAACGAATCTTAGTAATAGCGTTACTTGGAGCAAACATTAAAGTGTCGCCAACTTTTAACTTCCCACTCTCGATACGACCGACAATAATGCGACGTTCATCAAAAGTATAGATATCCTGAATCGGTAACCGCAAAGGTAGCTCCATTGGCATTGGCTTGGGTAAGACAGTTTCAAGAGATGACATCAACGTATGACCAGTAAACCAAGGCATATTTTGTGACTTATGTACAAGTCCATCACCATAAAGAGCTGATACTGGCAATATATCCGTTGGAATAATTCCCATTTTTTCAAGATGTTTGTTTACCTGTATTGTTATTTCATCAAAACGATTCTTTGAATAATTAACTAAATCCATTTTGTTGATTACTACCAGTACACTATCAAAACCAAGCCAATGTAAGATGTACCCATGAACGCGTGTCTGATCTTGTACTCCTTCTTTAGCATCAACTAGTAATATAGCAGCATCAGCTGATGCTGCTCCAGAAATCATATTATTTATAAATTCCTTGTGCCCTGGTACATCAATAATAACGTATGATTTCGTAGCAGTTCTAATGAATACCTGTGTTGTTTGAATAGTAATGCCCTGCTCTCGCTCAGCTCGCATCGCATCCAACGCAAATGCCCACTCCAATGGCATCCCGCGACGTTTGGATATAGCTTTCAATAATGCTATCTTGTCATCATGCAGTTTGCCAGTATCCTGCATTATACGACCAATCATAGTAGATTTTCCGTGATCTACATGTCCAGCAATAACTAATTTAATCTGTTCTATATTGCTAATTGAAATAGTTGTCATTGGAGTAAAAATTTTTACATGTATCCAACTGAACGCAACATTTCAAAAGCGTCTTCAGTTTCATGATCCATCATACGCCCAGTACGTTCCGCTACTTTAGTAGTCAATAACTCAGTAATAATTTTCTCCACTGTATCAGCTTTGCTGTTCACCGGTTTAGTAATATCCATATCGCCAAGCGAACGATAGCGTTTGCCGTCGCGAGCAAAATATAAAGGTACCAGCGGAATACTTTCCCGCTGTATGTATAACCATACATCCAGCTCTGTCCAGTGAAGTAGCGGATGAATACGAATATGAGTGCCGGGTAATAACTCAGTCCTAAAATGATCCCAAAACTCTGGAGGTTGATCGCGAAAATCCCACTCAGCATTTTCTCCTCGTGGACTAAAAACGCGCTCCTTTGCACGAGTAGATTCTTCATCACGTCTAATACCTACAACAACTGCTTGTAATTCTAATTCATCAATCAATCGCTTTAGCGCTTCAGTTTTACGTGAAGCAGAACGAACAGACGGTGGCAAAGCCGGGTCAATTTCCTCAATTGGCGGACATTCTCGACGAATAAAATCTAAATCCCATTCTCTAGTATATTTCTTTTGAAATGAATACATCTCAGGAAATTTCTTTCCTGTATCGCAAAACAAAACAGGGCAAGGTACATGGCCAAAGAAAGCTTTTTTTGCTAACCAAAGCATTACGTTAGAGTCTTTACCTAGTGACCATAACATTACCAGGCGATTAAACTTATTGAACGCTTCACGCAAAATATAAATGCTATGCGCCTCGATGCAATCGAGATGATCCATAAAAGTAATTATTTCTAGTTGTCATTTGTTATTAATCAAAAGATAACACAATTATCGAATTGATTGATAAAGGAATATAAAGCCTATTTCAATAGTTAAAAATTAGTTGCATAATGCTATACTAAACTAGGGTTTAGTATAGCATCCCATACCTTTAATGACAAATACATTACGATTAAAATAAAACAAATAACAATAACTTGTTAGCAAATTTCTTTTTATGCGAATTAGTTATATATCGACAAAAGTGAATGCGTTGTGTTTTCTATTAGATATCCCTTTCGGGCAATTTAAGTCTAACAAAAATTATTTTGATAAATAAATAACGCTAATTAGCTGAACTATTATAATTATTTAATAATTAATTAAGTAATTTGCTATAAAAAAATTTTTGCTTGCTCTGTTGGCATTAAGTAGAATATTTCTCATTTTCCGCATCATTATATTGCTGAAATTGTTAGTTAGTATAGCTGTCGAAGCAACCTAAATAATAATAGAATAAAATAAATTATATGTACTAGTTAACTTAGTTAGAGAATAGTGAAACTTATTTATAGATAGTTAATCTTTCAAAGATTATGTAATATTACACAGTAAAACAAGGATTTTTATTATAAAAATTTTCCTGGGCCAAATTATCAAATTTAATCTGATCTATTTTACATAGATGCAAAGGTTAAATAAAATAATCAAACTTATATTAATGATTATACTAAACAAACTAAAGATAACTTTTACTTCAAAATTAACCATTTTATTAATAGATTAAATAGTTATACTAAAATATAACTTATTATAAATAATAGCTTCGTGATCTATGATTGAAACTGCAATGCTTGTATTTTAAGCAAGAGTTTCACTTATAATATTTATATAAATAAAATAATTTATTTATTGCTTATACTTAATATAAAATATACTAAAGAATCGTTTCTAAAATAGTATTAATTATTATGCTTTAATTAATTATATAATATTATCTTGTTATTATGTAATTACGCCTAAACAGCAATCTTTACACAATACCCCAGATGATTGAACATATTAGATTAACTTTATATTAGAAATGGTTGCATAAAATTTTAAATACTACAAATTGCTTGCAACAAAGAAGTCGCCTCTCTAATTTAGAGGTAAGATTAAAATCGAAACAAAACATAAAACAATATTCTAAAGAGTAGAATAATCGTTATTATTCCGTAAATAACTGCTAGAAAAATTTTATTACTTGCTGATCCTTGACAGTTAGAGAAATCACATACTTTACAAAAGTAGTAGATAAAAGCACTATAGCTATCTAATAGTCTAAGCTAGATTTCCTTAATCTACAATTAAAAGATACATTTACATAACTATCGCAGTACATTACAAGTTTCAAAATAAAAAAATAAACCACATTAAAATACGAAATTAATTCCCAATAGTATTGTTCTATCTTCAATTTACAGTACGCATCGCAGCGATATTAGATGCATAAGAATCTCTGCCACCTTTAAAGGTAGCGGTTCCAGCAACCAGCACATCAGCTCCAGCGGCTACAACGCGTCTTGATATATCAGCTGTAACTCCCCCATCAACTTCCAAGTGAATAGGATAGTTAGTAGCGTCAATCCGTTGACGTACCGCAGTAATCTTTTTGAGCTGAGAAAGAATAAAATTTTGACCACCAAAGCCAGGTTTAACTGTCATCACTACAATCAAATCTACAATATCTAGCAAGTTATTTAACGTTTTCAATGAAGTATCTAAGCTTAATGCTATTCCAGCCTTAACTCCGAAAGAACGAATAAGCTGTAAAGTATGATGAATATGAGTGCAAGCTTCTGGATGCACAGTTATAATATCTGCGCCAGCTTCAACAAAGCCTTGAAGATATGCTTCTACTGGTGAAATCATTAAATGCACATCAAAAGTTTTGGAGGTATAAGGGCGTATCGCTCTAACAATTCCTGGGCCCATCGATATGTTTGGAACTAAATGCCCGTCCATTACATCCACATGGATCCAATCGGCACCGGCAGCATCAACGACACTAATCTCCTCGCCAAGCTTAGCGAAATCAGCGGCAAGAATGGAAGCAGCGATCAGCGGAGCATTAGCCATGATGCATGAGTAGCAGGTTGCACTATTATTATCAAGCAATTGAGATAGCTTATTAGCTTAGTCTAACATAGTAAAGCAACCTAATAAGGAATGCTAGTATGCATAAAATGCTAAAACAATAATTTTACAAATTACGAGAGTTGGTCTGTTATATATAATGATTTTTTGTTAAAAAACAAAAAGCACAATAAGGTATAATACATCAAATGTATACTGTTGAAAACAAAACATTTTAAATGGTTACAATTTAAAATTGGTTAATTTAATTTTATGATAAAGTTGTAATCATCATGAAAACAATTTCCTCACGCATTTGTTAACTTGAGATATAATCAATGAAGTATGAAGAGATTTTTTTGTCACTCCTTCTAAATTATGCAAGAATAACTAATTAATTTATTTTACAGAGATATTGCGTTTGGTTCTTTAACCGATGAGATAGTGTATTGACCCACAACATCGTCCTCAATGGGAATTAAAAAATAATAAATAGGTAATATTGTTAAACATTATTGATTACTACACCAATTATATTAAACTATCAAAAGTAAGACTTGATGGAAATAATTTATAAAATTAGCAAATATTTATTCCTCAATTATATCTATAAGTTAAATAATTAGTCTTTAAGAATGTATTGTCATGTTTTTGTTATACTGAAATTAAGTTAAATAAAAGTATTTACACTAGCTGTTTGTTCAATGCAACCATTAAAAATGATAATCTTTGTGGAAAAGTTTTTTTAATACATATTTAAGACATAGGGTTGATTTAAGTGATTAATAAATTTCTTCTATAACTTGATTAAAAATTCATAATCAGACACGGTGGTCATTTTCTGCTTCTTCACAAAATTACCCTTCACTTGATTGCTTGACTAGCTTATTGATAGACAACATAACACTCTCAAGGCTATCTTTAATATCATTCGATGATTATAAAATGAAATAAATAAAAAATGTTACTTAATGCTATGAATTATACTATATTGCACAATTCATCCGTAAATTATTTTTGATACATAATAGTAAAATGAACTGTAATCCTAATTTCTAGGATTACAGACTAGACAGTCATTTACAGGTGATATTTTAAAGTATATGAGCCTAAAAACGGCTCATCTTTTTTGAGTATATTACTTTGTAATATTTTTAGATTATCTAAAAATCACTATCAAGCATAAATTTGTACGACCAAAGCTTTACGATTGCAGATTCAAACTGCTTGAGTTTTACCTCGAGCGAAAAGTCTTGTGGATTAAAATTAAACCATATATTAATATGATGATTATATCAGTGATATAATCTAATAAAATAGCTAACATTCAAATGCTAGCTTAATTTATAACTTGAACGGCCATGCATATAGCACAATACACTTTATAACTTGAAAAACTATCTCTAATGATCTGGTAATATATTAACTGCTACTTAATTGAATATTAAATTATCAAAATTAATTTTTAAATAGTCAAAAAACCATTAACTTGCTCTTTAGAAGAGTTACAAATTTATATACCTAAATCATAAAAAATCGATTTGTAATCGATCAAGAAGCTTTAATGTATTGAAGCACAAATATGCAATGACGCATATAGAAATTGATCATCAACTTGTCAGATTTTATTCCTTTGTTTTCACGACAAAGTATAATCCGACAAGATCTATCTTTAAGAAGAAGATTGTATTTGCTGAAATTAGTTATAATAAATAAATTTACTAAAAATGAATAATCTAGTTATATTTAACAAGCATATATTAGTATTAAGCTTTATTGTTAGTAACTAATATGAATAGGTAGTGCTGCGAAGAAACGCATGCTATTAAGCAAAATAACCTTATCTCATAAAATTAAATCTATCCATTATTTCATCAAATTTAATATGGCCTTGTATGATTACAGAAAAATTGATACTATTCTACTTTGAAAGTATATTAAATTACATTAGGGTAGTTAATATATTAACAATAGTTAATTTTTATCAACAATACCTAAACCATTGGGGCAATTCCGTATATGAGTATAAATATAAAGCTACAAAAGTTAGCAGTAGAAAGAATTAATAAAATATTAAATTTATGTAATTGTTAAAAGCCAAGCAGCTAGTATATCTTTCAGCATAAAATACAAACATTCGTTTATATTTAAAATCACTTATAGATAATTTAGGCCTTGCATCTATTCATTAGATAAAAGATACAATAATTATGGGATGCTAGCATAAATTGATAACCTTGTTAATATTAAGCCTAAAGAGCAGAGTAAATCCCGAGATTTTTGATTTTAAACTCAAATGCAAGCCTAATTGCTAAATACTCAATGTGATTAAAAATCACTTAAACTAAAAATTAATTTTAAATATTATAACAAACATAATTTTTATGTACTGTAACTTAATTAATGCACAATGCAAATACAATTTTTTTAACTATTATTTAATAATAATTACAGTAGAGGAAATATATTTTCCTAATACTAGATTAAAAACAAAGATTATAAAAGTAATTAAATACCTGAAATATTTTTCAAGCACTTAATGATATCAACGTTTATAAAAGAAGAACAAATATGCTTAATAGTTACAATAAAGCATATTTTTCTAATAAATTAATATACTCGGCACTATCAAAATTAGAGTTCTATTAAAGCAGAATTCTTTACTTAACTATGAAATTATAAATACTTATCTTAATAAGTAAAATCAAAAAAGCATTTAAAGACTATTAGTGTCATTGCAAATAATAAAATATTTCTTGTTATCAATTTCCTTACTTTAATTATAGATTACAAATCTAAAGATTATTCAACCCAAGAGAATATTATCCAATATATTTTTATGAAGAAATTACTTATTATAAAAATAAAATACCAGATAAAAATAATATTAAAAATTAAAGCCTAGGTTCAGAGTGGACCAAAAGTAAATAAAACAATATACACAATAAAATATCAATAAATTTTTCATTACCTTTTACAAAACATAGTATTTTTTTTAAGTTGAAACAATTAAAAAATAATAAAATTGCCAATCAATGCACCAACAGATTCCAACAAAAGCTTTTATATTACCAAATACCAAATTTGCTTATCGCTAAAGCAAACTATTGCGATAAAACATTTACGCTTTAATGGCTGATAAAAATAACATTAAAGTGGATATACTAATTGCTCTCGAAATATTAACAAAAAGCTAATCTCAATAGGAACTTTTTATGGACACTATTATCCTTCAGTACTTCAAGTTTGCATTAAGCAAAATATCATATTCTTCTAGAGCTTATTTATTTACTCAGTAAATAAATAACTTTCCTTATCAATTTTAATATAGCTAACCACCAGAAGAATGAACAAGCCTGCGTACTACTTCTGTAGCCTCTTCCAGCTTTACCTGGTCAGTACCAGATAGAACTAGGCTGGTGCTTAAAATACCAGCTTCTTCCAGATGAGGATAGCTACCGATCTCGATATCCGGGAATGTTGCCTGTATCTTCGCTAGATCATTAGCAATAACACCTTCACCAATCATACATGAAACTGTACGTGAATGTACCACAGCACCAACATTCAGCACTAGCTTTAACCCATCAAACATGGCCCGCAAAATATCTGGCATACCGGGCATAACATGCACATTCTTTACTATAAAACCTGGCGCTACAGAGACTGGATTCTTGATTAGCGTTGCACCGACTGGTAACTCAGCCATTTTTTGGCGAGCAACGTTGAATTCAACTCCATTACTAGCATAGTAAGAAGAAAGTAATCGCATTACTTCAATATTTTGCTTTATCGGTATACCAAAAGCCTTAGCAATACTCGCAGTAGTAATATCATCATGAGTGCTGCCAATACCACCTGAGGTAAAAACATAAGTATAGCGATTAGCAAGAGCAGTAACAGCTTCAATTATTGCAGATTCTTCATCCCTTACCAATCTAACCTCAAATAAACGAATACCTAACTTCATTAAAGCTTTAGCGATATACTCAACATTTTCATCTTTAGTATGTCCAGAAAGAATTTCATTACCTATAACCAACATAGCGGCTGTAATAGTCTCTGGCATTGTATCAATCATTTATTACTCTAAATTCTATACTCAAAAATATTATATTGTGGTTATAGCAAATAATTATGACTTTATCAAACTTATCTTTTCAGATAAATTTGGCAAAATCAACTATAGTTTGACATCAGATTATCGCTGTAAAAAAAATAACTGTTTAAAAAACTTATTACTTAATAAATTCCATGAATCATTCAGTTAATTATATAGTAATTATTGTTATCATCAAATAGATTAACTGTTATCTACTGCGATAATAATCACTAATTACAGCTTAGTTAAAAAGTAACTGATGCTACTTTAAACACTATCTTAATTTTTTTTCTTATTGTATTCATAAGATAAAATTATAGTAAAAATGTTAGAAACATTGCATAGTTGTTGACTAGTAAATTCTAACAGCAAAAGCATAACGATATTATCGTACTTAATATAATAGCAATAGTTAAATTTTATATAAAAATTAACTAAATATTATTGACAGCGCTCCTATATAAATTGCTATTTTTTTGTTTCCTAAGTGGATTATATAATTGAAAAAGAAATACTAAAATGAAAGTATGGACTATCTGCCCTGTAACGATCATGATGAGCAATACCAAAGTTATGCTTGAAATTATCCTTTAGTTTGTTTATTGATATTGGAATTTATTTAATAATGAATACTGATACAACTGAGCAAAATTAATTTTTACTTTGACTGTCACTCTGCCGTGAAATTACCAGATCATCTGCAAGAAGGATGCTTAATTAAGCGCTACAATCGCTTTCTCGTTGATGTAGATCTAGGTAATAATAGGATGGTTAGTGCTTATTGTCCTAACACTGGTGCTATGACTGGACTAAGCATTCCTGGAATGAGAGTTTGGCTCTCTCGCTCACACAATTTTAAGAATAAACTGGCATACATACTCGAACTTGTAGAGATTAATAGTAGTATAGTAGGCATTCATACTGGCAGGGCTAACACTATCGTGGAGGAGGCGATTACAGATGGGTTAATTCCGGAAATAGTAGGTTATAAAACTATACGACGGGAAGTAAAATATGAGTTGCATAGCCGCATCGATATATTGTTGGAAACACCTTTTCAGCCACCGTGCTATGTGGAAGTGAAAAATGTTCATTTGATTCGCTCTACTGGCCCAAGTCCTGGTTATTATGAATTTCCTGACAGTGTAACTTCTCGTGGCGTCAAACATCTTGACAATCTAACAGCAATGGCTGCTGCTGGTAATCGCAGCATGATAATCTTCTGTATTCAGCGATCTGATAGTAACTGCATGACAATAGCGCGCGATATCGATCCTAAATTTGGATTAGCCTTCGATCGCGCCCGTGCCGCAGGGGTAGAAGCGATTGCGTGGGATTGTAAAGTTAATCTAACGGAGATTGTATTAAAACGTTCTGTACCTATCGTGGCATAATAATTTATGAATTGCCCTTTTAGCAAAAAATAAGATACGACTATAATACTTTAAATTAACAAGGATTTTTTAATGCAACTTACTAATGAATCACGCTGTATTGTATGTCATCCAGATGAAGATTTTGAAGGCATGCGTAAAGCTGGACGTTTAGCAGCGGAAATTCTTGACATGATAACCGAGCATGTTATACCTGGCGTTAGTACTGATAGACTAGATCTGCTGTGCCATCAAATGATTCTAGACAGTGGAGGTATTCCTGCTCCGCTTGGATATAAAGGATTTCCAAAAGCGATTTGCACTTCAATTAACCACGTGGTCTGCCACGGTATTCCTAGTAATCGTAGGCTACAGGAAGGTGACATTGTTAATATAGACGTAACCGTTATCCTCGACGGTTGGTATGGCGACACTAGTCGAATGTACTTGGTTGGTGAAAAAATATCTGTAAAAGCTAAACGCTTGGTTGAAGTAACCTATCAGGCTATGATGCTAGGTATTCAAGCAATTAGTCCTGTAATACGTCTAGGTGCTATAGGTAATTGTATTCAAGGATTTGTAGAAGCTAACAGTTTTTCTGTAGTACGTGATTTCTGCGGCCATGGTTTAGGCCGAACATTTCACAACACACCAAGTATACTGCATTATGGCCACCCAGAACGCGGTATTTGTCTAGAACAAGGCATGTTTTTTACCGTTGAACCAATGGTCAACGCTGGTAAATCTTCAGTAAAAATCCTATCCGACGGCTGGACGGCAGTAACTCGTGATCGTTCGCTTTCAGCCCAATTTGAGCACTCAGTTGGTGTGACTGAAAACGGATTTGAAATATTCACTTTGTCTCCCAGAGGTTATACAAAGCCACCTTATCTTTAAATAAAGATTTATACTCTACATTCTTTTAGATTTAGAATCTAACATAGCTTAAAAATTATTTACTAAACTGAATGTTTAAGAAGTACTGATCCAACCTCTCTTTAAGAGCATTGCTGCAAAATTACATGGTTAGTAAATAGTTTTATAAGTGCAATATAGCTATAATTACTTTTGCTTACTTTTATAAAAATAGTTAAATCATAAAGTGGAGCAGGTCTGCAGATAATTCAACGATTATTTTGTCTCCTTAGTTCAGAGCGTAAGAGTCGATTGTGAAACTATCACAATAGCTATACTTTGTATGAAGTATCGAACATATTTCATAAATTACTAGTAAATATTAGATTAATTATTTTAACAGATAAAATTATATACGATCTTCAATCCGAGGATTGTATTATTAAGAATAATACGAACAGTCCTACTTAAGATAACATAAAAGCAAAATAAAGGCCAGCAAAATAATCTGCATGGGAGTATTAAAATAAAGCTGCAATTACAAACAAAGTACTTTAGCAAAAGTTAATCTGCTGTAGTTTGTAAATAAGCACTGGAGTCTTAAATATAATTTACCTTAATAAACAAAAACAAATTTAATGTCTTGGTATATATAATAGTACTCTGTTAGATAACAAATTTACAAAAAAATATACTAAAGATTAGTTAATATACTAAAGATTAGTTTTAACTAATCTTTAGTATATTTTAGGGTTAATGCTAGTAAAAACCAGCTTAAGCATAATATTTATATAATAGCATATTAAGTAATTATTAAAGATTATTTTTAATGTAAAAATTCCGATTTATATCTTTATCTCATTTAGAAAATAAATATTGATGATAATTTAGCTAATTAATAATCGATTTAATACTACAGAACTAATCTCCATGGCTACTTTTTTCGGTGATTTAGTTGCATCAATCAAAGTGCACCTCTCTGGCTCGGCCATTGCTAAATCAAAAAAACCATTAGCAACCCTAAAATGAAAAGCATTGTCCCTACGTTCAAACCTTGTTTTCTTACTTTCACGCGACTCAATTCGCTTTAGTGCGACAACTGGATCGATATACAAAATCAAAGTTAAGTCTGGCTGAATACCTTCAACTGCAATATCAATTAGTGTACGTAGCACACCTATAGGTATGCCACTACCTGCCCCCTGATAAACTAGAGTACTATCACAAAATCGATCACAAACCACCCAATCTCCGCGTATCAATGCTGGACGAATTTTACGAATTACGTGATCACGCCGGGCAGCATTAATAAGGATAGCTTCGGTGATCTCATCCCATTTATCTAGTTCACCATAGTTCAGCAAGCTACGAATTTCCTCTGCTCCAGGTGAGCCGCCAGGCTCTCGAGTGCATATAACAGTGATGCCACGTGCAGCTAGCCAATCGCGCAAAAAAGCAATTTGTGTAGATTTACCCGCACCTTCACCCCCTTCTAAAGTGATTAAACATCCTGGGTATTTATATTGCATTTAATGACTCATAAATAGTAGTAAATCTAATTAAATATCACATTAGTATAATCTTATATTTAATTTTTAGCTGCGATGTTACTTCGCGAAGTACAATGTTAATTTATGCAAATTTTGCTTTTATTAATAAAGCAATCATTATCTTAATTCTAAGAAAATCTTATCACAAACAAGTAAATACAACAAAGAATAATTTTTATGCAATAAGCCATAAAAACAACAGTAAAAACAACAGTATTATAATCCAAGAGAGTTTTCAGGTGTAGAGATATATAAGATTTCTATGAATTTCTAAGGTTGCTTCAAACGCATCTATAAGAATAAAGTACATTAATCAGCTCATTGTAAACAAAATTACTAGCGATATAAAGTTTTCGTTGTCTATTTAGTCAGTATATATTTCTTCTTTTCTTTCTCTTCTACTCCTCTTTCCTTATTGCTTGAAAAAATAAAACTACGCGTTAGCTTATATA
Organism: Candidatus Endolissoclinum faulkneri L5; assembly: GCF_000510265.1. Classification (GTDB taxonomy): domain Bacteria; phylum Pseudomonadota; class Alphaproteobacteria; order Thalassobaculales; family Thalassobaculaceae; genus Thalassobaculum; species Thalassobaculum faulkneri_A. Next base: position 1,237,315 of record NZ_CP006745.1, read on the forward strand.
AAATTAAGTTGAAACACTGAGCATTGTACTTAGTTACAAAATCACTTACTCTTGTTATTGTAAATTGCTAACCAGGTATTGTCAAAATTATAAATTGATCTAAGTTCTAAAATAGCCACATAAATAATAGACTAATACAATATTTTTTAACTAATATAGAGATTTAGTCTTTACTAAACCAAAACTTATCATTATGATGATTTACGAATAGAGTAAAAATAATGTAAGATTAATCACCTTTCGGTGAGGCAATCGCAGATTGATTTTACTATTACGGTAATGCGCTTGCCCAGATCTGCGTTTTTAATTGAATAATAAGCAAGCACTAATTTTAGTGTCTCACGATGAAGTATCTGGTCAATAGTATCTTTTTCTTGTCTATCATGCAGCAAGCCATTCTTCATAAGACCAGGTGAGTGTCCATAGTATTCATCAGAAATTTCATCAAAAAAGCTAACAGACATATCAAGTATCTTGTGCAATATCCCATAAACGAGAAGAGTGGATTAGATTGCTGGCGCTTTCATACTTTTAGATCTGTTGAAAAGTTATGTTTAATTCCTCGCCTAATTCGTTCTTAGCTCATGCCCAACAGAGTACGACATAATCTGACACCACGGCCAGCATGAATGTCAATGAAAAAATTATTGTTGATTAATTTAGTTATTACGACTACAATATTTATATGATTCCTTTTTGCCCATAGAGATACCTTGAAATAGTTTAAATCTAAATGAATCTAACAATAAACTAACAATCTATATTTAATTTTAATAATGATTTAATTGCTATAGATTAAAGTATTTTTTATAAAAAAATTGCATAATACCATGAAGTTTTTTATTGTAAAACTTCATCTTCAATAAGAAAAGCATAGATTTATCTACTTTATTAATAAAGTAGATAAATCTATGCTTTGATAGAAGTAAATATTTTAATTCAATTACATTTTGATTTATATATAGTTTTAAATTAATGTGTATCTGTACTATAAGTATAGATACAATTAGAAAATACTCTGATTATTTTATGTTTTTACTGATCTAAATCGCCTACAGATAAAGCTTCGCTGTAACTATACAATTGCTAAAATCAATATGCCAAAATAAATCAAATTAACGAACTTTTATTAAAACCTGCAAAGTATACGTGGTCATCCAACTAAAATTGCTTTTATATTTACTTACTTGTATTTGATTCAATCAATCATTATTGTAAGGTTATTTAGTAACTGCTTTTTGAATTATACCAATAGCATAACAATAAACAGTTTAATACAAGATTAGAATAATAAGCTATTTACATAAAATATAATATTTACCATAAGTAAATGCTGCAACAGCATGAGTTCTTACTATGATATGATTAAACAAAGAACATGAGAAAAGTATCTTTAATAAGATTAAAACAGACAAAGAAACAATAATTGATCAAGAGCCACAAAAAAATAATATTTATATTGCTGTTACCAGCAAACATATCATCAAGCGCTATCTTGCGGATTCTTGGAAAGAATTCAGCTAAAACGTGTAGTTTTCAGAAAAATGTTTTAGCATCCTATATAAATAATTATTTTTAATAAATTGAAATATTTTAGATCCCAATCTAGAGTACACCAGAATGCAATTCCATAAAATATTTCTTATATCTATTATAATTACCTAGAAATACTTTATATCTGCAACAAAATCCATTTATTTTAACAAGACTACTGTATAATAATTACCTATTTAGTAATAATAAAATGCAAACAATAACTCTATTTATCTTATCAGAGATAAGATAAATTAACTTCCGTTACACTCATTAGTTTATTCCCAGAGACACTTTTAAAAGTATACAAACTTAAATCCTCAGCATTAGGTAATCTTTTATAGAGAATTAATAATTAATTATTGTTAATCGAAAATAATTATTCACTTATAATTAACTATAAAATACCTAGCCTAAACTATAATTTAAATACAACTATATATAAAATATATTTCGATCTTATCGAATATATTTATAAAATACATACTTAATTTATAAAGGATCTAATAAAACAGAATAAGCAGCTTCAGCTATACATAAAAATACTATCTCGCGATAAATTAACATTAAATTACATTTATAAAAGTAAAAAAGTTATAGATAAACTCACATATGCAAGATGATTTAAATTACCAAGCTTTTTGACAATAGAAAAGCTACTATATGTAATTTACCTCAAAAAAAACATAAACCTCATTACTATTATGATTTTATAAATAACTGACTGTCATTAATATCTTTACTAAAAAACAAAGTTAAATTAAAATTTATAAACTTGATTGCTTGCCAAGATAATAAAAATATTCACAAACAAAAGAAGAATCTAAGATTAAAATATAATTAACCACTAAGTAATGTAAAAAAACGCTACCCAGTTATAAAAAGAAAAAGCAACATTTTACCTAAGTAAAGCTTACTGTAAATTGCTAACGTTTAACGAAACTGATAAATTAAGCCAACGCCTGGCTAACATAGAAACAAGCTATGTGGATATAAAAGCTTTAATAAAAAATATTATTAAAGAATCAAAAATACTTTAAGGTACTAAACAATCATAACACGTGTTATAGTCAAATAACTAAATACCCAATTGGTTAATAAACAACGCTATAAAGGTTCTTTATTAATGCTTCTTTATTCAAATGTTGTTCAAATCCAGTTTTCCTTATTGCTCCCAATAAAAAGTCCAAGTCAAAAAATCGCAATAAATTATAACAAGTTAAAAGCCCAATTGAGTAATTTATTGCTACTAGAATTTATTTTTACATGCGATTAATTTTAGATAAATTTAAAGAACGACAACTTATTCATACGATCGTTAACAATATCCTGTTTACGTACTTAAAGTAAATCAACTAATAAAAGTAATGCTATACAAAAATAGCAATCATGCAATTAAAACGTATCAAGAAGTAATTGAGCATCCTTACTCATAAATTTCTTAGACCATGGCGGATTCCAGACTGTTAACACCTCTACCTCACCGACACAGGAAACTTTAGAAACAGCATTAGCAACCAATTGTGGTAATTCGCCCGCTACTGGACATGCTGGAGCTGTTAGAGTCATCTCAATACTAACCGATCCAGAATCGAGTAACTTAATGCTGTATATCAAGCCAAGATCATACAAATTAATTGGAATCTCTGGGTCATACACAGTCTTTATCGCTTCAATAACAACTTCCTTTTTAACCCGGCAAGAACCACCAGCACTATCAAGCAGAGGACGACCTGCATGCGCTATTGCGCTCTTACGGCTAGTTCCGGGCATAAAATGCTGCAAATCTTTATAGTAATTCATAACATTTGTCCTATAAAATATTCATATCACGCAAACATCCTTCGTACTACCTTAAGAGCGTCAACAAACATATCAATTTCCTCGAAAGTATTATACATGGCAAAACTTGCTCGAGTAGTTGCACTAACCTTATAAAGGTCCATCAAAGGCTGGGCACAATGATTGCCGGCGCGTACTGCAACACCCTGTTGATCAATAATCATTGCTATGTCATGCGGATGAACGCAATCCAAAACAAATGTAGCAATCGGTCCTTTGTCATAAGCTCTCCCAATTATAGTCAAGCCTTCCACTAAATCAAGCATCCGTGTAGCATAATTCAGGAGTTCCTGTTCATATTTAGCAATACTATCTAAACCAATATCATTCATATAATCAATGGCAGCAGCCAAGCCAATCGCTTGAACAATAGCCGGTGTACCAGACTCAAATTTACTTGGTAGATCGGCCCATTTGCTCATCTCAATTGACACCGAAGAGATCATATTTCCTCCGCCCTGATAGGGTGGCATAGCCTCTAACACATTTTCTTTACCGTAAAGTACTCCTATACCGGATGGACCGTACAGTTTATGACCAGTAAAGCAGTAAAAATCGCAACCAATATTTTGAACGTCAACCGAGATATGTGGGACAGCTTGGCTGCCATCTAATAATACAAGCGCACCAACATCATGGGCTAATTTTGTCACTTCAAATACCGGCACTACAGTTCCCAATACATTAGATACGTGACAAACTGACACCAACTTAGTACGATCAGTTAACAATGTTTTAAAGCTATCCACATCGAACGTGCCATCTTTTTTGGGTTTTAGTGCTTTTAAAACAAAGCCTTTTTCATCCCTTAGCATCTGCCATGGTACAATATTAGAATGATGTTCCATATAAGTTATAAGAACTTCATCTCCTACGCGAAGGTTAGTTCGCCCCCAGCTTGAAGCAACTAAGTTGATTGCTTCAGTAGCGTTGCGAGTAAAAATTATCTCAGCATTCGAAGAAGCACCAAGAAAAGCACGCACGGAATCTCGCGCACTTTCGTAATCTTCAGTTGCTTTTTCGCTCATAAAATGCAGGCCACGGTGAACATTAGAATAGCTCATCGTATATGCTTCAGTTATTCGGTCAATTACCTGACGAGGTTTTTGGGCAGAAGAAGCATTATCAAGGTAGACCAAATCCCGACCGTGCACCATTGTAGATAAAATAGGGAAATCTTCCCGAATACGAGTTATTTTATAGCTACTAACCGTATCTGCAACCTTTTCTTTAGCAAAATTATGATCCATTGATATCCTGCGTATCAGTAATATTCTGCTGCATCCAGTTACTCGCTACCATAGTAAACAGATCGCGAATCAACAAGTTATTAATATAATTGATCGCTTCCTCAACATAGGCTGAAACCAAAATAGCTCGTGCTTGTTTCTTGGAAATACCACGTGCCATCAAATAAAAAATCTGCTCCTCATCTAACTCTCCTACCGTAGCACCGTGACTACACATTACATCGTCAGCATAAATCTCTAACTCTGGTTTTGAGTTAATTTTTACTTCCTTAGATAACAGTAACGCGCGGTTCATTTGATATCCATTAGTTTTTTGTGCATTTTTACGAACCAAAATCTTACCCTGAAAAACTCCTTGAGCATGATTAACTAATACACCCTTATATAACTCGTGACTCACACAAGAAGGTTTAGCATGATCGATAAATGTAACAGTTTCCATATGTTGATCACTACAGCCAAGGTAGCTACCATTAATGCTATATTTAGTATGAATACCGTCTAAAGTCGCACTAATCTCGTTACGAGATAATTTTGCTCCAGTCGACAAAGCAAAATTATCATAAATGCTATTTGCGGCACAATGAGCTGCATTCATAGCAATGTGAAAAGCATCGGTATCTTCTGTCTGTAATTTGTAATGACCAATACGAGCATTTTTACCTATTATCAACTCAGTAACGACATTATTTATATAAATGCCACTACCTGTATGAACTTCAATTAGATCAACTACTGCGCCTTCCTCTAATACAACCAAAACACGCGGATTAGCAACAATGATCTTATCATTTGCTTGGGTATCGACTAATAGAATAATCGGTTTTTTCATTACTGCATCTTTACGAATTCGCATAGCAACACCACCAGAAAAAGCGGTAGTATTAATTGCAGCAAATGGATGCATTTCAGTATTAATTGCAGAACCAAGAGCTTCTGTTAGCCAGCTAGGTGCAATTTTTCGATCAGCCAAATCAAATAAATCTACATACTCTGGGAAAGTATCTTTCCAAATTAGTGCTCCATTTGATATGTGTAACTCGACGGCATCAAGCTCTGCAAAAAACTTTGGGCAGGAAACAACTGCTGTGTTAGTTGCCGCAATTGGCTCGAAGACCTTAAATGAATTTAAATCGGTAAATCTCCACGCTTCAGCAAGCATCGTACCTTGCATACCTGAGCGCTCTATGTCTTCTACCGCTTTGCGAAATAAACTACCCAACCATTCAGCCTCAGAATTTTCCTGAATGTTATTAGGCAGTAAATGCTTTTTATTACTAGGCATAATTAAATCCCTTATGCCGCTGTCTCAATAAAATTGATATAGCCACGTTGTTCTAACTGAAGTGCTAATTCTTTTCCACCAGTTTTTTGAATACGGCCATGAGCAAGAACATGAACTAAATCCGGTTCAATGTAATCTAGCAAGCGTTGATAATGAGTAATAACCAACATTGATCTGTCAGAAGAACGCAGAGAATTTACCCCGTCTGAAACTACCTTTAAAGCATCAATATCAAGACCACTATCGGTTTCATCGAGGATACAAAATCTAGGCTCTAACATTGCCATTTGCAGAATCTCGTTACGTTTTTTCTCTCCTCCGGAAAATCCAACATTTACTGAGCGCTTCAACATTTCGTCACTCACCCCTAAGGAATTTGCTTTACTCCGAACCATCTTCAGGAATTCCATAGAATCTACTAACTCTTCACCAGCTACCTTACGCCTAGCATTTACCGCCTCTCGTAAAAACGTCAAGCCGCTAACACCTGGAAGTTCCACAGGATACTGCATAGCGAGAAACAAGCCAGCAATAGCGCGTTCATCAGGTTCCATGGACAACAAATCTCGCCCGCAAAAGCTTATCGAGCCTTGAGTAACCTTACAACTTTCTCGACCAGTTAAAACATAAGTCAGCGTGCTTTTCCCGGAGCCGTTTGGCCCCATAATTGCATGAATCCGACCAGCTTCAATTGATAAGTTTATGCCGCGAAGTATTGGTCTTCCATCAACTTCAGCATGAATATTTTCAATTTCTAACAATGTCATATTACATTCTTCTATTAAATCAACCAACACTGCCTTCCAAGCTAATAGCAACCAGCTTTTGTGCTTCGATAGCAAACTCCATTGGTAACTCTTTCATTACTTCCTTGCAAAATCCATTAACAATCAAGCCAACAGCGTTCTCCGCTGAAAGACCACGAGAAGTACAGTAAAAAAGCTGATCCTCGCTAATTTTCGAAGCTGTTGCCTCATGCTCAATCCTAGAAGATGGATTTTTGCTCTCGATATACGGGACGGTATGGGCACCACACTTATCACCAATCAACAAACTATCACACTGAGTAAAATTACGCGCCCTATCGGCCCGTCTTCCAGCTCGCACTAGACCTCGATAAGTATTGTTAGAATTCCCAGCACTAATACCCTTAGAAACAATTGTCGACTTAGTATCTTTACCAAGATGGATCATCTTAGTACCAGTATCAGCTTGCTGGAGGTTATTAGTGATAGCAACAGAATAAAACTCTCCCACACTACCATCACCTTGCAATATGCAACTTGGATATTTCCAAGTAATTGCAGAACCAGTCTCGACTTGAGTCCAAGAAATCTTTGCATATTTACCTCGACATATACCACGCTTAGTTACAAAATTGTATATGCCGCCATTTCCATTTTCATCGCCTGGATACCAATTTTGGACGGTTGAATACTTAATCTCCGCATTATCCAAAGCTATTAGCTCAACTACTGCTGCATGAAGTTGGTTTTCATCCCGCTGCGGCGCAGTACAACCTTCCAAATACGAAACATAACTACCTTCATCAGCGATGATCAGAGTGCGTTCAAACTGCCCAGTATTCTGAGCATTAATACGAAAATAAGTTGATAACTCGATTGGGCAACGCACTCCTTTAGGAATATACACAAAGCTCCCGTCAGTAAAAACTGCACTGTTTAAACAGGCAAAAAAATTATCCATAGAGGGGACAACCGAGCCAAGATATCTCCTTGTCAATTCCGAATGATTTCTCACAGCCTCAGAGATTGAGCAAAACACAATCCCACACTTTTCCAACTCTTTCTTATAAGTTGTAGCCACAGAAACACTATCAAAAACCGCATCCACAGCAACTACGCCAGCCAAAAGCTCTTGTTCCTTTAATGGAATACCAAGTTTTTCGTAAGTTACCAACAATTCTGGAGAAACTTCTTTTAGAGAATTCAGCTTAGGCTTATCTAATGGTGCTGCATAATAATACAAACCGTTATAATCAATCGGTGGATGAGTAATTTTAGCCCAATTCGGTTCTTTCATTAAACGCCAATAATTCAGGGCCTGTAAACGTTTCTCTAGCAGCCAATCTGGTTCTTCCTTCTTATTGGAAATAAAGCGAACAGTGCTTTCGTCAAGCCCTTTAGGCGCCATATCCATACAAATTTCTGTTACGAAACCATGTTTGTAAGCACGGCTAGTAAACTCTTCGACATGACGAAGGGTATCAGCTGTAGCAGACATAATCTATATATCTCCCAAGTAGTTAAATCATCAAGTATGAAGACTGCTTATTTTAAGATCTATCTAATAAAATAAAGATTTAAGTTAAAGTGATTTAATCCTAATCTAGTATGAATGAAGCACACTAATTCTTGCTTTAGATATTCAATAGTCTAGGATAAAATAAAATCAGCTAGAACAAAACGAAAGTTCGTGTATGTGTATTTAAGTATCAATTTCTGATTGGCATACTTAATCGCATCATAACAGCAGCACGATGATTCTTGGCGATACATCCAAATACAATGTAGATTATCAAAATAATGTAATATTGTACGAAATATATTAACATTAATTTGCAGTAATTTGTAAGCATATCAATCAAGAGGTTGATTTTTTAACTTAATGTAAAATTACAATCCATTATTTCCTAATTTATCTACCAAAAAAGTTTAGCATAAGCAAAATCAATACAATTAGTTACACAACAGTACTATATCTTATTTCTGAGTATTATTAACGTTTTATAGACCAGCCTGTCTATCTCTAAAGCTGATATTTTATCAATTTTAGATAATTTTATAGAGGATAATTTGCAGGAATCAATCTAAAACTTAAGACCTTTATACAGGATTATGATTTTTTTTAATCAATGCTTGCTTTCCACTTAAATTATATTCTGTTTAATTGTTAATTAGCTTAAATTCATTAATTTTTAATGGAATTAAATGTAGCTATTTTATTTAGCTGAGATCGTATTTGATAATAAGATTGTATAATGGACTGTTTGTTTCTGCTTTTATGTTAAATTCAATGAATTATAGCTTATTTTCTCACCTAAAGAAACAAATATACAATCTTACAGAAAAACAGTTATGAGTTACTAATAGATGAGCTAGTTTGATTCAATGACTGCATTGCAAATGTTTAGCATACAAGTATAGATTAAAATTTTGCTGCTTATTCATTAATGGTAATGATATTAGATGTGTGCAAAACTAAAAGAATTAATTTTTAGCAATTACAATAAATTAAATGAATTATTGAAGATCTCCCGCTGAATTTCAGAATTATATCGAGAGCAAAATTACTTAAACAGCCGTATTCTGTAGAATAAGCCAATCAATAAATTAAATAGAAAATTCTATGATTATGTATATAAAAATTTTAAGGCTTTATTAAATTTAATGACGGAGAAATGCTGTGGTAAATGAAATGCATAATATGGCGCTTGCCTTCGTAGCTGGCAATAACGAAGAAGCGCGCTTTGCACAAAAGTTGTTAAGTCAAAAGTATGGCAATGTAGTACCAAGCAGAGCTGATTTAATTGTTGCATTGGGTGGTGACGGCTATATGCTAGAAACTATCCGTGCTACAATCAGCACATGTAAACCAATTTACGGTATGAATTGCGGTACCGTTGGTTTTTTGATGAACAAATTTCAGGATAACAACTTAATAGAGAGATTACATAGGGCAAAGCCAGTTATACTACATCCACTGCGGATGCATGCTACTTGCCGCAATGGCACAAGAGTAGAAATGCTAGCGATTAATGAAGTATCCATATTTCGAGCCTCAGCTCAAGCAGCCAGCATTCGTATATTAATTGACGGTCAGGAAAGGCTCGCGGAATTAATCTGCGATGGTGTTCTAGTAGCTACCCCTGCCGGCTCAACCGCTTACAATCTATCAGCCCATGGACCAATTATCCCGCTCGGAGCAAATGTGCTCGCCCTAACACCAATCAGCGCATTTCGCCCTCGTCACTTGCGAAGCGCTCTGCTATCACGTGAAGCCACCATTCGCTTCGAAACTACCTCATCGAAAAAGCGACCTATCAATGCTGTAGCTGACGTTATAGAAGTGGATGACGTGATTGAAGTCGAAATTCGTGAAGATAGCAACGTAAAACTTACCGTGCTTTACGATCCGGAACATAACCTGGAAGAACGTGTTTTAATGGAACAATTTAATTCATAAATTTGTGCAACTAGCGTTTATGTTATTATCTATTACCAAATACTTAATTGTTTTCTATAGCCATTAACTTGAACAGGTTAGATATCTCAACAAAGAGATTACCAATTACATCTCTATTGGGAGGCTCTAAAGTTAGATCAATACCTTATCACCTGTAATATTACTTATAGGATTTCTATGCATCTATGGCTAGGCTACAATTAATGGAGTGAATGTTATAGTGGTTTATAAAATACATTCACAATTCATTCCTAAAATGTTTCTAGTATAGAAACACCATGAATTCAATAAGAGATAAATTTTACTTAAAGAACATAATCAAGATGCTACAACTTTACTTAAAGAACATAATCAAGATGCTACAACTGCATAATTTGATCAAAATCAGAATTTTAGCAAAGATTAAAATAGATACTTTTAAGTAGACTTAAAAAAACTTTTTCAGTATGACTAAAGAAATTGCAAAACTCCAATGATTCAAAATTAAATCGCAATATTAAGTATCTTAACATAAATCAAACTAATCATTTTTAATCATTGAAACCCAAAGCTATATTCATCAAGCAACCTTAGTTCAATAGGTATTTAAACAAAACAAGCACTTAATTTAGCGAAAAGATTAAAAATGCTTGCCTAGGGTATAAAATACGTTATAGAAATAACATAACTAATCTTAAAAAGAAGCCGTTTTTCTCTCTTCACATCAATATTAACTCAATAACTATAGCAATTTGCTTTAGTGGAGTGTAAAAAATCATAAAGTCATTATGGAAAATATAGTTTTGATTTGCAATACATAAATCAACTATCGTCAGATAGAAGTATTGTTAGATCATTGTACAATGATATCGTTAATAGCTAATAATAATGCAATATCAAATTGATATAGTATAGTCTATTTTTTTACTGTAAAATCATTGATAAAACCAAAATTTTAAACTATCTAGTAAAGTAATAATTATGATAAAATGCAACATTTACTTATGATCTTTTTAAATAAGAGCTGGTTAATATTTACATTATGGTCTAAAATGGAAAGCGTTAGTTTACAAAAAAAACAACCCTGACTAAATCAATGAACTTTTAATTGCTGCATATAACAACGCGAATAATAAGCACAAAGCTTACAAAAACTAAAATAAAAGGTTAACTCTCCAAATTACTTTAATCTAGCTCAGATTGCGCTCGACCTTTAATAGCCTTAAGCATAGCACTAAGGCCATTGTTACGAATAGCAGATAGATGTGAGTCAAGACCAATAGCATGAATAAAATCAGGTTCAGTGTCTATAATATCTTGCGGGGTTCGATTGGAATAAACCCGTAAAAGCAAAGCAATAATTCCAGAAACTATAACCGCATCACTCATAGCTTGGAATAACAGTCGATCTCCAACTCTTTCACCAACTAACCAAACTTGACTTTGACAGCCACTAAGCTTAAATTCATCGCGTTTATAAACTTCTTCTAACGGAGGATGTTTACGACCAAGATCAATCAAGTATTCATAACGCTCTGTCCAGTTATCAAAAAAAGCAAACTCCTCGATAAGCTTAGTTTTTTCTTCTTCTATAGGGGTTCTTAAGGTATTTTCAAAAAATTCTTGGTTCATGCTATTCACATCTATAATTTTTACGCGTTGTAAAAATTTTTATTACAAATGAACGAATCAACAGAATAGACTCCACCAGGCAGTGTAATTTAACTCATTGTAGCTCATAATTACATAGATTATTCTCATCGCTCAAAAACATCACGATAACAATTATAAATTCTACCGTAGATTTAAGTCCACCACTCATCAGTTAATAACTGCCTAAATTAAAAATTCTTATTTACAATTAAAAGTTAAGCAATTAAATTTTTGCTAAAAACTAAGTATATCAGCAGAAATCCACAAAAATACAGTAAATTCAAGTCAAACATAGATTGTTTGATTTAAACTCACAAGAACCTTCTTTCAAACAAAATTAAAATATTAGAGCACTTCCTAATCTTCTTAATAGTCGGCATAAATAGTTACGCTCATTACTTGCTTAACTTTTTTTGTTGTTCTCTAATCAATAAAATTTTTTACAGTAACTTACTGGTCAAGTAAGTAAATTAAAAATAGTTACAGTAATAGTAGACTATTATGATATTAGCCATTTTTGTTACTGACATAATATTAACAAACAAGCAACACACAAAGTAAAATATACCGTTTTAACAATTGGCTATTTAACACAACATGAGGATTATAAATGTTTAGCTAAGAGTACAAAAAGCTATAATTCATGCGATTACTATAACGTATTGAAAAATACGAGATGAAATTTTATATAAAAATCGTCCAATTAGTAAGAATAATTCAATAAAATTCGAGGCGATTGTGATTCTAATTGTCTTAGAGCGTAATTCTATCTTCTACTAATTTACTGCAAAAATTCCTATAAATATAATGAATTTAAGTTGCGCGATGAATTATAGATAAAACATATCTGCCAATTCATTATTTCAATTCATTATTTTATCGCTTCAAAAAAACATAAGTCTATTGATTGCGCTTCACTTAACAAGTGAATCCTAAGAACATTAAGTAGACTGTTTACTACTTAATGTTCTTAGGAAGATAAGATTAGTTGTCAAAAAAAATTATCTTATTCATAAATCTTAAACCCAATTTCCTTTTTAAATATTTCTAAAAATAAGAGTATTATAAACAATATATCAAATTCATAAATTCAAATGTAGTCCTCCTAAAGCAAAAGTAGAACAATAGTTATAACAGTTTAAAACTTATAAAAAGGTCATTGGCTAAATCTGTATTATAACAAACCGGCGCAATCTCTGCTGCGCAGAACAATTACATTTTAGTTAATTAAATTGTGTTAAATCAAACTAATCTAAAACAACGCTAACGCTATTGTTTTAAAGAAAAATCTATATCAATTCACTTTAGCTAAAAAATACGTTTTAAATATAAAAATTGCAGTACTTTAGTAAAAAAGAACCCCAATTAATAAGCATATTGCCGAGCATCTGCTGGTAACAGATGCAAAGCTTGCATATAGAGCAAGCTATAACAAGACAATAACAAAAAATAAAATATTAAAACAATACCCAATATAGTTCGATACAACCCCATTGATTTCAATGAAAAGAAAATGCATTGAAAAGTACTTAATTTTTTTCAAAAACTTTCTAAATACGCTCCTTTACAGCATTGACGATATTGCTAACCGTGATTTTAAAATGCCTATATAATTCCTGACATGAACCTGAAGCTCCAAACCCAGACATTCCAATAAAAGCGTCATTGTCTCCGAGGAATCTATCCCAGCATTGACGTACGCCAGCTTCCACTACCACACGTACGCTAGACCCAAATACATGATTAATATAAAATGGCTCTTGAGCCATAAACAAATCAAGCGATGGAACAGAAACTACCGCTGTATGTATACCTTCAAGATCAAGCTGAGCTTTAGCAGCAATTGCAATCTCTATCTCGCTACCGCTTGCTATTATGCTAGCCCTTCGCTCTCCTTTCGCGTTTGCCAATACATAACCACCTTTGGACGAGAGGTTAAATTCTGAATGTCTAACACGAACAGTTGGTACATTCTGCCTGGTCAAAGCTAAGATACTTGGTCCTGATCGCCTTTGCAAAGCAAGTTGCCAAGCCTCAGCGGTTTCTACAGCGTCGGCAGGCCGAAACACAACTAAATTTGGGATCGCACGTAAAGAAGACAAATGTTCAACTGGCTGATGAGTTGGGCCATCCTCTCCAAGGCCAATGCTGTCGTGTGTCATGATAAAAATGCAACGAATACCCATTAGAGCGGCTAGACGAATTGAGGGGCGGCAATAATCGGTAAAAACAAGAAAAGTACCACCGTATGGAATAACCCCCTTATGCAGCGCCATGCCATTTATTGCGGCAACCATAGCATGTTCACGCACACCATAATGTATATACCGCCCTCCGTAATTATTACGGTTTAATAGCTCCTGGGAATCAACCTTAGTATTATTAGAACTAGAAAGATCAGCAGAACCACCAAGCAATTCGACCAGAATAGGAACGATAACTTCAAGAATCTTTTGAGAAGATACACGAGTAGCAATTCTAGGCTGATTAATGCTCATACTTTTTTTGTGTGCATTAACAGCCTCCGTAAGGCTTGCCGGTAGAACACCAGAGATGGATCGATTAAAATTTTCCTTCTTACTAGAATTCAATAGTCTTTCGGTCCAGCAATCAAATTCCTTCGCACCACGATTACCTAGAGATAAGCCAAGTTTGCTAATGTCTTCCGGAATTACGAAGGGAGGGTGTGACCAATTGATAGCAGCACGGACAGCAGCAACTTCCTCTTTTCCTAAAGGAGCTCCATGCGAAATTGACTTGCCAGCTTTTGTTGGAGCACCACAACCAATAATAGTACGACAGTCTATTAGAGAAGGACGTTGTTCAGAAGCGGCTTCTCTAATAGCGCAGGCGATATGTTTAGGATCATGCCCATCGCATTCCACTACATGCCAACCGTAAGATAAAAACCTTTCTTGTACATCATCAGATGAGGTCAAGTCAGTCGAGCCATCTATAGAGATTTTGTTGTCATCCCAGAGAACATTCATTCGACCTAGGCCAAGATGACCAGCTAGAGAAGCAGCTTCATGACTAAGGCCCTCCATTAAGCATCCGTCACTAGCAACAACCCAAACTCGATGATCAATTAAATCGTCACCGAAACGAACATTAAGATGTCGTTCTGCGATTGCCATCCCTACAGCATTTGCAAAACCTTGCCCCAATGGGCCGGTAGTAGTCTCAACGCCCTGCAATGCACCATATTCTGGATGACCCGCAGTTTTGTAACCAAGACGACGAAAATTCTTTAATTCTTCTAGAGAAAGATCTTTGTAACCGGTCAAGTATAACAGTGAATATAATAGCATCGATCCATGGCCCGCGGACAAAATAAACCGATCACGATCGGCCCAATCGGGATGACGTGGATCAAAACGAAGAAACTGCGAAAATAAGACAACAGCCACGTCAGACATACCCATCGGCATGCCTGGATGACCTGATTGGGCTTTTTCCACAGCATCCATAGAAAGAACGCTAATTGCATTTGATAGACTGAGGTGCTCTTCTTCAGAAAGAGCAACACCAAAATTTGAAGAAGTAGTCATAAATTAATCAAATAACCTTAAATTAGAGCAAGGTAAACAAGAAAGCGCTGAAACGTGTCAAAATAAATCATTTCATACAAAACAGTATGGCTACACTATAGAATATAAATTACTTTCGGTAAAGTAAGTTTGAATGTATTTTCATAAAAGGCTACTAATACGGATTAGTATCATAATATTCACAATATTTTTAAGCTACAATGATATACTCATGCGGAGTATTATAGTCAATTTTATCTTACAAGATAAGTAGAAAATAATTATGAATATTCTTTCTATAAAACTGTAATTAAAAATATAAAGAACTCTAAAATAAATTGCGTAATTTTTATATTACGCAAAAAATTTAGCTATTACTGTTACAACGATACCATAATCAACTTATAATGGTTGTAAATATAAAGTCTAAGCAAAACTCAGCCAATGCGCTTAGCGCAAACATAAATAATAAATGCAGCTAAAAATCATCCAGTCAGCCGACTTGCTTATAGCGAATTTTCTTATGATTAACTGTTCATCAATCGATCATAAACATATTAATTTAAATTAATAAAATGTACTTGCCACGAATGATGCAAAAAATTAACTTTTGATTCAAAAATTTGCTAATTTAATGATAGTCTAGACTAATTTAAAATGATAAAAGTTTATTATAGAGGAGAAGTTTTGCCCTTCAGACAATACATCAGTTAAAAGGTAAATGGATTATAAAGGAACTATTTTGGGCAAAGTGCTATTTTAACTTTTAACAATTTAGACGAATCTAGCAAAAATATTTGACAATGATTAATTATCGCGTAAAGATGTTTTCTCAGCATAAGTCTATTTTCTTGTGGAACACAATAGACTTAATCGTTGAATGATATTTTCTTTTCTTTATTTATATCGTACAAAGAGATATTGATCGTACAAAGAGATATTGCATTATTTTAATGTTTGTGCTAGATATCCTTTTCAATTATCCATGGATTAAAAATTTTTGCATCCTTCCTCTTGATGTATTATATTATTTGGTAAACAATAATCCAGTTATTGGGATAAATTCATTAGGTGATAGCGCCCGTAGCTTAACTGGACAGAGCACATGACTACGGATCATGAGGTTGGGAGTTCGAATCTTCCCGGGCGCGCCAGCCATTTTCACTCTATTAAATTTTAAACTCAGATTAATTGATAGCTCCGGAGAATCAAAGATCTAAATGATTATTACTTTGGCTGCGAACTATTTATTAATTATTAAGAGTATGATTATTAAGAGTATGATTGCTTTTTTGATAAGCTGTTAGTTTTAACTTAGCTACAGTTAGCTAACACTTTAAAAATTGCCTACTGGCAAGAAATTTTTATGATCAAGTAATAAGATATAAATTACGTTGTTAAAAAAAATTAGTCAATAAACTACATAATAATTTTGTTATTTAATGCACTTGCAGAGTGCAAGCTTGCATAAAAGATTATAATACTAGCATTGATAGTCAGAGTAATATGGATAGCTATTAATCTGATTATGTTAGCAGATAAAATAAATTTATAAAAAATTACTATTTTAAAAACCAGTTTATAAAATATTTAACATTGTTAAATGGAATAACAGCAGTTAATTAATATAAATTAAATATATCATATATATATTAGGTCTATTCGATAGAATGCATTTTTATTAATTATAATTTCAGTTATCATCCACAATTTAGAAAAAATTTTTTATTAATTTTAAGATCAAAAATATTACCTTGTATAATCATTTTTAAATAAAATATTAAAAACAATTTCGTAAATATTAAATAATTATTAGATAGCAATCTATCCCCCGTTTAATCAAAAGCAAAAATCAAATAAATACCATCTGAGTAATAAAAATGAAATGCTAAAATCTAACTAAATATTCCATATATTTATCAACAATAAATACTGATAATTGTCGATTGATTAATATGTCCGAATTAAATACAATTAGAATTGTATAATTTTCATACCAAGAAAAACAAGTCGGTGCTTAAAAGATTTTCATAGCGCCGACTTGTTTTGAATCCTTGATCAATCTTTCACCGATCAAACACTTTTTTTGTGAGTCATATACAAAAGATGATTTCTAAATCAACGTTAAAAATATCCTAATAAGATTGATCAAAAATATCTGCAACACGTTCCCAGTTCACCAAATCACGTACAAAAGCTCTAATATAGTCAACACGAGCGTTACGATAATCAATATAATACGAGTGCTCCCAAACGTCACAACCAAGTAAGGCAATGCCATTACCCATTGCAAGCGGATTTATACCATTAGAAGTGTTAGTTATATAAAGCTTGCCTTCTTCACCCAAAACCAACCAAACCCAGCCAGAACCAAACTGTCCTATACCAAACTCAACAAATTTTTCCTTCATTGCTTCAACGCTGCCAAAGTCAGAAATAATCTTCTTTTCCAAAGTACCGGGAATAGCCCCACCTCCATTTGGTTTCATCCATTTCCAAAATTCTATATGGTTCCAGTGCTGAGCTATGTTATTAAACAAACTACCGGCTTCAGCAGTTAGATAGGCAGTTTTAATGGCATCCTCTAATGACTTGTGCGCCAAACCACTACCGTTCATTAGCCTATTAGCGTTCACAACATAAGCGTTGTGATGTTTGTCATGATGATATTCTAGAGTCTCCTTAGACATAACAGGTTCCAATGCATTATACTCATAAGGTAGACTGGGCAGTTCAAAAACCATTGGTTGGATCTCCTTTTGATTACATTATTGATAACTTAATTTCTTTAACTTTAAAGCAATACTTTAGATCACTGTGATATACAAAATAGCTCGTTTAGCAATGCTCGTGAAAAATCATTAACTAGTAATACATAATATTAATCTAAATATTAACAGTTAGATTAATATTATGTATTACTAGAATCATAGCAATTTACAGCTGTATATTTGTTCATAATTTAATATTCGCAAGAACTGCTAATATTAAATTAATCCTAACCTATAAATTCGTTAAAGACCTCCTTTGTTAATCATGCCTCATAACAGTAAGTAGTTTTAGGAAAGTATAGAACAATAATTTATTGTTATGTATTAGATTCTTTAATTCCGCATACTACAATTAAAAATTAATTAATCTTATCTGGAAAGTTTGATTTCATAATTTAAATATTTTATCACTTGCATTGGAGAATAAAAAAACCAAGCACAAAGGCTGATTTTAATTTTTAACTATAGTACTTAAAAAATATTATTTAAGCTATACAATAAGATTACTGCGATTAATATTTATCTTTCTAGAGCTAGAATATCAGCATATAATGTAGTACTATTCTTTAAACCATTTACGTGTCAGCTATCGATAAATGCAGTTATTGACACTAGTCTTCTTTGATAAGGTATACTATTACATTATTGTAAATAATTCATTATAGATTTAGTCCTAATTAATACCTTTAAAAAATTATAAAACCTTTGGAAAATTTAAAATTTTATTCAAAATCAAAAAATCCTCAAAATAATTTACCTAACCGAAAATAGATCGGTAAGCCATACACTTAAATTTTATTACATATCAGCATATTTTTTTAATAAATATATAAATGCCTGTTGATCTAATTATTAACTGCCATTCCTTGCCTAATGTTACCATCAATGATGATGTAGCTTTTAAATACTATCAAGATTTTCTTACGCGTAAGGCAAACCTGAAAAATAAATTTCCTTGGAAAAGTTGTCTTAAACGGCGGTACAGCAGCACTAAAATTTTTAAGTAATAATGTTATATTTTGTTAAACTGAAGGCTTGTTTTATCACCAAAGATAATATTAATTAATGAAGAGCATTTTTTAAATGCGAAGAATTTAATTTTTGTATGTTACAAATGCCAGTTGTATATTGATACTTTAAAACAGACAGTGTTACCAATCAGTACTCGCATGACAATTATCAGTTAATAATTAATAATTCAAGCCTAATTAATTAATAATTCAAGCCTAATTAAATTACGATGAAACAAGCAAATGACCTGCAGTAAGCAAAGAAAGCCTTACTGCAATAAGGTTAAGTTAAATTCTTACTACTATAAATAAGAAGGATTATTGTTAGCACAAATAAATTTTTGCATTTTTGGACAAGACGTTTGATTTACCTAAACACATTTATTATCTATATTTGATGATAGAAAAGTAATGAACAAGTAATATATACGATTAATTTTAAACAATTATGAGCAAATATAAAAAAACTAAATGATAAATAATTAACCTTTATCTTCAACCATAAATAATAATGAAAATTTCAAGCGTAAGTAAGATTTTTATTATTATTTATCATGTTATTTTACTTTTGAATAAATCGTGATGCAATAAAAATACAGCTTAGCTGATCATATTAAAAATCTTCAATTTAAATTATACTTAAACATTAAAATCAATATACTTTTAATTAGTTATTATAATAATAGCTAATTAATTAATTGTTTGTATTTCGCTAAACATTACCAGGAAAGAATCAAAAAACGTGAAGATATCAATGTCATAATTAACCATAATTTTATGTATCACTGAATTTTTGCTCTATATTAGATTGTTCCAAATTAAGTTGCAATTGATTTCTGATTAATATCCTATCACATCAGTATATAACAGCAAAATTCAATTTATGTCGTCCAAATAATGGATATTTTAAACTTAAAACAAAATCTGTTAAAACTGGCCTCATTATAGACCAATGCGCCAAATTTACAGTCAATGACTTACTATTGTTCTTTAGAGCATTAATGCTTAATCATTACTCATTTGTAAAACTCATTTTCGCCTTAGAATTAAGTACTAGAACAATCTCTATATGATCCAAGAAGAGTCGTTAAAAAAAATTACCAATCATATTATTTATATATTTTATTAAATGCCTTGTACGCTTCTTTAAATAATACCAAAAACCCTAAGAGGAGTTTAATTTTAAACAAAAATTGCATTACATAAATTAATATAATTTAATAACAAAAATTCTATGGCAGGCGCACAAGGATTCGAACCTTGGACCCGCTGATTAAGAGTCAGCTGCTCTACCAACTGAGCTATGCGCCCACAATTACAAGCTAATTAACAAAAGTTGTTTCTATACAAGAGAGGTATTAAAGTACTATTAGATGCTAAATCTTATAATCTATATTATTTTCTCGACAATTTGCTATCGACGTGATTAATAACATCGGTTCTCTCTCGCATTAATTATATAAAGCATCATTACCTTAGAAAAACTTTCACAAAAGTATTTCATCTGAAATACTTTTGCAAGTGATATGGTTTGGGAATAAATAATTCAGCAATCAATAGTCTGCGACAGTATTTTTAATCTGTTTATTTCCCATGAAATCCCAATTATTAAGTAACATTACTGATGAGTAAACAAAATAATTAATGATTCGTTAATAGAAAAGATATTTGATGCTATTTGCTAAATAGGGCACAACATACTTAATTTACGCTAACCGATTGTGATTAAAAAAAAGCATAGTTAAAATCCGAATACTGAAGTGTCTCGTTACTTAAACAACATCAATTAATCTTTGGCAGTACAGAAGCAAAGCCTTTAGTTGTATATAGTATAAACTTCATTTAAAATATTTCATGTTATAATGAAAAATTTGCTAAATAAGCTCTCCAAACTAGAAAAATATACGTATCATACGCTAATATAATATCATAAGTTCTATAAAACAAAACTAATCTATTTTATATGCTATAAAAATTAAATTTATTTACTTTTTCAAAGTATTGATGCTTCCTGCCAATATTACTTATCTTGGGGATAAGTAATATATTTCCTTCCTGCCTTAAGTGGCTATCTAAAAGCCAAATTTAATAAAGCAACCGAATATAATCGACAGCAATAGTTTTTTTTATTAACGTTACCTTACTTAGTACGTGGACAGAATGTTTCTACTTAAATTTTAATAGGATTAACAAAATTGCTTTACTTGGATTTTTTAATCACCAATCAATAAGTCAAGATATTTGTTTTTGTGAAAAAATAAATAGCAACAAGTTATCTAAAAATGTATTCACTTTAGCTTTTTATAATAAGCAAAAGCATGTTTTAAGATCACAGTTAAGTTATTTAAAATAACTAAAGAAATACTTATATCTGAAATATTTTTATTAATTTTTAACTATACCTCAATAGGGTTAAAAATTTTAATAACCTCAAGAAAACTTTTCAAGAGATTTTATAATCAAAGATAATTTCCATAGAAATTTTAAAAGATAAACAGCTTAATCTTTAATTAAAGATTGTATAATAGGTGATTATTGCAAGTGAGTGCATATAATGCGGTCATTATGATAATAATATTCTTGACCTCCCCCTGCATCTAGCTAAAAATACCTTTATTAAAAATTGTTACCATTGATTAGATTAATCGCTTCAAATCAAGCAAAGGAAGGGTAAGATACAAAATGTACTTAGTTAAGATTATAAACAATGATTACCTTTTTATGCATACAACGACTTAATAATACTAGAAAATTTTAGCTAGTGAACCATTTGAAAAATAAAAAAAATTCAATCATCAATTGACCAACCAAAGATCAGTGCTGAAGCACTTAGAAGATGGGTTCACATAAAAAAATTAGATGCGTAATAGCAAATTAACTATTAGTAATTGTTTACTATATAAGTATAGTATTGTTACTATTTACTCCAAAATTTTGGAGTAAATAGTAACAATACAGTAAATATTTCCAGTCTTCCAAGTAGCATAGCGAAACAAAGTAACCACTTCGCAGCTTCTGGTAATTTGTCAAAATTTTCTGCTGGCCCGATTATAGGTCCTAGTCCAGGACCAACATTGCTAATCGTAGTAGCCGCACCAGATAAAGCTGTAATGGGATCAAGCCCCATAGCTGCCAATCCGATAGCCACTATGCCAAAGAACAGTATGTACAAAAAAACAAACCCTATTACAGACTCCAAGACAGATTGCGGAATAGGTTTCCGATTATAGTATGGAATAAATACTCCATGAGGCTGCAACAAACGAGCAAATCTTACTTTAGCTATAGCATACAGTATCTGGAAACGGAATATCTTAATGCCACAAGTAGTAGATCCTGAACAACCACCTACAAACATCAAAAGAAGTATTAGTGTAATCGCAAAACCACCCCAGTTACTAAAATCCGCCGTGAGGTAACCAGTACCGGTAATTATCGAAACTACGTTAAAAGCTGCAAGACGTATTGCATCATAAGAATTAAGATCGATATAGTGCTTGATCCAAATGGCAATCAGCGCAACAGAAATCAGCACTAGCGTTAAAAACCACTGCACTTGGCGATCGCGCAAAATGCTGCGAATGTCTCCACGAGCAATCCCTACATAATGAATAAAAGGCAAACTACCAGCGATCATGCCAAAAGTAACGATCCAGTCAATGGCTGGAACCTTAAAATAGCCAATGGAATCATCTTTGGTAGAATAACCACCAGTAGAAATAGTGCTCATAGCATGAGCAACAGCATCAAACATATCCATACCAGCGGCGAATAAAGCAAGGGCGCAAACAAACGTTACAATAAAATACATAATGCCAAGACCAGCAGCCAGATCACTAGCGCGCGGAAGGGCCTTATGAGCAAGCTCGAAAGCTTCAGCTGCAAAAAGCTGCATACCACCAACTCTTACTGTTGGAAGGACAGCTAAAGCGATAACAATTATTCCCAAACCTCCCAGCCACTGCAGTAGAGCGCGCCACATTAGGAGACCGGGAGAAGCACGACCCAAATCAGATATTACTGTAGCCCCAGTAGTTGTTACACCTGACATAGATTCAAAAAAAGAATCAGCCAAAGTCATATCCAAATCAGAGAATACAAAAGGTAACGCACCAACACTAGCGGTAGCTAGCCAACTTAACGTTGTTAACAAAAAGGCTTGATGCAAATTAAGTTTAGATTGGCGCAATTTGCGCGTTACAAGTATTACTATCACACCAACAAAAAGTGTCATACCTGCTGCATCTAAGAAAACCTGCCAATCTGAATAGTCATTGACCAAATCAATCGCGGCAGGCACAGACATAGATAATGCTAAAGATGTTAGCAATATTCCTAAATTAAATAATACAGGTCCGAAGTATATCACAATATATGCCTAAATAATAATAAAGCTGATCGGATATTTTGCATTAATTAGTTTATTAGTACAATATTATGGTGCACAATAGATTTGTAGATCTATGAATTAGGCGTCATATTCAATAATATCAAAGCGAAAAGTATCTTTAAAATTATTTTTATACTTTAATTGTATTAAATCAAGTGTTATTCATGATATTAATTTGATTAAGAGCTAAATCTTAAATTTTCCCTAATGCAACTGAAAAATATGATTTTATGATGAGCAACAAAACTAGCGGATAAAATATATTGATTGTAGTATTTGCTGTGTTGTAGGCTGCCTGCTTTCTAATATCATGTAATTCTATGACAAAGCCTTATAAAGTTTTTATGCGTCAGAATCGCTGTATGTACTAGGTCAAGCGCGTTTATAGCATAATAATTTGCTACTACATCCACACCTTTAATGCTCTTTAAGGCAATTTTATCTTTATTAAGTGTAAAGTATTTCTCTTGTCAGATTAAAGTTTTTAAATTATCCTGCATACGGGAATTGGGGGGGTTTTAAAATGAGTATTCTTGCTAAGCGGTTAAGCCGCTTGAGGACATCTCCAACAATTGCTATTAATACCAAGGTTATAGAATTAAAAGCTTCTGGTTATGATATCATCAGTTTAGGTGCCGGTGAGCCTGATTTTGATACTCCTCAGCATATCTGTCAAGCGGCAAAAGTAGCGATAGATAAAGGATTGACTCGCTATACACCTGTTGGAGGAACCCTAGAACTAAAAGAAGCCATTGCTTTGAAGTTCAAAAATGATAACTCCTTGACTTATGCTTGTAATCAGATAATTGCATCAAATGGTTGTAAACAAGTACTATATAATGCTTTCTTAGCAACATTAGAACCGGGCGATAAGGTGATTATACCATCACCATATTGGGTTAGTTACCCAGATATGGTGATTTTAGCTGATGCTGAACCAATTTTTATTAATTGTCCAGAAGAAAAAGGCTTTAAGCTACAAGCAGCAGATCTCGAACAGGCTATTACCCCAAAGACTAAATGGTTAATACTGAATTCTCCCTCTAATCCAACCGGTGCTAGCTACACATATGCGGAAATGAAAAATATAACTAATGTACTTATGCAGCATCCGCATGTTCACATTATCACTGATGACATTTACGAGCATATAGTTTATGACGGATTTAAATTTTATACTCCGATCCAAGTAGAGCCAGGTATATACAATCGTACCTTAACGATTAATGGCATGTCTAAAGCATATTGCATGACCGGCTGGCGTATTGGATACGCTGGGGGGCCTGTAAATTTAATTAAAGCCATAACCGATATCCAGTCGCAATCTACTTCAAACCCTTGTTCAATAAGTCAAGCTGCTTCCGTTGCTGCTTTAATGGGAGACCATAGTTTCATCGCTAAAAACAATAAGATTTTTAAAAAACGACGTGATCTAGTTGTTTCTATGCTAAATAAGGCAAATGGTATAGAATGTACGGTCCCGGATGGTGCATTCTATGTTTATCCGTCTATTAAAGGCTGCATCGGTAGCACCACGCCAAGCGGTAAAACAATTAATAGCGATAGTGATTTTGTTAGCGCCTTATTAGACAGCGAGGGTGTGGCTACAGTACAAGGTTGCGTATTTGGTATGAGTCCATATTTTCGAGTTTCTTATGCTACTTCTTCAACGCTTCTGGAAGAAGCTTGTAACCGTATACAAAGATTTTGCGCCTCGTTAAAACGATAATTATTTGAATTTATGTAAAATATCACCAGCAGAAATAAAAATTAATTTTTCATCACAAGCATCTTTATTGATAATAAAGATGTAATTTAACCTTTTTTGTTGGATAATTTTTAATTCATAATTTAAAATAGCTTTTACTGTTTACCATCAGAAGGTTAATAATTTAAATAATTATTTGCTATAACTATGCGGATAGTAAAATTCATTGTTGTTATTATTGGATAACGTAATTAAATTAATTCTATAAGTGTTGCCTTTAATACTAACAATTGTTATTGCACTTATTTTTGCATTTCTTTTAGTTAAAATATTCTATAACTACACATTGGTATATTAAAAATAATCTGTAAAGTCTAGATTGAAAAAATTAAAAGTCGTAGTTATCCAAGAAAAACTCTAGCGTCAGATATTAGCAATTTTTAGATTGATCAAATAATATCACAATAGAACAATTAAAAATTGTAAATTGCTAATTTTACAGCCATATTAACCAATAAATTTAATGATATTGCTTATGCGTTATTGTGATTTTATTAGAAATAATAATATATGCTTGATATGTTATAAATATTATAAAAAGATAGTATTATTAATACAATTTATTAAATAAATATTTATCTATAGGTAATAATAATTTTTTAAGTATCTTTTTATTGCTTGAACTCTTTCAAATATTACCTTGATAAGTATACAGCAAGACAGTCTGTTAAGTAAATTAAGTAGATAAAATAATAAATGTTTATATCCAAACCCTCTCTGTGGTACATTTACTGATTAACTGACAACTAGCTGTAATAGTCCTTAAAAAATAATAATCTATTTTTATATTAATTTTTATTTGCCATTAAAAAGATCATCGTTATAATATTTGTTTTATTTTACTGCCCTAAGATGCAGATAAAAGGGTTAGTTCTTTACTCAAGCGAGGAATAGTTCTAGTATTCTGGAATAGTACTATAAAAATAGTTTTATATCTCTTTATAGCATATAGTGAAATACGTTATATTTTATTATTTTTAATACAAAGAATTTTAAATTTATCTTTAAATTATTTTCTTAATAATCATAATATTGATTATTGTTAGCTGTAATTTAATTTTAAAATTATCGATTAGAGTAAGCACGAGTATAATTACTGTAGATTTCATTCACATAACAAATCTAAACAATCACATCCCGACTAAATGCTAAATTTAGCTTTAAAAATAAGTATTTATAGCAATTGATTTTTTTTGGTTAAATATGAGTTTTTGCGATAAAAAATATATAATCTCAGTTAATCAATTACTTAATAAGTAAGTTTAAAATTTAAACAAGAAATTACTTAATACGATTTACCTGATTTAGTGAATAAAATTTTATTATTAACTGAATGATCCCACTTATACATTAATTTCCGGATGATTACTCTTAGCCAATATGACAGCTATGTCGAGTATCTCTTTATTGCTTAGCGTATTTTAATCTCAAAAGCACATTATTAACCATTAGCTATGATGAGATAACTGGATACACGCAGAATATAGTTAGAAACCACAAATAAACTTTATAAAATTAAAAATGTTTAATCTTTAAATAATATATCATTGATTATACTAATCAATCATATAATAAAGTGTTTATAAAAAGAAAGATAAATCAATTCTATCTTCATATCATTTAATAGTAACTTAATACTCAAACATTTTGTTGATTAAATAAAGACAAATTAAATTAAACCTAATAATATTAATTTGAAATGCTAAGACTATTAAGTATTATGTATGGTAGATTATCATCGCGAAATTAGCAATATATTTTAAATATCCCCCCCCCCCTAATAGATAACTAAAAGCATCTCGTTTTCCAGCAAACTTAAATATCTACTTAAAAATACAATATGGCATAAAAGGTCTTGCTTAATTGATTAGAACAATACTACTCCTACACTAATCATTAGATAACAACAACAATAAATAATAATTTCTCATTATCGCATATTTCGCAGTTTATTATCTAATAAATAAACTTTTTCCTTGTTACGTAATAAACTTAAGTAGCTTTCTATGAAGAATTTTAGCTTAATGAAATATTTTTATGATAATTTACAACTAAAGATACATATTAGATATTTGTAATTCTAATGTAATTAATTATTAATATAATTACTGAACAAAAGCAGATAAAAATTAATTGTCAGAAAACACGACATGTCGTTCTGCTTAAGTCGAACTACAGTAGCGTAAGCAAGCAAAAGAATTCTTAATAAAAGATATTAATAAGGTTTAAATTAGAAAGTTTTCGCTAGAAAAGTTAATTAAACTAATTAAAAGCTTTGCTCTTTTAAATCTAATATTACTTTATCTAAATCACAGATTATTAATTTAGTTAATAAAAATAAACTAGATTTATTTTTGCATTTCTATAATAAACAAAAAATCTAATCCTAGAATGCTATCTCACAAAGCGAATAATTCATGCATTAGCGATAAATAAAAAAATGTCACACTGCTAAAGCAACTAATTTTTCCATCAAAACTATGAGCCCACGCAACAACTTCTCCGAATTATTCCAAGCATAACGGTAAACCATTCTATGATCAGAACGGAGATGCACAAAGCCCACCTTCTGCTGAATGAAAGTTATCAGTTTATCGGGGCGCGCAAAGCTATTATTACGGAAAGCAATAATAGCTCCTTTAGGCCCCGCATCTATCTTCTCCACACCAGCTGTTCGACACAATAATTTAATAGTAATAAT
This sequence comes from Candidatus Endolissoclinum faulkneri L5, assembly GCF_000510265.1. Lineage (GTDB taxonomy): Bacteria > Pseudomonadota > Alphaproteobacteria > Thalassobaculales > Thalassobaculaceae > Thalassobaculum > Thalassobaculum faulkneri_A. The sequence continues at coordinate 1,265,233 of NZ_CP006745.1, forward strand.
TTTTATTAGATTATTTACCTCTGCTGGAACAGGTCCAAATCTGTCAACTAGTTCAGCAATAAAACTATCAATTTCATCCTGATTAACTAACACAGCGATACGACGATACAAGCTCATGCGAACCGAAATGTCTGGTATATAAGTGGCAGGAATTAATACTGGCATATTAATAGTAATTTGAGGTGTCCAAGATGTATCATTCTTTACCTTCATCTCATCACCGGCTCTAGTCACATCAACCGCCTCACGAAGCATCTCATGATAGAGCTCAATGCCTACTTCTTTAACTTGACCTGATTGTTTATCGCCCAAGATATTACCTGCGCCACGAATGTCAATATCATGACTAGCTAAAGAAAAGCATGCACCAAGACCGTTAAAAGTTTGCAAAACCTCTAACCTTCGTTTAGCAAGCGCCGATAGAATTTTGGTTGGATGAGTGGTTAAATATGCATAGGCTTGAGCTTTTGATCTTCCCACTCGTCCGCGTAGTTGATAAAGCTGCGCTAGACCAAACATATCGGATCGGTGAATGATGATTGTATTAGCTGCCGGAATATCCAAACCGCTTTCCAAAATGTTTGTAGAGATTAGCACATCGTAATTCCCATCGATAAAGGAACTAATTACGTCCTCTAAATCGTTTGGCGCCATTCTCCCATGCGCTAAACCTATACGAAGGTCCAAAACTAGCTTCAACAAGTTCTTATGTACATGAGCAAGATCTTCGATACGCGGGCAGACATAAAACGTTTGACCACCACGATAGCGCTCACGTAACAGAGCATCTCGAATAACCATTCCATCATATGGCATAACAAAAGTCTTCACTGCTAGCCTATTTACTGGTGGAGTTGTAATTAAGCTCATCTCACGCAAACCGGAAAGCGCCATCTGCATAGTGCGTGGGATCGGTGTTGCAGTCATAGTAAGAACATGCACGGCATCACGCATATCTTTTAGAAACTCTTTTTGACTAACGCCAAAATGCTGCTCTTCATCGATAATGACAAGACCAAGATTGTTAAAATGACTATGATTTGACAATAGTGCATGAGTGCCAACCACGATATTGATATTTCCATTACGCAAACCATCACGAACCTTATTAGCTTCCTTAGTAGAAACAAGGCGAGAAATTTGAGCAACTTTAATGGGGAAACCTTGAAATCTATTAACAAAACTACAGTAATGCTGGCGAGAAAGCAAAGTTGTAGGTACCACTACCGCTACTTGATATCCTTGACCAGCTGCCACAAAAGCAGCCCGTAAGGCAACTTCTGTCTTGCCAAACCCAACATCTCCGCAAATCAGCCGATCCATCGGCCTTGATAATTCCATATCAGCTAATACATCGTCGATTGCTTTAAGTTGATCTTCTGTCTCAATAAAAGGAAATCTGCTACAAAACTTATCATAATTTTCCACCGGCAAACACAACGGCTGCGTCTTACGCAGCTCTCGCTTGGCGGCAATAGTAATTAGCTTTTCTGCCATCTCAAACAATCGCTTTTTGACCTTAGCCTTACGAGAACGCCAACCAAGACCGCCAAGCTTGTCAAGCTGCACCTTAAAATCATGATCACCATAGCGAGATAAAACGTCAATATTTTCAACTAAAACGAAAAGCTTATCGCCGCCAAGATATTCAAGGCACAGCACATCATGAGGCGCACCGCTAATCTCCAAAGTTTTCAGGCCGAGATACCGGCCGATACCATGTTCATGGTGAACGACATAATCGCCTTCTGTTAATGAAGAAATATCACGCAGTAAATGTTTTCCTCGACGTCTTCCCCACTTAGACTTGCGCAACAAACTTTGGCCAAAAATTTCACACTCAGAAATAATAGTTAATTTACCAAGTCGATAACCATGCTTGAGCGGCAACACAGCTGTTGTAACGATTGCGGCAGGCAGAGCCTGAACTGCCTGTATATTAGCGACTAATTCAACATTATTAATGCTGTGTTCATGAAACAAACGAGCAATTAGGTCGCAAGAACCCTTGCTACAAGCAGCTATGAGTACTCTTTGTCCTTGACTAATCTCCTCCATCACTACATCACGTACCCCATCATATAATGCAGAACCACCAAGTGCGCGCGCTTCTGCTAGACTAATACCAGACCTAGCACCAAGATCAATAACGCTATCTGCAGAAGGTATAGCAAAAGGTGTAAAAACTCCCACAACTCGGGTAGACATTAGTAAATCCCATTCAGCTGGCACCAAATACATTGCAGATGGATTAAGCTGACCGTATTTGTTACCGGTCTCTATATCGCTAGAATGTAAGATTTGCCTACTAGTATTATGATATGCAGCTATTTGCTCAAACCTATTATTAATAGACTCTTCTACTTGATGTCCTAGGGTAATAGGAGCATTGCCAACATAATCAAGCACAGTGCTAAGAGTTTGGTAAAAAAGCGGCAACCAATGCTCCATCCCGTTATAGAACCTTCCGGCTGAAACCGCTTCATAAACAGGATCGCCTATAAGTTCTGCACCAAATAGGGAGCGATAGCTAGAACGAAAACGCTGTATCGTAACAGCATCAAGCAGGACTTCTCTCACCGGTAAAAACGATATTTCCTTACAATTACCTATAGTACGCTGAGACATAGGATCAAAGCATCTAATTTCTTCCAAATTATCACCAAAAAAGTCAAGTCGCACTGGCCATTCTGTACCTATTGGAAATACATCGATCGTTCCTCCATGCACTGCGTATTCGCCACATTCGTGCACCGTATGAGATCGATAATAACCGTTGCTTGCAAAAAAAGCGGTTATCTTCTCCAAAGAAATTATCTCACCAAGCTTTAGTGTCATTGTAGAAGTAACAAAAAAACTTTTAGGCGGAACTCGCTGCAAAACAGCATTAACACTAGTAAGTAACACCGCAGGTTTTGCAGTAAGCTTACGCAAAGCAAGCATGGAAAGTGCTTCGATACGACGACCCATAATTTCTTTATTGGGTGAGACTCGATCATATGGCAAGCAATCCCAAGGAGGTAATTGCATTACTTCCAGCTCTGGATCAAAGAAAGCAATAGCTCTCTTTAGTTCACTGCTCATTGTGTCGTCACAAGCAACATGTAAAAGTAGCCCATGAGATCTAGCCAAACAGCATATTGCCTCAGCCTCCACTCCTTCCGGGGCTGAGGCAATGGCCACACGTCCAATATCGATCGGAAAATTAGCAAACAACTGGTTGAAATTGTCAACCATGTTCATTATCCGGTCCTTCTGCTTAAGATTATATCAAGCTCAAGTAGCGCAGCCTATTCAAGAATAAAATCTTTTAAAATATGTAAGTTAGCAGAATATTAATTTAAATATTAATATTCTTAAGAGCAAATATCCTAAATTCTTAAAGATTTATACAATGATCAAAACTATGTATCGGGCAATACACAAAAGTTTATTTCCAAATAATAAATGACAAGCTATGCTAATAGTAAGACTTAATATTAAATACTAATGCCTAAGCGATTGCTATCAATCGCATGAACAAAGTAAAAATGCTTTATAAAAAAAATTTTATATCCCTAGCTTATTTACGTTAGCATTAAAATAATGCATAGAAAAGAGTATAAAATATAAATTATTTAATGTAATCAAGAATATTTTAATTTTGCCGCATAATAAAATACAATCAATACGTCGCAGATTACTTTGAAGTTATCTTACATTAGGCAAGCACTATGATAACACAGCAACAGAATACTTGTTAATTATATCTTGTTAATTATCACCATTATTCAGAAGATCTTAGCTCGATCAATAGTATCTATAAATATCAAAACAAGCGCCACCCAGCATAATAGCTACTTTCGTGATCATATTTCAATAGGTCCATAAATGCAAGCAACTGACTATCCTACATAGTTATATAAACGAGAATAACGCATAAATATACAAAAATTACCTAGCTTAGCCTAGTAAGTAATAAAAATATTTCCGCTTATAATTTCGATAAAAATTTTTATGAAAATAGATTCCATCTATAATTTGCATTATACAAATCTGCTTTTCTAGTAAGTTTTTCTTATTTTTGACAAGCAAATATACATTATATATCAAATTTAGTCTCTAAAATTACATCCTACAGTAGGAATTTCACCCATAAAAACTGTACGATATTTATCCTTCTTATTGAGCTTGTGGTAACACTGGATTATTTGTATACTGGACCAAGAAAATAGTAATATCTACATTAAAATAATCTAGCAAAATAGATTAATAAGTCAACAAGCTATCAAAACAAGAAATGAGTTTTTCTGTAGCAGAATATGTTAGGTTTCTAAAATATAAACTAGCATTTATCTACAACGCCATTCTACTTCTCTATGCTCTCTTTTATTTATCTTGGATGAATGTAACAAAACATTAACTTAAAAATAGCATAGTTGAAAGTTATCAAAATTTCCCAGTTACTTCAAGTTAGCAATAGTTAAGTTGCATGTTAGCCTAAATCTCGTTGCGAACAAAAATATGCTCTCCTTGTCAAAAGAGAAACAAAATAGACTATATTCTATATATGTAATTGATATGTAATTGGTTAATCATCGGTGGTATAATATAACTTTGATAAGTTAACCGTGCTAGAGTTAAAGTTAATATTGACTTAAAGTTAATATTAACTTGCTTGCCTATATTATTTTTTTTGAATAGTAGAATTATTAAATCAATCTCCTATCGCAAAAACTTTTTAAAGTAAGTGATTGCTCTACATAACTAAGGTAGTTAGACAGTATTTGCCTAAACAAGCTGAATGCATATAATATAGTTATGAGTCTGCACCCGTAGCTTAATTGGATAGAGTTCTGCCCTCCGAAGGCAGAGGTTACAGGTTCGAATCCTGTCGGGTGCACCAAATATATTCAACTTTATACGCTTTGTTTTTCTGTCTTCTATTTAAAAACACCCTTTAGATTGTTTCTAGGCTTAGGCGCAACCATATCTAAAGATAAATAAAAAAGCCCTAGTAATATCATTAGCAAGATTGCGTTATTCAATAGCCTTATTTATTTTCATCCTAACTTAAAAGTAAGCTACTCGTTGATTTAAATTATTGTAATTTTAATTAAAAATTAAGTAATTAATCGGAGTATATAAGAAAATTTCTAGATATAATTTTACTCATTAGTATAATTAATAAAATTATGCATTGGGTGATAAGCCCTGCAATCAATAGGTAACTTTTTTAATTTTATACCTAAGCTACAACCACAATAACTGATTAATACAAGCTTTAAAGAAAATCATTATGTAAAATTTACGCATATAAAAAATTAAAACTAATTAATTGGCTAATTGCATACAATTTTTGTAATATTAATGCCGCTAAAAATAATCATACATCAATTGTTTACTGTAAATCAATTGATTAAATACCGTGACTTATAATATTTTGTTGCACAAATAATGCGTTAATTTAATAATACGACGAATAAAAATTTTTACTATATCTAACTAGGTCTTTGCGTTATACTGTGGCAAAATTCTTAATTTTCTTCTTTTTGGCAAGAAACCTAATTTTAAATAGATTCAATATCCGTTATTACATATAACGTTAAGGATATAAGTCTTCAGCAGAAATAATAGTGTGATCAACGCTGCAAAGTAATTAATGGCTTAATTCAAATTGACATAAGAACATTATAAACCTTTGAATAACGTTACAATAGCTGAAATTATTTTTGTGGCTAATTATTAACCTTGTCAACCCATCCAAACTTAACTATAAAGTTAAAAAATAATTAATAAGGCTAATTATGTATTTTAGTCTTATTAAATAAATAAAAAATTTGTGTGTATGCAAAAAATATTTAAATAAAAAATACTTAATTTATAAGCTCTGCTCTTATCTCAAGTGAACCTAGAATCAAACATTCATTAGGATAACTAGGCTAATTTATGCTATAGAGCAAAAATAGAAAGGCAAATATTTTATGAATTAAACAAATATTTGTAAAAATCATAGCAATAATTTTAATACATAAACATAAAAATTATATACATCACTAACTATTAAGCAATATCAGTAATTATAAAATTTTAATATTCACTAATTTGTTAATGCTAAAAATATTAATCTTTTAATATCTCTATCAACCATTTGTATAATGGTATAGTAGTATAAATTGCAAAGCCTAAACAGATTTACATCATTAGTATAAACGTAAATTTATTCTTCTTATTTGTCTACTATGACTCTAAAGATTAAATTGGATTAGCAAACACTAATAATTAAAGATCAATAATTTTGAACCATATATAAACAATATGCCAAATTTACGCTATATGTGAAAGGGGAAATAACTAACTAAAAACTTTACTGTATAACTTTTGTACTAAAAAATTAATACACTAATTAAAATAGTTCCTGCAATATATTAATAGAAAATTAATTTTAAAATGCGCTTAATTATTCAAAGAATTCAGTACTATGTGATTCAATAGCCTTAGAAGACGAATTAATGACAAGTGTCTTCAACATTTAACTTAAGATTTATTCTTATTAATTAAAATATTGTTCAACAATATTGGCTAATGCTTGATTTTTGATATCAACCAACTACAATAACCAAATCTAAAATATGTCATAAACTATAGTAGTGATATAAATCTAGAAACATGCGAAAAAGCAATTAAACTAGTCCACTGACAATAAATAATAAAAACACTGCTATATCACAAATCACTTTAAAGTCAATTAATCGCATTAATTAAGATATGCAAGCAATAAACGATATTTGACTAGCCGTGCTGTTAGTCTAGTAGATGTCAAAAAAAAACATGAGAATCCCTAACCAATCAACTGGTTAACAAAGATTAATTGATGTTGTTATGTTCTGCGCTTAACCTTATCCAGTAACATATTTTATTCCATGATAACACTATTATATATCAGGTAAATAATTTGGCGCTTCACGAGTTATGCTCACATTATGTACATGACTCTCTCTCAATCCGGCATTAGAAATTCTAAGAAATTTAGCATTAGTTTGAAGCTCCTTAATCGATATACAACCTGTATAACCCATAGCAGCTTGTAGACCACCTACAAGCTGCTGCACTAAAACTCCAGCAGGGCCTTTATAAGGCACTTGTCCTTCAATGCCTTCTGGGACTATTTTTAAAGTATCACTAACATCTTCCTGGAAATATCGATCAGCAGAACCTCGAGCCATTGCCCCTATTGAGCCCATGCCTCTATATGCCTTATATGAACGACCTTGGTATAAATACACTTCTCCAGGACTTTCATCAGTTCCAGCTAATAACGATCCAACCATAGCGCAATCTGCACCAGCAGCAATCGCTTTAGCCAAATCACCAGAATATTTAATTCCACCATCAGAGATACATGGAACACCAGCCTCATGACAAACTTTGGAAGCATCTAAAATAGCGGTAAGCTGTGGCACACCAACGCCTGCAACTACACGCGTGGTGCAGATTGATCCAGGTCCTATTCCGATCTTTACTGCATCCGCTCCAGCGTTAATCAATGCTCTTGCACCATCCGCGGTAGCAATATTGCCAGCTATAATTTGGGTATAGTTAGTCAACTTCCGAATTTCTTGTACTGCATTCAGCACGTAATCGCTATGACCATGGGCAGTATCAATAACAATAATATCTACCTCTGCATCAATCAGAGCTTCAGCTCGAGCGATGCCATCATTACCTACGCCAGTTGCTGCAGCTACACGCAAACGAGCTTTGTCGTCTTTAGCAGCATTCGGATGACTCTGCGCTTTCTCCATATCCTTGACAGTAATCAAACCAATACAACGATTTTCTCCGTCAATCACTAATAACTTCTCGATCCGGTTTTTGTGAAGTAAAGCACGAGCTTCCTCTGCTTTTACATCCTTACCGACAGTAATAACATGCTTAGTCATTAGTTCATTGATCGGCTGGTTATCATTAGTAGCGAATCGAACATCACGGTGAGTAAGGATACCGACCAACTTACCGGTACACTTCTGTACAACAGGTACACCGTTAATTCCACATCGCTTCATTAATTCCATCGCTTCAGCCAAAACCGCTTCCGGATGTATAGTAACTGGATTAATGACCATACCAGCCTCAAACTTCTTAACCGCCCGCACTTCATTAGCTTGGGAAGTAATATCTAAGTTCTTATGCACAACACCAATGCCACCTGCTTGAGCCATAACTATCGCAATGCGAGATTCAGTCACAGTATCCATTGCACTAGACAGTAAAGGAATACCAATTTTAATACTGCGAGTTACATAGGTACTGGTTTTGACCCTAGCTGGTAAAACATTAGAACGAGCTGGCTCTAAAAGAACGTCGTCAAAAGTCAGCGCGTCGCGAATATCCATTATACCTCCGTTCGGATCAACAGCGGAGCCATGTATTATGTAATAATTAAAAAGACAATCGATACAAATAATATCATCCAGATGAATGCTAAATTTAAAACTGACTCGTACAAACCTTTTACTTTCTACAAAGTATAATTAATGACTATTAATCAGATAAAACGACGATAGCCAGTGGCAACCAAATAAGTTTCGGAAGAATGAGTTCTACTTGCCTGAGGCTTAAAATAGCGTACTCGCCGAAATTTTTGACGTAACAGAGTAAGGAAATGCTGATCGCTCCCCCCAAGCAAAATTTTAGTAACAAACGCACCGTCATTCGATAATACTTCAATGGCGAAGGCAAGAGCAAGTTCAGCTAGAAGTACAATACGAATATGATCAGTTTTCTTATGACCAGTGAAAGAAGGCGCTAGATCAGACAACACCACATTCACAGGACCGCTCAGCTTTGACCTCAGCAAATCCATGCCGGACAATTGACTAAAATCAGCCAATAATAATTCAGCAAACGGAATAGGCTCAAGCGGTAGTATGTCGATACCAACCACCTGACCATTATGCGAAGCACCAATTCTTTGAACGACAATTTGAGTCCATCCTCCAGGCGCACAACCTAGATCTACAACTCCCTGACCATTACTCAAAAGTTTAAATTTATCATCGATTTCCATTAATTTAAAAGCAGCACGTGATCGATAGCCAAGTCGCTTAGCATCTGCTACATAAGGATCATTAAGCTGACGGTAAAGCCACCGCTGAGAAGAAGCAGAACGCCCATTAGCATGCCTTAGAACATATTTAAGGTGTCTGCTGGGAGATTTTCTTCTTTGGCAACTACTTGAGCCTTGTCCTACTATTCGCTGGAAATTCATTTTAACAACCTACACAAGGAAAATCTTTTTGCAATTAATTTAAAATAGACGCCTTAGACCATTCACTGCAAAACAATCTTATGCAATACTATTATATTTTTAATAAAAATTATCACTTAATTAAATCATTAACTTATTGGGATTTAGGTCTGGTCATATCAGGTAGTAGTAAGCAAATAGTTGTTTAAATTAGCAAATAGTTGTTTAAATTTCTCTAAAAATTTGCTGATTCGCGTATCAATTAATTAAAAAAATTATCATCTACAAAAAAACTAAATAATTTGTGTATTTTTTTCTAAATACCTTAAGCATAAAAAATCTGCGAGAGATTTTACTCTCAGCTGTAATCCAGCTACACTCAGTAGCAATTTGTTTTAAATCACTTACTGTGTCTAAAATTATTAAACGAAGAGGCAATTCCAACTCAAGCAGCGCCCAGCAAAGCAAAAATATAATATCCAGATGACAGTCCGGATAGTAGGTTTTATATTATCAATGTATTTTAGGCAGATACAATAATACCATATGAACATTCAATAGAGGCCTTATCTTTAAAAAAAACAATTTACAATATTTTTATTATAAAATTCATAGCCTTTTACCGTATTGTATCTAATATATAATGATATAATGGTAATTTTTACTATTAACTCCGTAACCTTAAATCTAGAAGTAAACCGGGCATATATAATTTCATTTTTTATTACATAGTGAATTTTACATAGGGAATTATAGTACTACAGTTTGATTATCAATCATATGTTATTGTTCCTTATTGTAGTGTATAATTAACTGTGTATAAGGTACTCAGCACAAATGGGGGATCGTCTAGCGGTAGGACTACGGACTCTGAATTCGTCAACCCTGGTTCGAATCCAGGTCCCCCAGCCAGTTTAACTAAAGAAAACATTTATTTGTTATTATTAAAAACTGATAGATTAATAGTTTATCGCGATCCATCAAATTTACAGTAATAAAATGCTAGTTAGTGGTCGTGAAAATTTGAGATATTTTTCTAAACTTGATTAATAGAATGGAAAATATCTTAACTAAGATTAAGGAATGATCTGCTCTATACGAAACTTTTGCCTTTTTAAGATAGTTTTTTAAACACATCAATTCGCTGTTCACTAAAGCGATACCGAAAATAACTAAAAATCGATTATACTACAGTACTAACAAAACAAGCTTATTAACAACCTTAATTATTTCTTCATTCAAGCTTACTGCTTTTCCTCAACAGAGGAAAGCTGAAGAAATTATTCAAGTAACTGAAATACGACAATACTAATGCTGTGTGTATATAAAAAAAATAATAGCTTACAAATGTATCTCTTCAGTGGCAGAATCTTTAAGAAATAATCTAGATGATAATATAACTGTTGAAATTTGATACAAAAGTTAAAGTTTAATAGAAAAGCTGTACGTCACATAATGATAAATACTAAGTATTGCTAAATAGCATTTTTTATAAAAATTTAACAGATAACTATAGATATATAACAATATGCTGATCAAATAAATAAGCTATCGTATGCATGTATTCTCAACATAGTTAAATCCAAATGCGATGATCTTATCTATCGGATCATTAGTTTCAATAATAGCAATACGTTACGTAAGTAAAGTATTAAAAATTGATACGTTTTATGTTGGATAAAGAACTAATAATTTTTATTAAATAAACACTATCTACATCTTTAGCAAAGCTACTTGTTTGAAGAACTGAACTGAATAATGCAACAAGGGAATCTTTGAACTACAAGAAAAGATAAAACTAGCATGTGGAATAAATTAAGTGATAGTATAAGTAAATATATTTGTTATATATGATCTATAGAATTAGTTAATAGAATAATTCAATAATACTATTTTAAAATCTATAAAATAATTGTTATTATCCATTAGCTAGGTAAATTATTAAGGTTTAGTAATTAAAACCTAATTAATATATGACAAATTTCCGCTGAATGCAATACAAACACACAGAATAAAATTTAATTTATTGAATAAAATATTGAATAAAATTGCGCTTAAAATTTAAACTGATATTTTATTAACGTTAGCAAGAATAAATTTCCATTATAATTTAGTAATTATTATTATAAATATATCAGCTTATTTAAAATATTTATTCATCATCACAATCTATTAGCTAATTTGCCAGACAGACTAACGAGGTTACAACTAAAAGTGATAATTGATATTAAACCAAAGCTAATAAATCAGGTAAATTAAGCACATACACGAAAAAAATAATTGATTTCTTAACCCACAATGTTTGATTAATTTTTATGACAAAATTACATTAAGTCAATGCATTAATAGATGTAATTACAATTAATTTGCTACTCTATAAACTTTGATATAATAACAACAAAAAGTTGAGCATTAGATTAACTTCTAATCTAATATTAAACTAAATAAATGTTAACATAACTAATCAAGGTTGATATTTTTTTAAATTACGAAGAACAACAGCTTTTTAGATAAAACAAATTAAAAAACTAAAAATTCAGAACAAACCGCTCAAAAAAAATTAAAGCGCAGAAAGCCAAGATCCTCCATCGAGAGCTATATTTTTACACCGCAGTCCAATTAAGGATACTTAAGAATAATTGGTAAGTAATTAATTTAATTTAACACTGAAACTGAGATTGTTAAGATACGAAACATAGAGCTAATATAAACAAACAGTAACATACTTCTACAAACCGATCACTGGTCTTTACGAAAGATCAAAATAATTTATAATAAAAGATAATATCACGTGACAATAAGTAATAACTTGTATTATAAGTAATAACTTGTATTATAGTTCGGCTAGATAAAAATACTTAAGCTCCGACTAAAAACTACGGTTAATCTTCTTAATAATTTCTCCCCACTTAAATCTATAAATATTACATATTTATTTCACCTGATCAATATTCTATTTATTTTTAACTTTTATTACTTGCTTACCTCGGTAAATTCCTGTTTTTAGATCAATATGATGCGGTCTATGCAGCTCGCCAGTATCCTGGTTCTCGACATAAGCATCAGACTTCAGCTTATCGTGTGCTCTACGCATGCCACGCTTAGAAGGAGTAGTTTTACGTTTAGGAACCGCCATATTATCAATACTCTACATTAAAACACCATAATCCACTACAGATCAAATTATAAAGCAATAAATACAATTTAGCTAATTATGCAAAATGCTTAAAGGCTCTCTTAATTAAAAATTAAATTGATAATACTTTGTAATTTTTCTCTGAACGACCTTACAGTATAATAATCCTCGTCCTGTAAGGAAATTATTCTTTAAACCCAATACTCAGCATCTAGCCTTAGGTCTATTTTATCCTAATTAATATCAGATAAAAAATTATTAGTCAATAACAATAATATGCTGTAAAATTGCACAAATTTTAACTGAAATTTTCATATATTCACTCTAATTCACTATTAACATTTATTTACGGATAAATGTTAAAAAGAACACATTATTTGACTGTAGTCCACAAAACAACAAAAATGAAACTACTACATACTTAATTAACGGCAAAAACACTTTTTTATATATAGTACACATCTAGCAATCAGATATAATTAATTGAAAGACTTCTATTGAAGCACCTAAAGATAATTTATTTAAATGAAATAATATAATAATTAATTTGAGCTACATCTAATACTGACAGTATTATTTTATTATAAAAAATGACTAATATCCTAAAAATTTTTTATTTGATTTTAATATAAATTAAGTAAATGCTCGATTTTTTAGGTTATGCTGAATACTTTTGCTCGATCAAGTAATTCCTGTACTTAATTTAAATTTTAAATAATAATTAGATTTTTATCTATGGAATTGAAAAAAAAAATTAAACATTAATTATATTTAATTCTTATATTCTCGATATATACAATAATCTATTACAATATTCTTATAATCTATTACAATATTCTTAATAAAATTAAGCAATGCGCATGATTTGATATTTTACAATACGGGATAATTACTTTTAAAAAATATTATAAACAATTAGCGATAAATATCACTGTTATTTTTAAAATAGGAGACTGTATGACAAAAGCACTAGAAGCTAGAAAGAAACAATTACGCTATCGTAGCACTCACACTGGATCAAAAGATACTGAACTTATACTTGGTCAATTCGCTAATAAACATCTTGAATCGTTAGGAGAATCTGATTTGGATAAATATGAGCATTTACTAAATATCGAGCACAACCTTCTCTATAGATTAATTACTAATAAAAAAATACCAGATAAAGAACTCGATACATCGGTATTGCAAATGTTGCGTATGTTAACCTTAAATTGTATCAAATAAAATTTGGCTCAAATGGAAATTTGAATTATGAAATATCCAGTTACTTGATTGCCTGATTGTACTTATTTGTAAAAAATCTTGCTTGCAGTCAATTGGAAAATGCAAGTTAATGTCAAAAATCAAAACACCGGCGAAAGTTTTAACCTAAGAGTACTTAAGTTTATAAAGCTAACAGTAGCATATAAGATTATAATCAAAAACATAATCTTTAAAGCTATAATTTTCTCACAAACATCTCGCAAAAACTTTATAATTATAAACTATCATTGAACAAAAACTAGCTGTTTAATAAAAGAATCATCGTTTAATTAATTTACATTTTTTTAAAGAATCCTTCTTAAGGTGCCCTAATTTATAAAATTAGCAACAGCAAAAAATTACTTCCTGGGGTAAGCAAACAAAAATTAACAATTAATAAACTAGTAATTTCTTGTTACCCTAATCACACTGTGTGATTAAATGAATCTACAGCAGTATGTAATATTTTACATGTTTTTAGTAGCCAAAAAAACAATTTGTTCATTTAAAGTGACAATAATCTTAAATAAATTTAGTTTCTTAGCTAGACTATAATAGTTTAATACATAAAAGCGAACATTACAGTAGTTAGTGCCCAGTTAAATAATTTTAAAAAGTAACTTTATAAAATATATTTAACTTGTAAAGTTTAATTAGTGCTAATGTAGCATTACAGAAGAAATTTAAAATTTTTAATCATGTCTAACAATTAATCATTAATTAAATCTTACTTAAAATATAGTTACTTAATTGATACAATAATGTAATAATCTTATGCTAATTGCTTATTATACTTATAAGTTTAAGTATAAATTCTAAATTATTGAAAAATACTATAAGCCTGCACAATCCTTGCTAATTTAATTAATATATTAATTTATCGTTTTATTTTTACATTAAATTAATACGACCTGGAAATATTACAAAATAAATTACTATAGATTGTTTTTACTTTGCACGATTTTTTTCTAAAAAAATTACTTGATCTTTTATTAAGTATAAATCGTACAGCATAATTCACTCTGTTATGGATAATATTCTTATTAAATCTTAGCATGAATACAAATAACAAATTAATTTTTATACAATATAAATATGATGACTTAATCCAGCGATAAAAGTGTCAACACATTGATGCTCTGATATGTTAGAATATTAGATAATGAAGCGCAATCCAACTCAATAGACATTGCCTGAAATCTTAATAAATACATCAATTAATTAATGAGAAAGCTTAAGCATTATAAGATTTTCGAAAGCTAATAAATGCTTCTTATTACATTTGAAATAAATAAAATAATAAAAATAAACAATTTTCAATGATTCTATTTTCTTTTAACAAAGATACAGTATCTATGATACGGCTTACAAGAAAGCAGAAGTATTTAGTGTGCTAAGTTTTTTACGAAGGTCAATATTACCTTATGGCAATGCACTAGGATAGTCTAATTAATAATCTGGTAAAAATATTGCATTATTAGCAATAATATTTTTGCCTTCGCCACTAACTAAAAACATTTTACTAAATGATTTTAGGATCACATCGTGTGCGTAAATTAATTCAGTTAACCTTAGCGAGATTAAATGAAAACTGCAACCATTGCTCAGCCTTGCTGATGTTTAATCTTTGTTTAAGAAAAATGCTATTAATTCAATTAATTGTATCCTAATAATTAAATTAATAGCATTACTTCTATCGAAGTAATTGATTTTGCTCACTGTACATCTATGTTTTATTGGATAGAAATTTTTCTATTATTTAAGCGTTAAAAATTTAACATCAAACGAACAGACTATGCTGTGATTAATTACCAAGCTACGCATTACAGATATCAGTAGATCTACGAAAAATAGAAGATAAATTACTAATTTACAGTCTGTCATTTCTTGCAAAGTCAACTTATGTCATCTAACAACTTTATATTTTAGGTAAATGCAATGGTTAATGCATATTTTCACATATTGGATGATCGAGGAATTATCCGGGTTGCCGGCGAAGATCGATTCCAATTTTTACAACATTTAGTTTCCAATGATGTTTTTAAAGTTACTCCTGAATCTGCCGGATATGGTGCTTTTTTAACTACACAAGGAAAATTTCTTCACGATTTTTTTTTAATCAATATTAATGATGCACTATTGATTGATACTGCTGCTGATCGTCTACAGGATTTTTTTTGCACTCTACAAAAATATAAATTACGCTCAAGAATTGATCTTTCGATCAATTCTAAGCACTGGACAGTGGCAGCAATATTTGGAAAAAATGTATTAGATTTAGACTTAATCCATCTGCCAGCTAAAAGGGGAGCAATGAGTAGCTTTGCCGAGGGTTTTGCTTTCATTGATCCGCGCCATATCAATGCTGGCATACGTATTCTCTCTTACAAAGAGAGCAAACCAAACATCTTAAAAACAACTAAATTACAAGTAACTGATCGAGAATCTTATGAACGCTACCGTATTGCTTTAGGACTTCCAGATGGTACAAAAGATATGGAGGTTAAAAAAACTTTATTGTTAGAAGCTGGATTTGAAGAACTCGGTGGAGTTGACTTCCAAAAAGGCTGTTATATAGGACAAGAGTTAACGGCCCGCACTAAGTATCGCGGTTTAGTAAAACGAAGACTGATGCCAATAAAAATTAATGGATCTATCCCAAACCCTGGAACAAAAATAACTTTAAATGGCCGCGGGATCGGTGAAGTTCGTAGTGTTATTGCCAATCGTAATAGCAATAAGCTAAAAGGTATTGGTTTAGCAATGATCCGTATTGATAGCATAAAAGATGCTATTCACTTCAATCATCAACTAATCGCTAATGAGGCGATTATAAACCCATACAAACCTGATTGGGCTTCCTTATAAAAATAACTAATCGCTTTTGTAATTTTTAATTATAAGTTTTGTTTGTGAAATCTGAATGATTTCGCTTGCATCATAATTTTTTAAAACTAATATCTTGTAAAAGCGATATCCCTTTTTACCGATAAATTATATAGCCATTCATCAAACTTGATTTAGCGCGGTATTTATTTTAATAAGTAAAGCAAGCATATTAGGCCTATGTTTATTATAAAGATAGCAATGATTTACTAAGAAAATCAACAAAATATTTGTAGATAATTAGTGTAAATTACCATTATTGAAATAATCTGTAAATTTCATTACATGAATAGATACTTTTTTCAAAAGTTAAAATTTGCTAATTTATTTATGATCTTTATTAACGGTAAGATAAGTATTAATCTCTTCTTTTTAAGAGGAGAATAATACTTAAGAACGAATATGCATTTTTTCAATTACATAAAATTTCTTCGATATTTTTATCAATATTAAACTAAATTGATATACTTCATATATACATGAATAAAAGATATGAGATTATGCTTTTATTAGTAATTTTTATATGCTACTAACTGCAATCTAACTAAAAATTTTCCGGAAAACAATATTTATTATGTCAAATATTTTTATAAAATTAAAGCTAATTGCCCCGATATAAGAAGTTTTCATTTGTACTGATATTTTGTATTAGTATACTTTTTCTCCTAGATTATTAAGTATTAATAAGTAGTAAGCCTTGTAAGGGAAAAATTAGCCTTTCTGTATCAAGGTATATATATGCCTTTACACTATCGTTTTTTTCTTGTTGCTAGCATTATATGCGCTCTACTGGTAGCTGCGCCAATCCTCACTGTATTTCTGCACGCCATGGCGCCTACTGAATTGATTTTTCATTTATACAACACATTGCTACCAACTTATATAAGTAATACCATACTATTAATTATCGGGGTTACGCTTGGAACTGGCAGTATAGGAGTTGGTACAGCCTGGTTAGTTACTATGTGTCGCTTTCCTGGCCGATGTATAATGGAATGGGCACTAGTCTTACCCCTAGCTGCACCAACATATGTATTAGCTTATGCCTATGCTAATTTTTTAGAGCATGCTGGACCTGTACAAGAATTATTACGCCAAATGTTTTATTTAAAGCCAAGAGATTACTGGTTCCCAGAGATTCGATCTTTAGGAGGAGTAATCGTTATGTTGACGATTACCTTGTTTCCTTACGTATATTTATTGGCTAGAGCAGCTTTTTTAGAACAATCAGTATGTGTCATTGAAGTCAGCCGTACACTAGGAAAAACACCCGTACAAACATTTATGCGAATTGCACTGCCATTAGCTAGACCCGCAATTGCTGCAGGTATTGCTTTGGCTGTAATGGAAACACTAGCTGATTATGGAACTGTATCTTATTTCGGGGTACAGACCTTTACCACAGGGGTCTACTTAGCAATCTTCTCTTTTGGAGATAGAGTAGCTGCAGCTCAACTTGCCAGCGGCTTACTAATCTTTGTAATAATCGTTATCTTCATGGAGCGCATTTCCCGTGGGCGCCAACGATTTGATCACACAACCAACATTTATCGCAAATTACCCATATTTAGACTCAGTAAGATGAAAGCAGCAGGCGCCCTTACAGCCTGTGCCTTACCTGTATTTTTAGGTTTTTTACTGCCTACTATTCTACTAATACACATGACAACAACTAATGGGCACAAAGTATTTGGTATACGCTATATAACAATGACGATTAATAGCGCTACCCTAGCCGGGATCACTTCCGTACTAGCGGTTTTTATATCTTTGCTTATGGCATATACAAATAGGTTATCAAAAGATAGCTGCACTATCTTGCTGAGCAAATTAGCTGCGCTCGGCTATGCAGTACCGAGTTCAGTTATTGCAATCGGTATTTTGATCCCTATATCTCTTTTTGATCGCTGTGTGGATGATGCAACACGACACATACTAGGATTATCCACCGGACTATTAATGAGTGGGAGCGCTGTAAGCTTAATATACGCATATTTAGTTCGTTTTCTTGCAGTATCGCTTCATACTATTGAAGCAGGAATGACTAAAATAACCCCAAACATGGATAAGGCCGCTCAGGTTTTAGGTAACTCTCCGAGATCAATATTGAAGCGAGTGCATTTACCAATGCTGCGCAGCAGCCTACTAACTGCAACACTTATTGTGTTTGTTGATGTAATGAAAGAACTGCCAGCGACGATGATTTTACGTCCGTTCAATTTTAATACTCTTGCAGTACAAGCGCACAATTTAGCAGCTGACGAACGAATATCCCAAGCTGCCACACCATCGTTAACTATTTTAGTGGTTGGCCTCCTACCAGTTATTCTTCTAAGTTGGCATATTTCAAAATCGAGAACCTTATGTCAATAGCAAGTACACCATAATTTATTATTAGTTAACAGTTTTAAATGAATTATAAAGACAAAATACTTTTGCTTTTGAAGCTTAGACATCTAATTTCAAGAGAGCAATAAAAGCAGATTGTGGAATTTCCACTTGTCCAGATTGTAGCATCTTTTTCTTGCCTTTTTTTTGTTTATCCAATAATTTTTTCTTTCGTGTGACATCTCCCCCATAGCATTTTGCTGTTACATTTTTGCGCATGGCACTAATAGTTTCTCGAGCAATAATTCTCCCTCCGACTGCTGCTTGGATGGCAATTTTAAAAAGTTGTCTGGGAATAAGTTTTTTTAAAAGCAAGCACATAGCTCTAGCACGTAGATCAGCGCGAGTGCGATGAACAATCATCGATAATGCATCCACCGTCCTAAAATTAACCATGATTGATAACTTAACCAAATCGCTCTTGTTGTAGCCAGCCATTTGATAATCAAAGCTTGCATAACCCTTGCTATTCGCTTTCAAACGATCATAAAAGTCAAACACAACCTCATTCAGAGGTAGACGATAAACTAGCATTGCTCGGCTTCCTGAATATACTAACTTAATTTGTTCGCCTCGACGTTCAATGCAAAGAGCTATTATATGACCAAGATACTTGTTCGGTACAAAAATTGTACCCTTAATGACCGGTTCTTCGATATAATCAATCTTCATTAAGTCAGGCAGATCGGTAGGGTTATGTAGATAAATCATTGTATTATCAGTTGTGTAAATTCTATAAACGACGCTTGGTGCTGTAGTAATCAAATCAATATTAAATTCACGCTCCAAGCGCTCTTGAATGATTTCTAGATGAAGCAGGCCAAGAAATCCACAACGAAAACCAAAACCTAGCGCGGCTGAGGTCTCAGGTTCAAACTGAAAGCTAGCGTCGTTTAAACGTAATTTCTCTATACTATCACGCAAAACTTCACAATCTGCTGAATTAACAGGATATATCCCACAAAATACTACAGGAATACTAGGCTTAAAACCTATTATCAACTTATCCGTTGGGCGATTTTCTTCAGTTATTGTATCTCCAATACTAGTATCGGCTACTTTTTTGATAGAGGCGTTTATGCAGCCTACTTCGCCTGGACCTAATTCATCAACAGTAACCCTTCTTGGCGTCATGACACCAAGGAGCTCAATCCGATGCAATGCACCGGTTTGCATCATCTTTATCTTCTGGCCCTTCTTTAGTATACCTTCATTTACACGTACAAGACAGGTAACACCAAGATAGCTATCATACCAACTATCTATCAAAATTGCTTTTAGTGGGGCCTCCTTAGTACCGTTCGGGGGGGGTAAAAACTCAACAATTGCTTCAAGTAATTCAGCAACTCCAAGACCAGTTTTTGCCGAAAGCATTATAGCTCTCGAGGTATCTAGGCCAATTACCTCTTCAATATTCTGCATTACCCGCTCTGGATCAGCAGCAGGCAAATCAACTTTATTCAAAACAATTATGATCTCATGATTTAGCTCAATCGCCTGATAAACGTTAGCTAACGTTTGCGCCTCAACTCCCTGCGCAGCATCAACTACTAGAACAGAGCCCTCGCAGGCTGCTAGCGATCTGCTAACTTCGTAGCTAAAATCTGCATGACCAGGAGTGTCAATCATGTTCAAGGTGTAGTTATTGCCATCCCTAGAATTATAAATCAGACGAACAGTTTGCGCCTTAATAGTAATTCCTCGCTCACGCTCAATGTCCATAGAGTCAAGAACTTGCTGCTTCATATCACGATCAGACAGTCCACCACACATCTGAATTAGCCGATCAGCTAATGTTGATTTTCCATGATCAATATGAGCAATAATCGCGAAATTGCGTATAGTAGAAATGTTTTTTGTCATAGTGTTTGAGATATAATCAAGCTATCAAGCTGATTATATATACTCCACTTAAATGAACAATGCATACTTATCACCTGGCAAAAGCTCATCCAAAAGCGATTGGCCATAGAATATGCTAAAACATTTGAACAATAATTTAAGTTTACGGTCGATGAGCGCTAAAATTTGATAAGACAAACTGTTTGTTTTTCTAAGCAACAGCTTAACATTTATAATAGTAAACTTACTTTTAGAATAGCAAATAATTTTTAAGATCATGCATAATTAGTGTGAGAAATTGAATCTTACCCTAATTATGCATTTTTAGAAAAACGTATTGAGTAAAGCATTGTAGCTTCGCTGAAGCCTACTCTCCTCGACAATCATAAACAAACTAGCTTACGAAATAATATTCAATGAGGAGTTAGACCAATATAGAGTTGTAAAAACAACACAGCCAAACACAAGTAAAATAATGCCATAACACTTTCTCCCACTTATAGATTTACCAAAGTTTATATTCAATGTTAGAAATTGACCACATATCTGGACAATATAAGCTATTATATAAAAAATGCAAACGACTAATTTTTGAATGATTTAATAAATTAAGCACCTTATTTTATAATTACTCTTGCGCAAAACAAAGAAAAGATAAGAAATTAAGTATTGGTTGGCAATTGCCTTCTAATATGAAAAAATTAGCAAATATAATTGCTAAGCCATTTAGCATTACACACTGCCCGCTTGAAGTTTAGCGATGCAGAACCATGCTTTTAGCAAAAGCTACTTTATCACCTCCTTCAGCATCTAATCATTCTACTATAGAAGTGTTAGAAGATCTATAACGCGCTTAGCTGAGATCATCTTTTAAATTTCAAGCCAAATTCAAAAACTAAATTTCAAGCCAAATTCAAAAACCAATTATCCTTATATTTGCTGCATAAATGTAAGAACAATCATAAAACAAAACATAAACACAACAAAATTATGCAAATCATAGATAATAAGCTATTAACATCCGTCACGGTTTATCTTAGTTAAATTTTTTAATAGCATTAATTTATGTGTAAAAAGTTATTATTATAACTATTTACACTATTTTCTAGAATGTATCATTGGTTTTACTCTACCACTAGTAAATTAAAACGTATTATATTGACGAAATATAGTTATTTTCTAACCCTAGCCATTCACCTGGAATATGTTTCCATTTGCCCTTTAAGTTTTTTGCAAAATACAAGCAACTTACTACAGTATTTGGCGTCCAAAATAATTAACAATATTTTTTATTAATCTATCGATGCGATATCTTTATTAGGGAATGCTAGATATTAGCAACATATTACACTACAGTGCCGAAGCAATAATATCAAGATATCAAGCAGCTTAATTCAATTAAGCCCAAAGATTAAAGGATTTTTACAAGCAGAGAATTAGTTTAAATGATTAATTATAGATTTTGTACACTTTTATAATCAGCTTTGTTGAGTTTTACGCTTAAAGTCTGATTTTTTATTAAGTAGTGTTGCAATATTCTATGATCATACGTATAAGAATATTATTATCAATTTTGATAAATTGCTTGCAAGCAAATCCCACTATAAAATTCAGATAGAGGTTTTTTGCGTGAGGACGGAATGGCTAACGAGTCTATCTTCCAAATTATCGATAATCAAGCGGACAACTTTAAACGTTTGCGCAACGAACACGCACGCGAGGTCACAGAAGATTACGTGGAAATGATCGCTAACTTGATTGATCAAGATGGTGAAGCTCGTGCAGTAGCGCTAGCAGAACGTTTTGGTGTCAGTCCAGCAACCGTCAACAATACACTAAAAAGATTGGAGCGCGATGGTTACGTTACCAGTAAACCTTATCGTGCTATTTTCCTTACTGACAATGGTCGTATCTTGGCAAAGACATGCAAAGAACGCCATCAAATGGTATGTGATTTCCTTATAGCTATTGGGGTTGACCGGAATATCGCAGAGGCAGATGCTGAAGGTATTGAACATCACGTTAGCGAAGCTACTATTTCATTTTTTCGTGATTTTTTAGATAAGAAAATTGGCTAATTTGTTAACCACCTACCCTAAGCTATAAGTGTTATTTTATTACAAGTTGATCTTGTTTTTTTTATTTTATAAGTAAAACAACTGTCATTTAAGGGATGGAATTGAAAATAAATATTGCTGTTAGTAAAAAACTATTGGCGAAATAAACTATCTCTATTTAGAGAAACACGATTAGCTCTTCGATTATGTATTCATGATCTTATTTTCGCGCCTTGGCCTTCTACATATAAACTACACCTAAGGTGATTGACCCAAGCTAGTAGTTTTACTTGTTCAACAATATAATTGCTCTGACCAAATAATAGATAAGTTTTTAGGGATCAAGCCAGGAAATCCTACCCCTAATAAGTTTTATTAGTTCACTATCAGATACGCCAACAATTCATTTGAATTAAATACTCGTAAATCACTTATCTGCTTCGATAAGTGGAATCTAGCTAAAAATAATGATAAAACTCCAGTATCAAGGTGGTAAAGGTAACTAATCAAAATAAGTTATTTCTAGTGTCAATCCAATCATTTAACCCGGTTGTTCTGCTTAATTATAAAATACTTATGTCAGTATAAATGATCATGTTGGTGTTTTATTAGCTAAACTGAGTCTGTAACTCTTATTGGCTTTTCTTCAGATTCAACTTTAACTTACTGTTAAGATAATGCCAACTTATTGTCAAGATAACGCCATAAATTAAGTTCACTACAGGAAGGCGTGGTTTAGCTGGAATAATTAAAATCTATTACACACTCGACACTACGTAAGCTAAATCATACATAAAATATTTGTTTGCCTAAAGATTTAGGCAATTCGACCTGCTGTCTAGATGCGAGGATCGGCAATATGCTGTAATTAATACGAGTATATATTTTGATTAGGACAGCATTAAAATTTTCTAATCATCATTTTCCATTTGCTTTGTCATTATTTGTACTATTAGTGCTAATATTAATAAAAACAACTTTTCTATGAGCTAGCTATTTTACGCAGTTGTTTAATAATATGCTGCTTGATGGAACAAGATTCGTAAAACCCCCTTATTGATGTGCGCGCAATGAGAAAAATTCAAATCATTAAGACTATGAAAGTATCTAGGAATAATATCTAAACTCAGAAAAATACAATCGCCTTACTATAAAAATTTTAAGATACTTTTTCTTAATATTGGACTAATGAATAATAAGAGCAGGGTTAACTAGTTAAATGCAAGATAATAGCTAAACCAGATTAGTTTTAATTGTGACAAACAAACTAGCTATATTTTATCTTGATGTTGTAGAAATTACTAAAATAACCTCTATTGTAACTTAGCTGTTGGATTAAAGTACTAAATCAATTATTAAAATTAAGTACTATTCAACAGTGAATTAGTGATTTTTCTGTTCTTCGATAAATCTACTTATACAATCTAGGCCTATATTTTGACTTCTATAGGATTAAAAATTTACAGCGTTTCAATTAGAAATTAACCTAAAGCGGACTAGCTGCTGATATTTGCTGTATATAAAAACTCAACAAGACATTTTCACTTAAAATCGCTTAAAAAAGAGAATACCATAAGAACACTAAAGATTAAACAAAGTTTTTTCTAAAAAATACATTATCATATTTTAATTAGAAGTATGTACTCTATAATTAAAGGATTTGATTGTCTTTGAGTAGATTTTAATTAGAAACGAGATCAAAATTTTAATAAATACTCGATAACACCGGTATAAAAGCGATCATTTGCTTAAAAATTTATCGAGGATATTTAATCTAAGATTTTAGAAAAATCTACGTTTGTAATTGATAAGCAAATAATCATAGCCGGAGTAGAAAAATTATGCTAAGTTTTTTAGTAAGATTATCTGAAAGATAATGCAACTACGATAAACTGCATGATAACTACGATAAACTGCATGATACGGTTATGTAAATTTTCTTAATAATAAAATGCCTTAACTGATGTGTTATCAAAAGTAGGAATAATTCTGATTAACTAAGTTAATTATGAATCCGTTGAAGGGCAATAGCGACTTAATTAAACTCCAATAGCACTCATAAGAAATCCTGTATGCTACTTTTAGTAGTTTAGCACTTGGTTTAACATAGCTACTTATTAAGCATTGGATTAACAGGCTATTCATAAAAATATTCTTAATCGTCGAAAAGAAGCACTAACATCTAAGTGGTAAATAGGTAATTCTTTGAAAAAGAAATGTAAAGCTTTTTCATTATCTTTAGCTATAAAGCTAAATAAATGTAAATGATAATTTTCTAGAGCTATTCAATACAGTCAAATTTATTATGGCATACCTATAAATCATTATTAAAAGCAAACTAGCCTTGTATGCACAAATAATACTTTAGTGCAGTTAAAAGTTTTTTTATTTAAGATTATAGAATCAATTTAAATAATAAATTAAAAAGCTGCTAGTTTCTTCGCTGCCAATGCTATATGAAAGCTAGAAATGCTATAGAAAATCCTTTATTGTATATCAGATATTATTATCCATGAATGCAAAGATTGGTTCTAGCTTTAGGCAAGAAAAATCGTAAATCAAAACCCAAATGGTCATTTAATTCGCTCTAGCAATTAATTAGGATATTGAACTTAAGCTAAGTTATATCTATGAAGAAATAGAGATCTGAAATATTTTGTAAGTTATGGACTACCTTCTAGTTAATTTAACATTCACTAATTTTAGATAATTCTCGTATTGTTTCCTCTGGAAAGACTAGTAGCTAAATACTGCGATCTATATTATAAGATCTTACAGACATTCTAGGCATATATTATCCAGACATTCTAGGCATATATTATCAATTTCACCAATCACGTGAGAATATTAAAAGTAAATTTTGAGATACGTATGGATCATATAAACAATTACGCATTGTAATAATAAAAATGATTTCTTGAAAGTTTCTGCACAAAACTTTTTTATTATGTGTAATATCGTAGTTGTGTAGTCTATCTACGGGAGAATTCCAAAATGTACTAAGCAATCATTAAATGGCTAAATTGACTTATACTAACCTATACCTTCCGAAGAAATTTTTCTCTTCTTAGAAAGAATATAAGGCGTATAGTATCATTAACTCTTTATTAAGCAGTGCTTTTAAAAAAAATTTTAAGCTTGATTAATATGTTAAAACATTAATATGTTAAACCTTAGAAAGACAGTTATTCTGGTACGGCTAAGCGCAGAACAATTAATTGTTTAGCATAGATCGTCTTAACCGATGCACAAAGGACAAGATATCTTAGTATCGCTCTAAAGAAGCAACTTATTTTCAGCGTTACTGTAAAAATTTTTATTGTTATATGAAATTTATGCTCAAATGAAAATAGTTATTTGTGGGGCAGGTCAAGTTGGCACTAACATTGCTAAACATCTTGCCAGCGAAAACAATGATGTTGTAATGCTTGATCAATCAGCAGAACGTATTCAGAAGATAAGCGATACACTTGATGTGCAAGGAATAACCGGCTTAGCCGCTTACCCTAGCGCATTAGAAGCAGCAGGGCTGCGTGAAGCAAATATGTTAATTGCGGTAACCTATAGCGACGAAGTCAACATGATTGCCTGTCAAATCGCTCATTCAATCTTTAACGTACCAACTAAGATCGCTCGAGTGCGTAACCAGGACTACTTGCTTCCCACTTGGGGTAACTTGTTCTCGCATGAGCACATTCCCATTGATGTAATCATATCACCTGAACGAGAAATTGCCCGTGCAATTGGCAGACGTCTAGAATTACCAGGCACGCTTGAAGCGCTAACTATGGCAAACGGCAAGATCAAAATTCTAGGAATACGCTGCAATAAAACAACGCCTATTATTCATACTCCCCTGCACCATCTTACCTCGATGTTTGCCAAATTGCTCATAGTTATAATCGGTATTATCCGGGATAATAAAACGGTTTTGCCAAAAATAGACGAACAGCTATTGCCAGGGGATGAGGTATATTTTGTATGTGATAGTAAACAACTATCTGACGTACTAGCTAGTTTCGGAAATAAAGAGCCTGAACCTCGCAACATTATAGTTGCTGGTGGTGGAAATATCGGCTTGACAATTGCCGAAGAAATTGATCACAAGCATAGTGCTACAAGTACTAAAGTGATCGAATGCAACAATTATCGCGCCGGTTATATTGCTCAATCTCTCAAGAATGCCACCGTAATAAACGGCAACGTGCTCGACCCAGAAATTATGGAAGAGGCGAATATCTCTCAAGGAGAAACTTTTGTCGCCGTCTCTAACGAAGATGAAGTAAATATCTTAAGTTCCGTGCTGGCCAAGCGATTCGGTTGTAAACGTACGATATCACTGACTAATTCTTCCACCTATACTCCACTGGCTGCCCAGATTGGAATTGATACTTTGGTAAATCCAAGCGCTATTACTGTTTCCAGAATACTTCAGCATGTTCGTCAAGGTCATATTCATCAAATTTATTCGATAAGAGAAGATTTCGGTGAAGTAATTGAAGCAGAAATAACAGAAACATCGATACTGGTGGGGCATTCGTTAAAAAATAATCCGCTGCCTTCCGGAATAACAATTAGCGCAATAGTACGTGGAGAAAAAGTTATTCTGGCCACTTCTGATGCAATTATTTGTAGCCATGATCGTGTGATAGCATTTACTGACTACAGAGCAGTAAAGAAAATCAAAAAATTCTTTTCTGTTGGTCATAATTTTTTTTAAATAAATCTGACAATTAAATTTTGATTATATATTACAGCAATATCAGATTATGTAATCTATGTTTTTCTCTGGATTTTAAGTTCATAGAAGTAATTCTGTAATACAAGCGCAATAAAATAGTGCCTTTCGTATACTTAATATTTAAAATTTCTAACTTACCATTATAATATAAATAACCATTATAATATAAATAATATATTTATATGTTAGAAACAACATTTGATAATAATCACACAAATATACCTTTAATCATAAGATTAAAAACATATAATTATATACTAAATTTTTATTAACAGAATACTTAAAAATTTCCTTATACTGTATTTAACATGCTATAGACAATTGTTAGGGTGTTAACAATAAAATACAAGACAAAATTTCTTAGCAAGTTTATATAACGATCAAAGGGTAGGTTATCTACATAACCGCGTTATCACTGGATAATTAATAGCAGGCTACGCCAACCTATTAAGCGTTATAACACTAAACCAAGTTAATTTCTGGATTGAAATCCACTTTCTCGTGAATTTACTTAAAAGCCTGTAATAGATACTTAATTGAAATTAATACCTGATTATATCACAGCCATTTCACTCCATAAACAAAGAATTAACTTATTAATTTTTAAGCAAAATAAAAATACATAGTCGACAATAATTTAAACATATCTTGATTTTTTCAGATTTATAAAGAAAGAAGTCTAATTATTGTCATATATTTAATATAACAACCTACACAAAATGAATAGATTGTAGCCAATCAGTCGTAAAACCTTTTAATAAAGATTATAATCTTATGTCTTATTGAAGGTAAGCTTTCAGTATTCTATGCAATAGATGACTATAGTTCAACTATTAGCTTAAAAAGTTTTTGCAATTTATGCTAGAAAAAACGATGATAAAACTTTTTATAGACTAAACAACCCAAATGTTAGATTGTGCAAAAATTATTTATTTCTTGTAAAAGCAATGGTTTTTTTGCTTTCCGGCAGTAACCAGTATTGTCTTTGAAAAATTGCTTTTACGCATAATAGGTAAATTATATAGACCAGCAAATTGCTCTTGTTTACATTGATGAACTCACATAATACAGGCGTTACCCTGTATAATCACCGACATAAGCTAATTAAATCCCTTATAAAAACAAACGCAATTTGCTAGAATATGATATTTATTCTTCAAAAAGAGTATAACTAAATATTAAGTTGATTAAGATTCGTAATAGAAATAATTAGTTTTGCTAACAAAATTCTAATAGCATTGGAATTACCTAACGGGATTGTCTAAAGTATAGAGAAGTATAAAAAATATTATAGATAACTGAAATATATAACATGCTTTGTTATACGTACGATGTAAATTGTACACATAGTCAATTATAAATACCAAAAATAATTAATATCTAACTATACTGTAAGAAAAATAATATCAAATGTTAATAGCTTACTTAACTCAAAGTAGCTGCATTTTACGCTTAATTTATTCGTTTCATAGAAAAAACTATAAAAACTTACAACGAACTACTATTTGTTGCCTCTATTAAGTGTCGATACATCTACGAAATCTAAAATTAGCAATTCAGTCCAGCTGCATAAAGGCAGCTTTAAGATCTACACTAGATCAACAAGAAAATGACTAGTATAATATAGCACGTTGCAATTGCAGTCGCGATTATAGCCAGACTGAACGTATCATTAATTGATCCCATTCTGATATGCAAAGTAGTCCTACCCATGTCGTTTCCTCCGCATTTCATTGAAGAACTACGTAACCGCTTGACAATATCCAGCGTAATTAGCCGGAAATACAAGCTAAAACGAAATGGCCGTGAATTCATAGCACTATGTCCGTTTCATAATGATAATAAACCATCACTTTCTATAGTTGATGAGAAGGGTTTCTATCACTGTTTTGCCTGCGGAGCACATGGAGACATATTTAAATTTCTTATGGAAACCGATGGCATAAAATTTATGGAAGCAGTTGCAGAGCTTGCTAGCATAGCAGGAATTTACGTACCGAACTCAAAATCAAAAAACCAGCAACAAAATGAAAGTCGCAAATCCATTCAATCGACAATGGATACTGCTTGCAGATGGTACGAGCAACAACTTCACACAAGCACTGGAGAAGCTGGCCGTAATTATTTAATGAAACGCGGTATAACTAAGGAAACTATAAAAAATTTTCGCATCGGTTGGGCACCAGGATCTCACAATGCATTACAGCATGCCATGAAAGCTAGGGGGGTGAAGAACAAAATACTACTAGAAGCAGGTTTAGTGAAAGAGTATAAAGAAAAGAAAAATTCCAGCTTGATGGTCGATTATATGCGAAACAGGATAATTTTTCCTATAATTGACCGACGCTGCAATGTCATTGGATTTGGTGGACGAGTTTTAGATGAAAATCAACCAAAATACTTAAACTCACCAGAAACTCAGTTGTTCAACAAATCACAAATTCTTTATGGTATCAGTCAAGCAGGTAATTTGATCGCAAAGTTCGGCAAAATAATTGTCACTGAAGGTTACTTAGATGTTCTATCTCTAAATCAGGCTGGTTTTCCTGCAGTATCTCCGCTTGGCAGCACACTGAGTAAATATCAGCTCACAGATTTATGGCAAATCACGGCAGAGCCTTTCATATGCTTTGATGGCGATACGGCTGGATATCGTGCTGCACTGCGCGTTTGCGATCGTGCTCTACCACTACTGAAGCCAGGCAAATCTTTACGCTTTGTAACGTTGCCGAAAGGGCAAGATCCAGACGACTTAATTAAGCGCTATGGTAAAGAAGTACTAGATAAATTCCTTACTACTTCTCGTGGATTAGCGGAATTTATGTGGGCCAATTGGTTATTTTTATGTGATCTGGACACTCCAGAGAGCAAAGCAAAATTTAAAAAAGACATTGATCTAAAAATCAATACTATATCAGATGAATATATACGTTATGAATATCATAATTTTTTTCGCAAAAAAAATAAAGATCTGTTTAATAGTATTGATTACCAATATCAAGATATTCAAGAATATGATAAAGAATTATATTCACCCTTAACGAAAAAATACACGGATAATCATAGCCAAAGTCAAAAAAAGCACTCTATTAATCAAACAGTTTTTAATAAAAAAAATTATAAAAAATTCTTAATAAATAAATCATGCAAGTCACGCAAGGATTTTACATTATCCTCTTCCGAAGTAAGAAGAGAACAATTAATAATTTCAATTATTGCAGCGCATCCATCTTTGCTTAATAGATTTGGTGAATGTATTGGATATGAAAATTTTACTGATCCGGTACACGAAAATGCACGGCATGCTATCTTTAGCTTTATGAGGAATTATCCAGAATCAGCATTTGAATCCATAAAATTTTTTTTAAACATAAATTTTACAAATAAAATTATTCTAAGTAAAAATGCAAAAAAAATATTTCCATTTTGCGATCAAAGTTACAACGCAGAATTTGCTGGAAAAGCTCTTTTTGTTTTATTAATGAAAAATAAAATTAAAAAAATAGAGCAGGAAATAGATTCTATTATTAAGAATAATAGTCAAAATATTGACAATAATACACTAGCAATCATTATGGCTCTTCGTGCAAACAAAGTTAATTTAATAAATAATATTCATGCGGTAAATCATGATGAAATAGGCGCAACAGACGCAAATGCAATGTAGATTGACGTAATAAATAATATCATTAGCGCACGCACATCTAACTTTATGGCCTCAATACATTGAAGCTGGATATGCTTGCAACCGATTATTTCCGTATTTTACACAGCTTTGACTGTACACTTAATAGTTTAAAGTATTCTCTGCGGGAGCAAGATATCAATTTGACAATTAATGCGAGGTCAACAGCTTATGGCAACTAAAACAGCAAAGGCATCCCAAAAGAATAAAGATACCCATGAGAACGATGCCGTGCCAGATAGGTTGCTATTGGATAGCATAAGCCAACTAATTAAAAATCTTATCAAAAAAAGCAAAGAACGGGGATGCTTAACTTATAGCGAGTTAAATTCTACCTTACCACACGAAGATTTGTCCTCAGAGCAAATCGAGGATCTGATTAGCGTATTAAATGAAATGGGTATTAATTTTATTGAAAACGAATATAATCCTGAAAAGGAAGAAGAAATTGATAAAGACAATACATTAACCGGAAACGTCTCTGAGGAAGACATCGGACGTACCGACGATCCGATGCGTATTTACCTGCGCGAAATGGGTTCGGTTGAACTACTTTCTCGCGATGGTGAAATAGCTATTGCTAAACGCATCGAGGCTAGTCTTGAGATGATGATTGGCGGTATCTGCGAAAGTCCACTAACTATCCGTGCACTTGTACAGTGGCGCGACCAACTTAAAGACGGCACTATCCTATTGCGCGATGTCATCGATTTGGAAGCTACTTACGGTGTAGAACATGCTACCCTAACGCCCTACTCCGATGAAAACAACAAAAAAAATGAAACTAAGTCTGAAAAAGCTAAACGTCTTGATAATAAAGAAAACGATGAATACCCTGATGATAGCGAAGAAAACAATATATCTCTGTCAGTAATGGAGCAACAACTAATTCCACAAGTACTAAAAAAATTTGATAATATTGCTAATACTTACAGTAAGCTTGCGAAAATGCAAAAACGTCGAATTGATAAACTGACTCGTGGTGAAGAGCTTGCTAAAACACCTGAACGCAAATACGAAAAACTTAAAAGAGACCTAATTGAAGCTATGGAAAGTGTACGCCTGAACAATAGCAGGATCGACTCTATTGTAGAACAGTTATACTCACTAAATCGTAATATGATTCAGGTGGATACGCAACTTTGGCGGATGGCTGACAGTGTCAATGTATCTCGTAAATCATTTATGGAAGAACATTTTGGTAATGAATTAGAACCTGGCTGGGCTAAACGAGTTGCAAAGAAAGGTGAAAGCTGGAGAAAGTTTTTCAAAACTTATAGTGATCAGATCGAAAAACATCGATCCAATTTAGCAAAAATTTCTGCTGACGCAGGACTACCTATTAGCGAATTTAGACGCATTGTACAGACAGTCCAAAAAGGCGAACGAGACGCTGGGAGAGCAAAGAAAGATATGGTTGAGGCTAATCTGCGCCTCGTTATTTCTATCGCAAAGAAATACACTAATCGTGGCCTTCAATTTTTAGACCTCATTCAAGAAGGCAATATCGGCCTAATGAAAGCGGTTGATAAGTTCGAATACCGCCGAGGCTATAAGTTTTCTACTTATGCTACTTGGTGGATAAGACAAGCTATCACTCGCTCAATTGCTGATCAAGCTCGCACCATTAGAATTCCTGTACACATGATTGAAACGATTAATAAATTAGTTCGCACCTCGAGACAAATGCTTCCTGAAATCGGTCGCGAGCCAACTCCAGAAGAATTAGCCGAAAAATTAGTGATGCCACTGGATAAAGTTCGTAAAGTACTGAAAATTTCTAAAGAGCCTATCAGCTTAGAAACACCAGTTGGCGATGAAGAAGATGCACATCTAGGCGAATTCATCGAAGATAAAAACGTTATACAACCGCTAGATGCTGCTATTCAAACTAATTTACGCGAAATAACCAAGCGAATATTAGCTAGCTTAACTCCCAGAGAAGAACGTGTGTTACGTATGCGTTTTGGAATAGGAATGAACACCGACCACACTTTAGAAGAAGTCGGACAACAATTTAGCGTAACTCGTGAACGCATCCGTCAAATTGAAGCTAAAGCATTACGCAAACTCAAACACCCATCTCGATCTAGAAAATTGCGTAGTTTTTTCGAGTACTAAGATTGCTCCCAGAAAATTATGTTCGTTTTTTTAGAAAAAATGTATAATAAAATGGTTAACTTTATTTATATGATGAATATCATATCTACTTATTAGCTTTAAAATTAATTATTTGTGATTATAATGATCCTAGATCACAAACGCAAATTTAGTATACTTTTTAATTGCTAGTAATTTATAGCCTGTATAGAGCATAAGATAACCTTAACGTTTTTAAAATGTTTATAATTTGCTGCTTGGTAGAAGATTTATTTATATTTATAGTAGGAATTTTATATCTTAGATCTTATTTTATCGGTAAATCAATGATATAATATCATCTACTTCTCAGCTATTACTAACCTTATAATGTGCTTTAACTTACATTTTAAGTAGTGCAGATGAATATTTCCTAGTTCCTTATAAGATCGTTTCTCTTATTTATTCATTATTTATCAAGGCGTATAATCAAAACGAGTATAATAGTAATTTATCATATTTGATAAATTACTATTGAAGAGCGGAAGAAAGAAATATAATCTAGAAGATACCTAAGTTATTACACTAATGATATTTAAAATAAAATTAGCTATAATATTAAAAATATAGATGAATAATTTTAGCAAAGTAAAACCTAGCCAGCTGTCGCTTGACTTTATGCATAATAAAATATTTTCATTATTCAAAATAAAAACTTATGTTGTATATTAGGTTTGTAGTAGCTGAAATCTTAACAAGTATTGTTTTACTTAATAAGTACGTGCTGCAAGCTAGTATTAAGTAATTTGTTTGATCCATAGTCTAGATATGCTATGAATCATTTTGTTATCTCACAATCAAATTTATCAAATAACTCACAAATCTTACAAGATCTTAGAATTATTATTATAGTAATAATCAATTTTATTGAATTAAAAAAACAGATAAATTTAAAATTACAAATTATTGTATTTTTACAATAAAGCTAGTCTTTATAGAATTTTTGATAATTTAAATTTAGACTGCCGGAGAAAGTTAAGTGTCTATTGATCATATAATTTTTATAGCATTAATTCAGGGTGTTACTGAATTTCTTCCTGTAAGCTCTTCGGGTCACTTAATAATGATTCCAACTATACTTGGTACTGATGATCAAGGAATGATAATTGATGTAGCAGTTCATGTTGGCAGTTTGTTGGCTGTATGCATATACCTGTGGCGCTATATCGCTCACATGATTCTTGGTACATTACGAGGATATCGAGATCCTGGCTTTCGCTTAACTATGCAAATAATTCTAGCAACCATATCCATTATTTGCGCTGGTTATATAATGAAGTATTACATAAATGATATTATTCGTTCTCCAAAAATAGTTGCTTGGGCTAATCTTGGCTTTGGTATTGTACTAGGAATTGTCGATCGGCTTGGTAGAACAAGCCGAAGAATTAAACATATGTCCTACAAAGATGCTCTAATTATCGGATTTGCACAGATATTCGCCCTGATTCCAGGCACCAGTCGTTCCGGCATCACCATAACAGCATCTCGGGCACTAGGGTACGAACGCCAAGAAGCAAGTCGTTTTTCAATGCTCATAGGAATTCCAGCAATACTTGCTGCAGGAACAGCAATTAGTTTAGATTTATACCGTTATAGTGATGTTCAACTTACTATCGACGCATTGATAGCTGTTGGATTATCATTTTTTACTGCCTTGACATCAATCGTGCTAATGATGAATTGGTTAAAGTGTGCAAGCTTTTTTCCATTCGTAATTTACCGTATCTTATTCGGAAGTGGATGGCTAATTTGGCTCTACAGGACATAAATCTGCTTTCCCAATAAATATGCCGGACATGGCAAATAAATAGGTATAAGACCATACAATATAATAACGGCGCAGTGCTATTTTCTATTACTTAGTATTTTCTCTAAACTTTATTCGACTACTTGAAGTTTATAGTTCTTTATAATCGTTTTAATTAACTTAGAATAAACCTATAACAAAGCAATTCCAGTGCATTAAGCATTATACACAAGCATATTTCAAAAGATTTAGCTTCGATAATACATCTGTGTAAATTCTAAATGCTTCTGCACATTTTTTAAGTATAGAACCAGCGGGACAGAAGCAATCGCTATAAAAAGAATACAGTGGATATTCGCGTTGGACTTATAATACGCGATAAAGTATATTAAACCTTTTAAGGTAAGAAAAATAAGCTTTCTTCTTCTGTTCTGTAAAAACACGAAATAAATCTATTACATACGGTATTTGCTTTTCTCAGCACAACTGATAGTTGTCTCCACATCGTGAAGTTAAAAACTTCTAGAAACAATCCTATTCGAGAATAATCCAGCCCAAACGTAAACAAATAACACCAATTTATTCTAATAAACTATAAATAATACTATTAACTTACATCAACAATAATTTAACAAAACATTGCAAACTCCGGTCGCCTTATAATATAGCACAACTATATATCTTCACGATATTTATTAGGTCAATAATTTTTTCACAGATACAATCATAAAGAATAATATAAATATTTTTGCTCAACATTTGTTGGGGCATATTTAAGATATTGTATTTATATATTTTAATATATTTTAGCATGGGTTAAATACATAAATAAGCACCACTTGCTAGTATAACACACTAGCAAGTGGTGCTTATTTATGTATTCTTAAGGACTTGTCAAATTAATTAAACGAATGGACTCAGAATAAAAATTAAATTTTAAATAGCTTAAACAAAATTTTTAACTAAAGTACTAATTATAAATTAATTAAAAAAAAACAAGCGTTTAATTAAACATTTTGAGGATTATTACCTATAATAGGGTAAATCATAGACTAACCAATCAATAGTTTAAATAAAAAAAGTGTAAATAAAAAAATGACTGTTAAAAATTTTGTTAAAGCTAATTATAATGAGTTATCTATATTTATTACTCTATAGTTTAATTTATTACTCTATAGTTTAGTTTTTATATTTAATATTGTTTCAGATATGGGCAAATAATTATCATGGTCGCCCCAAATCGATAAAGTTTTAATTTTAGAAGAGCAATTTATATAATCACTTATAATGCTACTTACTTAATTAAGAAAAAAGAAGCAATTGCAACAATTATTTAAAATACAACTTTAGTAGCACGAGTCTCTACAGCAATTAATCAAAATTAACAGTGCCTTCAAGCAATTTTTGCTACTCAAAAGTATATTAAGGACAAGAAGTTGTACGTTACGCAATATATAAAGATTAATTACTCTAAAATCAATACTAATTACCTAATTGAATGTATTTTAATCAAATATAAAAAATATTTTATGAACTTATACGCTTATCTTTGAGCAAAGAAGTTAAAAAATTAATCAAAATAAAATGATGTATTAAAAAAACTAGGTTGTATGAATAAGACAAAAATACCTTATTTACAAAATATCTTTCAATAATTCTATCACATTAACTCTGTAGGTAATAAAGAATAATAATTATTTTTGTTGGTCATATTGTTTTGTGCACTCATCAAATTAATACTAAAATATTAGTTATGATTAATATTATTACTGGTATAATTTAACCATTATTAATCTTACAGATTAACATAATTGATTATCGCATATAGCCAAAACAATCACCTAAACCACAAGATGAAATATGTACGATCAATTTTAACACTTGTTAATTAAAAGCATTAGAATGCCTACAAATAAATTTCTTATTTCACCTATAGAAACTAGCTGCCAGCCTATTCAATAAAAAATTATTGAATTATCTAGAAGCTATTTCTGATAAAGCGAGAAATGAGTGACCTTACTAATTGGAATGGTCTATATATCTAATTAATTATTCATCATAACTTCCAATGCTAAATAATACTCTTAAAAAGATAATATCCGATCCAAAAATATACTGAGCGCTGTTGGATCCCCCCAAACAAGCGATACTTCCACCACCGTGACGCTTGCTCTAATCTCTACCGGTAAACGTGTAGCATCTTTCGCCGTAGTCACTAAGATTGCATCTTCAAAAACTGCTTCTTCTACTAGCTTATTCAACTCAGATAATCTATAAGGGTGATGATCAGCAAAAGAACGAAAACCAATCACCTTAGCGCCGATTTTTATAAGAGTTTCATGGAATTTATATGGTCTACCAATTCCAGCAAAGGCCAGTACCCGACAGTTGCGTAAAGATAAAGCTGCAAGAGATGGCTCTAACATTCCAAGTAGTACTAAACGTTTGTCGCCAATCAAAGATTTAATTTCTCTACGATCCTCACCTATCAATAATACTGCATGCGATTTCTGCAAAGAATCTTTCCATGGTTCGCGCAATGGCCCAGAAGGAATTACTTGACCATTTCCGATCCCAATAACGCCATCAACTACAAGTAAAGAGATGGTTGGTATGACAGAAGGATTCTGCAAACCATCGTCCATAATAATAACATCACACCCACTATCTTCCAGTAATCTAGCGCCATCAGGCAAACAACGTGCAACAACCGTCGGAGCTCTTGCAGTCAACAAGATAGACTCATCCCCTACATCAGCGAATGTATGCACAGCTAAATCTACATGTATAGGTCCAGCATGACGTCCACCGTAGCCTCGTGATAATAATCCCACTCGCTTGCCATGAGCAATTAACTTACTAGCAATAGCTAACACAGTTGGAGTTTTACCAGCACCGCCTACTATTGCATTACCTACACAAATTAGCGGTAAGCTCGAACGATACGGCTTCGTTATAGCTTTACGGATGCAAGTAACTAATCTCCAAAGCCAACTAATAGGCAACAGAGCTAGTGCTAGCCAACCAGCAGTTTGCCAAAACTTAGGTGACACCAAGAGGTTTCTCGGGAAGTATTGGATCTATTACCTCCAAAATAGAATTAATTTTAATAGCTCTCGCTATAGCAACCCTTCGCGCACATGCTCCCATTTCATTTGCTGTTATTGGATCGTCTAGTAGATCTTCAACCGTTTTAGCTAAGCTAGCAGCATCATTAACCTCTCTTGCGGCACCAGCCGCAATAAGAGCATCAGCAGATTCACGATTGTTCTCCATAAGCGGGCCAAATACTATTGCGGTACCGCAATAGGAAGCTTCTATCGGATTATGACCACCTACTTTTACCATAGAACCAGCCAAAAAGGTGACCGGTATGACACTGTAAAAAATAGCAATCTCGCCCATCGTATCGGCTAAGTATACAGAAGTTCTTTCTTTTATTGATTGATTAGCCGAGCGACGGACTAAAGTTAATCCTCTCCTTTGCACAATACGAGCAATCTCATCGCTTCGATTTGTATGACGCGGCACAATAACTGTTAGCAAGTTTGGTTTAGTTTTAGCAATCTGAGCATGAGCATCAAGAACTAGCGATTCCTCACCTCGATGAGTGCTAGCGGCAAGCCAAACCGGACGATAGGTAATAGAATTTCGCAATGCTGCAGCAATTTTTATATCTACTTTAGGAGGAACAATGGAGTCTTTCAAATTACCTACATAACGCACATCAACACAACCCAAAGCAAAGAAACGTCTTACTTGCTCATGGCTAGCAGCCAACACCAGATCAAATGCGCTAAACAAAGGTTTAGCCAAACTACCTATACTTTTCCAGCGTTGAAATGCGCGGAAAGATAATCTACCTGAAACAATAATCATATAGATGCCGCGTGCATTAGCCTCAGTCACCATAGTTGGCCATAAATCTGACTCCATCCAAATAGCTAAATCGGGGTTCCAATAATCAAGAAATCGCCCCACCCAAGCCGGCCGATCTATGGGTATAAACTGATGAATCACCCCTTTAGGTAATAATTTGCGGATTAAATCACCTGAAGTAACAGTGCAAGTAGTCAATAACAAGATAATCCATGGCTTGGTATCATGGATTATCTTAATTAAAGCAAGAAGCCCAGCCGCCTCACCTACACTAACAGCATGTAACCAGACTAATCGGCCAGATGGGCGGGATTTAGTAGCTATGCCGCGTCGTTCATTTAAACGAAATTTATTTTCCTTTCCTCGCACTAATCTCAGCCTAAAATATACATCAAGAAATAATCCTGAGAATGTAACAAGTGCTTTGTATATTTGTAAAATCACATCGATAGAGTCTGCTTTGGAGGAGCCGGTGCTGTAGGTTTCATGCCTAAATAGCGGTCTGCAGCATTTGTCACATCGGTTAGTATTCCTTCAACTAAAAGGCGTGCCTGCTCTCGATTATCTTCTTTAGTAAGGTAAATTGGCCCGCCAATCATAACAACACCGTTGGTAAATGGTAGAGGAAACAAAAACCTATCCCAGGAAGCAATTTGTATGCATGGTCGCAAGCTACAAGTAAATGGAAGTATCGGAAGGCCTGTATATCGCGCCACCTCAATTACGCCAGGCTGACAGCGCATACGAGGTCCACGTGGTCCATCAGGAGTAATTGCCACTGGATAGCCCCTTTTCAAAGCACGCAGCATTCCACGCAGAGCATTCATAGGCTTACGTCTGGTTGAGCCATGAATCGGTAAAGTAATAAAGTCCGACATGGCTTCACCTATCATACAACCATCGGAATGCCATGAGTGTAACATCGCTAAAGGCTTACCGCGTGGCCAACTATTAGCAATTAAACCAAGACGATTGTGCCAAAAAATCACTAAAAAGGGTTTACTACTAGCGATAATAGCTTCGGATTCTTGGTCTATGTATCGTTCAATGTTAATTGTTGCTAAAAGCATGCGAATATAGGCACGCATAACCTTAGTTAATGTAGTATAACCAATGTAACTACGAATAATAGATTTCAGCATAGAATTCGGTGATGATTATTAAATTAGTAATTCTACCTAGAAGCATCTTTTATAACATCAAACAATGCAAAAATTAATAATTTTACGATTATCTAGCTTAAATTGAACAGAATAAAGTAAAAACACACTAATAATTAACGATTAATTATTAGTGAAATAATTAAAAATGCGTTTTACATCAAGAGATCAATTTAGTAATTGATAATTAAATATTGCTAACAAATAACTATTTGTTAATTTCGATAGAATCAAATTCTATAATATTTTGATTTAAAAAAACGCTATTAGCATAAATATATTTTAACAAGTAATTCATGGAGTAACAGCAATTTATTTCTTTAATCTTAACCGCTAAGTGTGGATTATACATCGATTTGTGTTAGCAACTGACGGTGCTTTATAAAAAGTTTCGCGTCAACAAATAAATAATTTATTTTAGGCATAGACACTAAAAGCAAAATGCAAAAACTAACATTGAATAATTTAATCGATTTTACAGCATCGATACAGAATAGACTAGTATGATTTAGGCTGTAGGGCTAAACATATTGCTATTCTATCCATTAGTTTTTAAAATAATCAAGTATTTGCGCCATCTAATCAATAATTTATAATATTGTGTTAATACTCAGTATTAAGCTCCAAAAATATCTTATAGCGTATGATTTTATTCAAGATTATAATATAAAAATTAATCTGCAGAAAAGAACAAAAATCAAAAGGCTTATTATTAACTTAATCTTGCGTAGATAGCCAAATTACTGTAAATACGAAATAGAGAAAACAAATAATCTCTACACTTAATCTGAGAGTAGTTTAATAATACTAGGAAAAATTCAAGAAACACAATTGTAACTAGTATTCAATGATACTTAACTTCTGGCTGAATTATCAAAAACAAAAATTGATATAATCAACTTAATCGAAACAGCTATCGATTACAATGAATGATAGATATTAGATACATAATAATTAAATTATTCCTTAACTGTGCTATATTTACGATTATTACATAATAATATCTTAGATATAATACACATTCAATTGCATTGTCGATTTGATAGCTTATAAAGCTTGTAATTTTATCAACTTTTAGCTTGTAATATCAAATAAATTTCAATTGCAGCTCTTAGAAATAAAAACAAGTATGAAATTGCTAATTAAGTATCATAATCTATATGCAGTAGCATTATAGTTAAATCTCTGTATCTCTTTCTCCTTAAATAAATGTAATTTTTAAGAATAGCAAATAAAGTACAGCCTAATTCGTATATTGCGTATATAAAGAAAAATATTATAATAACAGCAATATACTTGTATTAGTTGATTACTATTTGCTGAGTTCAATATATAAATGCTTAATATCGATTAAGATAAACTTAAGATACTATCCTCATACAAATATGCAAGTTAAAACAGTATCTTTGATAAGATCGAATGTTAATTTAGTCAAAAGATTAATGTTAAATTTAGATTTTTGGTAGTATAAAATTTTTAAGACAAATTGCATAGATTTTACCTGATAAAATGTCATTTTTTGATTAGGTATTTTTAAAAGATACAATGGTACCTAAATCGTAATCTTATTTAAAAATCAATTCGATCTTAGGTTGATATATCATTAACTTCACATCTACTAGTACTAATAACTCATAAAGTAAGGCTAATTAACCCGATAAAATACTTCTTGTTAATCTTCACGAAAAAGGCCAATTAACTAATGATAATCCTAAACCTGGAATAAAACATAATATTCGGATTACGAATGCAAAGTTTTAGTATTTTTGTTTAAAGGTCACTATAAATTGAATACCAAGATTGATGCTTATTTAAAAATAATTACGACATTTTAAATATTAGCTTTACAAGTGCTACTAAAGATTAATAAAAATATTATTTAATTGTACAATTAATTTACGATTAAAAGTAATAATAAATATTTTAAATAGTTTAGAGTCGTATTTAAATTGCAAAGATCAATTATATTTGCTATAGGCATAAAATTTAATTAATTATTATTTTTCAAAGATATTGAATTATTAATTTATTTCGACATTTAGGAGACATAAAGTCTTTAATAATGGATGATTATTATTGTATAATCTGTTCTAGGTCAATAGATGTTGATAGTGGTCTAGTGCAATAACTACTTTCAAGCTGGTTAGAATTATAGTTTTAGAAAAAATCTTCTTCAAACTCCTCGAAAGAAAATGGCTTCTTTATTATGACCCGTCATTTTGTGCTTACAAATCAAGAATATTGTACTACTTGCAAGTAAATGACAAAATTATTAGATCGAACAGTAGATCTGTTGCAAAGTACCCCAGTAGAAGATAATTACTGGATGCCAGGCGAGTTCGAACCTCATTCTGGAACCTGGATGTTATGGCCAGAACGCAGCGATAACTGGCGCAAGGATGCCATGCCAGCGGAAGAATCTTTTGCTGCCGTTGCAGAAGCTATTGTCAGCGTTGAGTCGTTAAAAATTGGAGTCTCCGCGAGAAAGCTAGCGCGGGCAAAATCTACATTACCAAGTGAAGTCAGTTTAGTAGTAATGGAAAGTAATGACGCATGGATGCGTGATGTTGGACCCACTATATTAATTAACAATAAAGGCTCTAAGAGAGCAGTCGACTGGATGTTTAACGCTTGGGGGGGTGTAGCTCATGGACTATACCAAGACTGGCAAGCAGATGATGCAGTGGCAGCTATTGTAGCAAAAAACGAAGGGATGGATCGATATCGTGCACCATTGGTTCAAGAAGGAGGAGGGATACATAGTGACGGAAAAGGTACTATCTTTGTTACCGAAGAGTGTGTGCTTAGTAATGGTCGTAATGCCAAGTTAGGGTATAGATTGTGCGAAGAGATATTAAAATCTTACAGCGGTGCAAGTCAAGTAATCTGGTTACCTCGTGGTGTATATGCAGATGAAACTACAGGACACATCGATAATCTACTACATGTGGCTGGACCAAACTTAATCTTTCTTACATGGACTGACGATCCTTACGATGAACAATATGTACGCTCTGCCAGAGCATTATCGATACTAGACAATACACGTGATATTAACGGCAATCCCTTCCATATCATTAAATTACCTGCACCAGGTCCACTGCATAGGACAGCTTATGAGGCAAGTGGTATTGCATCAAGACCTGGAAGTAAATCACGTAAAGCAGGAGATAGATTAGCTGGATCATACGTAAATTTCTACCTAGCTAATGGCCGTGCTTTAGTGCCTCTACTCGATCCACGCACTGACGACAATGCATGCCTAATAATCGCTGATGCATTACCTAACCGAGAAATTATTCCCATACCAGCACGCGAGATCTTGATTGGAGGTGGTAATATTCATTGCATAACACAACAGATACCTTTATAATTTAATTAGCATAATTGCTGTCGCTATTGTTTGACTGTACGACATTCAAGCCATACTACGAATTAAAGTATAATTAGTAGATTCAATTAATAATTAGATGATCATATAGAATGAAACGC
The DNA here is from genome assembly GCF_000510265.1 of Candidatus Endolissoclinum faulkneri L5. Taxonomy (GTDB): domain Bacteria; phylum Pseudomonadota; class Alphaproteobacteria; order Thalassobaculales; family Thalassobaculaceae; genus Thalassobaculum; species Thalassobaculum faulkneri_A. The sequence goes on from NZ_CP006745.1 coordinate 1,308,862, forward strand.
ACTTGATAATAATATCAAATATAAATTTGATATTATTATCATTAGAAAGTTCAAAATATAACAATGCTTTCCCAACCTAATTGCTTAAAATTTACAAAACGGCTGGAATAATACATTAAAATGCGTTTTGTATATGCTAGATAAAAATTAATGACCCGATGACAAGATTTGTTATTTCCTGTTTAAACATACACAACCAAATACCTCACTAAAGTTAAGAATAAATGGATTCTTTGCATTAACCTGTAAACTGTAGATAAATTTTATACTTCAATCGGATGATTTTTAAATACATGCTTCAACAATAACTACTACGAAAGTTTCGCATAGAGTTCTAAATTTCTTTAATCAAGCCGTATTTGATTCCAAGCAAAAATTTATATAATCATTTAAATCTGCCATGACAGTGCTTATACTTCTTACCAGATCCGCACGGGCATCGCGCGTTACGTTGAGTGTTGTTCCAAACTGCCAATTTATTCAGCCCTGAGATTGTCCGATCAATAGGTAACTGCGGTAATAAAGTCGTTTTACGCAGATCAGTGAGCGAGACTACCCCATAACCGTCTTCTCTAACTGAGCTATTTGCTTGACCATTTATTAATTGATTGTTTATAATTCGATTATTAGCAGTTTTGCCTGCATTGATTATTGCAATATTATCTAATGACTGTGTGGGGATTTCTAAATGTGCAATTGTACAAGTTACGCTAGTACGCAAATCAGCCAACATCTTCTCAAATAAGCAGAATGCTTCGCGCTTGTACTCATTTAACGGGTCTCTTTGGGCATACGCCCTTAAATTAATGCCTTGGCGAAGATAATCAAGCGATAACAAGTGATCCTTCCACAATTGATCTAACTTATGTAATAATAACTGTTTTTCGGCCATTCTCATCAATTTCGAGCCCAAATTAATATCCTTCTCACTCATGTGCAAATTAGAAAATTTATAAACACGTTCCAGGATATCTTGCTTGGTTATAAATTCTTCCTTAGCCCATTCATGCAGGGGTAAGTTTAGTGCAAGTAAATTCACTATCTGATCATTCAACCATTCCAAATCCCATTGATGAGAATATGAGCCTTCTTCAATTGCCTGAGTAACGATGTCATCAATTGCTTCTTTACGCATCTCTGTAACTAGCTCATGTACGTCAGGCAAGCGCATAATCTCCCTACGCTGTTCATAAATTATCTTGCGCTGATCATTCATGACATCATCAAATTTCAATAGTTGCTTACGAATCTCAAAATTACGAGCTTCTACTTTATGTTGTGCCTTTGCTAAGGCTTTATTAATCCATGGATGAACAATTGCCTCTCCTTCTTGCAAACCAAACTTTTTTAACATCCCGTCAATCAATTCAGAGCCAAAAATACGCATTAGATCGTCTTCTAAGGATAAGAAAAATTTAGACCGTCCTGGATCACCTTGACGACCTGAACGACCACGTAACTGATTATCAATACGCCGACTCTCATGACGTTCAGTAGCAATTACACATAGACCGCCTGCTGCTAATGCTTTATTTTTATCTGCTTCAACTTCAGCAGTAACCTTATCAACAATTTGTAGCCGTGCGCCCTCATCGTGCACACCCTCCAGGGCTTGAATTAAACACATCTCTATATTTCCACCCAACTGAATGTCTGTACCGCGTCCTGCCATATTAGTAGCTATAGTCACAGACCCAGGACGACCTGCCTGAGCAATTATATGAGATTCCTCTTCATGAAAGCGAGCATTCAAAACTTTATGCGGAATTTTGCGCTGTTTTAAAATTTTGGAAACAGATTCTGAGTTTTCGATTGATATAGTCCCAACCAGTACCGGACGCCCTCTATTACGATATTCCTCAATCGTTTTTACAACCGCTTCGTATTTTTCTTTAATGGTCCGATAAACCTCATCGTCTTCGTCAATACGCACAACAGGAGCGTTAGTAGGAATCTCTACAACCTCGAGTTGATAAATTTCTCGAAATTCAGACGCTTCCGTCATTGCTGTACCAGTCATACCGGCCAATCTGGGATAAAGACGAAAATAATTTTGAAAAGTTATTGATGCTAAAGTCTGGTTTTCATTCTGTATGGCAACTCCTTCTTTAGCCTCTAGTGCTTGATGCAAACCATCGGAATAGCGACGACCATCCATGGCTCGCCCCGTAAATTCGTCAATAATGACTACTCGATTATTTTTTACAATATAATCAGTGTCACGCGAAAAAAGCTTGTGAGCGCGTAAAGCTTGATTGATGTGGTGCACCAAGCTAATGTTCTGCACATCGTATAAAGCACCCACACGTATAATGCCAGCGTCAACGAGCAAAAGCTCAATCTTGTCGACGCCTTCGTCATTTAAGATGATTGTTCTATGCTTTTCATCTTTTTCATAGTGATCGTCTTCCAAATACAGAATTAGCTCGTTAATCTGACTATATAATTGTAAATTATCTTCGGCTGGACCAGAAATAATTAACGGTGTGCGGGCCTCATCAATAAGAATTGAATCAACCTCATCAACAAGAGCATAATGGAAATCCCGCTGGGTCATATCTTCCAATCGGAACTTCATGTTATCTCGTAAATAGTCAAAGCCAAATTCATTATTAGTCCCATATGTTATGTCGCAAGCGTAAGCTGCTTTACGTTCACTATCTTCAAGATCGTGTACAATACAGCCAACTGTTAGACCAAGAAAATTATACACCCGCCCCATCCAAGCAGCATCACGCTTAGCTAGATAATCATTCACCGTCACCACATGAACTCCGGCGGCAAGCAAGGCATTTAAGTATACCGGTAAAGTCGCAACCAGAGTCTTACCTTCCCCAGTTTTAATTTCAGTAATTCGACCTTGATGTAAAAAAATACCACCCAAAATTTGAACATCAAAATGGCGTTGCCCAAGAACCCTCTTAGATGATTCCCGCACCACAGCAAATGCTTCTTCCATAAGGTTGTCAACTGTTTCACCAGCAGCTAAACGTCTTCTAAAAAAAGCAGTCTTCTCCTGTAGAGCTTCATCTGACAGGCTTGCAATAACTATTTCGAAATTATTAATTGCATCTATGTGCTTTTGCATTCTTCTGATAATGCGATCGTTTTGCGAGCCAAATATAGCCCTAGCAATACCACTAAGCATAGAAGATCCTCGAATATAAAATTACGCAAAACACCTACACAACGCTGGTAGGAAATTTAGGCGTGAATGCATCCCCTGTCAACGCACATGGATTAGTCAAACAATCTATATTAACCCGCTCATTAATTGATTGCTTTACTAATAAAGTTTGAAGAGTATAAATTGTCTGTAATTGAGATTTTACACCAATACCAAAAATGAATCATTGCTCATAGCGAACAAGATTTTCTTGACTAGGCAATAATTTGTACAATTTTGCTAACTTTTAGCATTAAAGCGAGAAACATTCTCCTAAAATCTTCTTTTTGCGACTTTATTACCTTACTATATTTATCAATAAAAAATTAAGTATGTTTAATTAACATGATTTCGTAACTAATTTATTTAATCTCTTAGAGTGTGCAAAATTCAAAAATTAACAAAATAGTAGATAGAACAAAATAGTAGTAATTATAATACACATTTAAACCAAACATTTCCAAGCAAATTCAATACTAAACGTTTACCAACAGACTCAATACAAAGTACAACTAAAATCCATTTGATTGCATACTTTAGTTCAAATGTTTTAATATAATACAAATTTGATCATTGACATGTAGCGTAAGTAATATTCTCTATTTTCTTATAGAGGAGATAAAGCAATATTAGTATAATGTATCAAGTATTCATCTGATAAATCTTTTGTATAGATTGAATAAAATTCTGCTCTGTGCAAATGTGCTTGCTAATCATCAAAAACTGGTTATGCTGCTAGTCGTTACAGTATCAAGCTAACCTAAAGATATTGCAGCACACCCGCGCATAAATTTTGAAAGGACACCCGCGTATGTTGTTCTCCCTGCGCCGTGCGGTCGGCGCTGCTTTAATTTTGCTTAATATTACTGTCTGTAGATCAGTAATCGCGCAAAACCATGAATTAAGACCAACGAGCGAATCATCTCTTGACTTAGCTACCGTTGTTGCGCGTGTTGATGATAACAAAATCACATTTGGCGAATTAATGACAATGAGGAATCATCTACCGGAACAGTACCAAAAATTGCCGCTAGATACTATCTACAAGCCAATGCTCAATCGAGCAATCGATCATATACTAATTACTAAGGAGGCTATTGCCAGCGGAATAGCCGAACAGAATGACGTAAAGTTATTAATTAAAGAAGCAAAAGATCGCGTCATTACTGAAGTGTACCTCACTCAGAACATTGCCTCGAAAGTAACTGATAATCTCCTACGTAAGCGCTATAATGAAATCATTGCAAATCGAACAGATAAGCAAGAAATTAAAGCACGTCACATCCTGTTAAAAAGCGAAAAAGAAGCTAAAGATATCATTAAAGAGCTTGATAAAGGTGCTGATTTTGCTAAGCTAGCCAATGAGAAATCAACTGATCCGTCAGCCCTTCGTGGAGGTGATCTTGGTTGGTTTCAAGCTGATCAAATGGTGCCAGCATTCTCAGATGTAGCATTCACCTTGAAGACTGGGACTTATACTAAAGTACCAGTCAAGAGCCAGTTTGGCTGGCATATAATACTTCTAGAAGACAAGCGAAAAGCAACCACACCTAGTTTTGATGAGATGCATGACCAACTTACTGCTGATATGACTAATGAGCTAATTCACTCACATTTAAAAATGTTACGCAAAAAATCTAAAATTGATCGATTTGACATGAATGGTAAACCATTGCTAGAATATGATTGATGAACTAATCGTCGTTAGATTATTAAAATTTTATAGAAAGAAATAACCATGAAGCCGCTTCCGGTTTCTCCGCTAGCGCCAAATAAAAAACAGATTTTAACGCCTATTGCTGGTTGCCAAATGGCATCAAGAAACGCTAGTATATACTACGACGGACGATTCGATATGCTGTTGATGGCTTTTGACCCAGGGACAACTGTCGCAGGCGTTTTAACCACCAACAAAATGCCAGGCCCTTCAATTAATTGGTGCCGAAAACACCTTTCTTCCGGCACAGCTCGCGGTCTTGTGGTAAATGCGGGTAATGCGAACGTTTTTACAGGAACACATGGAATAGTGGCGTGCGCAGAGACAGCAAAATCAGCTGCAGCAGTACTGAAATGTCAACCACAAGAGGTCATGATAGCATCTACTGGCGTTATAGGTGAACCAATACGCTACGAGCGAATAATTGCAAATCTACCGGCAGCACAAGCAGAACTAGCGGATGATGCATGGGAAATTGCAGCAGCTACTATCATGACCACTGACACCTTTGCAAAGATGGCATCACGCACGGCTAGTATCAACGGACACTCTGTGAAGATCAACGGAATTGCTAAGGGATCTGGTATGATCTCCCCTAATATGGCAACCACTCTGTCCTTCATTGTAACTGACGCTAAATTACCTCCATCATTACTTAAGGCAATGCTAACCCGTGGAATAGAGCGTAGCTTTAATTTAATAACGGTTGACGGTGACCAGTCCACTAGCGACATGGCAATGATCTTTGCCACCTGCAAAAGTGGGCCAGAAAATATAGAATTTAGTACTACAAAAGATCCTGCTTTGCGTGACTTTCGCAGAAAATTGTATGATCTATTGCATGATCTTGCAATACAAGTTGTGAGCGACGGTGAGGGAGCAAGCAAACTAATTAGAGTTGCAGTATCAGGTGCCGCTTCCGCGCTAGCAGCGAAGCGAATCGCTATGTCTATAGCTAACTCACCTCTAGTGAAAGCTGCGATCGCAGGAGCAGATGCCAACTGGGGTCGCATAGTAATGGCAGTCGGTAAGTCTGGTCAGAAAGCAAACCGAGATAAGCTCAGCATTGCAATTGGTGGCATCGAAGTAGCCAATAATGGAATGTGTGTAGCACGTTATGATAAGTCAAAGGTTAATACTCATATGAATAGTAAAAATATTGACATTGAAGTAGATGTGGGAGTGAGTCGTGGACGGTCTATAGTATGGACCTGCGATTTAACTCACAGATACTTAGAGATTAATGCTGATTATCGCAATTAAAGTTCCTTCATATGTTTAACTAATAGCTCTAAGGTATCAGCTAACGCTTACGGTAATTGCGCTTGTTTGTTTTGCACTACACAATCGGTATTTAGATAAAAATAAAATATTAAATTTGCTAGACCTTCTAATATTAAGCAATAGACTAAGATCTAGAGTAATGCACTCTATTAAAAATAACAAACTTTGCCAGCAGCAAAAAGCTATAATGAATGAGAGTATAACTTACGTTGTATTCAACTAACGCCCAGTAAGTAATTACTTATATGCAATGCTGCCTTAAAAAACAATAAAATTATCGCTGTAACTAAATTATTCATGTTTAAATTGCGCTTTCTATTGTAAGTTTAGGAATTTTTAAAAACTAATGAATAATTATTTTATACAGCTTAGTGCTATATAACTTGCTATATTTTAAAAGTAAAGTAATGATAATGTGTGTAGAAATAAAAGATTATACTCAAGTATTACTTACTAAATTTTAATGTTGTAATTAACTCAATAGTTATTTAAATAAATTTTTTTAAAAATTACTTCTGGTTATGCGAGGTATAATATTTACGTTTATGCTTACCATTAAATATTCTGTAAGCTTTTGATCAAAACGCTTGTTAATATAAAAAATAGCTTAAAACCACTCAGCAAAAATTATCTCTTGGTCCTTTAGGCAGATATAAGAGCTAAATACGATAACTCTTATAACTGCTATTTCATAACTAATATTTCATATATTTAATTTATCAACAAGGATGAAAATAAAAGCATTTTACCGGTCGAACAATATAGACAACTTTATAAAGATTCTGCTTACATTATTAATTATTTACATTAAAATCTTTACAATCAGCTTTATATAGCATCATTTGTCTACTGATTGCTTGCTAAGTAAAGACAATATTGCGAATTGCTACAGAAAAATGAAAGCTCACGAGGGCCAATGCTTAAAAAAAAGAGCTTCGTAAATAAATATTCGTGTAATCAGCGATATTCGCAGATAAATTTCACAGATTTATAATATTTTATAAAACATTTTAAATAAACTAAGTATTTTTTTAATTAAATTAAAGTTTATTTAAAATAAAATTTTTTGCTAAGCCTAAATTTTAGCAAATGACAACAAACTGTTGACTTGGCATACCTTAAGTTTAAGTAGGATAAGATACGTAAATATACTTTATATTTTCTCATATAATACAATGACTGATTAAGTTGTTTAGAGTAGCACACGTTTTAATTAGAATAGAATAAAAATTTAACTATCTATCATTCTTAATAAGTTGTGAGATAAATTTTATTTTTGATATCGATTATCAAAAAATATTTGAATAAATAAATTCTATTGATTAATTCTTATTCAAGAAGAACTGATTAGCTATTTAAATTGAATATTATACAGCATATTATTCGTAAATTTAAAATTATATTTTATTCATCAGCTAAAATTCGAATACAGTTCCGTCTTTAATTGGATAGATAAAAGTTCTTAGATAAAAATGAGGATTTATTAAAGCAAAATATATCAAATAACAAAGATTATTTCAATCTAGATTTAAATAACTAAATTTTACTGACTATGCCGCAAAAATAGAATATGATCTTATAAAGGATAAATTGCTATAAGTGCCACAATTAATTGCTAAAATTGCAATCATGCACAATAATATCACCTATATGAACCTCAATAAATTGTCCAGGTTATAAGATAAACTCGGCTAAATATCTTCTGGATGTTACAATCACATCCAACTATTGTGACAACTAGCGATAATTCTAGAAATTATTTATATCCTAAGAATATAAAGCAATCAACCAACTATTTCATTGTCACTAAAAAATTGAGCAATCTCCACTCTCGCGGCTATAGCTGAATCAGAACCATGAACCGAATTCTCTTCTATTGATTTAGCAAAAACCTTACGAATCGTGCCGTCAGCAGCTCGGGTAGGATCAGTATCTCCCATAAGATTACGATAAACACTTATCGCGCTCTCACCTTCTAAGACTTGAACTACAACTGGAGAAGATAGCATAAAATCCACAAGTTCGTCAAAAAAAGGACGATCCTTATGAAAGGCATAAAAAGTCTTGGCTTGCTCTTTGGTTAGCCGAATTCGCTTCTGAGCAACAATGTGCAAATCAGAATTTTCTATCAAAGTGATGATTGCACCAGTCAAGTTACGCTTGATAGCATCTGGCTTAATTATAGACAAAGTACGTTCTATGGCCATTGCTCTCTCTTAGGTTAATTTAAGTATTAATCTAAATTGCTTCTATAAAAGACTACTAATTTACCCGGCAATTTCATTGCGAATGCATTGAAAAAATCATGTCAAAAATCATTTATTATACGATTGAACACAAAAAATATTATCAAGCTATCTTAGCCCAGGAACCACCATTTTTCTGACGCCAACAAGTCAGTGCATGTCCAGCATCACGCGCTAATTTCCAGCGTACTCTTGCAGCAGCAATCGAGTTATAATTATCACCATCAAACAGATCAAAAACCCGCTTAAAGCTAGTAAATTCAAAAGCTTTCTGTCGCTCAACAAGAAATAAAAACCTAGCTCCATTTGGATTTTCATTTCGATGAGTAAGCCAAATTGGTTGCAAATTAGCCTTATCATATTGTTGCGCTCCATGAGGTAGCCAGGATTTTTCATCATATACCCAAAGATGATAATCAAGAGCTTGCACTTTTTGGGGTGAAGCTAGCAGTACGACCGCACGTTCTCCCGCTGCTAAGGTTTTACCTAGCAATCTAGACAAGGCTTTATTTACTGTTACAGATGTTAGATGATAAAATACAATCTCAGTCATATTAACTTCCAACTTGGAGGTAGTAGGGTATATTCATGTAATCAAAGCTACGAATTTCTATAGCCGCAGCTGCTAACAATACAGTAGCAAATTTTTTGCTGAGCATAACTACTTCAACTTAGCTGCCAGAACAACAATCAGATTAAGCGAATCGCTTACCAACTATCAGCTAATATAGCTCAGCTACTGTATATAAAATAGAAAGCGTTATTTAATTTATCTAGCTTTAAGGTAGCAAAATAAATTCTTTTACTTGCCTACAACAATTATACTAATAAAAATCTATACTAGATAAGCGCAATTACCGATATAAAAATTATAGGTGAAGATTTCATAATATAAAATCATATAACGTACAATGTGTTATATGATTTTAGCTAATAAAATTTTTATAAAATAAAAATTTAACTAAACATATGTAATTGTCTAATTTTTTCTAAAAAAAAGATAAAAAACGTCTGCCTGACTCAACATATCATAAATATGAATTAATTAAAAACACTTGTAACTAGCAAAACAACAATCCTTAGGGCAATAAGGCTAACAATAACAACATTAGATTTGTTTTATTGATTTATATCAAGCAAATAAAAAATCAAGCAAATAAAAACATTATACGAAAACTCTCAAAGAATTATAAATATAAATAACCTAATACTTTAGGTCAGAATATTGTATCGCTCCAATAAAAATAACTAAAGCGCATGTATCATTATAGTAAAAATTTATTATAATTAGCAGCAATCTAAAAAAAACATAACCAAACCACTAAGCCAGTATAAGCGCCGGCAACCAAGTCGTCAAGTATTACGCCAATCGGACCGCGCATATTGTAATCGATCCAATTTGCTGGAAAAATTTTAGCAATGTCAATAAAGCGAAAAACAATAAAAGCAATCCCCCAATACAGTGGATTAAGCGGGCAAAACACTAGAGTTAACCATTGACCAGCCACCTCATCAATTACCACTACCTCAGGATCGTGAACACCTGTATTGTCTATGTATATCCAAGTTGCCCATGTCCCAACCCCTGCAGCCAAAATTACGGCACTCAGCAAAACCAGACGCCCGCCACTCTGTTGGGCAATTGGCCAAGCTGATATCGCTGCCAGCATCGATCCCCAAGTACCTGGAGCTTTGGGTAAATAACCAATTCCAAGCCCAGTAGCGATCAATCTCGCTACTGGGGTAAAAAAAAATTGACGAAGAGTAAAAAAAAATCTATTCACAGGGGCATTGTCACTGGAATTGCTATAGTTGCAGCAGCCTGAGCAGCAATGCCATTAGCACAACCGAGAAAATCAAGTCGTTCGGTAGTTGTAGCCTTGACCGACATTCGTATTGTCGGGATATCACAAATCTTCGCAATGCAATTACGCATAGCTTCGCGGTGCTGGCTAATCTTAGGAAAATCACAAATCAGTGTAAGGTCTAGGTGACGAATATCTCCACCAGCTTTTCGCACTTGATGGCAAGCATATGATAAAAATTGATTAGATGCTGCCCCATGCCATTGAGGATCGCTATTCGGAAAATGTACACCTATATCGCCATCCCCAAGTGCCCCTAGTAAGGCATCAGTAATCGCGTGCAAACCAACATCAGCGTCGGAATGACCCAAAAGCACCTGATCATGCGGAACAACAATACCTCCTAACAAAACCCCATTACTTCTGCAGTTTATATTATCTACTAAACGGTGTACGTCAAATCCAATACCAACACGCGTTTCCATAGCTCCAGCTAGCAAGCGCTCAGCTAATGCAAAATCCTCGGCTATAGTAATTTTCATTGAATCCTCCGAACCCTTCACCAAAATTACTCTTTCCCCTACCCATTCCATCAGAGCTCCATCATCAGATGCAGAGATATTTTCAGCAACTGCACGACGATGAGCATTGAGTAAATTATCAAATCGCATTCCTTGAGGTGTCTGAGTTCGCCACCATTCGTTACTGCTAACATAATTAATCGAGGTTTGTCTTGCCTTAACTTTGCGTTTCAAGGTATCAACTACTGAAAGCACAGGTAAAACGGCAGTTGATGTTTCTAAGGCATCCAATACTCGATCAATTACTATACTGGGAGATAATGGACGCGCAGCATCGTGAATCAACACCAGATCTGGTTTATTTTTCAGCGCTAAACTCTCTAGGCCATTAAGTACCGAAGATTGACGTTTAGTACCTCCGATCACAGGCAGAGATAAATCAAGCCCATCAACAACTACATCGTATAACGCACGATGATCTTCTGCAATTATCACCTGAACATTATCAATTCTAGGATGGTTTAGAAAAGTTAATATTGCTCGGCGTAATATGGGTATGCCAGCAAGCAGCTGATATTGCTTAGGTAAATCACCACCAATACGCACACCTTTTCCAGCAGCAAGAATTAAAACAGTGGTAACCATTATTTAGCGCTAATTATAACAATTGTAATATAAAATAAAAATTCAATAAATAACATAATTACTAATAAATAACATAATACTTCAAGGTAAGAAAACTCTCTATTTCTCAGTCATTAAAAACTAAAAACCATATTTTCTAAATTAATGAGCTATTATGATATCCGCTAAGAATAAAATGGTTTTATTAACTAGCACAATGGATACTTAATTACACAAAACATATCACATTAGAGTAAATTTTTGGCGCGTTATTGATCTTAAATCTAGTTTGGCTGCATAGTATTTTGCCCATGTTAACTATTCCTTAATAGATCAACCAGCAAGCATCAAATTATATCAATATTCCTTGTTAAAGAATTTACTTAAGAATAAGGAATTACTTAAGAATAATAAAACACGGTTGGTCAATTTTCTTGTTCATAGAAAGGCTAACGATCAGTGATTTAATTTAACCAGTTAGTAATTAAGCGCATCGAATCTTAGCTGGTCCAATTTCTACCGGAGTATCTTTTCGAGAACCCCACTCGGACCAAGAACCATCGTATATAGCTACATCTGGATAACCAAGACGAAAAGCGGAAATCGCTATATTACAGGCAGTTACACCAGAGCCGCAAGAAGCTATTATTGGTTTTGATAGATCAATACCAGAATTTACAAATATCATAAACAGTTTATTACTATTAACTGATAGCATAGTTGCCTTATCAATGAATTCACTGCTTGGGATGGATATCGAGCCTGGGATATGACCAGAACGCATTCCCTGTCGCGGTTCAACCTCTTCACCAGTAAAACGAGCAGAAGGACGAGCATCAACAATCTGCCCTTCGCCAGAATTCACTACAGCTAATACCTCATCACATGATTTAACAAGTTCGCGGCGGAAAATTGCATTGAAATTACTTAAAAGGCGATTTTTTACTAAGCCAGTCTCTAATAAATAGCCTTCGGCTTGCCATTGAGGCAGACCACCATCAAGCACAGCAACCTTGTCATGACCAAATAATCGAAACATCCACCAAACCCTAGCAGCAGAATACATGCCATAAGTGTCATATAATACAACTATTTTATCGTTATCTATGCCAAAGTTACTTGCCTCTTTTGAGAAAATTTCGACACTAGGAATCATATGAGGCAATGGGTTATTAAGATCACATATTGTATCAATATCAAAATGCTGAGCACATGGAATATGCCTATCTAAAAATTCTGCTTTAGCGTCACGCTTAGATGAAGTTATATGATAAGTACAATCAAGCACAATCACATTGGAATTATTCAAATGATCCGCTAGCCATTTAGTTGTAACAAGGGCATCAATCATCATTGCATTTTCCCTTAAAACTAAGCTTTTTTAAATGATGAATAAAATTAAGTCATTTAAGGTAGAGTTTAATATTTTAAATATTGACATAAATCAGCTGAGTTAATATCAATTATAATTGATATTGTTTAATTGTTTTATGTAGAAGATTTTTACTAAAAGTATTGAATGTAATCTCAATTTCCTTACTAATCACTACAAGTATTTCTAACCGATTATAATATTTTCATCAAAAATTTTAATATTACTAATACAACAAGATTTAAGTCTGTTATTTAGGATATTATGCTAGTAATTTCTGGATTATCTTTTAATATACAATTTAATAAAGACACTATTTTATTTTATAAATAAGTGCAGTATAATATTAGACAGGCTAATTTTATACAATATAAAAATTTATTTTTTGTTATGAAATACTCTCGCTGCATTAGGTAATCACTACTGCAGAGAATCAATATTATAGTCTCTATTGAGAAACAAAATTTATGGTAACAATAACATTTAAAGCAATGAATCAAGTTATCATGAGAAATATTTTTCATATGTTGAATAGTTTAATAGTATAAATTCTATTTAATTTAAGATTAAGTTTTAATTTCTATTTTAGAATATTAAAATTGTACACCAGTCGCCTTGCTAAGAGTAGAGGGTATCTCCATTTAAGGAGATATCAATGATATAAGTTACTTCTAGACGCTAAAGAGGAAATAATCTACAATTAAATTTTTATTGCTTCATTAAGCATCGAATACATTTAGCGTTACATAACTAGCAACCTTAAAAAAAAGCTTTTAAAGAATATAATACATTTTTTAAAGAATATATACATTTATTGTATTTATTAATAAGTTTTTAATCTAACTTTTTATAAATCCAGAATAGCTAAAAAATTATTGCACCTTAAATATATAGATTATTTTTAATAATTACTTAATTTAATTAATCGATTAATTAAATTTATATCATAATAATTTTTAATTAATCAAAACTGTACTAATTGGATGGAATTTATTTTACTCAGAAAAATGATTGTGCTTGTCCTAATCTATTAGGGCGATGTGGTGATCTAATTAGGAATCCAAGGCTTTGATATCATACAAACCTAATACTCAGCGTAATGATCATAGTAACTGGAATACCATTCTCACTTTGATACCATACCTGTGGCCAAAAAAACAGATAACTATCCGTGCACGAGTAATAGCGGCGTTAGTATGCCTTTTTCTTGCTAAGGTGACAACTGTTTATGTACCAATATTGTACAAGTTGACGATAGATATAATTTCTAATGGATCTTACTTTACCCTTAACTCACTGATCAGTGTAATATTTGGTTATGGATTGTTAAGAGTTGCGCAGCAAGCTTTTGGAGAATTACGAGAGTTTTTCTTTGCCAGAGTAAGCCAGTTAGCAATTCGTACGGTAGCATTAAAGACATTCAAACATCTACATTCGTTATCCTTGCGATTCCATATGGATCGCCAAACTGGCGGTTTATCTAGGGTAATCGAGCGAGGAGTTAATGGTATTGAGTTTTTACTTTCATTTATGCTTTTTAATATTTTACCAACGTTAATTGAAATTATCATGGTATGTGGTGTCTTATGGTATTTTTTTAATTTTTGGTACGCACTGGTCACTTTCTTAACCATAGGCAGTTATATAGCATTTACTATGCTTGTTACTGAATGGCGTTTAAAGTTTCGCCGTCGAATGAACGAACATGACCAAACAGCCAATACACGGGCAATAGACAGCCTGTTAAACTTCGAAACAGTTAAATATTTAGGTAACGAGCGACATGAAGAGAGGCGCTACGACACCTCACTACAGCGTTACGCAGATGCAGCTGTTGCCTCCCGCGGCTCATTGTCATTACTTAATGTAGGTCAAGGTGTTATTATTGCTGGCAGTTTAATTGCTTTAATGTCTATGGCTGGCTTTGGTCTAAAGGCCGGCAATATGTCAGTGGGCGATTTTGTAATGGTCAATACTTACTTAATACAGCTTTTTTTACCGTTGAATTTCCTTGGCTTTGTTTATCGTGAGATGAAGCAAGCGCTTACTGATATGGAAGCAATGTTTTGCTTACTTAAAGTAAATCGCGAAGTAGAAGATAAGCCAAAAGCTATTTCCCTAAAAAAAGGACCTGGACGAGTTGAATTTGAAAATGTATATTTTTCTTATTGTAAAGAAAGAGAGATCCTCCGAGGAATCTCATTCGTCGTAGAACCTGGTCAAACTGTCGCTATTGTAGGACAAAGTGGAGTTGGGAAGTCAACTATTTCCCGTTTACTATTCCGCTTTTACGATGTTACAAGTGGAGCTGTTCGAATAGACGGTCAGGATATTCGTGATGTTACTCAACAGAGTCTGCGTTGTACACTTGGAATCGTTCCTCAGGATACAGTACTATTTAATGATACAATTTACTATAATATAGCTTATGGTCGACCTGGTGCAAATCAAGCTGAAGTTGAAGCCGTTGCTCGCCACGCTAGTATTCACGATTTTATTAGCGAATTGCCAGAAGGTTACCAGACTATTGTCGGAGAGCGCGGTTTGAAGCTTTCCGGTGGTGAAAAGCAACGCGTCGCCATAGCACGCACGCTGCTTAAGAAGCCAAGAATTTATGTCTTTGATGAATCTACTTCTGCCTTGGATAGTCATACCGAGCTTGCTATACAACAAAGTTTACGTAATATCTCATTAGGCCATACTACTTTGGTTATAGCGCATAGGCTGTCCACTTTGGTTGATTCTGATAGGATTTTAGTGCTGAAGGATGGTAATATTATAGAATACGGACGCCATGAAGAACTATTAGCCCACAAAGGCATCTATGCTGCTATGTGGAGTAGTCAACTACATGATAATAATCAGGTTCCACAGAAAACCTAGATCACAATAAGTGTTAATACATAATCTGGACACTAGCACAATATTATTATTGACTTATTACTCAATAAGCGCAATGAATGTATTTTTGGTGTCAAGGGTTTTTATGCTTGAAATATAACATTTCAAAGTATAATGAATCAAACAACAGTCTTCTATTTGTAACAAATCTTTACACACTGACTAGTGTATCAAAGCACTGCTTAATCAAAAAAAGTATAGTATTTTATTAAATGAGTACAATATTTTAGATGTTTACTTTATTAATATCCTTAAAGATCCAAAGTCCAATCTTTGGTTACATAAATAAACATTTCCTCATAATCTAAAGTTGAAGATTGACTAAAAGGCTAAGCGATAAATCATTATAAGCAAAACAGATATTATTAATGTGAAAAAATTAATTTTTAATATTATAATTATTTTAATACATCCAAGACTTACCCTTAGTAATAATTCATAAATTTAATGATTATTGCTATTGCCCACATACCTATTTTAGCTAATACAGCTAATGTATAAAACTACTCCTCAGTTTAAAAACTGAAGTGATTATCTTAAATTTTAAACCTAAAAGAACAGTTTTTATTGTAATATTAGTGGCATCATTCCAGTTAATAATATTACATCCTAAACAAAGTTTTACGCACTAGAAATCTACTGTTTTTAGTTTACATAACAATTTAATAAGCGCTTATGTCTTATTTTTACATGTAAGTAAAAGGCTAAAATACTTTAGCTTAT
This sequence comes from Candidatus Endolissoclinum faulkneri L5, assembly GCF_000510265.1. Classification (GTDB taxonomy): domain Bacteria; phylum Pseudomonadota; class Alphaproteobacteria; order Thalassobaculales; family Thalassobaculaceae; genus Thalassobaculum; species Thalassobaculum faulkneri_A. The sequence continues at coordinate 1,325,221 of NZ_CP006745.1, forward strand.
TATAATTACATTTATTAATTACTCTTGTCGCATATTTTTCGAAGCATTTCAATACTATTAATCGGTCAATATAAATTTCCTACGAAATCATGATTAATAAAAAATCAGATTTTTGCAGAACTAACTCAATAAGTATGTATTTAGAAATATAATTAGTATATTATTGTACCTTTGTTTAAATTAAATAGCTCCAATAAAAGCTTTTGATTTTTCGATTAATATTATAAAGTAATTAATATTATAAAGTATAATCCTCATTAAAGATATTGTTTGAATAGATAAATAAAGCTTTTCTCTAAAAAATTATTATTTTATTTACAACTCAGTCAATAACCGTAGCTAAATCACTTTTAACTAGTTCTTAGATTAGGTAAAAGTTCTCTTAGAATGAAACAAAACACATTTTTGATGCTAATAATTGAGAACATTACCATGCAACTAGTTGCATGGTAATTAACTAGTTGATTGACTGATTAATAACTAATTTCTCATTATTAATTATATTGTTAATGAGTAATTATATTGTTAATGAGTATTATGTTTACTATGAGGGGAATTAGCAAATGAATTTCTAATAAACAGCAATAATTAAAATATTGACCCAATTGCTTAATGATAAACGAATCAAAAGTATGCTATGTGTATTTAATAAATCCAAAACTAAATAGTGGCTTACTAATCTATTTATATGCTCAAAATTTTCTTTAAAAAACTTGTAGCTGGTAAATTCTATACAATAACCCATCCTCTATGATGTTTTGCGCGAATTATTAAGAAAGATCAGAATATACCTGATATTATTTTAGCTTAATTTCCTAATTAATTATTATTCTGCCAAATAATACCTGTAACAACAAAAATCACTACATACGTTTGTAGCTAAGTAAGAAAGATTGAATTAAAAATGGTATAGTAGCATTATTTAAATCTTCTGAGGATATTACACTAAAATTTTTAGTTAACAAATCAAATAAAATTATAACAAAAATAATCTATTTGATTAGTAAAGTTAATTTAAACTTAACTGTTATTAACAGTTCCAATGCACACGTTAATTTTTGATACCCACAGTACAAAAAGTCGTTTAAAGATTTATATTATATATAATAACCCATTATATAGACACTAATACAAAACAAAGCTCCTGATGTCTATTAAGAATCGATTTTAGCTAAAGATACTTAATGTAGATCAAAAACTAAAATTATACTTAATCTGACAGATTACTTATCTAAACTAGCATAACACTAACCTTAAGAGTAAGGAGTTTTTATTTGCATTACTCGTTTTAAGTCTAAACTTAATAACTCTAAACTTAATAACAAAATTATCTTAAAATCAACATTATGTATTCTTTAAAGGAATCTTTTTTAATTGAATCATCTGCTACAATTCCTTATTCTTCTCGTTATTTTATCATGATCACTAATTAATTTTTATCACTTAGATATTAAGATCATCTCTAATAGTATACAGCTAATAATCAATTTAAAAAATTGCATAATTAGGGGGTTTATACTAGTGATACAAAGAGCACACTTTGGCATTTAAAAAATAATAGTTTATGTATAATTTTATATAAAGAAATTTTTTTCACATAGCGCAAGTTCAGCAATCAGTGCAATTATTTTGCTAAATAATTGCTATGTTTAAAATAAGTTTTGTGCCTTTATAATAAGTCGTCCAAGCTTATTGTTTTTATTAATTTAATAAAATTATGCTTTTGTTAAAAAGCTATTGCTTAACTTATATCTCTTATAATCTCTTTATTGTATGTTTTGGGGTAGGATTCTGCCATAATTTCAATATGTATTAACAGCACTTTAACAATATTAATTGCACTATAAATGATTATTTATTGCTGATAAATAAATTAAAAAAGTTATTATAATCTACATCTTATAAATATTATTACTTTTAATAAGATTAAATATGTAGCCCACTATTTCAATTATAGTTAAATTATACGAGAGAAGAAAGAACATTTCCTATTTTTAATTACAGGACAATCTAATCATTATCTAACTAGTTGTTTAATATAATCTAGAGATCTTTAAATGAAGAATTGCTAGCCGATAAGAATAGCCTTTTAATACAATAAATTATTTGAGCATTTCGATTGATGATTTACATTGATCCTATTAATTGTCCATCTGCACTTTTTTAAGTGATTAAATTTTTTATTAGGTTAAATGGATTTATACACTAAAATTATCGATTTGTCTAAATAATTACGCTTTAATTAAATACTTACTGGTCACTAAATACCTACTGAGCACCATATTGCTCTCACAATGGGATTGGGTTATGTAAATGGCAATAAACGATACACCATATGTTATTTATCCCCAGTAACAAATTAACTGTTTACGTTATCTGATCCCATCATTGGTTTTTATTGAATGAATATCGATCTAATCGATAGATCTCATGCTTCAGAAAAACCACTAACTTATGATCATTATCCGAAAGTAATTAACTTTAAATTAATTAAATATTTGCTTTAATGAAAAATTAATTAAATAATTGCTTTAATGAATCCAATTTAATACGATAAATTTTAGGTTTATAAACCATTCTTAGACTGTATCGTTCTTCATTACAGTACCCAGCACAGTTGCTATAGCCGATTTTGCTATGCTTAGATGCTCAGATCTTTCTTCTAATAATGCTGTTTGTGTATATTCGTTCTTAATTTTTGGCTATTTCGCTGTACTTTAAAAACTATAGAACAATCAGTATTGGCTATTGTTTTGTGACCGATTGTATTCGATTGATTCTGTCACGTATATGAGCAGCTTTTTCAAATTCTAAATTATCAACAGCTTCCTGCATGCGACTCTTCATCTCTTGAATGATTTGTTGAATTGGTTTATTAACAAACATTTCCTCCTTGTTATTAATTTCGACTAAAGCGCGATCACCTCGCTCGTAGATACTATCTAGAATATCATCAATATTCTTCTTTATACTCTCCGGTGTGATGCCATGCTTGGTGTTGTATTCATTTTGACGACAGCGACGCCGATTAGTTTCGCTAAGAGCATATTTTATACTAGTAGTCATCTTGTCAGCATAAAGAAGTACCCTGCCTTCTACATTTCGTGCAGCACGGCCAATTGTTTGCACTAAAGCTGTTTTAGAGCGTAAATAACCTTCTTTGTCAGCGTCAAATACACAAACTAAAGCACATTCTGGAATGTCAAGCCCTTCGCGCAATAAATTAATACCAACCAAAACATCAAAAATACCTCGTCGTAGATTACGAATAATATCAATACGATCTAGTGCATCTATATCGGAATGAATATACTGTACTTTGATTCCGACCTCTTTCATATATTCAGTAAGTGCTTCAGCCATCTTTTTAGTTAAAACAGTAATCAGCACGCGATGTTTTTTAGCTGCAACATCTTGACATTCGGCTATACAATCATCCACCTGACTTTTAGTCGGACGTATCTCGCATATGGGATCGATTAGACCTGTTGGACGTACTAGCTGTTCAGTAAACAAACCGCCAGTTTGATTCATTTCCCACGAACCTGGCGTAGCAGAAACAAATATTGTTTGTGGCCGCATTTCATTCCATTCTTCGAACCTAAGAGGGCGATTATCCATACAAGAAGGCAAACGAAACCCACACTCGGACAAAGTGTACTTACGCGCGTAATCGCCCTTAAACATGCTACTGATTTGTGGAATAGTAATATGACTCTCGTCAACGATTAATAAAGAATTTTTTGGCAAGTACTCGAATAGTGTTGGTGGTGGATCTCCAGGATTGCGCCCCGAAAGATAGCGAGAGTAATTCTCTATACCAGAGCAAGATCCAGTTGTTTCAATCATTTCGATATCAAAGATAGTACGTTGCTCTAGTCGCTGAGCTTCTAATATTTTGCCCGCTTTGTTCAGTTCATCAAGCCTGATATTCAGCTCTTGTTTAATTAGACGAACTGCTTGTTGTAGCTTTGATTTTTGCGTCACGTAATGCGAGTTAGCAAAAATTTGAATCGAATTGAGGGTAGAGTTTATCTCACCTGTGATAGAGTCTAATTCCTGAATTGACTCTAATTTATCTTCGAAAAAGGATAAACGCCAAGCGCGGTCTTCGAGGTGAGCTGGATGAATTTCCAACCTATCTCCTACTACACGAAATACTCCACGCTTTAATTGACTACGCTTGCGCTTATATTGTAAATCAATTAACTTACGAACTATTGAGGTATAATCAACTTGCTCTCCTACTTTTAAGTTAATAACCATATTTCTATATGTGTCGATTGCACCAATACCATAGATACAAGATACTGAAGAGACAATGATTACATCTTTTCGCTCTAGCAAAGCTCTAGTCGTAGCGTGACGCATACGATCAATTATCTCATTCACTGAAGATTCTTTTTCAATAAATGTATCCGTGCGCGGTATATATGCTTCAGGTTGATAGTAATCATAGTATGATATAAAATACTCCACTGCATTGTTAGGAAAGAAGTTTTTCATTTCTCCATAAAGCTGAGCAGCTAAAGTCTTATTGGGTGCTATAACCATAGTTGATCGCCCTATTGCCTGAATTACATGAGCAATAGTAAAAGTCTTACCTGAACCGGTAACACCAAGTAAAACCTGGTCCATTTTGTTGTTTTTTATGCCGTAAATTAACTCTTTAATTGCTTGTTCCTGATCTCCAGCAGGAGAATATTCAGATACCAAATTAAACAATAGACTTTCGTCTTGGTCGGGAACATTTTCATTAATCTTAGTACTAAACACACTATTCGTAGAACTCACCCCCTAGAAAGAAAATACAGCAAATATTAAAATCCTCTTCAAGTATTATTCTATTTAGATACAAATTATATCTATGTAGATACAAATTATAATGTATATCTGCATAAAACTACTTCTTAGCTTAGCTAAACGTTCAATAGGTACCTAAGATTTAAAAAATTATAAGCAAGATCATTGACCATAAATTAGCTAATCGAATAGTACCTTTAAGGTTTGTATTTACTAAATCTTATAAACTATCACTAAACAGTTGATTTGTTTGTAATATTATCATTATCAAATCTAAAAATATGATTTTTGCCCTTAGCACAGCAATAATATACTTTATCTTTAATTAATTTATTCAATGATCGCCTTATGAAATAATCACCTAATAAAACCTATTTATTGATTTGTATCTATCCAATATGCCGTTCTTCAAACGGTTAAGATGAGATAAATAATCCAATTCAGAATGAAAATGATTCCATTAAAAATCTTATCGCTATCCATTAATTAATTTAATTTTTCGCTTTTTTATGTACAGTTAAGTAACCCTACAGTGCAGCTTAATAAGCTTGTGTGAGATTGTTACTATTAGTGATTCTTTATATACTAAGAAGTTATAAACGCATTGAAATGAAATTAATAAGCTAATTACTGATTAGCTATATAACTAAAATAAGTATTAAGAATATAACTGTTTAATACAATATTCTGTAACACGATTGAAAAAATACTTTAAGAAAGCAAAACTAATCTGCATGGTTAATTAACATCATCTCTATTAGTAATAATAAAGATTTATTTAAAGTTTTTATAGTTTTTCATCGTTTTTCGCCGTATTTTAAAAAAGTACAGAATGACTGGTATTCCTTAAAGTAATCCATAACTGCGCAAAGCAGTTAAAATTTTATAATTAATTGTCTTGACCAGTGGCTATATACTTCTAGCCTATTCAGGTAATATAACGACTTAATACTATAAAATCTTAAATCGCTATTTTATAATTTTGTTAACTTAGTATATAAAGATATGCTAAGAAAGAGAATATTTAGGAGAGTGAAATTAGCATCTATGATTCTTATCCACCCATAGATAATCCGAATTACTTTATTCTTGCTTTATAAGCAAGTGTAACTTAATGTTACAGGTAATTGTTTTGCGCAATTATTTTTTTCGATAGATGCAATAAAAATAAGACTTATTTAAGTAATATTAATCCAAGCAGAAACATTAAACCAACAAATATCTATATTAATAGCAGACAGTTAATGGCAAAATTAGTTAAAATTTTTACTCGCAGCGGCGATGTTTGTTGATTTAAATAATTTTAATACATAAGTTCTACAAATATTAGGCGCTTGATATAACCTAATCGTCTTAGTGTCTGTTTGTAGAAGAATTATATTTGTATACTTTTAGACATGATTAAAATTTAGATGCTTCCTATAAAATTGAATGATCTTGTAGGCCAGCTTGATTGCATCTGCTCTATAAATTAGCTTTGACAAATAAATCAAACCTAAACATTGGCTGATCAATAGACAAAAAGATATTTGCTAAAGCTCTAGAATATAATATTCTAGGAAGTCTGGAATAATTAAAAGATTTAAATTAAGAACATTAACTAAAAGATCAACATTTAACTGTTTACGATTAAATTTGTAATACCATAGTAAATTTAATCTCCTTATATGATATGCTTTAATCTTCTTATTATGATATGCTAGTACTTAAACTATAATAAAAATTAATATAGTTAATATAGTATATAGTTGATACTTTAAATTAAAAACAATATTTTAGATATTTGTGCCATTTGACATGACATACTAAATATTCTTATATTCTTCAGCATTGAGGGTTTTACGAAATGTAAGATAATTTTCTACTAAGCATATATTTATTGTTAATTTTAATATATCATAGTCGGATAATAAACAGCAATTAATTGACATATTGTTTTTTTGTATTACCTAAAAATTTCCTCAATAAATGGAGAAGCATGATTCATTCAGATAATCACTTAACATCATCTGATATGGAACCCTTTGTGTCTAAGCGACTGATTTCATCGCGTTCTCGCTCATTAGCTGGAAGAATAAACGTTCCTGGCGATAATTTGATTTCTCAACTTTCTCTAATTTTAGGAAGCTTATCGATAGGTGAAACCATAATCGAAGGTTTGCTAGAAAGCGATGAGGTGCTTGCAACCGCTAAAGCGATGCAATCCTTCGGTGTTACAGTTGAGCAAATGGACAAAAGTGTTTATTGGAGAGTTGTAGGCCGTGGAGTAGGTGGTTTAGATGAGCCAGCAGATGTGATTCGTTGCGATAATACCAGTTCTATTGTGCAATTGCTGATAGGTGCTGCAGTGGGTCAACCGATAACTACTTTTTTTACTAGTAATGAATCTTTCCAGTATCAATCGCTATCTCAAATCGTGGAGCCCTTGGAAAATATGGGAGTTAAAGTTATTGCACACAAAGAATTTACTCTACCAATTGCGGTAACTGGTCCTGAAACATTGGTACCGATTAGCTATCTCATAACATCTTCTTCTGTTTCAATTAAACCCGCTATCCTTATCGCAAGCATAGCGGCTCCGGGCGAGACTACCTTGATTGAATCAGTAAAAACCTATGATCATACTGAAAACATGCTGCATTATTTTGGCGCTGAAATTAACATAAAAAACACAGAAGCAGGTCGTTGTGTCTCAGTGTTTGGTGAAGCAGAGCTGACTGGACGTCAGATCATAATACCTGCCAATCCTTCCTCAGCCATTTTCCCAGCAGTTGCTGCTTTATTGATAGAAGATTCTGAGGTATTATTGCCTAATGTAAGTATTAATCCGCTACGTTTTTATTTATTCGAGACTTTACAAGAAATGGGGGCTGATATTCAGCTGCTTAACAGGCGTATTAAATGCGGTGAGCCAACCGCTGATTTAGTCGTGCGTCATTCACCGTTAAAGGGTATAGAAGTACCACAAGAGCAAGCTCTATCAATGATCGATGAATATCCTATTTTTATAATTGCTGCCGCTTGCGCTGATGGGGTGACTATTATGCGAGGACTTGTCTCTAGAATGAAAATAAAGGAACGCAACCGGCTAATTGATACTATTGATGATTTGATTGCAGCTGGCGTTCGGATTGAAATAGATGGTGCTGATCTGAAAGTGATAGGGACTAGTAATGGTGTAGCTGGTGGCGCAACGATATCGGTTGATATTGACGATCATATTATCCTAGCTTTTCTCGTACTGGGCATGGTCTCAATAGATGCGATCGTTATCAATGCCGTAACGGGAATTATTAACTCTTTTCCCGGCTTTAGTAAACTCATGAATAAAGCCGGTGCATCAATCATATATCGATGATCATTGCTATTGATGGACCAGCAGGAGCTGGTAAAGGTACTCTTTCGAGATCACTGGCAGCTTATTTAGGATATCCCTATTTAGACACAGGTACACTATATCGAGCAGCTGCTCTCTATCTTATAAAGAATGGTGGTGCTCTTGATGATCCAACAGTTATAAAAGCTACCGTGGAGTCTGTAGCAGTTGATATTATTGATGACGATAATTTACGTACTAGCGAAATAGCGTTAGCTTCTTCTAAGATTGCTAAAATTCCGGCTGTGCGTGAAGCTTTGCTGGAATTTCAGCAAAAATTTGCGCATCGTTCTCCTGGTGCTATTTTAGATGGTCGTGATGTTACTACAGTGATAGCACCGGAAGCTGATGTGAAGTTGTTTGTTACAGCATTGTTAGAGGTGCGCGCTCTTCGCAGACATCAGGAGTTGCTAGACCGAGATCAGGTCAGTATATATGCTAAGGTTTTGGCTGAAATTAAAGCGCGTGACGAGCAAGATAAGCATAGAATTAGTGCTCCAATGCGTAAAGCAGATGATGCAATTGAAATTGATACTTCCGACCTTAAACCGCTGGATGTTTTTCGTATTGCTTTAACTGTTATATCTGAGGTAGCAAAAGGAAAATTTAGTATGCCAAAGCTTTTAATTAATAAATAGCTGGTATAGTTTTTTTTAAAAAAGCTTTATGTTTAGAGAGAGGTTTTATAGAAATTTTCATCTATACTGATAAATTTTCATCTATACTGATATAAGCCAAAATGTCTTATTACTCCGTAATAAGACATTTTAATCTTCTTGGAAAGGAGCGATTTTATACCAAAGATCCAATACTTATGACATTACAATCTTTAGCTATTTTGTTGTGGTACTAAGGTTGTATTTGTTGTTATTTATACGTCTACGTATTTTCTGAGGAGAACTAATGGCAGAGGCCGCTTACGCAGACGAATTTGAATCCATGTTAGAGGAGTCGTTCGGTCATATACCCTCGATTGAGGGAAGTGTAGTTAAAGGTAAAGTAGTTAGTTTGGAGAATGAATATGCACTGATTGATGTGGGGCTTAAATCTGAAGGGCTTGTGGCATTGAAAGAATTCGCTTCTTCTGGCCATGATGTTAAGTTAAACGTTGGTGATGAGGTTGAAGTTTATGTTGAGCGCTTAGAAAACAATAATGGTGAGACAATACTGAGTCGGGACAAGGCACGTCGTGAAGAAGCATGGGCTGCTTTAGAGCGTGCATTTAATAGTAGCGAACGAGTTACAGGTATAATCTTTTCACGCGTCAAAGGCGGTTTTACCGTTGACTTATCTGGCGCTATGGCGTTTTTGCCTGGTAGTCAAGTGGATATACGTCCTGTGCGTGATATTGGCCCGTTAATAGGTACTCCTCAACCATTTCAGATTCTTAAAATGGATCGTCGCCGTGGTAACATTGTAGTCTCCCGTCGTGCTGTTCTTGAAGAGAGTCGTGCAGAGGCAAGAAGTGAATTAGTTGCTTCGCTTAAGGAAGGTATGATTCTTCAAGGAGTGGTTAAAAATATAACCGACTACGGTGCTTTTGTTGACTTAGGCGGTGTTGATGGCCTACTGCATGTGACTGATATTGCTTGGCGTCGTATTAATCATCCTAATGAAGCCCTACAGATCGGTCAAACTGTAAAAGTGCAAGTGATTCGTTTCAATCCAGAAACACAGCGTATTTCTCTAGGTATGAAGCAGCTCGAAGTCGATCCTTGGGAAGATGTTGAAATGCGTTATCTTGTCGGAGCAAAATTTGCTGGCCGTGTCACTAACATCACTGATTACGGTGCTTTCGTTGAACTTCAGCCGGGTATCGAGGGTTTAGTTCATGTATCTGAAATGAGCTGGACCAAGAAGAATTTTCATCCCGGCAAGATTGTTTCAACATCTCAAGAGGTTGAGGTAATGATATTGGATCTTGATCCCCAAAAACGTCGTATCTCTCTTGGTTTAAAACAATGTCTTGGTAATCCCTGGGAAGAATTTATGAATAAATATCCTTCGGGTGCAGAACTTAATGGAGAAGTAAAAAACATTACTGAATTTGGTTTATTTATTGGCCTTCCTGGCGAAATCGATGGCATGGTACATCTTTCTGATATCGATTGGAATACTCCTGGCGAAGAAGCCATCCAAAATTACAATAAGGGTGATATAGTTCGCGCAAAGGTTCTAGATATTGACGTCGAAAAAGAACGTATTTCTCTTGGTATTAAGCAATTAATAGTTGATCCTTTTGAGCTCGGTTCTACTAGTACTCGTAAAGGAGCGGTCCTAACCTGTGTAGTCACTAAGATTGCTGATATTGGCATTGAAGTTAGTTTAGGTAACGGTATGAGCGGCTTCATACGCAAGTCAGATCTATCCCGCGATCGTTTCGAACAGCGCTCTGATCGTTTTGCCGTTGATGAAAAAGTTGATGCTAAGGTGATCAGTATTGATAACAAGACACGTAGGGTTTTGCTATCCATTAAAGCACGCGAAGTTGAAGAGGAGAAAAAAGCTATGCAAGAATATGGGTCATCTGATAGCGGTGCTAGTCTTGGGGATATTTTGGGTGCTGCGTTAAATCAACGCGAAGAAAGTAAAAAGACAAATGATGACTAAAATTGAGTTAAGTAGCTTACAAATTAAGCTAATTGTATTTTGTAACTGGATTATTTTAGTGTTTTTACTACTAAACGGTTATATAACAAATAAATTTTTTAGCAAAAAACTTATATTTACTGCTATTTCTAGTGAGATAAGTTCTATGAAGGTGATAAGATATTAGGTCTGTTTAAGATTTATACGAAACCTAGCAGAGGTTCTAAATTATGACTAAATCTGAATTGATCCTTCGACTCGTTGAAACAAATCCGCATTTGTTTCAACGAGATGTTGAATCTGTGGTTTCCACTGTGTTTGAAAAAATCACAGAAGCGTTGATACGTGGTGACCGTGTTGAATTACGTGGGTTTGGTGCGTTTTCTATTAAGCATCGTGAAGCACGCGTAGGACGTAACCCACGTACAGGTAAATCCGTAAGTGTTGCAAGTAAATGCATACCTTTTTTCAAGACAGGTAAGCTGCTTCGTGAAAAGATAAACATTAGTTGAAGCGATTTTTGAAAGTATGTCTTGTTGTTTTTAGACAACACAGCAAGCACCTTGCTTCGGCAAGGTCATAGATCACTAAAATAGGATATGTTGACTTATTATTATAAGGTATCGCATTTTTTGATATAATCATTATAGAGGATCTGTGATAATAGGCACTAGTTATTAATGAATTTAATATAACTTTATTCCTCCATCTAGCAATGATATTACTAAACTCAGAATAGTCGAATAAGTGAGAATTAATTACTAAAATTATTTGATGGATAATAGCTTAACACTAACTGGTTTATATATATCTTTCAATATATATTACTATATTCCCAAATAGCATATGCTTAAATTGTCTAACATACAATAGTAGAATTACTAAGAATTAGTATTTGTGTATTGATTAGCTATCAATTAAAGCACAACTACTAATTCAGCAATAGATCAACAGCTGGATGAAATATTTTAAGATTTACCCTTGGCTTAAAAGAGGTAAGTCAAGTTTATCTGATAAATACAGAATTTTTTGGATGCTTTTAGCTTTGATAAGCTAAAATTAATATCACAAAGCAATTTATTGCAGTCAAATTGCCAAGTTATATGACAATAAGTTAATTCATTGAAACAATTTTTATGCACAATTGTTTCAAACAATATTACTGCTTGTCTCTTTTGTAATAGATAATTAACAAAGTGACAGGTTACGATTTTAAAGTACTAAAAGCTCGCAATGTGCGTCTGGGTTCTATGTTTCTTAAATGCAGCTGTGAAAGCAAATAAATTTGATGAATGCAATATTACCTCTAAAAAGAAAAATATTTACCAGAATAGCAGTTTCCTTTATAGTACTTGCCGCAAACATACTAAAACAACTATTATCTGATAGATCTAAATTTATCACAATACGGCAATCCTCATTTATTGTTGCAGTAAAGAAGCAATAAGTTAGAAAGATTCATAAGATAGTTCATGGCACACGTTTATATTAAGATACTAATGTTATTAAAATATACCAAAGTGCAAATTAATAATCCCAAACTAAGGTATATTCGCTGCAGTATATGAAGTTTGAAATCGATAATACGCGATAACATAAGTAAAAATTACTTATAGTACAATGTGCTATTTTCATATCGTTTGTTCTTCGCTGATATTAGACTATAATGCTCTGTGACTATCTTAATAGTGAAAAATTGTGAATCCTTATATCACTAGTTAACCATTTTCTCGTAAAATTATTAGTAGCAATATACAACGAATAGAAATTAATACAGTAAAAGTACATAAAAATAAAAATTTTATTGTATAATTTTATCTTTAATTATTTAGATGCGCATATGCAAAATTCGCTGATTGTTGTTAGAACTATTTTATTAACAATATAGGTAAAATATTAGTCTTAATTGGATTAAGCTTATTAAAGCTTACCATTTATTTCGCAAATAACTATAAGATTGATAATTATTAAACGCATCAATATGCTAACAATTCTATTGAGTATATAACCAAATCCTTCGCTCCCGACTTCTGCTACGATAAAAAAAGATATCATCTAATATAAATCAAATATATTAAAGTAGAGAACAACACTATAGATTTAATCGCTTATCGAATATTTAGTTAAAGGATAAATCAAAATGCGATGACGCCTTAAAAAAAAGAAGTAATAGCTATCGCTCCTCGACTGACAATTATTTTTCAAGATTTAGTATTTTACAAAAATCAATCTAATAATTTTTTTATTATTGCTTATGAGCATAACATAATAAAATTGTATCTTACTTTTACATATAGAAAAGTAATTTTGTGAGAAAAATTATTTAAACATTTCAATACAGGCCTCTAAAATAAACTAATTTCTTTTTTTTGTTATATGCCAGATCACATAATCTTTTCACATTATAAAATATAGATTTGTTCTATGCTATATAGCAAGTTTTACACTAGAAATACTAAGTACCAGTTATTACCTTTTTAAAGTAAAGACGTAATAATTAACGATATCAATAATACTAGAGTAACAAACTTAGCAATGTTTCTTAGTCCTTAGACTAAAATTGTACAAGAGCATTTTTAATAGATTGCAAGATTAGTAGAATAAAAAATTAAAGATAATTAAGATATTTAATAATCAATAAATGTTGCTTTCTGCCGAAAAAGAGAATAGAAGTTAGCAATTATGATTATATTACATCATAATTGCTTTGAAGACAATCATCAGGTATGGGCATTAGATAAGGCCTACTTGTCCAAAGAAATGCGCAACGTACTAACCGACCAGGATATAAAGAAGATACTAATGTTCTATAGGCTGCCATCTGCTGCAAGTATGATTCTTCTACAGAATTAATAGACATTGGTGGCAATCGATTACTTTTGTAATCAACAATAAGTATACATTCTTCGCATACGACTAGCCGATCAATTACGCCAGAAATGGTTTGCAAACCATTTGGTCCATTTACTTGTCCAATAATTGGCACTTCTGCTCGAGAATTAAAAGCAAACACGGGAGCAAATTCTGGATGATTAAGAACCAATAATACTTCTTCCAACCAATCATCCATTTTATTACCATTAGTATCGATATGTTTGCCAATTAAAGCAAGACCTGCTGCACGACGATATTGGGGCTCTAAATCAGGAAGCAATTGAAGCAAGCGGTGTAATAATACACCTCGCTTGAGGTGATCTGATCCATTCTTGTGTAAAGGTGAATTAACAATATTATTATTAACCAAAGCATGAGATGGAGCAACAGAACGCAACCTAACTGTTTTGCCTGGAGCAATTACACTAACACGCGCCCAAGAAGGTAATAATTTAGGATAATGATATGGATTAACTACACTCGATTGAGATATATTTGATTTCTCTCCGGAAATGAATATTAAGCTACCGTCTTCTTTCTGCTCAGAAATGGAACGCATAGCCCAACAAACTTGGCCAAACCAACTTTTTTCAATTTTATCGTACTTTCCCTTCGAACCGTAGAAGATCAGCCAATCTTCAGCTCGAGTCATCGCGACATAGAGCAAGCGATAGTATTCTGCTTCCATTAGCGCTTGTGTCCTTGCACGCGCAGCAAAAGAAACACTATCGGCGCTAGAATTAGATGACAGCCATAGTGGCATATCTATGCCACTATGGTGCCAAATTATGCTGTTGCGTAACTGTGGTAGACGAACTGTATCTGGCAATATAACAATTGGAGCCTGAAGACCCTTAGCGCCATGAACGGTCATTACTCGCACCTGATTAACTTCGGCACTATTTAATTGGCGTTTTACTTCATATTGACTAGTCGTAATCATATGCAGAAAGTTTTGTAAAGATGGTGGGTTATCCTGTTCGTCATCTAAAGCATGACCCAAAAATTCATCAATCGCATCATTACACTCAACTCCGTATCGAGAGATTAAGCGCTCACGAATACCTTCAGTTGACAAAAGTTGCTGATAAAAATCATGAGGTTGCAGGTGCTTTGCCATAATCGACCAACTAGCAAGTTTTTTAGCTGCCTGATCAAAAACGATATTTTTATTTGCTACACGCCACAGCTCTGCCCATAAGCGCTTCTCTTGGCGTCCATAAGCAAGATCCAGCAAATCCTCTTCTTTCAGCCCTATAAGCGGACCTTTCAGAACACAAGCTAGAGTCAAATCATCATCAGGTAGCAACATTAGCTCACCCAAAGCTATTAAATCACGTACCGCCATATGCTCAGTTAACACCATGCGATCAACACCCCCCACTGGGATCCCAGTAAACTTAAAAGCACGAACTAATTCCGTCATAAAAGTACCTCGTCGACGAACTAGTATCATGATATCACCTGGACGAATAGGGCGGTTTTTTGCTTCTAATAACTCTCCCGAATTGAGCCAATTAGCGATGCGTTGAACAATAATCTGAGTTAAGCGCTTAACAGCATTATCTTCCGTAAGAGTAATGGATGATAATGGTGACCAGCAATTAGGTTTTTCCTTTTCTGTTGCTTCAATCAATGGCCAAATCTCAACTCTTCCTACCTGCCCAATACGACTAGTTTGATGCGTGATCTTAGTCTTAACACCAGCAACGACATCTTCTACTCCATGATTTATGTTATCACAGCCAAAAACGGCATCTACTGCCTTTAGTACAGAAGCTGTAGAACGAAATGATATATTCATTTCCACATCACGAAAAGCCTTATTGACTGTTTTTGCTCGTTCAGCTAAATATGATCTTGCATTCCTAAACTCCACTGGATCAGCGCCCTGAAAGCTATATATCGACTGCTTCGCATCCCCTACTACAAATATGGTACTCAAGCGCTCAGACTTTTTATCTATTACACTATTCTCTCCACTAAGAAATACCTCATCTGCCAACGCACGCACTATTTCCCATTGTGCTGAACTAGTGTCTTGAGCTTCATCAATTAATATATGTTCCAAATGGTTATCTAACTTAAATAGGGTCCAAGCAGCTTCTCCCTGAATAGTAAGTAAACGACGTAAATGTTCTACTAAATCCTCAAAATCAAGCAATCCGGAACGCGATTTAGCGGTCTCATAAGCAGTAATTACAGCAACAGATAAATGAATCAATGCAGCTGATCGTAAAGCTGTGTCTAGCGCCTTACGCATCTCCTCAACTGCTAAAATACGTTTTGCTTCAATGGCTAGATTATCGACTAGATTAGGTGTTTTATTCTGAATTTTTTTAGTGGCAAATCTGGACAGGATACTACCATCGTGTGTCAGAAAAGTTTGCTTATAATCATCCCAACCCAATGCCCTTGCATTGGTATTCGGTAGAGCAAGCCAAGCGAATAGTGTATTCGCACGCTTAATATCAGTTTTACTTCCGCCCGCTAAAGCTCGTGCAGAATCATACAAGGCCTTGCGCACAAAGGCGTTGTCTTTGCTGGCATTTCGCCGAATACTTAAGTCAGTATCCGCCGGATTAGTTCCGAGGGTATGATGTAAATTAGCGATGATTGCTTCGATACCACCTACTGCCTCTAATGAATGCATTAACCGTACACGCTGAAGCAGCATAGTCTTTAACAGATCACTTACAGTCTGCTCAGTAGCTCGCTCGGCTATTATAGCTAAAGCTCTGGCTAAATCACTATCAGTTCCACTACACGCTATTTCCAGTACCAAGCGCTGTGCATCATCCAGCATAGATGCTGCCGTTCGATCGTTGGCAAGATGAAAATCTGGTGTTACACCAGACTCTAGTGGAAAGCGAAGTAACAAAGAATGAGCGAATGCGTGTATTGTTTTAATATTTAAACCACCAGGTGTGTCTAGCACCTTGGCAAACAAACGCCTTGCTTTATCTATACGATCCTGGGAAGCTGTTTGGTTATCCAACCCCTCCAATTCTGTCCTTAAAGCATCAGTGCTAATTGATGTCCATTTAGAAAGGATTCGCAATAAGCGTGTAGATATTTCTGTCGCAGCAGCCGTACTAAATGTCAAACAAAGCAAACCCTGCGGTTCGCAACCGAGCAACAAAAGTTTTAGCAACCGATCGATTAATACTTTGGTTTTACCAGAGCCAGCCGAAGCAGCTACCCAAACAGAAGTAGATGGGTCAGTAGCTTCTTGCTGATTACGAAGAGCTTTTTTAACTATGCTAAAAGAATCCAAAGGCAATCATCTTTAATCGTTGTCCATGATACTACCAATCACCAACACGCGCTAAATGTTCATAATCCCTAAAGCGTAAATTGTAATGCGAATGAGGAGCAGGACAATAAGGAGTCTTTTCCTCATCAAAGGTAGCAATCAATGACTCTAAACCACTACGCGCTTCACTAATCAAACTAGGTACAATCTTGTCCACAAGATCGATTTTACCAGATTGATTGCCCAATCCAACTCTCCAGTACTCCAATGAAGAAATATCTGCAGCTAAAATATCAGAGAATCCTCCGGCGAGTAAGATCATGGCCTCCAAAGGAAGTTGCGATGCCCAACCAGTCTTCAAATCGCTTAATGTTGGGTTTAATCCACTCTTATAATCAACAATTGAATAGCTACCATCCTTGCGCTTATCAATACGATCAGCAGTACCAAAAAGTTCGAAAAGTCCACCTGGAGCAGGTACAGCAATGGTACCCTTAAGCTCAATAGCGGAATAATTAAGCGACTTTCTTCGCTCCCGTTCAACTTTTACGAACCAGCTTGCTACTCGCTTAAAACATGGCCACCAAAAAGCCCAGACACTAAGCCTATTTGCATAAGCAGCAAAACTGCGCTTGCCGTATGCAATTAAAATTTTATTTGCTTGAGGTGGCAAAGTGCGAGGATAATCGCGCACAAAATCACCTAAAGCCGCATGAATGGCCTTGCCGTACTCAGCAGCTCCAAGCTTCATATCAAGCGGATCCAGCTTACGCAAATTTAAAATATAACGAGCATAAATAGAATACGGATCGCGTAACCAAGTATTAATTTGAGTTATAGGCAAACGGCGCGGCCGTTGACTCAAGCGCGGTCGAGGCTCTGGTCGGCGCCCAGGATCAAAAACTTTAGGCATGTCAAGCAAATTATAGCCGTAAGATGGTAATTTTTGCCAAAATGTTAATTTTTCCTCGCTATTTAGCACACGAGCAACAGTATCAAGACGTAACAGCCAGCGCGAAGGAATAGTAGGATTGCCGCTATTTCTTTGAGAACGAGTAAGAAATATCTCTTGACTTCCCATAGCCATAGCTATATCATGAGCCGTTTTACCAATACTCAAATTAAGATCCGGCAAACCAAAATTTCGACGCATGAGACGGCTTATCCATGGGTCTGATTCTGGCTTTGACGGACAATTACCTTCGTTGAGCCCGCCCAAAATCAGTCGATCAAAGGTCTGCAGCCTAGCCTCTGGTAAGCCTAAAATATGCAATCTTGCATTCATATTATAGTAGTGCTTAACAACTCGTTTTTCTAGCAACGCATTAAATAATCCTGGCCAATCCTTCCCAGCAATCGGATAAACATTAGCAGCAGCTGCGATAAATTCTCTAAACAGTTGAGCTATAACCGCGCCATCCTCCCCAGCCCATAATCGTAAACTCCCATGAGCATCATGGGATGTTGCAAACATCTCCGCTGTACGCAAATGCACATTCATAATATCAATTAGTAATATCGCAGGACGGGATAAAGCGATTTCAAGTGGTCCAAGCGCCTTAGCCAACCACTGACAAAAATAAAGCAACAAATCAGCAGCAGCCTGATTAATCGTTCTTGATGGAATTATCGCCTCAATCGCTTTTAATAATCCAGCCAATCCAGCTGGAGGACGAGGCCCACGCAAGACTTCGCGATCAATGAGTCTAACTATCCACTCTAAGCGTTCTGGCGTTAGCCCACAATTACTTAACTGGTGTTTAAGTAGCGATAACAAAGCTACTGGAGCACAATCTATTGCTGCTCGAACCACGAGGCGCATAAATATTGCTGGTACGCTATTAGACAATAGAAAACCACCGCAATCTTTAATTGCTATTTTTTCATTATCTTCCTGGTTGATTTGCCAACGATCTAGTTCATTCGAAACTCGACGAGCAAGATCACGATCATTAGTAACAAGTGCAGCATTCTTGTCAGGCTGCTCCAGCACTTCTCGCATAAGTAATGCGATGATCTCAGCCTCTTCGCGCGAAGAAGATACATCTATTTTAATAATTTTCTCAAAATCAACTGGCTTAGGTGCTGCAACAGCAGTAAAAAGACTACACCAAACGTCAGTAGTAACAGCAGGTCGCATAATCTCATGGATTAACCGATCACGTCCGGTAATACTAAGCGAAGATGTCCAGTACTGGACATTAGCACGAGTAATACCTAGTGCGTTTATAAGTTTATTCATACCATGCTGTGGATGGGATGGGTCATTGGCAATGGCACTCCAGGTCAATTGATCACTATAAATATCCAAACCAGGTAGTACAATTGCACCGTTAGGCAAAGTTAATACAGCTTTCATTAATTCGGCAGTAGCAGGAATTAAATCGGTAAATCCAGCTAGGATAACCAAACTTCTAGGTTTTTTAGCAAGCAGGTGCGCAGCTTTAGCTCTTATTAAAGCACCTCGTCGAACCATTGGATCAATCGCTGATAATGCCTTCAACCGTGTATACCAACCTTCCACCACAACTGTTAGCAATGCAAGAGTCTTATCCCAAGAGCCGGCATACAAATTTGGAACAAGGTCCTTTAGCGAGGCAAAGCATAATTCATGCGTTTGTATTTCGTCGATCAGGTTAGCTAACTTTGTGGCTAGAAGATAAGCTTGTTCTGGAGTATGCGAAACATCACTACTAACATATGTATCAAAAAAACCTATTATTAGACGCATCAATTCTAAATTACGCTGCAAGTTAGGTACTGCTGGAAGTATTTCTAGAGCGTAAACTTCATCACTTTTAGGGATTACCTCGCAATTCGATAAATATTCCTGTTCATCTGCTATAGTAGATAATTTTGGCAGCAATACTGCAGGAGTTGGTACTAAACGCAAGAAGGCTTTCGCAGTTGCACGTACTGCGATACGACTCGGTAGCACTACCTGTACATCGGTTAACTCAATAAGATTGCCATTAACCCTTTCCCATATCCCTGCTACCAAACAATCCAAAAATGGTGCGGTGATGGGGATGCTATACAATCCGCCAGTCATATAATATTTAATATTAGTTTAATAAAGAAAATTATTCTAACAGAATTAGCAAAACAAAACATTAAGTGAAGCATCAGAAATTAATTAGTACATTGCTTTAAAATTCCTAAAATATTCATCATATTACTGTAGTATAATAATGAGCATTAATTAATATGCATAAAAATTATGTGTAATGAATCTTTAAAATCATTACATCTAAATAATTAAGATTAACAAGAATAGATACTGCTATTCTGAACTATTAAAAATAATATTATCTTAAAAAATTATTTTATCATAAGTTGATTACAACAAAACAACAAGATAAATTTCTAATTTTTCTATTATTGTGTTTAGCAACCCACACAACGCATTATACTAATCTAGCTGCAAAGTAAGTTATTTTAGATTAGTCAAAAAAAATAACTTACTAATATAATTAGGTTATTTTGAGTTATTTTGATCAATATATAATTTTCCGATAACTTATAATCATACAAAGATTCGGTTACAAATCTTTGTATGATTTGACAAAAAAATAAATTTAATTAGACTTTTATTTTTATTTATTAATTAATGTTACTATAAGAGTATATTTAAAGTTTAGGAAATTTATTACTGCTTCTTCAAAGTTCTTTTATTAATGCAGAACCAAATAGTTAATCAATTTCTTGCTAATCCAACCTCTAACAGCTCTGTTATAGATTGCTATATGCAAATAGGTATATAATAATTAAATTATACTATGACAACTTTTAGCTACAAACCAATATATCTACTATTAAGCAATATTTCCCTAATCACTAATTAGCTTAAACTTTACTAGTATTTTAGAACTCTATGTTACTTCATGTTTACTTGATTAAAATTAGTAAAGCAGTAGCAGCCAAAATAGTGCAAGGTCATTTGCGGGTAACAAAATAATTTAATTAAGGTCAATAATATCTAATAAATTACCTAGACTTCACTTTTAAACTATAAGCTCGACAATATTAAGCGATACATCAAGTAAAACTGTACTCGCTAGTGTAAGTTATTTAAACAGTGCATTTGAAGTAATGATAAATGATATATACAAGCAACCTTACTAATAATCCCATATTAAAGCTCTTTGTATGATTAGTCTAGCAAGATAGCTTATTATTTAAAAGTCTAAGAACAGTTTGTTAAGGTCACTAAAATGATTAATCCAAGTACCGTATGGAATTAAATTCGCAATACGCCATTCGCAGCTGTCGCAGACTTCAAGAGTCAATTCAAGCCGATTAAACGGTATATGCATACCCAGCTGATCTGGCCATTCCACAAGAACAATGGACTCATCGAATGCTTCTTCCAATCCCAGCCCGTCAATTTGACCTGGATTACTCAGATAATATAAATCGCAATGACAAACAGTTCCGCGTGTAGATTCGTAGAATTGCACCATAGTAAAACTAGGACTAGGCACTTCTGCATTTGGTTCATTTAGCCAGGCACGTACGAAAGCACGAGAGAGCTCAGTTTTTCCAGCACCCAACGATCCTTTCAATAAAATTGCCATGCCAATTGTAGCTCGTTTAGCAAGAAAAGAAGCAAGATTCTGTGTAGCATTTAGATTATCCAACAAAACGTATTTCAGCAATCTGTACGCTCCTAAACTTCTATATTGATATTTTCAGATTATACGCTAGCAACAGCAGCAGGAGTAAGTAGTAGTAATTTTAATTAACTTTACGACTTTATTCTCTACTATATTCAACAGTCCACGATTTAATCGTGCAGAAAAATTATACTACAATTTACATAGTAAGCAAAAATCAATAACAGCTTTCAATCACTTACCCAGCTAATTTTGCTTTTCGCACAAACTGTTTAAAATACTGATATTACGCTCTATAAAGCCACTTATTCACCACATTGGTCAATAACAATATCAAACTTTCTACACCCGAATCAACTAATACATAAAAAACATAGCCTGCTACCATGATTCCAAAAGTCATTCAATATTCATAAAACAAAAAAATCAATATCGTAAGTATCAAACTTAATTAGATACTAACCTAAGTAAATTAGATATTGAGAATAATTAGAAATTAAAAATTGATGTTCTACGCCCAATCCCATTCCCTAAAATATTTTGTATATTTTAATGCAAATAATCAATACATTAGATTGATAATAAAATACAATAGCCAAGCCGTATACCTCTTAAACACAACTGTTTGTAAACAATACAATAGTACAGCTTAACTAATTATTTGTCGTTAAGCTACAGCTAGGATTAGACGGCGAATGATTTTCGGTTTATTTTGTAAAGCTTCTATCCTAATAAACACATAATATTGAATTTTACTACATAAACATATTAAAAGCGCGTAAATGAAATAGAAAAGCACTGCTTATACTATGTTAAACATCATAATTACTTTTACATCTGTAAATTTTTAAAAAGAGAGCAAAGCATTTTAATACCAATTCAAGTTTTTAGTTATAATCTTTTATTATTATACAAAGCTAATAAGAATTATTCACAACCTCACAATCTAAATTAAGTGAGATAACAAACGTAAAATCAATACCAAGAATATTGCAAGAAATTAATCTTTCATTAATTTAGCGTAAAAATAAAGTTACATATATTTAAATTAATATTAAGCTTGCGTAGTATATGCTAGGCTAGCACGGTGCAACTGCTCGGTATGATAATCAAATACCTTTTCTTTGGCCAATGAACTAACTTATAATCGATCCATGTCTATAATGATT
The DNA here is from genome assembly GCF_000510265.1 of Candidatus Endolissoclinum faulkneri L5. GTDB lineage: Bacteria > Pseudomonadota > Alphaproteobacteria > Thalassobaculales > Thalassobaculaceae > Thalassobaculum > Thalassobaculum faulkneri_A. Next base: position 1,347,904 of record NZ_CP006745.1, read on the forward strand.
TTTTTAATAAATCTTATTAATGTAAAATAATTTAACTTTCTTAATAGCATACTGCTATAAGAACTAATTCCAAATCAACGCTAGTAAATTTTTGTCATTCAATATACAATCAAAGACTTTTGCGATTAAATAAAACTTTATGATTTTAACTTTTGTTAAATGGCAGCAGAAATTTTGCTATAATTTAAAGCCAGTACCTAACTAAGTTATACTTGTATGACACGGAGTATAGCATAGATTAAAGATTTAAGTGTGGAATTTATTATGATTCTTATCGCCATTGGTGCAAACCTTTCAGCGAATGGATACAAAACCCCTTTAGCTACCTGCGAAGCAGCTGTCGTTCTTTTAAAACAAGAAGTAGATATTGAGGTGGTAGGCTGTTCCCGTTGGTTTAAATCTGACCCGGTACCAATGTCTAAGCAACCGAAATTTATAAACGGCGTCGTTGCTATTAACACTACGCTCTCTCCTGAGAGCCTTTTATCACGTCTACATACTATTGAGAATGCTTTTGGAAGAGTTCGTCAAGTACGCAATGAAGCACGACAAATGGATCTTGATATTATAGACTTTAATGGAAAAATTAGAGTTAGTTCGACTCCTCCAATATTGCCACATCCACGTGCAGCAGAAAGAGCCTTTGTTTTATTGCCAATTCGTGATCTATTCCCAAATTGGCAAGATCCGATCACTGGTGAAACAGTCTCCGATAGGATCAAAGCATTATCTTCAGATATACTAGATATCTGTCCGCTTACTACCTAAGTAGCCGATTTTATTTTTCCTTACAAGATTAGATCTTAACTTGTTTTCTCTGTATTTAGCCAGTACAATAGTGCACCGCTTTATGCTATACGTTATACATTGACATTAAAAACACTTAAAATTTACAGGTTACTGATGGCTCGCGTTACTGTTGAAGACTGCATAGTTAAAATTTTTAATCGATTTGATCTGGTTATGATTGCAGCTCAAAGATCGCGCAACATATCTTCTGGTTCAAATGTTACAATTGACAAGTATAATGATAAAAATCCAGTTATTGCTTTACGCGAAATTGCTGAGGAAACTGTTGACGTTTCTTGGCTAAGGGAATCGCTTATTAGAAGCTTGCAAAAACAAGCAGATTTTGATAAAACTGAGGATGATAACGTGGAAGGACTGATGGGTTCTTAATACCACTTCACTGGGATCAAGATGATGATCCTGTTTATCGCAGTTTAATAATTAGTATGTCAAAAATAGCTAAGTGCAATGACGTTGTGATCTAACAACCTAGACTTATCGGGGTATATTCGCATAGAGTAAAATATATAGCAAAGGAAGCGATTGCAGCGACTATGCATAACTAAAAACTAAAAATTTTTTAAAGCTATAACTGTTTATCAGTCAAGATATTCATGTGTTACTAGTAAAAATTTCACATAAAAACACAATATGTGCTCTTTAATCTTATTAAAAATTAGCAGACGGCTATAATAACACATCCGCTAGCATGCAACCATAGGTTTATCTTGCATTTGGCATTAGTGAAATTTTAAAAGAACAGAAAGCATCACATTAGTAGAAATCAAACAATTTCGAAACAACCTACTTAATCAGAGACTCGATTTGAATTATTTGCGCAATCAAGAAGTAGATATTCGCAAAAGCACAATCTAATGAATTGCATGATAAGCTATTTGCTTTATAATAAATTACTTCTATCATTCCGAGTAGAATATAAGAAAACCATACTAGATATCACAAAAATGCGACGAAAAGTCGAAATTGAGCAACTAATTCGATATTATAACCTTCCGTTTATTGCTTAATGATATCAGTGTTTGCTAGTAATTTATTAGCATCATGCATAACCTTCAATCTGGTAGTGTCAAGTGTTTTAAAAAATTACATGTCTATACCAAAAATGAATAGATATCATTTACTACATAATAACTTCATTATCCAATATTGCCAACGTATTGAGATGCACTTATTGTTGAGTTTTGAGTAGCTGCCCAGTGCAAATAAAAAAGAATGTTATTGAACTAATGATGGCAAATAATATAAGTTAATTCATGAGTTATTCGATATTTTTTAAGCGAGCTTCAAGTAGTGAAAAGTTTTTTTTGAGCAACCACTAAAAAACGACTTACCAAGATAATAGTTTTGCTTGCCGCTAAAGGAAATCTAATTTTTCTGCAACAAGTACGTGAGGGCAATTGATTTTACTTAAGCTGTCCGCTCAGATCGTGCGCTTAAAGGGAAAGCAACACTGATTTGTCTTTAAGTAAGCCTTTATTATATAAAATATTCACAAGAAGATTATTATTCTTTACTAAGAGAAAACTTGAAAAACTTCTCGATAAGCTCAATACTTGATGTATTAGCAATCTCCATGCTTCTAGAATCGCGATGTAATCTGAAAGGTGCTTATAGAAATCTTTCTGTAGGCTTTATCTGCCAACTATCAGATAAAACCAGTAGTATCATTGTCAATCGCTTAGCATAAGCTACTATAAAGTAAGAAGTTTACAAGATCGCAATGCCGATCCGATCATTAAGCAAATGCCACGACAATGTATTTCATTAAAACTACTCTCATCCGTTACCTGTAAAAAATATCTTCGATATCGTAAATCATAACAAAGAGACACAAATCATGTTAGTTGATTGCAAGACCCTGGGGGTCACAAAACTAGCCAATGCACTTGATTGAAGTAGTCTAGGATAATGGTATCAGTCAAATCGATATTAATCATCAAAAAGTAGTAATATCCAACAAGAGACGGATTGTTGATTCTTATCAATTATTATCGGACAATAATCGTAGTACAATCGTTAACTTAAAAAAATTAATGAATCGATCCATCAAGTTTTAAAAATCATGATTGACCTGTAATATAGTTTATTTTACCTGCCTAGTATAATTATAACTGCCTACCTGCACCACAGGTAATCAATTCTGTGGATCATGTATAATTAAGAAGATGATCTTATGTTTATAAAAAATACTATAATGATTGCTTATAATTAATGAGTAATTAGTCATTTAAGCAAAATTTATTTATAAAACTTTTAGAACAAACTATTTTTTTATTTATTGTGGTAATCATAGATTTATAATTAGTGTAATAAGAAGACACATAAATATAAAGTTATAGTATTCTCTCCCTAGGGAGCAAAAGCTAAGTCAGCTCATTCTATTCCTCTATATGAGAATATAGTTCAGCTATTTTTTGTTATTAACTAATAATGAATTATTAGTTAATAACAGACTACTTGTTCTTAATATTTAGTTCTGCTAAGATCGCTAATATACTTATAAACACTCAATTGGCTTTAGTATACAATCAATCCATTGCTTGCTGCTGCAAGTAAAATTCTGCATACCTGCTAAGTACTGGAATATGAACTAAAAATTAAAATTAATGTGAAGATGGTTAATTGATGACTGGAAAAAAATCGGGTGTATATGGTGAATTTCTACGCACAGTTATAATTGCCTGCGCTCTATCATTCACTATCAGAACCTTCTTTTACGAACCCTTTAATATCCCATCACAATCGATGATTCCTACCCTTCTAGTTGGAGATTATCTTTTCGTCTCCAAAGCATCTTACGGATACAATCTTTATTCTATACCAATCATTAATCGACGCATCTTTTTCACACCGCCTAAGCTTGGTGATGTTGTAGTCTTCAAACTAGCTAGCGATAATAAAACTAACTACATTAAACGCATTGTTGGACTTCCTGGAGATGATATACAAGTGAAGAATGGAATATTACATATAAATGGTAAACCAGTAAAACGCCATCAAATCAAGAATTTTCATTTTGAAAACGACAAAAAATCTTCGAGACAATTTATAGAAACCTTACCTAATGGTCGAGAGCATCTTATTGTAGAATACAGTGACAATAGTAGTGCAGATAACACTCCAATTTATCACGTACCTGCCAAACATTATTTTGCAATGGGCGATAACAGGGATAATTCCCAAGACAGTCGTTTCCCCGAAGTAGGAACGATATCTGAACAAAACCTAGTAGGTCGCGCTGATATCTTATTTTTCTCTCACAGCGAAAAAGCTAAGTTTTGGGAAATATGGAAATGGCCTGTCGTAATCCGTTACAGCCGTATTCTGGAAAAGATTGAATGAAATCAAATAGCATAAATTTATCCGTTCTCAGCAACATCCTTTATCACAAATTTAAAAACATCGAAGTGCTACGACAAGCGATTACCCACGCTAGTGCCTCATCTCGTACTTGGAATGCCTATGAACGTCTAGAATTTTTAGGCGACCGAGTGCTAGCACTTATAGTAGCAGAACAACTTCTCGAACGTTTTCCACGCGAACGTGAGGGAGCAATTGCTAAACGTCACGTTAACTTAGTGCGCTGCGAAGCTTTAGCAAAAGTTGCACGCACCATCCACCTCGGAAAATTCTTGATATTATCAAAAGGTGAGGAAAATGCTGGTTCACGTAATAGTAATACAATTCTGTCCGATGCAATGGAGGCAGTAATTGGCGCTCTTCATTTTGACGGGGGAATAGAAGCTGCTAGACGTTTTGTGAGAGTGGAATGGAATAAACTACTAGAAGTTGACCTAATTCCACCCCAAGATCCAAAAACAACTCTTCAAGAATGGGCGCAAAGCCATAAGTTAGCTTTGCCGCACTATACGATAACAGATCAATCTGGCCCAGCTCACTCACCGCAATTCACCGTTCAGGTTATAGTAGATGGTTATGAACCAAGCATTGGCGTAGGACGATCTAAACGCTCGGCTGAGCAATCTGCGGCTGCTAAGTTAATTAAACTAGTAAGCGAATGAATCCATCTAAATCTCACTGTGGCTTAATCGCCTTACTTGGCCCACCAAATGCTGGCAAATCAACATTGATAAACCGAATCGTCAACAGCAAAGTGTCAATCGTTTCTCACAAGGCACAAACAACTCGTACAAGAGTTTGTGGAATAGTTTCAGAAGGCCAAACTCAAATTATTTTATTTGACACGCCTGGAATCTTTAGGCCTAAAAGGCTGGCTGACCAGCCTATCATAGAAGTAGCCTGGAGAGGAGCAAAAGATGCTGATCTACTTGTCCTAGTTGTAGATGCCCACCTTGGGTTTGATGAAAATACAATGCAGATTATTCATGGTTTAAATAAAATTAACCGTAATACGGTACTTGCTTTAAACAAGGTGGATAATATCAAACGTGAAAAGCTGCTGCCATTAGCTGCACAGTTAAACGAAGTATTTAAATTTGAAAAGATATTCATGATATCTGCTTTAACTGGTAGTGGATGCAAAGATCTAAAGATTTATCTTAGTACAAGAATACCATCTGGACCGTGGCTTTATACCGAGAACGAGTTAAGTAATATACCGATGCGATTAATGGCTGCAGAAATTACTCGAGAAAAAATATTTTTACATCTGCATAAAGAATTGCCGTATTCAATAATAGTAAAAACCGATCGATGGACTGAGCGTGACGATGGATCGATAAAAATTGACCAAGTCCTGTACGTAAAACGTAACAATCATAAAAAAATTACCCTTGGTAAGGGAGGTAAAAATATCAAGCACATCAGCTTCCTTGCGCGCAATGAGCTAGAAAAAATGCTAGAACATCGAGTTCATCTATTTTTGTTCATAAAAGTTCGCAAAAAAATGTCAAGAAAACTTTCAAAACCTGTGTTAGTGTAAATTTAAATTATCAATCAATTCATCTAACAAGATAACATTCAAAGTATCATACTATTTAAAATAGCCGAAAATAGCAAAGCCAGCCTTCATTTCCAGAACAACTAAATTCGACAAATAGGCTGTAGCTAAATCTCCTGCTATCTCTGTTAAACCAGGGCTTATTTAAAAAAAAATAACTAACGCAACTAAACCTCTTTTAAACTACACATAAATCTTCCTAATATTGCAGTGTAACTATATGTTTGACTGACATAATCTGCTCTGCCGAGCAGATGATTAATTATCTCATGCATTCTTCTAAAATTATTGATAGTTTATACTCTTGTCTAGCGCTCATAAAAAGGTGATAAAGCAGCGGTCTTTTCCCCAGTGCATTGTTAAAAACTTTACAATTAGTAGTATTGCAGGTTGTATAACTTTTATTACTATAATAACGTTATATAGATTTTATCTTTTTTTTCTAAAATTGCGTATCGCTGTTTAATCATACTTCTATGAAGAAGAATGATTAGTTAAAAATTTTATCAAGTAAGCTATGATAATCAAATAGGTTACAAAGCATGAGTATGCCATTTTCTCTGTTACCTACACCGCCACAACAGCCGAGCCAGGCAGAAGTTATTCACGATACTTGGCTAGCAGATGCGTTGAGCGAGCGCTACCTAGCTTACGCATTATCAACCATAATGGCACGATCTTTACCGGATGTGCGCGATGGATTAAAACCAGTACATCGGAGACTTCTATTTGCAATGCGAAAGCTTAAACTATCTCCAGATAGGGGTTTTAAAAAATCAGCACGTGTAATTGGTGACGTTATGGGTAAATTTCATCCTCATGGGGATGCTGCAATTTACGATGCAATGGTGCGTTTAGCTCGAGATTTTGCCGTACGTTATCCATTAATTGACGGACACGGAAACTTTGGCAATGTCGACGGTGATAATGCAGCGGCAATGCGATATACTGAGGCAAGATTAACAGAAGTAGGGCAACTTTTGATGGCAGAAATCGATGAAGATACAGTTGATTTTCGTGCCACTTATGATGCTGAAGGAAAAGAACCGGTTGTTTTTCCAGCAGCATTTCCTAATCTGCTAGCTAATGGCAGTCAAGGTATCGCAGTAGGTATGGCAACCTCTATTCCGCCTCATAATCTAGATGAGGTCTGCGAAGCACTGCAATGCTTGATAAAGAACTGGGATGCTGGAATTGAAATTTTATTAGAAAAACTGACAGGTCCGGACTTTCCAACAGGTGGTATACTAGTAGAGTCTCGTGAAACTCTGCAAAACGCTTACCGCATTGGTAAAGGGTCTTTTCGTCTACGTGCTCGTTGGAATGTTGAGAGATTAAAGAATGGTACTTGGCAAGTTGCTATTACTGAGATTCCTTATCAAGTTCAAAAATCTCGACTAATTGAGCGTATTGCGGAACTGCTTCATGCTCGTAGGCTTGCTTTTTTAGGTGAGATCCGAGACGAGTCAGCAAATGATGTACGAGTAGTGCTGGAGCCAAAAAACCGTAACGTTGATCCCGCAGTGTTAATGGAAAGCTTGTTTAAACAAACTGAGTTGCAGATTAAAGTTATGTTAAACCTGAATGTACTTGATAAAGATAACATCCCACGAGTAATGGGAATGTCTGAAGCATTAAAAGCCTTTCTTAATCATCGCCACGAAGTACTTATACGTAAAACTAAACATAGATTAAACAATATCGCTCATCGTTTGGAAATACTTGTTGGCTACCAAATTGCTTTTTTTAACATGGACCAGATAATTCTGATCATCCAAGAAAAAAAGGAACCAAAAGCCGAACTGATGCGAAAATTTCACTTAACTGAAGGGCAATCTGAAGCTATTATGGATATGCGCTTACGTTCTCTTCGAAAACTAGAAGAAATAAAATCAAGACAAGAGCATGAGCAGCTCTCTATTGAGCGCGATAATTTAATTGATTTGCTTGCTAACGAAAAAAGAAGATGGCAGATTATAAGCGAACAACTTAGCCAAATTAAAAGAAAATTTGGCAAATCTACCGAAATCGGCCGCCGTCGCACTGATATTGTTCCAGCTCTACCTATCTTAACCATTCCGAACGAGGCTATGATCGAACGCGAGCCCATTACAGTAATTTGCTCAGAAAAAGTTTGGATACGAGCACTTCGCGGATCTATTGATCTAGACCAAGAGGTAAAGTATAAGGAAGGCGATAGTGAACGTTTTCGTTTTCATGCGGAAACTACTGACAAGATCATTTTATTTGCTACAGATGGCCGTTTCTATACCATATGCGGCGATAAGCTTCCCTCTGGGAGGGGACATGGCGAACCTGTTCGCTTGATAATAGACCTTGCCAATGACGACGATATTGTTGCTATCTTCCCGCACAGATCTGGAGAGAAACTTTTAGTTGCTTCAACCGATGGGAGAGGTTTTATCGTAGCATCTGACGAAGTGCTAGCTCAAACTAGAGCTGGCAAGCAAGTACTAGGAATAGATGAAGATTCTAAAGCATTGGTTTGTATTCCAGTTAGTGGTGATACAGTGGCAGTAATCGGTACTAATCGCAAAATGTTAATATTTGACGTAAATAATTTGCCTGAGATGAGTCGTGGCAAAGGTGTTATTTTGCAAAGTTATAAATCAGGTGATTCAATGGCTGATTTGATAGTTTTTAACGCTAAAGAAGGCATGTCCTGGCCTATAAAAAGTGGGTTTATTTATCCTGAAAATGACCTTGCTACTTGGAGAGGGAAAAGAGCAACTGCTGGTAAGTTGCTCCCTAGCTACCTTCCACTTCCTGCGCGCTATAATAGTCTCGCTTAGACAACTAAATCCGCTAATAATTAATTATAAAGCACAAATAAATTAGATAATGCTAATCGCTTTAATTATTATTAATTAAAAAATGATTTATCAGATAAAAATAAGTTACAGTTGCGATTAAAACCTAAGAAAAACTCTCTTACAATATAAGAAACGATAAATCAATAAATTAGAATTATAACAATAATCAGGTTTATTTTTTAATAATAGAATTTTTAATCTAAATTTATACATCAGTATATCTTAAAACTTTTATCACTAACATGATTTAGTTAACGACAATAATAAACCAAATAATGCATCTTAAAACAAATTATTGATTTTCATTTTTCTGACGTAATTAATAATTATCTATAAAAATAAAATACTCATCATTAAATAGTGGCTATTAAAAAGCCCATTGATTCGATCAATTCATCTAATACAAGTTAATATGTAAATTTTTACTAATGGATAAAAATAATATTTTACTCTAATCTAAGATGCATACAGCTTTGCTGTATAGCAACATTATCTTATCAAGAACAGTCTGGACTTGCGGTAAAATCAATAAGAAAATAAACCAAAAACAGATTGCTCAAATCCACATGTGAGCAACGAATACCTGAAAAACAAGCTTATAAATATTTCCTTACTTTATTTATGTAGCGCAGCCAGAAGCACGATCCTCATTGTTTATCTAGACTACAACAAAGCACATATGAGATATAACATTAGGTAAAATCGCTATGGAGGCAATTAACCTCTTATCAATTTAATGATAAATCTTCTATCATATAAAAAACTTAAGTCAAATAAGCACAATCAATTTATTCAAAAAAATCTTAATCTTGTATTTAAGTCAAGGATAAACATTAGTTTATAACTTTACTCAATTATTAGCACAATTATTAATTAATTTTTTACATCTATAAGTGCTGTAGTAGTATAACACTACCAATAGTAATTAAAATAATTCCACCGATCGCACCCGCTGGTTTACCAATGGCTGTACCAGCCACCCTTCCTAACAACATACCTAAACAAGCCAGCACAAAAGTAACTGCAGCTATAGAAAACGCTATTGAAAATAGCGAATCCTCTATTAAAGCCAACACGGCACCTACACCTAAAGTATCTACGCTGGTACCAATAGAAGTTAGCGCAAGAGTTGGCCATATCATGGCAGGTCTGGAATGGCTAGGTGGTGAAGATATTAAGCTTTCCCATATCATTCTCAAACCAACCCCCCCAAGGATGCTGAAAGCAAACCAATGGTCAACTACAGCGATATAGCTGTTAGCAGCACGCCCAAACGACCAGCCAATCAAAAGCGCGATAGTCTCCGCCAATGCAAAAACAAAAGCGATTGTGAGAATATCTATTGTCCGGTGTCTTTCTTGTCTAGCACCCTTACCAATCGCTACTGTAAAAGCATCAGCTGAAACACCAACCGCAATAGCAAGAGTAGAAAACATTTTAATATCCTCAATCAGCAAAAAGATACAATTATTCTTTAATCTTATAGAGAAGATTAAAGAATAATTGTATCTTGCTATTAAGTCAAAAAATTAATTTATAATAACTTAAGTTAAAAAAATTAGTTGATGATTAATTAATATTAATCATTATAACTTTTTATACATGGTATGATTTATCTAGTACTATAATAATCATTAGCTAATTTACTGTTATTTTTTTAATTTTATAGTATATAAGCTAAAAAAAAGTATTGTGAATACAAATTAAATCAACTAGACATTAAAATGTGTTAAATATTTATTAAGCTAGCAAATAAATTTAAGAAAAAGGATGTATTATGAAATAATAAATAATATTACTTATTAAGAACAGAATGAAATATACCCTTAGTAGACTTTAAAATGCTAAAGATTAAAATCAATTACAAAAGGAATTATTAAACTAAAGCAAATAATTATTATTAGTAATAACTTAAAATTTTATTTTTCATCAATAGAAAAATTTTATCTAGAAATGTAACAGCTAATTAATGTTTATCGTAAAATTATTTTTAAGCTATTTTTACTTAATTGATTTAAGGTTTTTATTAGGTTAGTTAAACTCAATTATAATCATAATAAAAATATGATTATAATTACACTAGTAGTTTGATACTACTAGGATTTTATGACTGTAATATAATTTGCTATTAAGAAATATGTGACAAGTATTAGTTTGTAATCAAAACCTTTATATCATCATACAGAAATATCAATACCGCAAAATGCTTTAGGCTAATTATTTTTACAAAAAAAGGTAATTTATTAAAGGCTAATAATTTTTATATCATTTAGTTTTTTTAGCCATTAAACATAACAATATTTAATTGTATTAAATTTGATCATAATAATAAATTTAAATTATTTTATTTAACTTTAACAGGACACAGCTAGACAATTATACTAACTAAATCAAAAAATTTTATATAACTATTTAACTTTCTTATAATAGTTAATATTCCTAAAGGAAATTGGAAAATGCTAATTTACTAAGTTAATGATTAAACTTTTGTTAATTATAGCTAAATCACAATGGCTATTTTATACGACTCCGTACTATATCTCTTTAGTAAAGATCAAAGTTTCTGTTACTAAATAGAATATTTATTTTTTTTAACAAAATAAAAAAGTATTTTTCATATTACTCAGGCCTATACTGGATTGCTTTTCGATCTATCTAAAGATAAGTTGATGCACAAATTAAGAGTATCCTTGCAAGGATAATTAATTTTTTAAATTTTAAAAGTACTCATAACTATTCAGAAACGATCATGATTTTGTTTAGTATCCCTGAATATTATACAATTAGCAATATTATCTATCCGCACTATAATTTTATAATAAATATATTTTCTGATTGGATTTATTCGCTACGCAAAAAAAATTCTAAATTTCCTCCAAAAATAAATATCAAAAAATTTTTAATATGTGAAGTGTTAGTGTTTTAATCAGTTTAGACTAAAATCAATATTAAAATCTTCTTTATTGTGAAGCAATAAGATGCTAATATACCCCGATATAATTAGTTCATTAATCAAATTTGATAATATAAATGCTGAACAGCAATGCTTTGTGCGCAACTCAAAGTAAAAAACAAAGATTGCAGTATATTCTATATGTTTAACCTCTTTTAGTAAATTGACTAGAATTTATTCATTTAATAAAAGCTTAAATACCAAAGTATAATTAAATAAGTATTTAATTTATACGCACTAGCATCCAAAAATCCCTACTAATAATCTCTTTTTCTCAAAAATTATAAGAATTTCCTATACCTAGCTATACTATCATAAAAGAAAATCTTTAGAAGACAATCTATTTACATTATAAAATAAACTTTTATTTCAATTTTTCTTAATAGAAAACTTACTACGATATGCTTGGGATTGAAATCCATTTAATGCATTAAGAATTTTAAAACTCCCTACAGGTAAACTATAAGCATTAAAAATAATGAATAAAAAATCTCTACTTTTAGCAAATCACTAGGGAAAACAAACAACTTTGTATATTTTGCAGCAGCAAAAATATTGTTAAATCTTAGTAAGGAAATTGAACAATAAGTATATATGGAATATACACAAAAAAATTTTTTTTGACTTATAAAATAAAGAGACAAAAACTGATCTCTATATTAATGATATAATCAGTTACTTTTTTTTCTAATAACAATAAATTAGTTTCGTATATTAAAGTAAAATCATACTATCATTAAATTAGTAAATATTTTTAGCTTTTTAGTAATAGCTCAAATGCTTTTATTCCAGCAACTGGACCTGCATGATGTCCCCATACTGCATTAATCACAGCTAAGAAATCTGATCCAGATTTCACAAGTAACTCGCAATTATATGCATTAATACCCCCAATAGCGACACAAGGAATAGTCATTAGTTCTGCCCACCAAATCAATGTCTCTATTGAGGCTATAGAGACATTGTACTTAGAAGTAGACGGGAAAAAAGCACCAAAAGCAACATAATCAGCTCCAGCTTCACCTGCTTGCATAGCTAAATGGCGACTGTTATTGCACGTTATTCCAATCTGTGCCTCTGGCCCCATAAGCGCGCGTGCATCATAGTAAGAAATGTCATTTTGCCCTAGATGACATCCATCGCAACCAGCCTTTACCGCTAAATCAGGACGGTCGTTCAGCAACAACGGTACTCCACGCTCGTGGCACAGCGGTAGTATTATTTCAGCAGTTCTTACTACGATACTATCTTTAACATTTTTCAGACGAAGTTGAACACAAGCAACTAAACCAATATCCAGAACAGCACTAAGGTCATCGCAAAATTTTGCCAGATTAGGAATGCGCGGTGGTGTGATTAGGTAGATTTCTGCTGACATAGGTATTTAATCGAATTACCTTTATAAATATTTATGATCTGATCTAGCATCAGCATAGCTTCATCACGAGATCGCTGAAATGTGTTACGGCCAATAATCGAACCATTCGCACCACCTTTATATAGACTATGAATCTCCTCCATTAGACCTTCTACTCCCTTAGCATCACCGCCGGAAAACAACACGATACGACGTCCATTAAAGCTTGATTGCATCAAATGACGAACGCGATCAGATAAAGTTGAAATTGGTATGTTATTTTTTTCATACAACTTACGCTCTGGCTCGCGAAGAATAGCAGCTTTTGGCGGCTTAATTTTTATAATATGAGCACCTGCTAAGGCCGCGATGTGTGCAGCGTAAGAAGAAATATCAATAGCAGTTTCAGACTCTTTTGACAAATCTCCGCCACGCGGATAAGACCATATAACAACAGCAAGACCAACCGCCTTAGCTTCTTCAGCTATCTCACGCATCTGTCCCATCATTTCAAACTGAGAATCCGATCCTGGATAAATAGTAAAGCCGATTGCTGAGCAGCCGAGCCGTAAAGCATCGTTGACCGAACCAGTAATAGCCTGAGATGGACTTTTTTTATCGCGGGCTAAACTATTGGAAGAATTTACTTTTAATATTGTAGGAATTGCACCAGCAAAACTATAAGCTCCTGCCTCCAGCATGCCAAGAGGAGCAGCATAGGCGTTAAGTCCTGCATCAATCGCTAACTTATAATGATAATGAGGGTCGTAACCATGAGGATTAGATGCGAAACTGCATACTGGACCATGCTCAAATCCCTGGTCAACTGGCAATATAACCATTTTACCAGTACCAGCAAGTTTACCATGCATTAATATGCGAGCAAGGTTAGATTTTGTCCCAGGATTATCACTTTCATAGTAATCCAAGATTTTTTTAACTTCATTGGTAATCGCCATGAGTCCTCTCTCTAATAAAATTATGCGGTTCTAGCTAAATCTTTAAAGAACTATTTTAAGAGAGCAATCATTATTGCTGCACTATACAATGACAGCTCTGGTTGATTTTTAACACATCTGTAAGCACTATTTCACATCATTCCCATTTGCTCTATATAAACCTTAAGGCTAGGCACCAATTTTATTAAATTATGACTAAATTACAATTATAAATTTCTTAATCTATAGAAAGGCAAACTATAATAAAATCAATTGTGATTTAACCTAAAATGTCATAAAATTTATTCATATCTCTTAGGAAGAAGAGATATTATCTGTTTGTAATAATCCCATAAAATAAATTATCGAATTATTTGTTCTAGCGTTATCTGTCGTCTTAATTTTCGCTAACAAAAATAAGAAAAAATGACTTGCGTAAATAAATCTTTTTTTTATATACCTTACATAGATTTGTTACGGTTCAATTTAAAAAAGTAACATAGCTACAAAACTAATCATAGGTTACTATAACAAAGCATTAAGGTTGTATCTACATAAGTAATCAGTTAGTATAAGAAAGCTAATACGAAATTTAACATTCGATATAATAAGCTGCAATAAGGGCGCCTTAAATAACTTTTCCAATGAATATTATCGCCCCCTCTTAAGCACAAGGCTACAAATTACATTAATTTATAATCCCTGAAATTAGAATATAAATTATATTTTATCCTTATTACTGATATAGAAATTCTAGAATGATTATAATATATCGTTTGATTAACACAATCTATTGTCATTGTTCGATAATTATAATGTTCTGACTAACAGTACATGGACAATGCAAAGCACTAGAGTATACTGAATTGTTAGTAATAATCGTTGCAGAGATATTGATAATCGACTTGTAAATCCGCACTACCAAATTAGTGTCTATCTAAAATACCTTCTTAAAATAATTCATTATAGATTTTGTTTAAATGCTTAAATATTTTTACTGCGATAATCACAACCACACGATTATTTTACATAAAAAACATATCGTTATTTCACCTTAACTGCACTTTATCTTTAGGATATTACTTAGAAATTTTAGTTAAAAATCATTAGTTGGTTAAAAAAAGGTGCTGTAATATCAATGCTACATTTATCATTAATGAATAAAAATATCGATAAATGTATTATTTGCAATGGAGTCAACTAGGATATGTTCACCTAGTTTATAGATTACAAATTAATCTATATGTTAAAGAGTTTTAGCTAAAACAGCAGCAGTATCTATCATGCGATTAGAAAAACCCCACTCGTTATCATACCAAGACAAAACTCTAACCATCTTGCTTTCGATGACTCGCGTTTGCCCTAAATCAAAAATCGATGAATGACTGTCATGGTTAAAGTCTGCAGATACTAATGGTTCAGAGTTAATACCAATAATCCCCTTCAATGAACCATTAGCAGCCTCAGAAATCGCCATACTGATCTCTTCCACATCGGTATCTCGTTTAGGTACAAATTTAAAATCTATAAGGCTAACGTTAGCAATCGGAACACGAACAGAGCTACCATCCAATTTGCCGGCCAGTTCTGGTAATACTATACCAACAGTTTTAGCCGCTCCGGTACAGGTTGGAATGATTGATTGGCCAGCAGCCCGAGCACGCTGTAAATCATTATGGAGTCTGTCAAGAATGGGTTGATCGCCAGTATAGGAATGTATCGTAGTCATATATCCACGTTCAATGCCTACTGTATTGTTTAAGACGAAAGCCACTGGAGCAAGACAGTTAGTGGTACACGAAGCGTTAGAGACAATTTTATGCTCTGTTTTAATTTGATGATCGTTCACCCCATAAACGACGGTTATGTCTGCCCCAACCGCTGGAGCAGAAATGAGAACTTTCTTAGCACCAGCCTTGATGTGCTTGGCGGCTTCTTCTCGTTTAGTAAACTTACCGGTACACTCTAGCGCTATATCAACAGCAAGATCATTATGTGGCAAATTAGCCGGATTTCGCTCAGCAGTTACCTTAAATCTACCGATACCGACATCCATCCAGTCTTTACCAGTACTTATTCTACCAGAGAACCTACCATGAGTAGTGTCGTAACGAAATAAATGAGCATTGCTCTCAATAGAGCCTAAGGCATTTACCAAAACAACTTTAATATCTTCACGCTTTGATTCATATAATGAACGCAAAACTAGGCGGCCAATCCGCCCAAAACCATTAATCGCAATATTCTTGACCATATATTTCTTTCCTAATCATGCATTTTAGTGAGTAATATTTCATCGCAACCAGCATCAAAAGCTTTAGTGAATATTGCAAAAAATAATTGTTTACATGTTTATTATCTTTAATAAAATGCTTTCAATAATTGAGTAAATTTTAGTTATCCCAAACTCCTTTATTTTACTCAACATCAATAACGTTAATCCCCTATGAAATTAATCAGGCGAAGAAATAGTTCGTAATGAATCCTTTGTTATTGTAGTTTAGCGAATGTATCAGCATCCTGCTCAAGAATTAAGACTACAATGGCAAGTTTTCAGTAAGAAAATACTTGTAATTAGCTATTTTTAAGGATAAAGTCTACATTAGGCGTAATTCAAAATTCATGAATTTACCAAAGAACTTGTTCAGAACCTAACTTTTGAACTATTTTTGATTATCGCAGAATTAATATTTTCTACTTTACTGTTTTAAGTAAAATAGGTTGAACCTACTTAATCTAAATCAAATAAATTATAAAATAAAAAGCGTGACTAACAAAATTTCAGCTTATAACTAGTCCATCTACTCGTCTTGCGCACACAAAAATAATAATAATAATGAGAATTAACTAAAATTAAACGATTTGTAATAAAAATTAATTATATTACAGCATTTATCAGATAGCAAAGAATTAAATTACCAGCTTATTAAAATATTAAATCAACTGCACTCTCCGCCAATAATGGTATTATAATGCATTTTAGATTTATAAAGTTCAATCATTATTAATATTCGCGATAGCACTGCCTTAATGTTGAAACTGATCCGATTAACTTACTTAATATATAATATAACAAATAATATAACAAATTTATAGTAACTACATTTTATATTCATTTTATTTTCGCTTTTTAACGAATCAATCGCTAAGTAGCAAAAATTCATTATCAATCATCATAAAAATATCATCAGCTCACTAAAATATCAATTGCTCAACTAGATATTTATTTAGGTCAAAAATTCAAATTTAGCTTTTTTAAACCAGCCAAGCTAACCCAAAAGCAAATCAAATAATTTTGCTATTGTTTATGCGTAGCCTTATTCGCAAATCTACTTAAGTACTTCTCTGCTTCCAAAGCTGCCATGCAGCCCATTCCAGCAGCCGTAATCGCCTGACGATAGATCTTATCTGCACAATCGCCAGCCGCAAAAATGCCCGACACTGACGTCCTGGTTGAACCAGGTTCGACAACTAAATATCCATCCTGGTCAAGTAATAATTTATCGCGAAATATCTTAGTATCTGGTTCATGACCAATAGCTACAAACAAACCTTCAGCAGACAAATCGATTGTCTTACCTGAATTTAAATTATTGATACGAATAGCTTCCAGTCCTTTCGAAGGGGAGATGCTACTCAGCACTTCCTCAACTACACTATTCCATATTATAGTAACTTTATCGTGATCTAATAACCTATCTTGCAAAATTTTTTCTGCACGCAAAGTATCTCGACGATGTACCAAAGTCACTGAGCGACAAATGTTAGCCAAATAAAGAGCTTCTTCAACTGCGGCATTGCCACCACCAACTACAACTACATTTTTATTCCGATAAAAGGCACCATCGCAAATAGCACAGGCAGAAATCCCACGACCTTTAAAATGCTCCTCATTTGGCAAACCAAGCCAGCGAGCTCGGGCACCAGTGGCGATAATAATACTTTTAGCCAAATAAACAACGCCCTGATCTGTTAAGCAAGAAAATGGATATTGCGAGAAATCAACCGAATTTACAATATCATAAACAATTTTAGCGCCTACATGCATGGCTTGTTTTTGCATTTTTTCCATTAGCCACGTACCCTGAACAACATCAGTGAAGCCAGGATAGTTCTCCACCTCTGAAGTAAGAGTCATTTGTCCACCAGGTTGCAAACCAGTGAGGATCACCGGTGAAAGGTTTGCTCGCGCAGCATAAATTCCGGCAGTTAACCCAGCAGGTCCAGCGCCGAATATAAGTAAATTTTCCTGATAATTAGGCATTATAATATATATTTCCTCAAATCGTCAGGAAATTAGATAGGTACTCGTACCTATCTAATTAAGGTAAAGTAAACGAGATTATTTTATCTTTTAATAGCATAAATTTGTGCTTAGCCCACACTAACTATAATAATTTAATTCAAATAAATTATAAACTAACTTAATTGTCAATAAAATTGAGTCAAAATAAAAGACGCTCTGGAATAAATTATACAATATTTAATTAAACATTTGGAGGAGAAAGATAAGCCTATGGAGAATAACAAATTAATCTTAACATTAAGGAGTATTACTAAAAACAGATTATAAAACTTACTTAACTGAAGTATTGCATCTAGTTGCTTTTATTGTAACCACGAAAGTAAAACTAGATTTAGCACTTAATAATTTTGATGTTAATTGGCAATATCGAAAACCAATAAAACAATCAAATTAAAAATTGGGTAATGAGTGTTTCTACAATAAAAAATGAAAATTTTTAATTTTATGATCAATCTCAGGCTACTCAAGCAATGCATTCTTTAATGCAAAAGAATTAATAAAATAACTGCAGTTAAGGTAATGAGAAATAAATAAAGTTTACTATAGTATAAAGTACCAGATGATAAAATTTTTAATTTTGTTATCGAAGACTTTATTATCATTAAAATTAAAATAAAAAAACGTGCAAGCTTACTATTACTCAAATTAGTAATTAAAAAATAAATTTTATTTAGTAGTACAGGTTAATTTTTCATTAAAACAAAGTAGCCTTTATTGATTAACGTTTACCAAGGCGAGCGCTACAGCTTAAAAACAGTTAAGCATTTTACAACCAAAGTTTTTATATGTCTGCGCAAACATAATTGTGTATATTCTTTTGTACTAGATAGATGATTTTGCAGAAATTTTTTAAATATCTTTGGTGGAAATTTTCATTAAATTTCCTTGATAGAAATTTTAATACTGTAAATTTGCTACAAAAGCGAATGTTGTTCTTTAATTTTAATTGAACAGCTTAGGATAACTTGGATGTTCTAAGTGAATTAACAGCTGGTTTAGCAGCACTATAATAAACTTATCGAAATAGGTCTAAATATGCAAGTAGATGCAATAGTAATTGGAGATGGTATTACTGGTCGTCTTGCTTACCGTGTTTTAAAGCGGTTGGGACTAGATACAATAATCATTGCTCCTAAAAAGTTAATTAAAGCTGATCCTCGCAATACCGCTATACTACCGTCAAGCGTTAATTATCTGTACGGTTTAGGAGTTAATGTTCCATCAAAGGCCACACCCTTGCTTGGGATAGTCATTGAAAGCTTTGGATCATTTGGATTTATCGAGGAAAGATTTTCTGCTAAGGAAGTTAAAGAAACTTATTTAGCATTAAATTTGCCGATCGGCGATCTTGCTAACCTAATGCAGCCGGAAAAGCACCTAGAAGATAAGATCAGTGCAATCAATAGCAATAAAAAACGTGTTACGATAAAGACAAACAGAGGACATCAAGTAACCGCTCGATTAGTAATAGCAGCGGATGGAAAACTCTCGATTGCTTGTAAAAGTGCAAGTATTCGCATGCGTCAACGTCTACTTGGACTAAGCGCTCTTTGTGTTCCGGTCGCATTAAACGCTCCTCACTACGGGCTTTGTATAGAACGCTACGATGATATGGGATCTATCACAATTGTTCCTCTTGGAACTCATAATGGATCACTTATTCGCATCGCGCGAACTGAAGTAATTGATAAGATGATGTCGACTGGTTTATTGGGAATTGAAAGCGATACTCGCATTCGTCAACCAGCCTACAAACAGCTTAAAATCACGACACTACCAACGGTCTTCCCTCTATCCATAGGATGTTCATTATCTCTAGCACGAAATCGAGTAGTGGCTGTAGGAGATGCAGCGCATCTCCTACCCCCTATTGGAGCGCAGGGATGGAACTTAGCAGTGCGTGATATGATCACTTTAGAAAAAGTCCTCGCTACTGTTGCACGCTTAGGTGGTGATATTGGTAGCTCTGACACCTTATCGCGATACGCCTATCGGCGGCGTCGCGAGTTACCTGCTTACCTTATAACGATAGGAATACTATCCAAGGTAGCTACTAACACATCTCTATTTGGGCAATTAACTCGAAAATTTTGGCTAAGAAGGCTATCGGCTAACATAAACATCAAGCACTGGCTGATGCGTAAAGGCCTATCGTAAACGACATCTTCTGCATCAAACGCTGCATGACATTGCTATTGAGTATTTTATTAGTTCTAAGTATCTTCTAGAGTACTAAATAAAACATGCTGCACTGAGATATGCTTATCTTCTAATAAGATATTATTTTTGTATTTCATATTTAAAGTGATATTAGATCAATCATCTGCTGATTGATAGTTTAGTTAAATCTTATTCCATATGAATATTTATTAGCCTCTGGCAGGTAGAGGAAATTTTGTCTGTATAACATTATCACCGTCTATTTACGTGAATAGGGGGCAGTAAAAATTTTCACTCTTAATTTTTTAGTTAATTTAGATAAATTTAGTCATTATGATATGCAAGCACTGCAACTTGTTCACAGAGTAGATTGTTGTCTTGGTATTGGCAAGACATCTTGCTGTTTTCTTATAGTAAGAAGATTAAAATTACGAAGGCCTTCGTAATTTTAAAAAGCAACGATAAACCTGAAATTGCATATTAAATTCAGTATATTTTCCTTAATATTTTAAACAACCCACGAGGAGCATATTTTTAAAACTACCTAATTAAAAATGATTGTATTTTTGCTGGAATTAGTTATTCGATTGATTAATAATCTAAGTAAAACCTAAGCTTTTTGTTTACTGTTTTCCCTAACCTGTTTAATTGCAAACAATATATCATACTAAATAAATACCAAATCCTCTTTCTTTGATATTTTATAAATGATTATAGCTTATTCTCTAATCATAGAGAACCAGAAGTTATTCGTATTTCTTACAGAAATGCAGTTTATCTAAACTGAGTGTTGCAATTTTATCCAAAAAACAAAACTTAGCCTTAAGTTTATATTAGTTGAGAAATTCTAACATCTAGTCAATCGGTAATTTTGCTAAGAAATCCAACAACTATGATTCTTGTTCAGTTTTTTACCTAACGTATTGAATCAGTATAATGATTTATTTAATAAACTTTGCTGCCAACATTAAAAACTTAATAAAAAGTTTTTAAGCTATAAGGTCACTTAGTAGTAAGTTATTTAAAGGTTACTTATAAATAACTTTTTAATAACGCCTAAATACTAGACCATTACAAAGATTATCCAATGATCAAAGCTAATTCACAGACCTCGACATTAACATCAGCGAATCATCAACATAAAGTCTACCCACATCATCACCTGCTAGGCATTGATGGGCTTACTAAACTAGACATTGATCATCTTCTTAACAGGTCTGAATATTTCGTTAAACATAACCAACAGATAAATAAAAAATGCAGCAACTTACAGGGCCGCACCATAATTAACTTGTTTTTTGAAAGTTCTACGCGAACCAAAACTAGCTTCGAGCTGGCTGGCAAGCGCCTTGGGAGTGACGTTATCAATATGTCAATCGAATCTTCCTCAATAAAAAAAGGCGAAAGTTTGATTGACACTGCAATGACTCTTAATGCCATGCATCCAGATGTTTTAGTCGTACGTCATCCAGAATCCGGTGAGGTACAGTTGTTGTCACAGAAAGTTAAATGCTCGGTTATTAATGCGGGCGACGGAAGTCATGAGCATCCTACCCAAGCATTATTAGATGCCTTAACTATACGCCGACGTAAGGGATCTCTGGAAGGGTTAGAAGTTGCGATTTGCGGCGATATCACCCATAGCCGAGTTGCTCGCTCTAATATTCACCTACTATTAATCATGGGCGCTCGAGTACGCCTTATCGCACCACCTACTTTGCTGCCAAGCAAAATCGAGTGCATGGGGGTTCAGATACACCACAACATGAAAAGCGGCATAGCTGGTTGCGATATTATAATGATGCTTCGTTTACAAAAAGAAAGAACGCATGGGTCATTTGTACCTTCTGCGCGTGAGTATTTCCGATATTTCGGCCTAGATATGAATAAACTTCAAGCGGCCAAACCAAACGCGCTAATTATGCACCCAGGACCGATGAATCGTGGTGTAGAAATCGATAGCTTAGTGGCAGATGACATTAAACGGTCATTAATTCGCGAACAAGTAGAAATGGGGGTTGCTGTCCGCATGGCTGTACTTGATCTCCTTGTGGGTGGCCAGGGCAAAATTTAGATAAAAAATTAATTAATGACAACACTTTATAATAATGCTCGACTGCTTGATCCGGCTAGCGGACTTGACATGATAGGTGCGCTAGTAGTTCACGAAGGCAAAATTGCTAAGGTAAGCAATAAGGTATTTGTTGATTCCTCGCGGGTGGATAGTGATATTATCGACTGTGGAGAACGTTGTCTCGCTCCTGGACTAGTTGATATGCGAGCACAAGTACGTGAACCGGGTAATGAGCATATCGAGAATATGTCCTCAGCACAAAAGGCAGCTGTAGCCGGAGGTATAACCACCTTTGCTCCTCTACCAAATACTAATCCAGTAATCGACGATGTTTCGTTGCTTGAATTCGTACAACGAAGAGCTCTGGAAATCGGTCTCGCTAACGTGCACCCTTATGCTGCGATCACTAAAGGGCTAAGAGGACATGAAATAACAGAATTTGGAATGTTAGCAGATAGTGGAGCGGTCGCTTTTACTGATGGCAAGCATTCGGTCGCTAACTCTTTGGTAATGCGTCGAGCACTATCTTACGCTAGCATGTTTAAACGCACTATAGTCCAGCACCCAGAAGACCCTTATTTAGCTAGTAAAGGGTCAGCTAATGAGGGCCAAACTGCGACGCGGTTAGGATTATCTGGCATTCCCTCAGCAGCAGAAGTGATAATGCTCGAACGAGATTTACGACTAGTAGAATTGACCGGGGGTAATTATCATGCGGCTCACCTTTCTACGGCAGCAGCTGTAGAAGCCATCCGTCAGGCAAAAAAAAGAGGACTACCAGTTACATGTGAAACCGCTCCACCATATTTTGCACTAAATGAAGATGCTATTATCGGATACCGCACATTTGCTCGGCTTTCCCCTCCATTACGTAGCGAACAAGACCGACTAGCAGTTGTTGCTGGTCTCGCTGACGGCACCATAGATGCTATAGCTAGTGATCATGATCCACACGATCCCGATAGAAAAAACGTCCCATTTTCACAAGCAGCGCCGGGGGGCATCGGATTAGAAACTCTACTTACTATAAGTTTAGAGTTAGTCCATACTAAAGCTATGAAATTAATAGATTTGCTGCAGCGACTCACCGTTGCTCCAGCACGTATCTTAGGCCTCCCATACGGTACACTAAAAGTAGGTGGAGATGCTGATTTAGTGATATTTGATTTAAACCGGATAGGCAAGGTAGCGCCTGAACGTTTTGCATCTAAATCTCGAAACACACCATTTGATAAAAGGCCGATAGAAGGTCGCGTCTGGCGAACAGTTTACCGTGGTAACGTGGTTTATGATGTCGAAAAATAAACTTTTGCAAAGAAACAATTCGGGCTTTAATTTATAATCTATTTCTGTTAAATTGATCATGCATGCATATGAGTGTTGTGTTGTCGTTGTAGCTACTTATCTAATTGGCTCAATCCCTTTCGGTCTGATCATTACTAAGTGTTTCGGACTTAATGACATTCGTTTAATTGGTTCTCATAACATTGGCGCCACTAACGTTCTACGAACCGGTCACAAAAGTCTTGCATTAGCCACAGTGCTATTTGATAGCTGCAAAGGCATCATCGCGGCATTAGGTGGCTGCCAATTTGGCAACGATACGGCTAGCTTAGCCGCAGTCTGGGTGGTTATCGGGCATTGTTTTCCATTATGGATAAAATTTAAAGGCGGGAAAGGGGTAGCAACAGCTATCGGTGTATGGTTAGCCTTAGCTACTGATATTGGAATTATCGTTTGTCTACTTTGGCTAATCGTCGCTTCTGTATTTCGTTATGCCTCAGCTGCTTCGTTAGCAGCTATAGCGGTAGCACCTTTGCTCGCATGGAATATGGGCAATATTGAATTTGTTCAAGCTGGAATAGTAATCGTGAGCATAATATGGCTACGCCATTATCATAACATTCGCAGGATTATTGCAGGTTGTGAAAGCAAGATTGTATTGCACGAAAAAAAACAATAAATACAGCAAAGTTAATAAAGATTTTTCTTAATTCGATAGTGCAAACATTTTAATTTGCGATCTGACATAATTCCCACGCTTGCTTCTTATTAATTTAATGTTATTCCGTTTGCTGCGTAAGATTGCAGCCAGCACGAATTAATTTTTTTATATTAATTAGTTGATCTACATCAATGAGCTTCAAAAAATATTTTCTAAATCCTTAATACACTTTTGTAAAATTTTTTTAATAACAGTAAAAAATAATTAATATATTAATTTAATACAATAACAAACGCGCTTACCAATTACTAGTTACACAGAAAATTACGATTCATTGAAAATGAATCAATGATAAAGCATATTTACAATAATCTTTTATTAGCAGTATGGCTTACTTATTACATAATTAGATAAATTAAAAATTGCTTTTGGTGTAGATAATTACTCAATTAAGGGCTATCGGACTATAGAACAGACTTAATTAATTATGAGGTTTGAATTTAACTGAGAAGAATTGAGCAATTAATTGATTGAATTTATTGATAAATAAGATCTAATATCTAACTACAGACCAATTGGTATTAATCTTTTAATACTCAATACTAATGTACTCTACGAGTAAAACAAGATTTTTATTATACTTACAGTATGAATTGTTTATTATAATGGCAATTATTCATATAGATTATTAGGAGTATAACATATAGATTATAGGAGTATAATACATTTATTCTATAAATTTACAAATACATTAATCATAAAAGTATTTTTACTTGTGGAAATGAGGTTGAGAAAATTAATCTTAAAAAGTTAAAATATTAATAATTAACAATTATGCTCTTGTATGTATTTTGAATTTTATTCAAACCTATCTTCTATTTGCATACTGCTAATGAGAACAAATCTTAAAAAGGCGAGTAGTACGGTATGAGTAAAATAGTTGTCGTTGAGTCTCCAGCTAAAGCTAAAACTATCAACAATTATCTGGGTAAAGAATATTATGTGTTAGCGAGTTACGGCCACATTTGCGACCTACCTCCCAAAAAAGGCTCAGTGAATCCAGAACATGACTTTCAGATGATTTGGCAAACTGATCAGCGTTCTGAAAAACAAATAAAAACGATTGCCGACGCCGTGAAAGGAGCAAAGCAACTCATCTTAGCAACTGACCCAGATCGAGAAGGTGAAGCTATAAGCTGGCACATCTGCAATGAATTGGATGCCCGCAAGGTACTTGATGGGGTAAAAGTTCAACGAGTTGCATTCAATGCAATCACTAAAGAAGCAGTTATGAATGCTATAGCCAATCCACGCAGCTTAAACCAAGATTTAATTAACGCATATCGAGCACGACGAGCTTTAGACTATTTAGTTGGATTTACCTTATCACCAGTACTATGGCGCAAACTACCCGGTGCTCGATCAGCTGGACGTGTACAGTCTGTCGCTTTACGGCTTGTTTGTGAGCGCAATTCAGAAATCGAGAAATTTGTAGCTAAAGAATATTGGTCACTTAAGGCAACATTTCTTACTAAAGAAAATGATACATTCACCGCACTATTAACCAATTTAAATGGCAATATCATACAACGACTTGACATAAAATCAGAAGATGAAGCCAACGCTGCAATGGCTATTGTAGAGAGAGGAATATTCCTTATAGACTCTGTAGAAAAAAAACTTGTCAAGCGTAATCCAACCACGCCTTTTACTACTTCTACTCTACAGCAAGAAGCTTCAAACCAACTTGGATTTCGTACCAGGCGTACTATGCAAGTTGCTCAATCTCTTTATGATGGTGTGAATATCGCCGGCGAGACTACTGGTCTTCTTACTTACATAAGAACCGATGCTATACACATAGCGCCGGAAGCGATAACACAAATTCGTGAAACTATTAGGTTTGAATATGGCGAACGCTATCTACCCAATACACCAATAATTTATAAAAGTAAAGTGAAAAACGCCCAAGAGGCGCACGAAGCAATCCGACCAACCGACATTACACTTACACCAGATATGCTGCACGCATATCTAAATCACGATCAATGGAAACTGTATTCGCTAATCTGGAAACGAGCTGTAGCGAGCCAAATGGCCAGCGCAGAACTAAGCCAGACTACAATAGACGTGATAGATAAAGATAAGCTCACTATTCTGCGCGCTACTAATTCGGTTTTCACATTTGATGGTTTTCTTAAACTCTATCGAGAAAACTGCGAATCGAATAAGGTAGCAAATCAAATCGATAACGAACACAATAAATCCCTACCTACCGTTAGCAACGGCGACATCGTTATTCAACAAAACGTAATCCTGACACAACACTTCACACAACCGCCAGCGCACTATTCAGAAGCAAGCCTTGTAAAAAAAATGGAGGATCTTGGAATCGGCAGACCGTCCACCTACGCAAATATCTTGCAAGTACTGCATGATCGTGAATATGTTCGCTTTGATGGTCGACGCTTTATGCCAGAAGATCGTGGCCGTCTAGTCATAACCTTTCTTTCCAGTTTTTTCAAGCGTTACGTTGAATATGGCTTTACTGCCGATTTAGAAAATCAGCTTGACAATATATCTGACGGTCAGATGGATTGGCGCCAAGTATTGGGCGAATTCTGGAAAACATTTAAGTGTTTAGTCGATGATATCAATAAACTATCTATTAGTGAAGTGCTTGAAAGGCTGGATGATGCTCTAGCAGATTATTTTTTCCCTGATACTAACAAAAGAAACGA
Organism: Candidatus Endolissoclinum faulkneri L5; assembly: GCF_000510265.1. Classification (GTDB taxonomy): domain Bacteria; phylum Pseudomonadota; class Alphaproteobacteria; order Thalassobaculales; family Thalassobaculaceae; genus Thalassobaculum; species Thalassobaculum faulkneri_A. The sequence goes on from NZ_CP006745.1 coordinate 1,374,943, forward strand.
AAATCGCAAATGTCGAAACTGCAGTGAGGGAACCCTATCTCTGAGGCTTGGCAAATTTGGTGCATTTATTGGATGTTCTAATTATCCGATATGCAAGTTTACAAAACAAATTAGTGAAGGCATTACAAGCAAGTCGATTGAAGAGGAAAAGGAAGCTAATACTCTTCCTCGAGTACTTGGCTGCGACCCGGAAACAGGTAAAAATGTTAGTATAAACAACGGTCCATATGGCGTATATGTACAACTAGATCAAGGAGAACAAGAATCAAAAGAAAAACCTAAACGTACTCCCTTACCAAAACAAATCTCACTAACCGATATCGATTTGGATACCGCTCTAGGTTTGTTATCACTACCTCGATTAATCTGCGAGCATCCAGAAACTAAAGACATTATTCAAGCGGGAATTAGTAGATTCGGTCCTTACCTCAAATATGGCATACATTATGTCAAACTGCCAAGCGACCACACAGTACTCACAATTGGTATAAAGCAAGCAATACAGCTAATCTCTGAAAATATTTCTAAGACAAAAATTAGACGCGTGCTAGGTCATCACCCAGACGACGGTAAGCCAGTAATAATCCAAACCGGCCGGTTTGGATTATATGCAAAACATGGGTCCTTACGAGCTAGTCTATCAAAAAAAGAAGAGATAGACAAGCTAACTCTAAAAAAAGTGATTGATTTGCTGAATTCTAAAGGAAAAAATATTCACAAAAGTAAGTGCAAAAAATACCGGTAAAGATTAGTAATCATAATCTAAATACGAGGAAAAATAAGAATAAGAATATTTCTTAAAAAAATGAAAAAAACACTTAAAACAAGCGGATGACCAAAAATACTCTAATCAGAGTCGAAAGCCAACAGCTTATTTTTAACGCCTCATCAGAACAAAGCACCAACTGGTATAAGTTTGTTAACTTAAACTTAAAATTTGCTAATAATATAGTAAAAATATATAGTAAAAATGTAGCAAATAACGATAGTGTTATTAGTTGTCCGGTTTAAAATACGAGAAACAAAGCTTTCGATAACACGCGGACAATACATTCTTTACAATTCTACCTGTTCGCACTATAATCTCAGAAAAATCATCATTAATAATCTAACAATTATTTTTCCATAAATTATAGATTAAATATAGTAAATTATAGATTAAATATAGATTAAATACACATAATTAAATTATTAGATTAAATACACATAATAATTAAATACACATAATATATACAAGCAATCATAAGGATTAATTCGTACGTATACGAATATCATATCGTCAGCAAGATTAATGTTTTTAATTACCTCCCCCATTAAGGTTTAAATTATATTTTAGAGTCAGCTACAAGATCTGTAGTAATTTGATATTTTCTAGTATATTAACTGTTATTTTATAATCGTATCGTTATAGATTATAATCTTGTCGTAATTTATATAATTCAGTATAATAATATAATTCAGTATAATAATATAATTCAGTATAATCAATTTTATAATTAATCACTCAAACACTAACTAGCCCTACGTATAAAAATAAATTAACAAGTCAAACTAAAAAGTTTTTTCGAATATTTAACAGGAGTTAAGATTTTTCTACAAAGTACTTATTGAAGACTACTCGTTTATAATATCTCCTTGGAGATTAAAATATTGCTATCTTTGGCAATAGGGTAGTAGTTTGTTTTTTATTTCTTGCTGCGAAAATATAAAATATTGATCTGAGAAAGATACCATAACTATGCTCTTGACGATTATGATTTAATAATTGATTTAATAATATTTTAAAAAATTATTTATCCAAATTGAGCTTGCTTCCTTTTTTTCTAGACTTTTGGAACACGCTTTGTAGATTTAAACGCAATAATTAAGATTTTATATTCACACGATAATTAGGATCATTACACAATGATTAGAATTTTATAGTTTACACAATAATTAAGATTTTATTATAGTTTACACAATAATTAAGATTTTATAGTTTACTTTAAAATTCTATGGACGCTTAATCTTAAGCATGCGATAGGAAGATCATGACTCGCAATAAAATCGCGCTCGTAGGCGCTGGTAATATCGGTGGCACAATAGCACTTTTGTCAGGACTGAAGAATCTTGGCGACGTGATACTATTTGATAGTGTCGATGGCTTACCGCAAGGTAAAGCACTAGACATTGCTGAAGCATCATCGATAGAAGGGTTTTCCTGCGTTTTTTCTGCTACTAACAACTATAATGCGATCGCTGGCGCTGAAGTAGTTATCGTTACTGCAGGTACTCAACGCAAACCTGGCATGAGTCGTGATGATCTGATTAATGCTAATGCTAAAGTAATAAAATCCGTAGGCGAAGGTATCAAACTCAACTGTCCGGAAGCATTCGTCATCTGCATCACTAATCCATTAGATGCCATGGTTAGCTTACTTCAAAAGTACACTGGTATAGCAAAAAATAAAGTTATTGGTATGGCAGGAACACTTGATAGTGCACGCTTGCGTTACTTCTTGGCGAAAGAATTTGCTGTATCGGTCGAAGATGTAACTGCCTTTGTCATAGGTAGCCATGGCGATACCATGGTTCCGCTGATTCGATATTCCGCAGTCGCTGGAATATCTGTTCCCGAACTAATTAAAATGGGTTGGTCGAGCAGAAAAAGAATTGATGAAATTGTTCAGCGTACACGCGATGGTGGTACAGAGATTATCAGCTTGTTAAAAAATAGCTCAGCCTTTTACGCCCCAGCTTGCTCAGCAAGTCAAATGGTGGAGAGTTATCTTAAGGATAAGAAAAGGTTAATGCCGTGTACTGTCTATGTAAATGGTCCCTACGGACTTGATGGACTTTATATAGGAGTTCCGATAATATTAGGCGCTGCTGGAGTAGAAAAGATAGTGGAAATCGACCTGAATGATGAAGAGAAGAAGATGTTTGATAATTCGGTAAATGCCATAAAAATACTTAATGAGACTATCAAAAATGCGTTATTGATTTAACGGATAAGATCAGTTAGCACCTGGCGGAAATGAGTGAACAATGAATATTCATGAATATCAGGCTAAAGCTCTTTTTGTAAAACATGGAATACCAGTACCAAAAGGTGGAGTGGCGTTCAGCCCAGAGGAAGCTGTTAGGGTAGCTAAAGATTTGAGAGCTCAGACTTACGTAGTCAAAGCCCAGATCCATGCCGGAGGTCGAGGTAAGGGTGGGGGAATTAGAGTAGCTAAGTCAATCGATGAAGTTCGATACCAAGCTGAGCAAATTATCAATATGAACCTAATCACAAACCAAACTAGTCCAGAAGGGCGAATGGTAAAGTGCATATACATCGAAGAATCCTCTAATATTGCGCGTGAACTTTACATGTCACTTTTAGTTGATCGCGGAACTTCCCGAATTGCCGTGATCGCTTCCAATGAAGGTGGTGTGGATATTGAAGAGCTTGCCAGAAAAACGCCAGAAAAAATTCTCACTGTACCAATAGATCCAGCAATTGGTATGGCCGCACATTACGCGCGGCGTATTGCATTTGCGCTTAAACTTCGGGGTAAGCAAATAAATGCTATGGTGGAATTTCTAACGAAATTGTATGACTTTTGTACTAGTTGCGATGCATTGTTGGTAGAAATTAATCCGCTAATCGAGAGCGTTGCTGGTGATATAGTAGCCCTTGATGCAAAGATTAACTTTGATGATAGCGCTCTCTACCGCCATCATGAGATAGCTGCTATGCGGGATGAGGACGAAGAAGATCCGATAGAAGTAAAAGCAAATAAATGTGGGCTAAACTATGTAAAATTAAACGGTTCAATTGGTTGTATGGTCAACGGTGCCGGTCTAGCTATGGCTACTATGGATATAATAAAGTTATACGGTTGCGAACCAGCTAACTTCCTTGATGTTGGCGGTGGTGCAACAAAAGAGCAGATTGCAGCAGCTTTCGAGCTTATCTTATCAGATAAAAATGTGAAAGGTATTATGGTCAATATTTTTGGTGGTATCATGCGTTGCGATTTAATCGCCGAAGGCATTGTCGCAGCGGCAAAAAAGATCGATCTGCATATGCCTCTAGTAATACGCCTTGATGGTACTAACGTTGCAAATGGCAAGCAAATCCTGGCATATAGCGGTATGAAAATTATTGCCGCTGATACTCTGGAAGATGCTGCTAGGAAGATAGTTAACGCTGTGGGAGAGTTAGCGTAATGGCCGTGCTGATTGACGAAAACACTAGAGTGATTTGTCAAGGATTCACTGGTAGTCAGGGAACCTTTCATAGTCAGCAGGCGATTAAGTACGGGACTAATATTGTTGGCGGTGTCACCCCCGGTAAGGGGGGAGATATTCATCTTGATCTGCCAGTATTCGATACTGTAGAAGAAGCAGTTTATAAAACCCAAGCAAATGCCAGCGTGATATACGTCCCATCGCATTCTGCCGCTGACTCAATTCTAGAGGCTATTGATGCTAAAATACCGCTCGTCATCTGCATTACTGAGGGCATTCCAGTAATGCAGATGATTATGGTTAAACGCGCCTTAATTGGCTCGAATACTCGACTAATAGGTCCGAACTGCCCGGGCGTAATAACACCAAACGCTTGCAAAATTGGCATAATGCCAGGACATATACATAAAAAGGGTAAAATTGGAATCGTATCTAGATCGGGTACACTGACATACGAAGCGGTTGCACAAACTACAGCTATAGGTCTTGGTCAATCGACTTGCATCGGTATCGGTGGAGACGCCATTATTGGCTCTAGTTTCGTCGATATACTAGAGCTGTTTTTAGCTGATGAAGAAACTAGTGGAATTATTATGATCGGCGAAATTGGCGGATGCGAGGAGGAAGAGGCGGCTGAATTCTTGAAGTCAAACTACAATAACAAACCAATTACCGGTTTTGTTGCAGGTATAACGGCACGTCCTGGAAGACGCATGGGACACGCCGGTGCGATCATTTCAGCCGGCAAAGGAGGTGCAGACGATAAAATTGAAGCTATGAAGTCTGCTGGCGTTAATGTATCAAACAGCCCAGCTAAAATAGGTAAAACCATGATTGCTGCGATGAGTGGTGGCTAATTAATGAAGTTAGACCTAGACTTCCAATAACACTGCTTCTTTAGCTATTACCGTTGATTAGTCAAAGTCAGTTTTCGGACCAGAGTTACATAAAACGAATAATTATCAATTCATTCGATATAACAACAGGATATTGCTAGGTATTCTTGCCGGTGGAGCTGTCAGGTTATGGAATTAAATAATAATGCTACACAGCAAGCAGATAGGTGGTGAGGGCAAATGTCTATAGAATATCATGACTGCACATTTTTGAACGGTGTTAATGCTTCGTTTATATCAGAACTTTTTGCAAAGTATCTTGAAAATCATAATGCAGTAGATTCTAGTTGGCATCAGTATTTTGATCTACTTAACGATGATATAAAAGTGGCTAATATGGATTTGCGTGGTCCAAGTTTTGCAACGCGAACAACGAAGATTATTACTGCAGTTGATTCTAGTGCACCAGAAAAAGCCCTCGAAAAAGCAACTGTTGTTAATCCTCAGTGGACCGATAGCGCACTTGCTTGCTCGCGAGATTCATTACGTGCAAGTATGATTATCCAAGCCTATAGAGTTAACGGCCACCTGAAAGCCAATCTTGATCCACTAGGTTTGAAAAACTCATCTTTACATCCAGAACTTAATCCTGAGACTTACGGATTCACAAAAAACGACTGGAATCGACCAATCTTTATTAACAATATGCTCGGCTTAGAAAGAACAACTTTAAGCGAGATAATGAACGTTCTAGAGAGCATTTATTGCCGTTCTATTGGTGTTGAATTTATGCATATTCAAGATCTAGCGCAAAAAACCTGGATTTTAGAGCGAATTGAGCAGCAAGGCTGCAAAATAAATTTAACACCAATAGAAAAAAAAATTATTCTGCAGCGTATCACCGCTGCTGAGAGCTTCGAAAAATTTCTCGCTATAAAGTGCGTTGGAGTTAAACGTTTTGGTCTTGATGGTGGCGAGACCTTAATCCCAGCACTTGAACAAATTTTGATAAGAAGCAGCGAGCTTGGCCTAGAAGAAGCGGTACTGGGTATGCCACATCGCGGACGTTTAAGTGTACTTTGCAACTTCATGAACAAGCCATTTCGCGCTATTGTTGCAGAGTTCTTAGGTAAATTAGAATATACTGATCAAATCGGTGATGTTAAATATCACATGGGTTTCTCTTCTAACCGTGAGTTTAATGGGATCAATGTACACTTAACTTTAAACTCCAATCCTTCTCACCTCGAAAGTGTTAACTCAGTAGTGCTTGGTCGTGTTCGAGCAAAGCAAGAGCAAAAAAAAGATAAACTTCGCCAAAAGGTAATGGGCATATTAATGCACGGTGATGCAGCATTCGTTGGTCAAGGAGTAGCAGCAGAAACATTGGAATTATCTGGATTACATGGTTATAGAACTGGTGGCACGATCCATATAATCATAAACAACCAAATTGGATTTACTACCGACCCACAACATGCTCGTTCGTCCGTTTATCCTACAGATATGGGTAAGATGGTGCTAGCCCCTATCTTTCATGTGAATGCTGACGATCCAGAAGCTACGGTTCATGTTGCTAGAATAGCAGCAGAATTTCGCCATAAATTTAACGCAGACGTTATCATTAATATCATTTGTTATCGACGCTTTGGGCACAATGAAACTGACGAACCGCGATTTACTCAACCACTAATGTACGAAAAGATTTGTCACCATCAAACTACTCGTGAAATTTATGTTAAACAATTGATCGATGAAGGAACTTTGGATAAGCAAGAAGTAGATAAAATTCTTGATGAAGAAAAATCTCATCTTATGCAAGAGTTTGAATATGGCTTAACTTATAAGCCAGGAAAAGCAGATTGGCTGGAAGGTGCGTGGTCTAATTTAAAAAGCACTTCCGGTGAGGGTGCACGAGGGAATACAGGAGTTGACATCAAAGAGCTCCAGCGTATTGGAGCCAAGTTATGTGATGTACCTAAAGGATTTAATCTGCATAGTAAGCTTAATCGCTTCATTGCCTCTCGCAAAAAAGCAATCGCTAGTGGTGAAGGGATAGACTGGGCTACGAGTGAAGCACTTAGCTTTGCTACTTTACTGACAGACGGATTCATGGTTCGTCTGTCTGGCCAGGATAGTCAACGCGGTACATTTTCCCAGCGTCATTCGGTATACATAGACCAAAAAACTGAGAAAAGCTATATACCATTAAACAACATTCAGGAAAAGCAAGCTAATTATGAAGTTATAAATAGTCCTTTGTCAGAAGCGGGCGTGCTTTGTTTCGAATATGGTTATAGTCAAGCAGAACCCAATACGCTTATCTGTTGGGAAGCTCAATTTGGTGATTTTGCTAATGTAGCACAAGTCGTCATGGACCAATTTATCACCTCTGGTGAAAAAAAGTGGTTACGAATGTCCGGACTAGTATTACTTTTACCCCACGGTTATGAAGGTCAGGGACCAGAGCATTCATCAGCGCGTATAGAGCGCTTCTTACAGCTTTGCGGTGAAGACAATATGCAAGTGGTAAATTGTACTACGCCTGCAAATTATTTCCACGTATTACGCAGACAAATGCACCGTGATTTTCGTAAACCGTTGATCATTTTTACACCAAAATCAATACTACGACACAAAATGGCAGTGTCAAAGCTAGAAGAAATTAGTGGTTCTACTACTTTTCATAGAGTACTATTTGATGATAGATTAATGTGCGAAGATAAGGAAGTGAAACGAGTCATAATATGTTCCGGTAAGGTGTATTATGATCTTTACGAAGAAAGTATAAAACGCAATATCAACAATATTGTATTTCTAAGATTAGAGCAAATGTACCCATTTCCTCGTGAAGTGATTTTACACAAACTTTCTCGCTTTCCGCAAGCTGAAATTATATGGTGCCAGGAAGAACCTGCAAATATGGGTCCATGGACCTTCGTTGATCGTCGTATAGAAGATGTGTTAATTGAGATAGATGGCATGTGTAAGCGTCCACAATATATTGGTCGTCCCATATCAGCTGCACCTGCCACTGGCAGTGCTGTTCGGCATACAAATGAACAAGCTGCTCTGGTTAACAAAGCGTTAACTCTTAATTTAAAGAAATTTAATAACGTATAAATCATCTATAATGAAATGATGATATGAAAGCTTTTTAGAATCGCTAAATTGGGTTAGTATAAATTATTAATTGTCTATGTAGATTTATTGATTAATAATAAAATAATAAAGAGGACTAAACATAGCCATGGCGACAGAGATTAAGGTTCCAGCACTCGGTGATTATGTCTCTGAAGCGACAGTTGCGAAATGGATTAAGTCGCCCGGAGATGCCGTAAACGCCGATGAGCCTTTATTGGAGCTTGAAACGGATAAAGTGACCATAGAGGTCAATGCGCCAGTAAGCGGAATCCTAACAAACATCAATGCTAGCGGTGGGGAGAGTGTTAAGGTTGATGCAGTGCTTGGCATTATTGAACAAACTATATCCAATACTATGCGAAAAGAGGAATTAAGAAAAATAGTTATACAACAAAAAATTAATACACCGGTACCGCCTTCATCTCCCGGTAATAATATTTTTGAATTAAAAACTATGTCTCCTGCTGTTCGTAAGTTAGTCGAAGAAAACGATCTAGATCCAACAAAAATTACTCCTACTGGGAAAGATGGCCGGTTAATCCGAAAAGATGTGCTACAAGCGGTTGCTGCAGGTACAGCGAAGCGTCTATTTAGCAATGATGTATCCATGCCAGAGAATATGCAAGATTGTCCAGAAAATCCACGCGAAGAACGCGTGAAAATGACAAGACTACGTCAGGCTATAGCCAATCGTTTAAAGGAAGCTCAAAGCACTACAGCCACATTAACTACATTCAACGAAGTTGATATGATAGCGGTAATGAATTTGCGTAAACAGCACAAAGATAGTTTTGAAAAGAAGTATGGCGTAAAGCTTGGCTTTATGAGCTTTTTCGTTAAAGCTTGTGTTCATGCCTTACGCCAACTTCCAGTTCTGAATGCTGAAATATATCGTGATGAAATTATTTATAAAAACTTTTTTGATATAGGAGTTGCTGTTGGCACGTCTACAGGTCTGGTAGTACCAATCTTGCGTAATGCTGATCAGCTTTCCTTTGCTAATATTGAAAAGACGATATATGAACTTAGCGTAAGGGCACGCGATGGTAAGCTTTCTCTTACTGAAATGCAAGGCGGAACTTTTACTATATCTAACGGTGGCATATATGGCTCTATGATGTCTACCCCGATTCTTAATCCACCTCAATCTGGCATTCTTGGTATGCATAAAATTCAACCTAGGCCAATGGTGGTTGGCGATTCTATTGAAATTCGCCAGATGATGTATCTAGCGCTAAGTTATGATCACAGGATTGTTGATGGCCGTGAAGCTGTCACTTTTTTAGTTAAAGTAAAGGATGCTATTGAAGATCCCAACCAACTGTTACTAGAATTATGAATTATTAAGCATTTTCAACAACATTTAGCTGTTTTATTATAGTTATTGGTATTGTGATGTCATTTGGCTAAAAATATTATTTTTTTAAACTTGATAAGGTTAAGAAAACTTCTTTAATTTATTTCCTCGCTTTGCCTTAAATTAAAAACCTTTTTTAACTAATCTTGAAGATGGTCGAGTCACATTCTATAATGTTTTAAAATACATTTAGCTAAAAACCACGTTTGTGATTTAAGAATTATTAGCGCATAGTTTTTAGAAAAATTTAATTTATTGATGATGCTACACTATCTATTATTATTAGTCCAATAAAACAATAAAAATATTACAAATAGCTAATTTAATAGCTTTCGTTGGGTAATTGCGTTAAATCTTCTATTTTTATTACTAATACTTTTTAGTCTATTCTTAATTTACCATAATCTGTTTCATCTTTCTAAATAGATGACCCAAATTAGGAGTAATCATGTCTATTGACTATGATGTTGTAGTTATTGGCTCTGGACCAGGCGGTTATGTTGCTGCAATCCGAGGCTCACAGCTTGGCTTAAAAATTGCTTGCGTGGAACAGCACAGATCGCTTGGTGGAACCTGCCTGAATATTGGATGCATACCATCCAAAGCGTTGCTCAATGCTTCAGAAAAATATTTAGAAGTTGAGAGCCGATTAGAGCATTTAGGGATCGAAGTTTCACCTCCTAAACTAAACATAAATAAGCTTATGAAAAAGAAAACTGAGATCGTCAATAGTCTTACTGAAGGCATAAATTTTTTATTTAAAAAAAATAATGTGGATTGGCTGCAAGGAGTTGGTAAAATTACTGAAGTAGGCGAGGTGGAAGTTATTGCCGCAAATGGTGATAAAAAAATAATTAAATGCCAAAATATCTTGATTGCAACTGGTTCAACAACGGTTCCAATCCCGGGAATTAAAGTTGACGAAAAGCATATAGTTACATCTACTGGCGCACTTAATTTAAGAAGTGTACCTCAACAATTAATCGTAATTGGCGGTGGTGTGATTGGCTTAGAATTGGGTTCAGTATGGAAGAGATTTGGTGCTAAAGTAACCGTTGTGGAATTTTTAGATCGCATTATATCTACTATGGATCAAGAACTAGGTAAGCTATTTAAACGCACCATGGAAAGGCAAGGCATAGATTTTAAGATGTCAACAAAAGTAACTCAGGCTAAGGTTGACAATAATCATGTGGAGCTAACTATTAAAAATACTACAAGCGACACTGTTGAAGAATTAAATGCTGACATAGTTCTCGTAGCTACCGGTCGTCGCCCATATTACACAGGATTAGGCTTAGAAGAGTTGGGAGTAAGATGCGATAAATATGGCTTTATTCAGGTTGATCAAGACTTTCAAACAAGCATAGATAGCATATACGCAATCGGTGATGTTATTAATGGTCCTATGTTAGCTCACAAAGCTGAAGAAGATGCTATCACTGCCGTAGAGATCATGGTTGGGCAATCAGGAAGGGTAGACTATAACTTAGTTCCAATGATCATTTACACTTCTCCAGAAGTAGCCTCTGTTGGTAGGACAGAAGAACAATTGCAAGAATCTAAAATTGAATATTGTAGAGGTGTATTTCCGTTTTTTGCGAATAGTCGGGCGCGAGCAAATGTTGATACTGAAGGGCAAGTAAAAATCTTAGCTGATAAAAACACACACCAGATTCTTGGCGCCCATATTATAGGCCCAAATGCTGGTACGCTTATACACGAAATTTGTGTAATTATGGAGTTTGGAGGATCAGCAGAAGATATCGCGCGTATATGCCATGGCCATCCGACACTAAACGAAGCAATTAAAGAAGCAGCTATGGCTATAGCTGATCAAACAATTCATATTTAAGATAAAATCTATGCTTTAAATTGAATATTTAATTTTAATATATTTTGATCTTAGTTTTTTACTAATAAATTAGATTTCACGCTAACAACTTTAATTGTTTTAGTTAGTTATTCTAGATTTTTTTAATTAAAGAAAGCGTTTTATTGTTTTTAAGATTACTCTAAAAGAGTTTTTGGCTTTTTACTTTAATTTTAATCTACACTGCTAGTGTCATCGTGTAAAATAATATTCGCTGATTTATAATTGAACGAAGCAATTTTTATAAATCTTTGAGGTTAGGTTTTTAATAGCAATCTAAATATCATTTTTAATATTCCCTAGCAGTATCCCAAAAAATTTATTAGCTTACTAAGCTAATAAATTTACTTTATTTTTAAAAATATAACTATATTCCATATATTTGATTTTGTTATCGATCATTATCCAAAAATTAATTAGTTTGCTTAACTGCTTAATAACAACAACAGTATTGAATACTATGTATAGTATTCAATACTGTTGTTGTTATGTTGAAATATTTAGAGTGTATCTTCTCTCATAGAATATACGTTAATTTGTAATCAAATTATCAATAATTTAACATAATCTATATTAAACTACATCACTTAAAAACTTAAACAAAATTAACTAATACTTTATATATCTCTGAAATTAAATTAAACAACTAAGCTGATAAGCACATAAATTAATAGGTTATGTTTTAATATAACAATAATGGCTTTTAACTATATAATATATCTATATTATTGTCTTTACTGCAAAAACAAGAAAAAATTTTAAAAACCTCCTCAATCTAGCTAAAACCACATATAAATTTTAATATAAAACCAAGATACACCGCTTATCAATTATTACGTTACTAAAAATATGACTTTAAATACAATTGACCAAGAAGTCAACAATAAACCAGAAGTGCGGAGAAACATCTAGGGTCAGATAATCTGCTAAATTATTATACTACATTCCAGCAAACAAAAACTTTAAAAAAAGTATTAAATAAAATGCCTAATATGACAAGTGTAATTTTTAGGTATTGTAAGCAAATCTAATCAAGATAGATAAATCTAATTTATGTTAAAAAATTTGCTATATTATATACTTTAAATATGTCAGTAAATAAGTATAACGCTTAATACCTATTGCTCTTAGTCATTAACATTAGGGAATGTATTATACTTAATCGAGTTTCTTAGTATGGTATATAAATTAGCTTGCATGTTTTTATTGTGCTACTATTGTTAAATGATGTAAATATTATTATAAATGTAAACCACACTAATAATTAATTAGCCTAAATTTTAACTAAACAATAATTAATTATACTGGATAAATGGGAATATTATAAATTGGATAATTTAATCCCAATCATATCTTAAATTAAATAGCCGGTGAATGAGTAAATGCTTGTAAGCAAAGAATCAATTGCAAATTCTAGTTTTTATTCTAGCTAAAATACTTATTTATATTTATAGGCGTAAAGATTAACTTTTATTAATGTAATTTAAATAAAATAGCCTAGCTATTAAAATAGCTAGGCTATTTTATTTGGGACTCTTTAAATAATACATGTTTGCGTATAATCGGATCATATTTGCGAAACTTAAGCTTTTCAACTTTTATACGAGGATTTTTTTTAGTAACATAAAAATAACCAGTATCAGCCGTACTAACCATCCTAATCAAAACAGTTGCAGATTTTGCCAAATCATTTCTCCTAAGTTTCCCGTATGATTATTAAATAATTCAACACTTTGCATATCCAAAAATTTTTTTATAATTTTTAAAATTACTTTAAAAATATTAGTGAGTACATCGTATATGATGTACTCACTAATAGATGACTTAAATACTAAATAATATATATTAATATTTTGGAATGCTAAATTTTTTTTCGTTAATCACAGCAAAACCACTGCTACGCGTAACAATAAACATAAGTTAATATAGATCACTAAAGTGCTATTTTCCACTCCAAGAAATAGAAGAGCTCCTTTGATAAGATAAGTTTTTTCTTATTATTTACACCTTGCTGCCCTGCTGTCGGCCTATAGTTTCTGGGGAAAATTCCTCTAATACGAGATTGATAATGATCGCCTAAGGTATGAGTTTGAGCTCATTCAGATTGTCTTCAATTAAAATGTAAAAAAGTTTTTATCATTCGCATCCTAATCAGCTTTTATAAAATATTCTAATACGCAATCGATTACATGCACCCACGGACAAGTCGTAGGGGCATGCATGCCAACAAAAAGAATTACTGATTCCAATCAAAATAAAGATTAATTCGATAAAATAATAATATTTGCCTCAGGAGTTTTTTGATAAAATTTATGTCTTACATGCCAACTAGCAAGTTAATTTAAATTAAATATAAAATATATATTAATTATTGTATTTTTAATTCATCAATAATAAGCAACTTTAATTTTTCTTAGATCTAACTGAGAAAATAATTGAGCATATATTCCGCGACAAAGTGCAAATATATTACGATAGTTAATATCTTACTTTTCTTCGAATTTGTTTGCAAACCACTCCATTCCGTAATGGTTCAGCGACTATGTTTTTTTACTACAGAAAGCTTACTAAAGCTAGTTCACGTGCCTCATTACTTTACTTGTAAAATACTCTGTGAAAGTTGCGACTAAATTTGCTAAAGATAAATAATATTTTTTTTGTATTAAAAGCTGAGTAGTATACTTAGAAACTACAAATAATAAATTACCTGTTTAGCATCAATTAATTATGGCCATAGATTATTTATTCTTATGTATTTTTAAGAAAACCAAATAAAGATACTTCACAATTAAACTCTTAGCATAAAATGGTATAAATTTGTAATCAGCTTAAAGGTTTTCATAAATTTTACTCTTTAACTAGGATAGATTTAACAAATCTAAGCACTCAAACTGAGCAGAACTGTTATTTTGTAATGCTGTTAGTCTAGCAAATAATTTTCTATTATTATAGAATGCTAAATTATACAGCGGATATTTAGCGAAATATTTAATTAATGTTAGTAATTAGTATAAAATTGCTAATTTGTATATTCTATAGCTAGAAGAAATAAATAGACGGTACTCATCAAGAATTCCCTATAGCATAATAAAAGCGAACCCTTTATAAAAATATATTACTTTACGGCAGGTGTTAAAATCACAATTAAAGTACAATTAAATAAATAATCTAAGTAAAATTAAGCTTTTAAGATAACTAGAAATTTATTTATTTTAATATTAATCTAGAATAGCTTGATATCTACAATAGATATCCTCATTTTTAATAAGGATATCTATTGTCCGTAGAAAATCTAAAGCCTTTCTATGTTTTTTTTTGCTGAGGCTAAAAAATCGTTTGGTAAATAAATATGAAATTAATTATCTAAAATCAAAAGTATACCTTATAAGATTTAAAAACAATGATATTTTTCGCGCGAAAAATATCATTGTTTTTTGTTGCAACCATAATTAATTACTTCTTTACCGGAATGCTCATTAGAACTTCACTAAACTTAAACTTCAAACATTATCTATAGCCTAAGCAACAACTGAGAATAGTGGTATTTAATGACAAATACTTTATTGAATAACGAAGCCCGCATATCATTACGAATTAATCAGTCAGGAGCTTCTTTGCGAAGAGATGGCCTACGGATTATTATCGATGACGGAAAAAAGTCGCCAGATGTTCTTGACATGACGAATCAACAAATCGCTAACTTGATAAGTTTACTAGAGCAACCGCAAGGTATAGATGAACAAACACTTGTGGCTTGGCGAGATAATGCTAAGATTTATAGCGCTATTGAATGGCTAAGTTGCAGATCGTCCTTAAGATGGGAACTAACGCAACGAGAACAACCTATAGCGCAAGCGATAACAATAAGTAAAAAATTTCAATTAGAAAAAAAGATTGGAGCGATCGATCCAGCAGCGCATTTACGTCGAGCAGATAATGGTGACATGAAATTTCCTGTCATTTTTTCCTGCACTGGGCTTAGCTATCATATTTTTCTATCTATTGAGGGAGCGAAGTTGGCATCTAGCCTTCTAGCAGGTATTGTATCTTACGATAACAAAACGTTAAATGATTTTTTGCTAGGCTGTGGGGCAGCAAATGGATCATTAGCAACTCGCGATTGGGCTTTTGCTGATAGGATTATGCATGACGCAACTCGTCCGCAAGACGACGGTAGAACAATTGCTATCATCCCCAAAACAAACGTTCAGCAACTTCCAATACCGGAATGGCGCAGGATAGATTCTACTAGTTTACCTAATAAATCTATTGCGAGAATATTTGAAAAAAGACGTTCTGTACGCGATTTTTCTCTACAACCTCCAAACGCAGTAACATTACGCTCATTATTGACACACGCACTAGCTTTTCAAAAAGTAAGATGTTTAGGTGCAACTCGTTGGGTTGAAAGAGCCTTTCCTGCTGCTGGTGGCCTTGGGGAACTTATTGGATATTTAGCTGTACGCACTGGCGAAGATTTAGAAACTGGCCTTTATCGTCATGATCCGTTATTAGATCAACTTAGCCCTATACCCAGTGAAGCAAACGCTATGTATCGCTTATTCGATGGAGCGTCAAAAGCCATGATGCGCTCAAATCATCCACCGCCTGTAATGCTTATTTTAGCCTCTCGAGTTGACCTTCTTGTTCAGAAATACGGTACGCTAGGCTATCGCTTGGCCCTACTTAATGTTGGTTCAGCAGGAGCTACAGTGGAGTTAATGGCAAGCGAAATTGGTTTAGGTAGCTGCTTACTAGGTACAAGCGAGGTGCGCAACCTGACTACTTTAATCGACCAAAAAGATATATCCGATATTACAGGAGGTTTCACAGAAACTCCATTGTTAGAAATGGCCCTTGGACTGCAAAGTCATGCTGATATGCAATAGTAAATCAACTTTTGTCGTGTGCGCTGCACTTTATTCAGGGCACTAAAAAGTCGTAATAGATTACGATCCGTTTGTGGCGCAAAATACAGCAAAAAGTTTTATAGCAAGCTGATAGAATCAAAACTTATTTTTTAAATAGCACTTCTATTTAATTCACGTCGCAATGGCCATAAATCAATAAATTGATTATTTTTAATCTCATTATTAAAATATAAGATAAAATAATACTTGTGTAGAAAAAATAATCATCCTTATTCTAATCCTCCAGCTGCAATCCACTTTCCTGATTACATCTGAGGATAGCTTAATGATGCAACATGTTTATTTTTAATTGATTAGTTTAGCTCAAAATTTAACATCTAGCATTATAAACTCTAATGCTTATTTCAGAATCATGATATAGAATGATTGAATCATAAACTGCTTATAAGTTTTAAAAGTTATTATGAATAATTATTTATCAAACCTTATGTTTTATATGTGGTGCTTATTTTCATGAATATTAGTTTAGGTCAATTGTGTAAGTTGTTTTCAGCAGGTTAGTAGCTAATCATCTATATTGGGTAAACACTAAAATAGATTAATGTGCAGTATTACATATGCTGTGGTTAAAAGCTTATACCTTAATAGTTATTACATTTAAAAAAATAATAGTACTACTTTAGTATTAATGTAAGTTAATAATTACAATTTCACGTTTATTAACTAATAAGCAAATAATAATTTTTTTATAATAAAGTAAAACTACATAATGAATATAACAATCTTTTATTATTAAGTTGTTCTAAATTTCTAATTTATTGATCAATTAATATATTGAATCATTATATTAACGTAATGCTTGATACAAGCTTTATTAAAATGAATTATAAATAGTTACTTAAATATTCAAATCGAATATCACATAAGTGTCTATATTTAACCATATAGATACTTATGTGATATCATATATATAAATTATATAGTATTACTTATCTATTGCCTAATCGACAATAATGGTAAAATTATCGCAATATCATTTGCTTAGTTAATTACAATGTCAATACAATTAGATTATAACTAATAGTTAGATATGTAACCAATATATACACATCAACAATCATGTAAGAGCCCTTACTATAATCAACTCGATTATCTTGTTAATACGACTCCGTCGAAAAAATTAATTATTAATCTAAAAAAATTAGAAAACTTAATATTTTCGTAGCTTAAAAAATTTAATATTAGTAATATTATTATTGTATTATTATTGTTTTTTTAATTTTTGATAAAAAGCTAATTTTAATAGTTTTTACGAAAATATCTTTAATCAAAGAAATTCTTTAAAATTTTATTGCTGTCAGTGTTTAATTAACCGTTTATGCTAAAGATATATAAAATATATTACGCAGTGTTTTACTTATGTTGATTTTACATGAGCAAACAAACTCATTTATTATTTACAGTAATAATTCTTTTGAATATTAATTCACACTCTATTGTTAATAGTGAATAAGTATATTTTACTCTTCCTAATAATACTAAGTGCCTATAATACTAAACATAAAAATTGATATTAAATAAAAATTAATCCGGATTTATTTGATTCTACAAATTTTTCATTATACGGTAAATAATGAGCGTGAGTTAATTTCGCAACCTAACAAACGGATATAAAATCAATATTGAGTTATATCCATACCTAAAGAGCAATAATGTTTGATCTCAATATAGTGCTTTATAAAGCACTATATTGAGATCAAACTAAGAAACTTATAATCCCCATTAAGATTGGGATTAATGTACAGATATTTTTAACAATTAATTAAAAATTAATTAGTTTCATCAGGTTAATATATCTTAATCAACTTTTAAAATAATGTTATTATACCAATAACGTCTAAATTTTTAAATAAATTACTATACTTGAACAGCTAATCTATCGACACATTATAAATAATGTGCCTTTCTAGTTTATTTAAGCAATTGAAATTTGCTGCTGATGCGATAAGTTAATATCACTCTTAATTAACTATCAGTCTTATTCACTACAAAAATATAACTTATTTACTTTATGCATACGTGAAAAATAGACAAGTATCAATCATACAACAAAAATATAAATACTTCAATTTAATTGAATACTATGGTTATTTATTTTATGCAAAGACGATACGTGGATAAATATACCATAATATTATCTAAATGTTTTTTATTGAATGCTTAAAGAGTGAATTTTTATTTACAACAACAATAAAAAACCCTTGAATTATATGTTTTAACCTTTATGCTACAATACCAGCGATAATCTTAAATAGATTACTACTTGTGCTGATTTCCTACAGAAGCAGAATTT
Source organism: Candidatus Endolissoclinum faulkneri L5 (assembly GCF_000510265.1). GTDB lineage: Bacteria > Pseudomonadota > Alphaproteobacteria > Thalassobaculales > Thalassobaculaceae > Thalassobaculum > Thalassobaculum faulkneri_A. The sequence continues at coordinate 1,393,595 of NZ_CP006745.1, forward strand.
TCTCAATTAGGATTAATAAATATACTTAACTGCTTTAGTAATTAAAAATAAAATATGTATTAAATACGCGATTAATTAAGTACATTAGGTTGACAATTAGTTAATTTAGGTAGTTACGTCAAGAAGAGATAAATATTTTATATTCATAAAATACCTCGTAAGAGTGTATCCTCTTGCCTAACAGCTTATAATTGTTTACTCTAGAAGAACCAATCTTTTTTAAATAGTTCGATACTGAATTGCCAACCTCTACATAAGTTTTATTTCTTTTTATTTTAAAGCACCTAATTCTCTATGAGGTAAATATAAAGTATAAATAGAGATGTGGCTAGCAACGAAGTAAATCGAGATTTTAGAAAAAATTATTTCTAATATCCAGCTAGCACTATTATTTACAACATTTAAATGAGCTACTCATAAATATTGCCTACTTAAGTTAGGGAGGTTATTGCTAAATAGCTAAAATAAAACACAATCAAATATAAATTTGCCTAAAGCTAATAGCCCCTTTCAATAAGATAGTTATATCATACTGATATCGCATTAACATTTACAGCCCGTAGTAATCAAATAGCAAAAATAAAAAATTATTCTGTTTTTAAAGGAATTATATTTAAAGAATGATTACCTTTAATGAACATTATTAATTTTTATATAAGCTGAATATTAAGTTTAAATGCTGTTACCAAAATCAAAATTTTTTAATATAAACTGCTAACTAAAAAGTTGCTAAATTTTAGGCAAAGTTAACATATAGTTAGCTTGATAGTGCAATAACTAACGTAAGTTAATTTCTATCAGCTTTCTTTCACACGCACAATCATATTCTACTGCTAATGACGTACGATTGATGATAGTATTGTCAAATACATATATTATTCAGGTATAGTATTCTATAATTAAAAATATAAACTTCGTTTAATTTTGTGCTAAATAATTAAGTATTACTTAAGTGCTGCTAGCAATTTATATATTGCACCTCACCTCATGATTATAATAATCGAACTGCAGATTAATATTAATTAGCATAATATTTTTTTTGTTATAATCAATATTGCTATTTTAATTACAATGATTAAATGCGTTGTTCTTAAACAATCATTTTGAATGTTATACAATGTTAATCGTACAATGTTAATCGTATAATTAATTGATCAATTAATTATACGATTAACATAAACTAACCCGATCTAGTGTTATTTTAACAGTAAATCTATTCACTTACAAATAGCTTTCCCCAAAATGATAAGTTGTAATTGTTACTATTTATTAGTATTTTATGAATGAGCTAGGTTTTATATGCTATCCTATTATAATATTTGCTATCCGGAAGGTATAAGCTTACTTTTCACAAAAATTAATGTATTAGCTAATGCAATTATAGTTATTAGTTATGAACCTAACATAAGATAGAATTTATGTATAAAGTTAATTGTAGCAGAAAAAAGATCTGCAATTTTTAATTTTTCTGCTCTTAGTAATGTCAGAAACGCACTAATCTACTTACAATTCTAGTATAAAAAGAATTTTGTACTATTTTGTCGAGCATTTTATTAAATTAGAATATTATAAGTGTTAGTTAAGCAAGGGGAAGAATTATTCCTAAAAGATTACTCTTTATTAGAATGATTTTCACTAACGTTATAAACAAATTACTAATGTTCTAGCCCATCTTATAAAATGGAAAAAGCTAATAATAATTAATTTAAAAATAATTTATAAAATCTTTGTTGTGTAAATAAACAATGATTATTATTTAACTTAATAAAGCTATAGTAACTATTACACTAAAATATCAATTGTATATTTTGTACAGTGTTATTCTTAATAGACTGCAAGAATAACAATGCATCAATTAAAACGCTGAAAGCACATGATAATCTAAGTATTAATCTGCAATTAAACTTAATATTAACAGTAAGATAGCATCAAGTTGTTAATATTATATGCTAATCGGTTTCGTAAATAAATGCTAATAAGAGTATCTCTATGACGTCTAACAAGTTATCCCGTCCTAAAAATCAAATTCGCATACTTTTATTGGAGAGCATTGCTCCTAGTGCTCGCGATGCTCTCCTCAGTGCTGGTTACACTAATGTTCATGAAATATGCGGTGCACTGGATAAAGCTGCGTTAATTAAAGCGATTCAGGGGGTGCATATGCTTGGTATCCGTTCGCGGTCACAACTTACAACGCAAGTGCTTGGAGCTACAAATACATTAGTAGCAGTAGGGTGCTTCTCGGTTGGTACAAACCAAGTAGACTTAGCGGCGGCTTCAGCGCTAGGAATTCCGGTATTTAACGCGCCATTCTCTAACACACGCTCAGTTGCTGAACTAACGATAGCTGAAATCGTTATGCTTATGCGCAATACTTTCAAGAAATCAGTTAACGTTCATAAAGGTCGCTGGGATAAAACTGCTGCTGGCTCACGCGAAGTACGGGGTAAAACATTAGGCATAATAGGCTATGGAAATATAGGCACTCAGCTAGCTGCGTTAGCCGAGTCAATGGGTATGCGAGTGATTTACTTTGATCGATTAGACAAGCTCAGTCACGGCAACGCCGAATCTACTAAAACTATCGATGAAGTATTAGCCAAGGCCGATATAGTTTCCTTACACTTACCAGAACAACCAGATACTAATGGCTTGTTCAATGAAGTGCGAATTCGTTCTATGAAAAAAGGAGCATTCTTGATTAACAATGCCCGTGGTAGTTTAGTAGATATTGATGCCCTGGCTAACGCTCTAAAAGATGGTCATTTATCTGGAGCTGCTGTAGATGTTTTTCCAAACGAACCAAAATCAAATAAAGATATCTTCGAAAGCCGATTGCGTGGCATTGAAACCGTTATTCTTACTCCGCATATTGGTGGATCAACAGAGGAAGCACAGGAATGTATCGGCGAAGAAGTAGCGCGAAAGTTTGTCGAATATTCCGATGTTGGCTCGACCATGGGCGCAGTAAACTTTCCCCAGGTACAATTGCCAAAGGGCACTTTGGTCACACGGTTTATTCAAGTTCAGCGCAATGAACCGGGTGAACTTGGACGACTTAACGATTTATTTGCGCGTCACGGATTAAACATTGTGTCTCAGCATTACCAGACAAATGAACATATTGGATATGTGGTGCTAGATGTTTGTGGTGCAGTGCCGAATTGTGTAGATATTTTAAAAGAAATCCGGCAATTAGCTGGTACTATCCGAGCTAGGTTATTAAATAGAGTTTAGTTATCTCACAGATTATAGTACAAAATTTTATAGCAGTACAATAAAGATTATTTAACGCAAGCTATTTGAGCTAACTATTATAGCTAAATAATATTTAATTATATTTTATATTAGTAGTTGTCCTATAGGCCAGTAGATCAGCAATTTCAAAGGATAGTTTAGTTTAAGTAGTGTTTAACAATTAATTATTTAGCAATGATATTAATATTCTACTATAACATCAATATCATTGCTAAATATTCAGACAGGCAATCTACTAACTGCTAATGTTCCTCATTTGAAATCTTCACGTTCGATAATACAAAAAACGCTTGATCAATACATTTTAGTGCTATCTATTAAAGTTTTTATACAGTTGCACACACCAAGTTATGCCATCGTTTTTTAGATTTTAGTTTTGAGCATACTGCATAAATGTTAAGAATCAAGAAGAGAATATCAACAAGATTATAATAAAACAAATTTATTTTATCTTACTTCTCAAACTATTTATAATCTGTAACCCGGTTAAACAGATGTAAAAAATTCTGTGTAGTAACTAACGCACTTTCCTCTTCTCTTATCCCCTTAGTGTCGGCTAATGCTTTATTTATATGTATGATATAGGCTGGTTCATTGCGCTTGCCACGATAGGGCGATGGGCTAATAAACGGTGCATCAGTTTCTATCAATAAGCGATCAATAGGTAATTTAGCAACTATATTACGAAGATAGTTGCTTTTCTTGAATGTTAAAATGCCAGATAGAGAGATATATAGGCCAATATCAATCATTCGCATTGCCATATCATAAGGACCAGAAAAACAATGTATAACGCCATTAAAAGGCTTATTAACGTATTCTTTTTCTAGGATTGTTGCAGTCTCTTCGTAAGAATTTCGAGTATGGATGATAAGTGGCATGCTGGTCTCTTGCGCTGCTGCAATGTGCGCGCGAAAAGTATCAATTTGCGTATCTCGCGGAATATTACTATGGAAATAGTCTAGCCCGCATTCACCGATAGCTACAACCCTCTCGCAACTATATGCAAGAGCAATAATTTTTTCCGTTGAAATACAAGTATCCTTAGATATTTGGTGCGGATGAGAGCCAACTGAACAATATACATGCGAGAAATTTTCAGCAATAGTGCGAACACCAGCAAAGCAGCTCATCCTCGTGCAAACAGCTAACATGTGAATTACTCTCGCTCGTCTTGCTCTAGCAATAACGTTATCTAAGTCTGACTTAAACTCATCAAAATCTAAATGACAATGGCTATCGCTTAATATTGGAAGAGATAACTTCGTCAATCTAAGACATCCTTAGGCTCAACCCAGCGAGGGAAAATACCTTCTGGTTTTGGTAATCGTGTCCCAGGCGTTAAACCGCACTTTGCATCTAGCTGGTCAAAACCACGAGCATCAAGCGGAATCGCAAGCTGTTCTAGCATCTTTGCACAAGATGTCGGCATTACTGGCTGTAACAATATTGATATATATCGAATAGTTTCGAGAAGAGTATAAAGCACAGTAGCCATTCGCTCATAATCGCTTTTGTATAATCCCCAAGGCGCTTGATCGTCTACATATCTATTAGCATGTTTAATTACACAAAAAATCTCTTCCCAACCCTTGTGAAAAGCTTGATCATCAAAATGCCTACGCACGGCTACAAGCAAAGCATCTGCGGAAGCTAAAAGCGCAAGATCCTCTGTAGTAAACCTACCAGGGGTTGGGACAGTGCCCCCGCAGTTTTTTGCAACCATAGAAAAGACTCGCTGTAATAAATTGCCGACATCGTTAGACAACTCTGAAGTCATTCGTTTAACAATGGATCTCTGTGAGAAATGCCCATCACTACCAAATGGTACTTCGCGCATCAAATAATATCGTACCGGATCAAGTCCGTAGGTTTTTATCAAAGCAATTGGGTCAATTACATTGCCAATTGACTTAGAAATTTTCCTTCCATCACTAGTCCACCAGCCATGAGCAAAGATTCTTTTTGGTGGTTCAAGTCCAGCTCCCATCAGGAAAGCTGGCCAATAAACAGCATGAAAACGCAAGATATCTTTGCCAACTATATGCAAGTCAGCTGGCCAATATTGAGAGTATTTACTAGTAACTTTAGGAAAGTCAACAGCGGTTATGTAATTGGTTAATGCATCAAGCCATACATACATAATGTGTTCTTCATCGTCAGGTACTGGTATACCCCATTTAAAGTTAGTTCTACTGATCGACAAATCTCTTAGCCCCGCCTTGACGAAGCAGATAACCTCGTTTTTGCGAGTTTCTGGGGCAATAAAATTAGGATTTGCTTCATAAAATGCCAACAGTTTCTCCTGCCAACTTGACAAGTCAAAAAAGTAAGAAGGATTTTTCATGCGTTGTACTACAGAACCAGTTGGTGCGATATGCTGACCAGCAACATTTTTTATATCAGCTTCATTATAAAAAGTTTCGTCACTAATCGAGTACCATCCTTCATAATAACCAAGATAAATATGACCATTATTCTTAAGCAAACGCCAAAAACTTTGGGCAGCTGTCACATGACGTGTCTCAGTTGTACGAATAAAATCGTCCTGAGTAAAACCCATTGCCCAAGATAAATCACAAAAATGCTGACTGACCATATTAGTGAAACTTTGCGGATCTAAGTCAGCTGCTAAAGACGCTTTTTCTACTTTTTGTCCATGTTCATCGGTACCAGTTAAAAACATCACGTCATAACCATCAAGACGCTTAAACCGAGCAAGTACGTCGCACGCTAAGGTTGTATAAGCATGGCCAATGTGCGGCTTATCATTTACATAATAAACAGGTGTGGTAATGTAGTAGGTGGGGCTCATTAGCTAGGCCTCCGTTGCTACAATAAGTTAAAGAGTTAAACATAGCTTAAAATATTAATAACTCAGCATGTCTCGTTTAAAAAATTTAGTTTAGGTTGATTTAGAAGCTAAGGGCATTTTTAACTTAAAAAATTCAACTTTAACTTGCAGTTAAAGAGAATCAATTCAGCGCTGTGCTAAAATTAGCGCGTAGAAAAATTTCTTTACATCATTATCAAAGAGCGAATATAATGGTTTTGTTTTCCTGCACATTTGCTTATTTTACCAAAATAATGTTTACACAACGTATAGACAATGGGGAAGTAGAGCGGTGTAATATTAGCCATATTTTTATCGCAATCAGATATTGCCTTAGCAGTTAGTTAAACGTTTGCAATCTAAATTAAAAAAAATCTTTGTATGATTTTAAATCAGAGTGCTTACGGAAGTATGTTAAAAAATACAAAATCATTTCTTTATGAATTAAAATAATATTTTTATTTATCATTCAAAATTCTGTTATTTTCTTGCACTTTAGGCAAAAGTGTTTTTTTTGATGCCTCCAAAAAAAACAATAAAATAATTTTATAATAAAAAACAAGATTAAAAATTAATGGTTATGATTTTATACTTACTAAATACAAATGTATCTCAAACTACATTTAAACTGTATCAGATAAAATTAAGTACTTGCTTGATTAATATCTTCTTGACTAAACCAATTACAGTAAAAATTTTTGCTTTCCTTTAAAGTACTACGGGTAGTCTTCATTACTTAATAAAATGATCTGCACATAAAAGCTTATCATTTGCTTACAAACAAATTAAATTGCCAAAAATGTAATTAACTTATCTCTGGTTATCCGTAATTTGATATTTTTAAATATCAAGAATATTAACTAATATTTTAGCAATGTTTAAAAACCATTAGACGAATAAAAATCGTGTATTCTTTAATTAACGCTAAAATCTTATCCGTAAATCATTAAAAGTTAATAATCTTCCTCACATAAAATTGTAAGGATCAACATCAACTTTAATTCGTACAGAACTTTTTGGTCTGATCGCCGCAAGCCAATCTCGCAATACTTTTTGAATATTTACTTTTCGATCAGCTCTAACAATAAATCGACGTCGATGGTAGCAACGAATAACAGCAATTGGCGCTGGAATTGGTCCCAAGATTATCACTCCATTCAGCCTTGGCATTGCTTTAGCAATAAGTTGAGCCACCTCATCGACTTGTTTGAGGTTAAGTGATGAAATCACGATCGCTGCTAATTTTCCATAAGGCGGCATGCCGAATGCTTTCCGCTGATTAATTTCAAACCGCAAAAAAGACTCTCTATCGCCTGATGCTATTGCCTGCATCACTGGGTTTTCTGGCGCTAAAGTTTGTACAAGTATTTTAGCGGGACGGCTAGCTCCGCCAACATGACCAACGACTTGATGTAAAAGTTGGTAAGTTCTTTCGCATGCCCGAGGATCACACCCTGTTAGCCCTAAATCAGCATCTACTACTCCGACCAAAGTCAAGAAAGGAAAATTGTAACCTTTGAATATCGATTGAGTAGAGATGACGACATTAATTTCTTTTGATTGCATTGAACGTACGAGCTCAGCTGTACTATTTGGCCCCTTCACTGTATCAGAAGAAGCAATCTGAAATTTAACGTCTGGAAATCTGAGCAGCATCTCTTCAGCCAAGCGTTCCACACCTGGACCGCTGAAGATAAAACTATCCCTGATATTACATAAGGGACAGCATTTTGGCAATGAAGTAGATAGACCACAATAATGGCAAATCAATTGATTTAGCATCTGGTGCATCACAAGCCAAGCAGTGCATTTCGAACATTTCAAACGATGACCGCAATTATTACATAAAGTGAGCGGTGCATAGCCGCGACGATTAATAAACAACATCGACTGCTCACCTTTATCCAAGGTATTTTGCATCGCTTGAATTAGTGGCTGAGAGAGAAAATTTCCTCGATCTAGCGAGTATTTACGCAAATCAATCAACGCTACTTCAGGTTTATTTATATCACTACAAAATGCAGCTAAGTGAATTGAAGTATAGCGACCTTGACGCACGTTTTCTACAGTCTCTAGACTAAGAGTAGTGCTAACAAGGATGATGGGTATTCCTTCCAGACGCGCACGAACTACAGCCATATCACGAGCATGGTAAACAACACCAACATCTTGTTTATAATATGATTCGTGCTCCTCATCGACAACAATTAAACCAAGTTCATTAAAGGGTAAAAATAAAGCTGAACGAGCGCCAAATAATACTCTTACAGATCCTTTTGCAACTGCACGCCAAGTATCACGCCGCACCCTAACTTGTAAAGCTGAGTGCCAAACCGCTGGCTTAACAGCAAAACGATCCGTAAATCGTTCTAGCCATTCACTAGAGAATACAATTTCCGGCAGCAATACCAAAACCTGCTTGCCTGCAGCTAAAGTCTCGGCAATTGCCCTAAAATATACTTCAGTTTTCCCTGAACCCTTAATACCCTCCACCGCTGTTACAGAAAATCTGTTAGCATTTATTCTACTACTTAGAATTTTAACAGCCTTCTGTTGTTCTGTGTTAAGTATCTCCCATTCTCCGGTAATATCGGGTGGCTCAAATATCGGATACTGAATTGCACTACTACAATCCAATATACCGCTTTCAACCATACTCTTAATTACTCTTGAACCTACTACAGCCTTACGAAGCAAGTTTTTGTGGTCAATAACTATACAATCATTAAACACCGACAATACTCGGCGACGTGCATTAGTTAGACGCTTTGGGCATATCCGATTTTCTTGAGAAGCAAGCGCATAAAACAGGATAGACTTTGGCGAATCAAATGCTGATGGAGTACTCAGCACCATGCGTAATACGCTACCGCGAGGAGCAAGAGTCCAAGATGCAGTCCATTCTACCAAATCAATTAAGTTTTTAGGTAAGCGTAATAAGTCAAAGCGCCTGATCACCCATCGCAGTCTTTTCAACTCTGCGTGGGTTTCGTTGCTCAGACTAAGGACTACCCCAAGCAAACGCCTGCGCGAAAAAGGAACTTCAACCAAATCGCCACGATTAAGCTCCAACATTGGGTTGGCATTGTAATGGTACTCTTTATTTAATGGCAAAGGTAGCAGAACACTCACAACACAGGATTGATTATTTAAAGGCAACAAACTATGCATAATAGCCTTTATATTTGACTTCTATTCCACTCGTAATTTATTTGAATTATTAATTCAACATAGTATAAGCAATAATGTAAACTACTCTGATGAAATATAAAATATCCCTATTTATAGCTAAATAAACGCTAGTGCTAGGATTAGAATATTTGTCTTACAAATTGTCTACAAAAATTTTAAGAATGCGCTTTAATATTAATTAGGAGATTAACATAATGAAATTATTTATCGATACTGCTGATATCAAAGAGATTCGCGATCTTAATGCAACCGGCCTAATAGATGGCGTTACCACTAATCCATCGCTAATAGCCAAATCTGGTAGACCGATTGCTGAAGTAATTGCTGAGATTTGTGACGTGGTTGCCGGTCCAGTATCCGTTGAAGTTACTGCAAGCGACCATGCTACCATGATGCAGGAGGGACGTTATTTATTGGGAATTGCCAATAACATCACAATCAAAGTTCCGCTAACAATTGATGGATTAAAAACTTGTCGGGTATTTGCTGACGAGGGTGCAGCGGTCAATGTAACCTTGTGTTTTTCTCCCGCTCAAGCATTGCTTGCTGCAAAAGCTGGAGCAACTTTCATCTCCCCATTCGTTGGTCGTATGGAAGATATTGGTGCTGAAGGCATGTTAATAATTAAAGCGATCATTGATATCTATAATGTTTACAACTTTGATACTAATGTCTTGGTTGCTTCTGTGCGTGGTCCACATCACGTGGTAGAAGCTGCAAAAATAGGCGCCGATATCTCCACACTACCTCCTGCGGTAATGAGAGCTATGTACCAACACCCGCTGACTGAGAATGGCTTAAAAAGATTTACAGCCGACTGGAAAAATACTGGCCAGTCAATTCTCTCGTCAAAATGACAATACTGCATAATCACAAAAATGTAAATTCTGTACCCTTAAATCGCTAGCAGTTAGGTCATTTGAGAGTTTTTGAATGGTTTTAATATAAGCAGTATAATTAAATGTAACAAAACGATATGCTTGCCAGCTATCCCTTTAGCCTTATTGTGAAGCAATAAACTTTCAAAAGTACTCAATAAAATAATGCTAAATTAGATGATAAATGAGAATTTATAAATCTAAATTAAACAATTTAGCGCAAATCTTACGTCGTAGCCATCTCAATTTAAAATGAACCTCTCTGTTCTCCATGATTGATTAAATTTAGGATTATGAAAGTAGAACACCGCTATTAAGAGCATTTCCTACTAAAATGTGATTTTGTGAGCTATTAACAGTAAAAAATGACTGGGTTTTTAGCAAGTTGTTCTCAGAACAAAATTCTTTATCTTTATCGTAACAATTCCATCTGCAATCTACTGACGTAGCTATATCAATATACTGAAATAATAATATGCTAGTGGCTTGCTTGATTCATTACGCTACTGTCAATGCTGAGTAAATCAATATATTTTACAAACAGTAATGATTACATGCATTTCTGCACACATATAAAGCTAATGTATTGCTATTCTTTCATTAAATTTTAAGGGTGAGAGGTGGAAAAGATATTTATGTAGAGTAGCTATCGATTAAATATCCATTGCTTTCACAAGGTTTATTAACTAATAATACATCATGAAAGGTTTTTTAATTACCACAAAATTATTCATTAAAACGTCTAACTATTAAGAAATTTAGGTTGCAAAGATCCTTAATTGCAAACCCATTTAAGTCAAAAATATGATGCATTAGCAATTTTTTAAAGAATTGACTATAACGTATTAGTCTGACCCTAACGAATCGTAACAGTGGATATCGATATTTACGACAAGGTTGATTTACCTTAAAAAAAACGGCAAAATTCCATCGAACCGTTTGTTAGGTCTTGTTCACAACCGCCAGATAAATGAAATACAATTTCATGATATTCAAATTAAAGCGGTATAAAATAATAAATGCTAAGTCTTAAGCCTTATCTAGTGTGGAGCCACTCATATGGAGTCTTTAAATTAGATCTGTAAAATTCTATAAAAACTGATTTTGGGTAGCGCCTTATTCGCAAGCTATGCTACAATCAATCGTCTGACAACGATTCTAAAAAATCTTTAATATACTAGAGATCCAAAGGGCCTAGTAATGACCACACATGTTGATCCGTTTACAATTCTAGATCGTTTAGCTCAAGCACTGCTGTTTCAATCCGCCACAGAGCGAGGTTGGCAACCCGGTAGTGTAACTGAGTTTGCTCGTCTAGCAAATCACCGTAAGTTAGCAGAAGCTATTGATGCATCGCTAGTTTTGCCATTGAATAATGCCGATCCAGCGTTGATTGCTAGGACTATTCTTGATGAAGAGCCTTATTTATCGTCTCATATCAAACTGATAAAACGATGTGCTGAAGCGCTGCCAAATGTTTTATCAGGACAAATAACAGGCAAGGAAGTAATATTTCCAGACGGCTCGATGAATTTATTGGCGCCAATCTACGAAGGCAATACTTGGGCTGATAAGTTTAATCGGAGAGCTGCCGAAGCAGTAGCCCGAGCCGCTGTTGCTTTAGCAAAAGAACGGCGAGAAACTTTACGAATTATTGAAATAGGCGCTGGCACCGGCGGAACAACTAATGATATTTTACCCGCCCTTAATCGTGCTTGCTACGAGCATAAAATCGATCTTAATTATGTATATACTGACATTTCTGTTGAATTTATTGATTATGGGCGAAATCGGTTTGCTTATGATTATCCATTTCTGAGTTTTGCAAAAATGGATATCGAGCAAAGTCCAGTTGATCAGGGATTTGATATTGGTAAAATTGATATAGTAGTAGCGGCTAACGTACTTCATGCCACTGCAAAAATTAACAGTACGTTAAGCAATATCAGAAATATGCTAAGCCATGGTGGTGTTCTGATAGTTAACGAAATTACTCGCTCTAGCCTATTTGCTACTATGACATTTGGACTTCTTGACAATTGGTGGCAATTCAAGGACAGCAACATACGTCAACCGCATTCGCCATTACTAGATATTGCTAGTTGGGGGCAAGCTTTCCGAGCTGCTGGGTTGGAAGTACCTTTAGCTATAGGCTGGGATGGAACAGTCGTTAATGATGATTGTCAAGCACTGCTTATAGCTGATTGTGTCAAAAAAGATACAAAAGTTCCTGTTCAACTGATAAACAAGAATGCCCAAGCAAAGATTAACTTATCTACTTCAAATGACCATTTAGTGCGAAAAACTATAATCCAGATTGTAGCTAGCATTCTAGGGCTTAATGTACAAGAAATCGAAATTGACAGGCCTTTTGCTGAACTTGGGGTAGATTCTATAGTTGCTGGTCAACTTGCGACCACACTAACCGATCGTCTAGGGGTGACAATTCAAGCTTCTGTCCTCTTTGATTATGCAACTGTCACTACTTTAACGCAGTATGCGATTAGTCTAGGGGCGAAACATCAATCCCTAATCGATAAGTCTATGCCAATGATTACTTCTGTGAGTAAGAAAAACTATCCAGATATTGCGATTGTTGGTATGGCATGCCGCTTCCCTAAATCTATTAATCTTGAAAAATTCTGGTGTAATTTAATCGACGGAGTTGACTGCATTACCGAGATACCAGACGATAGATTTAATTCTAAAACTTTCTCAGACAATCAAAGCAAGAAATTTAGTCATTGGGGTGGTTTTTTGGATAATCATGATTGCTTTGACGCTGAAGCTTTCCGAATAAACCCTAACGATGCTGGTGCTATGAGTCCGCAACAGCGGGTATTTTTGGAATGTGCTTGGCATGCACTAGAAGATGCTGGCTATGGTCAACAAGAACTGGCAAAACGAGCAGTAGGAGTTTATGTAGGAGTTGCTCCGGATGGCTATGGTGAGGGTAGATCAGATACACGCTCTTCGTTGGGTGAAAGTAATGCAATTTTATCCTCTAGATTATCTTATATCCTTGACCTAAAAGGACCTTGTTTGCCGATTGATACTGCTTGTTCCTCGTCACTAGTTGCGATCCATTTAGCTGCACAAGCGATCGCTAACGGTGAAGCTGACATGATGTTAGCTGGCGGTGTATCGATTTTTATGACTAGTACCAGACTTCACGAGTTCCTCACCGATAGTGGTATGTCATCAGCTAGCGGCCGTTGTCGTACTTTTGACTCCGAAGCTGACGGATTTGTACCTGGCGAAGGTGTAGGTGTAGTAGTTTTAAAGCGTCTAGACCGTGCGCTAACTGAAGGTGATTGTGTAATTGCCATACTAAAAGGCTCTGGTATAAACCATGACGGGCGCACCAGTGGTATAACTGCCCCCAGTGGACCGGCTCAGACGGAGCTTATCAGGACAGTTATGGCTCGCGCTGAAGTTAACCCAACGGATATTGGCTATGTCGAAGCACACGGTACAGGCACAAAATTAGGCGATCCAATAGAGGTTAATGCATTAACACGAGCTTATGGAGCGGCTAAGGAGCCATGCTGGCTAGGTTCAGTAAAGACTAATATCGGTCATACGTTGACTACAGCAGGTGTTGCTGGCTTTATTAAAGCAGCATTAGCAGTTCAGCGCGGTATAATACCGCCTAGTCTGCATTATCACACTGATAATGCAGAGCTAAATCTTACCACTGGTCGATTCAGAGTGCCACTGCAGGCTGTTAACTGGGATTCAACAGAGAAAAAACCACGTAGAGCAGCAGTTAGTTCTTTTGGTTTTAGCGGAACAAATTCTCACGCAGTAGTAGAACAAGCTCCGTTTCGCTCTTTACCCAAAGAAGCTAGTGGTCCGCGTCCAGTATTTTTTTCTGCACGAACTGAGAGTGCACTTGAGCAGATATTAGCAAGAATCTCTAAAGTATTGGAATGCGAGCCAGCATCATTTCCCGCTTTAGCCTTCACATTAACTGCTGGTCGCTCCCATTTTGAGCACCGTGCGGGATTAATTGCTTCATCGATTGATGATTTACAAAATGGAATTGCTAAGCTACGTAAAATGAATCACGGGGAGATTTACAATAATATTGGTAGAAGCGTGGTTTCTGGAACAGCGAAAACTTCAGTATCAGCTGACCCAATTGTTGCGTTCTTATCCGGAGAGGAAGTTGATCTAGTTTCCCTATTTCCACCACAAGAACGTTTTCGAGTACCTTTGCCAGGATATCCATTCCAAAGCACTCGCTTTATACCGCCAAAAAAGCAAATTATAATGGAAAATCGTAATACACTTCATCCACTGATAGTTGCTAATATTTCTGATGCATCTGGATTACGTTGGAAACTAGCTGAAAGTAATTCTTGGCCGCCACTACGCGACCATCGGCGTAATGGAAAGCCTATCATTGCAGCAGCAGTTATACTGGAAATTATACAGGCTGTGGCTAAGCTTGCTTTTAGCAATCAAACAGTTAATATTGCTGACATTACATTCCAGACACCTTTGTCAGTTGAAAAGCTTGGTAAGGCAGCTGTTGCTGTATTTGATGACGGTGACAACTGGCAAATTTCAATAGTAGAAGACGGAACAGATACAATTTACGCAAAGGCTTTTTTAATCGAGCCTGATAATCACACTCCGGATATGATTAATCTATCGGAGAATAATCATTTATCAGGCAATAGCCGTGTACTCAATGGTGAAGCAATTTATGCTGCTTTAGCTAATGTCGGATTTGACTATGGTCAAGAATTTCGAACAGTTGAACGAGTGCAGGTTCACGATAATTCCGTCATAGCTGACCTAAAGTACAAAGCAAAGGAAGAATTTACTTGGCAACCTACTCTTATTGACGGAGCAATTCAATCAGCCGTTGGGCTAGCACTAGGACGGTTTAATCAACAACAAAGAACTATTATACCAATAGAAATTGGTAAAGCAGCACTATTTAGTGATCTAAAGAATGCACGTCACGCCATAGTAACAGAGCAAGTAAAAAATGATTCTGACCGATTAATCCTTAACATCGCGATCACTGACCAAACTGGCAAAATTTTAGCTCAATTGGATAAACTGGTAGCTTTAGTAGCCAATGTGCCTCTACATCGAACAGAAGATGCAATTTTATCTTTTGTACCTCGTTGGTCTCCAGCTAGCAAAGCAATAATCGATTCCTCATCTAAACGAATATTACAGATTATAACCCCAGGCCAGAGGACACTGAATATTCTCGGTGAACAGATTATGGAAACTACCGACGATTGGAAGTTAGCTTTCCAGTGCATTGACCCATTGCCGACTCATTTGGTAGATTTACGTGGACTTGTTTCTGTAAGTTCTGCACCGACTGGTCAAATGGTTGATATGATTGCCGGTTGGCTGCAAGCAAGGCCTGGTGTCCCGTTGCACATCTTACGAGTGCATACTGAAGATGGCCGAATAGACCCGTATGAAGCTGGCTTGGAGGGCCTTGCTGTAACTTTACCACATGAAGCGCCAGAGGTGAGTCTACGTATACTATCGCTTGGCCGTGGAGCTGGCTCTGCTGCTGAAGTTATCCGCGACGAGGTCAACACATCTGACTTTAACCGCTATGTGCGTCGATTTGCTAATGCGCGCCATGTGCGAATCTGGGAAGCAAAATCAATCGAAAAATTCGATACTTTACCGGATCGTCCGGTAGTTCTTATCACCGGCGCTCGTGGTGGAATTGGTTCTGTAGTTGCATTGCACTTGGATCAATCTCGTAATGCACGACTTGTATTAGTCGGACGACATGGAGCGTCAAAAATAGCAAAGCAAATCAGTTCAGAGGTTATTGATATCACTGCAGATATTGGCACAGTAGATGGCGCGCGAACAGCGATCTCCGCTGCGCGGCAGAAGTTTGGTCGGGTTGACGTAATTATCCACGCAGCTGGCGTTACTGGAGATCAGCTTTTACGTAACCAAACGTCTACTGCCATTTCAGCTATTATGGCGCCTAAACTTGACGGTTTGAGATATTTGTTAAATGAATCAGTTGATGAACCTCTATGTGCAGTAATCGGCTTTGGCTCACTTGCAACTCGGTTTGGTAAAGCTGGGCAGGGCGGCTATGCTGCAGCTAACGCAGCGATGGCCGCACTCGCTGAGCGTGATGGCTTGCCTCTAAGAGTAATTGACTGGCCATTTTGGCAAACTGGCGGTATGGGTACGCGAGAGGATAGCGATTATGATCTTCGTCGCACTACTGGCAGTCGATGGATATTGCAAGACGAAGGATTAGCTTTGCTCGACAAGCTCATGTCTATGCCATACCCAAGACTTGCGGTTGCAGCTGGTAATCCTAAACAACTCACTGCTGCATTTACTAATGTAGCAACAACTACATCCGGGCCCATTAAAGCCGTTAGATCAAACAATTCTCTGGAATATGCACAACAAACCTTGAAGGCAATACTGGCTGAAGTCATTGGCGCAGCAAATGACTTTCTTAATCCAGAACGGACAATTGAAGATCTAAGTCTTGATTCTATGCACGTGATGACTCTTAATGAGAGATTAGAGGATAAATTTTTGGGAGTACCGCCAACTTTATTTTATTCTCACCGCACGATTGGTAAGGTAGCTGATTTTCTAGCTTCCTTACCAATTACCGAAGAGACTAACCCAAGCGAAACAGTGGATAGGCAATCGCTAATTACATCATTGTCGAATAACGTTTCGATTTCTAATCGCCAGAAAAATAAACGAAAAAAAACCTCTTCTGAGGACCCAATCGCAATTATTGGCATGGCAGGACGCTTCCCTGGAGCTTCTAACCTTGCTTCATTTTGGGATCTACTACGTGAAGGTAAAAACTTAGTAACAGAAATTCCTGAACAGCGCTGGAAGATATCTCGTTACCACGATGATACACCCGGTAAAATGGACCGCAGTTACAGTCGTTGGGGTGGTTTTATTAAAGACATTGATATGTTTGATCCTGTTCATTTTGGCATTGCGCCAGCTGATGCGATTCGTATGGATCCCCAGGAAAGGATAGTACTTGAAGTCGCGTCAGAAGCTATTGAAAACGCTGCTTTAACTAGAAATAATCTAACAACCGACGCTGCTAGGCTTGGTTCGGTCCACATTGGTGTGATGTATGGCGATTATCAACTGCTCGCAGCTGATCAGCACCTACTGGGTAACCCAATAACAGCATCAGCACCATACTGGTCAATAGCTAATCGACTATCTTATTGGCTTGATCTGCATGGTCCAAGCATGGCAGTAGATAGTGCCTGCTCATCATCTCTAACAGCTATTCATTTAGCTTGCCAATCCTTGTGGAGGGGTGAGGTTTCTGTAGCAATCGCTGGAGGGGTAAATTTAAGCATACATCCACTGAAATACATTGGTCTTAGCCAAGGTCGTTTTGCTTCTACTGACGGACGCTGCCGTAGCTTTGCAGAAGGTGGTGACGGATATGTTCCTGGTGAGGGTGTTGGCATTGTTGTGCTAAAGTTACTATCCGAGGCGTTAGACAATAGCGATCCTATTCATGCTATAATCCGAGGTTCAGCTGTTACACATGGTGGACGTACTAATGGATATACAGTACCTAGCCCTGATGCGCAGGCTACAGCAATCAGTACTGCATTGGAACGAGCTGGAGTGTCAGCTAATCAACTAGGCTTTTTGGAGGCACATGGGACGGGCACCGCTCTTGGAGATCCAATTGAGCTTGATGGAATTACCCGAGCAACTGTCAGCCGCACAAAACCACTTCCAATTGGTACTATAAAAGCATCTATTGGGCATCTAGAAGCGGCTGCCGGAATTGCTGGGCTAGCTCGTTTGGTACTACAGTTTCACAACAACGCTATAGCTCCTACCATATTACATGCTGCGCCTAGCAAATCTCTAAAAGATGCAGCAGAACATATACGATTAGTTACAGAACTAGAAGATTGGCCATCAGGAAAACTACCGCGAGTAGCAGGAATTAGTTCTTTTGGTGCTGGAGGAGCTAATGCCCATTTAATTATAGAAGAAGCGCCGGCTGAGAAATCATTTATGCAATCCTCGATGAAAGAAGATGATTGCATATTTATCTTTTCTGGTCGTAACCGAGTACAATTAGAAGCCGAGGTTGATCAGTTTTTAGCTATACTTAACAAAGTACAAAATCCAATAAATCTTGCTCGAACATTGCAGCTTGGTCGGGAGCCATTATTCCTACGTATTGCAGTGCTTGCCAAAAACGTAACAGAGCTATCTACAAAGCTTTCTACTTGGCGTAATGATGATCATACAAAAGACGTCTTTTTTGGAAACGCTGATAGCGGTGGAAAATACACGCCATCTGACTCATTAAAATTAAAAGAAATTGCGCAAGAATGGACAAAAGGTGCGTTAATCGATTGGCAAAAGCTTCCTTTGTCAGGCAAACGTATAAGAATACCTCCTCGTCCTCTTTTACGTCAACGTTTCTGGCCAAATTTGGTGGAAGTTCCAGTTACAAAATTTACTCTTCTGCCAGAAGCGGCTTTGCATTTAACTGTCGACAATCCAATTCTACGCGATCATAAGTTCCAACATTTGCCATTGCTACCAGGAGCCGCATCGCTGCTGCTTATGGCTAATGGCAGTGAGTGTATATTACAAAATATTTCTTTTTTGCTACCGGGTCGGCCTACTGAAAGCGGTTTAGAACTCAAACGTCAGATTACAAATGGTAAGGCTAAAATCTTCTCCCAAGGAGACATAATAGCTTCAGCAGATTTGATAAATACTACTGAAGCTATTATTAATCCGATTTCGCCACCACTTGCCAATGCAGCTTACACGACCCAAAATGAAAATATGATCTATAATCGTTTTAGAATGCTTGGGATCGATTATGGCATTACTTTCCAGCGTCTTACGGAATTACACAGCGATGGCAACACCACAGAAGCTTATCTAAAACCAATAATGAATACAGATACCATGAGTAGGCAAGTATCTGATATTGATGCTACCTTCCAGGCAATTGGACCATTACGATGGAATGATATAGATACACTAGGCGTTCCAGTTGCGATTAATTCTGTGGCATTATTTAGGCAATCTAATGCTGCTGTAACTGTTCGTGCTAAAAGAATATCTGACAGTATTTTTGATGCTGAAGCTTTAGATGCTCAGGGTAATGCAGTGATCCAAATTAAAGGTCTACGTGTGGGGAAAATGCCTATTCGAGAACAGGAAGCAACTAATATTGCCCCTCGTTTATTGACTCCAGTTTGGCTGCGAAGATCAGTGATAGAGGATCATCCTAAGCTAGGTCGCGTAGTACTTATTGGAATGAATGATGAAACACAGTTTTTAAAACACTTGGTTGATCGTGTGTCGCCCCTTGCAAACTTAACCTTTGCCGAGACAGCAAATGGTATACCTGACTGTGATACTGTAATAATGATAACTGATCTAGCTATTAGATCTCATTCATGGTCAGTAAAACAGGCTGTAGATGCTACTTCCATGGTCGAGTGTGTCGGTAATTTGGCAAGACAAATAGCTGCTTCAATTAAACCACCAAAACAAATATTACTGGTAACCGTAGAGGCATACGACATAGAAGGAAAACAAACATTTGATCCAAATAATGCTGGGCTTGTAGGACTTTTGCGTTCGCTAGTTGCAGAATTACCTAGCACTGGGTTGGTTTTGTTTGATCTTGAAAGAGCATCAGTCAATACTCCTCAGGCCATTGACCGGCTGTTACAAGAACCTGTCCAGCAGGGCGGAGTAAAGGTAGCATGGAGAGGTGATATCCGATACATTGAAGCGTTATCAGATATCACTACTCTGCCTAATGATTATTCCTCATCGGTTATTACTAAAATACCCTTGGTATGCCTAATTACTGGTGGTAGTGGTGGAATTGGACTAGCCCTAGCCCAGCATTTATTAGCAACTAGAAATGCTATTGTAGTGCTAAGTGGAAGACGTGAAGATCCTGCAATTACTTTACCTGAAGGGGTAACATACCAAGTTGCTGACGTGACCGACTATGCCGCATTAGCAGCGCTTTGCGATGAGATGGTTCGCATACATGGAAGACTCGATATTGTTTTTCATCTACCTCTAGTGTTAAACGACGGTACGTTAGCCTCAATGTCAGCCGTTGAGTTTTCCGCGCCTCTTGCCCCCAAGGCTAGAGGCACTGCTAATGTGCTAGAAGTAGCACAATTAGCAGGAGCAAATCTGGCAGTGATTTTTTCCTCAGCTAATGTTTTTGCTGGTGTATCGGGCCAAGCTAACTACGTGGCTGCATCCTGTATGCAAGATGCAATAGCATTATCGTTTAATGGCAATATGCGAGTGCAAGTAATTAATTGGGGGCTTTGGGGTGAAATTGGAGCAGTAGCCGACGCTGCAACTCAAGCAAAGCTACGTCGAGGTGGAATCTATCCGATATCTCCTAAAGATGCATTTCAAGCATTAGATGATATTTTAGCAAGTGGTATTCGCCGTGTAGCCGTCGTCGCAGCTGAAAGTAAAGCTTTATCTCGCCTAGGATGGCGAGATAAAGCTGATTTAGATACAGATCTTAGTGAAGATATTGCTGCATTTAGGCGATTGGAAGCATACGGTCGTATACGACTAGCGTCTTCTCTAGTTACTCGCCTAAACGTACAAAGCAATCAAGCCTTAACGGTAGACGCCTTGGCCAGCAAGCTCCGGCTAATTGAACGACTTAAGCCACTTTTCTCTGCAATAATAGAAAGTCTATGCCGTGCAGATTTAGCAAGCAATCATAACAATCTTATTAGCTTACCGAAGCGTGGGCTAGACTTAGTTAAACAACAGCAAATAGCTGAAGATGCAATATCCAATATGCCGCATTGGATTGCCGGCCCACGAGTGATACTTGACGCAGTCCTAGATGTCTATCCAGACCTTCTATCGGGAAATACTAACCCGCTATCAGTTTTGTTCCCTGGTGGTAAAAGCGATCTAATAGCATCAGCATATCGTGGCAATCCAATTTCTGATAATTTTAATACAGTTACAGCCAAAAATATGATATCCGCTTTGATTCCTGAGGCGGTAATTATAGAAATTGGTGGTGGTACAGGTGGTGGAACTGCTGCAGCGATTGCAGCCTTAGACAATTATGCTCCACCTAAGAGCTATATTTTTACCGACATATCTACGCAATTTCTAGATTCAGCATTTAAAAAATTTAGTTCTTTAGGACGTCCTTGGTTTAAAACAGCGTTATATGACGTTGAGGAAACAGTTGAAGCAAATAGTCAAATTCCAGGCAGCGCTGATATAGTGCTAGCCACAAACGTACTGCATGCAGTTGCTAACTTACCTAAAGCGCTGCGTGAATTAGGTAGATTACTAAAACCAGGTGGTACATTGATTGTTAATGAATTGATTGAAGTTCAAGATTTCGCCACTATGGTTTTTGGGCTAACTGACGGTTGGTGGCGCGGTGCTGGAAGTGCAGAACGTTTACCTAATAGCCCTATTATTGACTCTAATGGATGGCATACTCTGCTAAAAAAAGAGGGTTATCAAAATATCAATTTAAATGACCTATCAGCAAGAGGGGGGAAAGGGCAAGCTGTCATAGTTGCTAATGCCCCTTCTGGCCTTAGGTTAGTAACAACGGAGGAAGTAGTACCTGTTAAAATAAATCAGTTTAAACCACAAGAGGATCAAATCGATCCTAATAACGATGATTTACAACAAGTGCTTATTGATGATCTGCGTAGCATTATCGCGAATCAACTTGCTATAGATCCAACCGAGTTACGTGCTAATCAAAGTCTAGGAGAGTATGGCTTAGAATCTCTTTCATCTATGGCAGTGCGCGACGTTTTAGATGCAAAGTTTGGCGGAGTATCTCAGACATTAATGTTTGAGCACGACACCCTCAAGAGTCTTGCGAATCATCTTATTTCTGTTCGTCCTACAGAAGTTCGTGCAGTTTTGCAAGATACGAAAAAGATAAATTCCATCGGCGAAAGCAAAATAAAAAAAAGCGAATCAAAGACGCTAATTTCTGTTAATGCACCTATAGCAGTCATTGGTATGGCTGGGCGTTTCCCAGGGGCAGATACACCAGATGCACTTTGGCAATTATTGGAAAACGGTTTATCTATGCTTGGGCCAGTGCCAGCAGAACGTTGGAAGTCAAACAACTGGTACGATCCTAACGGGGGAAAAGGTCTATCTTATACCAAAATTGGCGGGTTTCTGCCCGATATTGATTGCTTTGATCCATTGTATTTTGGCATCTCTCCAGTAGATGCGCCAAACTTAGATCCACAAGAGCGCTTATTTTTACAAACAGCATGGCATGCACTGGAAAGTGCAGGGTCTACGCCAGCAAGGCTGCAACGAAAAGCAGGACCAGTAGGTGTGTTTGTTGGAGTCATGAATGCTGGTTATCAATGGCTATCAGCTCAAAATAATAAAGCATCGGCAACTTCTTCTTATTGGTCCATTGCAAACCGCTTATCTTATGTTACTGATTGGACTGGTCCAAGCTTAGCAGTAGATACTGCTTGCTCATCATCGTTAACTGCTTTGCATCTAGCGGTAAATGCACTAAGAGATGGTCAATGCGGAGCCGCAGTGGTTGGCGGAGTTAACCTAATTGTCCATCCCAAACAGCTTGTTAATTTATCAGAAGCTCGGATGTTGTCTCCTAGCGGTGAGTGCCGATCATTTGGTGAAGGAGCTGACGGATTTGTTGATGGGGAAGGTGTCGCTGCTATTGTAATAAAGCCTTTAGATACTGCTCTGCGTGATAATGACCGTATAGACGCTATAATACGTGGTACAGCAATAAATGCCGGTGGAAGAACCTCTAGTTTTTCAGTTCCAAATCCAATTGCCCAGAGTAAAGTGGCTGCTGATGCACTAGCTAATGCAGGAATAGATCCTATTACTATTCAAGTAGTAGAAACTCATGGTACGGGTACTAGTCTAGGAGATCCCATTGAGGCTAATGGTCTTTCCATTGCCTATGGAGGAGGAACAGGTAAGCGAGTAAGTCCGCTAATAATCGGAGCTCTGAAAGCTAATATTGGACATTTGGAATCTGCTGCTGGAATAGCAGGAGTGGTGAAAGCTATCTTGCAACTTCGTTATCGTAAAATTGCTCCTTTACGCAATGCTGCGGCACTTAATCCAAGAATAGATCTGGAGGCTTTGGGTTTATACGCACCGCCCCAAGCAATGGAATGGTCATCGCCTGAAAATTGCCCGCGTCGAATTGCGGTTAGTTCATTTGGTGCTGGTGGAGCAAATGCTCATGTAGTACTAGAGGAAGCTCCGGCTATTACTGAGATCAAAGCATCTAATTTAAACAGCGAGCTACTTGTGCTGTCGACGATGAATGCTGATAAGCAAAAGCATTTATCTAGTCTGTTGCGCGATTTTATTTCTGAAAAAAGCCATAGTCACAGCGATATCTCACGTATTTGTCATAGTCTGCGAGTTGGTCGCCGCGCACTACGTCATCGGTTTGCTATACCTATACATACTATTAAAGATTTGTTAAATGTTCTTAATGAATTAGCTCTTGGTCAGATCCCTAAAGGAGGAATAAATGGTAATGGTTCGAGCGAAACTGTACGTATACTAGAAGAAAGTTCCTCTGGACAGACCCTTCTAAAAGAAAAGCTTGCAGCTAGAGATTTTGATGCTCTAGCTAGATTATGGGTTGATGGAGCCGATATAAACTGGGACGAATTGCCTGAAACGAATAGAATTGTTCCTATCGATTTACCAGGCACAATATTTGCTAAAGAGAAATACTGGTTAGCAGAACCGGTATTTACGAGTGTATCTGCTAAGAGCGATATGCCAGTCCGCTTTATAAAACGTGCCTGGCAACAAAAAACCCTACCGCCGCTGAATAATAATATTCCTTCTTGTTTGTTTGTTTGTGATTCTAATTCTATAAGTATAAATCAATTATCTGATAAAATTGAACTACCCGATAATCGTATTGGTTGGGATAAGTTACTTAATCATATGCCAATTGGTTCTGCTCGTGATCTTGTACTAATCATAAATGAAGTAACTAGTATTCAAGAATTGCACTATTTCACTCTAGCAACATTAATTGGACTAAGTGCGATAATGGCACGTCCTGGTCGCCTACAAAGAGTATTTTTAACTACTTCCTTGGAAAAGCTAGCTACAATATTTGCTGCGATTGCCGCTTCGGTAGCCTTAGAAGGGCTAGGTGGGAGAATACGTACCATACTACTACCTAAAAAAGACTTTGCTGAAGTTATAAAAAATGAGAGAGCTATAGATATGCCAGGTGCGCCTTTAATCGATAGGCGTGGGCCGCGCGCAATTGCAATCCAACAATCGATAAATACTTCTATTGAATACGACTTGATGATTGGACAGGGTAGTCGTGTACTTTTAGTTGGTGGTTTAGGTGCAGTTGGCACAGCCTTGATAAAGGAACTAACACATAAAAGAAAAGCTCGTGTCGGCGTAATTGGTCGTAGAGAAATTGATAGTGCTTTATTAGCTAAGCTTAATATCTCTTATGCTATTGCCGATATAACAAATGAGGATAATTTGGGCACTGCTGTTGCAAAGATTCGTTCACTAATTGGCGGTATTGACTTTGTAATTGACCTCGCTCGCATCGTAGATGATAGTACGCTTGCATCAAAGGATAATGTTCAAATAGAATCAGTACTTGCAGTTAAAACTCTTGGAACTGAATTGCTTGATCGAGTAACACAAAATGATCATCTAAAAGCATTCATAGTATTTTCTTCTCTCGCATCTTGGTTTGGATTGCCTGGTGCAGCAGACTACGCTGCTGCTTGTGCCTTCCAGGATGCACTAATGAATATTCGCTCTGGCCCTGGTCTTAGTCTATCCATCGCCTGGCCACAGTGGGAATATGATAGCAAATTAACTATAACTCGCCAAGAAGAGCTAAAAAAAGCAGGTCTTGGGACTATTGATGCTAAAAGAGGGCTTGATCTTATAGATCAGGCCTTAGCAAGCAAAGAAACTGCACTAGCAGTTGTTACGGGTCGAATAGACTTAATCGAAAGTCTGATTAATCCTGATGTAAGTAATCCTGATGTAAGTAATCCTGATGTAAGTAATCCTGATGTAAGTAATCCTGATGTAAGTAATCCTGATGTAAGTTTAATGGATGATGCTGAGCTGGAATTTTATGTGAGCCAGCTAAGAAATGAAGCAAAATCAATCTTGCAACCAAAAGACTTAACAAGTAATCCTGTCTCTACTCCCTCTAGTGATATTGCAATAAAATCAGCACTAGTGAAACATTTAAAAGTCGATCATGCATTGTTAACATCGAGTACGTCTTTCATTGATTTAGGTATTGACTCAATCAAAGCATTACATGTTGCAGAAACGCTAGCTACTAGTTTATCAATAGAGGTCGAGCCTGCTCTGTTAGCATCTCACCCAAATATAAAAGAACTAACTAAGGTACTTGATGATCGAAAAGCAAAAGCTAATGACAATATTACAGAAAAAATAACAAGTAAAAATTAATATTCAGGGGATATGCTAATTATACTTTTATGTAAAAGTGTTTTTTAAAATGATACTTCTATTAAGTAGAAGGATAGCACTTACAATGTCATTGTTGTTTTACAGATTATTAACTTGTAGCTTCAAGGCAACTCGCAACATTCCTATTTGCTTATCCTTAACTTATAAGTAAATCAGCAGTATGCAATAAAGGCTATTTTAGCTTCACGCTAAATTATAGTTAACAAAGCTAAAGGCACAACACAATAAATCACCAAATCATAGTTAATAGCTTTATATGCTAAACATAATCTATTTTGCAGATTTATAAAATATTTTATAACTCTAAATTGATAACAGATGTACTAAAGCTTGATTTAGTGATGAGATTATCTTCTAGATAACTTTTAAACCAAAAGCTAATAGCTCTGAATTACTCTTTTAGCAACTGTACTGTTACGTACTGCTGTTGATCCCCTCGACGAACTAACAAAAGAACTAACCTTTTATTACGTAACTTCACTTTATCAATTTCTTCGCTAACCTGACGAGATGTTGATACTTTGACCTGCCCAACCCCTGTAATAATATCGCCAGGGCGTAATTCTTCCACGCCATTTGGAGATACTGAAAGAATTAACGCGCCCTTAGTAGGTTCATTACTCAGGGTAATTCCTAAAGTTGGCACTTTTATAACTGTAGGGTTTGATATACCTGTATTAGCTTGAGCTACTTTATCGTCGTTAGGATAAATATCAACCCGAATATTTATCTCCCGCTCCTTTCCATAGCGCCAAACGATCAGCTTGATCTGATTGCCTGGGGTAGTATTAGCGACTGCACGGGTTAAATCACGAATTTCTTCAATTTTAATTTTGCCAGAATATAAAATAACGTCACCAACTTTTAATCCGCTCTTACCAGCAGGACCTGATGGATCTACGTCTGCAACTAAAGCGCCTTTATTAGAAGATAAACCTAAACTAGCAGCAATATCCTTAGTAATTGGCTGAATACGTATACCAATAAATCCGCGCTCTACTGTTCCATGCTCTAAAATTTCAGATACAATAGCTCTAGCTTGGTTTGAGGGAACCGAAAAGCCAAGACCAATATTGGCACCATTCGGCGAAAAAATTGCAGTATTCATACCGACTACTTGTCCATCAATATTGAATAGTGGACCTCCGGAATTACCGCGATTGATAGCAGCATCAACTTGAATAAAGTCATCATATGGACCAGCATGAATGTCTCGGCCACGAGCCGAGACGATACCTGATGTAACTGTACCTCCAAGGCCAAATGGATTACCTATTGCGATTACCCAGTCCCCTACTTCTAACATATCACTATTACCCCATGCTACTGTAGGTAATGGTTTATCGCTCAAAACTTTTAATACTGCAACATCAGTGTTAGAATCACGACCATTAAGCGTAGCCTCAAGCTCCGTACCGTCATCCAATACAACCTTGATCTCTTCGGCATCATCTATGACGTGATTATTTGTCACAATAATACCCGATGCATCAATTATAAATCCAGAGCCAAGCCCATGCGAGTCACGTGGCTGTTGAGGCTGTACCATTGGAGGCCAACCACCAAAAAATTTATCAAAAAAATCATGTAAGGGATGTCCTGGAGGCAAATCAGGAACTTGTTGCCCAGTTATTGCGGGAGTACCGTTATTTGTAGTTGTTTTTGTCAAGACCGTGACTACGGCAGGCTTGGCTTTATTAACTAATTCTGAAAATGAACTGCTAAATTTATTATGAGCTTCAGCAAAATTTAAAAAGCTAAACGTCTGAATAACAATAATTGTAAAAAGTAAAGCGATTGCTGAACGCACGTTATATGTGGCAGCAAGGATTCGAAAATATCTCATAAACATAACCTCCGTCAATCTTGTTAAGATAACATATAAGGTAATTATTTCATCAATATCGTCCCATACTGTCTAATATTTAAAAATAAAAGTAAATGTCTACTTTAGATAGATAAAAATTTAGCTCCTTTACTAGATAAAGGATAGTATACTTTTTAAAATACACAACTATTATTCATTAATTGATTTAGAAAAATGTTAAACCTAAACCATTTCTAGTGAATGCGCTCATAGAAGTATTTTATGAATTTTAGTTTGCTAAAAATGTTATTTATTTAGTTCTGAAGTGAAAAGCTATAAATTACCCTTTTAGTTTAAATAAAGTAAAGTTTATATAGGATAATTTTTCCTTATTAGTCCTCCTAATTGCTCATTAAGCAGTATATTTTTACATAATAAAATAAATAAGCATTTTCTACTTAAAAACTCTAAGCTAATTTACTAATTGCTTTAGTGGTATAAATTTTTCTATCGAACAAATGATAATAAAAATAATCTATAATTTAAGAATACAAAATATTACTTCGATCGAAGTATCATTAAACTTATTGATATTTTATTAGTTAATTATATTAAAAGTTAATAACAATTTATCTTTAATTAACATGATCGTAAATCGTACTCAGCTATTCTTAATTTTAAATATTTGCCAAACCCTTTAAAATTTATCTTTGTATAATAGAGCAAATAATATTCTATTATAAACTGTGGAAAGTAAAATATTTATCGACATTAATAAAAATAGTAAAGATCTTGTTAATTTAAGACTTCTAGGATGGAATTAGTTAGATGTAGTTGATTTTTAAAAAGCCATTCCTTGCATTGAAGATATTTGTATTATCCTTGATAATATTGATGTCATTAACGGGATATTACATTTTTTCATCTATATCCCCAGGAAGTAATGCATTCTATGAATAATCTTTACAGCTAACACTTCTTATATATTATGCTTTTGTATAGCGCTTTGGTATACAAGAAGTACTGTAAATAATGATAAACACGAATAACAAATTTAAGATAAACTAATACGCTTTATTTAATATACATATTAAACATTCTTAATCACAGGATTAAGCTATAAATTAATCCTATTATTCCTTAGATATAAAAAGGATTACTTGGAATTGAAAGCAATTTTAAGTAAGATATAGGATGATAAAATATATATAACGAAAATACAAAGAGCACACATGGATCTATAATTGTAATATTCCAGGATTATACTACATAAATACAACAAATATTTTTGTGTTTTATTGAGACAATCGTTAATAGTATGTTTTAAAACAATATCTCGTACAGTAGTAATTACTAATATTGTAGGATATATAAAAATTTACGGCTAGCTTATTTCTTTTATAAAAAAAATTTGAATGTCTATAGCAATTTTATTTTTACCTACAAAGCTAACGATTTAGCGACTAGCATGCTCTAAAAAATCAATCTAAAAAAGACGAGCCTGATTATCTTTATAATAGCAACTTAAGCAAAAAACAACTGTAAACTAATTTTGACACACAATCTATTAAAAATAATAACTTAATTATTTTAGCTTAGCAGTTATTTTATAGTTCATTTGAGCATTAACTGAGTAGTTATTTGGTTTTTTAAAAATATTTACATATCTCAATGCTGATGGCATCAATGACTACCTAAATAGTAATCTCATCAACAGTGTTGCGTAATAAATTATTCATATCTCGCGCTGAAATATCTGAAATATAGTGACAAGAACTTAACATTAAAGTATTGCGATATTCCATAACTAGAACTAAAATAATCGGCTTACGAATAGGGCAACTATAAAACTCTATTCGCTGAGGTGCAATTCCAGCAAAACGCAGGCGTTGCTCTGAGATCCTTCCAACATTAGTAAATGTTGGTGGCATAGTCTTCCCTCGACTACTAGTAATCATTTTATCTATAATCTCACGCTTACGCAAAAATGACTTTTTAGCTAAAAAAGGTACTGTTAAAGGATTACTTGTTCCCATAAAACCAGTACGCTGACGCTTCATTTCCTTCCTAAGACGTTCAATTGTCTCTGAAAAACTTGATCCAATCCCTTGATCGATAAAGACATTAGCTACACCGCTAAGATTACATACCGGAGGACGAGGAGCTAACGCTGCATAGCGGCGTACATTATTTGGAACAGACAACTGAATTGACTGATTGTTGGAAATAACTCCAACAAGCTTAGTATAAGCACGAGCAAATCCTGCAAGTAACAGATCATTACGACTAAGAGCAAGCATGGAGGCAAATTTATCAATCTCCGCCAATCTTGTCTGTGAGACCTCGAACAAAGCAAGGCTTATATCGTCACCTCGTTTCATTAAGTCTGCTGGATTATTCATTTTAAATCCAACCTGATTTTTACGCATACGTAAAATATCACCAATATCACGTCTAACAATCCGTAAACGATCAAGCCAACCAAACGGCTTTAGCCAAGCAAAACTATCTCGACTAGTAAAATTTGGCCTTAGAGTATATGTTATATCGTCAGCTAAAGCAGAGTAAATTTTAGCAAAAAGAGTAGCAACCTCAAAAAAAGCTCGGCCATCAACTAAATAATGTTGCATTCTCATTAACAAACGATCATGATTTACTCCTTTAAGTAAACTAATTGAAAAGTGTGGTTCAGCATCAAGATCATAAGGTAATCCAATTAAATGTATTGTATCAGCTTTTACATCTTCGCTCTCACTTACGGAAAAATTAGAAACAGCATCAAGATCATCACGTCGAATCCAGACCGGTTCAGCAGAGCTTATATCCATTCGACAGCCCATAATAGGCTCAGCATCCATAATTAGCCGTGTAGCACGGCGCAAAATGTCTATGTCTAATCGCTGAAAACAATCAAAGGACGCAAATAAATTACCGGTTAGAAATTTTTCAGAAAAAATCCGAACAATTTGGTCTTGAAACTGAGTTGGAAAAATATTGGGTATGTCCATATTTAGATTCATTTATTTCCCCAGCGATCGCGAATTCGCGATGGTACTTCAGAAGCGGCAAAAGTTATATCATGCATTGCTATTTCAAGATCTACTACATTTTGCAGGCGAGACACTCGATCACGATTCATATGCTTTTTAAGTAAGCGCAGGGCTTGAGGTGGCTTGTCGGCTAAATCTTGAGCTAAACCTAAAGCAGTCGAAATAACTTTTGCTCGTGGTACAACAGGAAAAGGTACTCCACGAGCTTCTAAGACACCTCCATGGTAGCTCCGAGCAGTTAAAAGCATCTCTTCTCCAAGCGCAATACCTAGTTTTTCTGGTAAAATCATTGTAGCACCCATTCCTGGAGTAAATCCATATTTCATAAAATTAGCAGAATATAAAGATTCACTTGCCATAACCACTATTTCAGCATATAGCCCAAAAACCAATCCACCGCCCAAAGCATGTCCTTGCATAGCAGAAATTACTGGAACAGGGCAATCCAATAAAAGACGATAAAATCCAGCCTCATCAAAACGCTGCTTACGTTCTGCTATGCCTATTAATTCCTCCATAGTACCGCCAGCCAAAAATATTGTATCAAATCCATGTAATACAATTGCTCTTGCTTCCGAATCACTCCCTATCCGCTTTATAGCTTCAAACAATCCGGCAACTAATGCAGGCGTAAAAGTATTACGACCATCGTAATCTTCCATGGAGATAATCCAGATACCTCCGTCATTGCGAGAAGTTTTTACAACTTCAGTCATAGTAGCACATCCTAATAAAAAACAAAAACCTACCTTATCACTACTGGATTAGCGATTAAGAGCACTCATTATAGGGGTAAATATCATCCAACTAAATTTTTCATGCTAAAATTGCTTAAAATATAACACAGGGACAGTATAAAAGGCTTGATATCACATTAAGAATAGTTTGTATTTACAATTTGTTATTTAGATATAAAAATCTCTCCTTATTCCCAACATCGAGGATCTGTCTAAGTAAATATCTAGCACTTTCGTGGTCGCCAACAGGAGAAATAATATGCAACAAGTTCCTTGATAAAAAAAGTTTTTAACGCATTAATCAAACAGCAGCGATAGTATATTATATTCGTACAATGAGGCATAGATAATTTATTAATTTTACTACCCATTCGACTTAATATACAAAAAGATATATCTCTAATATCAATATAATTAACAGTCATTAAAGTCAGCAAATTATATCAAGAGAAAGATTACATAACCTAACCGATTTTCATTGATATATGGCGAAACACCCCAGCATTTGCCGAGTAATTAAGAAAATTATCTTATTAAAATAGAAAACTATCATCATCAATTAAAAGCAAAAAATAAAAACTAAATTAATGCAATGATCTTATACTACGTTTTATCCAGTATCAAGTAAAAACTAAGCTACAGAAGATTGCATTAAGCATTTGGATAAAACAATCGCAGTAACAAAAATAATTTTTATCAAATAATAAAGAATAACTAATAATAATGCTCTAAATATAAATCCAAAATCAAGAAATAAATTATACTTAAATAAAGTACCATTAAGATTACTACAAAATTATAAATATTATAAAGACATTTAGTTAATAAAATTTATCACTAAAAGAAAAAAGTAAAACACACGTCATAAAATTATAAACGCCAAATTAATTACATGGCTGTTAATTAAAAATATTGCAATAATTATTTCAACTTAAATTGTCCATCAATCAATTAGTTTAACTAAACTTAACCTAGTATTCCGTGTAAACAAAAAACTAACTATCGGTATTAGGATAGCTAATATAAAATAGTTTAGCTTTGAATACATAGCTTTAACAAACTTAATCTAATTAAACCAAACAAAGTAAGATTTCCGAGATATCGATCAATATCGTAAATAAAAATTTAGCAAATTTCACGCAACAAACACTTTTTATTTTTAGCTAACTTAAAGAAACTCGTATGTAACAAGCGTAAAAATTTTGCGCTTAGAGCATAATAGTAATTAACTGAGGAATATATTAGCTCAAGCCTTACAATATAACTATTTGTAAATCTCGAATTATAAAAATACCATCGGTAATAATGATTGTGCCTTAAGTAAAATAACTTATTGTTAAAAGCAGCAATCTAATATATTCCAACCATACCTTATGACCTTTTTATTCGCACTATCTTTAACTCTATTAGTTTTAAAGATAGAAATTTCTCAGATCCCATCTTACTTAAAAAATTAAGTAATCATTAAGTACATTGATTCTATTTAAGCAGCATTAATAAGCACTAGCTGCATTGAGATGCTTAAATAGAATATCAATCAAGGCATTAATATTTGCAAGACCAACTAAATCACGTGGTGGTATATCCAAACCTAACTCTTCCATTGCAGCTAAAGTAACTTCAACTCGATCCAAAGAAGTAGCCCCCAAGTCAGTCATGCTCACCTCGGGTATAATTTCTTCTGATGGTACGTCAACTAAATTCTTACGAATATTATTTAAGACTACATCAACCACATGCGCACGAGTTATCTTTTTTTGAGGTGTAACACATAGAAAAGAATGAATTGCTTCTACTACCTGTTTTATATTCGGCTCCAAAACAAGAGAAAAATGATCGCAATCAACGGCAAAAATTTTTAACACACCGCCGACTAATTTATCCCAACCGACTCGATAATCCCCATCTGTTAGAAAAGCAGGCAAACCGAGTGGATTATCCTTTGAAGCCATACCCTGTTCACAGCGAATAAGCATAGTTTTTAATGCTGGATTAATTGGTGCTGTATTGTAAGCTGCAAGTGCTTTGCCAATAGTGCTAGCAACTACATCCATACCTTTAATCATTGCGTGTAACTCTTCACGTTTCATTGGTGGTGAAGATGTAGAAAAAAGGTGATTAAGCACAATATCAGCCCAAAACTCTTTATTTGTGTCGGTTAATGCCTCTAATTCTAACATTTTTACACCACCCCAAATACTACTTAACCAATTTGCGGCAAGACGATATATAAAACCACCTCCAAAGGACATATCCATACCCCTCAAGCTATCAGTGCCCGGTGCATTCGCATCAAGTAATATCAAGCTTGTTGCAGGATGGTCGCGCTCAGCAAGTATACGAGCAACTTCAAAAGCAATAGCTCCTCCGCCAGAATAACCTCCAAGATTATATTGCCCGATTGGGCATACTTCTTCTAAAAGGTCGGCATAAATAGTAGCAAAATCTTCGATCATAGTAGGTACCGGCTGATCGCCGTGTAAACCAGGAGCCTCAAAAGCATAAACTGGAATTTCTGTAGCTAACCTTCCACCTAAATTCACGGCCCAACTAACCTCTCCCGGCGCGCCATGAACAAAAAATAGTGGAGGTATTGACTGCAACGTACCCATTCCAACCTCACGAATGGCTACCAAGGGCGAACGCGGCGATACCCTTGTTCTCATTAACCTTGCAACGTCATTACAATCACTATCATTGCTAGTACCAAGAGCAATTGCTAAGGCAGATATAGTGCAATGCTGCCATAGTGTGGTAACGGCTACTGGCTTGCTTACCAAGCCTTCCAGCCGCCGAGCAATCTCAAGTCCAGAAACAGAATTCATCCCTAATTCGTACAGGGGTCTTTCATCATCAATTTCCTTAGGGTTCAAACCAAGAACAGCCGATACCAAAAAACGGATCGAATCTATAAGCTTATTATCAACTGAAGATTGAGTCAACGAAAGAGATAAAGTAGTCGATTTACTCGGCATTGTTAATGATACCTTAGGAGCGCAATCCGGAATTGTTGAATCAACCGCTACAACAATTCTACCTATCGTTTTGCGACTAGCCATACGACGATAGGCATCAGCAATATGCTCAAATCTGTATACACTGTCAACCAAAGGAGTTAGTTTGTTATTTGCTAATACTTGTGCAAGGTCATCCATCGCAACTGCCGTGCGCTGTGGAGTAGCCATAACTCGGCCAAGATTGACAGTAATAATGCTTTGGTTATCCATAAGCCGAGAGAGATCAACCCTCCCAGATGCCATCAGTCCAGACAATGCGATCTCGACATATCTACCGCCCGGTGCTAAAGAGTTAATCCCCTCTTGAATGGCTGAACCACCAAGCAAATTTATCACTACATCGGCACCAGTACCGCTGGTTCTTTCAAGGACCCAAGCGACGATATCAGTAGTAGTGCTGTAGTCTATAACTACTGCTCCAAGAGCTTCTATAGCTGCAATCTTTGTTGAAGAACCAACAGTTGCTAATACGTTAGCTCCCATAGCCTTAGCTAACTGAACCAATACCGTTCCAACACCACCAGCTGCAGAAGTTACCAACAATGTTTCTCCTGACGCAAGATCAGCTCTATTAAGTGCGTAACGCCCAGTCAAATAAGCAATTGGCAAAGCTACGGCATAGACAGGATCCAATCCATCTGGAATTAGTGCAGTTAAAGATGCAGGTAGCGTCACATATTCTGCGTGACCACCACGCCCGCCAGTAATTGCAGCAACACGATCACCAATATTACGCCCCTTCACTTTCGCCCCAACAGCTATAATTCTGCCAACCACTTCCATCCCTGGTGTAAATGGATAAGGCGGTAAATTTGGATAGCTACCCCTCAAACTAAGAAGATCACCAAAATTAAGCGAAAAAGTTTCTACACAAATCGCTACTTCGTCAGGCAACGGTACTGCACGTGTAACTTGCTCAACAATAATATTGTCAACATCTGATGGGCGATAAATTCGCACTGC
This sequence comes from Candidatus Endolissoclinum faulkneri L5, assembly GCF_000510265.1. Taxonomy (GTDB): domain Bacteria; phylum Pseudomonadota; class Alphaproteobacteria; order Thalassobaculales; family Thalassobaculaceae; genus Thalassobaculum; species Thalassobaculum faulkneri_A. Next base: position 1,428,891 of record NZ_CP006745.1, read on the forward strand.
CTGATAAGTTTTTGCATTAGAGTCACAAACATCCTTTTTTGTAAAGAAGGGGGTGCTCTTGGAAGATACTATTTCTTCAATCCAGCATCTTCTTCTCTCAAAAGGATAAGTTGGCAAGGATACTGGAATAGGCACTGCACCCTGCCAATAGGAGCGCCAGTCTATTGGCGCTCCTTGGACCCAAGCTTTAGCAAAATCTTCCGCTGAAGCAGAGATATCAGGAGTAGCAGGAGAACGGCTATTAGCCTTACCTTGCGCTACACTTTTACAGGCTATACCTGACAAAAAAGCTCGCAATTGTTGAACCAAAGTTTCACGATCTTCAGCAATAACTGCAAGTCGAAAAGCCATTGCCTCACGACCAACCTGTAAGGTCCAAGCAACAGCTGAAAGCAAACTTCGATCCTTATCTAAGTAATTAGCCAATCGCTCAGCCATTTCTTGCAGTTGTTCAGGTTTCTTGGCAGAAAGAGGAAAGACCTGTGCGACAGAACAAACCTGAGGAGAAACTTTTTCAATCAGTGGCGCCTCAGCTACAACCAATACAGCACTTGATCCACCCGCACCACTAGCAGTAATAGTAGCAATGCGGGGATTATCACCCCTAACCCACGGAGTGACTGTATCTGAGAAGACAAATTTAGTTAATTCTACATCTGGATGTTGCTGAACCGGAAGTGCGAAAGGAAGTATCTTTTCCTGTTCTAGCTGAAGAACAACTTTAGACAATTGAGCTAAACCTGATGCTGCTGAAAGGTGCCCAATAACGCCCTTTAAAGTTCCCAATCGACGCAATCCACTAGCGGCACTATAAACCATGGACAAAGCACTTGCCTCTGCAGGATCTCCAATAGGCGAACCAGAAGCCTGTGCCTCGATATAACTTATAGCATCAGGAGCAACTTTGGCATTATTCAAAGCAACGTTAATCAGCTCAGCCATTGCGTCTGGACTTGGTAACATATATCCAGTAGAAAGTCCATTTGATCCAGAAGCACCTCCAAGAATGATTGCTCGCACTCGGTCTCTGTCACGCTCAGCATCTGATAATCGCTTAAGTATCACTGCGCCAACACCATCGCCATCAACAAAACCATCAGCCCTAGCATCAAATGGTCTAGGAATACCATTAGGTGATAATAAACCCATTGCCGCCATAGCACGCTGATTCTGCGGATGTAAAATCAAGTGAACTCCGCCTGCTACTGCTGCATCAATTACACCATTACGCAAAGCATCAATAGCCAGCAATATCGCGTGTAATCCAGCAGAACAAGCAGTATCAACCGCAATGCTTGGACCACGAAAATCAAGCTGATGCGAAACTCTGTTGGCAATTGACCAAAAAGATGATCCAGCCAACCCACTACCGCCGGATGCTAAATCCAAAGTCCCTATACGCTGATAATCAGTACGCATAGCACCAGCATAAACCCCGACTCGACGCAGATTTCCACCAAGCTGGGCAGGAGTACTGCCTGCATTTTCTATAGCTGCCCAAACAGTTTCCAAAAATATCCGTTCTTGTGGATCCATAGCTGCTGCTTCAGCCGGAGAAATCTGAAAGAAAAGCGGATCGAATCGATCAACCTCTTCAATCATTGCAGCATTACGTGCAGCTGGCTCAGGCGCAGCAAAATGTGGCCAACGCTCCGTCGGAATCGCGCAAGCTACACATTCACCAGCAGTAAGAGTATTCCAAAAAGCAGCTTCACTCTCCCCTTTAGGATATCGCCCAGCCATACCAACAATAGCAATAGGTTCTAGATTTATGATATTAGAGGAAGAAGGCAAGACTAACGAATCTGCTGCGGAAGTAATATTAACCGAAGGTCTTGCAGCATCCAAGTTACTAAGCGAGGTTTTATAAATAGCACTACGGCTAGTATTAGTAATAACTTCAAAATTATTAGATGCAAACTTATCATCAGTAAAATTAGCAGCAATTTCCAATGGCTTTTCTCGCGCTAAAACCTTAGCAAAACCAGATAACGTGACCCCCTCAAACAATAATGATGTGGGAAACGCACCAATCTTATTCTCTATCTTAGACCGAATATCCATAGCCACTAAAGAATCAACACCGTAACTCTCATACGGTTCATCTACCGCAAGCTCTGAAGGATTAAGTTTTAATGCTTTACTGAAAATATCACGTAACCAATTAATCAAACCACTATCAACTAAATTAACCGCTGGAGTCGAATAAGCGTTAGAAGTCGATTTAGACTTAAGGCGATAACTTGGTATCCAACCATTAGATACAGCAGCAATGATACTTTGGCCGCTTTGCTCGCCAAGCTCGCCTACTGCTGATGATACAAACCCAGCCCTAGTAAGCAACCCACGCCATCCTGATACGTCGAGAAGGGGTCCTGCATACGGCATTCGCGCTGCTGAATCTTTATATGCCCACCAACCATCTGTTAAGCCAAAGGTCAAAGTTGCTAAGTCAGATCTCACAGTCATCTCATTCAGCAACAATATCCCGCCTGGAGCCAAAAGTGCTTTTGCATGGTCAACGGCTCGACAAAGATCAGAGGTAGTGTGCAGTACATTAGAAGCGATCACCAAATCATAAGCTCCACAAACAAAACCTTGCTTAGCAGGATCAGCATCAATATCAAGAACAGAAAAGCTTATTTGGGGTTTGTCTGAAAAAAGCACTCGAGCCGGATCAAGAAAAACAGAAGATACATCTGTCATAGTATAATCAAAATCCTGACCAGAGGCTGATAAAGCATCAGTGATAGCAACCGTTGCTCCACCGGTACCAGCACCTACCTCTATCACTTTTAAAAGCCTGCCGGGTATAGCCATAGATAAGGTAGCAGCTGCTAACATTGCGTTATATGGATCAGAAGAAGGGTTATCACGATATACGGCTTCCACCAATGAAGCTGATCCCCCGGGAAACAATACGTCAGTTGCCTTACGAAGGCCAGTAAGCACGGCAGTTAGTCCATCAAGACAAGTATCTAACAATTTTAGATGAGCCGACAATAAAACTACTTTTGGAGGCTCAGGTGTCTTCATGTTAGGATTTAGTTCTAGGGTAAGCAAACTATCACGCATAATCAATACACCAGATCTTGCCATTATATCAAATAGAGCTATCAGTAATCGATTATACTCAGAATATACGCCAAGACGGGTAACAATGTCTTCTAACTTCTGATTTTTCTCTTGCAAAACTCCCATCTTACCAAAGATATACATCAATTTAAGGCGACCATACTCTTCAATCGCTAAAATATCTGCGACAGCAATACTTAACCTTGCTTCGTCTAATTTTGGCCAGTTACTCAGACTAGCAAGTACGCTCATTCCTAATTTTTCCGGAATAGCTGGTAATTTTGGTGCAAACAAAACACGAGTTACATCGGCTTCTACCTGAGACAAACCAGCAACAGCAAAACGCATAACAGCTGCCATCCTTACACCACGACTTAGGAGCCAACGAAAGATAGCTAAACCTTCCTCAGTACTAATAGGATCTACTCCGGCAGCAATAGCCCGAGCTCGATAATCATCACGCGCTACTATCCCAGTTTCTCCCCAGAATCCCCAATTAATCACCGATATCCTGACACCCTTACGACGCCCCCAAGACAAAGCCCAAGCATCAATAAAAGTGCAGCCTGCTGCATAGTTTGCCTGGCCTGGATTACAAGTCAAAGCATTACTGGAAGAAAATATAGCTAGCCAGTCTGGCTGACGTTTTGCCAAGGCTTGCTCTAAAGCTACTGCGGTATGAGATTTAGCGCCCAAGGCACGATCCAGAGTCTCAGCATCCATAGTTTCCACTAAGGTATCTGATAACACAATAGCAGCATGAATTACCCCAACAATCCGTCCCCATTTACTCTCAACAACTTCCATTATATTGGTCAATGCGAATGAATCATTAGCATTGACCTGAAAATACCATACAATACCTCCGACTGCTTTCACTTTATCCTTAGCTGCCCGAATATTATCATTTTCTGCCCGTCGCCCAATCCAAACAATACGAGCTGAATAACGTCTAGCAAGATCAAAACTTATCGCCTGTCCAATCCCACCAGCACCTCCAAGGATAAGAACTACGCTACCTTTATCTAGGTGCAGATCTGCTTCGCCTTCAAATCGCAGTTCACTAAGTCGGCTGACAAAGCGCTGACCGTCGCGATAAGCTATATCATTTAGTTCACCCCCGCCATCAGCAAGCAATAACCTTTGATGAGCTCGGCCACTAGCAACATTCTCCTGATGAACAAGCGGCAAATCAATCACTAATGGATCAAGTGCCGGATGTTCTCGCGCTAAAGTGCGAACAAAGCCTGACAAGGCCGCAAATGAATACTCTTGATACTCATCATCTGCTAAGCTATGAACACCCCGGGTAACTACGCGCAAAGATCTATTAACACCGCTGGCAATTAAGAATCTGGATACTTCTAGTAACAGATGCACGCCATAAAGCTCAGCATCTTCTAATTTAGGGGGGCAACTATCAGAGAAAGCAACAAAAACAACTGTACGAGCCTTATCAATGTCATGCTTCCAATTTGACACATTTAGAATATAAGCTTTCTGCTCTAATAGATTGACTTCATTAATTAAATCTTTTGCCCAAGATAGTGCAATACTTCCTCCAGCTGCTATTAATATAGCAACAGATCCTTGAAGAGGAATTAGCCGTGAACTTTCAGCAACCCAATGGCGTTGTAAAAGAAAAGTTTTAGCAATTTCAACAGATGATTCTGATGCCTTAGCACAAAGACCAGATAATTTTGCTACCAGCATATCGTTAGATGCGAATAGCTCTATATTAGCAATAATCGTTCCTACTTGACTGCCTTGACACAAGGATAGACGAGCTTTCGTAGCGCAAGCAACATTTGAACAAATGTAAGCACTCTTTAAACTACTAGGCATCAACAGCATACCAGGATCACCACGGTCTATAGCGAAAGCAGCCAATGCATGCAAGGCAGCGTCCAAAATGCCAACTGCCGCAATATCAATTATTTCGTCACCTAAAGTTTTTGTAGAGAGAGTAAAAGTCACTAGAGCTTCATCAGCAATGACACGTACCGATGCTACTCGATGAAATTCAGGACCGTAAACAATGCCAGCGTCTTTCAGAAAGTCATAAATTTGTGGAGATTCAATCGTGTTTCCGCCCAATGGCATTGATAAAGACCCAGTTTCTGGCGAAATACCTATCGTGCGAGTCCCGGTAACTGCACCACTCAGCATACTAAAACTACCATCAGCACAATCCACTAAATTGATGTCAAGGCCAGTATCCTTAGCCTCCGCAGGAAAGTGCCAAATCAGATCAGAAACCATCACCCAGTCATCTTGCCCTCGACATACTGCAACTAAAGCAGTAACGCCTGGCAATATGCGACGACCAGCAACCAGATGACCGACAAGAATTGGATGATTCGAAGAAAGAACAAGTGAGGTAATAGGTTTAGCTGAAACAGTCGTAGGTTCCACCCAAAAACGACGACGATCAAAGGGATAACCCGGCAAATCAGCTACCTTTCCTCTGGGCAATGATTGCCAAGATGGCTTTCCTCCACTAAGAAATAATTTAACATCATCAATCAAAGAATCTGGTACTTGAGGGCCTACAGCTGTATCAAAATTTACCTTCTCTGTTGAGATCAGACGAAGAGATTCAAGTAAGCTAGAACGTGAAGCAGCTACAACAACACAGCGGCTATTAAAGAGTGTTCTACGTAAAGCTAGAGTATAAGCAACATCAACTAAGATAGCATCCGGAGTAATACTATCAGCCAACGTTGCTGCCAACCGACGCAAAGCTATCTGGGATGGGGCCGATAGGGGGAAAACCAACACACTGGTTAAGACAAAAGGTATTGATATTTTAGGAGGGGGTCCAAGTACCATATGTGCATTCGTGCCACTAAACCCGAAAGAACTAACTGCCGCTAATGGACGGTCAGGATCCATAGCCTGAAGAGTAGTTGGCACTCGAAAAGGAGTATCCTCAAAAGAAATATGAGTATTTGGTTGGCTAAAATTTAAGCTAGGAGGAATTTTACCATAACGTAATGATAACGCTACTTTTATCAAACCTGCCATACCAGAAGCTGCTAAAGTATGACCAATATTGGTCTTCACTGAGCCTATAGCTACTGATTCACGCTTCCCTAACGGAACACCACTCTCGGTAAAGGCTTGAGTCAAAGCTGAGACCTCAATAGGATCACCAAGCTTGGTGCCAGTACCGTGTGCCTCAACCAAACCAATACGTTGAACATCAATTCCAGCGCGAAGGTAAAGCCCAGCTTCTAAACGTGCTTGAGAAGCAGCACTGGGTGCTGTAATTGAGCTAGTACGTCCATCTTGATTTACTGCTGAACCAAGAATGGTGGCGTAAATGCGATCACAATCTGCAATAGCCTTTGTTAGCGGTTTCAAAACTACCACGCCCAGCCCTTCACCTGGCACAAAACCGTCAGCCGTATTATCGAAAGTCTTACAACGTCCATCCGGTGCTAACATACCAGAAGCGGCGGTCATTAAATGCATTTGCGGCGTTAGCATTAAATTAACACCACCAGCTAAAGCTATTTGGCACTCCCCGTCTAGCAAACTACGTACAGCATAATGAGTTGCCACCAAACCAGAAGAACAGGCGGTATCAATTGCTAAGCTTGGTCCTTTAAGGTCAAGAAAATAAGCAAGTCGCCCTGCTAACACAGAAGATGTGTTACCCAACAACATCTGTCCAGACAATTCAACGCCGTCACGTGGCAGCAAATGAACATAATCACTCTGTCCACCGCCAACAAATATTCCACACGCCATACCCTTTATACTTTCACGACTAAGACCAGCATCCTCGAAAGCATGCCATCCCTCTTCTAAGAATAAACGCTGCTGCGGATCCATAACCTCAGCTTCCTTTGGCGATAATCCAAAGAAAAGGGGGTCGAATCGGTCCACATCAGAAATAAATCCACCCCAATGAACAGCGGAACGTTGAGAAGGATCAGTCAAAGTATCGATATTGTCCTTAACCGACCAACGATCTGCTGGTACCTCACTGATACCTGAACGGCCATCGCAGATTAAATTCCAGAAGTCGTTAACTGAAGCTGCTCTAGGATAACGCGCAGCAATACCAATAATAGCAACAGCCTCACTGGCTAAAGAATGAGTGCTATTAATTGTTAAATTTGATGGTACAGCATTGATAATTTCTGCAGATTGCACAGTACTATCAAAGGATTTCGACGGGCTAAAACCATTTCCTCCCGGGTCATTATCTGGCCCACTATTAAAAGCAGAAGCAATATCAATGATTCCTCTAAAAGTCATTAAGCGATGAGATGTCATGTCAGTGCCAAAGTAACGATTTAAGCGATAGGCTATTTCTCCAGCTTGCACTAGATCTATTCCTAGCTCTTTTAGCGGCACATCCAAACTTAGTGCATTGGATTCTACGCCTAATACCTCAGCGACAATCGATCGTACGATAAATACTATTTTGTCATTTGTCTGAAATTCGTTCTTTTGCGGGTAATCGATATTAGTAGATGTTTCTAATTCCTCTGTTTCTGAAACAGAGGAATTAGAAACAAGATCAATTGGTTGTGAGTTATTACCTGAAGCTAAAAAAGCTGCTAGTGATCTAAGATCTGTACAACGGCTAATTTGTTCAAATGTCGGACGAAAACCAATCTTTAGTGCTATATCATCAATGATCTTCCCTGCAGACTCTGGGTCAATACGAAAATCAGTAATGGGTGCGCTGGGGTCGATTGAGTTTCCTGAAGTTCCTATAGTAATTCCAATTCGCTCGCGCAAAAAGTTTAAAATAGAAGTCGCTTCTTCTGAAAGCTCTAAAGGTGAAGATGAATCAACTATCGGTACTGTAAGACGATTAGACAAAGAGGAAGTCACATAATTAGCAAGATCCATAATCGTAGGATGATCGTACAATCTAGCTGCCTGCAAGCTTATACCATAGCAGTCATTGATATTTTGTACCACTTCGACGGCCAAGATTGAGTCTAAACCTAAATCACCAAACCCTGATGTTTCATCTAATACTTCAGGCTCCACATAAAGAGCTTCAGCAACAATACGACGAATCTCAAGTAATACGGCATCAGCGTTTTGTGGGACATCCGAAGCTGGGGGAGTAGATTGATTGATAATGGGTGTAGGTGATGAATTGTCGAGCTGATCAAGACGCGTCGAACTTGCAACAAATTTAGCCAACGCTTCAACTGTCGGATAATCATAAAGACGGGCAGCCTGAAGTTTAGTACCAAAAGTCTGATTAATCTCTTGCACTAATTCGACAGCCAAAATGGAGTCAAGTCCAATATCAGATAATCCAGCAGTACGATCAATTGTCCCTGCCTCTACGTATAAAGCACTTGCTACTAAGTCAGTGATACGATCAGCAACCTCGGATTGATCATGCTGTGATGCTGTAGGAATTACAGTATTGATTGAGGAAGAAGACGATACTAAAGATGACTCTTTGGATGATTCTTTAACCAATGCATCTACCGAAGTAGACTGAAGCTTTGGAGCATCTACCTCTCCCTTATCAAGCTTACCCTTAAACCAGCATCTTGAACCATGCAATGGACGTTCAGGTAAGGTTATTCTAGGACCGCTAGCCAAACCAATATCTTGCCAGTCAATTTCTGTTCCAGCCACCCAAAGTCGAGCAATACGAATCAACTCACCTTCCTCTAAAAGCTCTCTGATCATAACCCCAGTTTCCTGGCCTTTCTTCAAAGCTCCAGTACCAACCAAACCTTCCACCACACTTGCATCGTTTGCCGTCCCTTTTAACACGTCAATAGCAGCATTTAATCGCACGATAGCATTATCACCTGGTGTTACAAGCACCGCAACTCGTGCAGCAAGAGGAACACGTCCCATCATTAAGGTTGCTACAACATTAATCAAAGGCAAAGAGCGTTCAATTAAATAGTTAACTAATATCTCACAATAAGCTATCAATCGCTGTTTGGTCGTGGCAGACACAACCAGTAAAGTGCTTCGTTCCAGAAGTGATGCAATGATTGGCTTCGGCGCTTCTTCAAGCACTAGATGCGCATTAGTTCCCCCAAAACCAAATGAACTAACACCCGCACAACGCGGTCCCCCGTTAGGTCGCTTAACCCAAGGCTCAACGCGATTAGCAATGCGTACCAAATCATCAGACAAATCGATTAACGGATTAATATTCTCAACGTGCAAACTGGCCGGAATAGTGTGATGGCGCAATGCCTGGATTAACTTTACAAGCCCAGCTATCCCAGCTGCTGGCTCTAAATGACCAATATTAGACTTTACTGAACCAATTGGACAAGCAGCTGAGTCATGACTGCGGCCTAAATTACGGAAGGCCTGCCTTAACCCCTCTACTTCTACTGGATCGCCAAGTTCGGTACCTGTACCATGGGCCTCTATATAGCTAATAGCGTCCACGTGAATATTGGCGTTGCGCACCGCTTGAACAATCGTCTCTGCCTGAGCAGAGGCATTGGGTGCTGTTATAGTCTGAGCATGTCCTCCATGAGTTACGGCACTCCCGCGAATCACCGCAAGCACCGGGTTACCATCAGCTAAAGCATTCTTTAGTGGCTTTAACAAGACAGCACCAACACCTTCACCCTTTACATAGCCATTAGCTCTGGAATCAAAAACAAAACAGCGGCTGTCTGGAGAAGCAACGCCAAGTTTACGCACAGTCTCCTCACTATCGGAACTTAGCATAACACTAACCCCACCTGCTAACACCATCTCTGCCTCATTAGCACGTAGGATCTGAACTGCGCGATGAACAGCAACTAACGAGCCAGAACACGCAGTATCAATCGCTTCACTTGGTCCCCGTAGATCAAATAGCCAAGAGATTCTGTTAGAAAGAAGTGCAGAAACATTACCAAGAGCCATCTGAGCTCGGGAAGATTCATCAAAAGGCACTAATCGCGCATATTCGTTAACCTGACTTGCAAATAAAACACCGATACGACGCCCAGCAAGCGTATCCATGCGTACCCCAGCTGCTTCAACTGCATTCCAGGAAGCTTCAATAGCCAGCCGATGCTGTGGGTCCATAAGCAAAGAATCACGCAACGATAGACCAAAAAAATCGTATTCAAATCGGTCCACACAATCGATATACCCCCCTATACCACCTTCCTGTTCCAATCCCCAGTCGCGCCGCTCTTCTGGCATAGAACCAATTAAGTCACATCCAGCCTCTAGATTGCGCCAAAATGCACTTACGTTCGGAGATCCAGGAAAACGACCAGACATACCAATAATAGCAATTGCGTCATTATTGGTATGGGTAGCACAAGATGAAAACTTCGATTGCGCTCCAGGCCATTTAGAGGAATTAGCTTCCACCGGCAAAGCAGGCGTTTTAGCTCCAATGCCATGCTCTTTAGTCAGATAAGTAGCAAGAGCAGAAATCGATCCATGAGCAAAAAAGACTGCCGGAGATAAATCAATACCAAAAGTGCGAGAAACTGAAACAGCAAAGTCCTTCAGAGCAATAGAATCAAAACCAAAATCTACCAAATTCGATTCAAGCATTAATCGGTCAGCAGGAAGTTTCATCTGTTCCGCAATAAGCCTTGTCAAGGTTGCCGCAACTGCACTAGTGGAATAGTCATCCATATCAGAGGATTTGTTGGCGATAATCGTAGATGTCTCGGATGAAGTGACATGGTTTATCCGAGCATCCATAAGCCTACGCGCTGACACTGCATCACTTGGTACAATCATCACTGATGGCTCTCTACCGCTCAGTACTCGGTCAAAAACAATAAACGCCTCATCAGTATTAATCGCACGCAATCCTGATACTTCAGTAAACAGCTGGGATCCGGTAGATGACATTACCAGCCTACCATCAGCCCAAAGCGGCCAGCCAAATGCACGAGATACACCATGCCTACAACCATTTCGCACTTGCAGATCGCGCCAAGTGATAAAACGATCTGCATAAGCATTGGCTAAAGCATAATCACATTGTCCAAAATCTCCAAGTTCTGCCGCCAAAGAAGTAAAAACAACAAAAGCTTGCAGTGAACGATCGCCAAGTACATTGTCAAGTGCAGCTAAACCTAAGGCTTTAGGACTGAAAACAACACGCATATCGCTCCAAGTTTTAGATATTACAGAACCCTCGCTAGCTACGCCAGCTAGATGATAAACAGCACAGATAGAAGCAAAAGTATCTTCTATCTCACTTATAGTTTTGGCCAGCGCTAATTCATCAGCTACATCGCATACTCTATAACATGCAACACCACCAGCAACTTCAATATCTCGTATAGTCTGTCCGATTGCATCAGTTTGCATACTCCGACCAAGCAGAACAATTTTTGCACCAGTCTCACGAGTCAGCTTTAGTGCTAGCAAACGAGCTAAGACACCACCACCCCCAGTAATTAGAACAGCTGCACCATATGGGTTTAGAGAAAAAATTTCCGTCTCTAAGAGGATAGGCTTCATCTGCCGCATCTCACGACATCCAGCAACGATTCTTACTTCACGCGGGCCAAAGCCAATTTCCGACAAAATACGACCAACTTCAAAAACCTCCATTTCAAACGCACGCACCTGAGCTCTTCCACCCAAGAAATCTATTGATTGACCAAATGAAATGAATGCAGATTCACCTGGCGCTCCTCGATGCACTAGCAAAACCGGAACAGACCTACCAGAATTTGACAGCACACCTTGAACAACTGATAAGAGAGCAGCGCCAATATCTTCAGCTAAGAAAGGATTATTAGGTTCCCTGCTTCCTACAATCACTACAGCGTCTGACTGATTTGCGGCTGAATACAATAACTCATTTTGTTGAAATGAGAACCGTTTGGAGTTACCAAATATCCAACCAGCAGCAATCTCATCAACTACTGGATCCTCACCTACAATTAGCAATTGTCCAGAAACAGGCGTTACAGGCGTTGGATCACTAACCCAATCAGCTGCCATTATTGTTACCTGAGGTACTTGAGATTTATTACTTGCTAATTTATTATCAGGCACATCGATCCAGTAAGGAGTCAATTCAAATGGATAAGTTGGCAAACTAATCCTAGCGCCACCCAAGCCAATATTTGAAAGGCTTATTTCACAGCCATCGCGATATAATCTAGCCATATCATCCAAGATTGTATTACTCTTCGAAACGATATTGTCACACCGCAGTGCTGCTACTAGCTCCACAGTTGAATCAGCGATAGCAGCAAATCGATGCTCAAAATGCGTTCTACCCATTGCTAAAGTCAGTGCTACATCAGCCAGAGCCAACGTTCGATTTTCCAGATATTCAGCAAGCTCTCTACGTTTAGTTGCTAAAGCGGTTAAAGTTTTAGCAGATAGTAAAAAAAGTTGCTGCCCTGTGACAGGCTCTTTTTGCAAAGAATCAGGTCTTTCTTCAATTACAATATGGCAATTAGTACCACTAAAACCAAAAGAACTTACGGCCGCTCTACGCTTCGCGCCATTCTCAACCTGCCATGACTCTAGCACCGTAGGTACTCGGAATGGAGTTTTAGACAAATTTAATCGGGGATTTTCTTCATTATAGTGCAGCGATGGATAAATCTCCCCATCACGCACCGCCAAAACAGCCTTTATAAAACCACCGATTCCAGCTGCATGAGCAGCGTGACCAATATTAGTCTTCACTGAACCAATAGCACACGAACCACGTCTATCAGTCCAATCCGCCCAAGCACGAGTTAATCCCTCTACTTCAATTGGATCGCCCAACGATGTACCAGTGCCATGGGCTTCAACGTAACCGATAGAAGTAGGATTAATAGAATAACGAGAATAAACTAAGCGATGCAATGCCGCCTGGCTTTCTGGACTAGGTGCGGTAATGCCATTAGTCTTACCATCTTGATTTATTCCAGAACCAAGAACCACTGCCTGGATATTATCACCATCTTCTAAAGCCCGAGATAAAGGCTTGAGCAACACAGCACCGCCGCCTTCGCCAGGCACAAAACCGTCAGCCGACACATCAAACGCAGCGCATCGACCATTAGGAGACAACATCCCTGCCTTACCAGCAGCGACATTAAAGCCTTTTACAGTAGTCACAAACACCCCACCCGCTAAAGCAATATCACAATCACCATCCTGGATACTCCGGCAAGCGGTATGAATTGCGACTAATGATGAAGAACATGCAGTATCAATCGCTAAAGCAGGACCTTTTAAGTTAAGCATATAAGAAATACGCGCTGCCAATATAGAGGCTGCATTACCCATGAAAGCAAAAGACTCTGGTTCTACTCCAGCTAATGTCATACGGTGAGTATAGTCTCCTCCATGAGCGCCAACAAAAACGCCACAACGCAAACCATTCAGCGCCACATCACCATATCCAGCATCTTCTAAAGCACGCCAAGCTTCCATAAGAAATACCCTATGCTGTGGATCTGTCAACTCCGCTTCTTTACCTGACATCCGCATAACTAGCGGGTCAAACCCCTCAGCATTAGCAAGAAAACCACCCCATCGCTCAAATGGATTAACAGCTCCAATATTATCTACCTCTGGAGACCAGCGCGATAGCGGCACCTCAACAATCCCACTACGCCCATCGCGTAACATCTTACGAAACTCATTGATATTTGAAGCATCAGCAAATCTAGCAGAAAGACCGATCACAGCAATAGCTTCATCTCTGGAACCTAAAGCATTAAGTGTACTTACCTCTTTAGATTCCCTGTGGTTGGTTAAGCCTTGAGATAGTGATACGCCAGAAACAGATAAATGACCTGCAAGATCAGCAATAGTAGGATAGTCAAACACTACAGTAGGCCGTAGATCCACAGCCAGATCGGTATTTATTCTCTCAACCAGTGCTACACCAAGAATAGAATCAAGACCCAATTCCATGAAGCGCCCATGGGAATCGATCTCTTCTACGGGGAGAGTTAAGACTTGAGCAACAACTCCACGCAAATAGCTATCCAAAGTAGATGAATTAGTAACCTGAGCGGGAATATCTTTATAGGCAATCTGTACGTTAGCATCATCCCGGCGATCTGTTGTATACGCAGATACTATTGGTAAATTACTAGCAGCTTCGCCTCGCCTGGCGCAAATAATTGACTGCACAGGATGACCGTCTCGATCAGTTATTGAGTTAAAAGAAACATCAGGGAAATCAGTACTTTTTAAAACTCTACGCCAACCTTCTATTGACAGCACAGGAGCATCAGGCAACCTTATATTTGCATCTTCGAAAGCCCACCAGCCATCAGTTAATCCAAAAGTAAGAGTCGCAAAATCCTGTACATTAACTACTTCGTTTAACAGCAATGAACCAGCTGGCAATAATAATCCATGCAAACGTTTTAAAGTGGTATCAATACGCTTAGTTGCATGCAATACATTAGAAGCAATAATTACGTCAAATGGACATTGTGTAGCTACAGAAGCCGGTACTTCCGCTTCTAAGTCAAACACGTGAGCTAAAAACTTTACTTCCTTAGGAATCGGCGCTAAACTAGCGGGCGCAGCCTTTATGAAGGCACTAGCTACATCAGTAAAAACGTATTTTCCAAAACGTCCAACAGTAGAAAGAGCATCCAAAGCAGCACGAGTTGCACTACCGGTCCCACCTCCAACCTCTAGCAATTTTAGCGGGCGATTATTTTTTACTGCCAAGTCAGTTAAGCGCTGAGCCAAACGTAAGTTCAATTCCTTAGCTAGCGGATTACCACTATATATGGCCTCCACTAAATCACCTTTCCCGCCAGGGAACAATACCTCCGTTGCGGTCCGCCTGCCAGTAAGTACCAAAGGCAAACCTTCCAAAGTTGCGTCTAGTAAATCAAGGAAAGGTGCTGTGTCTGGGTGAGACGATCGTAAAATAGATTGGGATTTCACACGATCTATCGGATCTAATGAAGGGCTTGGACGAATCAAATTACCTTCCAGCGCCACAACCTTTTGACGTGCCGCGATGTTAACTAAGGCGTCAAAAAGCCGAGCACGATTGTCTACAATTCCAAGTTTATGACGGGACCAAGCACGAGTAAAAGTTGTACGTCCCGTCGAAAATAAACCCATATCAGCTAACACAGATATCAATGCTTCGCGTCCCCAAGCTTCCGCTAATCCAAAAGCTGATCCATGTCGTTTCAAGGCGGCTTCGGCATCTGAAGAAATAGTAGTCGCTGAGGATGCCAATTCACCAGGACGAATTCGCGCAAAAGGATAACCAGGTATAGATACTCGCCGAGCATGAAGATCAAATGCCGAACGTGAAGCAAGGGTTCCATTTTTTACAAAAGCATTAACTGTTGCATCATCACTAAAATTCTGCTTGCCTTCAACGATAGCTGATAAACCGCTAATAAGCTCTTCCCTAGTTCTAGCCAAAAAACCAGCTCGAGCATGGAAAGCTCCTCGACCAACACCTAGACTCAACCCAACATCACTTGGTGATACCCTAGAGTTAACCATAACCCAATCGAGAAGTTGATTAGCGTATACAGCAAGTAAAGCTTGATTTTTGGCCGATAATAAAATTGGCGCGGCTATCCCGCTAGATACAAGTCGAGATTCTAAAGGAAATTCCTCAATCACTAAATGTACATTAGTGCCACTGAAACCAAATGAGCTAAGTGCTGCAATCCGAGAATGATTAATGGGAACATCCCAAGACTGTAACGCCGTTGCTACCATAAACGGACTCGAATTAAAGTCAATTTTGGGATTAGGCGTATTAAAATTAATCGTTGGTGGGATGACATGATAACGCATCATTAACAAAATCTTAATTAGCCCAGCCAACCCTGCTGCCGTCAGTGTGTGACCAATATTAGTCTTCACCGAACCAATCCGACAGAATCCACGATCTTGAGTAAAACTTCGGAATGCTTCTGTCAGGGCATCAACCTCAATAGGATCGCCTAATGGTGTACCAGTACCATGAGTCTCCACATAAGATATTAAGCGAGGATCAATATCAAAACGTCTGTAAACTTCTTCTTCTAATGCTTGTTGAGCAGTTCCACTAGGAGCAGTGATCCCATTCGTACGACCATCCTGATTAATACCAATGCCACGAATCACACCGTGAATAGTATCCCCATCTGCAAGTGCAGAACTAAGTCGCTTTAATACCACGACCCCAGCACCTTCACCACACACAAAACCATCTGCTGAAGCGTCGAAAGTATGACATGCACTAGTAGGAGAAAGCATACCACCCTCCTTCATTGCAGCCATGAACTCCGTAGTGTTAATAACGCAAACACCACCTGCCAACGCCACATCTACTGTTTTTGCTTCCAGCGCTTCCACCGCTAGGTAAAGAGCAGTTAAAGATGAAGAACATGCAGTATCTACTGCAATACTTGGGCCTTTTAAGTTTAAGAAATAAGAGATTCTTGCAGCAAGGATGGATGCCACATTACCCATTAGTGCTAGTGGATTACCACTGATCCCGCGAGCTTTAAGAATCCCTGAATAATCACCACTGCCAGCTCCAACATAAACTCCGCAACGCGCTTCAGACATAGAGTCCCCACCAAGACCAGCATCCTCCAGCGCATGATAGGATTGCTCTAAAAATATCCTCTGTTGTGGATCCATCAAAGCCGCTTCAGTCGGTGATATCTTAAAAAAACCATTATCAAAAGCTTCCGGATCATTTAAAAAACTAGCACGTGGTCGTTCGCCATCAATTGTATTGTTGAAACGATCATATGGTGGATCGCATATAATGGAGCGACCATCGCGCAATACATTCCAATACTCATCTAGCCCTTCAGCTTTGCCAAATCGACTAGACATGCCAACTATTGCGATTGCAAGCGATTTGCTGCTACGGTTAACTTCAGATGAAGAAAAAGCAGATGATTCTTGCTTTTCCCTTAACAATAACAACGCCTCATTTGCTGAAAGCATTCCATCAGCTACAAGCGCCATAACCCGCCTTTTTTGGGCGTCTGCTCCTGCTTTAATAGTGCGTTGTGTCATTGCCCCCTCTACGAATAATATTCATCAATATAGCACAGGATAGAGTTAAAAACTGAAAGTGGCAAAATATAAGCTTACATTTATCATTAAACCATCAATTGGAAAAATCATGAATGACATCATGCAAATCAAAAAACACAGCCAAGCGGCTTATTCAGCAATATTCTCGCTAACTATTTACTGATAGTCTAAAAATTAATAAAGAACTAACCCGAGCAATACATTATCGAATAGGATAAAGTATTGCTCGAATATAATAAAAAATAGCATTTTAAACGCCAATAAACTGCACTAATAAACTAAAAATTTTGCACAAAACGACCAAAATAACCAATTTACTGGTAAGATAATAAAATCATCCGTAATTAAAAAATTACCTATGCCATGACTATTTTACTCCTTACCAACTGTTAATTCCCAGCAGCCTTATTTTCTTTTTGCTATTTAATATCCGCCCCATTAGAAGAAAAAAAATAAAATTTCACTAGTTAGATGGATAATATACAAACGTCATTTTAATTTAAGCATCTTGATTTATATCAACCTGATAAGCTTGTTTTAAATCAATCTCGCCTGTTTCCAAACTTTTCAACAAATTTTCCATCGACATAGCGCTAAATTTTTTTTGGTTGCTATTTACAGCAAGATTTTGCGCCTCGCGAGCTAAAAAATCAGCCTCCGCATTCAGAGGAATAGCCGTACGCCGCTTATCAATCATCTCACGCAAACGATTAGTGCGTGATCTGGATTCATCAACTTTCGCTATTACCTCATCCTTATCCTCTAGCACTGCTTGTTGTAAAGACTGATCGCCGAACTCTAATGTAATGTAACGTGCAAGATCTCGCACAGTAGCAAAATTGAACAGTGCCGTAGTTTTAAGCTCGATACCAAAACTCTCATTAATTTTGCGTACTAATTCTACAGAAATAATAGAATCTGCCCCATAATCAGCAAAACTAGCAGATAAATCTATTTCGTTTGGCTCCAAGTGTAAGGCCTCCGCTACTGATGCAATAAGCTTCTTTTCAATACTGCTATGTACTCCAATAGGTTTTACTTGAGATAGATTGGACGAAGGAGCAACCTCCTGCGACACAGCCTTGATAGGCGCACGAACGAAATTAGAAGCAACAGAGACTATCACTGACTCAGCACCTAAACCATCATCATCACCAGGCAAACCTGCTATGCTAACATTGCTATAACCGGCTTTCGTTAGGGCTAAGCGCCATCCAGCACGCGACAGCAAAGGCCCCCCGGACATTCGGGATTGCGGATCAGAATAACCCCACCACTCTGCCGTCAAGCCAAACGTTAAAGTGTTTATCGCGTGAATACCTGTAGCTTCCTTTAGTACAAGCACTCCATCATCAGTTAAAAGCTGAGCTATATTGTTCAGCGTTTCAGAAATGCATGGTGTCGCATGAACAACATTAGCAGCCAGCACCACATCAACGCTACCATTATCAAAGCCCTGAGCAGCAACTACGCGTGAAATATCTAGAAGCTTTACCTCAAAATTAGGAATGTCAACGAATTGACGACGAGCAGCAACCAAAAAGCTAGGTCCAATATCGGTGAAAATATAGGATACATCCTGATTAGTAAATGGCGCAATTTCGTCTAGAACAAAACCTGTAGTACCACCAGTTCCACCACCAATCTCTAATATCCGAATAGGCCTATTAGGCTGTCGTATTAATTTATCTTGCACAGCAGCAGCCACAGCCCGCGCAGCAAGCCGCTGCAACCAGTCAATCATCGGATTACCCTTATAAATCGGCGCCACCAAATGATCAGAACCATCCGGAAACAGTATACTAGCAGCAGTAATACGCCCTTCTAGCACTTCACGCAAATTAGGTAATGTATGATCAAGTAAAGCAACATAAGGTGCAGTTTCCTTTCCGGCAGCCTCCACCAAAAGTTTCATTTCTTCAGCTGAACCATTTGCCTCCATGCGCAAGGTTTCTATAGCCTTGGCTAATCGCTGCATTTCAGGGATTGGCATTATTGACGGTACACTATCAAGATATTCAGCTAGATAGGCAATAGCATAAGCATCAACTGCTTGCAAACGAGTGCTATCGAAGGTAGCTAATGGTGGCTCATTCCGGATCATTTCTTCGATAGCTTCTGTTACTGGTGTGATAGAAGAACGCACTTCTACGCCCAGCGCAGGGAGCAATGTATCAACTATCTTCATCGCTAGCACACGTTGATCTTTACCAGCCAAGATAGATTCAAACGCCGCAAAACCTTCGGCGGTAGTAATAGGCCAAACTCCCATACGCTTAAGACCAGCCGTCCGCGGATCACCAGCCATGCGCCCAATGTCACCCCACAATCCCCAATCGATTACTCGCGCATTTTTACCAGTTGCCAAAACTGACAGATCAAGATAAGCACTAGCTGCCGCATATGCCGCTTGACCTTGATTTGCCGTATAAGCATTAGAGGAAGAAAAAGCGATCCAAGAATGTACCTCGATACCATCAACGGCGGCCATTAGCGCATCGATACCGCGTGTTTTAGGAGCCAATACACGCTCAACCTCAACCTCACTTTGGTCAAGTATTAGTTTATCTTCCATAACTAAAGCAGCATGGATTATAGCATCAAGAGAACCCACAGCACGAATATCTGATAACGCTAAACGTAGCGCTAGGACGTCAGTAATATCTGCTTGAAGATAAAAGATTTTACCACGAGCAAGCTCAGCAATGCTAGCTTGCTCGTCAACATTTAACGGACGACGACCAATTAACCAAACTGTAGCACCCTGCGTTTCAGCTAAATATCTACCGAGCGCACGACCAATACCACCGCTACCACCAGCAATCAAATATCGGCCATTAGCAACAATACTGTTCCCGGCAACAGTAGACTGAATCTCATTCAAAACCAACCGAGAATAAACACCATCATGTACAATAATTTCAGCATCCTGAGGTGCATCCGGCGTTACATTAATCCACGCAGCACCCTGCTTGGGTTGGCTACCAACAGGCAGACAAATCAAACACAACTGCAGCCATTCCAGCTCACGTGACAAAGCCTTTGCAAAGGCGGTAACGGCAGCTCCTGATGGAGTCTCTTCAGCAACTACTCGCAAGAGCAAACGATTCATCACAAGTCTGTTTGCTGCCAAGGTTTTACACAATCGCATCAGGGCTAGAACGCCATCAGTTCCTTTTCCGCCTACCCCCCCAAGATAAACTATCTCAACTAAATTTTCTGGTATTTGTTCGGTCAAAACATCCGTTAAATAAACAACATTATCATCAGCTTGCAAGATTGCAACCAAAGCATCAGTTAAATCGCGCGAGTAATAGGGATCGACTATAATCACACTTCCAGATCGATTACTAATTGGTAATGCACTTATCTGCACTCTAGTAGGTCGTAGCAAACGAAGAGGAGGTCCATCATAATCCGCTATGGAAACAGTAGGTAACAACACTAATTTATCCAAAGTAGCTACTGTTTCTCCCTCGGTATCTAGGAGGAAAATATCAACTGTTAAAGGATCATCCGCGCCGCGTCTTCGTACCACTGCCCTAACTGCATACGATAATGCACGCCAAACCGTTAACTTGCCGATTGACGCCGGGCGCAAGCCCGAGCCATCTTTTTCTATAACTCCAGCACATGCCTGAAGCGCTGCATCCAAAATTCTAGCATCCAACAGTCCTCTTGACGCATCTGCTGGCTGACTAAGATCACATACTGCGACACCAGTATTTGTTGATAGGCTCTTAATGCGTGCAAAGGACGGGCCATAAACAACACCAGCAGTAGCTAACATAGTATAGAATTCTGAACTATTAATTGTATGTATAGTTATAGGTATAGTCTCTTTATTCGCCACGGCAACTACATTGCTAATAGCAAAACTAGCAACCGCATCTTCATCTCCAAAAAGAATTGATACATGATTGCCTTTTCGTCGCAAATCAACTAACAAACCCTCAGAACTCACTTTAACAGTACGACGCCAACTTACATCCGTTACAGCGAAAGGAAATTTTAAGCCAAGCTTCCGCACAGCTTCAGAAATCAATAAAGCACCAGCGGCGATAGTCTCTCCTTCGACAATATGATCAGCTATAAGCGGATCGTTTATTGAACAAACCTCATGTATTGTACTAGGCACATTAAAAGCCGGATCATGCCGAGTACTAATCCAACAACGCCGCCGCTCAAATGGCGTTAGCGGTAATCCGATACGCCTAGCTCCAGCAGGCAGGACAATATGCCAATCAACATTTTCACCCCCGATCCAAGCACGACACTGCGAAGCAAATAAACCAAAATTATCTAAATCTTTTCCTTCAGCAATTAAGCAAAGACCAGCGATAAGAGTCAGACGATCAGCAGCTACAACAACTGCACGTTGCTTCATTGCTTCTCGCCCCTCAACTAAGGTAAAGGCAATATCAGCCAAATGCGTATCTGACTTCTCCACAAATTTTGCCAATTGCGCAGCAACAACTTTCAGTAAGTTGATAGTACGAGCAGAAAGCAAAAAAGGCAAAGCTTCATGTTTTATAATTTTACGGCTCACAAAAGGCGGAGCATCAACAATTAAATGAGTATTCGCCCCGCCCGCACCAAATGAGCTGATCCCTGCTCGTAGAGGCGCGCCATCAGCCGCTTTCCATGTTTCGTTCTTAGTCACTACGCGGAAACCACTACCTTCTATACCAAGATCAGGATTCAACTTAGTAGCATGCAAGCTAGGGGCCAAAGTATGGTGACGCATCTGCAACAACACTTTTGCCAATGCAGCGATCCCAGCAGCAGATTCCAAATGGCCTATATTTGACTTAACTGATCCTATTGGACAATTAACTACATTACCAAAAGCACGCTTTAATCCAGTAATTTCAATTGGATCACCTAAAGCAGTACCTGTACCATGCGCTTCGACATAAGAAATACTACTCGGTGTTATCCCAGCTCTATTGAAAGCATCGGAAATTAACTGACCTTGAGCTACTGGATTAGGTACGGTGAAGCCACTAGTACGACCTCCATGATTAACAGCACTTGCTCGAATCACTCCGTGTATGCGATCTCCGTCCATCTTAGCACGGGCTAACGGCTTTAATAGAACTGCTCCAGCCCCTTCACCAGGCACGTATCCATTACCGCCCTCACCAAAACTACGACAACGACCGTCGGTAGAAGCAAAACCTGCCTTACTTAACACCCAATATTTCATCGGATGAAGGCTGAGATTTACCCCGCCTGCTATAGCAACAGTACAATCCCCTGCTGCTAACGCACGCAAAGCAGAATAAATAGCGGTAAGCGAAGCAGAACAAGCGGTATCGATAGCAACTGAAGGACCGTGTAAATTAAGAAAATGAGAAATTCTATTTGCGGCATTCCAGTATCCAGAAGAAGTAATTGCTAATTCTCCGCGTACCCGTGATTCAGCTGCAAAGAGTTGATAGTCACTGTGCATCAAGCCTACAAAAACGCCTCCCTTGCGTAAACTAGGATTAGGATCAGACGAGAATAAATTAGACCTAGTATAACCAGCGTCCTCCAAAGCCCACCAAGCAACTTCTAGCATTTTACGAGCCTGTGGATCCAATGCCTCTGCTTCTAGTGGAGCCATATCGAAGAAAAGCGGATCAAACATATCCGCACCGTCGATAAAACCACCCCATTTACTATAGCTAGTAGAGATATTTTCCCTGTCAGGATCGTAAAAACCCTCAAGCGACCAGCGATCGGCAGGAATCTCTCGAATCAGATCAGCACTAGATCTAAGATGTTCCCAAAACACTTCCAAATCCTCAGCTCCTGGAAAAATACCTGCGATACCAATAATCGCTACATCACTATCTTCACGGTCAGCCAGATAGGTGTCAGTAGGAGCATGAGTAAACTTTGAGGTTTGCGGGGGGGTAATAGTGTGAGAAGGCATTGAAAGTCTAGTTGGTTTAAACATAGCAGCCAATTCAGAAGCTTTATTATGATTAAGATAACTTGCAATTTCACCCGGAGTTCGATATTCAAAAAATAAAGTCTTTGGTAACGCACCAAGATCTCGCTCCATAGCCAAATTCAAGCGCGTAATCATCATACTATCAATGCCGTACTGCTCAAACGGCAACTCAGGATCAACTCGATTAAGAGGTATAGCAGCAACCTCAGACAATATTGAAGCTATGTAGGTGGTAGCATCATCGATTGAGGGCGTAAGCTTACGCACTGCTGGCAGAGCGATAGGTGTGATAGACGTTGACAAACGCATCAATCCAGCTGCTACGTCACCAATACCGTGAAGAACAAGAGGCGTAACCTCACCGCTCTGAGCAGCACTCCATAACAAGTTAACACCTAACTCCGTAGATAATGGTTCTAACCCAGCTTCTTGCTTAAGCATATTTACTAAATCATCTGGCACAGTCATGCCGCCACTCTTCCATAGCGGCCATGCAACACAAAGAGTATTACCTGGGCCTGATCTAGTTGTAGCTAAACTCGCAACAGCAGCATTAGCAGCACCATAAACTGCCTGACCAAAAGAACCAAACTCAGCAGCTGTAGAGCCAAAAACTGCAAACAATTTAATGGGATCATCGCGAGTAGCCTCGTCAAGCATAATAAAACCAGTCACTTTTGCAGCAAATACCTCGTCAATATTAGTTAAAGTAGTTGCAGAAAAAATTCCATCCAATTGCTTACCTGCCAAATGCAATACAGCGCTAATCGCCCCAAATTCGCTCCTAATTCTTTCTAAAGCAGCATCTAAAGCATCTTTATCAGTAACATCAGCGATAACAACAGGCACTTCAGCCTTCCCTGCACGACGAGACAACAACACCGGCCTTAATCCAGCATGCGATAAGACACTTGCTAGTTCAGAACCTAAACCACCAAGACCGCCACTAATAACTACTATAGAATCAGACGCTAGAGGAGAAGACGAAATAGTCGTAATAGACCCAAGATCGTGAAGCATGCGTCTTTCAAGTCTATTGTCTAAGGTGATACGTAAATCCTCAACGTAAGTAACATCCGGAAAAGCTGGCAATTGAGCGGTATTAACTGCTCCAGAGACAAGGGCAATTCGCCAACCAACATTTTCCACCAATATCGCACGCAAAGCGGCCGCAACTGCTCTAACAAATGGAGCTTCACTATCTCCGTCTAATATCGCCATTAAATGCACTATCGGGGCGCTCGAAAGAGCAGATAGTCCACGCACAACTAGAGATAGCTCAGCCAAAGCTAATTTGCCGTACTCATTAGTCGGCAACTTCACTACTACGCCTAATCTCATTCCAGTGGGCAAATCTTCTAGATTATCAAGCCATTTAGAACCAACTTCGACTATTCTGTCAAGCATTGGCGATCTTCGTTCATCAGCGGCAATCCAACGCGGAGCATATAAGGTAGTCAAACAAAGGTCATTATTATTATCTTCCATTCTTCTCGCTACTAATTTATCCATTTTTACGAGCGACTGCCCATCCTCGTTAGCGATAGTAATGTCAAATAAGGCACCCGAAATATCCCGTCTTAATACCTTTGCAAGAACCTGAGCTGGAGTACTTTTTTCATTCGTTAACCATACTATACGCCCCAGCGCATGAGGTACGTAAAGCCCAGCCGGTGAGCCGCCACCACCCTCTTCAGTTCCTACACCAATCCCAGCAGCTGCTTGCATGCCAGCATCAATGATATCAGCTGTTCGAGATGTGGCTTGCACATCAGGAGACAAACTAGCCCAAACAACTTCTTCACCGACATGAATTTGGTTTAAAATAGCAAAACGCGGGCCGTAAGCTATACCACGCACCTTAGAGATCGAAAGCAAATAGCTACCGTCAATTTGAGCGGCAGTTAAGTTAGTTGTATCAATCACCTGAGATTGGTAAGTGCCATAATCAACACTCCCCTCAACAACCAATACATCGCCTCGATTCATACGAAACTTATCACCATTCATTACAAAAGTAAGAAGAAGATTGCTCCCTTCGACTTTTACTGGACTATGCCATACCAAATCTGCCAAGCAAGTAGGAAGTGACCCATTCTTAGCCATAATGGCTAATCCAATTAACTCGACCATCGCTGCTGCAGGCAGCATAGGTTTGCCATGCACTCGATGTTGATCAAGCCGCCAATTAGTTACAATTAAGATAATAGTTACAGTATTACCATCCACTATCAGTTGCGGATCAACCATTGAACTAGCTTGCATCACTTCGCGACGGATCGGCTGCCAATAACTTTCCCGGGCAAATGGATATCCGGGCAAGGAGACTAAGCGCCAACTACTACCCGGGAAACACGGAGCAAAATCAACTGTATTTCCAGCTAGATAATCAATTTCAGCATCGCGCAAAATTCTAGGTATACTCGTAGAAAAATCATGAGTATCCTTAAAAAGGACCCTACCATTATTTCCCATGCGAAGAGCTTTAACTAGCTCTTCGCATCCAGCCGCAATCACTACACGCCGATACCGAAAATGCTCGCGTCTCAGAGCTAGTGTATATGCTATATCGCCTAATCGATGATTGGCCTGCTCCACATAATCAGCTAATGCTAAAGCTATTTTATTCAAGGCTTCATTAGTCTTAGCTGAGATTACAAATATCCATGGACCAGGAATATTATCTTCACTTATGGCTACTTCTGGTGCTTCCTCTAACACCACATGAGCATTAGTACCGCTAAAACCAAAGGAGCTAACAGCTGCTCGACGACGCCCGCCTTTTACATCATCTATACTCCATGGCATGGTTTTTCTAGCAACGATTAGGGGGGAAGAGTCAAAATCAATATGCCTATTAGCCTTTTCAAAGAATAAGGAACGAGGAATAACTCGATTTTCTAATGCAAGCACCGTCTTTATCAATCCAGCTAATCCAGCAGCAGCCATCGCATGACCAATATTAGTCTTTACAGAACCGATGGCACAAAAGTGCCGTCTAGAAGTCTCAGGCGCAAAAGCATCGTTTAATGCCGCAATTTCTATCGGGTCACCTAATCGAGTACCTGTTCCGTGCGCTTCCACAAGAGTTATACTATCCGCCGAAACACTCGCTTCCTCCCAAACACGGCGCTCTAGGGCAGTTTGGGAAACTGCGCTCGGAGCCGTAATGCCGCTAGTGCGGCCATCCTGATTAATGCCAGCACCAAGTATTAAAGCCCGAATACGATCGTTATCGCTCTCAGCATCAGCGAGACGTTTTAGAACCAAAACACCTACACCTTCTCCCGGGACAAAACCGTCTGCTCGATCATCGAAAGCGTAACAAACGCCAGTTGGTGATGCCATGCCAGCATCAGACAAATAAGCTAGAATATCCTCAGATAACAAATTACAGCCAACGCCCGCAACAATAGCTAGGTCACATTGACCAGTAAGTAAACTATCACGAGCAAGGGATAAAGCTACCAAAGACGATGAACAACCCGTATCAATTGGGAAAGTTGGACCACGCAAGTCAAGCAAATATGCCAACCGTGCCGATAAAATAGCCATAGATCCGCCGATTGTTTGCATCGCCGGTGTACCGGGAGCTACATAACTATTAGCTGAAGATCCAACAAAAACACCAGTACGACTTCCAGCAATACGCTCTGAGCATAATCCAGCATCCTCAATAGCATGCCATGCCTCCTCCAGCAACAAACGCTGCTGCGGATCCATAGTAAGCGCTTCAGCGGGAGTAATTTTAAAAAAAAGCGGGTCAAACTGGTCGAAATCATCAATTAATCCAGCCCATCGCGCATAAATAGGTGTCGAGGTATTACAGCCACCGTCAAAGGTTTCAGGGATAGAAAAACGTTTAATTGGCCTGATTGCACAATGACCATCGCGCAAATTACGCCAAAAAATATTTACATTGGGAGCGTCAGGAAAGCGTCCAGCCAAACCAATTATAGCAATTCTTTTATCACTTTTATCAAGCTTGGTAGAAGCAGGTATCAAACTCGGCAGAGAAGTTGAGAGTATCGGAGTTTCTATAGATGTTACAATATCACCTGACTCAGTATCAGGAATAATGGGACCAAGACCTTTTATATGATTAGCTAACACATCCACCGTTGTATAGCTAAACAAGTCAGTGGAACGCAAAGTCACCTGAAAACGCTCAGCTAAACTTTGTGCAATCTGAGGTGAAACAATAGAATCAACGCCATAATCAGCAAACGGTAAGGAATCATCAATACTATCAGGTGCGCGACCTAGAGCTTCTGCTACTATCTGCCTCACAGTATCTCGCAAACCAGTTTCTGAAAAGTTAGTTACAGTATCTACCAAAGAATTAGATGAAATAGGTGGCACAAAACCAGCTGACTCTACCCCAGTAACAGACTTAGATGAAATAGGTGGCACAAAACCAGCTGACTCTACCCCAGCCTTTAAAGAAATAATAACTACCTGTGAAGCATGATCGGGTACATTACCCGGTGCTAGTTCAGCTATGACGTCTAGCCCAGCCTGATGTAGTGCTAAGCGCCAGCGTGCTAAATCAAGCAACGGTCCACCAGCCAACCGCTTTTGAGGATCTTCCGAACGCCACCATCCCTCAAGCAATCCGAAAGTCAGCGTAGCAAATGCCTCAAGTCGTACATTTTCGTTTAGTATAAGTATCCCGCCAGGACGCAATAGCTTCCATACGTGGGACAAAGTATCATCTAGCCTGGCTGTTGCATGTAGCACATTAGAGGCAACAACAATATCAAAACCTTGCTCGATAAAACCCTGTTCTATCGGATCTTGCTCAATATCGAGCACTGCAGCGGTCAAATTAGGAGCAGAATGAAATTTTTCCCCATGTCGCACAAACCCAACAGATAGATCTGTATAGCAATAAGACAATCGCTCATCTGCATTACCTAAACGTAATTTAATCGCCTCTGTGGTCGCTCCGGTTCCCGCACCTATCTCTAGTAATGATAAGTACTTAGATCTATTGTAAAGACTTGCAACGGTTTCAGCAACCAAAATGTTTGCTGATTTTAATCCAGGTTGATGTTTATAAATCGGCTCCACTTTCGCGGCGGAACCATTGGGAAATAGAACATCAGTACCTAATAGCTCACCTGCTAAAACCTTTGGTAGTGCATCAATGCAATCTGCCATCAGTAAAGCTACTGCCTTACTAATGTCATCGCTAGCAGCAAACTCCTCTAATCCATCGTCCTCGCTATCAAATATCGTCTTGCACCAGCGAATATAACCGTTTGGTCGCCGCTCTGCCGCACCAGCATCAATTAGTAAATTAAGCACCGCATTAGCCAACTTATTTAGTCGAGATGGTGTACCAAAACGAATGATAGCTTGAGTTAAATTTTCTTCTGTGCCCGGCAAGCCAAGTAAGGCATTTTTCTTCATAACACGTAGCAAACGTCTATTAGCGATCGAATCAACTACTGCATGGCGCTCTAAGCTATCGCCTGGTAGACTATCAGCTAAATTGCTAACTTGATCAATAACATCAACAGGCTCACCTAATGCTGAATCTAGATGATCCATATCCCCCAGCGCTCGCCAAACAGATGCGGACAGGGAAGCTGCTACAAGCGGAGTATCGCATTGCATCAACAACGCAGATTCAAAAGAATCAAAAGCAGCATCTTCAGGTATAGGAAATAACCCATCTTTCCTTACCTGAGCAAGTAGTTCAGGCCTCCAGGACTGATTAGCCCAAAGCCCCCAGTGAACTACTTGAGTGTTTGCATCAGCCAAACCACTTTCAAATGCACATTGAGCTGCATAAACAGCTTGACCAGCAGCACCGGGAAAAGCAGCAAAGGCACCAATAGAAGAGATCACTACCAAACGCCCCTCGCCAACTTTCTTAAGAGCATCCTTGACAGCTATCCCACCCGCAGTCTTAGGGCGTAAACCAGACAACATGTCCGATTCTGGCATAGCAGATAATCGACCAAATACCGGATCAACTACTGCCTGAATTACCAGATCAATACCGCCAAGCTTATCCCGTGCTGTGCGTAAAGCGATTTCGGCTGCCAAAGAATCAGTTAGATCGCTCGATAAACCATGTACCTGAATACCCTTGGCTAGCAAAGTTTCTAAATAAGCTGCACGTTCCTTCTTAATTTCTTTCCGACCAACAAGAACAATATCTGCCTTCCAGCGCTCAGCAATACGATTGGCTAAAACGCGACCAACACGACCAAAACCACCCAAAATAACAATCCGATGACCAAAACTATTAGCTTTTCGAGGAACAATAATTTTCTTTAAACGCTGTTCAAACCGCTTACCATTACTCAGTACAACCATTTCGCCTGATACACTGCCAGGCTCGGTCAACAGAACTTCAATCGCTGTATCGTTATCACAATCAACAGCCCGTACTATCACCTTGTCGATCTCTCGATCTAAAGAGACCTTGGCCAAAGCTATAAGACCACGACGCACCGGATCGTCTTTAGCGCCTGGAGCCAAGATCAAGACATCTAACGAGGCCTCCTCAAGAGCGCTCAAAGCGCAAGCCATACTACGAATCAAACGAGCACCCCTGTCAAGAGCGTTAGACGCATAATCAGCAGGAAGATACAAAACAATCCTTCGCAAACCTTTTGTCGCAGCAACCCAAGATGTTATAGCAAGGGAACTAACAACCTGCTCGCGAGTAACAACAGTACCACTACGAATAAGCCAATCTGATACTCGGTCAAGCAAATCACCATTTCCAATAATTAGCGTCGGACGTAAGTCAACCTCACCTACTGAAGAAGTACAATATTCTTTCCAAACTAATCGCCGTAAGCAAACCGGTGGATCTTTTTGTTGAACAATTGGAGACTGAGTTGCAGAATCAATTGCATGGAGCGTCAAACCGTTAAGCTGCATGGCTATAGCGCCATCATCGCTGACAACAGATACATCAACCACCGATTCTGCACCGCAGGATAAATCATTATTGAAGTAAGCAAGTAAATGCATAGGTAGAGCAGGTATAGGCATCAAGACCGATAATTCATGCAGCCGGACTGGCATGAGTGTGCGTGCATTGTCCCCATCTTTTGTAGCTACAACAGCCACTGCCGACTGTATCGCAGCATCCAAGGCCCGCAACCTCGGAAATGAAGAATTGCTTAGATCCACTGATCCGACAGCTGCATTTGGCGCAAGGCTTAAACGATCAAAGCCTCGATAACTCGGCCCCAACCAAACGCCAGGAGCTGGTTCAGAGACTCCACCTTCAATCTTAGTTACTGCAGCTGCTTGAATCGCAAGCAATTCAGAAAAGTCAACTCTCTTATTTATTTTATCTGGCGAGCAACTTGCACCAAAGGAAAAAACGGTTTCACCACCTTCTAATGTAGCCAATCCGCCAGATTTATCTCCACCGCTTAGGATCAGCACCGCACCTTCTTTACCAACTATTACTGGTCGCAGCCAAGCTATTTCATTGATTTTATCACCAAATTGATCAAGCACAATATCTAGCAAAGCAGCAGCATGCAAAATTGACTGATTCCCAACACGATGATCTCCTACTTTCGGATCGTCCATAGACAAAGATAAACGCGTTGATTGCACAGCATCTACTTCAAAAGCCCAAAGCGATTCGCGAGCTAAAGGCTGATCTGGTAAATCCAGAGAGATAATCTTATCTCCAAAAATAGCGTTGCAAGAATCTATCCAATTTTCGCCGCCTCCTAGATAATCCAGCACCACTGGATCAGTGCAAGTTGATGACAAGTTGCACTGATCCAACTCTTTCAATACTTCGCACACCTCATCCAATGAAGCAACAATAGTACCAGCACGCACTGAGTAATGAGAGCGACGAAGCGCCAAGGTTCCAGCAAAATCAGTCAAAGAAACATTTTTGCCTTTCAGCCAATCCAACAAAGAGTTCGCTCTTTTAGAAAGCAAATCAGGGGTTTCAGCAGAAAGCAGCAAAGGCAAAGAGCGGGACGAAGCGTTCTCCGAAACAACAGACGGGCCTTCTGCAATAATTGCATGAACATTAGTACCAGCTAGACCAAATGAATTCACTCCTGCTCTACGCAGATGGCCTTCAATCCTAGGCCAAACTTTTTTTGCTAAAGTTAGCTCCAAAGGCTTCCCAGACAGATCTATTTTCGGATTTAAATTAGTAAATCCAAAAATAGGAGGAATAGCCTCCGCCTTCAATGCAGCTACAATACTTGCTACGCCAACCAACCCAGCTGCTTCGGAAGCATGTCCTAGAACAGACTTAGATGAACCAAGACCAATCGCTGGCAAACTCTCACTGCGTTCTCGAAAAGCACCAAACAACCCAGCAATTTCTACCGGATCACCCAATGGAGTACCTGTTCCATGTGCCTCAATCAAATCAATCGCATCGGCATCAAGTCCAGCACGATTTAACGCAGCACAGATAAGATCAGTTTGGGCAGCACTATTCGGAGCTGTGATCCCGTTACTTCGGCCATCCTGGTTAATAGCCGTAGAGAGTATCACTGCGTCAACGCGATCGCCATCAATCAACGATTGCTCAAAAGGTTTAATAACTGCAGCAACAACTGCTTCAGCGACAACAATGCCGTCAGCAGATGCATCAAAAGTAGCACATCGCCCTTGTTTTGAATGCATTCCTGCTCGCTGCATCAAAGCCAACGCGGTTGGGTTAAGAAACAAACTAACTCCACCAACCAGAGCCATGTCGCAGTCGCCATTTTTAATGCCTTGTACTGCTAAATCTAACGCCACAAGAGAAGAAGAACAAGCAGTATCTACAGTCAAAGCTGGACCACTCAAATCCAAATAGTACGATATCCGAGAAGCTAACAAAGCAGTCAAATTACCGGTCATACCCCAAGCATCGCCAGCGCCATGATCTGAGGTGATAAGCTGCTCATATCCGGATGGCGAAGCGCCAACATATACCCCAACCTTTTTCCCAGCGATGCGTGCAGCAGGATAACCAGCATTCTCCAGCGCTAAATAAGCGCGCTCCAAGAACAATCGCTGCTGTGGGTCGATAGCACTCGCCTCACGTGGCGATAAACCAAACAACTCAGCATCAAATAATTCAATATTTTCAAGGAATCCGCCTACAAAAGTAGAGTTATCAGCCTCTACTAATGGACGTACAAGACGGCGTCGCTGGTCTGAAAGAGGATGCACCAGGCTCTTGCAATGCATCAAAGCATCTGAAAATCCAGATAATGAAGAGGCAGGACCAAAGGCACCAGAAAGACCAACAATAGCCATAGACCTATTAAATGAGGCCCTATCTTGGGATGAGACGATAGTGGGTTTAATGGGCTTGTCAATCATTGACGCAACATAAGTTGCCAATCTAATGGGACTTGGATGAGCAAACACTGTCTCTACCCCAAGCTTCAGTCCATAAGTCTTATTAATCTCCTCAATTAATCTAACAGAGAGCAAAGAACCGAGACCAAGATCGGCGAAGCTGCGTACAGCCTTCTCCGGATCAATTCGCTCGCCCAAAACCTTTGAAATAATTTCAAGTAAAACGCGCTCTAAGTCAACCCGATCTAAATCTTGCTTTAAATGAATCAAACCATCAGCATTCAGATGCTTAGCCCTCTCCAACTCTATCCGCCGATTACTATAAGAAATCATCGCTCTACTCCCATGCTGCTACGATTCCAATCAACCGGTGGTTCAGCTCCTTCATCTAAACGCTCTGCGGTAATAAGTAAATAGCGGATTAGTCCTTCACGTAGAGCGGCACCGAAACCGTCCCATGAATACTGCACTTTCGCAACCAAATCTGCCCCCTCTCCACTCTCCTCTGCCAACATAGTATCTAGCCCAGGATCAATCAAAAAATTTCCAACCTCGCGGCTAGCATCAATTACACGTTCAAGTCGGAAGCGATGCTGTGCAAGAATATCAGCGTATTCAGTTAATGTGCTAGTCCATGAACCTACTTCCGGTAAATGGATTGATTTAGCCGTATCCGCAGCACAATCAATTAGCGCTAATTTCCCGCCAGGACGCAATGCTTGGGCTAGATTCGCAAAAAGACCTTGCTTATCCTCTATATGGTGGCCAACCTCGTAACCAATTGCGAGATCAAAAAAACCTGGAAACAAATCAGTAGCGCTATTGCGATTAAAAATTTGTATTTTTTCGGATAAACCTGCCGTCATCACCCGAGAAGTTGCCATTTGCGCTTGAGCGGGTGCTATTGTATAACCCACGCCATGCAATTTTACATACTTAGTAACTAAATCAATTAGATCAGTTGCGAAACCGCATCCTATATCCAAAACCCGACTAACTCTTTCGAAGGTGATATCGGCTAACAATGTTTCACGCATTTCTAACTGAGCCAATCGCATCATATTTGCATGCTCCGGATGCGCAGTAGGATCACGCATAGTACGAGTCCAAGAAAAACCCGGTACGACCTCAGGAAAAGGCGCTAAAGTAAGATAGATAGGCCCATCACGCGCAGAACCAGCATTAGTCACATAATCATAGTAGCGTGCTACTTCATCACTACTACTGTTTGTTATTGGTGTAAAAGGCATCCCATCAATCGGAAAGGAAGTCGATGCAAAAGAATAACCAGGCAACCAGATCTTATGAGATTTAACTGCAAAAGTTGCTGGGTCAAGACCATTAATAATTGCCTTAGCATTAGCGACATGCAAGTCATCATTATCTACAGACGAAGCAACTGCCAAAGGACCAGAATTCTCTAATAATAACCTTGCGAGTTCAGATAAACTATTCACGACAGCAACCCAACGCACACTCATGGGCTCTTTATTCAAGCAAAGATTACTAGAAACAGCGCAAAGATCCTGATCCAAATTGCTAAATAACCACTTTGCTAATTTTTGCCGCTGGCGAACTAATCCTGCAGCATCCCAACCAAAGACAGGGCAAATCGCAGGAAGTTCTGTCTTTGATTTAACGAAGGACGTATCCGGTGCATTTTCAACAACTACATGAGCTGCTACGCCACCGAGGCCATATGCATGGATAGCAGCATTACGAAATTGATCATTCCAAATTTCAGTCTTATTTGCTAGACGCAACCCGCTACCCTCCATAGCTAGATCCGGTGCTGGAGTTTCAAGAGACAACAAACTAGGACGAAAACCATACTCCACTGCCGCTACTGCAGACATGAATCCAGCAATTCCACCACAAGCATCGAGTGACCCAATAGCTGGCTTTACAGAACCAATTGTCCAATCTACCGCTTTAGCGTTCATGCTAGAAAATGCACTTCGTAAAGCAGCAATTTCGCTGCGATCTCCATGAGATGTACCAGCACCATGAGCCTCCAGATAGCCAATCCCTTCTGGTGTCATGCCAGCATCTTTCCAAGCATCGACTATTGCACTCGCCTGGCTGGTTGAATTAGGAAGAGTTAGCGAAGCTGACAACCCGCCAGCATGATTAACCGCTGATCCAGCTACCAAAGCGCGTACCCAGTCTCCGTCTTGCTTAGCCATACTCCAACGCTTAAGCACAATAACACCTACACCCTCACCACGTGCTTGACCAGAAGCAGCGGCATCAAAAGCACGACAAGCACCGTCCTTCGCCAGGACACCAAGGTTAGCGAGACGAGCAGATTCTACATCAGACAAAAGTAAGCTTACCCCTCCAACCACTGCTATCTCACATTCCTCACTGCGTAAAGCCCGCAAAGCACGGTGCACAGCAACTAATCCACTAGAACAGGCGGTATCTACAGTCTCGCTTGGACCTCGCCAATCAAACACAAAGGAAGTACGATTTGCTACCATAGAAGCAAGAGCGCCAGGCACAGAAAGAGGATCGTTGCTAGAAGGGCAACGTTGCAAGTAACTAGTCGAATACATCGCAACAAAAACACCAATCGATCGGCCACGTAAATCGCAAGGACGTAATCCAGCGTCCTCTAGAGCGTGCCAGACGGTTTCTAGGAACAAACGCTGATGCGGGTCCATCACAGCTGCCTCCGTGGAAGATATTCGGAAAGGAGCCGAATCAAAACATTCTACTGAATCGATAAAACCGCCACGAATAAGCGCTGGCTTAGCTGTTGGCCAACGACCAGAAGGGGCTTCTGTAATCGCTGACTTTCCAGCCTTTAAGTTGTCGACATAAGTAACGAGATCAGATGCACCGGGAAAACGGCAGGCCATACCCAAAATAGCCGCTTTGTTATTATCTGAACAGTTACCTGATGCTATATGTAATTCAAAATCTTTCAGTCCCTCTGCTGTCTCAATTAATTTTGATAGCCCTTCTAAAGCATGCTTGTCTGGTAGTCCAAAGTCAAGTAAACAGGCTACCTCGTCTACACCAATTTTTTTAACATTAGCTAGCATCTCCGTAATGTCTTGCGGAGTACCAATCAAACTGGCGCTGCGCAGATAGCGTTCAAAGGCAAAATCAGCCATTTGATCACGCTGTTCTCCGTCTAATGTCTGTTCTGGAATATTTGTGTTAACGTGAAGATCAAGAGCAGAGCGAACATAACTAGTCATCGGCCCGCGCACTCTCTTCAACAACCTTGAGCGATTCTCGTCAACGTATGAATGAAGCATTAATGTAACACGACCAGTAGCTGGATCAAACCCCGCCTCTTGACGAGAAACACGATAAATCTTAATTCTTTCAGCTACATCTTCCAAGCTGCCACCCAGCACCATTGTCAATATATTGAATCCAGCCCGCCCCGCCCAGTAAAATGTATCAACACTGCCGGTAGCAGCGATCCAGATTCCTGGAGCAGCCTGGCGTGGCTTAGGATAGCTAGTAATCTCGACATCATTACCCTTACCATCTCTACGTCGAACTGACCCTCCAGACCACATTACGCGAAACTCATCTATCCCTTTACGCATAATGTCTTTATTATCAGTAAAATTTTCTGGACGAAGCGAAAAGTCTTTAGGATTCCATCCACTGCCAAAGGCAAGATCAACTCGTCCATCGGAAAGCTGGTCAACCATAGCCCAGGCTTCTACAGCCTCGATAGCATCGTGCAGAGGAAGAATAACACTACCAGCACGAATACGAATACTCTTAGTTTCCCGCGCAACCGCAGCTGCTAAGACTGAAGGATTAGGGTATGGACCACCGAAAGACTCAAAATGCCGCTCAGGTAGCCATACAGCTGTCATTCCTACCTTATCAGCAATTTTCGCCGCTTCTAGTACCAGAGCATAGGGACTTCGTGTTCCATCCCCTGAATCGGCAGAAAAAAACATAAGTGATAAATCTGGCTGAGAATTGTTTATTTTGGCAGCAATAGTATCCTGAGTAGGATGTGAAGATTCAAAACGGCCTAATTTCGATCGCAGACTGACTACCTCAGCCAACAAATCAGCCCGACTGCGGGCTTGATTATATTTAGTCATTAATTCAGCTCCGCAATCAATTTAGTAAATCACTCATTATTAACTCACTAATTATACCTAATTATACGGTGTCCAAAATAACTGAAGGCCTTACAAACAAAACCCAGGAAAATTTTTTCACATGCATTTGTATTTTTCACATGCATTTGTATCACATGCATTTGTATTATTAATTTTCATAAACATTGATTAACTTCTTCCACTTTAGGCTCAGACAAGATTAAATTTGACTATCCAACGATAGAGCTTAATCGAATTAAGGTAAAAATCATTTTTGCCTTAATTTAAATTAAAACTTTTGCAATATCTAACAAAGGCAATAGTAGTAACAAATAAATCCTACATTTTAAGGCTTAACTACAATAATAATCTTTACCACACTATTAAGTAAACATAAGGGCTGATTATACCCCATCAAAGTCCACATCAGCTAAAACTCATAAAACTCCATAGGTAACTTCAGAATATTTTGTTCTACTAACATACTAATCGGATAATTGCAAAATCTTAACCTTACAAGATTAACACTAGCTAGAACATAATCACGTGTTAACCAGCTTTGAAGTAATCGTTTTACCCATAAACAATACATCGATCGCCTTAAAATAACTCCACAAACCTAAATACTTGCTTTTGATTCATTCTTTCCTTGGTTCTAGCAACATGCTATAACATTTTCGTTAGAAAAAAATAGTGCATTTATTCAAACATAGCAAATTACAAACAGCAAAATTGAGCCATTATAAAAAATTAATGGCATGGACATCATATCCGCTTAAAAAATTTACGCAAAAAAAATCTTCTTCCTTGCAAAAAAAATCGCTTAATCTTTTAGCTATCTAAAGTCATTAAGAGCAGGCAACAAAATCAATATTATTAGCATAGATAAAACTATTAGCATAGATAAAAATTAATAAACTTTCAAAGCAATATTTGCTAAGTAGCTATTTACATTTGTTTTATCTATCTAATAGTCTATGGATTATTTTGCAAAATCATTTTGGATCAAAAATGACTGACAAAATGTTTTTTGACTTTAGTCATCGGGATATCAATGATATCATGGCGTTGAGATACTAACTGCTTTATGTAATCACAAGGCATGTAATTTAGGTACTGGCAAGCTTAATACTACTTTAATAACGCTATATACTTCTTAATAGTTAAAAAAATTATTTTACTATTTAACTTCAACAAAATGATCAGCATCAATAATGATAAGGCTAAACAAATTTTTGAATTATAATAATACCTAACACCAATGCAGGTTCAATCTTCAATTGCTATCCTCTACAATCACCAAAATAGACTAACTAGTACTCGAGTAGAAAAATTTTAGCGTAACCTGCAATGCTAATTTAAAAATTATCTGCACCGTACAAATCAAATACTTAAGCAAGTAATTAGCAAGAATATTTAGGAATAAGCGTATAATCATTCGAGAAAGTTTTAGCCAAAAGCCTGATAAAAAATAATAAGCAAAAAAAAAGAAGCTACTCTGTGTTGAATTTGCTAATAAATTTTTTTCTAAACGAGTTAGAAACAGTGTTTATTTCATAATACAGAAAGATTAATGATCAACCATCAAATCGAAAAACTTGATGGGAATCAAAGTGATTCTAATTCTCTATTAAATCTTAGTTAAGTTAATCAAATTAAAATCACTTTTAGGCTTTAGTAATTAGTAAAACATAAAATTTTTACGTAAAAAATCGACTAACGTATCGAGGTACTACGTTAAAAGATTTTGTCAATATGTTTACTTAAGGATAAATTTTTAAATAAGCATTAATATAGATTTAAAAATATTCTACTTTAGAAGTAACTAGTGTATAACTCTCTTCTATTGTCTTAGAAGAAAACAATTTTGAAGTTCCTAAAAATACTGCACCTTGAGATATTAACTAGATTGGCTTAGACAATACCGATAAGCGATATCTACCCAAAACGCTCATACCTGAACTAGTCTTAAGATAAATTAATCGATTATCTAAATAAATTATTAATATAAACTTATAATGTCTAACGCTAGTTCATGGCAGACAATCATTATTGTGGTTTGACGTCATCAAACTTAAAAATTTTTCCTAAAATTAATGAAATGGAATGTAAATTTACTAGTGAATCGCTGTAATTTTTCGTTTGTTGATTCGTTATTTTTTTTCTAAATGCTCTAAAAGGTTAATTCTGTTTTCTATACACTTAATAAAATTTTCTAATTTATTGTTAATATATTTACGATACTGCAAAACATAAAAAGTCTGTAATAATTATGTTATTAAATCAAGCGAAGGCAATAGTAGGCAAAAAATTATCTCAGATTAATCTACAATTAAAAAATTTAGACTTAGATATCAGCCCAGCAGACAAATTAATAGACTTATCTCAAACTAGCAAAATTTACTATTTGTGAATTACTATATCTACTGTTTTTTAAATAAAAAAAGAATAAAATTAATGAGCATATATTTTTAATGACAAAATATTAAAAGCTAACTAAGATTAAAATAATTATTGAGATTATTCTTAAGGAATTGTATTTAACTACAACCTAATATCTTAAATAACGCATAATGTAACATATTGATTAAATATGATTAAAATATCATCTTATACCACAATCAATCCACACCAATACTCGTAAAAGTCTTTGCACATAATATCAAAAGCTTTTCCTTAGGTCTATAGATCCTTGTACAGTGTCAATACTATAAATACAATACATCCTATACTCTAACGCTGCATTGATTTAAAATCATCAATCAACTTACAAATAATATTTTCTTTAAAAGATCATGTAGAATGGAAAGCAACATCAAAAATTACAACCCTATCCACTAAAAACAACAAATGTAATCCAAGAATAGCTAAAAAGAAACACAAAGAGCTTCTCTCCTAAAAGAGAAGCCATCGGCGGTATATAGATCCAAATAAAAAGCTAAAATTAACCGATCACTTAGCATACAAGCTAAGCACAATCAAAGAAACATGTCTAATTATTATTTTTCTCAGCATCTTTAAGGACTGTGTAATGCGAAGTATCTAGATCAACACTAATCGCGCTAGAAAGTCCTCTTTTTCTAGAAACTGATGAAGAAGTATCAGGCCAACATCGACGAAGATCAAATATAGTAGTAGGCAAGTGTACCTTTCGAGCATCAGTGCCTGCAAAAGCGTAATTCCAGTTAATGCGATCTCCTGCAAGAAATCCTCTAGCTAAATTATGCCAAGATGTGGAACCTGATACTGTATTACCCGTAGATAAATCACGTAACAACGTGATTAAATCCACGATCTTTTCAACTACAAAAGCTGCACGAAAGCGCATTGTTTTTCTTCCAAGTGCCAAAGTTAAAGCAAGATTACCAAGTGAAACTGTGCAATCAGGATCCTCCAGCCAATCAGCAAGTTGAAAACGATAAGCTTGTAACGAAAATTGTGTAGCTGCTGACAATACTATTGAAACTGCCCCATGTTGCCAAGATTTTACAGGAGTTTTCTCCCACTCTTCAACTATCACATGAGCATTAGTACCGCCAAAACCAAAAGAGCTAACTCCAGCCCGTCGTGGTATATGATTTAATGCTAACCAAGGTTCCGGCTTGTTAACGGCCCGAAAACGACCGCTTACTAAAGAAGTAATCAGCGGATTAGGTTGATTGATATTTAAAATTGGCAGCAGCACCCGATGTTCTAGAGCTAATACTAATTTGGCAAGACCAGCCACACCAGCTGCTGCTAAAGAATGACCAATAAACGATTTTACCGAAGTAACAGGCCAGCCACCTTGCGGTGCATTCTTGCCATCAAATGCCGATTCTAAAGCCTCCATCTCGATAGGATCTCCAAGTTTAGTACCAGTACCGTGTAGCTCAATTAGGCCAATCGAAGATGGATCAATATCAATATTAGAATAAATTCGCTTCAACAAAGCTACCTGAGCTGCCCCATTAGGAGCGGTAATACCATTGCTTGCACCGTCCTGATTAATAGCAGAAGCACGAATAATAGCGCGAACTGGATCACCATCACGCACTGCATCAGTTAAGCGGCGAAGCACAAATACTCCAACGCCCTCACTTGGAACTAATCCATCAGCATTAGCACCAAGAGTATGGCAACGACCAGTTGGAGACAACATCCCAGCACTAGAAGCAGCAATATAAAATCTTGGGGTATTCATTACAGCAACCCCCCCAGCCAATGCTATCTCGCACCCCCCAGCACGCAAACTTTCAACCGCCTGATGTACAGCAACCAAAGAAGAAGAACACGCTGTATCAATCGATAAAGTAGGACCATTAAGATTTAAGTGATACGCTATACGAGAAGCAGTCATTGAAGCAGTATTGCCTATAAATGTATGAATATCTTCAGTAAGTCCTGATGCACGCAAATATTCTGCATAATCACCAGTAACTGTACCAATAAATACACCAGTTAAAGAACTAGCAAGAGCATCACCGGCACGTCCAGCATCCTCTAGCGCTCGCCAAGCCTCACCCAATAGCAAACGCTGTTGTGGATCCATAACAGTCGCCTCACTAGGTGAAAGACCAAAAAACATAGGATCAAACAAGTCTACATCAGAAAGAAAACCACCATCAGGACAATCAGTATGGCCAGCAGGAGCGGGACTAGATGCTAAAATAGATGCATGGTTCCAACGCGATAGTGGAACCGGTTTTATTTGATCATTTCCATCTTT
The DNA here is from genome assembly GCF_000510265.1 of Candidatus Endolissoclinum faulkneri L5. GTDB lineage: Bacteria > Pseudomonadota > Alphaproteobacteria > Thalassobaculales > Thalassobaculaceae > Thalassobaculum > Thalassobaculum faulkneri_A. Next base: position 1,469,983 of record NZ_CP006745.1, read on the forward strand.
TAAATTCATCCAAAATGTATCGAGATCAGCGGAGCCTGGAAAACGACCAGACATGCCAATAATAGCAATGGCAAATTCATCTTTAGATATTGGAACAAGATTTGGCGATGAAGCTGATACTGATGCGAATTTAATCGATACACGCTGCAAATCAGCAGGAAAAACTTCAGCTAAATACGAAGCAAGAGCTGCAACAGTCGTATAAGAAAATAAAATTGTAGGCTTCAGTTCAATGCCCAGCTTCTCATTAAGCGAAGTAATTAAGTCAACACTAAGAATAGAATCTGCACCAAAATCGGCGAATGCTCTATCTGGGTGAATCTCGTGGGGTGGTATCTCAAGAGCATCGATCAAAGCTTCAATAATTAAAACCTTAGCTGCATCTATTAAACCAGTAACAGTAGAATCTACAGCTAGCGCATTTCTCCCTTTTTCACCTCGATTAGCATCAAGTCTACGTATTAGCGGATTACTTGACTGAGTTGGTCTTATTAAGGCAAGAGAATCTGTCACGCTAGATCGGTTCTTATTGGTAGGAACTTGTGCGGTAAGCACCCCATGACGAGTACCATCAAGAATAGTTACATCTTCAAAACCAGCTTTTGTAACAGCTTTACGCCAAAGATTCGCATCAAGCAAAGGTGAGTGAGGCAAACGCATATCATTAGCCACCCACCAACCATCTAATAAACCGAAAGTTACCGTTACAAAGTCATGAAGCGCCATCATCTCATAAAGCACTAGGGTTCCACCGGAAGTTAACAATGTTCTCGCATGAGACAAGCTGTCAGCAATAGAAGGGGTAGCATGAATGACATTGGCACCAACAACGACGTTGAATTCACCGCGGAGTGATTCCTCGGGATAACGAGAAATATCAAGCAAACTTGTCTTAAACCATGGCCTTCCAGGGCCAAATTTAGTATCAGCCGCACGACAAAAACCCAAAGACAAGTCTGTAAAACGGTAAGAAGCAACCCCTCCAATAGCATCTAATTTACGGACAAGAGCTGATGTCAAACTACCGGTTCCACCACCAAATTCCAAAACATTACCAAAACTATGTTCGCCCCTTCGCTGTTTAATCAGCGAAGCAACACAAGCTTCTGCTGTCCAGTTATTAAAAGCATCAACCATCAGATTGCCGGCATACATAGGCGAAACAAAATCCAATCCGCCACCGGGAAACAACACATCTGTAGCTAATTTATCGTCGTGGAGCACATCATCATAATTAGCTAAGCAAGCTACCAGCAAATCAATGTGCGAGCGATAGACTGCATTTCTAGCAACCAACGCCTCTTGCTGTGCAAGAATTTCTGAAGTTTCAGGAATACGCTTATTCACCTTAAACCCGCTAGAAGATACAGTTAAAAAACTATCGCGCACCAACATGTCAATCAAGGCACTAACAAGCCTATTATGTCGAGCGGCAGGTTTAATCATATTTTCTAAATCACTCAACAAACAATGAGTACCTAATTCACCCAAAACACTACGATCAACTAACCAACGTGCAACAGTAGACCGAGCAATGTAATCAAGTATATCATACTCCTCATTTGCTTTAGTGAGGTTAGTATCAGATCTTATATCAGATTCTTTAAATCCTAGATTATCTCTTATATCAGATTCTTTAAATCCTAGATTATCTCTTATATCAGATTCTTTAAATCCTAGATTATCCATAGTCTCCTTAGTGGCCTTTAGCACAAGCACTTGTCCTGCGGCACTTTTAGTTGCTGCGGATAACGCTCGATCTACAGCATCCAAACCTTCTTCAGTCGTTAGTGGCTTGACTCCGAATCTTTCTAGACGCTGGTGATATTCAGAAGTAGCAACTCGGCCAACATCCCCCCAAAATCCCCAGTTTATCAGCCGAACGGGCCATCCTTCTTTGGCAAGCTTACGACCAATAGCATCCTTAGCAAGACATCCTGCGACATAATTTGCTTGTCCCGGCATAGCCGCAAAAGAATTAGCCGAAGAGAATAACACTAGTGATTCTAATGGATCCTCACGTACCGCTTCAGCAAGAGAAAGCGTGCCAGAGGCTTTTATGGAAAAAGCACGAATAAATGCCTCGTCATCCATGCGCTCCAAAGCTCGATCCTCCATCACAATAGCTGAGTGAATTGCTATATGTATAGGACCAAAAACTTTTCGACCTAGACTTAAAACTTCGCTTATAGCTGCAGCATTAGTCCCATCCGCAGAAAAGTAAACTGCAGATCCTCCAGCTGATTCAATCTGTTCTATCAGTGCGCGGATTTCTGAATTTTCCGGAGAACGTCCCACTAAAGTAAATCGGGAATGCACCCGTTTTGCTAAGCTCTTTGCTAAAGCAGATCCAATACCCCCAGCTCCACCAAGAATCACCACATGTCCGCCTTCACGCCAAACTGGCTTTTTAGGCACCTCAAAAGGCATCCGCTCCAAACGAGCAACCAAACGACCAGTTTCGGTAAGGCGTATTTCACGACCTATCGAATCACCAGGATCACTTAATGCCCCTTTTAATAAAGCATCTGACGGCTCATCAGGAACTTCGATGCAGGCAACTGACCAACTCGGTGCTTCCTTGGCGGCAACTCTAATTAGCCCAGATATAGCGGCAACAGATGGATGCTTTGCTTTGCTTGCAACCAAACGTATGGTCAAAGGTTTAAGCAAACAAGTAGATTTTAAAGCACGAAGCAAACCAAGCATGCCAAGCGGTGGCCTTGTTCCATCGCCCTCTGGACCGACAACAATGACCAATGCACCATCTTCCATAACTAACTGAGCTAATACTTCAGGTATCTCCTTACTAAGTAAACGTTTATTATAAGCCGAGAGACAACTAGACAACAAATCAGCTAATCTTTGGCCTCCAGGTCCAACCACGAGCACTACGCGCTCAGGTAATGAGCTAGCAGGAACAGAAACTGGTCGCCAAACTGGTTTAAAAGCCCAACGACCAATCTCTGTAACCGGAGACACTAATGCAGACTTGTTAGCGCGCCCGGCGGCATCACGAGCTACAAGGCCGGAAATAGAAGCTAATACGCTACCATTCGAAGTGATAATTGATGCATCAAACCGTTCTGTACGATCTTTTGTACCTTTAATTAAACAGCGACGTTGTGCAAATATTTGAGCAGCTTGTTGCCAGGAATCTGCAGCATTAGGCGCTAAATCAATGATTTCCACGCTAAAAGGCACCAAAGTACGTGATTGACCCCTTTTTTGCGGCAAAGTCATTCCGGCGGCAACTTGCAAAGCAGCGTCCAGTAGCGGAGGAGGGAAGGGCCAATCGATATATCTATCAGAAATTACAGAAGTATCTATTGTAGCTACAACAAATTCGTGATCCATTCGCACTGCATCGATCAACCGATAATTGCCCCTATATTCAAGCCCAGTATCCAAAAGTCGATCGTAAAATTCTTTACCATTCAGAAGCTTACCACCTTGCGGTATGCTAGGAGAAATTAATAAGTTAGAAGGAGCAAAATAGCCCTTACAGGCTACACCTTTGCAAGTTTCCAGGACAAATACGTCTCCAGTAATCGAAATTTTAAAATCTAGTCCAGAACCCTCACTCACCAATGCACGCAGCCAAACAACATTACGAACTCCAAAAGCTGCTTTGCCATATACACGTAAAGCAGCCAACACTGACGCGACACCTGGCATAGTAGGCAAACCGCGAACCCGATGTTGGTCAATCAGCGGATCATCCGCAGCAATATGCAAGTGCTTACTCAAAGCTAGATCTCCTAATCGGGAAGAAATTGCGGAATCTTCTAACGAAGAAGAAGCTGAAAATAACGGACCTTTATTCGGGATAGTAATCGGTCGAGCAGCTCCTTCCACCCAATAAGATTGACCAGCAAATGGATAGCCGGGCAGGGCCACTCGTCGACGGCCTAATCCAAGCATTTTTACAATCTCATCAGGTTTAATCGTAGGCGTAGAAGATGGCGATAGAGAGCGCAGTTGTGCAAGCGCATCAACTACATCATCTACATTAATCACACAACGATGATCGAATACCACTCGACCTACTACAAGTGTATAAGCTACATCAGCTAAGAAAGCTCGTCCATCAAGCTCATTCATAGCCATCGCTTCAACTCGGTCAGCTAAGCGTGAAGCAATTACCGATAATCGATCGGAATCTCGTGCACTTAAAAACAACGGAATCAAACCAGTAGGCGCAGCAGCTCTAGTAGCAGACACCGGCGCTTGCTCAATAACCAAATGAGCGTTTGAACCGCCAGCTCCAAATGAGCTAATCCCTCCACGCCGAGGCTGTAATTTACCAGCAGAATCAAATCTGCATGGCCAAGAGCGCAGTGTAGTCACAACTTCTAGCTTTTGACCGATAAAATCAATACGTTTACTTAAATTTTCCGCACCTAAGCTAGGAACAACTTCCCCTGCTTCAATTTCCATAATTAGCTTGCTCAAACCAGCAATACCAGCAGCAGATTCTAGATGACCAATATTACCCTTAACCGATCCAATTAAAATGGTTTCTTGCCTATCCTTCATTGCATCTGCTAGAGCATTGGCTTCGATAGGATCTCCAAGATCAGTACCAGTTCCATGACACTCAACATGGGCAATGCTAGCAGGATCAATCCTGGCCTGAGCCAAGGCAGCCTCAATCACACGACGCTGAGCATTTGGATTAGGTACAGTATAACCGGAAGTGCGTCCTCCAGCGTCAATCGCAGAGCCCAGAATTATCGATCGAATTGGATCACCATCGGCAAGCGCACGATCAAGTGGCTTCAAGACTATTGCACCAATACCCTCTCCCTGTATTGTCCCATCAGCACCGTCAGCAAATGGTCGGCAGAGATCACTTGGCGACAACATCCCAATTCGAGCTAATTCCAAGGACTGCAGGGGATGTAAGATAAGGTTCACGCCGCCCACAACAACCACACCACAGTCACCTTTTGTCAAAGCAGCACACGCTAAATGTACTGCAGTAAGTGAAGCAGAACAAGCAGTATCCACAGCCATGCTAACACCGGTTAAGTCCAGATGATAACTTAAACGATTGGCTATAGACCAATGTCCATTTTGCACTACCTTTCCAGAAGCGGTAGCAGGCAATCCAACGAGCCTATAAGGCTGGTTCATCGCACCAACAATAACACCAACATCGCCAACAGTACCATTTCCAGCGGAACGTTTTAATTCAGCAGGAGTGTAACCCGCCTCTTCAATGGCTTGCCAAGCAACTTCAAGAAATAGTCGATGCTGCGGATCCATTAACTTAGCTTCTTTCGGCGCAATTCCAAAAAACATTGAATCGAAACGATCAACATCAGTTATAAAACCACCTTTACGCACAGTAGTACGATCAAGACGAGAAGAATCAGTAAAATCCTCAACTCGCCAACGTTCAGGTGGCACATCATTCAATGAGCACACTCCTTGTTGCAAATTTTTCCAATAATGGTCAAGATCCGGAGCATCCGGATATCTACCAGCCATACCAATAATCGCAATCGAAGACTGAACAGCAATATCTTTCTGTTTTGCTGTTACAGCAAAAACTGCTTTTTTATTTATGGGTTGCAGAGCAAAATTAGGTTTAGTCAGTGTTGCTATTTCATCTGGAAAAGTATCTAACAAATATCTGCATAGGCTAGCAATGCTTTCCTGTTCGAATAAAATAGTATCACGAAGACGCGGGAATTTTTCCTTCAGACGATTAGTAATGCCAACAGTCAAAAGCGAATCCAGAGCAAAAGACGCTAGCGGGGCTGCTGAATCAATACTCGTACTCTGTACTCCTAAAGCTTCAGCCAGTAACTCACGTACGAGAGTATCAATAATATTAATGGAAGATGTTTCAGATTCTGCAATTGCATCAGCCTCATTCAATGATGTATGCGCCTGGCCGCCTTTCCAAGCAAGCCCAGTAGATGCTGGCATCAATCCAACAAGCTCAGTCCAGTGAGGCTGTGAATTAAAAGGATAGCCGGGTAATCTAACCCTTTGGGCCCCCTTCGGTATAATTTTCAAAATGTTAGTTGGTTTTCCATCAACCCATTCTGCTAGATTTTTTGGTAAATTGCTGCTGGAGCCATGCCCACGAAGCCAGTCAATAGCTTCTTCTCTCGTCATAACGACCGATGCTCTTCTAACTGGTAATGATGCGCGACCAGCCAATAAAGTAAAGGAGACATCATCCAATCGAAGTAGAGGATCGTAGTCTAAAGCATCAGCTATTCGTTGACCAAGAATTGCTAATTGATCGGGATTCATTGCTGATAAAGCCAATGGAAAGCCAACATGGCTTATAGCTGAACGTACTGGACGCGCTGGTGCCTCTTCTAATATTACATGTACATTGGTACCCCCAAAACCAAAAGAGCTAACTCCAGCAACCCGTTTCTTTTCCTGCTGCAGCCATGGCTCAGCCGAAGCGGCAACCCGAAATGGGGTATCCTCAAACGGAATATCACTGTTTGGGGTTTGAAAGCCCGCAACTGGCGGCAATTTAGCATTTTCCAATGCTAAAATAGCTTTGATTAGTCCGGCAATTCCGCTTGCAGCATTCAGATGTCCAATAGATGCCTTGGCCGAACCAATCACTATACTCCCCACTGGCAATCCAGTAAAAATGCGCGACAAAGCTTTAATTTCTATGGGATCACCCAATTTCGTGCCAGTAGCGTGCGCTTCAATCAAACCTATATCTGCAGGTTTACAACCAGCAACTGCTAAAGCCTCACCAACTGCCAATGCTTGACCATTTACGCTAGGAGCCAAATAATCAGCTTTAATTGCTCCGTCATTATTCGAAGCAGATCCACGAATCACAGCACGAATCGGATCACCGTCAGCAAGAGCACAAGCAAGAGGCTTGAGAACTACCACCCCAGCGCCATTGCCAGGCACAGTACCGTCGGCACGTTCATCAAACACTCGGCAATGTCCACTAGGCGATAGCATCAAACCAGGCACATGACGATACGCGCCTTGAGGAAATGCTATCGACGCGCCTCCGGCTATAGCCATGTCGCACTGCCCACTAATTAATGCTTCACATGCCATATGAACAGCGAGCAAAGCACTGGAACAAGCTGACTGGACTACCATTGCTGGGCCCAATAAACCAAGCTTGTGCGCAATTCGCGTAGCGGCATAATCCTTTTCCTGGGCAGTAAGATCAAAAACTGCATCTTCTGGCAATCCTTTTTCCGCCGGGAAATAACTAGACTGAGTTAGTCCAATAAATGTTCCGACAAGTAAATCCGCAGTTTGTGGGCCGTAACCAGCTTCTTCCATAGCATTCCAAGCTAGTTCCAGTAAAATCCGCTGCTGAGGATCTAAGCGAGCAGCTCGTCGCGGAGGGATGGCAAATAATTCAGAATCAAAACGATCTACGTCTTGCAAAACACCAAATACCTTGATCGTCGCTGGATCAAGCTCATCAGCAGAACCAAGACCAAAGTCTCTAATAATTTTATCCGGAAGAGAAATTAAGCGGGAGCGACCATCAACTATATCTTGCCAATATCCCGCTGCATTCATCGCTCCAGGAAAACGACAATCAAGCCCGATCACCGCAACAGCAGCTTCATTCATGATCTGGTTGTTATCCGACATGCCGATCCTCAGCTCCATAACAAAAATAAAGAAATAAAAGTTTTATGTTAATCCCCTAAAAATCCTTAAGTATACTTAAGCGGACAAAAACTTAAGCGAGATGCAAAAAAGCAAATTTTACTGCAAAACCAAAATAAAAACCACTACCATAATACATTAGATATTACAATACCATATACATTAATGGATGATATTATAGATTATGAAGATACTCAAGATTAAGAAATTAATAAGATACTCAGTAGATCTCCAAAGATAATTGTAGATCTACAAGATAGATATAGATCTACAAAATATTGATCATTAAGAATCATTCAGAGTAAAGCTAGACCTTCATTAAATTAATTGCAACCTGTTTCCTTAAATCCTACATCTTTAACTTTAAACCTGATTATCGCTTCGATTTGCTTCTATTTCCTAAACATGCTAATACAAACAGCGGGGTAGGCACGCTTATAGTGCAACAAACTATATTGTCAACTAAATTAAAACTATTAAAACTATAAAACAAAGCCTCAGTTACCGATATCAAAACAAGTGAATTAAAAAAAAAGCTTTTAGTACCATGCTGAAATATGCTTGTACGTCAATAAATAGCAACTCTTAATCACTAATATATTCCCGATACTAAATCAATATCCAGATAAATTACTTCAAGTTTTAGAAACTACAAAAATTACTACAACATACTTTAGGGAATAAAAACGCCTTATTACTTACGAAAGCTGTATTTGTAACAAATAGAAATTTGTTGCGTGCATTGATGAAAGTAGCTATAATAAACTTTCACAACAGTAAAGTGTCGATTAAATTAAAGTATTGAATATTTTCTATTATGATGGCATGTGTGCTTTTTAGTTCTTACTATTAAAGTATGACACTTTACATTTTTTGGTTTTGAATATAATAACTTCGTCGAAGAATTGTAGAATATCTTTAAAAATGCAAGTTTTCCCTCTTCAGATTGTTACTGTGCCAACGCTTTTAGATAATTATTGCTATCTGCTGCATGATGAAATATCTGGTTCTACCGCCGTAGTGGATCCAGGCGATGCAGATGCTGTTGAAACTGTTTTGGCTGGACGTCATTGGAAACTAACACATATTTTAAACACACATCACCATCTGGACCATATTAATGGTAATTTAATTTTAAAAAAAAATCACAATGCTATTTTGATAGGACCTAAGGCGGAAATTAGTCGGATTCCAAATCTTGAAATTCCCTTAGTCGAAGGTAGTACCTACGATTTCGCTGGACACATCGTTTCTATTTTGGAAACACCCGGCCACACTATTGGCCATATCTCACTGTATTTTGCAGATAGCCAGGCTTTGTTTACCGGGGATACATTGTTTTCGCTTGGTTGCGGAAAAATGTTTGAAGGCACAGCAAGACAGTTCTTAGATTCCCTGTTCAAGTTAAGCAAGCTGCCGGATTCAACCAAAATTTATTGCGGACACGAATATACGGCATCTAATGCTCGCTTTGCAATTTCAATAGATTACAGTAATGAGGATCTAAAAAAAAGAAGTAAGGAAGTTAATGAATTGTTAGATAACAATCAACCCACAGTACCTTCTCTTCTCAGTATAGAAAAAGCTACCAACCCTTTTTTGCGCATTAAAGATCCAAAAATCGCCCTGGCTATTGGTAAATCAGGCGCTGATCCGGTAGAAATTTTCGCCGAACTACGCATGCTTAAGGATAATTTTTAGAAAACTGTCGGACTATTAGCATTTAAAAAAAATTATCGATCAATAAAAATAATTAACGAACTATTTGGTAATTATTTCTAAATGAACTGTTGATTCAAACACGACGAATATACCTAAAATTTTGAACGCTTCAGTGGGTTGCGTGAGTGAAAATTTTTCATGTTAAGTTGTAGTCATATCATACTAATAGTTTAGGTCATACTAATAGTTTAGGTCATACTAATAGTTTAGGGGAATCTTATAACAACTAAAAATTAAATTAGCATACAGTATAAAGATTATAAAAATACTCTTTACTAGTCATTGATTTAGCTGTGCAGGGATCTTTTGGCAAACAAATTCATTGTATGATCACTATTAACAATTTCTAACTAGTTAATAGCTCTGATTAAAAGTATTACTAAAATTTAAATCAGTCGTATACGGTAAGATTATTAAAGAAAACAGCAAGCATTGCTTTTAGCAAATTTAAATAGCTTCTGTTGCTGGTCAAAAATAAGACCTTAAACAATATTTAGTAATATTAAAGTTTTAGTTGACTCAATCACTTTAACTGCAAATAACTAATACTTCACTAATTATTAGGGAATAGCCGAATATCAATGGATATAAAATAACACCAAACGTAGTCGAGTCGCAAAAATAATTTTTATTGCGTATTCCATTCAGTTCATTAATCAATGCCAGATGTTTGCATTTCATCAAATACAATTAATTTATCTCTTAAAGATACAGTCTTACAGTAGAGACCGGATTACGTTTAAGATTTTTTTAAACTAACCTCCTCAACTAACTAATTCAATTTTTAGTTCAATAATCTTGCAAGCAACTAATGTAAAAACTGTAAACCAATTACGAGAGATAACCATTTGTATCAGGGAACAACTTGCAAAGCGGCAAGCTTGATAGTTTGATATTCTTAAAGAGGGTTTTGTTAAAATTAACACATAGATGTAATCCAGAATTTAGGCCTCATAATAAGCTATGACTATTTAGGTAACGCACAAACAGGCTAATTTAACAAAAAATCTCCTCCGCCATGCTTTATCCCTTACAGGAAAGAAATTTTTTTGAAAAAAATAATTTTCTTATAAATTAGTAGGCTAATGTAAAAATTTTATAGTATTTTATTACAGTATTTTACTTAATATTAGCTTACTTTCCTTAACGAATTAGTAGAATTTACCCTTTAGCAATTGATCAACTGGCTAAAATGCAAAATCAAACAGTTATTAAGATACCAAAAATTACTATCGGTTCATACTAATGAGTATAAGTAAATTGATGAGTATAAGTAAATTGATTTCTTATCGTTAGGGTATGTAATTTTTAGTGCCGATGATACACAACTAAAACAGTTGTTTTTTAAATTAAGATTAATCTTAAAATTTAAATTAAGATTACTCTTTATAAGATTACTCTTAAAATAAAATTTATAGGTCAATGAATTGCTGTAGGAAATACCATTTGGATGTATTTTCTAAGTATATCAAGATAATGAAGTATTTTTCATGAAAATAGCCGGTGAAATTGTTAGTAATCAATTTACTAGTCAACTCAATCAAACTGAAGAGCTTAGTCGACCAATAAGCATATTACCGAGAACATTACTCGATGAACAAAACAAATCAGAACGCATCGCCCGAAGAATAGCTAGGTCTGGACTATGCTCGCGTCGCGAAGCTGAAAATTGGATAGCAAATGGTCGTATCAAGCTAAATGGTGAAATATTAAACACTCCAGCAATTACTGTTACCAAACATTCAGAAATTATGGTTGACGATAAACCACTAGCACAGATTGACCGAACGCGTTTGTGGCTTTATCACAAAGTCCCAGGAACGATAACAACTAACTGTGATCCGCAAGGCAGAAGAACTGTGTTTGATGCAATGCCAAAAGATATGCCAAGAACGATTGCTGTGGGTCGCTTAGACATAAATAGCGAAGGCTTGTTGATACTAACTAACAACGGCTCACTTGCACGTTATTTAGCACTACCATCAACTGGTTTAAAGCGAACATACCGAGCAAGAGTGTTTGGTAAGATCGATAATAATGCGCTAGCTAGACTAAAACAAGGAATTTGTATTGACGGTTTCACCTATAGAGCTTTTAACGTCAATATCGACCGACTATTAAATTGCAATTCTTGGCTAACAATCAACATTAAGGAGGGAAAGAACCGCGAAATCCGACGCGTAATGAAACATTTAGGTCTAAGCGTCAACCGACTGCTAAGAATATCATACGGACCTTTTCGACTTGGGAATATACTACCCGAGCAGACGAAGGAGATAGATACCAAACTTTTAAATAGTTTGCTTAAACTTAAGCTATAAGTAAATCGATAATAATTTTGCTGTGAGCTTAATTTGGTGTAATGATAATCAATATAAAGCGATAAGAATGGTTTAAATTAGTAAAATTCAATAATCTAAATTCTTGCTTTAATTTTTTTAGCTATGCACAAACCGCTAATATTCAATAATACTCTTTGATTATTTTTACCAACAAGATTATCTTGGGTAAATTCAAGTTACTAATTCTGAGACTCATCTCAGTAAAAATAAATAATTTACTAATAATTAAGTTTGTTCTTGATCACCACAATTAGTAAAAAACTTATTAATATTATTAAAAACTTATTATAGACAGCAATAGCATTATCTCAATTTAGGGTATTATAATTTGTAGTTCATTGACTGTTTCACAAACTTACGCTAGAAGTAAAAAATTCTAAGTAAATTTCTGGCTTTCGGTTTATACTCCAGCAACATTTATACTTTTATCTTTTAATTCTTAACTCTGAGAATATTTATGGACTACTCATGCTTAAAGATTAGCTCTTTTATTTTTTATGCAAAAACTTATCAGCAGTCTCGATGAGCAACATGTCAATCAGTTAGAAACTAAAAATAGTTTGCTTTTAGCTACTGAACTCAATAGCAAATAATTATTAATAGCAATACTAAAATTTATTACTGTTTAACCTGTATGCTTTTAACATACACAAGCATATCAATCCCGCTTGATCGGGAAGGGCACGACCTTGGAAACTATGCGTTCACTGCAATCAATAAAGCAACGGCACAGAGGATCAGTGGCGGTGATCGGAAATTTTGATGGTGTACATCTTGGACACCGAGCAGTGATCAATGAGGCTTCAAAGATTGCCTGTAAACTACAGGTTCCACTATCAGTTTTGACCTTTGCTATCCATCCGCGTCAGTTATTTCAGCAAAATATAGATCCGTTTCGACTTAGCACATCTAGGAGTAGAGCCAAGCATCTAGAAAATTTAGGTGTTGATACTCTATTTGAACTGCCATTTGACAAAGAATTTGCACAACTGAGCGCTGAGAACTTTATTGACGAGGTACTGCTAAAGTATCTTGGATTGCGTCATGTTGTAGTTGGATACGATTTTAATTTTGGCTATCGACGACGTGGTACCACAGATATGCTAGCACAACGCGCAACACATAAGGGATTTGGTGTTACAAAGGTAGCTGCGGTACAAAAAAATAATGGTGCGGTTTATTCATCGTCTCGCATACGCCAATGTTTGATAGAGGGTGACCCGCGAGAAGCTGCCTCTTTGCTTGGTGCACCATGGGAAATTACTGCAACTGTTGAAGAGGGAGATAAGCGTGGAAGACTTATAGGCTTTCCCACAGCGAACCTGCGCCTGGGTGAGCTACTATGTCCGCGGTTTGGTGTTTATGCAGTCACAGCTATGCTAACTAGCGGCGAAGAATCTGGAATATGGATGCCAGGAGTTGCTAATATTGGTATTCGTCCGACAGTAAACTATAAAGGTGTAATACTTGAGGTGAACCTATTCGATAAAAAAATCCAACTTTATAGTCGAGATTTACGCGTAGGATTGGTTGATTTTATTCGTCCGGAACAAAAATTTATGGGCATAGATGATTTAACAAAACAAATCAATGCCGATACAGCTCAGGCAAGAAAAATACTAAACCAATATTTTTTTTCGCCTATTACCACTGTTTAACTCGCCTATTACCACTGTTTAACTTATTAGCACTGTTTAAATTGTACAGATATTTGCAATGATCACAAACTACAAAAATACTATTTTTTTGCCGAAAACTGACTTTCCTATGCGTGGCGGATTACCCAAGCTTGAGACCAAAATTCTTGCTTGGTGGAAACAAATCAAACTTGATCAACTTATATGTGAGCTACGTAAAAACTGCGAATCATTTATTTTACATGATGGACCACCTTATGCAAATGGCGATCTTCATATGGGACACGCGCTAAACAAGATTCTAAAAGATTTAGCTAACCGTACCCAACACATGAACGGCAAACGAATTCACTATGTTCCAGGGTGGGATTGCCACGGTATGCCCATTGAATGGAAAATCGAGAAAAGATACAGGGCTAAAGGAATAGATAAAGACACAGTGCCAATAGTTGATTTTCGTCGAGAATGCCGAAAATTTGCTAGCAAATTAATAAATATTCAGCGTGAAAAATTTCAGCGATTAGGCATTACCGGCGACTGGAATAATTACTATTCCACTATGGATTTCAAAGCAGAGGCACAAATCGCTCGAGAAATCGGTAAACTTTTGATGAACGGTAGTCTATACAAAGGTGAAAAACCGGTTATGTGGTCTGTGATTGAAAAGACAGCACTGGCCGAATCAGAAGTTGAATATCAAAATCACACATCAATTACTGCATATTTTCGCTTTTCAGTAATCAAAACAGACAATCCAAAACTAGAAAATACAACTGTTGTTATCTGGACGACCAATCCTTGGACTATACATGGCAATCGTGCAATTGCTTATGGCAACACAATTGACTACGTAATATTCATGCCAATGACCGTTGCCAACAATAGCCTTGCCAAGATAGGCGAGAAATTGGTGGTAGCGCGCTCACTGCTCGATAAGTTTAAAAGCCAAGCAAAAATAGAAGCAATTAATGAATTAGCAATTTTAAAAGGCTCAGAGATTTCAGAAACGATCTGCGCGCATCCACTGTCCGGGCGAGGCTATGAATATGAAGTACCTTTAATTGCCGCCGACTTTGCTACAGAAGATGCCGGCACAGGTTTTGTGCACATTGCGCCTGCCCATGGCCTTGATGATTTTATACTTTGTACAAAAAATGGACTAAAAGTGCCAAAAACTATCGCTAATGACGGCGTATTCTATGATCACGTACCAATCTTTGCTGGGATGAATATACTAAAAGATAATCTAAAAATTTTATCTATCATGCGTGATTACGGTGGCATAATAGCTATTAGTGAAATTCAGCATCCTTATCCTTATTCCTGGCGCTCAAAAACGCCGTTAATTTTCCGAAATACAGTTCAATGGTTTATCTCTATGGAGACTAACGGACTTCGTGATACTGCACTGAGGGAAATTGATAATACTCTTTTTGTACCACCTTCTAGTCGTAGGCGTCTGCGCAAAATGGTTGAAAGTCGACCGGATTGGTGTATTAGTCGACAACGGGCTTGGGGAGTGCCAATCCCTGTCTTCACATCTAAAAAAACTGGGGAACCACTACGTGATCAAGCAATAATTGATAGAATTACTAATACCTTTGAGGCTGAGGGGGCTGATGTTTGGTTTACTAAAGATTGCTCTAAATTACTGGAGCCTGACTACGATCCGAACGATTACGAACAGGTTACTGATATTGCTGACGTTTGGTTAGACAGCGGATCCACTCATGCATTTGTTTTAGAATCCAATGAACCGGCTTGGGCCGATCTAAACTGGCCAGCCCAGCTATACCTAGAAGGTTCTGATCAACATCGTGGATGGTTCCACTCTTCATTGTTAATCGGTTGTAGTACTCGTGGACGAGCACCATACAAAGCGATACTAACCCACGGCTTCCTTAATGACGAACATGGGCGCAAAATGTCTAAGTCGTTAAATAATGGCATAGACCCGCTGCAAGTAATCAGCAAAAGTGGAGCTGATGTTTTACGCGTTTGGGTCGTGAGCTGCGATTTTACAGAGGATCTACGGATTGGCCCATCAATATTAAAACATTCGGTCGATCATTATCGACGCCTACGCAATACGCTACGTTACGTGTTAGGCGCACTTAACGGTTATTCGGAAGCAGAGACTATTCAACCAAATGATATGCCTGATCTAGAACGCTGGGTACTACACAGAATTTACGAAATAGATCTAATAATTCGCCAATGTACTAGAGATTTTAACTACCATAAAATGTTTCTAACTATACAAAATTTTTGCTCAGTTGACCTCTCCGCCTTTTATTTCGATATTCGTAAAGACTCATTATATTGTGATACAAAACGAAGCAAACGTCGTAGAGCAATGCGTACGGTAATGCATACATTATTTGAATGCTTAACCAAGTGGCTGGCACCAATTTGTGTGTTTACTGCTGAAGAAGCCTGGAGATCACGCAATTCGGGAGAATATAATTCTGTTCACTTACAGGAATATCCTGTTATTCCTGTCGAATGGAAAAATGAAACACTAGCGAAAAAATGGCTAAAAATTCGGACAGTCCGCCGCGTAGTAACAGGTGCTCTAGAATTAGAACGAGCAGAGAAACGCATTAAATCTTCTCTTCAGGCGGCACCGATCGTATACATGCCATCTAATGATAAAGCGGCTTTTGATGGGCTTGCTGCAGCAGAAATTTTTATAACTTCTGACGCTATACTAAACGACAGCTTAGGTCCAATAACAGCCTATAGTCTGCCAGAAATACCTGGTATAGCTTGCGAAGCAAATCTATTAGCTAAGGGTAAAAAATGCGAGCGCTGTTGGCGAATTCTACCTGAGGTAGTAGACGATGAACCGATCTGCATACGATGCCAAAATGCGATATACGATTTAGTAAATACTACTGAATGAGTGCATTTAGCATGCATTACCGAATTATTTGTATTATAGGCATAAGTGGTCTAGTAATTGCCGCCGACCAAATCAGCAAATTATTGGTGATGTCGACCTTGTATAATCCCCCTCAGAGAATTACGGTCCTTCCAGGAGTAGATTTTATCCAGGTATGGAATACAGGTGTTAGTTTTGGAATGCTTTCCAGCACTTCTAGTTGGGTAGTATGGATGCTTATCAGCTTAACACTAGTAATATGTTGTTTAATGCTGGTGATAATGATGCAAACAACAAGATTATTCACGATTATTAGTTTAAGTGCAGTAACCGGTGGAGGCATAGGAAATGCTATTGATCGCCTATTATATGGTGCAGTTTTAGATTTTATTGATGTACATTATCGAGAATGGCATTGGCCAGCCTTCAACATTGCAGATTGTGCTATTACTTTAGGTGTCGTTCTATTGATGATTGATTCTGTTAAAACTTATAAATTAAAACATGAAAACTAAAAAAAATATAAAAGCGAAAGATAATGCCTTTAAACATAGCTACTTAGCGCAAAACATCATTAGTGCGGCTGCAGCGATTAGTATATTGTCCATCTTCTTAATCGGTCTTAGCGGTTGTACGCAAATACGAGAAGCTCTTGGATATACCAAAAATTCACCGGACGAATTCCAAGTTGTCTCTCGTCCACCGCTTTCACTTCCGCCAAATTATGAATTGCATCCGCCAATGCCAGAAGAGAACTTACTGACAAATAATATTGCTGAAAGCATTCTTCGCCGCTTAAAATTAGTACCGAATTTTAATAATCAAAAGACAGTGTATTCGATCAACGAAAAAAAAATCCGCCAGCAGCTTGGTCTCGATCAAGCAATCCCGAATATTCGCAAGATTATAGACAATGATCAAAAAACTATGCGTATGAAATAAGACGTCCTAATAGTATACTGATTTATTGGAAAGGGGTTATAATCAAAACATAAGCGTAGAACTACCGATGAATGACAGCCTAAAAAAACAATAATCAGGCTGATTTTTTAGTTGATTTTCTTGTTAATAATAGTGCTACTTATGATTAAAGTATTCAAACCTATAATATTTAATCATTTATTCAGTTTATAAATAAAATTATCATCTAAAGAACGACAATAAATTTAGTGAACTACTATATAGTTATATAGTATTACTTTTTTACAAAAGTAAGCGTTTCTTTATAAGAAAATTTATTAATGATTGCATAATGTTAATTAAAATGATTACGTTTTATATCAACGTGATAGTTATAGTACAAAATAGTATTTTTAATTGTTTTATTATAAAAAATCCAAACTTATAATCTGCCACCAAATTAATATAGCGAATTTAACTTAATATTTATGCGTCTTGAATTACCATTAGTTGACAATATTAAATTACAATTGCTGCCTTTTGCTGAGTACCCAGGATTTTATGTTAATTTGCACCTCCCCGAATCAATATTCAGATATTATTTCAGATATTATACCTAAAAAATTAAATTTCATAACTGAGATAAAAAAGCATTAACCTTACAGTAGAATTTTGATCAGAAAATATACAACTGCTGTCTGCTTAAAAGTATTACAAAAATAAATTAAGCCACTTAAAAGTTAATATTTATTCTAGTCATCAAACAATCTTATTTATAATTTTTGTGAAAACATATCTAATTAACTACAAAACCGAGGATTAATGACTATCCATACCCGATTCATGCCTTAAGAAAGTATTGAATTCCTATGAAGCAAATCTCCAATACCGCATCAATAATTAAATTAGAACAATTTTTAGCTTACAATTTATCCAAAAGGATAATTTCATAGTAAACATACATTAATATTTATGCGGCTACATTAGTGATCAGAATAAATCGTCTTAATATCTTATATATTACTCATCTCCTCATGGTATCAGTCATTGCTTGACACCATGTAATAAAAATTATAGAATGGATAAGAATGTACGCATAAATAGATGTGTATTATATTACCTCATGAAATATTGAAATAATTTTTTGTCAATTGAGCTTCTTTATAGACGATAGATGCCTTAGCAAATGGGCTATACCAGATTAAGTATTAATAGAATTTTCTCCGGTTAAACTGAATCATTAAAAATACGCACAAGCTAACCACTTTAAATAATACAAAAAAATGTACTAACAAATATGAAAACACTATTATAGCCTTGATCTTTTTTTAATAGTTTTTAATGAGATACTAAACGTGAATTGACTGGTAATTTCCAATTACTCGCTGAAATCAAAAGAAATATCGCTAAAATAAATAACTGACTTAGCTATATTATTAATGAATATATAGTTCTCATGTACTGTAGTTTTTGAATACATTATTCAAGCATATGCTATCGCATAGCATTAATGTAGCCTAAATAATTAACTAATCAAGATTTCTTACTTTAATCAATCAACCAAATAGTTATTTTTGAACTTTCATTTAATTCTAACGAAACAATAATTTTTAATACAACAATTTCATCAAATAACGCTATTAGAATAGCGTTATTTGAATAACTCATATAAAAACAGCAATTCATTGCTTAGTTAATAAAAATAGAACAATAACAAGCAATACAATTATTTGTAAAATCGAATGAGAATCGCAAGTATCTTATAACCTGATTCAAAAACCGTAGATATTAGTAGGATTTAAATCCTACTAATATCTTACATTAAATCAAAGAATCAAAAATTTATAGCGCTTTATATTGATATGATCTAACAGTAATTAAAAATATAGCGACAGCATTAACTCTTGAGTATTTCTTTGTAATTAGATAAATATTAACTTCTTAACGCAATAGCAAAATTGTTATGCTATGTAGACAATAAGTATATATTTAGTCGGATTAAAATTCAATTGCGCTAGATATAGTAAAAAATTAAAGATAGTAATGGTATCATACTATACAGTTTTATATAAAACTGCTTTATGCCAAAGCATGGATATTTGTTACTAATTAGAGTATCGGAGTAGAAGATGAAAGATTTTTACATACTAAGGCAATAAACGAATAATACATACTAAGGCAATAAACGAATAATTTAAATACTTCTCTTATACTGTAAAAAAAAGAATAAAATAAAATTAGAGCGGTTTCTTAAGTAAAAGCATATCAGTAACTCGATATGCTTTTACTTAGTGTCTTGAGAATAATGGCGAATAATAAAAATAATAATTTTTTACTTAAACTGATCGATAAAAAATGCCATAGAACTACCACTAGGACGATACTTATTAAGATAGCTGGGGATAATGATCTCAATTGGTGTAGGGTTGATAAAAAGATCATTAAATGTCTTAGCACCACAAGACACTACATTATCCATTTTTAGTAATTCTACTTGATCGCGCGTTAATATTGGATTAGGAGCTAACTCCAATAACGAAGCTTTTAATGATGATAGCCAAAAGGGTAGTTTTATAAGACTGACTTTACGATTAGTCTCTTTCAATATAATCTCTATCAAATCTCGAAGGCTATAAATAGCAGGACCACCTAATTCGTAAGTTTGACCATAAGCAGCAGGTGTATTAAGAGCAGCAATAATAGCTTCAGCTAAATCAATAACATATACAGGTTGAAACATGCTTTTCCCACCGCCGATTAAAGGTAATACCGGCAAAAACTGCGCCATAGAGGCAAACTTGTTAAAAAAACTGTCATCATTTCCAAAGACTATTGATGGGCGTAAGATTATTGCTTCAGGAAAAGCGCTACGAACACACTCCTCGCCCGCAAATTTACTACGAGCATATTCAGACGAAGATTGCGGGTCAGCACCAATTGCAGAGACATGCAATACAGCTTTCACACCAAGTAACTTAGCAGTTTTAGCAATTTTCTTCGGCGCCGTACAATGCACAGCGTTAAAATTATTACATCTAGACTGATTTAAAATACCTATTAAATTAATAACGATCGATGCACCTTTCATCGCTTGCGCAATCGCTTTGGAAGAAGTAACATCTAGGCTTGTTAGAGTAATTTGACCAACTACACCCATGGTTTTTAAGAATTTTGCTTTTTCTATGTTGCGACAAACTGAATTTATCCGTGCTCCACACTTAGCTAACTTATATACAACGCTACGGCCAATAAAGCCAGAAGCTCCAAAAACAGTAACTATCTTGCCATGCATGGCAATTTTCCTAACAACTACAAGTGATCTATTCAGGATACTCCTCATTAGAGCAAAGAGAAATAAAAAATTTATTCTCACTCTAAAATAAATAGAATCTTACCCTGCTTATAGCTAAAACTATAGCCTTGACATCATTGATTATTCTGTTACAATGCACATACGTTATGATGCCTGGGTGGCGGAATTTGGTAGACGCGCTAGCTTCAGGTGCTAGTGACTGTATTGTCATAGAAGTTCGAGTCTTCTCCTAGGCACCATTTTTACATTAATAACTGTCTGTCAGGAATTCTAAAAATTATTGCTAATATACACAAAGGTGATTTGCCGGTAGAAATAGATCTCGGAAAAGAAGTTGCCATAGACGTTGAGGCTATGGGTCTAAAACCAGAAAGAGATCGTCTATGCGTAGTCCAACTTTCTAGTGGAAACTCTGAAGCACATCTCATACAATTTACTAAGAATGATTATCACGCTCCGAATCTGTGTCGACTGCTAAATAATCCTAACATCCTTAAACTATTTCATTACGCTCGTTTTGATATAGCAGTTATACAAGCTTATCTTGGGGTAGTAACTACTCCGGTTTATTGTACTAAAATCGCTTCTAAGATTGTGAGAACTTATACTAATCGACACAGCTTAAAAGATCTCTGTCGCGATTTGTTGGGCATAGAATTATCTAAGCAAAAGCAGTCTTCTGACTGGGGGAAAAACGATCTAACTCAAGAACAAATAGCTTACGCTGCATCCGATGTACTGCATCTGCACAAAATTAAATATCATCTGGATGAAATGTTGGTACGCGAAGATCGAATAAAAATTGCTCAAGATGCTTTTTATTTTCTTAACACTCGTGCCCATCTTGATCTTATTGGGTTTAGCGAAGAAGATATATTTGCTCACTGAGTAGTAAAATTACCTAATTATTAAAATGAAGAAAGATAATTCTCTGCTATTTTTTGACCTTATAGTTTGAGTTAAGCAGCCAACTATAATTTTATAGCACAATGCTCTTAAATAAGGTTTTGTTGTTAAACACTAGAAATTTTATCAAACATATTAAAAAAACTCAATCTTTCTACCCCAAATGCCAAACTAGCCGTTTTGTGATAGTCATGAAAGTTTTGTTGCTAATTATAGCAATAGGACTAATCGCTGTAGTGCTAATTTCGCTAAAAATCGGCCATAAATTTTCACACATTCGCAAGAACCAAGCATTAATAAACCAAAAAGATTTTGGGAATATGCGAATGATCAATCCGAGAATAATTGGACTTAATGAAAGCAACAAACCATTTGAGATCATTGCTCATTCTGCTACCCAACCTAGTGATGGTAAACAAATTGTCATACTTGATCACCCACAGGCAAATATGGAAAACAAAGACGGAACTTTAGTTACAGTAAAAGCTGCGGCAGGGAAGTGGATTAGAGAGTCCAATATTATAAATCTAACAGATGGAGTAATCTTATCAAATAATGCTGGATATCAGTTAGTTACTGAAAAAGCAACAATCGACTTAAGACAAGGGAAAGTGTTTAGTAAAATGCCAACCTGGGGTTATAGCCCAGATGCTAAAATTCAAGGCCAAAGTATGCAAATACTATGTAATGGATCACGGATAATCTTTATCGGCAAAACCAAAGCCTTCTTATTACAAGACCAAAACTAGCGATTGATAATAATTGCTTTATGCTTTTCTATAATGGCCTACATTACCGAAATATTTATAGCAGTTTTACTCCTTGCTTTTAATGTAAATTGGCTTACTCCTAGTGCTCAATCTCAACAGCCAGAAAATAAAGATGAAGTTAGAATAGAAGCTGATGATATTATAGAATGGAACCGTGATAAAAAACTTTATATAGCACGCGGTAATGTCAAAGCAGTGCGTGATGTGTTCACAATCAGCGCCGATACGTTAACTGCTCTCTATCGCTCAAAAAATTCTAATAAAAGTGAAATTTATCGTTTAGAAGCATTCGGCAATGTAATTATCACTTCAACTGAAAACCAAGCTATAGCTCAGCATGCAGTCTACAATATAGATAAACAAGTTATTACACTTACAGGAAATAACTTAATTTTTAAGAACCGCGTTTATACTATTACTGCCCACAAAAGCTTTCAATACTTAAAATCTTGTCGATTAGCAATAGCTCACGGCACAGCTTCGTTCTCGCAGAATAAACAAACGATCAAAGCAGACACCCTAACCGCTTATTTTGGATACACTCCAAGCAGAGATAATCAAATAAAAGAATTAAAAGCTATTGGCAATGTCGTTATTATCACACCACAAGAGCTTATAAGGGGTAACGAAGGACGATACGATGTATTGAATAAAGTAGCCAGAATGCAAGGCAATGTTAGGGTTTCTAGAGGTAGAAACCAGATTAATGGTGAACAAGCTCAAATCAACTTAAATACTGGCATAAGCTATATACTGCCAAGCTTAAAAAGTGGGGGGCGGGTACAAGGCCTATTAAGTGAATGATAGCCAAAATTCTTAAGGTACGTAGAGATACTATATTTTGTAATACTATATACCACTAATCAACAAACATACTCAATAAGTACGATAAGAGAGTAAATGAATGTCATCAAATTGTGCAAAAAATAATCACCTCACAACTCATTTCATACGTAAAAACGTTAAACATAGCAATAGTCTATGCGCTAATAACATTAGCAAGCAATTCAAGAAAAGAACAGTCTTGCGAGATGTGTCTATTTATGTCCAGCCATCTGAGGCAGTTGGGCTACTTGGACCAAACGGAGCTGGTAAAACTACATGCTTTTACATTATTATAGGCCTTATACCAACTGATGCAGGTAACGTTAGCTTATATGGACAAAATATAACTGACCTACCTATGTACCGTCGCGCTCGATTAGGTGTCGGCTATTTACCGCAAGATTCTTCAATTTTTCGCGGACTTAATGTAGAACAAAACATATCCGCTGTTCTCGAGTTAGTAGAATCAAATCCAAAACGTCAAAATTTAATACTAGATAAATTACTAGCTGAATTTTCTATAAGCCATTTACGTAATATATCAGCATTGGCCTTATCGGGCGGAGAACGTCGTCGTGTAGAAATCGCTCGAGCACTTGCTTCACGCCCTCAGTTCATTTTGTTAGACGAGCCATTATCCGGTATTGATCCAATTGCCATAAGTGAAATTCGTGATCTAATTTCTCAACTAAAAAATCGTGGATTAGGAGTACTGATTACAGATCACAATGTTCGCGAAACATTAGAGATCGTAGATCGAGCTTACATCATTCATGACGGCATGGTTTTGATGGAAGGTTCGCCAAGTGAAATCGTTAGCAATCCAAATGTCCGGCAATTTTACTTAGGAGAAAGTTTCATTCTATAGGGCTATTGACCTATTGAATAATTAGCCTAAAATAAACATAACATCTAATTAATTCCATTACATTTGGATCTTTATTAACTAATAATTGCAGTTTTTAGCGAAATGCTTATCATTAATACCAAGAAATTATTGGTTAATTCGCCAATTATTGTATTTGATAATCGACAATTTAACAGCATAAGTTTAAGCAGAAATCACAGGTGCCAGACTCAATTTATAAGTCTTAATGATCAATAGCTTTTTATACAATGAAACAGCTATACCAGTACTGAATACAATAATTATTAACTGTCTTAATTGATACTAATTTTAATTGAAAATTATACAGCTATCATTATAAAAACACGCCTTAAAGTAAAAAATTTAGCCAAATATCAGGCTTAAAAATAATAACTGAGTATATAGACAATCTCATTATTAAATACTTTATATTTAATAAAAGTTTTTTTATAACATGGATATTCTAAGTAAATAACGATTTATTTTAACTAATCAGCAAATAGACATCCTAAGAAGTAGATTTTTGCTTATATGATATGCTCTAAGCTTGCAAAGATAATAGTAAAAACCTTTCTGCTTAAAGTTACTTTGCTTAAATGCACTTTGTTTTTTGCAGTAAATTTTGGTGTCTTAAAAAAAGCTTTTCTTAATCCTGCGCAAACATCTACAGTATAAAAAAATTAAAATATTTATAAAAATCACGAACTAAAGAAATTACTAGTAAAAGTAAATGTTTAGTTCAGATTAGATTCTTAATTCAATAGTTTAAAGAAAACAATACTCTATTTGCTGCATAAAATGTAAAACCTACCTAATTCAAGCAATTAGTAATAATTAATTGATTATATTTAAAACAGTTTAAATAAATAAGCATAATCACAAATAAAGCTCATATTTTCTTTTATTACTATTTATATTCTTACTTTAGTGTAAAACTAATTATTCTAACTAAGACAAAATAACAAATTAAATAAAAATTACTCCTCGTATTCGCGATAGTAAATATCGATCTTTGTTCAATACTTACCTGATTAATCATAGTATTGATAAAAATTTAATAATTATTATTACTAACTTCCTTGTCGGCAATAATGTAATTAATTGAATTTTTACGTAAAAATATTATATATTAAAACTTAGTAAGCCAGTTCTTATTGTTGTAAGCATTAATAAAAATTATTCGTGCGTATACGCATTTATCGCATTTGCAATTAAATTATTAACGAATATAATTATCAAAATTATAATTCTACGGGAAATAAACCAAGTAATTTCTAAAGCTTATTGAATGGTTTTTACAAAAATTTTACTTTATTAAAAATATTTCTCATTATTCTGGTTATTTAACCACTAAAATAATTTATAGCTTTATTGATAAAAATACTTTCTTATTATAGAATATATTCTTTGCTTACTCATAACGAGTATTCTAGAATTAGCCTTACCTAACAGATAGTTGATAATCAACTATCTGTTAGGTAAGGCTAATTATCAATCTTGGTGGAGCTGAGGAGGATCGAACTCCTGACCTTCGCATTGCGAACGCGACGCTCTACCGACTGAGCTACAGCCCCATAGTACAAAACTAGGATTGACATTATGATATTATAATATCACAAAATAGTAGCACAAATTTCCCCAAAAATTCAACGAAGAGATTGTTATTAATTTATAATAATCTATTTTTTATAATGATCTATTTTAAATATAAAAGCTTGATTTCTAATAATTAGGCAGCTATTATTGTAGTTTAGCATCTTATCATTAATAAATTCTTTGCTATTTTAATGCAACAACATTTACAATTGTGATCATGAACTCACTGGCTTGGCTTTTTGATACGATCCTTCACTATTTGAGGATCGCTCTATTTGCTTACATCATGATGGATCTATTAGTAAAGTTTGATGCAATTAATACTTATAATCGTCTAGTTTTAGCAGTAATTAACTTTTTATCTCGAATATTCGAACCTATGCTAAAAATAATTCGCTTAGTCTTACCTAAGGTTGGAGGCATTGATATATCAGCAATAATATTGATATTGTTACTAGAATTTATTTCCCATTTAGTCCAGGAATATGCCTATGGACCTTACTGATACTAGTATAAAACAATAGGATAATCATAAATACAAAATATTAATAATACAAATACACACTTCGAAATTAACATTTTTAATATAGCTTTTTCTGGGTATCGTCATGCCTATATAATCACACAAGAGCTGTGGTATTTTGTCTACCAATTTTTCTCAGCTAGTTTAGTCTTTAAAACTAATACTGTACAGTATTTAATTAAATCGATAAACAAACTTTTGTGTGAATATTCTATATAATTTTATATAATTTTATTTAAAATTTTAGAAAATTTCCTTCAATAATAAATAATTCTACTTAACTAGCAAGTATCAAGGTAATTCTTTAACAATGTACAGAGCGAGTGATCGATCTCCTGAGTAGGAAGGTGAAGATTGATAGCCAAAATCCAGTATTATTATCTGTGTAGATATTAAATATCTCACAGATATACATTAATTTTTAAGTCAATAGTAAGCATTAAGAAAAGAAATAATCTATATCATTTTAATATAAGTCAAATAGATTGATAGAAACATAATTAACTAAATTGTATGGCGTGCTCGGGCAGCACTGTTAAGTGCGAGTTGATGCCTAATTCAGAACAGCTAAAAATAACAGGTGCTGGATTGTCTATAACAAAACAAATATAAAATTAAAGCGCCTCTGAGTATGACTAAAGAATTGAATTAGCTCTCTGAGAAAAATTCTCTTGTTAATTAAGCAAGTAGTCGTATTCCCTTACAGACTAACATAACTAATAGATCACAATTTCATTAAGCTTGCTTAATAGCAGAATAAAACGATAAAGAACAGCACAATTGAAAAAACATACATACAAAAAATTTAATACTGAGCGATCAAACCCTTATTGCCATGCTTCCTCTCGCTATTTTAGCATAAGTAAATGAAGTATTAGGTTATTAGTGGCGCAATCAAAAGGTCTATAAGGAGGATCTAACACACAAAATTGAGATATAGATAATCTATCTGATAAATCAACTTTTTGAAATAAAAATTATTAACACTTTCCAATTCAGTTAAGTCTGCTTATTTTATTTCCTTTCATAATAGTAAGAATTCAAATTGTCAATATCTAATTTACCTGTTAACCTCTATCAAGCAATTCATCTGAGCTATGCATACCAATAAAACTGGCGTACTGATAGCTAGTACAGCTATTTATTTTCACTCAAGCTAATAATTCTATGCTAAACCAATAAAAATAAATTATTTCAAATCTCCCTTAGGAGAAAAACTCGCATGCTATTATACAAGTAATAATGCCTAAATTATTACTTGCTCCATATATTGAATTTCTTTTATATAAAGTTGAAAAAACGAACAATAACTAAAGTATAATGAAATTATACTATAGGTGTATTAATAATTAGATAATTTTATACTCAAAAATAATAATAAGATTTTCTCTTCTACAAAATATTCTCTCATATAATAGATAAAATACTATATTATTATATAGAAATATCGGATATATTTAGTAATCAATGATAAAAATTTTCTCTCTAATTTAAATCAATAATTTTATAAATTAATTTAGCTAATACTTAACTTTAGACAATTTTTATCTAATTTAGTTAGCTGTATATACAATAAAAATTGTTTAATTATAGTATAAACTACAAATCAAAAAGTTTATTAAATAAATCGATTTTCGCCAAACTATTTCTACATTGTAGCTAAAAGTAAACATTGGATAACTAGCCAATATAGCGCTAGTATTTATTATCATTGATGAAATGTAACTAAATTAAAAATTAATACTGCTACATATAGTTATCATTATTGGGAAATTTTATATCGTAATAATAAATTTATTTGTTTACTTATAGCAAAAATAAGCAATTTAAGCTTTATTTTATTGTCAAGATACCTAGATATCGTTAGGTTTTAATTTAGGCTATCTAAATTTAGGATTGGCCAAATATTGCGTTATATACTCAAATTTTGGGGAATATTTAATGACAAAATTTCAGGATTATAAGGTAGCGGATATTTCTTTAGCTGCTTGGGGAGAACGAGAAATAGCGATTGCTGAGACTGAAATGTCTGGGTTAATGGCTATTCAAGAGGAATATATGTCACAGAAGCCTCTTAAGAGTGCACAAATCATCGGATGTTTACATATGACCATCCAAACTGCTGTATTAATTAAAACACTAATTGCACTTGGAGCGGAAGTCCGATGGTCATCATGCAATATCTTTTCTACCCAAGATCATGCTGCAGCAGCCATCGCTGCGTCCGGCATTCCTGTATTTGCTTGGAAAGGTGAAACAGAAGAGGAATACAAATGGTGTATTCGTCAAACTATTGAAGGTCCAAATAGTTGGCATGCAAACATGCTATTAGATGATGGAGGTGATCTAACAAAAATAATTCACGAAGAATATCCCGACTTACTCAAGAATATAAAGGGAGTTTCTGAAGAAACCACTACAGGTGTGCATCGTCTCTATGAGATGGTAAAAAAAGGTACTCTGATGATTCCGGCTATTAATGTTAACGACAGTGTCACCAAGTCAAAATTTGATAATCTTTATGGCTGCCGTGAAAGCTTAGCAGATGGTATTCGTCGAGCTACCGACGTAATGTTTGCCGGTAAAGTTGCTTGTGTTGCAGGATACGGTGATGTTGGTAAAGGCTCAGCGCAATCTCTCCGTAACGCGGGTGCACGTGTTATCGTTACTGAAATAGATCCAATTTGTGCCTTGCAAGCCGCTATGGAAGGCTTTGCAGTAGTAAATATGGAAGAAGCAGCCCCAACCGCTGATATTTTTGTAACTGCTACCGGTAACAAGGATGTCATTACTGTCGATCACATGAGAGTAATGAAGGACAGAGCAATTGTTTGTAATATTGGTCACTTCGACAATGAAATCCAAGTTGATGGACTACGCAATCTTAAATGGGAATCAGTAAAGCCACAAGTTGATGAGATTGTATTTCCAGACGATAAGCGCATTATATTGCTTGCAGAAGGTCGATTGGTGAACCTTGGGTGCGCCACTGGCCATCCAAGTTTTGTGATGAGTGCCTCATTTTCAAACCAAACGATGGCTCAAATTGAGCTTTGGAAAAATCATAGTAAATATGATAAGCAAGTTTATCTCTTACCCAAAAAACTAGATGAGAGAGTTGCAGAACTCCATCTGAAAAAGATTAACGCAAAAATATCCAAGCTCTCCGAAGAGCAAGCCGCATACATTGGCGTAAACGTTAAAGGTCCCTTTAAGTCAGATGCATACCGTTACTAACTTTCAGCCATAAATTTGCATTTGTAGGGTTAGTGTAATAATTTATCTTGCAGTAGCTCTACAATGCATTTATTAAATTAAATATTACTTAAGTGTTATTACATGTATTCTGTGTCTTCAAACAAGTATTAATTATTCATTACTAATAAATTTTTACTTGATTTCTTGAATTTACCTATTCAAATATTATGAACAGACTAATTCAGTCAGTTAGCAGAGAAAAGCAGGCAATTAAATTAATTTTTATTCATTTTAGCTCTATAAGATCAGCAAAACAGATTATATATCATGATGTGATATTAATCTAAAATACTTAACGATTATCATAAGCTAAAATCCTATAATAAAAAAATATCTCTTTAACTGTTTAAAACCTATAAATAAATTTATAACCAAGTATATGATCGCTGAAATTACCAACTTAAGGACTTGATATATTATTTATATAATAGTACGTAATTCCATTACGCTCTGCATAAAAAGTTAATCTTACAAAATTAAAATCAATAATGGTTTTACCAAGTGATAAATTTTGCTTATAAACGATAAAAGTAAACTCTATTATTTTTTATTTCAGGGATTTACTCTTAGTCTAGATAATTTTTATATAATTGAAAATTTCAACATAGCATTGTATATTTTAGAATGAATAAGTATACTAATTCATTAGTAATAAATTATTACGTAAAAATAAAACTAAAGTGAATGTTTGCTAAATATTTAGAAATAATTAATTACGCCAATCAAATTAATTTGAGTTTTGCATAATTTACTGTAATCATAGCATAAAATAATTATTTTTTCTGTATATGCTAAAGTGTAAGAGAGATGCTTTGTTTTTTTTCTGCTAATCATAATCAATTCAAACTTTCTAAGCTAATAACCTAGAAATTCTTTAATTAAAGAATTTCTAGAAAAAGAAGAATAAGAAAATTAAAAATAAAGTAACTATCTAAATATATTCGTCAAACACGAGTTATTTTCTCAAGCTTCAGGACAACTCCTTGAGGATAGGTAATGCTTGAATATTTAGTTACTAACATTTTCCAAGTATTTTTTGCAATTATTAGCTCATCATCAACTTGTTCTCCCTTTAAAAATAAAAATACCGTTTCTTCATGAAAATACGGTTCAGAATAACGTAGCAGCCTATCTACCGATGCAAGTGCTCGTGCTGTAACAATACCAGCAGCAATAAACTGCAATGATTCAATACGACAACCTTTAATAATTGGACTAACGCCAGTGGCGCTAGCTACTGCTTGTAAAAAGGCAACTTTGCGACTGTCTGATTCGACCATAACAATATCATTTCGCCCAATAATGGACAAAACTAAACCAGGAAATCCAGCCCCTGATCCAAGATCAAGCACTGGTCCAGGTAAGTTTTTCATGTGTATTAGGAGCTGAGCAGAATCAAGAAAATGACGAGACCACAAATTAGTAAGTGTAGTACGCGATACAAGACTAATACGTGATTGCCATTTTACCAACAATTCAGCATATTGTTCCAAAGCCCTGCGCTGATTATCAGTAAGAAAAAAAAGCTGCTGAAGATCACTCGGTGTCACACATTAAGCTTTTTATCGATTTTTTTTACATAATGAAGTAAAGCTACAATTGCTGCTGGTGTCATTCCAGGCAGTCGCCCAGCTTGACCAAGAGTTCTTGGTCGTTTGATCGTAAGAAGATTACAGATTTCCGCAGAAAGAGAACCGATCACTGATGGATTTAAATCTTCTGGCAGTTCTAATGTATCATCATAACGATAAGCTTTAATATCAGCTTCTTGTCGATCAAGATATCTTGCATACTTTGCTTCGACAGTAATCTGTTCTGCAATAAATTCAGGAATTTCAGACAATTTTTCAGGCCATACATTAACTAATCTATCCCAGCTCACATCCGAATGAGCAAGCAGATCAAATGCAGAACGATGCTTACCATCTCTATTTACGTTAAATCCTAATTTCGAAAGCATATGAGGAAAACCACCAAGATCTTCTAATGTTTTACGCGCAAGAGATGTTGCATTCTGGCGTGCTGCAAATGCTTTACTTCGAAACGATCCAATCAAGCCAATACTTTCCCCCATAGGAGTCAAACGAAGATCGCTATTATCAACTCGCAAGCGTAATCGATACTCAGCACGAGAAGTAAACATACGATAAGGTTCTGGGGCCCCACGAGAAATTAGGTCGTCAATCATTACCCCAATATATCCGTCAGCTCTATCTATATAGAGCTCCTGATCAGAGCCACTCGCTGCTAAAGCTGCATTAGTAGCAGAGACAATTCCTTGTGCTGCAGCCTCTTCATATCCAGTAGTTCCGTTAATTTGACCAGCTAAATAAAGACCAGGTAATGCTTTAACCTCCAGTCTTCGAGATAATGCACGCGGGTCAACATAATCATATTCAATAGCATAACCGTATTGTAAAATACGCGCTCGCTGAAGCCCTAGAATTGAAGCAACTACTTGATCTTGAACATGCCGAGGTAAAGAAGTCGAGATGCCGTTTGGATAAATGGTTAAGGTATCAATCCCCTCGGGTTCTAGGAAAATTTGATGCATTTTCTTATCGGGAAATCGGACAACCTTATCTTCTACTGACGGACAGTAGCGTGGTCCAAAACTACTAATCCTTCCACTATGGGTCGGAGCAAGACATAAATTATCTCGAATAATTGTATGTGTCAATTCACTTGTATAAGTAATATGGCAAGGGATCTGCTTAATATTAATTTTTTCAGTCAAAGTCGAGAATGGTCTCGGAGGCTCATCACCTGGCTGAACCTCAAGAGCATTCCAGTCTATTGTTAAACCATCAAGCCGCGGTGGTGTACCAGTCTTTAAACGTCCCATAGGCAAACCCAAACGCTCTAAGGTCATGGCAAGCCCAATTGCAGGCACATCTCCAACACGACCTGCCGACCAGCGTTCTTCACCTATATGAATTTCACCACGAAGAAAAGTGCCTGTAGTCAAAACAACAGCAGCAGACATCCACTCAGATCCATTGGCTAGCACTACACCACAACAACGTCCGTTAATAACTAATAAATCCTCGACCACCGCTTCAACAATAGATAAAGTATCGTATTCGCTTAGTATATCTTGAATAGCCATACGATAAAGTTTTCGATCAGCCTGAGCCCGAGGACCTCGTACAGCTGGTCCTCTAGAGCTATTTAACATCCGAAACTGAATCCCTGATCGATCAATGGCTCTAGCCATTATTCCATCCAGCGCATCAATTTCACAAACGATATGAGCCTTGCCAATACCACCAATCGCAGGATTACATGACATTAAGCCAATATTATCACGACAGTGAGTAAATAGTAATGTACGAGCTCCCATACGAGAAGCGGCAGCGGCTGCTTCCGAGCCAGCGTGACCCCCGCCAACAACAATAATATCAAAGTAATTCATTATAATAAAATCCGCAAGGCTGTTACCTTACCACCAAACAGTGTAAGCTTCTATCTACCCAAAGTTTTCGGTAAAAAATTAACTTAACTTTATTTTCCTATACAAAATTCTGCAAAAATTTGGTCAAGTATATTTTCTACATCAACCACTCCTAATATCCGTTCAAGAGCATATGTAGATAATCGCAAATCTTCAGCTACAATCTCTAAAGGTTCACTGCTATCAAATGCCTCTAGCACTCTTTGTAATCCGTCATAAGCAGCTCGTACTCCATTAACATGTCGTGCTCGTGTAAGAGTAATCGACCCAGTTCGTTCCATACAATCAGCAATTATACTACTAAGTATTTGAATAAATACTTCAGTACCAAAGCCTGTCTTAGTAGACAGGCCAATCCAGGGCGTAGGAGGAGAGACAGCATCAACTAAATCAATCTTAGTAGCAAGTGCTAGCGTAGCCTCTTGGGATAAATAATGATTAACAGCTGCTCTCCCCATATCACCCTCGCTTGCATCAGAAAGAACCAAAGTAATATCAGCATTTTTAACACGTGCTAAAGTTCTCCGCACACCTTCTGCCTCAATTGCATCAACTGCTTCTCGCAAACCAGCAGTATCAGCTACCGTAACAGCATACCCATCAATCTCTAAATAAACTTCTAAAATATCTCGAGTAGTACCGGGTATTGAACTAACAATTGCAACATCCCGTTTAGCTAGCCAATTGAGAAGAGAAGATTTTCCCGCATTAGGAAGCCCAACTATTGCAATCTGCAGTCCGTCACGTACTCTCTCGGCACGGCTAGCATCTTCTAAAGCTAGCTTCATCTCAGCTATTAAAGAGCTAAGATTATTTTTGATATCTCGTTGAATAGTTTTAGGTAGACCTTCATCTGGAAAATCAATAAATGCTTCAAGCTTAGCAGTAACGGAAACAAGTTTGTCTAGCCAATTTTTTAAGGCTAATTCTAAATTACCAGTTGCTTGTGCAATCGCCTGGCGTCTTTGTCCGTTAGTTTCCGCATCAATAAGATCAAAAATCCCCTCAGCAGAGGTCAAATCAATTCGATCGTTAAGAAAAGCTCGACGAGTAAATTCTCCTGGATGAGCAATACGGAGTTCAGGCATTGATGATAAACAATTACATACCGCGTTCAAAACAGCAACGCCGCCATGTAAATGGAGCTCAACTAGATCTTCGCCGGTAGAACTTATAGGTTTTGGAAATGCGACAACCATTGCTTTATCTAAAACTTCTCCATTCTGTGAATCATGCAATAATCTTAACGAAAGCTGACGCGGAGGAGGGACATCACCAGTTAGAGCAATTAGCGCATCCATAGACCTTGGTCCAGAAATCCGGATAATCGATAAAGCAGACCGCCCAAGTGCTGTAGCGGGAGCGAATATTGTATCTTGCCTCACCAAACAACCTTTTATAAACTACGTACCCAATTTTTAGTTAATCTTTAACAAAAGATTAACTTTATAATAACATTTTATACTAAAATTATCAGCAAAGAGAATAATCAAGCTTTTCTTATTAATTACACAATTCTTATCCAGTCAAAAATGAAAATTTTAATTAATCTATAATCGCCGGTGATAGTGATAATAGCTTATGATATTTAACATAATCAATGCTATATAAAAATATACTTGTTTATTAGCAATAATAACGTAAGTTAATAACTTACTATGGCAAAAGTAATATTTAACATATTTAAATACCGACTTCCGCTTGAATTAATACAATGATGCTTGTTTTGTTATCAATGAATGAATTTAGCATTCAGTTGAGTATTATGAAGTTAGAGCAATTAACCGATCGTACAGAATTATCCAGTTAATAATCTTACGTTAAGCGGGATTATTAACTGGATAATTAAATTTACTTGATCAAACACAAGTTAAAATCTTATTTAAAATTAAATAAGAAAGTGCTGTAATAAGATTTAAGTATAAAAACAATTGCTAAATTAATAATTACATTCTATCTCTTACAGAAGTTAAAAATTTTTCTAAACTAATGAATACTAATAATTGCAGATGAATAAAAGAGAACATAATAACAATTTATTTGTATTCATTATTAATACTAGGTTTTGTAAAAAGTTCTTATCAAGACATTAAAGTAAATAAGTATTTTGCAACCAATTATAACAAAAATGCTAATATATTATATATTATATATTATATATTGCTGATCCAGCATTTAATTAAGAAATATTTTTTTTAAATAAATAACGCTCATTTTTCAAGCAGTCATTAAGGTTATTTTTATATTTTATTACTAATAACAACATTTCGGTTATATTAATCTAAATTTATCTTATAATATTCCAATGAAATAATTATCGAGCTACAGCAGGTTAAATGCAAAAAATTTAAGTAAGTTAAACATCCATAAATATGCATAAAAGATTAAATGGCTAATGCAATTAATTTACAAAAATAGCCGCATGCAATAGAGCATAGAAAAATTATATCATTACGACTAAGCGCAAAGTGTAATAATTATAAAACACCAAAGATCTACAGTTAATCTACGTATGAGACCAAAAGATGACAAATTTCATTTTTTCATATAATTAATTGTAAAATATTTTTATTGAACAATAGCATAGCTATAAAAAATTTCGGACCCTTAAATTAAAAAGTTAATTATTAAACCTAATCTGCATTATAAATTAAAACATCAAAGATAAGTAGTAAAAACTAGTAATTGTTATTATTTAACTACTTTATTATAAATAAATAAAATTTTTTAATTAAAGCCAAAGCTTCCTAATTAATTTAGATTTTAATTATGCAGTCTAATAGATAAAGCACAAAGATTTACTTGCTCAGATCTATTAAAAATAAAAGCAGGTCACTAAGTTTCTTAAACTTGCATTAATAAATCAAATTTTTATACAGAAAGTATTTTATCAAAAAGCCGCTAAAAGCCGCTAATTATATTTAGCAAATCTTAATCACTTTTAATAGATCATTATTTATTTCTAAACTAGAAGAATGATAAGATATACTATTAAGCTATGACAAGTTAAAAGCAATAATTTCTATCATTGAATAATGCGTATACTATCCACAACACTTTAAGAAGTGTATAATCAAATACCTGGTCCGATATTTATACTAATAGCTACTTACTAGCTGACGAAACTAAAATTTCAACAAGATAATTAATTATAATTGTAAAAAAAACAATCGAAGTATATTTCAATTTTTTTAAATAATTCCAATAAATTACTTAAAAAAAAGATATAGTTGACAACGTCTTTATTCTAAAGACAAGCGTATAGAATACTGAAAATTATCTGCTAGATTTATATCAAAATTGACTATATATCTCTCCAAGACATATAGCTATCGGTGCTTATACTATACTTTTTAACAAGTACAGCTAATCAAGTATTAATAATCATTAAGAAGCCCTGACCAGCATCTATAAATTTTATCCGGCATAAAATAAATAAGCATTTCATTACAATTTAGAAAATACTTAATCAATCATCTATCAAGATAGATGCTAGTATCCTTTCTTCTGCCTCCTATATTAAATTTCCATTCAAAAAAAGTTTTGCAACATTCGTAAACAAAAGAATAAAAACTTCTTTATAGTCAAAAATATAAAGCGATTTGTATTATAGGAATAAAATTATAGTCAAAAATTCAAGTAAAAAACCAATGTCATGATTTATCCGCAGTTCGGACATTATATTACTGACAGAATAGTTAAATAAATCAGCAAAGAATAAAAATAAACTTAGCAGGCAAAGACAATTGTCTAGTAGATTTTAATTATCGCAAGATTAACGTTGTTTAGATATAAATTTAAGCACCTATGGATAAACACAATATATTAAATTAGTTAACCTTATTCCATAATTTAAAGTTTTTTGATTTTTAGAGGCAATCAGGAAAGACCTTGGACAATATTAACAATTGTTTTAAGATAAGATAAATTGATAAAGAGTAATATTTCTTTGTAGAACTTTTATTTATGCAAAGCAATTTTAGTTAATTGTCTAAAACAAATAATCAATTTCTCCGAAATATGAGTGTAATCTTAGTGCATATAATTTGGGTTAACGCTTAGAGGAAGCAAAAGCCACATACGACCTCTAGCCTTCATAGACCCAGCCATTTCCCCAGCACTTTTTCCAGAACCCCAAAAAAAATCACCGCGAATTGGGCCACGAATTGCACCTCCGGTATCTTGAGCAACCGTCAATCTCTTGATCCCTTTAGGATAATAATCATAGTCGATATCAACCCAAATTGGTACCCCTAGCGCATGCTTAGTACGATCTACTGCTAAAGAGCGCCCAGCCGTTAACACCACTCCCTGAGCTCCGATAGGCCCTTCCCCACTTATTTCATGAAAAAAAATATAAGAAGGATTAAGATTCATCACAGAATACATTTGCTTGGGATGATTCTTTAGCCATGTATGAATTGTCTGCATCGATATATCATCATGCTTCAGATATCCTTTCTTTATCAAATAACGCCCAATGGGAAAATAAAGATGTCCATTCTGTCCGTCATAAGCAACACGGGTAGAACTACCGTCTGGTAAAATGATAAGACCAGAACCTTGAATATGCAAAAAAAATGCTTCTATGGGATCTGCTAAATAAAAAATCGGCTTGACCTTATCTTTTAAAGAGCCACCCTCAATATCGGCACGACTGTCATAAAGTTTCATTTGCAATCCTCCAACTCGTCCAGCAATGCGTCCTCCTTTCATATTTTTACGAAAATCACCTAAATTTAAGGTAATCAAATCATCTGGACAAGGATACAACGGTACAGTATATTTAGTAGCATCGTATCTACGTGCGCCGCGAACCTGCGGCTCATAATAACCAGTAAAAATACCATCGCTCGCAATTTCATCTGAAGCGCGCCAAACAGCAAAATACTCTTCAAACACCGCCCGAGCTGTTGCAGCAGTACTATTAGCTCGAAAGCGATCCTCCAATGCCGTACAAGCTTTGCGCCAATCTCCAACTGTACCAAAACGTGGAAGAGCAGCACTTATATACTTATCATCATCATTCTCTAACATGCGAGAACAAGAGCTTAGTACAGCTGGCATTGCTGCATCAACATTATCTTCTAACCATCCAGAAAGATTAGCAAAATTATACCTAGATAATAATAAGGTTTTTCCTTCTTCTGCTGTAGAAAAATTATTGACTGAACATGTAATTAAAATGTTCAGCAGCAATGATACAGCGATTAACACTAGAATTTGCTTATTCTTCTTCAGGAACACAGACTAAAACCAGTTCCCAGTTCGGATCACTGGAACGAACATCACGCTTAAAAGTCCAAATATCGATTAGCGTATCAACGCTATCAGGATCATTGGCCAATTCCTTGTTGGAGTCATTTATATTTACTCTTACGTGTTCAGTGACAAACTTGAGAGTTATTAATGCCTCGTAACCAATAAGCTCAGCTCCAGTAATATCAATAGAACGAAAAGTTATAATAGAGGTTTTTTGAATCTCTTTAGCTTGTTCACGATCTTCGATCGCATGCATAAAACTGCTGTAAAGAGGAATGGACAAAAGAGATTTTAGCATATCCACATCGCCTGTCTCATAAGCTTTAACAATCATCTCAAAGGCAACGCGCGCACCGGTAAGAAATTTTCTCTCATCAAACTTACTATCAGCTTGCTTAATACAAGCCAATCTATCCGTTGACGAAGTAATTTCATTATTTTCAGGAGATTCCCTTACCACGCGGTCAGAAAGCGATATGATATTACCATTATCAGTTTCTTGCGTGGATGGCGAAAAATGGTCTGTTCGCTTTTTCTCATTATCAGTACGTCGACCTAATACGTTACGTAGCTTCAAAATCAAAAAACCCGCAATCATAGCATAAATAATAACTTCAAAAAGTGGAAAACTAGACCCCATGTATATTATGTCCTTAGGATGAGACAAGGGAGGGGAGATTATCCACCCGTTTAATATGCCCAACCCCGATACAGCATAATCCCCACAAGCAACGTAAATTTATAAACTTATGGAAAGAAAATATATTCATCGCTTTGAATAAGCCACGATAATTAATTCTAGTTACCTATAAAATAGATAGGGTATTAATTTCAAAGGGCAAGAATGAACTTAACCATTCTCCTTATTATATCTAATATTAGATATAATAAACTTTGACTATATCAAAAAATCTAAAACCAAATTAATTTGATATTAAATCAACAGTGATCATAAGATTTATTATATACATAATTTAAAGTATTCCACCACAATACAATCGATTATATCTTTAAAATAGCCATTAAATAATACAATAATATTTATATCTTCAGTGATCTTTAGTTTGTTAAATTTTAAATACTATTTTCACTTAAGATAGTACCTAATTATGTATAAAGTTCTGGGATATTATGTTAGTTTCCTCGTTATTTCTATCACTGCTTAATTATAACCCAGAATAACAAAACTGTATATTTTTTATAATACCTAGCTTATCCATAAATATTATTATCTTGTAAGATTAATTGCCGACAAGAAAATACGCTCTTAGCATATCTTAAATCTTAAGAAAACCACAGATTATAAAACGCGATTTAAATAAAAAACTCTTAACCAATAGCGGCAAAATCCTGTCTCATTTAAGCGCTTGCAGGTAATAAGTAGTTTATATATCAGACAAGTTATTCTAGAATGAAAATCATACTAACAATTATAAATGTGGAATTATAATTGTTGTTATGATGGACATACAGGTATTTTATTGATTTATACAATACCTGTATGTCCATCATAACAAAATTTTTACCTATTAAAAGTAAGATAAATTATCAAAAGTATAACTAAAATAAAATGTTTATATTTATCTCTGCTATAGCTGAACTCAGTTAATAAAATCAATATTAAAAGAGTATACTATAAAAATATAAAATTCAATTATTAATAATTTAATAGCGATAATAAGATAATTACAAATTTTATTCTTTATAAAATCTTAGTTTTAATTAGTTAACGCTGGATAACATCCGTATATTAGAATACTAAATACAAAATAAAAACAAACATCCCTTATTCGAAGAATACCATAATCACATAGCAAGTGTGTAACACAGAAAATAACTACTCAAGGTTACCGATACATTGCGCTATTTAATTAATAAGATACCTAAATTAATAAGATACCTAAAATCTCCTCCTTACATTTGAGATTATCGAGAAGTTTAATCGTAACTTTAACAAGATATTTTTACTTGTAATAATCTTAACTAATTAAGATAACTTATTTGGCTACTTGCTCTAAGTAAGATATCACATCGTACCGATCTTGGATATTCTTCAAACCAACAAAAGGCATTTTATTACCTGGCAATGCTTTCTTAGGATTTTCCAAATATATATTTAAATTATTTGCATCCCATATAATTCCATAGTTTTTCATTGCTTCTGAATAACGTTTATACCCCTCAGCAGTACCAGCACGACGTCCTATAACTCTATAAAGAGACGGGCCTTGACGATGTTTTCCATTCTCCACTGTATGACATGCTTGACATTTACGAAAAACATTTTTACCAGCGATCGGATCTCCATTCTGAGCGAATACGAAAGAAGGAAAAAGTAACATCCATACTAAAAGAGTAAACCGAATAGGTAAACTGATTAAGATCATAAAAATATTTGCTCCTAAAAGATAATATTGCCATAAATTAATAAAAACATACTATTGTATATAAAATTAACCACTAATTTTGTATATAATAGTACCAATCATTCTTGATATTACAACATTGCCATAGCAGCTAATTGCTACCCCCAAAGAAAAAATATGAATATTAAAATTAAATCAACCTTTTATAGTATAAATCTAAATTAAGATACTAGTTATAGTATAAATCTAATTAAGATACTAGTTAACAATACATCATCTAAAATACAGCTATTTTTAGAAACTTGTAAGCCTTAGAAACAATCTAAGAAAATAAGATAAAAATTAAACAAATTTATAGCATTCGGCATTAATAAATTTAACATCCAAACCAAATATGTATTCGTGGAAGTCTACGATAGCGCGGGCGTAGTTCAATGGTAGAACCTCAGCCTTCCAAGCTGATGATGCCGGTTCGATACCGGTCGCCCGCTCCAAACATGCACCCCCCCCCATAGTATTATAGATTATAATATAATTTACCTATAAAGTATTCTTGTAATATTTAAAAAGTAATAAAGAAATAAATTTAGATGTTAATCCATTACTTAGCTAAAAGCAATTGTAAATTTCTAAACTATTTTACCTGATTCTCACCGAATAAAGCTTTTATTTATAATTTGAAATGATGACTATAGCGTAAAAACTGAACTAGTAATTTAAAAAATAAAATTTATTTTTTGTGATAGGAGAAATCTTAGTATGAGTAATTACCGTACACTAGATGATATTAAAGTCAAAGGTAAGCGTGTATTACTACGACTTGATCTAAATATTCCAATGAATAATGGCTTCATAAAAGACGTTACTAGAATTAAACGGGCTGCCCCTACTATCGTAGAACTATCCAATAACGGTGCCAAAATAATAATTATTTCCCACTACGGTAGACCTAAAAAAAAGCCAGATCCTCAACTATCGCTGAAGACAATTCTTGAACCACTAGTAAAAGCTACTGGACGTCAGATTAACTTCGCGCATGATTGCATTGGTGTAGCCGCGGAAAATGCAGTTGCCAACTTATCAGAAGGCGAAATAGTGCTATTAGAGAACCTACGCTTCCACAATGGTGAGCAAACAAACGATATTAACTTTGCATTAAATCTCGCTAAACTTGCCGATATCTACGTAAACGACGCTTTCTCCGTCTCTCATCGGGCTCACGCTTCTATAAAAGGAGTAGCACATATTTTGCCTGCATTTGCTGGACGTTTAATGGAAGCAGAATTAAACGCTCTAAACTGCACCCTGCTTGGTCCAGTGATAGTCGTTATCGGCGGCGATAAAGTCAGTACAAAATTGAACATACTAATTAATCTTGTTTCTCAGGTTGAAGTGCTTGCTATTGGAGG
This sequence comes from Candidatus Endolissoclinum faulkneri L5, assembly GCF_000510265.1. Taxonomy (GTDB): domain Bacteria; phylum Pseudomonadota; class Alphaproteobacteria; order Thalassobaculales; family Thalassobaculaceae; genus Thalassobaculum; species Thalassobaculum faulkneri_A. The sequence goes on from NZ_CP006745.1 coordinate 1,511,656, forward strand.
CTGTATGGCTAACACTTTTTTATCTGCTAACGGAGTAGATATTGGCAAATCATTAGCTGAGCCAGAGCTTATAAACATGGTCTATGAAATACAGGCCAAAGCTAAGGCAGCAAACTGCGATATATTGCTCGCAATTGACGCAATAATTGCAGATGCTTTAGTCCCCGATATAAAAACTAAAACAGTAGACATCCTTAAAATTCCCTCAAACAAAATGATTCTTGACATAGGTCCTAAAACAGTAGATGTTATTACAAGGCGATTAGAAAGATGCAAAACGTTAATATGGAACGGCCCTTTAGGAGCCTATGAAATTAAGCCATTCGACAAAAACACCATCGCTTTAGCTAAAACAGTTGCTGAAATGACCGATCGTGGACAAATCATATCTATCGCTGGCGGTGGAAACACTATGGCAGCTTTAGCTGAGGCTAAAGTGATTGATCGGTTTTCTTATGTCTCTACAGCAGGTGGAGCCTTTCTAGAGCGGCTGGAAGGCAAAGAGCTACCTGGTATAATCCCCCTAAAAGCAAATTAACATTGCAAATGCTGTACATAAAACGAACTAATTCTTCTTTGTTTTTAAAAACAAAGAAGAATTAGTTCGCGTAAAAAGTAAGAATACAAGTTAAATTTACTAGTAAATTTAACACTAAATAATTGTAGTAGTAAAATCTGAAATTTTCATCTTATAATTCACAACAAGATATCCTTGCATGCTACTAATAAGGAGCTAGACATTATAATTGTGCGATTAGGTCTATCCGAAGTGTTGTTCTAGAAAATTATGTTGTTTAAAATCAACTTTGTTTTTATTGGATGAAATATAAAGCCAATCAATGATCAAAATATAAACATTAATCTAAAATCAGTTAAACAATAAAAACTTTTAGTTAATGTGCTGCTCCGTGACTATTTCCCCAACCGGCTTTTACAACCAATGGCACAGATATATTAAGTGATGGAGTAGCAGCCCCCTCCATCACTTCTTTAACCAAAGCCGCAGTAGTCTCAACGTTTCTTTCAGGTACTTCAAACAAGAGCTCATCGTGTACTTGTAATAACATTTTTGCTTTAAAGTTTGTCTTATGCAAAGCAATCGACAAACGCACCATAGCTCGCTTTATAATATCAGCAGCAGTACCTTGAATTGGTGCATTAATAGCTGCTCGTTCACCAAAATTTCTTTTAATTAGATTTTTTTCGTGAATAGCATCAATATAAATTTTGCGACCAAAAAGAGTTTGCACATAGCCATACTCATAAGCACGTCGCTTCATTTCAAGCATATAATCGATAATTCCAGAAAAGCGCTTAAAATAAGCATTAATATATCCCTGAGCTTCAATTCTCGAAATACCTAACTGACGAGCCAAACCAAAACTAGAAATGCCATAAATGATACCAAAGTTAATTGCCTTGGCTTTACGCCGAACATCAGAAGTCATTCTGTCAAGCGATATGCCAAACACCTCTGAAGCAGTTTGTTCATGAATATCTATACCGCAATTAAACGCCATACGCATTCCCTCCAATCCCGCTACATCTGCTAATATTCGTAACTCAATTTGAGAATAGTCCACCGAAAGTAAAACATTGCCCGGCCCTGCAATAAATGCAGTACGAATTTTACGCCCATCATCTGTACGTACAGGGATGTTTTGTAAGTTTGGATGATTAGATGACAATCGGCCAGTTGCTACTCCGGTCATCGAATATGAAGTATGAATACGTTTAGTTTCAGGGTTTATTTTAGTCAATAAAACGTCAACGTAAGTAGATTTAAGCTTAGTAAGCCGCCGGTATTCGAGTATCTTATCTGCCAACTCAACGCCTTTATCTACCATTATTTCTAGCACTTTTGCTCCTGTGCTATAAGAACCGGCTTTGCTTTTTTTGCCACAAGGTAATCTCAACTTATCAAAAAGGATCTTGCCCAGCTGTTTATGCGAAGAAAGGTTAAATTTTTCGCCTGCAAGATAATAAATTTCATTTTCACGTTGAACAATACGCTTAGCAAAATCTTTGGACATATCACCTAAAATTTGAGGATCAACTGTGATACCATTACGTTCCATGTCTACTAAAATTGGAATTAGTGGTCGTTCCAATACCTCATAAACAGTACTCATGTGTTCTGTAACCAAACGAGGATGTAGCACTTTGTGCAAACGCCAAATCATAGCTGCATTTTCTGCAGCGTAGACCGCTGCTTTATCCAAATTCACTTCAGCAAAACTGATTTGCTTTTTTCCTTTTCCACAAACATCTGCAAAAGAAATTTTCGCATGCTTAAAATGCAAAAAAGATAACTCATCAAGTCCATGACCATGCATGCTACCATCCAATACATATGAAATGCACATAACATCGTCTAAAGGATTTACAGTGATTTCCCCGTTAATCTTTCGACTCAGTACTAAACAATCGTATTTTCCATTATGCACTATTTTAAGAACTGAAGAATTTTCAAAAAGCTTTTTAAGAACAAGAATTGCTTCATTAAACGGAACTTGTTTGACTTCCTCAACTAAAAACGAAGCTGTATCCTTCAATTGATCGTAAATTCTAGTATTCATATGACGTAAGGGAATATAGCAAGCTTTACCGGGAGCCAGAGCTAGTGATATTCCTAATAATTCTGCGCGCATAGCATTCAGAGAAGTAGTTTCTATATTAATTGATACTATACCATTGGTTTCAGCAGCATTTATCCAAAGACGCAAATCTTCCATATTAGTTATAATTTCGTATTTAACATCATTACTGATCGAAGAAACAAGGATATTCTTATGATCTACTTTCTTATAAGAATTCTGCACAAAATTACTCTCAAAACGTGAAATTAGCTTTTTAAAATTTTGATCATATAAAAAAGATATTACATTATCCACGTTAACATTATGCGCAATAAGATCTTCAAGATCTTCAGATAATTGAATATCGTCCTTCAGAGTAACTAATTGTTTAGATATTCGAGCTAAATGCGCATTTTGAATCAGTTTTTGACGACGTTTAGGTTGTTTTATATACGCTAAGGAACCAAGCAATGTCTCTAAATCTCCGTATTGCTTTATAAGCTGAGCAGCTGTCTTAATACCAATACTCGGTACACCTGGTACATTGTCAGCACAATCGCCAGCAAGCGCTTGAACATCAACCACTCTTTCTGGAAATACACCGAATTTTTGCTTCACTTGATCTGTGCTAATCCGTACTTTTTTCATAGGATCGTAAATGATAACTCCTGGCCTAATTAATTGCATCATGTCTTTATCAGAAGATAATATGGTTACTTGCCAACCTTTCTCTACAGCTTCACGAGTGTATGTAGCAATAACGTCATCAGCCTCAAAACCCTCCATTTCTATGCAAGGTACATTAAAAGCCATAGTAGCCTTGCGAATTAGAGAAAATTGTTTAATCAGATTTTCAGGAAGCTCTGGACGATTCGCTTTGTAGTCATGATAAATTTTGTTACGAAAGCTAAATCGACAATTATCAAGAATGACCGCCGTACGATTAATATCTCTGTCTTCCATAAGCTTAATTAACATATTGCAAAAGCCAAACACAGCATTGACGGGCATTCCGTCTGCGCGATTCATTGGAGGAAGAGCGTAATACGCACGAAAAACATAACCAGATCCATCGACTAAAAATAGTCGATTATGATCTGAATCAGTTGCATTATTAATTGAAATAGTAAATTTTTTCATAGATTTCTTCGAAAAATAAGATTAATTCAATTATTAAGCTTGTGTAGATAACAAATTAAAATAAAATTTAATATAATTATTAATAATTATTACTTATACGATTTTTCATAGAAAAATTATCCTTATTTCATACTTTTAAGGTATTATCATAATCTCAGTTTATATTAATTAAAAAAAATAATAGCAATGTATAATTAATTACTAAAAAGCAAAGTTAAGAATTCATTTGATCGAAAAATTCTTGATTGTTTTTAGAATTTTTTAACTTATCGAGCAAAAATTCCATTCCATCAATAGCACCCATTTGCATAAGAATACGGCGTAAAACCCACATCTTTGACAGAGTAGACTTATTGACTAACAATTCTTCTTTACGTGTGCCTGATTTAGTAATATCAATTGCTGGGAAGGTTCGTTTATCAGCGAGTTTGCGATCAAGAATCACTTCAGCATTACCAGTGCCCTTAAATTCTTCAAATATCACTTCGTCCATTCTTGATCCAGTATCAACTAAAGCTGTAGCAATTATAGTAAGGGATCCACCTTCCTCAATATTACGAGCTGCACCAAAAAAACGCTTTGGGCGCTGTAGTGCGTTAGCGTCTATCCCGCCGGTTAGCACTTTTCCAGAAGATGGGACAACGGTATTATAGGCACGAGCAAGGCGTGTAATAGAATCTAGCAAAATTACAACATCTCGCTTATGCTCAACAAGACGTTTAGCCTTCTCAATAACAATCTCAGTAACCTGAACATGACGAGAAGCTGGTTCGTCAAATGTTGAAGATATTACCTCACCGTGCACAGAGCGTACCATATCTGTCACTTCTTCTGGACGTTCGTCGATTAGTAATACAATGAGGTATACACCAGTATTACCTTCTGAAATCGCATGAGCAACGTTTTGTAGCATTACTGTTTTACCAGTACGTGGCGGTGCTACCAGCAATGCACGTTGACCCTTGCCTAGAGGAGAAATCAAACTAATCACTCTTGATGTAAAATCTTTATTTTCAGTTTTAAATGCATTTTCTAAATTCAATTTTTCGTTCGGAAATAACGGGGTAAGATTATCAAAATTAATCCTGTGACGAATAGCTTCTGGATCCTCGAAGTTAATTTGATTAACTTTAAGTAAAGCAAAATAACGCTCACCATCTTTTGGTGAACGAATTTGCCCCTCAACTGTATCTCCAGTACGTAAACCAAAACGCCGCACTTGACTAGGAGAAACATATATATCGTCTGGACCAGGTAAATAATTAGACTCTGGAGCACGGAGAAACCCAAATCCATCAGGAATAATTTCAAGTACTCCTTGGCCTGAAATAGGTAAATCATTTTCTGCTAATTGCTTAAGAATAGCGAACATCATGTCTTGCTTGCGCAAGGTACTTACGTTTTCAATTTCAAGCTCTTCCGCGTAAGCGAGGAGATCAGCAGGCGTTTTGGCTTTAAGTTCTTGAAGATTCATCTGTGGTGGATTGCCTTCAAATAATGGATAATTAAAATTATAAGTAGAAATATGAGTGGTTTTATACATCGGTCAGTCTGCAGACGAGCGTCTACAGTACATACAATGTTTCGGAGAGAATAAATTGTCTGAGCAAGTAGATCAGCCATTTTTATGATAACTGATCAGATAGTGTCAAGAGAGTTAATTATGTAAAAATAATTATTAAAAAGGTTTAATAATTACCAAAAAAATTACAAATACCATTAAAATTGTAGGAATTTCATTTATAATTCGAAAAAATAAAGAAGAATGTTTATTTTTACCAATCCAGAAAAGTTTCCGCCAGTATCCCATAATGTGATGGATACCGGTTAACATGATAATTAAAAAAAATTTAATATGCATCCATTTATCGTTAAACAATGACCAATTCATGCATAATAGGGAAATTCCAAAACTCCATGTTGCCATCATAGCTGGATTCATAATAAAACGATAAAGGCGAAGTTCCATAATTTTAAATTTTTCTGAAGTATGACTGTCTATGTTTTCATCTGCATGATATACAAATAGTCTAGGCAAGTATAGTAAACCAACCATCCACGCGATTACGCTAATCACATGTAGTGATTTGATAATACTGTACCATTCCATAAAATATTTAGCTCCGAATTTGTTTTATTAATTCAATGACATTGTTAATTGGTGTTTGTGGTAAAACACCATGTCCTAAATTAAAAATAAGTGGTCCTGATGATAATGATTGTATTATACGATTAGTTTCTTTTTTTAAAGCATTTCCTCCTACTAGTAAAGCAATAGGATCAAGGTTGCCTTGTATAGGTATAGTATTTTGTAGTTTATAAGCTGTTCTAAGGGGAATATTACTATCAAGTCCGACAGCATCAATTCCTGTACATGATGCATAATCCTCAATCATAGCTCCTGCACCTCGAGCAAATCCAATAATTTTAATTGAAGGATGTAAATTTTTAATTTGTTGCACAATTTTTTTTGTCGGCTCTATTATCCATTGTTTGAAAATACTTTCTGGCGCTATTCCTGCCCAGCTGTCAAATAGTTGAATAATTTGGGCTCCTGCTAATATTTGTTTGTTTAGATACTCTATTGTAGCATCAATGAGTAGATCTATAAGAATTTGAAAACTTTTTGTTCGTTTAAAAGCCCAAATTTTTATTTTTGTATAATCACGACTACTGCCTCCTTCTAGCATATAAGCAGCTACTGTCCAAGGACTACCTGCAAATCCTATTATTGCAATTTCTTTTGGTAAAATTTCTTTAATTCGAGAAATAGTTTCATAAACATTCTTTATTCTATTGTGAAATTTATCTTCATTAAATAATGGAATATTTTTTTCATTTTCTACTGGAGATATTATGGGACCTTTTCCTTCTATAAACTTTAATTTATATCCTAGAGCTAATGTTATTAAAAGAATATCTGAAAATACAATTGCGGCATTTAAGTTAAATCTTTTAATAGGTTGGATTGTTACTTCACAAGCCATCTGAGGATTTAGACACAATTCAATAAATCCTCCTGCTAATTGTCTTATTTCTTTGTATTCAGGTAGATAACGTCCTGCTTGACGCATAAACCATATTGGTGGCGGTGATTTAGTTATTTTGTTTAAAGTGTCTAAAATGGGAATATTTGACATGTTTTGACTTTCTACAGTTTTGTACATTATTTCTACAGTTTTGTACATTAAACATTTACTACTACTATATATCAATATTATATTATGATGTTGTTGTATCGGTGAAACCTGGGGATTAAATT